>CBDBHK010000029.1:0-106972 GCA_965205615.1 Acidobacteriota bacterium | reverse complement strand
TGCCGGCATCCATTGTCTCAGAGACTGAGTTGGCTAGGTTGGCCAGCTTTCCCGAGTAAATCCCGGGCGATGACCTGATCAGAGCATTCACGCTGACGGGTGCCGACCGAGACCTCGTCGCCATCCGGCGGGGGGCAGCAAACCGCTTGGGGCTCGCGCTTCAGCTTTGTGCACTTCGCTACCTCGGCTTCGTTCCGCGCAATTTGAGCGCAGCTCCGCGATTCGGGCGCCTGCTTTGTCGCGGACCAGCTCGAGGTCAGCCCGGACGAGATTCAATCCTACGCTCGACGCGAGCAAACGCGCTTCACAGCACTTCACCGAGGTTCGGGAACACCTCGGCTTCTCGATGCTCCGGTCACGGGACTTTCTCTGGATCCTCGGTCTCGAGCAGGAACCCAGAGAGCACCTCGAAGCACTCGCCAACTCGACGGAGGCAGTCATCCAACATCTCGGTGAGACCGAGATCACCGAGTCGGAGACCCTGCGCCTGGAGGAGGGTCGGATCGTGCTCTCGCCCGCTTCAATGGAGGAGTTGCCCAACGAGGTCCTTCAGCTGAACGACCTCGTTGCCGAACGCCTGCCAAGGGTGGAGCTGGCGGAAGTCCTGATCGAGGTCGACTCCTGGGTTCACGCAGTTTTTCCGGCACGCCGGCGGAGCTCGATCTTGAAATCCGGATCTGGTGCGCCACGTGTACGCGGCGATCCTGGCCCTACAGCGTGTGATCTGGCGCGTGATCTGGCCGCTCATCGTTCTGCTGGCCGTCCCCGTCTTCGGCCTGCTCTACAGGGTTCTCACTACCGCCCCTGGTTAAGGAGCGGTCCTCTCCGGTGGGCTTGTTTGGGTGGGTGTGAGAAAATGGGGCAGACTATGAAACATAACTTCTCCTTATTCCTGATTTCCTCAATCCTACTTTGCGCCGCTACGCCGACTCTCGTTGCCCAGGGGGGCACCGCTGAACCACTGTCTTGCGCGGATCACTCCATCACTGCTCGCGCCGTTCGCTCCCCGGAGGGCGTTGAAGCGTTCGTTCAATGCGCCTACGAGTTCGTCCAGGAAGTGGGCTTTGAGGAGGCCCGCCGGGCCTTTAACGAGGACGAGCGTTGGAAAAGCGGCCCGACCTATGTCTTCGTCGACGAAGTGACCCCCATGTCCGACCTGTCTCGATCGTTCGTCTACCCACCCGATCCTTCGAGAGAAGGGCTCCCGTGGGGACTGCTGATCGACGCCTTCGGCAACGACTGGTACCGGGAACAGCATCGCATCGTGAACAGCGCCGGAGATGGCTGGATCTACTACTCCTTCACGAACCCGGCGACCGGCAGAGATGAACCGAAGGCTTCCTACCTCAAGAGCATCGACTGGGACGGGACCCTCGCCACGATCGGCGCGGGGATCTATCGCCGCGACCTACCCGGAACGTGCAGAAGTGAAGAGGTCCACGCCATGGGGCTTGACGCTGATCCTTCCAAAGAGAAGCTGCAGGAGTTTGTCCGTTGCGCCGCGATGGAGCTGGAGTCGCAGGGATACTTCGCCGTCCGATCCCTGACCACCGATCCGCGTTGGGGGAACGGCTCGATCTACTTGTTCGGCGTGGATACCTACGGAAGCTCTCTGTTCAACGGAGATCCTTTCAGCCGGTTGTACGGCGTATCCGAGCTAGATCCCTACATCAACGCATCGCTTGAAGGTCAAGATCTCATAGGCGTAGGGGACGCCTTCGGGGAATCCTTCCTCTACTACTCGGCTGTAAACCCTTCCACCAGGAGGCTGGAACGCAAGGTGACTTTCGTCAAGAGGGTCGTGGTCTATGGTCTGCCGATCCTGGTCGGCTCCGGCTACTATCATCCGGATGAGGGTCCGTAGGCCGGGTTAGCTATCGCACAATTTCAAGGATGAGCAGTTGAGCCCCAGGTGTACTGGCTCAGAAGCTCGGTCGGCTCTGATTTCCTTTCCCTCACCGCGAATCGTTCCAGATCGGTCCTCGCCGTCAAGGGTCCGCTTCGCGCCCTAGCAGCCCGTGGTGAAAGTCGAGGATAAGGGGTCACACAGCGACACTAGACTGACCCCATGGCAATGGGGAAAAAGAAACGTCGACAGCAAGAAGACCTGTGGGTCGCCACCAGTGAGCTGCCCCGCACCGCCGGCCATCCCTTCTACGAAAGACTGAATGGCCTTTTCAACGAACACGGCTTTGACGACTTCGTGGAGGGACTGTGTGCGAAGTTCTATGCAGGCAAGATGGGGCGACCGAGCCTGGCTCCGGGAGTGTACTTTCGGCTGCTGCTGGTGGGGTATTTCGAAGGGATCGGAACGGAACGAGGAATTGCCTGGAGAGCCAGCGATTCTCTGGGACTGCGAGAGTTTCTGGGATTGAAAGTGAGCGAGTCGCCGTCTGATCACTCCACGATCTCCCGAACCCGACGACTGATCGATGTGGCTACCCACGAAGCAGTCTTTGACTGGGTACTGAAGCGGATCGGGGCGAGCGGCCTGCTGCGGGGCAAGACGATCGGCATCGATGCCACTACGCTGGAAGCGAATGCAGCGCTGCGCAGCATCGTGCGCCGGGACAGCGAGCAGGGGTATGAAGAGTTTTTGATGGAGCTGGCGAAAGCCTCCGGGATTGAGACGCCGCGACGGGAAGATCTGGCCAAACTGGACCGCAAGCGCACGGGCAAAGGATCGAACCGGGTTTGGAAGCACCCGCATGATGCGGATGCGCGGATTACCAGAATGAAGGACGGGCGGACGCACCTGGCGCACAAGGCGGAGCATGCAGTGGATCTGGAGACCGGAGCGATTGTCTCGGTGACGGTACAGGGAGCCGATCGAGGGGACACGCAGACCATGGTGAAGACCCTGACGGAAGCGGCCGAGAAGGTGGAACAAGCGCTGCCGGAGGGACGAGGCATCGAAGAGGTGGTGGCAAGGGGTATCACAGCACGCAGCGGATGGTGGACCTGGATGCGTGGGCTAGGGTATACCTCAACTGGACGGAAGCACTCGCTGAGATGCTGGCCGTGTTTGCGTGGTTCAAGCAGCCATTTTGCCCAGGACGCAGGCTGAGAGTTTACCCCCCCGGGCTGGACTCCAAATGGCTCCGAGTCTAACTTAGAGGGTGGACTCGTTCTCGTGGGGGTCAGGTCAGGTCCTTAGGCCGTGTGATAGCTCTTCCAGGGCCACCTCACTATTCAGTCTCGAAGCTTCTCCCAAAACCCGACTAGATTATTAGGCGAGGAGGCTTCTGGATTCTCAGCTTTTAGAATCTGTTCAACTGGGTACGCTAGCTCAAAGCGGGCTTGCTGGCCTTTGCCACGGTAGTCAGTTTTTCTGACCAAACTATAATCGATCAGCATTGGCAGCACCGAGTTTCGGAACAAAGGTGCTCGCTTACCGAGCTTTAGGTCAATCAGACTCTCTGTTGCACCAGTAGTTCGACTGAAGATCCTCAAGAATGCTTCTAGGCAACCCCGCAAATTGTTTCTAATTGGCCTAATCTGAATAGATCGAGGCTGCTGTTCAGTTGGGAAGTGCGCACCTAATGATTCAAGGATAATTTGACATTTTTCAGGAATATAAGTGCGAAACATGGCTGAACCATATTCATCCTTTAATAGCCCTAGCACATGGCAGTTTTCGTCGAAATGTGAACCATCCAGCCTTGTGGTCACGTTATAAGTTAGACCGTTAATCTGGCAGTTAATGAAATGACAGTCGACCCACTCGCAGTCATTAATGACGACGTCTAGGAAAGTGCAACGGTTAAACGTTACCTTGGCTAGTGTCGACCCTTTCCATTCAGCGCCTTCAAAATACATAGACTTTAGCTTCACCTCGGCGATTGAAGTAACGGCCGAAGCCACGCTCGAGGCTAGTAGGCCCAGATTCTGCTTGAGATAAGTGGACCGGACCTCACTACTTGCCAGCGAACTCAAGTAAGCAAAAAGGTCTCCAACCTGTTTAGGTGATCGAGGGCGAATCACGCTAATCCATCTACCAACAATCTTTGGGAGGGAGTGCTTTTCGAGGAAACAACGCAATGGATCTTCATGGGTAAAATCTTCTAACAGTACATTGAGCCGTTCAGCTAAAAAGTAATTCAGGAATTCCTCGTGATCAAATGCTCGATTGCTGCGAGTCGAGGCTCTGGGTAATAGTGCGTGAGCTTTGACTCGTCCGGCCACCTGGACCCGGACCCTTTGAGTCAGGCGCCACTCCTCCATTAGTGTTTCCACAACAAGTTGAATCACTTCAACCGGTAGGCTATTGCTCGACTGGTACCACATTTCGTCAGCAATCATGCTCAATAGTTCGATGTGCTGCTCGATTGTGAGATACGGAGCCCCGTTTTGGTCACGCCACTTTTCATCTACCTCTCTCTGCAGAAACGATTTAATGACTTTGGGAACTACCGAAAATCCGGAGGGCCCGATCTCATCTTTGATTTCTGCGGGAGTGACACTAGCTGCGAGCATCCCGGCCGTCTGAGAGACGAGAAACGGGCTGTGCAGTACCAGATGATCGGCTCCAAGAACCTCCGCAAGCTGGTCGTAGACTTGGTTGGGTTCTTGAATACGCTCTCCCGATAGACGACGGTAGTTCGCAAACAGGTGCACGGTTTCTTTGCGATCCCATCGGTGCAACTTCATTTGTTCAACGTCCACTTGAGTGTTCGGCAGAGACAACAGAAGTTGGCTCTGCGCTGTATAGTTTTCCGATTCAAAGTAGGCACTACGAGCGGCCGCGATTACGGTTCCTCGTCCGTCAAGCTGCTTAAGAAAGGCTCCCAATCCGCTGTACGCTTCTGCCGATCCTATTTCAGCCAACAGTTCATCGAACCCATCAACAGCGATCATCACGAGTCCGCGTCGCACTAACCGTATGATTCCGGAATAGAACAACCCGGAAATACGGAGCTGTCCGAGGGGCGTTGTCAACTTAACGGCATGAGCTGAAACTGCTCCACGAAAGCTCCATCCTTTCAGTAGGCACACGTCACCTGCCGCCAACGATCCACGGCTCGCTCTCGAAATATCCGATGGTGAGTTGCTCGCATGAGATGGCGACCGTACCGGAACAAATTTTGAACTGCAGCATGGACAGCGAGGAAGCGCTGCACTTGTTCGACTGACTTGAATCGTCGCATCTGGCGTTCCTGTTGGCGTGTCGGCTGATGGGACACTTCAGCACGGTTGTTCTCGTATTGATCTGTGTTGTGGATCACTGACGGAAAGACCTCTCGATGGGCAGCCCCGTAGCTGCGAAGCTTGTCGGTTACGAGTCGTCGCGGTACCCAGCCTTGACCTTTCAACAATTTGCGGAAGAAGCGCTTAGCCGCTCGACGGTCTCGGCGGCGCTGGACCAGGATGTCGATCGTATCGCCGTCCTGATCCACGGCTCGCCACAGGTAGTGGCGCTGACCTTGGATCGTGATGAAGAGTTCATCCAGGTACCAGGTGTCGCCCAAACGACCCTGCCTTCGTTTCAGGGTTCGAGCGTATCCCGGGCCGAATTTGCGACACCACTGCCGAATCGACTCGTAGGAGACAATGACACCGCGCTCAGCCAGCAGATCCTCGATGTCGCGGAAGCTGAGGGTGAACCGGTGATACAGCCACACGGCGTGGCTGATAATCAAGGGTGGAAAGCGGTGGCCGTGGTAGTTCGGTTGACTGTTCATCGCGGCATTGTGCCCGAACGCTCCTCAACTTGACAATGCCGGGTTACGCACTATATGAGGAGCGGGACCGCGACGGAGATCAGAAGGTCACTTGGCTTTTTGAGGAAGCCGAAGCCAAGCCAACACCTCATTTCCCCATCAGTTCCATCAAGGCGACCACCGTCGACTCGGCGCCAGCACGTACGGACGGTTCGGGCGCGACCTTGAAGAGAGGCGAATGATGACTCGGCACCGGCGGCCCACCAGCTGCTTCACGATCGAAATCTTCCTTCGGCGTACCACCGATCGACCAATACACGCTCAAAATCTTGGGTTGGGCTGTAAAGAACGGGAAGTCCTCGGCTCCCATCCCCTTTGTCGGATTGTCAATCACAGTCTCTTCCCCCATCGCATCCATCCAGGCGGTTTTCAGGCGGCGCGCAAGGGCTGGATCATTAAGTGTTGGTGGTATGCTCTCCTCCGAGATAATTACCTCCGGTAGCTTGTCCTCGGAAAGACCCGCCGCTCGACCCATGTTTTCGGCGATACGCTTGATACCGTTAAGCAGCAACTCACGTGTCTCCTCGCTCGTATTGCGAACTGTGAGTTGTAGGTGCGCTCGATCCGAAATGATGTTGTGCTTGGTACCAGCGTGAAACGAACCAACGGTCACCACGCCGGGGGCTCTCGGCGACAGCTCCCGGGCGACAAGGGTCTGCAATGCAAGCACAATCTGACTGCCCAATACGATCGGGTCCCTACCACGGTGGGGATGCGCACCGTGTGCGCCCACTCCATGAATGATGATGTCGACTGTATCAGCGCCGGCATAAGGGCTGCCTTCGGAAATATTGATCTTTCCCGCAACATTGTTCGCATCTACGTGAAACGCGAGTGCGTAGTCCGGTTGGCCAAACCGGTCCCAGATACCATCAGCTTTCATCGCTCTTGCGCCCAGGCCGCGTTCCTCGGCGGGTTGCACAACGAGCATCAGCGTGCCACTCCACTGATTTATGCGTGAGGCCATCTGCCGCGCTGTACCAACGAGACTCGTGATATGCACGTCATGACCGCACGCATGCATCGTGGAAACGATGTTGCCCGTGATCGGATCTTTCTGCGTTTTTTCGGACGCATTTGGCAAACCTGACTTTTCCTCAACCGGCAAGCCGTCCATATCGGCGCGCATCATGACAAAGGGGCCTTCGCTGTTTTTCATTAGTGCGACGACGCCGGTACCACCAACGCGTTCGGTCACCTCGTAGCCCGCATCTCGAAGCTCCGCCGCCATGCGCGACGCAGTCTCGAACTCGACGAGTGACAGCTCAGGGTTTTGATGAAAATGATCAAACAGATCGGCCAGGTAGTCATCGTAATCCTTGCGGATATCATCGTGCAGATCACCGGCGGCAGCGGTCGTCGATTGGACAAGGATCGCGGCAAACAGAAGAAATATGGCTTTTTTCATCGGGTCTCCCAATTGTTTCGGTGCTTAGGTACTTGACGCTATAGCGTCAAGTACCTAAGCACCATGAAAATGGCACTGTCAAATTAACCGGTTTGGTGCCTACTCAGCGCCTTGGCCACTCCCTAAGTTGTTGATTCTACGTTAGACCGACGACCGATTTCGTCTCCAAAACCTGAGATTTCTACGTAACTTGACAGTACCTCCGGCACCGCTTCCGCTGCTATAAAGCACCCGTTCTTCGGGACTTGGACCTCGGAAACGACTGCCACAGTCATGGCCAAAAGGTATAGATTATGGCCATGCCGAAATCGACCCCGAGAAGGGCCGGAAAACCTGGCCAAAATAGAGACTCGCGCGATGGGGTTTTTGGCCACCCCGAAAGCCAGGTCGGCCCGCTCCCTCGCGTCGGCCTCTACGCCCGCGTCTCGACACCCCATCAGCACACGATCGGGATGCAGCTGCGGCAGCTACGAGAGTTCCTGGAACGCCGTCGCTGGCAGAAGGTCCTCGTTGTCGAAGAGGTCGTCTCCGGATCCAGGCGGTGCCCGGAGAGAGACCGTCTACTCGACGCTGCGCGGCGGCGCGAGATAGACATCATCCCGAGCGGAACTTACCGATTTCGGGACCAGCGGGCGCGCTTAGAGTAATTTTTCACACCGTTGCGGCTCATGCCCCTCGTAGGCTCTCCGGGCCGAACCCACAAAAGTTCAAGGCATCGCGGACCTGGGCGCAGTTGGGGCAGAGTGTCTGTTCGGTTCCGCTGTCTTCATTCGCGCCGCCGCACAGCGTGATCGACTCGGTGGCCAACTCGCCCACCCAGTCCACGCGTAAGTGGTGATAACGTCCTTGGTTCTTCATGGCCTTACAGATTACCTCAGTTGTGCTTCCCGCAATCCCACTCCCAACGGGTTTTCAAGGACCTCTGTCTAAAATAGGGACTCTATCGCAATTCCCGCTACGAACAAACGAACCGGATGCGGCACACTCCCCTCGTCTACTCCCGGGAAGTTATCTCTGGACAGGCACTACCGGCAGTGTCGTGAAGATCCGGCTACCGGCATCGAGCTCTACGGCCACTCCGGTGAACATCCCCTCCCCGGGCGCGGTGCAGCGCACCGACCCCACGAAATCGGATGTATCCGTGCCGGTGAACAACTCCTCGATGTACCGGGCTTCCTGCCCGTTGGCCTCCAGAGGGATCTCCACCTCTTCGAGCACGGCGCCGTCTTTCATCAATTGGCAACTCACCTCCAAGGCGTCCTCTCCCAGGTTGCGGATGGCGGCCGCGGTGCTGATTCCTCTCGCCAGGCGGCGAGCCGGGAAGATGGCATCCCTTACAGGTTGGCTGGCTCCCACTCCGGCCACTCCGATGCCGGGCAGATCAAAGCGCAGGACCCCGCCGATGGGCCCTTCCGAGATTACCGTCACCGATCCGGTCACCACCACCCCACGGCCGTGGGTGGAGATCGTGAGTTCCTCTAGAGATCCCATCTCCGGATGGATGCTCAGGGCACCGTCTTCGGTGACCTCCAGATCGCCCGTGAGATCCACCACCGATTCCGGGGCAATGAGATTACCCCCCTTATCGTAAAAGTAGAGGACGGGACGGGTCGGACGAATGACCGTATGAAAGGGGGTGGGGCCAGGACCGCTCGGCTGGGTGGACAGATTCACGAACACCATCCCGGAGATGATGCCCGCCCCATTGGCGAAATGCGCAAAATCCAAGCCCGCTCCCTGGCCTCCGCCTCCCGTCCGGGCCACCGGCACTACCGGCAGCGTGGTGAAGATGCGGTTGCTGTCATCCAGCTCCACCGCGATTCCGGTGAACAGGCCCGGTGCCGTGCAGCGCACCGACCCCACGAAATCGGATGTATCAGTACCGGTGAACCACTCCTCGATGTACCGGGCTTCCTGCCCGTTGGCCTCCAGAGAAAGCTCCACCTCTTCGAGCACGATGCCCCCGCTCATCAAGCGGCAACTCACCCCCAGGGCTTCCTCTCCCAGGTTGCGGATGGCCACTGCCGTGCTGAGTCCGCCCCGGCGGCGAGCGGGGAAGATGACATCCCTCACGGGTTGGCTGGCTCCCACTCCGGCCACCCCGATGCCGGGCAGGTCAAAGCGCAGGACCCCGCCGATGGGACCGTCCGAGACCACCTGCACCGACCCGCTCACCACCACCCCTCGGCCGTGGGTGGAAATCGTGAGTTCTCCCAGGGGTTCCATCTCTGTCCGGACGCTCAGGGCACCGTCTTCGGTGACCTCCAAATCTTCCGTGAGATCCACCATCGATTCCGGGTCAATGAGATGGCCCTCCTGACCGTAAAAGTAGAGGACGGGACGGATCGGATGGGTGGCCACGTTCACGAACACCAGATCGGAGATGATGCCCGCCCCATTGGCGAAATGCGCAAAGTCCAGGGCTCCCGCTCCCGGGGTAGCTTCGGCCCGGTTGGAGGGGGCGCTATTGCCTGCCGCGTTGACCGCCCGCACCTGGAAGATGTAGGCCGTGCCGTTGGCGAGGCCGGTGACCGTATGGGTGGTGTCGGTGGAGCCAATCGATATCCAGCGTCCCTTCCCGTCGATCCGGTACTGGTAATCCGTGATCGCTGAGCCCCCGTCTTCCTCCGGAGTCTCCCAGGACAGCGCCACCTGCTCATTGCCGCCATCCGCCAGCAGATTCCTGGGAGCGTCCGGCGCCGTTCTGCGCGGACCCGGCGGCGGAGGAGGCGGCGGCGGAGGAGGAGGAGGCGGATCGGTGGGCATCCCGATTCCCAGAAAGATCGCGCTGAAAGCTCCCCAGTTCTGATCCGAATCCTTTCCGCGCACGAAAACGATATGCCGGCCGGCACTGAGATCGGCCGTGTCAATCGGCGCCTCATAAACATCCCCGTCCCGAGCTTCCATGGGGAGCGGCACCGGAACGGGAGTCGTGACCCACAGGGGCGCGTCGATGTAGTACTCCGCGGCTTCGAGAGACTGCGTGGGCTCGGTACCGTTGGAATTGTTGAACTGGCTGTCGCTTAGGATAGCGCTGAGTGTGATTGAGGTACCCGCCATGACCACGGACGGCCATTCTCCTGCGCTCAGCGAGAGGCTGCCATCGACAACGTCGGGGCCCGAGGGGATCATATAGGGAGTTCTCGCAACCTTCGCTGCGTAGTAGAGCGATGGCATGTTGCGCGGAAGCAGCGTGTCTTCGAAGTAGCTGCAGTCTTCGAAAAACGCGGTACCGAGCTCGTACGTGAACGACGCCAAGCCCATCTCTCCATAGCCGAAGTCATCTGTCGTGCCGTCGGTTTTGTAAAGACCGAGCGCATGCAGCGGGGTATGCCGATTGAAGAAAGCCAGCTTGCGGGCAAACGTTCGGAGCTGTGAATTGTTGGGGGCCAGGCGCTCCGTAAACCCATAGGGGTAAAGTATCAATTGGCCGGTGCTGTGGATATCCAGGTAGATGCCGGTAGCGTCATCAGGCGCGGAGTCGGTGAAATCCGGTCCGCGCTGATCGGGAAAGATCGACCGGATGTAATTCTGGATGGACAGCGCTTCTGGTTCCGAAGCCGCAGAAGCACCGTGATAGGTATTGCTGCACTGGAAATCACTCGAACCGCCGCAGCAGTTCCACGCGAAATCGAAGTTTCGATTGAGGTCCGCGCCTCGCTTGTCCGGGTCCGTTTCGCAGTAGTTTTCATTGACGTTCTTGCGCCACAACTGGCCCGCCTCCGCGTGTTTGCGGCCGTCCGGGTTAGCCTGCAGCATCAAGTGGACCTCATGATAGTCGAGCACCCAGGTCGCATCGGCAGTGACACTGTAGTTGCGGATCAAGTCCTCCGCAAAGCGTGTCATCAACTCCGCCGGCGTATATTCTCTGGCGTGAATCGCCGAAGTGACGAACATCTTTGGCTTTGTGCCCGAGACGTTCTGGTTCGTCAAGACGAGGACCTGCATGTCATAGCCGCCGTGAGCATCGGTTTTCAACCACGAATCCCCGACATCAACCCAACTCGCCAAAGTTGGGTTGTTCGCAACGATAGAATCCGCAGCGGCGAACGTCTCCTCGACGGTTCGGTAGCATGAGAAACCAGGTATCCCGGTCGTTGCTCTCACTGCGGCCTGGCCTGGAGCCTGATCTGATCGGATCACGCGGGGTGGGGCAAGTATTGTCGGCAATTCTTGTGCGCTGACCGGTTCCGTTCTCAGCCCGCGCTCCTGCAGGCGCTGAAGCTGTTCGGCGGTGACTTCCACCACCAAGTATCCCTTTTCGTACTTGGATTCGATCGGCTCCAAACCTGCGGCAATAAGCCGGCCGGTCGGCAGATCGTCGAAGAAGACACGGACGATCGTCTCTTCGCCGGAGATCTGCGCCCGCAGCTCAGGGCCAATCGCCGCAACAAGGATGCTCAACATAAAAAGAATGGCCGGCCCACCACGAGCCACCCGAAGAACCCGGTCTAGAGTTGAAGGCCGGTTTTTACTTTTGTAGGGAAGACGCGACACTTCCGATTCATTGGCCAGAAGACCAGTGTTCGACGCCATCTGTGCGGTGTCAAGCCTCACTGGGCGCCACTCATGTTCGAGCAATTGCTATTCGGCCAGAAGTTCGCCAGCTCCCACCCACCGGTCGATCGAATCGCCGCCAGCGCTTTTCACACGTGTCCTCATAACGAACGACCCAACGCAAAATCGTGGAGTGCCAAATCGATAAACCCCGCTCACCTAAAATCGCAACCAGGCCCTGGTAACTTAATTTGAAGCGAAAATACCAGCGAAGGCAGAGGAGAATGATGTCGTCTTTGAACCAACGTCCAGCAAAAAGAGGATTCCGTTCAGTTTTGCGGTGCGCCATAATCCATTATCGCCAATTCCCTTGGCTGTCTGCACCAGAACCGCCGAGTTGGATCTCCGTGATCTGCCTGGAGAAGCTGCGGAATTGGAGTCTGGGGCCGATGACACCCTTCCAACGGCCGATCTGCGTTTCTATCCGGCTGCGTTGGTTGTACCCTGTGGCCACTTGCCAGGCCATGCGGCCGTTGCTGCGGATCTGGGCAATATGGCGATCCCGAACGGTTGGATCCCGCGCCGATTGCGGTCGGATCACTGCGTTCTTCGGCGGCGGTATAACCACATCCAGGGTCTCCCCATACCGTTCCCTCAGCAGATCCCGTGTGGACGCTCCATCATAGGCGCCGTCAGCCAGAAAGCCCGTGACCGGGGCATCCACTTGATCCAGAAGCCCGGGTAAGGCGGTGCTGTCTCCAACGTCATCGTGAGTCAGATTGGCGCAAACAATCGCACCGCTGGCCAGGTCCAGTCCGAGGTGGAGTTTGCGCCAGCGGCGGCGTATTCCCTTGGTTTTATGCTTCTGCGCGAGCCATTCTCCTTCTCCGAAGATCTTGAGGCCGGTACTGTCCACCACCAGATGGACAGCCACAGACCCGGCTTGCCTCATCGCCTGAGCGATGCTCAAGCCGTTTGCGCGACGCGACAGTGTGGAGTAATCCGGCACCCGTATATCCAGCCCCATGAGCGTGCCGATGGAGCCCATAAGTCCCTGCGTTTGCCGCAACGCAAGCCGATACGTCGTGCGCAGCGTCAGGCAGGTCTCGATCGCCAAATCCGAGTATCTCCACTGGCCACCCCGTGACGTGCGGCGCGCTCCACACACTTTGCGCCTCCTCACTGACCCAGATCGTCAGATCACCCCGCTGGCGCAGGCTCTCGTTATATTCCGCCCAGTTGATCACCCGATACTGCGCCTTATCAAACTTGTGCCGTCGGGATGCGTTGAACTTATGTGGCATCTAAGTTATCCCCAGTGTTGAAAACCACCATGATTAGACATCCTTCGGGATGATCCATGCAACAAGGTCCGGCGGGAGCTTTCCGAATGGGACTCGAGCACGGGGCCCATTGCCAGGGCTGCTGCTGAGCCCTGATGGGCTTGCTTTCTTTGGGAGTAGTGTAACTTTTTTTCTGTAATTTCTGGTCAGGCCTTGGGTCGGAAAGACAGAGGTCTGGGACAGGATTCTCCAAAAACAGAAACGAGAATCTGGCAAGGAGAATCAAATGAACCCAGACCTGGAAAAGAGAGTACCACGGGAGATCCTGGCGGAGTTGATCGAGGAAGGAACAGAAGCCTTTCGAGGAATCCTGGAGAAGTTGTTCAACGTGGCGATGCAGTTGGAAAGAAGCGAGTTTCTGGGAGCGGAAGCGTACGAGAGAACAGCCAGTCGGCGAGGCTATCGAAACGGATTCAAAGGCAAGCGGATTCAGACTCGAGTGGGAGAGCTGCACTTGGAGATTCCACAGGTGCGTGGGTTGAGGTTTTATCCCAAGTCGCTGGTGAGGTGGCCCCGGTTAGTCGGGCAGCTTGGCGGTTTATTTAAGGTGTATTCCGATTGTCACTCATACCGCCAGAATCTCCTTGGACAGATCTTCCTGTCGTTGTTGCTGCGCCTGTGAGGGTGTGGGCAAGGCGCATAGCAGCTTGTCCATCATATCCACAGGCGGGTTGCTGCGGTAGGCCTCGGCTGGGGTTTTCCCATCGAGTGCCGAGTGTGGCCTTTCGGTGTTGTAGAAGCCGATCCACTCGTCGATGAGGAGCCGGGCCTCGAAGCCGTCGGCAAGGTCGTGCAGATAGACAGCCTCGTATTTAAGCGAGCGCCACAGCCGCTCGATGAAGATGTTGTCCATGCAACGGCCCCTGCCGTCCATCGAGATTCGGACACCGGCCGCCTGCAAGCGCCCGGTGAAGGCGAAGCCGGTGAACTGGCTGCCCTGATCGGTATTGAAAATCTCCGGCTGGCCATGGCGAGTCAGCGCCTCATTGAGTGCCTCGACGCAAAAGCCCGCGTCCAGGGTGTTCGACAACCGCCAAGCCAACACATGCCGACTCGCCCAATCCATGACCGCCACCAGGTAAAGGAAGCCTCGGCACACCGGGATATAGGTGATGTCGGCGCACCAGACCTGATTGGACCGGTTGATCGACATGTCCTTGAGCAGATAAGGGTAGACCCGGTGCTCGGGATGCGGATCACTGGTGCGTGGTGCCCGGTAGATCGCCTGAAGCCCCATCAGGCGCATCAGACGACTGGCCCGGCGACGACCGATGCGCACACCCTCAAGGCGCAGATGACGAACCATCTGGCGGGCTCCGTAGAACGGATGCTTCAGGAACAACTCATCGATGCGCTGCATTAGCGCAAGGCTCTCCGCACTCTCGCCCTTGGGCGTGTAATAGAGCGAGGATCGCCCGATCGATAGCAAACGGCATTGACGGCTCAAACTCAGCCCAGGGTGAGGGCGCGTCACCATCGCCCGGCGCTCGGCCCGGCTCATCGACCGGACCCTCTGGACAAAAAATCCCGTTCAACCGTCAATTCTCCGATCTTGGCGTGAAGCTCATGGACCTCGCTGTCATGGTCTCGCCGACGGCGGTCCACACCGTTCGAGAACACCTCGCCAAGCCCTTCGATCGCTTGGCGCTTCCATGTGCTCACCTGGTTCGGATGAACCTGGTGCTTCGAGGCAATCTCCTGCAGCGTCCGGTCGCCCCGAAGCGCTTCCAGTGCCACCTTCGCTTTCAAATCACCAGAAAACCTGCGTCTCCTCTTCATCGCATATCCCTCTTTAGTCGGTGGAATACACCTTAAACAATTGCCCGATTTTCCGGGGCCACCTCAAGGTCGAGTGATGCGGTGGTGTGGAGGGTCGTGAATGGAGCGTTTTTCGGGTTCGGAAGAGCGTGACGGAATGCATTCAGGCAGAGCTCGGCCTGAGCGATGGAACGATTTCGTTTTTGGGGGCGTTTGATCGGGACAGACCTCAGCAGCGCAGAGGAATGGCCTGGAGGTTTCGAACGACGGCAGCGAAGACCTCGCTGTAGGGATAGGCTTCCGACATGGAGATCCAGACGTGGCGGACCGTGAGGCGGACCTGGGCGCCGATCTTCAGGAGCTTCAAGCGAATCGTCTGACACTGAGCGCGAGCCAGGGGGGTCTGCTTCAGTCCGAGACGACGCAAGGCGTGCATGAGCATGTAGGCGGCGGAGGACAGATACAGCCGGAGCTGATTGGCGCGCATCGTTGCCGCGCTGGTCCGGTCGGCGAACAGATCCAACTGCTGTTCTTTTATGCGGTTCTCCATGTCGCCCCGCGCACAGTAGAAGTCTTCGTAGAGTGCGCGGGCCCCCAGGCGTTCCGGCGACAGGGAGGTGACGACGAATCGGGGATTGGCGCCTTTGTCCAGGAACTCGGCCTTGCCGACGACGCGTCGCTCCGAGGTCCAACTGTGGCGAGTCCGGTAGCGGAAATCCTTGAACACCCGCGCCGGTGTCCCGGTGGCGTTGAACTCGGCTTCGGCCTGAGTCATCGCTTCGGCGCTCTCTGACTTGAGCCGATCATTGTTGGCCAACCCCATCACGTAATCCACGTGATGGTCTTCACACCAGCGGAGCAAGTCATCCGGCAAAAGCCCGAGTCGGCCCGGATGACGATCGAGACCTCCGGCCAGCTCTGCCGAATCCGGCCGACGATCCGTTCCAGTTCCTCCACCGATCCCGCGGCCCCATCGATATTGGAACACCGCAACCGGGCGCACAGCAGATGCTCCCCCGAGAAGATGTACAGCGGGAGATAACAGTAGTGGCGGTAGTAACCGTGAAAGAACCGGCCTTCCTGCTGGCCATGGATCGGGTCGTCGGTCGCATCCAGATCCAGCACGATCTCCTCGGGCGCCGATTCGTGGGACTCCACGAAGGCATCCACCATCCAGCCGTCGATCCGGTCCGGGTCCATCGCGATCTTCTTGTACCGCTCCTGCTCATCGACCTCGGCGCCGGTCAACTCCAACCGGTTCAGCGTACACCTGCCCGCCAGCGCCTTCCCCCGATCTGAGGCCTGCCGCCGCCGCTCTCCCAACGGATCGGCCTTATTCACCGCCACCGCCAGCATCGGATCGGTGCGCAACTGATCATGATCGTTCAGATCCTCGTACCCCAGACAGAGTCCGTAGATGCGCTGCCCCAACAACTCCTCCACCGTGTGTTCGATCAACCGCGCATCCCGATGATCCCTGAAACACTCAGCCAGTCCGGCGATCAGACCCGTCCCCCTCTCGACCTCTCGCAACAGCAGCACCCCTGCATCGGAGGTGATCTTTCCACCGTCGAACCGCGCCTTCACTTTGCGTTGAGATAGTTGGTGAAATTCGAACCTGACTTGTTTACACTCTGTTCTCATAAGGGCCGCCTCCGTTTGCGTGTGAAAATGTTCATTCAAAACACTTTATACCAAACAGGGCGGCCTTTTAAGGTCCTATCGGTGATCTATGCGGGCTAACGCCGCAAGTGTCGCCTTTGACGGCTTTTCAAGCGCGCTGATCACCGGGGGGGGGTGCCTGGCCACTGGAAAGCGTTCCTGGGGCTCCTTGAGGTGATTTCACCGGTTGTTCTATATTGAGGTTTCAACAATCGTTCCGGCTCGTACGACTCGGTTCCTGACTTCACAACCTCCGGTAGTCTCGCAAGTGTATCTAAAGCCACCCTCTTCGATGTACCCACCGTTATTGAAAGCGATCACCGCATTGCCGCCGCTGAAGCTGAACGCGACGCCGCCGCGGATCACGTCGGGGAACCAAACTCCAGTGGGAAAGGTGGTGATCACGTCATCCACCTCATACCGTGTTCCGGCCATCGCCATCGGGCTGTCGCTAACGGTGACGCGCACCGCGCTGGAGCAGTTGTTCCCGGTATCGGATTCTCCGGACACCGGATCAACGCAAGCGCCGTAATAGTAAGTTCCAGCGGTCGACGGCGCCGTCAAGTTAATCGACTCATCACTGGCTCCAGAAACGGAAAGGCCGCTCACGGCGTCCGTGCCGACCTGCGTATCTCCCATGGAGATCGTCGCGTCCGCCGAGCGGTAGTAGCGCAACGTTGTCAAGGCCGCCCCGCCATTTCCCTGGTTGCGAACAGTCGTACTCAACGTGAAGGATTCTCCCGCATTCGGGCTACTATCGCTGACCGAAGGAGTCTGGACCACCAAATCCGGAGCTGACGCGGGGGTCTCCATGTTGATCTCGTCCTGGATCACCGGCACCACCGGCAGTGTTGTGAAGATGCGGTTACCGGCATCTAGTTCCACCGCCACTCCGGTGAACAGCCCTGGCGCGGTGCAGCGCACCGACCCCACGAAATCGGATGTGTCGGCAAGGGTGAACACCTCCTGGATGAACCGGGCCTCCTGCCCGTTGGCCGCCAGAGGGATCTCCACCTCTTCGAGCACGATACCCTCTTTCATCAACCGGCAGCTCACCCCCAGGGCTTCCTTTCCGGGATTGTGGATCGCCGCCGCCGTGCTGATTCTTCCCGCCTGGCGACGAGCGGGAAAGATGGCATCCCTCACGGGTTGGCTGGCTCCCACCCCGGCCACCCCGATGCCAGGCAGGTCAAAGCGCAGGACCCCGCCGATGGGACCGTCGGAGGCTACCGTCACCGATCCGGTCACCACCTCTCCCCGGCCGTGGGTGGAAATCGTGAGTTCTCCCAGGGGTTCCATCTCCGTCTGAACCGTCAGGGCACCGTCCTCGGTGACCTCCAGATCTCCCGTGACATCCACCACCGATTCCGCATCAATGAGGTGGCCACTCTTATCGTAAAAGTAGAGGGCAGGACGGATCGGATGGGTGGCCACATTCACGAACACCAGGCTGGAGGTGATGGACGCTCCATTGGCGAAATGAGCAAAGTCCAAAGCCGTTTCCTTGTTGCTGCCGCCCGTCTGGTCCACCGGCACCACCGGCAGTGTTGTGAAGATGCGGTTGCCGGCATCCAGTTCCACCGCCACTCCGGTGAACAGCCCTGGCGCGGTGCAGCGCACCGACCCCACGAAATCGGATGTGTCGGCAAGGGTGAACACCTCCTGGATGAACCGGGCCTCCTGCCCGTTGGCCGCCAGAGGGATCTCCCCCTCTTCGAGCACGATACCCTCTTTCATCAACCGGCAGCTCACCCCCAGGGCTTCCTCTCCGGGATTGTGGATCGCCGCCGCCGTGCTGATTCTTCCCGCCTGGCGACGAGCGGGAAAGATGGCATCCCTCACGGGTTGGCTGGCTCCCACCCCGGCCACCCCGATGCCAGGCAGGTCAAAGCGCAGGACCCCGCCGATGGGACCGTCGGAGGCTACCGTCACCGATCCGGTCACCACCTCTCCCCGGCCGTGGGTGGAAATCGTGAGTTCTCCCAGGGGTTCCATCTCCGTCTGAACCGTCAGGGCACCGTCCTCGGTGACCTCCAGATCTCCCGTGACATCCACCACCGATGCCGCATCAATGAGGTGGCCACTCTTATCGTAAAAGTAGAGGGCAGGACGGATCGGATGGGTGGCCACATTCACGAACACCAGGCTGGAGGTGATGGACGCTCCATTGGCGAAATGAGCAAAGTCTAGAGCGAACTCCTCGTCAATAAACTGCCGGATACGGGGATAGACAACAGAAAAGTTCGTGTAGGCGTCAAGAAGGGGTCTGGTCGGGCAGGCATTCTCGACAATGTCTCCGAAGCTCAGTGTCCCGACTACGGTTCCAGGACTGCTAAAGAGGGCGGACCCGGAAGATCCCGGCCCCGTGTAGCCTTGTCCCGGTGGCCAGGAGACGATGGTGTAGACATCGTCGGAAGTTCCAAAACCCGGGTCGGGAATGATCTGACCGAAGGAAATCCGCTTGAAAATGCCCCAATCGCTTCCGGAGTGGTGAATGCCGGTGACCTGCGCGCCGACAGGTTGAGGGTCCGCGTCCCAGCCTTGGAACATCACACCGTCCGGTAAATCACCCTCGAGCCGCAGCAAAGTCATATCGCCGCCGGGATTGGGGCGCCCGTCGACAGGGCCGCCGTCCAGGGTCGAAAGCAGACGCGCTCCCTCGGTACGAGGCACGCTCTGAAAATCGGGCAGATCTCCGTTACAGGTTTGTGTCTGGTAATGCCAGAACGCAATTACGCTCCGCGCTTCCTCCTCGGTAGCCACGCAGTGGGCGGCGGTGAGAAAGTAGGGAGTGAGGTCCTGCTGGCGGTTATTCAGCAGGGTGCCTGAGCAAATGGAACTACCCTCGCTCGTCTCAACGAAAATCTGCGCGACACTCGTCGCGGAACTCAACCATTCGGGGTAACAGGTCACGTCAAGGTGACAGTCCTCGGCGTCCGTCTCCACTTCCGCCGTGATCGTGCCATCGGCGACGACGCCCGTATCAAAGAGGGCTATCGATACGAAGTAGGTTCCGGCGCGAAGCGGCGGGTCGGAGCGGTAGGTGATGCCGATCCGTTCATTGCCCGTGATTTCCTCGGAGGCGTAGTCCGCGACAACCCTCCTATCCTGAACGGTGTTGTCCTCTCCAAAGCGGACATATAGATCCACATCGACATCGGGATCGACGGATTCCAGCGTGAAGATTACGCGGGAGGCGTTCTCGGAAACCTCCAGCTGGAACGAGTGATTCCCGGTGAAAAGCGTCGGTGTGTCAACCGGACCCAGGCGGAAGTCGGTGGGTTGTCCGGGCGTGAGCGGCCCGCCGCTTATCGGCGGCGGAGACTCTCCGTCAAGTTCCACTTCCGCCGTGAGCGTGCCATCGGCGACGACGCCCGTATCAAAGAGGGCTATCGATACGAAGTAGGTTCCGGCGCGAAGCGGCGGGTCGGAGCGGGGGGTAATGACGATCCGTTCGTTGCCCGTGATTCCCTCGGAGGCGTAGTCCGCGACAACCCTCCTATCCTGAACGGTGTTGTCCTCTCCAAAGCGGACATATAGATCCACATCGACATCGGGATCGACGGATTCCAGCGTGAATATTACGCGGGAGGCGTTCTCGGAAACCTCCAGCCGGAACGAGTCATCCCCACTGAAGAGCCTCGCGGCGTCAACCGGCCCCAGGCGGAAGTCGGCGGGTTGTCCGGGCGTGAGCGTGCGGCCGCTTGTCGGCTGCGGAGACCCTCCGTCGGGTTCCACCTCTGCCGTAAGTTCGCAGTTGACGACGACTCCCGTTGCAAAGACAACTACCGATGCGAAGTAGGTTCCGGCTTGAAGCGGCGGGTCGGATTGGGGGGTAATGACAACCTCCTCGGTGCCCGCGAAGACCTCGTCGGCGGCGTAGTCAAAGACAGGCCTCCCCCCCTGAAGGTCGTTGTCCTCGCCATAGCGGACAAGCAGCGCCACGTCGGCATCGGATTCCAGCGTGAAGGTGACGCTGGTGGCGTTCTCGGAAACCTCCAGCTGGAACGAGTTATCCCCATGGAAAAGCGTCGGTGTGTCAACCGGCCCCAGGCGGAAGACGGCGGTTTGTCTGGGCATGAGTTGCCTTGCCGCTTTCAGGACCGGATGGTCTAGGGAGGCGAACCGCTCGACCGACTGTATTTGCTTTGCAAGCCGCGCCGTCTTGGTGTCGGGCGGATTGTCAGCCGCCGGGGATTGCTCCATCGACTGCGTTCTCACCGCAACGTTGATCCAGTCGGCCAGCAGTTTTTCCGCTTCCCGGCCTGTCCGAGCTCCTCCAGGCGCGGCTATCGGCGGCTGGACATCGGCTTCCCAGTCGCCTCCAAAAGCATCGTCCCAAATATGGCTGATCTCAACGATTTGGAATGGCACGGCCTCTTCCGCCGCCACCGGATCGGGCAGATATTCGATCGTCAGGCTGTCGCCGGAAACGATGCCGCTCCAAAAGTCTCCGTCCCCGTACAAGCCCGAGCCGCTGTAAGGCCCGACGAACTGCCCGCTCGGCGAGTGAAGCCAGAGGCTGCCCGCCCCGATGGCGAAGTCCCGAAAGTGAATGCGCATAGCACGGGCGCTGGGGGAGGTCGTCTTCAGGCGCCAGAGGCGTCCGACTGCGGTCGATTGCCACGCTCCCTCGGCGGTCGTCTTGACGGCCCCCCCGAGAAGCTCTGCGTGACCGCCCCTGGCGGCAGGCGGCGGTGGACCCCGATGACGGGAGGCCTACCCTCTTGCGGTTGCAAACGCTGTAAATCGTCGGGACCCACCGGCGGTAGAGTGGTTACTGCTGGCGCTGGGAAGCTCAGTCGTAGGCTGGGCGGCTGGACCGCCGCCGCCGTGCTCTCGGCCGACGAAGCCTCCGACCGCTGTTGGTTGTCTTTAACCAGCGGCCCGAGCCGTTGGCCCCAGGCCGGCTGCGCCAGCAGAGCAAATGTCAGGACAAAGAAAATTCCCGGGCGGCATAAAACCCGGGACATTTATGGAACTCGCCCGGCTGTGGATTCGTCAAGCTTTCCAAGTAGCATAGTTCTCTTCCTCCCTGAGCTTACTATCAGAAGGTGTGTAAATAGCATAGGCGGTGAGTATCCTTCCGGGTTGATTTAAAACCCCAGGGCCGAAAGGCCCGCAACGGAAGGAGTACACACCGCATGAGCAAGCAGAACATTGAGGAAAGTGTCGAGTCAAGAGTTTGTTTCGAGGAGCTGGAAGATTGGGTGCGGGAGAAGATCCAAGGCTGGGTTCAAGAGCTGCTGGAGGAGGAAGTCACGGAGTTATTAGGGCGGCGTAAGAGTGAGCGGCGAAGGGCCGTGGACGCTCCGTCGGGCTATCGCAATGGATATGGCAAGCCGAGGCATCTGACGCTGAGCTCGGGGACGATCCAGGTTCGAAGGCCTCGAGTGCGGGATCTAGAGGAACACTTTGAAAGTCGGGTGTTGCCCCTGTTTGCCAAGCGGACGCGGCAGGTTCGAGAACTGATCCCTGAGCTGTACTTGCATGGTCTGGCGCTGGGGGATTTTGATCTGGCTCTGAGAGGGCTTTTAGGGGACAAGGCAGCGCTGTCGGCCTCCACTGTGGCCAGATTGAAAGAGAAGTGGCAGGCCGAATGGGAGATCTGGCAGAGTCGACCCTTGAATGATCTGGAAGTGGTGTATTTATGGGTCGATGGAATCTACGTCAAGGCGGGTCTGGAGAAGGAAAAGGCAGTCCTGCTGGTGGGGCTGGCCGCCTTAAGTGACGGCAGCAAAGCCGTGGTGTCGGTCACGAGCGGCTATCGGGAATCGACCCAGAGCTGGTCGGAAGTACTGCGCGCCTTGAAGCGCCGGGGGATGGGCTGTCCACGGCTGGTGATCGGAGACGGCCACCTGGGCATCTGGGGAGCTTTGCGCAACGTCTATCCCCAGGCCGAGGAGCAGCGCTGCTGGAATCCTCGGATCGTCAACCTGCTGACCAAGCTCCCTAAGCGAGTGCACAAGCCGGCCTTGCTGATCCTGCGGCAGATCCCTTACGCCGAGACTCGAGAAGAAGCACAACGACTCAAGAAGGTTTTTCAGCACTGGTGCCGGCAGCGAGGGCTGACTCTGGCGGCTGAACTAATCGAGCAGGACTGGGACCGGATGGTGACCTTTTACAACTATCCAAAGAAGCAGTGGCAGCATCTGCGAACCACCAATCCAGTGGAGTCACCGTTTGCCGGTCTTCGGCTGCGAACGGACGCGGCCAAGCGATTCAAGAAAGTGGAAAACGCCCAGGCGGTGATCTGGAAGATGCTGCTGGTGGCGGAGCAGCGATTCCGCCGGTTGAAGGCACCGGAGCTGATGAAAGACGTCTACCAGGGCGCCAAATATGTCAATGGAGTCCCGGTCAACCAAGTCCCGGAGGAGAAAGCCGCCTGATGTTTTTCCACACCTATTGACAAGAGCTCCGAGAGACCTCGGCCGCGACTAGCACGTCACCCGCATCGGCCGTCTCGAGCAGTCGCCCGATCTCCCGGTCTCTCCAAGACCTCCGACCGCTGGTGGTGTTCTCCACGAACTCGATCAGAGCAATGCCTTGAGAGTTGCAATAGTCGAGCACTGAGAGCTTCTGGTTCTCGACGTCCTGCGTGTGGGTGGACACTCGAAGATAGGCGTAATTGGCCACGGGTTCAGCGAAACGGTCGTTGGGAGATGTTGTGGACGCTCTCCGTCCACAACAATAGCATGGGATCGGTCCCTATCCGTTCACCGAATACGATCCCTTTCTCTGGACACCGATGCCGGTCGACTTCCTGAGCGAAACGCAGAGAGCCGCCTACAGCCGGTACGCCGGAGAGCCGTCGGCCGAGCTACAAAGAGGGGCAGGAAGATCAGCTCGGCGCGCTGGGCCTCGTCGTCAATGCGATCGTGCTCTGGAACACGCGCTACATGGATGCGGTACTGAGCCAGCTGCAGGCCGATGGAGACGCAATTGCGGACGCCGATGCCCGGCGACTCTCGCCGCTCGTCCACAAGCACCGGAACTTCCTCGGTCGGTACCACTTCTCCCTTCCCGGGGACGTCAGAGGCGGGGTACTGCGCGAGCTACGGGACCCGAACGCTGGACTTGAGGAGGAGTGGCTGCTCCCGGTCGGCTGCCCTTAGCGTACATTCCTGTTCCGTTGCTACTCAGACCCCGGACCGGAGCGGGACTATGGCCCCAGCCGTTGAGGAGGTCCGGATGTCCTCGGAAGAATGTGGACCCAATGCAACACAAGAGAACTGGCCGAATGAGCTCGACTGGATGGTGTCAACGCTGGATAGTTTCGACAAGACCTTCAGGCCGCGCCTGAAGCCCCTCGATGTGGCGGAGATCCAGACGTGGCACGAGTCGGCAAGGGAGGAATGAGCCAACATCGCTTTAAAGAAACGGGTTTTGCTTACGGCTCGCAGTCCTGGTAGTCCGAGGCCATGCACGCCCTCGCTAGTTCAGTCGCTCGACTGATCTCGGCGCGAGTCATGTCATCTTCGAGATTGTCTCGCAGTTTCCTGGCCGCTTCATTCCCGTTTGCGCCAGCGATGTTGTACCACATGTGCGCGAGCACGGAATCCTTGAGAACGCCCTGCCCGTTGGCGTAGGTGACCCCGCGGTTGAACTGCGCCATGGCGAGACCCTGCTCGGCGGCCAACCGGTACCATTTCACGGCTTCGGCTTCGTCCTTGAGGACGCCCTGCCCGTTGGTGTATGCGGCCCCGAGATTAAGCTGCGCCATGGCGAGACCCTGTTCGGCGGCGAGCCGGTACCATTTCACGGCTTCGGCTTCGTCCTTGAGGGCGCCCCGCCCGCTGGCATACGTGATCCCGAGGTTGAACTGCGCGGTGGCGTCACCTTGTTCGGCGGCCGGCCGGAACCATTTCACGGCTTCGGCATCGTCCTGGGGTACGCCCCGCCCGTCGGCGTACATGACACCGAGACTGAGCTGCGCCATGGCGATACCCTGATCGGCGGCGAGGCGATACCAGTGCACGGCTTCGGCATCGTCCTTGAGGACACCCTCGCCATTGTCGTACCTGACCCCGAGGTTGAGCTGCGCCATGGCGTCACCCTGCTCGGCGGCGAGACGATACCAGCGCATAGCCTCAGCCTCGTCCTTGAGGACCCCCTGTCCGTTGGCGTACATGAACCCGAGGTTGTGCTGTGCCCTGGCGTCATCCTGGTCGGCGGCCAGCCGGTACCAGCGCACGGCTTCGGCTTCGTCCTTGAGGACCCCCTGTCCGTTGGCGTATGCGATCCCGAGGTTGAACTGCGCCTCGGCGTCACCCTGGTCGGCAGCTTGCCGGACCATGTCGAGATCGTCCTGTGCCGAGAGCACCATGACGGCGAGGCCACTCGCCACGATCACGGCAGTAGCTATACGGATCAGCCTTGGTATTTTATTTATGGGCGTCAAATGTGGGCTATCCTCCTCTCTCCAGGCCCTAGCATATCCGAGTTAGAATACTAGAATAATCCTATGAAACCAGGTTTTAGTGAGCGCACGTTCGAATTCTGCTACAACTATGAATACTGTCAACATAACGCCGTGTTGTTGGCAGCGTGCCCTCATATTCCTTCCCAGAGAGCTGAGAAAAATCTTGGCTACGACGTCGAGTTCAAGATCGCTGATGGTAACTTCAAATGCTCTCTGTTTCTGCAGCATAAGGTGGCGTCGTTTGCCGAGGTACGCGCGGGCCGAAACACTCCGTTCTACGCTGCGCAGCACAATCAGCCGTATTTTCGTTTTTCAATTGACAACGAACAACACAACGTTCTGTGCAAGCTGAGCCGAACCAAGGGCAATGCATTCTACTGCGCCCCTCGATTTCATCTAATAAGCAAATTGAAGGAACACTTTCGCGATGTGGCCATTGCTGAAAACTCGGTTCTCCTTAACCCGCTAGATGTGGGAGAAGTCACCGGCAAGAAGCGGCACAACGTAACCTACAATGCCTCGGGTCAGAACCCTAAGCTACATCCAGAGCTGCGGCGCTTCAAACACCTGTGTGGTGGTGACGAGAGAGCCGCGCCGCAGTTGATGCGGCCGCGCATCACGCTGGACGATATCCAAGAACTCAGCACTGTGCTTGTAGGCAATATGGAGAAGTTTGAAGACAGCCCGGAGGCCTCAAAGTTTCGCCGGTCGCTACAGAGGGCACGTGACCTGCCGAGCGCCGTCAAACAGGCTCAATTTCTGCTCGGCCACGTCTACCAGGTAACGTGGCTCCTACTTCCGTGAAGCCTAGGTCAGACGCTTAACCAAGGCGGGGTTGACACCCCGGCCTGGGCTGATGTGTTCCCAACTCAGTGACGACAGGTGGGGCAGCAGGCTGTCGTCCGCGCTTCAAGCACTCCGCACAGCTTGCATCGTCACTTAATAACCGCTGCGGTGGCCGTGCATTTAATCTGTCAGGAAAAACTCTAAACCCTGGACGAGATGTGTCCATCAATCCAAATAAGAACTCTATTCTGACGCCTTAGCGCCCCGTCCCTGACGTTAGGCTAGGGTATACTTCAACTGGACATCTTCCTCAAGCGCGACCTCTTCATCGAGAACCCCCTGTTCCATCGTGCCAGAAAGCTCTACTTTTGGATGATGCCTTTTCTTGGGAAGCTGACGCCCCCAGTCGGCCTGGCACGGTCGACGAGCCTGCTGCGCGCTGACCAGTGTTCGTCCGCTTTCTTCAGACGTGGCAGCAGAGACTCTGCCTCGGCCACCTCAGCACGCCGAAACACCAGAACTTGGGATCTGAGTACTCGATAGGGTGGTTTGGTCCCTCGGCAACCCGTTAACGTGACAATGCCGGTGTGGGTCTGCGGGTGCTCTCCGGTCAAGGCACGCAGATCGAAACCACCCCAGCGACCGGCCGCCTCGCGACGAATCCCGAGCGGTCGCGGAACCGGCCGAAGGCGAGCGGAGGGGGCCGCAGAAACACGCCGGGGAGGCGTTCGAGGAGTTCGAGGCCGAGTCAGGCGAGGTCAGGGACCGGTGGTCATGAAGAGGAGGTCGGCCGAGCTCGTGCGGATGTGGAAGTGCCTGGTTACCGGGTCGGTTCGCGCGAACATCGGCTCTCGCCAACCGAGAGAGCCGGGAGCCGGCCGTTCAGCTCTCACGCGTCGCCCGGCCGGGGCATGCGGTAGCCGACCCCGCGCTCATTGACGATGTAGGTCGGATCGGCCGCGTCGTCGCCGAGCCGGTTGCGCAGCCGCTTGACGTAGGCACGCACCCTCTTGGGGTCGCCGGTGTTCCGTCCGGCCCAGACCTGGCACAGCAGGGCCTCGTGAGTCAGGACCCGGCCCGCGCCCTGCGCGAGCACGCGCAGCAGCTCGTACTCGGTCGCCGTCAGCGTCACCGGGCGGCCGGCCATGCTCACCCGGCGCCGGTCGTAGTCGATGGCGAGTTCGCCGAGTACGAATGGGGCGGGTTTCGACCGCCGGCGCAGGGCCGCCCGGATGCGCGCCGTGAGCTCGGTCGGCGAGAACGGCTTGACCACGTAGTCGTCGGCGCCGGCCTCCAGCGCCCGCGCGATGGTCTCGTCGCGCCCGTAGGCCGAGATGAAGATGACCGGCAGGTCGGCGAGTTCCGGAACGGTCCGCATCAGCTCGACGCCGTCGGTCCCGGGCAGCATCAGGTCGAGCAGGACCAGCCGGGGTTTCTCGGCCCGGACAATGCGCGGCAGCTCCCGGGGGTCGCCGGTGACCAGCGGGGCGTAGCCCGCCTCCGCCAGCGTGTCTCGGACATGGCGCAGCATCTCCGGGTCGTCGTCGACCACCAGGATGGGCACCGCGTCCGGTGCGTGGCCCGGGGCGCCGGGGCGGTCCGGGGCGGGACCGGCGCCGGACTCCGCGGCCACCGGGATCGTGAAGGTGAAGCGCGCGCCGAGGCCGACGCCGCCGCTCTCGGCCCGGATGCGCCCACCATGGGCCTCGACCAGGCCCTTGCAGATGGCGAGTCCCAGCCCGCTGCCGATGCCGCCCTCCCGGTCCCCGGCGGCGGTGTACTTGCGGAACAGCTGGCCGAGATGGTCCGGCGCGATGCCCCGGCCCTCGTCGGAGACCGAGACCGCCACATGCAGCCCCTCGCGCTCTGCCACGATCCGGATGGGAGCGGATTCCGGAGAGTGGCGCGCGGCGTTGGCGAGCAGGTTGTTGAGCACTTGCACCAGGCGCTGCCGGTCGGCCATGACCCGGGGCAGGCCGGGCGGCAGGTCGATGCGGACGGTGTGCCGCCCGCCACCGCTGACGAACGTGCCGCGGGCCTGGTCCACCAGCGCGGCGACCTCGGAGGGCTCGGGCGCGACCGACAGCGTCCCGGTTTCGATGCGGCCGGCGTCGAGCAGGTCGCCAATCAGGTTGTCCATGCGGTCGGCCTGCTCGTCGATGATGCGGAAGAACTGCGTCACCTCGGCCGGTCCGAAGATGCGCGAGGCGCGGAGCACCGTGGCCGCCGAGCCCTTGATCGAGGTCAGCGGCGCGCGCAGCTCGTGGCTCACCATGCCCAGGAACTCGGCCCGCATGCGCTCCAGCTCCCGAAGCGGCGCCAGGTCCTGCAGGGTGACCACCACCGAGGCGAGCGCGCCGTCCGGGCCGTGGATCGGGGTGGCGTTGATGAGCGTCGTGACGCTGCGCCCATCCGGGACCGAGAGCATGACCTCCTCGGCCCGCACCGTCTCGGCGCTGTCGAGCGCCCGCGCCAGCGGCAGCCGGTCGAGCGCGATCTCGCGCCCGTCCGCGCGCCGGCAGGTGATCGTCTCCAGCAGCTGCTCTGCAGACTGGCCGGGCAGGCACAGGCCCTCGACGATGCGCCTGGCCTCGCGGTTGATCGAGACCAGGTCGCCGGTCTGCGCATCGAACACCGAGACGCCGACCGGTGAGGTCTCGATCAGGGTTTCCAGGCCGGCGCGGGCGCGCTGCTCGGCGCGGTAGGTGCGCGCGTTGGCGATCGCCGTCGCCGCCTGCGAGGCGAACAGCACCAGGATCTCCTCGTCCTCGTCCGTGAACGCCTCCCCGCCCTCCTTCTCGACCAGGTAGAAGTTGCCGACATGGACGCCGAGATGGCGCATCGGCATGCCCTGGAAGGTCTTCGAGGGCAGACGGGCGGGCGAGAAGCCGAGCGAGCGGACATAGGCGGGCACGTCGGGGATGCGCAACGGTCCCGGCAGGTCGCGGAAGAACTCGAAGAGCCTCGGCCCGTCGGGCCATTCCTCCATGTTCCGGTGCTCCTCCGCGGTGAAGCCCGAGGTGACGAAGTCCTGGGGGACACCGGCCTCGTCGATGGTGGCGATGGCGCCGTAACGCGCGCCGGTGAGCGCCCGGGCGCTCTCGACCACTTCGTTGAGCACGGTCTCGAAGTTGAGGCTCGCGCTAATGCGCAGGCTCGCCGCGCTCAGCGCGGAGATGCGGGCGCGCAGCGCCGCGTTCTCGGCCGCCGTCTGGTCGTGATCAGTCATCCATTCTCCTCCCTCTGCCCGCCCCGGGCGGGGGTGATTCGGTCCGTTTTCGGGCCTTCGCATCGAATTCGCGACTAATTCGCTTAGTATTCGCGAAACTATCCAAAGAAAGGACACTATTATCACACAATGTCGCCTAGAATTATAAGGGGGAGTTGTATGCGAACCGCCACGGAAGCTGGGCAGGCCGCGTGGAGGATTTCGGTCACCTCGACGGACGGCGCCGTGTGCGCGGGGCGCTGCGCCGGAACGCACGGGGTTCGAAGCGTTCCCTCCGGAACGTTGGGAGGCTGGTACATGGCAATAGTCAGGACGACGCATCGGGCCGCTCGGGTCGGTCACGACCGGGCCCGTGGCGAGTGGGCAGACATGGCGGGATGCACGGGGCCGGTGGACGCGCGGGGCGGACCGGGCAGTTCCCCCGCCCTTCCGTGCCTGACCGGCCTCGCCGGACGTGCGGCGGCGGGACTGCTGCTGGCGCTCGCTGTCCTGGCGGCGATCATGCCGATGCGGGCGTCGGCGCAGGACAAGGACGCTGCGCGGGCGCCGAACATCGTCATCGTCCTGGCCGACGACCTTGGCTACGGCGATGTCGGCTATCTGAACTCACAGTCCCAAATCCCGACGCCGAACCTGGATACCCTGGCAGGACAGGGTATGGCGTTTCTGGACGCGCATTCGCCGTCGGCGGTTTGCACCCCGACGCGCTACGGCCTGTTGACCGGCCGCTATGCGTGGCGGACACGACTGACCCGGGGAGTCCTGGACGGTTACGACGGGCCCTTGATCGCTCCGAATCGCGAAACGCTCGGCTCCTTTCTCGGAGCCACCGGGTACCGCACCGCAGTGATTGGAAAGTGGCACCTGGGCCTCGGTTTTGCGAAGAATGCCTTGGGCGAATTCGACTTCGAGGAGCCCATTGACGACGGACCGCACACGCACGGATTCCACGAGTCCTACATCATCCCGGCTTCCGTGGACTTCCCCCCGTATGTCTATATCCGTGACGGCGAGATCACGGGATTTCCGCTGGGGCAACAGTCCGGGATGGAATTTCCGCGTTACATGAGAGCCGGCGAGTTGGCGTCGGATTTCGATCCCGCTGATGTGCTCGATGAACTGATCCGGCAGGCCACGGGGTTTATCCAGCGGCAGGCGTCGGACGGGAGCCCATTTCTGCTGTATCTGCCCTTGACGGCCCCGCACAAGCCGGTCTGGCCGGCCCAGCGGTTCGAAGGAACGACCGAATTGGGCCCGTACGGGGACTTCATCGTACAGGTCGACGCAGCCGTGGGCGACGTGATGAGCGCCCTGGACCAAGCCGGTGTCGACGACAACACGCTGTTGATTGTCACCTCCGACAATGGGTCCTTCATGTCCCGTCTGGACGGGCTTGACGACAGGGACCACACGGATGATTCGACGATCCAGGCGTATCGGGCGGGCAATCACACTGCGAATCACGTGTATCGAGGGACCAAGGCCGATATTTGGGAGGGGGGTCATCGCGTGCCGTTCTTCGCGCGCTGGCCTGGGCAAATTGAACCCGGCAGCACCCGGGAGGAGGTCATCTCGTTGACCGATGTCTTTGCAACGGTGGCAGAGATCGTTGGTAAGGAGTTGCCCAATAATGCGGCCGAGGACAGCTTCAGCCTCCTGCCGCTGCTACGCGGCAATCCGTGGGCCCGTCCGCGCGCTGCGGTGACCCATCATTCCATTCAGGGGATGTTCGCGATCCGTGACGGTCGCTGGAAGTTAGTCGCAGGGAACGGTTCCGGGGGCAGGGAAGATCCTATCGGTCAACCCTTCGAGAGGCCTTACCAACTCTTCGATATCGCATCCGACCCATCGGAGCAGAGCAACGTCTATGACCAGCATCCCGCTGTCGCCCAGCGTCTGGAACGGGAACTCGAACGCATCCGTTCCTGGGACCGCAGCCGCATGACGACCGACATGGCGGTGTTGGTGGCGCTTTACAACGGGACGAATGGTGCGAACTGGAAGACAAACACGAACTGGTTGAGCGAGGCGCCTTTGGTGTCGCTTTGGGATTGGCACGGTGTGACCACGGACGAGAACGGCCGCGTCACGGAACTGGCTCTCGCCTCCAATGACTTGAGCGGCACGATTCCAGCCGAGCTGGGGGAAAGGAATCTGACCAAGCTCCAGAGGTTGGATCTCTCCGAAAATGAGTTGAGCGGGGCAATCCCGCTCACCCTGATGACGCTGTCACAACTCTCGGTGTTGGATATACGGTCGACCACTTTGTGCGCGCCGGCGGATACCGCATTTCAAGCGTGGTTGGCGACGATCAATTTTCAGGGAGTCGTCTGCGCCGACCCGCCGCCGCCGCCGCCGCCTCCTCCTCCCCCGCCCATCACGGGTGGTGGTGGCGGCGGTGGGGGTGGGCCTCGCCAAACGGTGCCGGACACGCCCACGAATCTAATGGCGGACGCCACAGATGGGACGGTGACCCTGGCGTGGGAGGCACCCGAAGACGACGGCGGCTCTGCGGTCACGGATTACGAGTACCGGATCAATAGCCGGGGCGGCTGGATTTCCATCGGCTCCACCAATACCACGCATACGGTCACCGGCCTCACCAACGGCTCGGCCTACGTCTTCCAGGTGCGGGCGGTAAACGCGGCTGGCAGTAGTCCCTATTCCAACCGGGCCGAGGCCACTCCGGGAGTGGCCGCCCTGGACTTTGCGCATTTCGCCAATGGGGCGGGCATTATCTCCGATCTGGTGTTCGTGAACGTGGCCCCCCATCCGATCCGTCCCGCTCTCTACTTTTACGACCAGGAGGGCCATCCCATTGACCCGGAATCGGTGGTGGATCTCATGGGCGATCTAGAGGTCACGGAGGATGGTGCCCTGACCGTTCAGACGGAGATGGAGCCCCTGGGAGAACTCACGATTTCCACCCATGGCCGGGGGGAGCTGGTGAGCGGATCGGTGACGGTGGCCGCCAACGGTCCCATCGGCGGGGTGCTGCGCTTTGATCTCCCCGGCATCGGAGTGGCCGGGGTGGGAGCCGGTCAACCCGTGAGGGATGCCCTCTTCCCCGCTCGCCGCCAGGCGGGAGGAATCAGCACCGCGGCGGCCATCCACAACCTGAGGGAGGAAGCGATGGTGGTGGGCTGCCAATTGATGCAAGAGGGCGCCGTGCTCGAAGAGGTGGAGATCCCTCTGGAGGCCAACGGGCAGGAGGCCCGGTTCATCGAAGAGATGTTCACCCTTGCCGATATGTTCGATTTCGTGGGGCTGGTGCGCTGCACCGCACCGGGCCTGTTCACCGGAGTGGCGGTGGAACTGGATGCCGCCAGCCGAATCTTCACCACGCTGCCGGTGGTGCCGGTGGCCCGGACGGGAGGCCGAGGCCGGGAGGCGGTCCTGGACTTTGCGCATTTCGCCAATGGGGATGGCATCATCTCCGAGATGGTGTTCGTGAATCGGTTCACCCAACCGAGCGGTCCGGGACCCACCCCCTTTCATGCGGTCATTCTTCCGAGCAGGCCCGCCCTCTACTTTTACGATAAAGAGGGCCAGCCCATTGACCCGGAATCGGTGGCGGATCTCACGGGTGATCTGGAGGTCACCGGGAACGGTGCCCTGAGCATCCAGACGGAAATGGAACCGCTGGGAGAACTCACGATTTCCACCCATGGCCAGGGAGAGGTGGTGAGCGGATCGGTGAAGGTGGTTTCCGAAGGTCCCATCGGTGGGGTCCTGCGCTTTGATCTCCCCGGCATCGGAGTGGCCGGGGTGGGAGCCAGCCCACCCGTAAGGGACGCCCTCTTTCCGGCCCGCCGCCAGGGCAGACTCAGCACTGCGGCGGCGATCCACAACCCGGGAGAGGAAGCGATGGGGGTGCGCTGCCGGTTGATGAAAGCGGGTGTCGTGCTCGAAGAGATGGAGATTTCTCTGGCGGCCTACGGGCAGGAAGCCCAGTTCATCGAGGAGATGTTTACCAGTACCGATACATCGGACTTCGTGGGGTCGGTGCGCTGTACGGCACCGCCCGGGGAGGGGATGTTCACCGGAGTGACCGTGGAGCTCGATGCCAGCAACCGCATCTTCACCACGCTACCGGTGGTGCCGGTTCCAGAGAGGATGTCTCAGGAATAGACGCCACGAGTGCCCAGATAGTCCAGGGCTAGCGAGCGGCGACAGCGGACTTGACGCTATGAGCGAGATAAAGCCGCTCATGGGACCATCCTGGTGTTGATTTGCGCCCAAAACTAATCCCCTTAAAGCGGGTATTTGCATCGAAATTTGACCCACGTGTAGACGCAATCCTGCCGATTAGAGGAGCAGGAGGGCAGTGGGCACGTTCGAAGTTCCGGACGGACTCTCGACGGGAACTGTCTTTCGACACCTCGACGAAGCACGATACGCCGGTCTCATGGGGCGCTTCTGCAATGGGGGGGGCGACGTTGAGAACAATCGGAGCGGCCGCCTGGTGCGCGGTTTCCCGCTCGCAACGGCGCGGAGGGGGGAACATTATGGATTGCTCGAAAAAAGGCTTGATAAAAATTCATAATAAGAGCAGAGAGCAGAAAGCCACCTCTGAGCTAAGCCGACCCTCCCGCCGCAGCCCGCCGTCCGCCTGGAGGCGGACCGGCGGCTGGCTGCTTCCCGTCCTCGCCGCCGCTATCATCTTCGCGCCACCGTTCGCACCCACAGTAGAGGCGCAGACGACGCTGGTCAGCAATGTGGCCCAAACGCGCTCGGGTAGTCTTGGCCTTGACACATACGAAGGGGCACAAGCATTTACCACGGGCGACAACAGTGCCGGCTATACCGTGACTAGCGTCGGGCTCGACCTGTCGTCTGGCGCGGACCATACCATCAACTTCACTGTCGGAATATGGACGAACAGCAACTCCAATCTGCCCGGCAGTTCCTTAGTGACGCTAACGCAACCCGCCTCCCTGACCCTGGGGGTCAACGAGTTCACGACCTCCGGAATCCGGTTGGCGGCCAATACAACCTACTGGGTTGTGGTGGACAGTAGCGGCGGTGGCAGCGTGCAATGGGAAGGCACGGCTTCGGACTCTGAGGATTCCACGGCCTCGGGATGGAGCATTGCCGACGAATCCTACGATAGGCCTTACGACGGCGGTACTTGGGGCTCGTACACCGATCCGTTTAAATTCCGCGTCAACGGCACCGCGATTGGTAGTATCACGAACTCCGCGCCGGTCTTCACCGAGGGAACCACCACCACGCGGAGAGTCGCCGAGAACACGGCATCGGGCCAGAACATCGGCGCCCCCGCCACGGCGACGGATACGGACACGAGCGACACGCTGACCTACACCCTGGGCGGGACGGACGCCGCCGCCTTCGGCATCGTCCGGTCCAGCGGCCAGCTCCGGACCAGCGCCGCGCTCAACTTCGAGACGCAATCCAGCTATGCGGTGACGGTTTCGGTCTCCGATGGCAACGGCGGCGCGGACAGCATCGACGTGACCATCAACGTCACGGATGTGGACGAGCCCAACTTCGCGCCGGTCTTCACCGAGGGAACCACCACCACGCGAAGCGTCGCCGAGAACACGGCATCGGGCCAAAACATCGGCGCCCCCGTCACGGCGACGGATACGGACACGAGCGACACGCTGACCTACACCCTGGGCGGGACGGACGCCGCCGCCTTCGGCATCGTCCAGTCCAGCGGCCAGCTCCAGACCAGCGCCGCGCTCGACTTCGAGACGAAAGACAGCTATGCGGTGACGGTTTCGGTCTCCGACGGCAACGGTGGCGCGGACAGCATCAACGTGACCATCACGGTCACGGCGGACCGGGCGGCGCTGGTGGCGCTCTACAACGCGACCGGCGGGCCGAACTGGACGAACAACACGAACTGGTTGAGCAACAAGGCCCTCTCGGAATGGCACAGGGTCGAAACGGACGAGGATGGCCGCGTCACGGCTCTGCGTCTCGTCGCGAATGAGTTGAGTGGGAAAATACCGGCAGAGCTGGGGAACTTGACGAACCTCCAGTTGCTGTCTCTCTCCGCGAATGAGTTGAGCGGGGAAATACCGGCGGAGCTGGAGAACTTGACCAATCTTGAGGGGCTGGATCTCTTACGGAATGAATTGAGCGGGGAAATACCGGCCGAGCTGGGGCGCTTAACCAACCTTGAGTTGCTGTATCTCCACAGCAATAAATTGAGCGGGGAGATCCCGGCCGAGCTGGGGAACTTGGCCAACCTCGAGTTTCTGTATCTCAACGAGAATATGTTGAGCGGGCCTCTTCCGTTAACCCTGTCGGCGCTGTCACAACTCTTGGTGTTGGATATACGGGAGACCACGTTGTGTGCGCCGGTGAATACTGCATTTCAGGCGTGGCTGGCAACGATCGATTTCCAGGGGGCCGTCTGCGCCCCTCCGCCGCCTCCTCCACCGCCGCCGCCGCCGCCGGGCCCGCGCCAAACGGTGCCGGACGCGCCCAGGAATCTGCTGGCGGATGCCACAGATGGGGCAGTGACGCTGATGTGGGAGGCGCCGGAAGACGACGGAGGCGCGGTGATCACGGATTACGAGTACCGGATCGACCAACGGGGAGACTGGATTTCCATCGGTTCCACCGCCACCACCCATACCGTCGCCGGCCTCGTCAACGGCACGACCTACGTCTTTCAGGTGCGGGCGCTCAACCGGATCGGCAGGAGTGGTCCTTCCCTGCCGGCCGAGGCGACGCCAATAGCGCAGGTGTTTTTAGACTTGGCGCATTTCGCCAACGGGGCCGGCATCATCTCCGAAGTAGTGCTCGTGAATGTGGCCCCACATCCGATCCGGCCCGCTCTTTACTTTTACGATCAAGAAGGCGAGCCGATCGCAGCGGAATCGATGGTGGATGTCCTGGGCGATCTGGGGATCCAAGAGGACGGGGGGCTGACGATCCGGACGGAGATGGAGCCGCTGGGAGAACTCACGATCTCGACCCACGGCCGAGGAGACCTGGTGAGTGGATCGGTGAAGGTGGCCGCCTATGGGACCATCGGCGGGGTCTTGCGTTTTGATCTTCTAGGCATCGGCGTGGCCGGGGTGCAGGTCAGCCAACCCTTGAGAGATGCCATTTTCCCGGTTCGCCGCCGGGAGGGAGGGATCGACACCGGGATGGCTCTCCACAACCGGGAAGAGGAAGCGGCCGTGGTGAGTTGCCGGTTGATGAAAAATGGCGCCGTACTGGAAGAGGTGGAGATCACCCTGGCGGCCAACGGGCAGGTGGCCCGGTTTATCGGGGAAGTGTTCACCGGTACGGATACGTCTGATTTCGTGGGGTTGGTGCGCTGCACGGCGGAGGGAGTTGCCCAGTTCACCGGCATGGCGTTGGAGTTGGATGCCGGAAACCGCATCTTCACCACGCTGCCGGTGGTGAAGGTGAACCGTGGCCGCGCTGGGGAGGCGGCCCTGGACTTTGCGCATTTCGCCAATGGGGCTTCGGTTGTCTCCGAGATGGTGTTCATGAATCTCGAGACGCAGCCAAGCGGTCCTCCCCCCACCCCCTTTCGTCAGGCCATTCCTCCGACCCGTCCTGTCATTTACTTTTACGATCAGGAGGGTAATCCCATCGACCCGGCATTGCTGGTGGATCTCACGGGAGATCTGGAGATCACCGAAGACGGAGCCCTGAGCATCCAGTCGGAGATGGAGCCGCTGGGAGAACTCACGATCTCCACCCATGGCCGGGGAGAGTTAGTGTCTGGATCGGTGCGGGTGGTCTCGGATGGTCCCATTGGCGGGGTCCTGCGCTTTGACCTGCCCGGCATCGGGGTAGCCGGGGTGGGAGCCAGCCAACCCGTGAGGGATGCCCTCTTCCCCGCCCGCCGCCAGGCGGGAGGAATCAGCACCGGGGCGGCCATCCACAACCTGGGAGAAGAAGCCCTGGTGGTGGGCTGCCAATTGATGAAAGACGGCGCCGTGCTCGAAGAAACAGAGATCCCTCTGGCGGCCAACGGACAGGAGGCCCGGTACATCGAGGAGATGTTTACCAGTACCGATACATCGGACTTCGTGGGGTCGGTGCGCTGTACGGCACCGCCCGGGGAGGGGATGTTCACCGGAGTGGCCGTGGAGCTCGATGCGGGCAACCGCATCTTCACCACGCTACCGGTGGTGCCGGTTCCAGAGAGGATGTCTCAGGAATAGATAAGGGGAGTGACGAGGTAGTCCAGGGTCTGAGTCCTAGCAAAGAGGGCGGAGTCATCCGTAGGGACGAAGGAGGCGCGCTGCGCTTTGATGTACTTGTTGCGGAGGCGGGTTCTGTTTTCCGGGTTTTACTCTCAAAAAGGGGAGAGCCTCTCGCCGTCTGGGGTTGGTTTGGGTCGGTTTTGGGTTCTGGTTGATTTATTCACAGTAGTAGTCGCTCAGCGTTGTTGCATGGATCGAGGCGGAGATGGAATTCGCCCTTTCCCAAGCGGTAGCGTCAGGCGATGCGTTCGAACACGGGACGTCCGAGTGCGGTCATTGTGTTCAGAACTTTCTGACCGACCTGAATCTCCGTGATTTGCCTGGAGAAGCTGCGGGATTTGAGCTTGGGGCCGATGACACCCTTCCAACGGCCGATCTGCGTTTCTATCCGGCTGCGCTGGTTGTACCCTGTGGCCACTTGCCAGGCCATGCGGCCGTTGCTGCGGATCTGGGCAATATGGCGATCCCGAACGGTTGGATCCCGCGCCGATTGCGGTCGGGTCACTGCGTTTTTCGGCGGCGGTATAACCACATCCAGGGTCTCCCCATACCGTTCCCTCAGCAGATCCCGTGTGGACGCTCCATCATAGGCGCCGTCAGCCAGAAAGCCCGTGACCGGGGCATCCACTTGATCCAGAAGCCCGGGTAAGGCGGTGCTGTCTCCAACGTCATCGTGAGTCAGATTGGCGCAAACAATCGCACCGCTGGCCAGGTCCAGTCCGAGGTGGAGTTTGCGCCAGCGGCGGCGTATTCCCTTGGTTTTATGCTTCTGCGCGAGCCATTCTCCTTCTCCGAAGATCTTGAGGCCGGTACTGTCCACCACCAGATGGACAGGCACAGACCCGGCTTGCCTCACCGCCTGAGCGATGCTCAAGCCGTTTGCGCGACGCGACAGTGTGGAGTAATCCGGCGCCCGTATATCCAGCCCCATGAGCGTGCCGATGGAACCCATCAGCCCCTGCGTTTGTCGCAACCCCAGCCGATACGCCGTGCGCAGCGTCAGGCATGTCTCAATAGCCAGATCCGAGTATCTCCGCTGGCCACCCCGCGACGTGCGGCGCGGCGCGCTCCACACACTTTGAGCCTCATCACTGACCCAAATCGTCAGATCACCCCGCTGGCGCAGGCTCTCGTTATATTCTGCCCAGTTGATCACCCGGTACTGCGCCTTATCAAACTTGTGCCGTCGCGCTGCGTTGAACTTATGTGGCATATAGGTTGTCCCCTGTGTTGGAAAACACGATGATAAGGCATCCTTCGGGATGATCCATGCAACAACGCTGCAGCGATGAACTCGGCGTTGTCGATCCAGGCACGCAGGGTCGGCCAGAGCTCGCCGAAGGCGGGTGCATCGTGCACGTCCTCCCAGCGGAGGCCATGGATACCGGTGAACGCAAATTGTGACGTTGGCGGACAGATCAGGAATGATTGTACAATTTCAATCCTGCCTCCGCGCCCGGCAGCGAGGCCGACCGCGCACGCACTGTCCCTGTGGTGATTGGCGGTTTCGAAGTCAATCGCGACAAAGGAACTCATAGTTCATGCACAGCGACGAAGCGCTACCGAACAGAAGCGTAGCATGGGCGAAATCTCCCAAAAGGACTGGAGCAGTGGGCCCGGGTTGGCTCAGTCTAGTCGATCACTCGATCGATGTCGCTGCTGTTGCCGAAGCGCTGCTGAACCTGCCGACGGTCAGGGCGCGGCTTGGCGCACTGGCTGGACGGCCGCTATCGGGCATCGACGTTGCCCGCCTGTGTTTCTTCGTCGGGCTTCACGACGCGGGAAAGTCAATGGCATTGTCACGTTAAGTGATCTAACCGCGACCTGGATTCTGGTGTAGCCTTTTGGGATGGACACCATCTCCTTCAAACGGGTTAAGCAACCGTTTTGCTGTAATTTCCTCTAGGGCCTGTAGGGAAGAATTGCTCCACTTGTTTTTTCCAGCCGGCCAGGTTCAGGTATTGCCGGCCGGTTAACCACTCCTCGTGTATCTCTGCAAGCACAGCCGAGATGAGCCGCAGCGCCGATGCTTCGTGGGGAAAGATTCCCACCACCCGGGTTCGTCTCCGGATCTCCCGGTGCAGTCTCTCCAGTCCGTTGATGGTTCGGATCCTTCGCCACCAGCTCCTCGGAAAATCAAACACTGTCAGCCCTTCCTCCAGGTTGTCTTCCAGCCAGCTCACGAACTCCGGTGCAATCTTTTCGAACTTCTTGACGACTTTACCCTTGAGCTCCTCGGCATCCTCTCGAGACGGGGCATCGAAAATGTCCCGCATGGCCTGGGCGATGCGGGGCTTGTCCTCTTTGCGGAGAGCATATTGTTGGGCGTTTTTACTCAGGTGAAACTGACAACGGTTCCAGGGCACCGACGGATAAACTGCCCGCCTGGCCGCCTTCAGTCCTTCGTGATCGTCACTGACAAACAGCTCGACCCCTCTCAGTCCACGCTTGTGCAGATCTCTCAGAAACCCTCGCCAATGCACCTCCGCTTCACTGATCCTGGCGCTCAGACCCAACACCTCCCGCGTCCCGAAACGATTGACTCCTATGGCTTTCAGGATGGCCACGTCCTGCACCCTGCCGCCTCTTCGAACCTTCTCGTAGTGGGCATCCAGATACACGATCGGATACTCTCCCAGCTCCCGGCTTCGAAACTCTTCCAGCTCTTCGTCCAGCATCCCGGCCACTCTCGAGACCTGGGTGGCCGAGATCTCCAACCCACACAGCTGCTCCGTGATCTCGGTGACTTTCCTCGTCGAGACGCCCATCACATACATCTCGGCAATGGCCAGCTTCAGGGCCTTCTCCGAACGGCAACCCCTCTCCAGCGACTTGGGATAAAACCTCAACCCACGCACCTGTGGAATCTCCAAGTGCAACTCTCCCACTCGAGTCTGAATCCGCTTGCCTTTGAATCCGTTTCGATAGCCTCGCCGACTGGCTGTTCTCTCGTACGCTTCCGCTCCCAGAAACTCGCTTCTTTCCAACTGCATCGCCACGTTGAACAACTTCTCCAGGATTCCTCGAAAGGCTTCTGTTCCTTCCTCGATCAACTCCGCCAGGATCTCCCGTGGTACTCTCTTTTCCAGATCTGGGTTCATTTGATTCTCCTTGCCAGATTCTCGTTTTTATTTTTGGAGAATCCTGTCCCAGACCTCTGTCTTTCCGACCCAAGGCCTGACCAGAAATTACAGAAAACAAGTTACACTACTTTCAAACGTCACCGCTTTCCACCGGCAATCATTCGACGCGCCGTTTGGCTCTATGCCAGGTTCACTCTGAGCTATCGAGCTGTGGAGGATCTCCTTGCGGAGCGAGGTCTGGATATTTCCTACGAGAGCGTACGGCGCTGGTTCCTCAAGTTTGGTGCGCCGATTGCCCGAAACCTGCGCCACACGCGACCCATTCCCAACGGCTATTGGCATCTTGATGAGATGGTCATCGTGATTCGCGGACAGCGTTATTGGTTATGGCGCGGGGTCGACAATGAAGGCGAGGTCCTGGATTTCCTCGTGCAATCGAAGCGGAACGCCCAAGCAGCGTTGAAGTTGATGCGCAAGCTGCTGAAGAAACAAGGCTGGCCACCCACCCGGATCACAACCGATAAACTCAGGTCCTATCACGTCGCCATTCGAACCCTCGGCCTAACGGCTCAACACATCGACAATAAGCGTGCGAATAATCGTGCCGAGAATTCGCATCAGCCCGTCCGGCGTCGAGAACGAAAACAGCAGCGTTTCAAATCACCGGGTTCGGCCCAACGCTTTCTGAACATCCAGGCCGCCGTTTACAATACCTTTTACCTCCAACGTCATTTATGCAATAGACTCACATTCAAACGATTTCGAAAAGACGCATTCAATGTATGGGAAAGTGCGAGTGCGGCCGCCTGAAAGGGAATCCATGCGGGCTTTTGCGGCCCAACACGATTAACGTGACAATGCCTCTGACCCCCTTCCACCGAGACCTTTAGAAATCCCGTTTCCTCGCCTAGGAACCAACAGGTTGTCAATCCTGGAGCCTCTCACAGGCCCGATTTTTCGAGTTTAGAGGGATCTTGGCCACGTTTTCCAATTTGAGGGGTCTTCGCCTCGCTTCCGGATCTCATCTATGAGCGATTGGATCGAGCGCGGGGTCGCCCAGTCATCCACCTGGGCCAGCCCAGGTCGAACGGCCGGTCACAGGTCTGCTCCTGGGACTGAAGGTGACAACTCATACGGTCCATCTTCGGCGGCCTTCTGAAGGCCCATGAAGGCCTTGTTGCCGGGGCCGGGTAAGTAGATCAGCATGAGGTCGTCCTTCTTGACTTTGTTCCGGAAATGCCATCCCGTACTTTCGGTAAAGTGCTGATGCTCGAGGTCGCGGTGATTCCACACTCGCTTCGGATTCTGGTAGTGACCCTTCATCGCTTGCCAGATAACCACGGTCAATCTCCACCTCGGGGCAGGTTACGCCAGGCTACCAAGGGACTGCAAGCCACTACGAAGGGCGCTATCCTAGGTGATTGGAATTGTGCAACAACGCGCGGTCTCTTAACCTCGGGTTTGCTGTCGATCAGATGGTCACCGCGTTTGCGGTGGAGGATAAAGCCTTCACTCTCTTGGGAACAAGGACTCCGGGAGCCCGGAGATGTGTCGCTGATGGTGGTCGATGAAGCGTGGGATCATCCGACTGTAATGTTCGGCCGCGCGGGCCGGCGACAAGAAAAAGACCGCGGCCGCACGAGCCCCACCAAGAAGCACACAAGAAGGAAGCCGTGTGCCGGTTAGAGGGTCTTCTTAGTTGACAATACCTTCGGAACTGAGGCTGGCGTTGACACCCCGCGGACGGCTCCGTCTCATCGAGTCGGAGCGTTCTTCGGAAAGCGGTCCGGATCGACCGGCCTTCAAGCGTATCCGCGATGCGTTCGCCAGAGGCGCCGGCCCGGGTTTATTCCACTTGGGCGCGGTGGAAGCCACCAGCGTACTGCCGCCGGTGCCGGCCTACTGGCGCGACTTCGCCCGTCTCTTCATGACCGCGTTGTGCGCGGTTCCGGATCTTGAAGAACGCCGCAGCAAGTTGCAAATCCCGATCCCGACCGATGCACTTACCAGATTGACCGAGGCCGCGCCTCCGATGTCCGGTGGCGAATATCTGTCTGTCGATACGCTACGCGCTCTCTGGTCGGAGATGGAGTCCGCCTGCAGCGTGGAGATGGACGCGTTTACCGGAACGGTCAGGGAATTCCTGCAGCGGAAGAATCCGGTGTGGCACTCGGTCGGTCGCGTCCACTTTTATCTGGCCGAGCAGAAGTCGAACGACGCGGCGCCATTCGCGTTTCTGGCCACCTACACGGCCCGTCTCGGGCAACACAACAAGGCACAACACTATCCGCTCGGGAGGGCCCTTCAACAGTACGCCGGCGCACGGAACAAGCAGGGCCTGCTTGCACTTCTCAAGCCCGTTCATGAAGCCGCGGACCGCAGCCTCTTTCTGCGGGAGCTTGTCGATTCGGGCCGTGTGTTCCATCCCTTGGGTTGGACCGCGGCCGAGGCGTATCGGTTCCTAAAGGATATTCCTGCTTTCGAGGCGAGCGGCATCCTGGTGCGCGTCCCCGACTGGTGGAAGGCGGGGCGCGGCCCAAGACCGCGCGTGCAGGTTCATATCGGCGACCGCCCACCCGCCGGACTCGGCCTGGACGCCTTGTTGGACTTTTCAGTCGATGTCGTGCTTGGGGGAGAAGCGTTGAACCCGAAGGAGCTGCGGGAAATACTGGAATCGACAGGAGGTCTCGCATTGATCCGCGGCCGGTGGGTCGAGATCGACAGGGGAAAACTGGACCAGGTGCTGGCCCATTGGAAAACCGTCGAGGGCGCGGCGGACGAGGGCCTGTCCTTTAGGGATGCGATGCGTCTGCTCTCGGGCGCTGGCGGTGCCGAGGATACAGTGCCGGGCGAGGTGGTCGAGGAGTGGTCGAATCGCGTGTCTGGAGAGTGGCTGTCTAAGGCGCTCAAGGACCTCGCCGAGCCTGTGTTCGATGAAACGGAGCTCGAAGACGAGCTGCAGGCCACGCTGAGGCCGTATCAGAAGGCCGGCGTGGGCTGGCTCCGGCGGTTGTGCGACATGGAGCTGGGAGCTTGCCTGGCCGACGACATGGGATTGGGCAAGACCATACAGGTGCTCGCATTACTTCTTTTCCGAAAGAAACGGGGAGTTGGCGGGCCGAGCCTGTTGGTTGTTCCAGCTTCGTTGATCGGTAACTGGTGCGCCGAAATCGACCGGTTCGCACCGGGTCTGCGCGCGCTGCCAGCCCACCCATCGGCCATGCCACAGAAAGAGCTCCGCGATCTGACTGCCCGGACAATCGCAATGCACGATCTGGTCATCACCAGCTACGGGTTCCTGTCCCGGTTACCGTCGGTACAGTCGTTCCAGTGGGATCTGCTCGTTCTGGACGAAGCGCAGGCGATCAAGAACCCATCGGCGAAGCAGACACGTTCGGTCAAGCAGTTGCGGAGTCGGAATCGTATTGTCCTGACCGGTACCCCGGTGGAAAACCGGCTATCGGATCTGTGGTCGATCTTCGACTTCGTCAACCCCGGCCTGCTGGGGTCCGCCAGGACGTTCAAGACCTTTTCGAAACGGCTCGACCAGAGGGAGAAGTCGCGGTACGCGCCGCTACGCAAACTGATTCGCCCCTACATCCTGCGTCGGCTCAAGACCGATCGCAACGTCATTGCGGATCTGCCTGAGAAGACCGAAGTGGTCGCCTACTGCACATTGACCAAGATACAGGCGGCCCTCTATGAGGAATCGGTGAATCTGCTCTCCGAGCAACTTACTCGCCTGGACGGCATCGAACGCCGTGGCGTGGTGCTGGCGTTTCTGACCCGCTTCAAGCAGATCTGCAACCATCCGTCGCAATGGCTTGGCGATAACGGATACCGGCCCGGGGACAGCGGCAAGTTCCACAGGATTGGCGAACTGTGCGAGACCATGGCCGCACGGCAGGAAAAGGTCCTGGTATTCACGCAGTATCGCGAGATGACCGGACCGCTGGCGCGCTTCCTAGCCGGAATATTCGGTCGTCCAGGCGTGACCCTTGACGGACAGACGCCGGTAAAGAAACGTGCCGCGTTGGTGCGGCGCTTCCAGGAAGACGACGACGTGGGGTTCTTTGTTCTCTCGCTCAGGGCCGCGGGCACTGGACTCAATCTAACCGCCGCTTCGCATGTCATTCACTTCGATCGCTGGTGGAACCCGGCAGTCGAGAACCAGGCCACGGACCGGGCATTTCGAATCGGCCAGACAAAGAACGTGATGGTGCATCCTTTCGTATGCCGCGGGACCGTGGAAGAAAAGATAGAATTGCTGATAGCGGGCAAGAAACAAATGTCCACCGAACTGCTGGAAGGCGGCGGCGACAAACTGTTGACCGAACTGGACGACAAGCAACTTCTCGATCTGGTTTCCCTGGACATTCACACCACGCTCGAAGAAATGTAACGCTTCGGGAAAGGAAACATGGGCTACGACGACCACGGTGGATGGCGTCCCTACATCACTGTTGCCCAGCGCCGACGGCAGGCGGCTCGCGAGGTCGCCGCGCTCCGGAAGAAGGGCCGATCGGTCGATCCGGTGAGCATCGGCGGACAAAAGATCGCACGGACGTTCTGGGGTCAGGCATGGTGTGGCAACCTTGAGTCCTATAGTGACTATGCCAACCGCTTGCCGCGCGGCCGCACCTATGTCCGAAACGGTTCGGTCATCGACTTGAGAATCGACAAGGGACAGGTTGCGGCGCTCGTCAGCGGGTCGTCCATTTATGCAGTCGACATCTCGATCCGACCGGCCAAGAAAGCCCGCTGGAAAGATCTGATAGGCCAGTGCGCGGGCAAGATCGACTCGGTGGTGGAGCTGTTACAGGGAAGGGTCTCGAAGGGGGTGATGAAAATTTTGGCGCGGCGCGACACGGGCCTGTTCCCGTCACCCCGCGAAATCGAGCTGACCTGTTCGTGTCCGGACTGGGCGGCAATGTGCAAGCACGTGGCGGCTGTGTTGTACGGAATCGGAGCCCGTCTCGATCATGCGCCGGAGATGTTATTCGTGTTGCGTGGTGTGGATCCGATGGACCTGGTGGCCCAAGCTGGCCGCGGCGGGGCATTGAGTGAACTCACCGAAGGTTTGAAGGCACAGATCTTGGATGCCGGCTCTCTGTCCAGTATTTTCGGGATCGACATTGCCGATTCCGACGACGAGGGGATCCGTGAGATGCCACGTTCCGGCCCGAAGGCCGGCGGCTCTTCCTCCCGGCCGGATAAGGACTCGAAAAAAGCGGGCAGACCGGCGAAGCGTTCCGTGGCCGGGAGTCGCCGGCAAACAAAGAGTGGTCTGAAGACTGCAATGACGCGGCAAGCGAAATCGCCGCCGCGGAAACTGAAACGACGGCCCCGCCGGATCACCGCCCGGGAGCTCATCGAGCACGGCATACCGCGATCCACGTTCCAAAATTGGATCGCTTCGGGAGTGTTGAAACGGACCCCGGAGCGAGGCGCTTACCGGACCACTCCCACGGCGGAACAACGGATTCAGGCTAAAAGAGCCAAGTAGGGTATAGTCCATTTGGCAGTAACCTCGAGCGGCTGAAAGCCCGATTCTCCGCACTCGGGGCCGGCAGAAATCTCTGGAAACCCTATTTGTCACCCCCAGACTGCCGAAAACAGGACCCCGCCTGGCGCGTGCTGGGGTGGGTTGGGGAGACATGAAATGCCACGGATGAGCATTTCTAACTGCGAGCGAAAAGGGGGCCTTTGAGTCGCCTCCATCCGGGCCAGCTCGGTCGTTGCCTGGCAGCACATCAACCGGCACAGAGAGTACGATTTCGCGGGCAAGAAGCTGGAAGATTCGGTCGGTCTGGAGGTGCCCAAAATCCGTCAGCTCGCTGGGGGCTGAAACTGGGAGTACTGCTTTCGGAAAAAACGCTAGTGGCAACAAAGGTTAGCCGTGGTCGCTATGACGGATTTGGTGCCTTTGTTTAATTGGTGATTATGGTGGGCTTTAACTCTGTCCAGAAAATCCGAGGCGGCACAAGATGATCTAAATGCGAGAAAGCGGGCGATTTCAGCATCGCGAAACTGAAGGTAAAGGTAAACCCATATGTTCATTCTATTCGATTCAAACGTGTGGATCTCCCAACTGGGACTACAGTCAGGATACGGCGCGGCAGTTCGCCATTTCGCGAATAGGCGAAGTGCTACTGTGGCAATTCCAGAAGTAGTTCAGCTTGAGGTCGAAGAAAAACTAATAGGGCGCTTACTGAAGTTTAAAAAGCAGATTGAGGTGGCCCCGGAAAATCGGACAATTGTTTAACCCGCATAGATCACCGATAGGACCTTAAAAGGCCGCCCTGTTTGGTATAAAGTGTTTTGAATGAACATTTTCACACGCAAACGGAGGCGGCCCTTATGAGAACAGAGTGTAAACAAGTCAGGTTCGAATTTCACCAACTATCTCAACGCAAAGTGAAGGCGCGGTTCGACGGTGGAAAGATCACCTCCGATGCAGGGGTGCTGCTGTTGCGAGAGGTCGAGAGGGGGACGGGTCTGATCGCCGGACTGGCTGAGTGTTTCAGGGATCATCGGGATGCGCGGTTGATCGAACACACGGTGGAGGAGTTGTTGGGGCAGCGCATCTACGGACTCTGTCTGGGGTACGAGGATCTGAACGATCATGATCAGTTGCGCACCGATCCGATGCTGGCGGTGGCGGTGAATAAGGCCGATCCGTTGGGAGAGCGGCGGCGGCAGGCCTCAGATCGGGGGAAGGCGCTGGCGGGCAGGTGTACGCTGAACCGGTTGGAGTTGACCGGCGCCGAGGTCGATGAGCAGGAGCGGTACAAGAAGATCGCGATGGACCCGGACCGGATCGACGGCTGGATGGTGGATGCCTTCGTGGAGTCCCACGAATCGGCGCCCGAGGAGATCGTGCTGGATCTGGATGCGACCGACGACCCGATCCATGGCCAGCAGGAAGGCCGGTTCTTTCACGGTTACTACCGCCACTACTGTTATCTCCCGCTGTACATCTTCTCGGGGGAGCATCTGCTGTGCGCCCGGTTGCGGTGTTCCAATATCGATGGGGCCGCGGGATCGGTGGAGGAACTGGAACGGATCGTCGGCCGGATTCGGCAGAGCTGGCCGGAGGTCTCGATCGTCATCCGGGCCGACTCGGGCTTTTGCCGGGATGACTTGCTCCGCTGGTGTGAAGACCATCACGTGGATTACGTGATGGGGTTGGCCAACAATGATCGGCTCAAGTCAGAGAGCGCCGAAGCGATGACTCAGGCCGAAGCCGAGTTCAACGCCACCGGGACACCGGCGCGGGTGTTCAAGGATTTCCGCTACCGGACTCGCCACAGTTGGACCTCGGAGCGACGCGTCGTCGGCAAGGCCGAGTTCCTGGACAAAGGCGCCAATCCCCGATTCGTCGTCACCTCCCTGTCGCCGGAACGCCTGGGGGCCCGCGCACTCTACGAAGACTTCTACTGTGCGCGGGGCGACATGGAGAACCGCATAAAAGAACAGCAGTTGGATCTGTTCGCCGACCGGACCAGCGCGGCAACGATGCGCGCCAATCAACTCCGGCTGTATCTGTCCTCCGCCGCCTACATGCTCATGCACGCCTTGCGTCGTCTCGGACTGAAGCAGACCCCCCTGGCTCGCGCTCAGTGTCAGACGATTCGCTTGAAGCTCCTGAAGATCGGCGCCCAGGTCCGCCTCACGGTCCGCCACGTCTGGATCTCCATGTCGGAAGCCTATCCCTACAGCGAGGTCTTCGCTGCCGTCGTTCGAAACCTCCAGGCCATTCCTCTGCGCTGCTGAGGTCTGTCCCGATCAAACGCCCCCAAAAACGAAATCGTTCCATCGCTCAGGCCGAGCTCTGCCTGAATGCATTCCGTTCCAAATCGGTGATCTATGCGGGCTAGCCCGGTCAGGGCAGAATTTTGGTTCGATCCTCGTACCCGGGGACCTCGGGCTGCGCCGGCGGATTGGACTCGAGGAGACGCAGAACTTCTTCGATAGCTCTTTCCAGCTGCGGATCGCCACCCTTCGACATGGCCGTGGGGTGATCGAGCACTTCGATGTCCGGCTCGACCCCATGACCTTCTTCGAACCATTCTCCACTGGTGCTGAGCATCCGGAAGGTAGGAACCGTCACACCACCACCGTCGATCAGCGACGGCGAACCGCTGATACCGATGAGCCCGCCCCAGGTACGAGTACCGATCAGAGGTCCCAGGCCCGCTTCACGGAAATAGTACGGAAAGGCGTCCCCACCTGACCCGGACCAGCCATTGATGAGCATGACCTTAGGCCCGAAATGCCCGTTGGGAGGCCACTGCCACATGCTCCCATCGCGGACTGCCCAGTAGCTCAACGCGGGACGATTCAGCAACTCCACAAATCGATCCGGAATCTGTCCGCCACTGTTGAAACGCTCATCGATGATCAGGGCCGGCTTCTTGAACTGGGCAGAGAACTGCCGGACCAGTTCCGTCTGTCCATCGACTCCAGTGCTGCGAACGTAGATGTATCCCACACGACCGCCGGAAGCTTGATCGACTTTGCTGCGGTTCTGTTCGATCCACTCCAGATGTCGCAGACGGGATTCGTCGGTCAGGGGCTTGACCAGAACCTCCCGGCTCTCCTCCAGGGAGGGTTCACTGTTCACGGTGAGGGACACCGTTTTGCCCCCCAGGGCCTGAAAAGCTGCCCAGGGTGCCCTGGACGTGTCCATGGGAACCCCGTTCACGGCCAGGATGTAATCCCCTTCCTGAACCTTCAATCCCGGCTCATCTAGAGGGGAGCGAATTTCGGAGTCCCAGTCCGCTCCTCGGACGATTCGCTTGATGCGATAAGCGGAATTCTCCACGGCCCAATCGATGCCCAGCATTCCCACGTTGCGCTGCTGGGAGCTCTGGGTGTCTCCACCGCTTCGATAGGTGTGGGAAGCATTCAACTCGCCAATCATCTCTCCCAGCACAAAATTCACATCCCAGCGTGTTACGGCATCATCGATCAGTTTTTCGTACTGCTCGCCGACCGCTTTCCAGTCCACCCCGTGCATATTGGGGTCGTAGAAGTAGTCGCGCTCAAAGCGCCAGGCATCCCTGAAAATCTGTCTCCACTCGGCTTTCGGATCCACGGTCATTTCCAGTTCGGCGACCCGCAATGGCTTCTCGATCTTCTGCTTGGGTTTCACCTCGATAATGCCAAAACGTCGCCCCTGAGTGACCAGCACTCTCTTGCCGTCGGCTGACAACCGAAAGCGGTGGACATCGGAGAGGATGGTCTGTTCCTTGCGCTCCTTCAGATCGTAGTACACGAGAGCCCTCTTGACCTGACGAGAGGCACCGGAGCGGGGGCGTCGGAGATAGAGGACCTTCCCTTTCGTGGCAGCCACACCGCTGTAGTTACCAGCTTCCGGTGGCAGCACAACAAGTCTGCGCTCAAAGCCCTCAAGATCGATCTCGACTCCCTTCTCGCCTTTCTTCTCATCCTGATCTGCTCCGGCCTCTTCTTCGGCTTCAGATCCAGGCTTCTGCTCTTTCTCGTTTGCTTCTTCTCCGGCTTTCTCTTTGTCTGATTCCTCCTTGATCTCCTCATCGTCGTTTCGAGGCTGCAGGGGAGAGGGAACATCTTTGCGAAGTGGAACGGCCACCAGGTTGGTGGTGTTGGGATAGACCCAGGAGTTATCGAGATCGCTGTAAACGGGTTGCAAAGTCCGGTTGGACACAAAATAAAGATACTTCCCGTCAGGGTCGAAACTGGGGAGAGCATCGGCATAGTATCCGGAGGTGACTTGATGGACCTGGCCGTCCCGCGTGTCGTACAGATAGATAGAGCTGGTGGCCCTGTCCCGGGTCTTGGCATAGGCGATCCAGCGGTTGTCTGACGACCAGGACAGGGAAAAGCTGCTCAAGTCATCATGGTCGAGCCATTCTCCCCGGTCGATCACCTGCACGTCTCCGCTTTCGACATTGAGCAGGCGAAGGAGTACGTCCTCGTCGATGAAGGCGATCTTCTTGCTGTCGGGTGACCAGTAGCACTGATAGCGGAATCCATTTCCCAGGGAGGTCAGCACCTTCTTCTCACCGGACTCGTTCACACTACGGACCACCAGTTCGTACTCGCCGGAGCGGTCGCTCCAGTAGGCCACTTGCTTGCCGTCCGGTGACCAGGACGGAAAGCGCTCGGCCACGCCGGATGTCCGGGTCAGGTTGCGGATCACCCCGTGTTCGGCGGGAACTGAGAAGATTTCGCCTCGAGCCTCGAGAAGAACCCGTTTTCCGGTGGGAGAAATCCAGGCGCCCTGAACCTGCTTCCCCACTCTCTCGGTTCGAGCCCGCAGAGTGGAACGATCCGTCACCACCCGGACAGAAACCTCCCTGTGGCGGTCGTTCCTGAGATTCAACAAATAGAGACGGCCGCCCGCCTCGAATACCAGGTCGGAGGGACCGATGGACGGAAAATGGATGTCGAAGTCACGAAAGTGGGTGACTTGCCTGGTCTTCTTCGTCCGGATGCTGTAGGCCCAGATGTTGTGACGCTGGTCCGCCCCTCGATCCGAGAGGTAATAGATGGTGTGCCGGTGCCACATGGGCTGGCCGTCGTCAGCGGGATCCTCCGAGATCCTGCTGGCAGAGTCATCTTCGAGATTGAACAGCCAGATGTCCGAGGCCATGCCGCCCCGGTATCTCTTCCAGGTTCGGAAATCGCGACTTCTGGGAGTGTAAGCAAGCCATTTCCCATCCGCTGAAATGGCGCCAAACTCTCCGTAGGGAACGCGCAGTCTGGCCGGCAGACCTCCGTCCCTTGACACCTTGAAAAACTGGTTAAAGCGCTGGCGCCCCGAGTCCATCCCCGATGCCAGCAGAATCGACTGTCCGTCGGGGTACCAATCCAGCACGCGGTCGGATCCGGGATGGTAGGTGACTCTGGTGGGCAACCCACCACTGGTCGGAACGACATAAATGTCGGTATTGCCATCGTAGTTCGCGTTGAACGCAATGTGATTTCCATCCGGCGAAAAGCGCGGCAGGGATTCCTCTCCCTGAGGAGAACTCAACCGTTCGGCTGTTCCCCCCTTCTTGGGCACGACCCAGATGTCTCCGGCATAGACAAAGGCGATATGTGTCTGAGACACGTCCGGTTGGCGAAGCATCCGGGCGTCTATCTGGGCAAAAAGGGTGAGGTGGAAAGCAGAAACGATTGTCAATAGAGCGGGCCAAGGACGCCAGGGGTTTGCGCCCTCTGGCTGTGTTTCTCGTCGTCCACGATAACCAAGCATCTACTTCCTCCTTGTGCCTTGCCAGCGAAGGCGGATCCGTGCCGCGCGACCGCGCGCGACTTTCACCTTATCCGGTTTCGAGGATGGGTCTCAAGCTGGGAGGTTAGTACTCACGTACTGAGCCGGGAGGCTTGCGACCATCCACTTCTGTGCCGCGTAGATTTCCACATCAATCTCAGAAAGCCAGTGCCAGAATGAAAGGTAGGCTCTTCATCAGATTAGTACCCGCCAAGTTTAACCGGATCGCGAGATTTTCGCACCTCTGCGAGGTAAACTTCTGGCGATTCAATGTCTGATGCCGAGCTTCTCAAGGAACTGGAAACTGTCATGCGGGCACTGGGGATCGAGTTGCGCCTCGAGAACGGCGAATTCGACGGCGGACTGTGCCGCATCGGAGAACGTCCCGTCTTTCTGATCAACCGGAAGCTGCCCCCGACCAGGCGGCTCCAGATCATGTGCCATTACCTTTCGCGCCTGGACCTCTCGACCGTTTATCTTCTGCCGGCAGTGCGTAGTCGACTGGAAGTGGAAAACGGAGGAGCTTCCGTGTGATGACCAAGGTCCGTTACCCCTCCGCCGTCGGATGGGCCGACTGAAGCAACACCAGCCCGTCAGGATCAAAGGTAGAGGCGTTATTGAGAGCAGGTTGAAAGCCATGTCGACCCAGCCGCGAAGGGACCGGACTCCCGCGCCCCCAAAGGCCCCGATCAGACCTGAGAAACTCCCGAAGCACGACCACCTCAGGATCGATCCGTACTACTGGCTGAGAGAACGAGAGAATCCTGAAACGATTGAGTACCTGACGCTGGAGAACGAGTACACGGCCGCGAGGATGTCACACACCCTAGACCTGCAGAAGCAGCTCTTCACCGAAATCAAGGGAAGGATCAAGCAAACCGACATCTCCGTCCCCTACCGACTCGACGACTACTTCTATTACCGCCGGTCGGAGGATGGCAGGGCTTACCCCATTTACTGCCGACGCCCGGGCTCACTCACAGCGCCTGAGCAGATCCTGCTCGATGTCAATCAATTAGCCGAAGGATTTGAGTTTTACGAGCTGACTCAATTCGAGGTGAGCTCGAGGCAGAATATTCTGGCCTACGCGTTCGACACCGCAGGACGGCGCATCTGTACGATTCGATTCAGGGACCTTGACAGCGGCGAAGTGGGTGAGCAAGAGATCCTGATGGTGACCGGCGACATGGCCTGGGCCAATGACAACAAGACTCTCTTTTACACACGTCAGGATCCGGGTACTCTACGCGCCTGCCGGGTCTACAAGCACTTATTGGGGACAGATCCTTCCACAGATCAGCTGGTCTTCGAGGAAGCGGACGAGACTTTCTCCGTCGACGTCTCCAAGACCAGGTCCAGACGATACCTGTTCATCTCTTCCCATCACACCGTCTCGACCGAGTACCTCTATCTGGACGCGGATGATCCAACCGGGCTGTTCCAGGTCTTCCAGCCCCGGCAGCGCGATCATGAGTACCAGGTAGATCACATTGGGGACACCTTTCTGATTCGTACCAACTTGGAGGCGCTCAACTTTCGTCTCATGAAAACCCCGGTTCAAGAGACCCGGATGGAGCACTGGACAGAAGTCATTGGCCACCGAGAGGACGTTCTGCTCAGCGACCTCGAGGTTTTCGAGGACTTTCTGGTTCTCTCCGAGCGAAGCCGGGGTCTGACCCAGCTTCGCATCCGCCCCTGGGACGGCACTCCAGAACACTACCTCGACTTCGGCGAGCCGGCCTACAGCGCTCACATTGGCTTGAACCCGGAGCTCAAGACCGGACTGCTGCGTTATGTCTATTCCTCCATGACCACTCCCCTTTCGACCTTCGACTACGACATGATTGACCGAAAGAAGACCCTCCTGAAAGAGCAGGAAGTGCTGGGCGGTTTTGATGCTTCAGACTACCGAACTGAAAGACTCCACGCCGAGACGGGTGGCGGCACCCAGGTTCCCATTTCGCTCGTCTATCGAAAGGGTACGCCCCGTGACGGAAGCGCCCCCTTGCTGCTGTACGGCTACGGATCTTACGGGATCAACGTCGAGCCCAGCTTCAGCGCCGCCCGAGTGAGTCTCCTGGATCGAGGATTCATCTTTGCCATTGCCCATGTTCGAGGGGGAGAGGAGATGGGCAGAAGCTGGTACGAGGACGGCAAGCTGCTAAAGAAAAAGAACACTTTCACCGACTTTATCGATTGCGCCGAGTACCTGCTGGCCCGAGGATATGGCGACCCGCGGCGCCTGTTCTCCCAGGGAGGGAGCGCGGGGGGGCTGCTCATGGGCGCGGTCATGAATCTGCGGCCGGACCTGTGGAAAGCCGTTGTCACTCAGGTTCCGTTCGTCGACGTGGTCACCACCATGCTTGACGATACAATTCCTCTCACCACCAGTGAGTTTGACGAGTGGGGCAACCCGGAAGAGCAGAAATATTATGAGTACATGCTCTCCTATTCCCCTTATGACAATGTGACGGGCGAGAGACTATCCGAACCTGCTGGTCACCACCGGTCTACACGACTCCCAGGTCCAGTACTGGGAGCCGGCCAAGTGGGTTGCCAGGCTGCGGGCGCTCAAGACCGACCAAAACCTGGTGCTCCTGAAAACGAATATGGACGCCGGTCACAGCGGAGCTTCAGGCCGCTACAAGTGCTATGAAGAGACGGCCTTTTACTACGCCTTTCTCATTGACCAGGCAGGACTTCTGTAGGACCCTGGAGCTCAGAACGTCTCAATGTGGAATCCGACGGTAAAGCTCCGGCCGCGGGCCGGGGCGAACTGGAAATGATCCCGGTAGAACTTATCTCCCAGGTTCTCGAGTGCGAAGGACAGACCCCAGCGGTGGGATTCCAGGTCCCAGTTCACGCCCCAGCCCAGACGGTGAATCGTAAAGCCGTAGAGCCCGAAAAGATCCTGTGCAATCAGAAAAGGCGACTCTTCCAATAACGTGGCAACTCGATTTACACGAGTCTGGATCCGGTTGGAATACTCAGCCCAGTAGCGCTGTTTTCGATCCGAAACCCGCAGTCCGCCCCACCACTTCAGCGGGGTGATGTTGTCCTGCGGAGTATTGTCCAGGCTGCTCCCGGTCAAGGGATTCATGGCCTCCAGGATGTCGCCGCGCTGATAGGCCAGGTTGCCCCACGGTGTGAAGTACCAATCAGCTACGTGAAAGGGCAGTTCAAAATCGGTCTCAATTCCGTGGATACGTACCTGGGCAAAATTGATCGCTTGGAATAGAGGCCCGGCATCTCCGATAGAGATGATTTCCGGAGAAATGAAGCCGTTGTAGTGATTGTTGAAATAGGTCACACCACTGCGAACCCGGCCGGTCCGAAATTTGACGCCGAAATCCAGGTTATCCCCGGTTTCCGGCTCGACCTGTATGTTGGGCAGTAAACTTCCGACGGTGGCCGGGCCGGAAAAGAAAAGTTCTTCCAGATTCGGGTGTCGGTAGCTGCGAGCATAGTGACCTACCAGCGCCACCTGTTCCACGGGGCGCACCACCAGACCCACATCGCCGGTCCAGGCGTTCCGCGAAACCGACTCACCGTCCAGGCTGGGAAGTGTTTCTGGGGGAATCTCGGGATCGGCACCGGAGGTCAGGCTGTCCACTTCGTAACCCTCAGTCAAATCCGAGCTGGCGGTGTAATGATCCCAGCGAAGACTGCCGTAGAGTCGAACCCATTTGCTGACTTCCCATTCGTCCTGCACGAAGAAGGCGATGTCACGGAGGCTGGAATCCGGAACTCGCACCGGATGGGCAACGCTCGCCGGCCCCAGTGGGAGCAGCTCCGGCAGGACATTGGCCTGAGGGCCAAAGTCACCCAGCGTCACGTTCCCCACCAGATTCAGCTGACTGATCGTGGTTCGGATGTCGGAACTCTGATCCTGGTAAACCGTGAATCCCGTGGTGAGCACGTTGCGAGGGGAGATGAGAAAGTTGGCCTGCGTATCCAGGCCCGTTGACTCCACATACTGCTCCGTGTTGCTGAGGATGTGGAGCCGCATCACGTTGATCGGAAAGAATGTCTGAGGAGTCGGAGCAGGAAACTGAACCGGAAAATCATTCCTCAACAGCCGGTTGTGTCTCTGATGGTATGCCCGCACTGAAAAACTGGAAAAACGAGGGCCCAGGTTAAAGATTTGGTAACGCCCCGAGACCTTGTCCAGATTGCTGAATGGCAGGGTAATCTGCTGAAAGAAAAACGGTTCTTCAAAGTCGGGAAAACCGACATCCGCAACCCTCCTTCGCATATAGTCGACGCTTACCGTCTGACGCTTGGTGAGGCTGAAGATTCCACTGAATCCAAGATTGCTCCCATGGGCGGAAGAATTGGGGATTTCGGCCTCGGTCCTCTCGAAGGGAGCATTGAAGGGCTCGGGAAAAGCCCCGAAGTTGAAGCCAAACTGATCGATCGTATCCTCCTGTGTGATGATCCCAGCATCATGCAGGTGCTGGCTCTCTTCCATGTATCGGTCCCCTGCGATGTAATTGCCGAACCGTTCCAGTGAACCGGAGAAACGGAGACCGAACTGAGGACCGGAGACTCCCACTGTGGCGGTGCCCCGGCGACCCGTCTCATTGGCGCTGAAGAAGGCGTCGAGAGCACCATGGAACTTGAGCTTGTCGGAGGTTTCCGGCTTCCGGGTAATGATGTTGATGGTCCCGGCAAGAGCATCCGAACCATAAAGGGAGGTCCCGGTTCCGCTAACGATTTCAATGTCTTCGATGGTGGCGGGTTCGATGAGACTGGGCTCGACTCCGGCCCGGTCAGTGGCCACCCGGGCATGATTCAGTCGCTGACCATCGACCAGAATCAAGAGCCGGCTCGAGTCCAGACCGCGCAGCCGGGGCCGGACCTGGTAGGGGCCCGAACCCACCGGCGTGACACCGATAGCCCGGAGCATTGTTTCTCCCGTGCTGGTCGGATTCGTTCTTTCGATCAGGTTCCGATTCAAGGACTGGGTGGGCAGAGGAACCGCGAGGGCGTCCCGCTTCCCTCGATTGGCCGTGACCGAGACCTCGACCTCCAGAGCGCCCAGGTTGAGGACGAAATCGACGCGGGCTGTCTCGCTCTGCTGGTTCAGAATGACGGGTCTGGACTGCTCGGAAAAACCGTCGGCCCCGGCAGACACCGTGTACGCCCCGGGTCGAAGCTGTTCAAACTGGAACCGGCCTGTGTCCCCCGTCCTGGCTTCCAGCTCGATTCCGGTAACCACCTCTCGCAAAACAACCCGCGTCTCGACCAGCACCGAACCACTCTGATCCGTGATGGTGCCGGCAATCCCGGCAGCGCTGCACACGAACCCTGAACTCAGGTAACTGAAGGTGATCACTTGAGCCAAAACGACAAGGAAAAAAAGAGCTTTCTTCATGACCTGACCATTCTCCTCGAAGAGCTAGAAATAAAACTATCAAACTTCTTGAAGATTATATGCAATATTCTTATTAAAAGACACTAAATCTACCAAAACTTTGGTGAAGATCCGGAAAAAAGTGTACAATCCTATAGGAACTTCGGAAATGACCGACCAAGAACTGCTCACCATTGCCCAGGCCTCGGAGCTTCTGGGGGTTCATCCCCGCACTCTTCGTGAATGGGCCGACCGGGGCCATGTCGCGCACGTCCAGACACCGGGGGGTCATCGGCGCTTTCTCCGTGCTGAACTGGAACGATTTGTTCAACGGATGGGAGAACGGGCCGGTGGGCAGAACCTTGCCAAGGCTGCCACAAAAGCGATTCAGGCGGCCATCACCGGTGAACCGGGTAGCCTTCCTGCCCGGCGATCGAGGTTACCGGTGGAACTGACCAACGAGCAGAGGACGGGCATGCGTTCGATCGGTCGCCAGCTTGTGGGGCTGGTGATTCGATATGCTGCCGGAGAGACTGAGGAGAAGGTCCTGACGCAGGCCCGCCAGTTGGGAACTTCCTACGGGAACCTGTGCCGGCGCGCCGGAATGTCGGTGAGCATCACCATCGCCACCTTCAACTTTTTTAGAGATCCCATCATTGAGGTGACCTTTGAGTCGGTTGCCGAAACCGCCGGAATCGATCCTTCCAAGCCGCAGCTCTACCGGCGGTTGGACCGTTTCTTCAGCGAAGTCCTAGAAGCCGTCGTTATCGCCCTGGAGGACAACCATTGAACGCTCTGCTCCAGAATCCCCTGCTGGGTTCGAGCCTTGTTCCCGAACAACTGTCCAGCGTTCACTACATTCCCATTCTCACGACCGTTATTTCCCTCACCTTCAGCGTCATCCTTTTCCGGCGCTACCTGCTGCGAGGCGGGACCCATCATCTCTGGTGGTCAGGAGGGATTCTGGCCTATGGACTGGAGGGTTCCATAACCCTCCTGGGCAACAGCGTCGGCCTGACTAAGGCCTGGTACATCGCCGGGGCCCTTCTGGGCGGATACCCTCTTGCACAGGGATCGGTCTATTTCCATTTCAATCGGAATACCGCGAATCGCCTGACGGTGCTGACTCTGCCTCTCCTGGGGCTACTCTCGCTACTGGTCGTCCTCTCTCCGGTTCAGGGTGGCGCGATGGAGAGCTTCCGGCCTTCCGGAGACCTTCTGCAGTGGCAGTGGATCCGCTGGTTCACCCCGATCATCAACCTCTACGCAGTGGTTTTCCTGATCGGAACAGCCGCCTGGAGTGCCTGGCATTTTGCCCGGCGGGCCGGTGAGGCCAGTCGCGCCATTGGGAACGCCCTGATCGCCACAGGAGCCCTGCTCCCAGGGATCCGCGGGGCAATGGCCAAAGCGGGAGCTGTGGAAGTGCTCTATGTGGGAGAGTTCTTCGGGATCATTCTGATCTGGATCGGCTACGTCTTCTGTGTAAAAACTCCGAGCCCGGCAAGAAACGGGAGTACTCCTCAGGAAGGGGCAGGAGACATGGCGGCAACCGAATCCTGAGGCCGAGCCCCCAGCTCCCAGCACTCGTCGCACAGCATCCTCTCGGCGCAGGGGACTTGAAAGGTCTACAACTTTGTGTTACAAAGATCTTTGCTAATGGAACCCACAGTGACAACCGAAAAGGAACTGATCTCACTTCACTCGAGAGCTGCGGCCGATCTGCAGTATATACGAAAAACTATTGAGAGCTCTGGTTCCTTTACCTCGGTCTCCGGGATCGGTGCAATCCTGATTGGTGTGTCGGCGCTGGGCACTGCCTGGCTGGCCAGCCTGACCCCGTCGCCTCAGGATCGACTCCAGCTCTGGGTCGCCGAAGCCGTCGTGGCGGCCACCCTCGGGTTTCTGGCCACTGTGAAAAAGGCCCGCCGGGACGGTAGAAACCTGAGCCATCCAGTCAGCCGACGCTTTCTTTTAAACCTGGTTCCCGCTCTGGTGGCCGGGGCAGCCTTAACCGTCGCGATGGCCGCCGCCGGTAACTTCGAAATGATGCCTGGTCTATGGCTGCTTCTCTATGGGACCGGTGTCCTGACAGCGGGCGCCTTCTCGATTCGAGCGGTACCCCTGATGGGACTCTGCTTCATGGCCCTCGGGATCGTCACGCTGCTGCTCTCGCCTCACTCTCACCAGATCATGATGGGGATCGGGTTTGGCGGCCTTCATTTGCTCTTCGGCGCCGTCATTGCGAGGTACCATGGCGGTTAGAAAACGGAAGGTTGCACGCGAACCCGACCGGGTCGAAAAAGAAGGAACTGTTCAGCTGGCACACCAGAATTCCTCCACGACCAGACTCGACCGACTCGTCCACGAACGTGTCCGCCTGGCAGTCGTCAGCAGCCTGGCCGTCAATGACCTGCTCTCCTTTACCGATCTGAGAGAGCTTCTGGAGACGACCGACGGGAACCTGAGCGTCCACTGCAGAAGGCTGGAGGCGGCGGGTTACATCAGCTGCCGCAAGGCGTTTGAAGGGCGAATTCCCCGCACCACCTACTCTTTGACCGACCGTGGCAGGCAGGCGCTCAATCGCTATCTGGATCATATGGAAGCTATTATCGAGGCCACTCGAGGCTGATTTTTTTTGGAGTTGTACTTTATGAACCAAAGTACTTTTCAGAAGTCAACAAAAGGAATTCACGCCGCCATCATCATGGATGGAAATGGACGCTGGGCCTGCCGGCGCGGCTTGCCTCGCCGTTACGGCCACTGCGCCGGAGCGAAAGCGGTCCGCCGAGCGGTCGAGTCCGCGCCCGGTGTGGGAGTCACCACTCTGAGTCTGTATGCCTTTTCCAGCGACAACTGGGAACGGCCGGCCGAGGAGGTAGGAAGCCTGCTGCGGCTCTTCCAAGCCTATCTGGTCCGAGAACTGGCATCCTGCCAGGAACATGGGGTGAGGGTCAACGTCATCGGGCGGCGTGACCGCCTCCCCCCGGGACTCGTGCGGATCGTTGAGAGAACGGAGTCCGAAACCCGTCTCGGACGGCAACTCCACTTGAGACTGGCAGTTGACTACTCATCCAAGAACTCGCTTCTCAGGGCCGCTTCCAGCTGCCCCATTGGCCTTCCTGGTAGTCGAGAGGACTTCTCCAGAGAGCTGAACCGCGCGATTCATTCCGACCTGGAGACTCCGGATGTCGATCTCCTGATCCGCTCCGGGGGTGAGAAGAGACTCAGCGACTTTCTGCTCTGGGAATCAGCCTACGCCGAACTCTACTTTACAGACGTCCTGTGGCCGGATTTTTCGGCGGCCGACCTGTCAGGCGCGGTAAGTGACTTTTTTCGCCGCGAGCGTCGCTTTGGCAAAGTTCAAGCCCTTCCAAGAGAGGACCTTTATGAACATCCCTTTGAAAATGAGCCTGGCTCCCCGACTGGACGAAGGATTTCAACCACCCAGGATCCAAAAGCGGAGGATCCTCCTGATCAATCCCTTTTACCCCAAGGATCCCCACGCCAGCTTTGGAAAGCACGTGTTGACACCGACCCTGGCCCTGACCAGTATTGCGGCGACGACACCTCCGGAGTGGGAGATCGAGTACTGGGATGAAAACCTGCTGCAGGGCCCTCCTCCCCGAGACCCTTTCCGGAAGTCGTCGGGATTACCGTTCACCTGACCTTCGCCAGACGCGCCTACGAATTGGCCAGCTGGTATCGATCTCGTGGGTCAGTGGTGGTTCTGGGGGGTCTGCACGCGACCTCCTGCCCGGGTGAAGTCGCCGCCGACGCGGATGCCGTGGCCGTCGGAGAGGGAGTTGAGGTCTGGCCCAGGATTCTGCGAGATCTTGAAGCGGACTGCTTGAAACCCCTCTACCGGGGCAGTTACGCGAAACCTTACCGGCTCGACCCGGCTCCTCGACGAGATCTGCTGCCCGGACAGTCCTTCTTGACCACGACCAGCGTCATTGCGACGCGCGGGTGCCATAACCGCTGCGGGTTCTGCTATCTATCCACCGAGGGGCTCCACATGCCCTATCAGACGAGGGAACCCCGCCAGGTCGCAGCTGAGATCCAGGAGGACGGTCAGCCATATTCTGTGTTTGTGGACAAAAAGTTAGGATCTAAACCAGAGTATTTACATGAACTTTGCCGCGCACTGGCTCCGCTGGAGATCATCTGGAGTGCGGCCGTCAGCATCGACGTCACGGATCATCCCCGCCTGATCCGGGAAATGGCGATCTCCGGGTGTACCGGAGTCTTCGTGGGATTCGAGTCCCTGAGCCCCGACAACATTCGGGAAGCGGGCAAGAAAAGCCCACCCCCCCGAGAATACGGGCGTCGAGTCAAGCTACTTCACGATCACGGAATTCAGGTGAATGGCAGCTTTGTTCTCGGCTTCGATCATGATGGTCCGGATGTTTTCAAACGGACCGTCGAGTGGGTGGAAGAGCACAGATTGGAGTGCGCAACTTTCCACATTCTGACTCCCTACCCTGCGACTCCCCTCTTTCGTCAACTGGAAGAAGAGGGACGCCTGTTACACAGAAACTGGGATCTGTACGACACGGCCCACGTCGTGTTTCGTCCTCTTCGGATGACCCCGGAAGAACTGGCGGAGGGCTACGAGTGGTGCTATCAACGGTTGTTTTCACATGCCTCCATCTGGAGGCGTCGACCTTCCGACTGGCGCGCGATTGCCCCCTACCTGCTCATGAGTTACCTGTACAAGAGATCCAATCGCCTCTGGCACTACCTCATCGAAAAACAGTTGACTTCCCAGGTCTGGGGCCCCCTGGTGGAAGTAACTCGTCGGCGCCATCTCCGCTTCCGAGCCCGTCTCAGGAACGGAGCCGAACCAGAAGTCCGGGCCGCTTCGGTGGTCAGTTCAGGTGTTTAAGTGGAGTCAACCTGCTAGAATGGTGAAAAAGGGGTCAATGCTTTCTGATTTTGTGACAGAGCAGGGCTTTCTTGAACGCTTAGCGGGTGACCGCTCGTGGTGTTGGGGTAGGGGATCAAGATGGATGTAGTTTTCGACTGGCTGCCGAAGCCAATAGCCGCATCTCTAAGAGCACAATCTCCCGAAGTGCTGGCGCTCGTCGGGGGCATGATTCTAGTCGCGATCGTGCTCGGTTTTTACACGACAATGCGGCGCTGAAAAAAGGGCCGGGACTGCGGTGACGCTAGGGACGAGGCCAGACTCCCGTACCGGAGTTATCCTAGATAAGTGCTGCACTGAGAGAGTAAACCGGCGGAAGATGATCGATGAGGACGGTCCAGCTGTCCCCCTCATCGGAGCTGAAAAAGACCTGTCCAGTGCTGGTTCCCACATAGAGACCGAACGGGTCGGCCGAGTCGGCGGCCATGGCCTGGCGAAACACGTGAAGATAGCTGTGCTCGTTGGGTAGCCCTCTCTCGAGCCGCTCCCAGTCGTCTCCCCGGTTGCGGCTTCGAAAAACGGCAAACCTTCCATCCACCGGGCATCGAAATTCGGGACCCTCCTCGGGAACCACAAAGATCGTATCCGGGTCGTGGGGGTGAATCTGGAGCGGGAATCCAAAACGTGAAGGCAGGCCGTTCGAAAGATCGATCCACTCCCGCCCTTCGTTCTCACTGCGATACACCCCGCAGTGGTTTTGCTGGTAGAGCAGTTCGGGCTCATCCGGATGCACGGTCAGGTGGTGCACACACTGGCCGAGTTCGGGGTATTTTTCAGGCAGAAAGTCGGCCAGGACACCCCGATTTCTGGGCATCCAGCTTATCCCGCCGTCCTCGCTGCTGAAGACGCCGGCTGCCGAAATTCCCACGTGGATCCGATCCGCGTCTGTTGGATGGACACAGATGCTGTGAACCATCATTCCTCCGGCGCCCGGATGCCACTGCTCCCGGGTCGGATGGGCCGTGAGCGACTCCACTTCCGACCAGTTCAGGCCTCCGTCATCAGAACGAAACAGGGCTCCCGGGTCGGCACCGGCAAAGAGAACACCGGGATTGGCCCCAGATCCCGGGACAATACACCAGACTCTCTTCACTGACTCCTGCGATGGCTCCCCGAATTTCACCCCCGATTCAGGTTCCTGCCAGGTCCGGCCAAGATCGTGGCTCAGTCGAACGTCGGAGCCCCACCAGGAGCTGTTCACACAGGCAAGAAGGGTAGGCTCCGTCCGCTGGTCCAGGACGAGATGATTGACATCATTTCCCTTAAAAAGAGGCTCTTGGACCTTCCAATCTCGTCGCTCCGGACCGCTGGACAAGAGAAACCCACCCTTGTGGGTCCCGACCAGCAACAAGACCGTCCGTTCCGCCATCTCGACCCTAGTCTAGCAGCCCACTGCTGCTTTCGCCCACTCATCCAGGCCCAACCAACGAATACACGCCAACGCAAATCCCGGGCGCGCGACCGCGAGCGACTTTCACCACGGACTGCTAAGATGTCATCCTGGCCGACTTGATCCCGGTCACAAGAGTCGGACAGTATCTCCATTGTGCGGAGGGCAAAATGGGACGGCTGATGACGACTCTTCCGATGCTGTTGTCCACCAGTCTACTTGCGCAGGAACCGGTTGACCTCGAGGTGGTCCACCGCATCAAACAGGAAGCGCTGAAAAACTCCCAGGTGATGGATCATGTGTTCCACCTGGTGGAGATTCACGGCCCCCGGCTGACGGGATCACCCGGATTTCAGGGAGCTGCCGACTGGGCTGTGAAGCGCCTGCAGGAATGGGGTCTGAAGAACGCCCGACAGGAGCCCTGGGGACCGTTCGGGCAGGGCTGGTCGTACACGCGTTTTTCGGCCCATCTGGTTGAGCCACGGTATGAGGCCCTCATCGGAGTTCCGCTGGGCTGGACACCCGGCACCACGGGAGTCGTGGGCGGCGAGCCCTTGATCGCTCCTTTTCCCACAGGATCGAGGCGCAGCATACGGGCTGCCGCTGTGGACAGTTACATGAATCGCTATTCGGGCAAGCTGGCCGGGAGAATTGTCCTCTTCTCAGAGCTGAAAGAGGTAGATGGCAGTGACTCTACCCTTTTCAAACGGTTCTCGGAGGAGGATCTGGAAGAGCGGGCCTCAGCACCCAGGCCCCGGCCCCGGGAAGATTTTGACTACCGGGACCGGGACCGAGCTCAGGAAACACCGGATGGACCGCCGAGCAGGCGCAGCCGTACGCAGCAGAACCGCTTGAATCAGTTTCTAAGCGAAGAGGGGGTGGCACTGCTGATCCGGCCGGGCTCCGGAGGTGATGGTGGGACCGTGTTTCCTCCGCGCATGGGCAGCCGAAACCCAAAGGATCAGCTCCCGCCACCTGCGATTGCCCTGACTCCGGAACACTACAACCGGATTTTTCGGCTTACCGCACGCGGGATTCCAACCAGGCTGGAGGTGGAGGTCCGAACCCGGTTTCACACCGAGAAGGAAGATTCGCTGAACGTGGTTGGCGATCTACCGGGAACCGGGAAGCCCGAGGAACTGGTCATGGTAGGGGGTCATCTGGACTCCGTGGCACCCGGTTTGGGAGCGACAGACAATGCAGCCGGATGTGCGGTGATGATGGAGGTGATTCGAGTTCTGACTACTTTACAGCTCCCCCTCCGTCGCTCTGTCAGGATCGCTCTGTGGGGTGGCGAAGAGCAGGGGCTTCTGGGGTCAAAGGCCTACGTCGCTGAGCACTTTGGCGATCGGCGAACGATGGAGTTGAAACCAGAGCATGCCAGGCTCTCCGCCTATTACAATCTTGACAACGGCACTGGCAGGATTCGGGGCGTCTACCTTCAGGAAAACGAAATGGTGCGACCGCTTTTTGCTGCCTGGCTGGCTCCTTTCTCTGATATGGGAGCCCGCACTCTTTCCATTCGGAACACCCGGGGAACCGATCATCTTTCTTTCGACGCTGTGGGATTGCCTGGCTTTCAGTTTATCCAGGACCCGATCGAGTACCAGACCCGCAGCCATCACTCCAACATGGATGTCTACGATCGCGTCCAGCCAGGTGATCTGGCCCAGGCCGTGGCCATCATCGCGACTTTTGTATACCTGACCGCCAATCGTGAGGAACTGCTTCCTCGCAAGCCCCTTCCCCGGCCGCAGAGTGGAACCGCCACACCTCGCCCGGCCGAGCTTGAAGGCTCGGGCAGCCGGTCGAATCCAGGCCTCCAGCCCGAGCCCGGATAATTCATAAATTTTCTACTGCAGCGTGAGAATCTCCCGCCCTGACTGCGTTACGCTCGGTCAGCCTCCTCGGCGTACTTGGAAGTCCCAGAGCTCGCGTTACGGGCGCCGTGGGTCCGAATGCACGGCGACCCGACGCCGATGATGTCAGCTGGCGGAGACCTTCTGGACCGGAGGGACGGTGTCGGTTTCTCGGATACGCTCAGCCAGATTCTCAAACGCCTCTTCGATCAGCTCGTGGGTCAGCCGGGGCTCTCATCCGTAGAACTTCGCCGCCGCCTTAGAGTGCTCAATGATCAACTTGGGATGGACGGCGCACAGCGGAATGTTGTATTTCTCGTAAAAATCAGAAACCAGATGCGAGACGATCTTCTCCGAGTACTTCATCCCGAAAAACTCGCAGAGGCGCCTGAAAATCTCGGGGTACTCCTCCAGCGAGGGATTGCCGAGTCTGATCTTGTAACTGATCCGCCTGAGAAACGCAGCGTCCATCAGCTGGGCGGGTGAAAGATTCGTCGAGAACACAACAATTGCATCGAACGGGATCGCGAACTTCTTTCCAGTGTGCAAGGTGAGATAGTCCACTTTTCGCTCCAGCGGGACGATCCAACGATTGAGCAGGTCCTCGGGCGCGACCAGCTGCCGTCCAAAATCATCGATAACCAGGACGCCTCCCATGGCCTTTGCCTGAAGTGGAGCTTCATAGAACTTGGCCAGGGGATCGAAATCCAGATCGAGCATGCCCAGGGTGAGCTCCCCACCGGCCAGCAGAACCGGCCTCTGACAGGCGACCCAGCGGGGGTCATGAGGCGCCGATCGGTCAAGAATCTGCGCGTGCTCATCCGCCGGCAGGCTTTCGTTCTCGGCGCGACGATGGACTGCCTCGTCGTACACTTTGATGATCTGCTGGTCCACCTTGAGGGCGTGGGGGATGTATATGGTCTGACGAAATACTGCCCCCAGGCGCTCGGCGATGGAGGTCTTGCCATTTCCGCTGGGACCGTACAAGAGTATCGCCTTGCCGGAGTTGACGGCCGGGCCCAGGTGACGGAGCACCCGTGAAGGCAACACCAGATCGCTCATTGCTTTCTTCAGATTGCCCAGATCGATACGCTCGTTTACGATTGACTGTGCTTCCACCCGAAAATAGTAGTCTTCCAGCGGCACCGGTGCCGGACCGACGTAGGCCGACTGACCCAATGCCTCCATGGCTCGAGCCCGGCCCCGATCGGTCAACGCGTGCCGCAGCAAGAACTGACTTTGAGCAGTACCTGAGATTTCAACCAGACCACGGTCGCGCAACAGGGTCAACAGCAGCTCGACCACCGGTTTCGAGAGCTTGATTTCGTCGGAAACCTCCGAGACCGTCTCGTGCGCCGAGACGTAGAGGGATTTCAGAACAAAATCGAGCAGGAATTGCTCTTCCATCCCCGTGGCCTCGAGGGTGCGGGGGATCGGAGGCGCGACCCCGCCCACTTCGTTCAGCTGCTCCCGCGAGAGAACGCCCATCGTGAGCAGGCTCTCGAAGACAAAGCCACCTGCCAGTTTCCGTCGTTCTTGAGCAGCCTCAAGCTGCTCCCTGGTGATGTATCCCTGCTCCACCAGAGCTTCGCTTAGATCCATAGTTCACCTTTTGTCGCTGTTTGCCGCACCGGAAAAACACCATTATCAACGAGGTCTCGCCCAAGTGGCACACCACACCATCACAGGGATCGGGAGCTGGTGCGGCGGCGGACCGGGGACGGGCTCACGGACCCTGCGGGCCCTGACAGTCCGCAGTGAGAGCCTTGCGGGCTGCTTTGGCTTGTGCTGTGGAACCGAAAGAAAGAGAATTGTTGTCTTTACATGGAGCCACCATGAGAACTGAGATAACCCGCGATCTTCCCCCCTTTTTCACACAGGTGATTGGCTCGCTGCCCCGGCCCAAGATGGTGCGGGGCCTCCATGCTCGGCGACACCAGATGTCCGAGGAACGATTCCAGCAGGTGATGGACGAAATCGTCCTGTTTGCCATTCGTCTCCAGGAGGAGGCGGGTCTGGATGTGGTCAGCGACGGAGAATGGAGACGCGTTCAGTATGTCGATGAGTTCTTGCACCGAATCGGAGGCTTTGAAAAGATCCGCCCCTTTGAGCATGCCGGTGAAAAGAAGTTCCATCTGGTGGTGAACCACCGCATGGAGGCCGAGGAACCGGTTTTCCATGAAGATGCCCAGTTTCTGGCCGACCACACGACCCACGTCAAGAAATTTGCTTTACCCAGTCCCTTCCTGGTGGCGATTCGCTACTGGCACGAACGCTTCTCGACCGAGGCCTACCCGACAGTGCAGCATTTCATGGATCATTTCTCCGAAATCCTGGCGCGAGAGGCCAGGGCACTGCAGGAAGCAGGGATTGACATCATCCAGCTCGATGATCCGGCCCTGACCTATTTCTGTGACCGCAAGCTGATGGCCGAAGGAGAAACGCACGATGACCGTCTGCGTCGAAGGTGGGATCCGGAGCGACAGATCCCCGAGGCGGTCGGCTATATCAACCGGGTCTTCGAGGGGCTCAACGCGGAAGTCCACCTCCACTGCTGTCACAGCGTGTACAAGCGCCAAAGCGATGTGTCAGGTGATTACAAACCTCTCCTGCCACTTCTGGAGGGGATTCGAGCCGACCGTCTGAACCTGGAGTTTGCCTATCAGGGCACGGGCGACATCTCCGACTTGAGCCTGCTACCCGAAGGAGTGGGAGTGGGCATGGGCGTCGTGGACGTGCGCTCGGAAAGTGTTCAGGATGTAAGTGAGATCGCATCTCTGGCTGTGGCGGGTGCCGAAGCCATCGGTGCCGACCGAATCGCCTTGAACCCAGACTGTGGCTTTGCTCCCGACATGGGGGAACCCCCGTCCATCGATGAGGCCTTTGAGAAACTCTGTCGACTCGTCGCCGCGGCCCGTTTGGCCCGCCAGAAAACCAGCACCGAAGTGAGCTAGCCGAGCCCGTTTTCCCGCTTCCGCCACCATGGTACACTCGCCCTTCGGGACTCATCATGGCTGGACTCCAGGGAATTCTCTCAGTTTTGTGCACTCCCTTTCAAGAGAATGGATCCATGGATACAAAGTCTCTGACAACCAACATGAAATACTCGTGGGTACCCCTGGGAGCGCTTGCCGGCCTGCTGATTGTGAGCTGTGGCAGCCCATCCCACCTCGGAAATGGAGGCCATCCGGCTGGCTTTGAAGACCTGGGCCCTGGCCGTGCTGAACCAGGACATGGACGAACTCGCCGACATCCTGCACGAGGATTTTCTGTTCAACGACGACATGGGCAAGGAACGATACGTTGAGGTGTACGGTCCCGTCCTGGACACGTTGTCGATAACCGAGATCAACCAGAGCCTGGCTTACTTTGATCACGTCGGGGAGGACTTTGAAGTGGCTCCGGTTGTCACGACCAGCGGACTCTTCAAGACCGGCTTTAAGCTGGTCTTTCGCTCGACGATCAAAGGATGGAAGGTCCATCGGATCTACCCCGATCAGGAAGTGCCCTCCCAGTTACTGGATGTGGACTTGCCTGAAAAGCATCTCCTTCACTCTGTCTACCATAGCATTCTGAGAGAAATAGGATTTAAGAAGAATCTATCCAGCAGGGTTGTGCGGACGGAGTGTGCCCGCCGGAACGGATGGCCTGGTCCAGGTTTCGGAAAAAAGCTAAGCTGGAGTCGGGAGAACGAGGTGTGGCTTGCTCTGTCAGTCCGTGAGGAGTGACTCAACTTGAACTGCGCCTCGTTCCCCGTTTCCTCATCCAAAGATTGCTTCCGGGATGGTGCCGAAGTGGCTTCAATGGTAGACGTGTGTTTTTGGATGAGCCCCAGTCTTTCAAAAGCAATGAAGAAAGGAGGCAAATGACAAAATCAACGATTCGAGTAGCTATTGATGTGGGCAGCAAAAGTCACTGGGTGGGAGTTGGCCTGTCGGAAGGCCAGGTTCTGGAAAGGTTTAGTATTGCTCACAACCAGAAAGGTTTTGAGCATTTTTTCCGTCGAGTGGAGCTGCACCGCCAGCGTCTGGAGCGACCTGTGGAGGTGGCCATGGAAGGCTACAACGGTTGGGCCCGGCCCTTGGATCAGCAGATTCAGCAACGGGGCTACAGGTTGTTGAATGTCAATAACCTGAAGCTGGCTCGCTTCAAAGAGATTTTTCCCGCCCCGGCCAAAAACGACCACATTGACACCGATAAGATGCTGGAGCTGTTTCAGCTGGGAGACACGTTAGCGCGGGCCAAGAACGTGATCCAGGAGGTCAAGCCGGTCCCGGAAGAAAACCGACAGCTGAAACGATTGACACGACGGCGACGGCAGTTGGTGGTCGAGAAGGTGCGCTTGGGCAATCGCTTGAAGGCCGACCTGCAGGCGGTCTGTCCCGAGTTGGCAGACCTGACCGGGTCGATCGACAACCGCTGGTTCTTGAGTTTTATGACGGCCCGAAAGAATCTGAGACAGCTGAGCCGGCTACGGCGCAACAGTGTATTGAAGATCAAAGGGATCGGTTCGTTTTACGCCGACATCATCCAAAGCTGGCAGAAAGACGCTTGCTTTTCAGCGGAGGTGCTGTGGGTGGGGGAGATGATCCACAACGATGCCCGACGGATGCTGGAATTGCTCGAGCAGATTGGCCAGTTGGAGCAAGCCATCGAGCCCCTGACTCAGAGCTCCGAAATGGCCCAAAGGATCGGTAGTATCCCCGGCTTTGGAATCATTTGCAGCGCAGAGCTGGCGGGTGAGATCGGCACACTGGAGCGCTTTGCCGGCGAAGCGAGCCTGGCGCTGTACCTGGGGATGGCCACTTTGGACAACTCCTCAAGCTCCACGGAAGGAACTCGACGAACCCGTCATGTGAACCACCGCACTCGCCAGGCCATGATGGCGGCTGTGGCGCGGCATCTGCGCGAGGTTCCCCAGTCACAGACCTACTACGACAAGAAGAGAGCCGAAGGCAAGAAACACAACCAAGCTATCCGATCCCTGGCCCGTCATCTGGTTCGAGTGTTGTGGAAAATGCTCACTGAGAACCGCGACTACGAGATCCGCTCATGAAAAAAACGCTTGATAATTCTACCGGGATGTTCAAGTTTCGACTCCGCGACGAGGGGACGGGCAAGCCGGTTGCGGCCCGAGTCCATGTCCGCGATGCAGAGGGTACTTACTGGCCACCCAACGGTCACCAGAAGAACATTCCCGTCGGCTGGAGAGACGACGTGGGCGGCGATGTTCTCATTGACAAGAAGACCTACGCCTACGTCTGGCCTGAATTTGAGGTGCCCCTGGCCGCAGGTAGCTATTCGATCGAAGTGGAGAGAGGTACGGAGTACGAGCCGGAAAGGGTCGATTTCGAAGTGGCCTCGTCGGGAGCCTCGCCAGTCACGGTCACGCTTCGGCGCTGGTCCAATATCCGGGAACAGGGCTGGGTCTCGGGCGACACCCACGTTCACTTCTTGGATCCCCAGGCCGCTTTCCTGGAGGGAAACGCCGAAGACCTGAGCGTGGTGAACATCCTGGCCACCAAGTGGGGTGAGTTGATCACTGACGTTCAGAAGTTTCGTGGAGGGCCGGAGCCCTTCTCAGACAAGGAGACGGTGGTCTACGTCAACGAGGAATGCCGGCACGGTTTTCTGGGCCATACGGTGCTGATGGACCTCGAGGACCTGGTCTACACTCTCACCTGGGGCCCCGGCAACGAGGGTGTCTATGGCGGAATCGACTACCCGGCCATGGCCATGCAGGCGGACAAGACTCACGCCCACGGCGGCTTCGTCGGATGGGCTCATTTCCCCTACCCGAACGGAGAGATCGCTATCGATATCGCACTGGGAAAAGTCGACTCGGTGGATCTCTTCACCTGGGGCGACGCCTTTGGTCCTCGCGGCCAGCGCCCGGGATCTGCCGAAATCTACTACCGCTTTCTCAACTGTGGATTCGACCTGCCGGCCACGGCAGGAACCGACAAGATGTTTAACACACAGGTTGTGGGGATCCCGCGAACCTACGTGAAGATCAAGGGCGACCTGACCTACCAGAAATGGATCGAGGGAATCCGGGCCGGTCGCACCTTCGTGACCACGGGACCCGTTCTCTCCTTCGAGGCGGGTGGTCATCAACTGGGTGAGACCGTCAAGATGTCCACCGGGAAGAAAGTGAGCCTCACGGCCAGGGTTCACTCCCGGATTCCGGTAGAGAAGATCGAGATCGTCCACAACGGAAAGGTGGTCGCCCTGCAGGAGAATCCCGAAAAGGAGCAGCGGCTGGAAGTCCGCACTGAGATGTCCATTTCCGGAAGTTCCTGGGTGGCTGCCCGAGCTCACTCCTTGCAGCAGATTCCGTACCAGATGGACGGGATTCCCATCATGGCCCACACCAGTCCCATTTACTTTCGGGTCGGAGGCCAGCCCCGCCAATCCGCCGAAGATGCAGCCTTTTTTATCGAGTGGGTGGATGAGGCTCTGAAGTGGCTCGAGGAGCGGGCCAACATCCCCGTTCCGGCACAGCGCAGGGAAATGCAGGAGATCTTCGAACGGGCACGTCTTGTCTTTGAACGGCAAACGGAGCCGGGAGCGTGAGCGACCGGAGAGAATGAGCGCCTAGCCCGCATAGATCACCGATAGGACCTTAAAAGGCCGCCCTGTTTGGTATAAAGTGTTTTGAATGAACATTTTCACACGCAAACGGAGGCGGCCCTTATGAGAACAGAGTGTAAACAAGTCAGGTTCGAATTTCACCAACTATCTCAACGCAAAGTGAAGGCGCGGTTCGACGGTGGAAAGATCACCTCCGATGCAGGGGTGCTGCTGTTGCGAGAGGTCGAGAGGGGGACGGGTCTGATCGCCGGACTGGCTGAGTGTTTCAGGGATCATCGGGATGCGCGGTTGATCGAACACACGGTGGAGGAGTTGTTGGGGCAGCGCATCTACGGACTCTGTCTGGGGTACGAGGATCTGAACGATCATGATCAGTTGCGCACCGATCCGATGCTGGCGGTGGCGGTGAATAAGGCCGATCCGTTGGGAGAGCGGCGGCGGCAGGCCTCAGATCGGGGGAAGGCGCTGGCGGGCAGGTGTACGCTGAACCGGTTGGAGTTGACCGGCGCCGAGGTCGATGAGCAGGAGCGGTACAAGAAGATCGCGATGGACCCGGACCGGATCGACGGCTGGATGGTGGATGCCTTCGTGGAGTCCCACGAATCGGCGCCCGAGGAGATCGTGCTGGATCTGGATGCGACCGACGACCCGATCCATGGCCAGCAGGAAGGCCGGTTCTTTCACGGTTACTACCGCCACTACTGTTATCTCCCGCTGTACATCTTCTCGGGGGAGCATCTGCTGTGCGCCCGGTTGCGGTGTTCCAATATCGATGGGGCCGCGGGATCGGTGGAGGAACTGGAACGGATCGTCGGCCGGATTCGGCAGAGCTGGCCGGAGGTCTCGATCGTCATCCGGGCCGACTCGGGCTTTTGCCGGGATGACTTGCTCCGCTGGTGTGAAGACCATCACGTGGATTACGTGATGGGGTTGGACAACAATGATCGGCTCAAGTCAGAGAGCGCCGAAGCGATGACTCAGGCCGAAGCCGAGTTCAACGCCACCGGGACACCGGCGCGGGTGTTCAAGGATTTCCGCTACCGGACTCGCCACAGTTGGACCTCGGAGCGACGCGTCGTCGGCAAGGCCGAGTTCCTGGACAAAGGCGCCAATCCCCGATTCGTCGTCACCTCCCTGTCGCCGGAACGCCTGGGGGCCCGCGCACTCTACGAAGACTTCTACTGTGCGCGGGGCGACATGGAGAACCGCATAAAAGAACAGCAGTTGGATCTGTTCGCCGACCGGACCAGCGCGGCAACGATGCGCGCCAATCAACTCCGGCTGTATCTGTCCTCCGCCACCTACATGCTCATGCACGCCTTGCGTCGTCTCGGACTGAAGCAGACCCCCCTGGCTCGCGCTCAGTGTCAGACGATTCGCTTGAAGCTCCTGAAGATCGGCGCCCAGGTCCGCCTCACGGTCCGCCACGTCTGGATCTCCATGTCGGAAGCCTATCCCTACAGCGAGGTCTTCGCTGCCGTCGTTCGAAACCTCCAGGCCATTCCTCTGCGCTGCTGAGGTCTGTCCCGATCAAACGCCCCCAAAACGAAATCGTTCCATCGCTCAGGCCGAGCTCTGCCTGAATGCATTCCGTCACGCTCTTCCGAACCCGAAAAACGCTCCATTCACGACCCTCCACACCACCGCATCACTCGACCTGGACCGGATCGATAGCGAAACTCTCAGAAAACCGTTCCGGCCTGCCAAAATCACCTTCATTTCCAAATCGGTGATCTATGCGGGCTAGTACCCTACCTTGTAGATGACGTAGTCCCCGTATCCCGTCGTCACTCTGCTGTAGCCGCTGAGAGCCTCGTTGAGTTCTTCGTCACCGGTATCCACCAGCAAGGGTCTGCCCGATAATGACGCCAACTTTTCTTTGGTAGCAATGATGGTGATCTGGTCTGTGCCCACCTGGCGGATCACCGCCGGACTGAGCTGCTGGTTGCCGCGGCCAAACACATGGCCCTGGCCTCCGATGGGCGTAACGACGATTCGGCTCTTCCGTCCCCTGGTCAGTTGCATTAATTGAGCTTCCGTGACATCGTTGGCCACCACTTGTTTGCCGCGGATCAAGTCCACGCCGAGCAACGTATTTTTCAACTCCAGAGTCTCCATGGTCGCCCGGGGCGTCGTACCGGGGCCTATGAGAAACAAACACCGCGGGTCATCCATCGATTCAATGATATCGGCTGCGATGCCCTGCAGCGCCTCTTTCTCGGCCAGGATACCGCCGGCCTTTGCGCTTTGAACGTATCGACTTTCTTCCGGCACGCGCAAATATCCGTAAAGTCTGGCTGAGACGATGCCGTCACGAAACGCGTCTTCATCGATGTCCATGACCTCGGCCTCACGGATATTGGTCAATCGCCCCTCCATCAGCAGGGTGACCACTTCTCCGGCACTCCTGGGGTTTACCGCGTATACCGCGGAGTGGATCTTGACGCCGGCTGGGATACCGAGGGCCGGAACTCGTCGTCCGACTGCGTCGTAGATGTCGCGTGCCGTGCCGTCGCCTCCGGCGAAGAGCAGCAGATCCACCCCCTGCTCCACCATTTGCCGGGCAGCCCTGCGGGTGTCCCCGGGGGTTGTGCTGCCGCTTGAAATCGAGCCGATCACCTGTGGCGAGAGGCCCGCCTGGCGGCATTCATCCTCGCCCATCTCCCCTGGATAAGTGAGGACCTGGATGCGGTCTTTGATTCTGGAAACGATCCTGAGCGCCTCGATGGTTCTCTCCGGCGATTCAGGCCGGGCGCCCAGTTCCCTTGCCTTCCGTAAAGCTTCCAGACCGTCGCTTCCTTTGAGCCCGACTCTCCCTCCCATACCCGCTACGGGGTTGACAATAACTCCCAGCCTTTTCATGCGCAGACCATGCGCTGCACTAGTGGAGGCCCTTTTTCCTTCGGTACTGCCGCCAGGTCACAGCAATTCGTTCCGGCTCGTCAATGGATGGTGCGGGAACCTTATGGACCACGGAGTTGTACGGCGCGTTCTTGACGAAGTCAGGATTCTCATAGGCTTCTTTCGAGATCTGACGCAGGACCGCCACAAACTCGTCGATGTCGTCTTTGGAATACGATTCGCAGGGTTCCAGGGTGAAGGGCTCAGGGACGACCCAGGGGTGATGGCTAGTCCAATAGTGCTGCAGCCCGAAGTCAGCCATTCTCCGCATCACGTCTTCTGTTCCCACACCGGTATCTTCCTTCAACTTCTCCCAGGAGTAGCGCACCTGTTCCAACCGCCGTTTGCCTTCCGCGTAACGCACCACCACACCCGGGATCTCGCGGAGCTTTTTCTCCATATAGTTGTTGTTGAGGACCGAACATTCGGCTACCTCCCTCAACCCGGCCGCGCCCAGCTGCATGATCCACGCATAGCCCCGCAGTACGATAGGTGCGTTCCCGTAGAACGACCGCACGCGGCCGATGCTCTCCGGATAATCAGAGTTGAGGAAGTACTTCTTTCCATCCAACTCGACCCTGGGTACGGGAAGAAACCTCGACAACTCTTGTGTGACTCCCACAGCACCCATAGCCGGCCCCATGCAGGCATGCGGGGTGGCAAAGGTCTTATGCGCGTTGAAGTGACACAGGTCGAACCCGGCTTCGCGGGCCCTGGCGATTCCCAACATCCCGTTGGCGTTGGCCTGATCATAGACGCACAGCGCTCCGGCGTCATGTGCTGCTTGCACGTATTCTTCGATCCGCGGGTTATAGAGTCCCGTGTCCTCAGGGTTGGTGATAAAGAGCCCTGCGGTTCGCTCAGAGAGGGCAGCTTTCATCGCTTCCAGGTCAGGGTATCCTCTCTTGTCGGGCATCAGTGTGACGATGTCATAATCGGCCGTAGCGGGGGAGGCGGCATCGCAAGGGTGAGAAAACATCGTCGTAATCACCTCAGTGCGATTTCGATCACCACGGGACTCGTGGTACGCCCTGACCACGGATGCGTTCGTAAAGACACCCTGGGCCCCCCCGCTGGGCTGGAAAGAAAAGCAATCCAGGCCCGAGATTTCTTTGAGGAACTGCTCAAATTTGTAGTACATCTCCAGGATGCCCTGGATCGTGTCTTCGTCCTGAAGAGGATGGATTTCTGTCATGCCCGGGTTTCTGGCGCACAAGTGCTCGAGGACTTTCGGCGTGTACTTCATGGTACAGGTGCCTTCGCTGATGTCAATCGTGACGTCGGTTCCCATGGTCTCCTGTGAAAGGTGGAGATAGTGCCGCAGTACGCGGGCCTGGTTGACCTCGGGCAACTCCGGCGGCTTCTTGCGCCTGAGGCTTTCCGGGATCACCGAGACTCCATCGCCGACTTCGGCCTGAATCCCGCGCTCGGCCTGGGGAAGCAGGACTCCTCTTTCACCGGGCACACTCATCTCCAAAATGATGTCCTCATCCCAGCGAGCCTGATGAAACTTTCGCAATAACGTGTTCTTATCCCTGCCCATAAAGGAACTCCTTCATCTGGTCCATTGCTCGGGGTACAGGTGCACTAGCGGATAACTGCCTGCAGCGCGTTCACCAGCTGATCGATGTCATCTTTAGTCATGATTTCCGTGACGCAGTAGAGAGCGCACTGCCCGAACTGGGGGAATTCACGCGAGATGTCCTTCCCACCGAAGATCTTATGCTCCAGCAGACGCTTGTTGATCTCCCGAACGGTCCTGCCGGTAGCATCGAAATTCACCACAAATTCCTTGAAGAAGGGAGTCGGAAAGCTCAGTTCGACGCCACTGATCGCAGAGATCCGCTGGGCGGCATACTGAGATTTCTGCATGATCGTTCGACCGACTTCTTCCATTCCCTTCGGCCCCATCAGAGCCAGGTAGACACCGGCGGTGATGGCCCACAGCCCGGTCGTCGTGCCTGTGAATTCCTTTCCCTTCTCTCGCGTGCCGTAAGAGGTTCTGTCGTACAACACTTCGCCGAAACCGTACTCCCCTTCCACAATCGTTTCAGTGAGACCGAACATGAGGTCCTTGAACTCGGCGATCAACCGCATGTCATCCGGTGTCGCGATGAATCCGCCCTGCCCTCCCCCACAATGCATGTGGATGCCCAGACTGTGGACGTCGCCGCATGCGAACGTTCCACCATACTGTGCCGGCGGGGCGATCACGCCCAGAGAAATGGGATCGGTGTACACCAGGAACTCGGCGCCGTGCTCCCGCGCGATAGCCCCGATCGTCTCGGCCCCGCTTTCCAGGAAGCCGAGATAGGATGGGTTTTCGATCAGCACAGCGGCCGTCCTGGAAGAGATCTTCGATCTTAAATCATCCAGCTTCAGCAGTCCCGTTGCAGGGTCGAACTCCACGAATTCGATCTCGACCTGGGGATCGGGTACGCCTTTCAGGTAGTTTTCGACCACCGCCAAGGTCTCTGGGTTCAACGACTGCGCTATCAAAACCTCTTTTCGTCCGGTGGCGCGGGAAGCCATGCGCAGAGACGTGGCGGCTGCCTGTTGCCCGTCGTAGACGGGGCAGCTGAGAATATCCATCTCCAGAAGTTCGCCCATCAGACTGGCGTATTCGAACAAAGCCTGCCACTTTCCATGGTCGGCGTACGCTTCTCCTACATAGGCCGTCAGAAGCTCGCCGCGTCCGTTGATCTCGTCGCAAACTGCCGGCACAAAATGCTGTGGACAGCCGGCGCCCAGAAAATTGAGGTATTGCAGACAGTTCCTGTTGCGCTCCAGTAAGCCTTCAACGTGCCTCTTGATTGAATACTCATCAAGAATCGGTTCCGGCAAATCCAAATCGCGGTCAAACTGAAGACGCTCCGGGATCTCAGCATAGAGATCCATAATGTGGGCTGCGCCGACCTCTTTCAGCATTTCAGCCTTGACTTCCGGCACTGAGTTCGGCACGTAGGGGTAAACAACTTTCTTGCGGTTCATATCCAGTTCACCGGTTCCTTCCAAGCAATGGGATCAAGAAAAATGCGCGAAGAGACAAACCAAAGACGCTCGGGTAAAATCATCGACTGCTCATCAGCTCTGGGTTTTCAACCAACACTTTTAGTCTACGTTGTCGGCGACGAGAGGGCAAAGCTGCTTTAGCCCGCATAGATCACCGATAGGACCTTAAAAGGCCGCCCTGTTTGGTATAAAGTGTTTGAATGAACATTTTCACACGCAAACGGAGGCGGCCCTTATGAGAACAGAGTGTAAACAAGTCAGGTTCGAATTTCACCAACTATCTCAACGCAAAGTGAAGGCGCGGTTCGACGGTGGAAAGATCACCTCCGATGCAGGGGTGCTGCTGTTGCGAGAGGTCGAGAGGGGGACGGGTCTGATCGCCGGACTGGCTGAGTGTTTCAGGGATCATCGGGATGCGCGGTTGATCGAACACACGGTGGAGGAGTTGTTGGGGCAGCGCATCTACGGACTCTGTCTGGGGTACGAGGATCTGAACGATCATGATCAGTTGCGCACCGATCCGATGCTGGCGGTGGCGGTGAATAAGGCCGATCCGTTGGGAGAGCGGCGGCGGCAGGCCTCAGATCGGGGGAAGGCGCTGGCGGGCAGGTGTACGCTGAACCGGTTGGAGTTGACCGGCGCCGAGGTCGATGAGCAGGAGCGGTACAAGAAGATCGCGATGGACCCGGACCGGATCGACGGCTGGATGGTGGATGCCTTCGTGGAGTCCCACGAATCGGCGCCCGAGGAGATCGTGCTGGATCTGGATGCGACCGACGACCCGATCCATGGCCAGCAGGAAGGCCGGTTCTTTCACGGTTACTACCGCCACTACTGTTATCTCCCGCTGTACATCTTCTCGGGGGAGCATCTGCTGTGCGCCCGGTTGCGGTGTTCCAATATCGATGGGGCCGCGGGATCGGTGGAGGAACTGGAACGGATCGTCGGCCGGATTCGGCAGAGCTAGCCGGAGGTCTCGATCGTCATCCGGGCCGACTCGGGCTTTTGCCGGGATGACTTGCTCCGCTGGTGTGAAGACCATCACGTGGATTACGTGATGGGGTTGGCCAACAATGATCGGCTCAAGTCAGAGAGCGCCGAAGCGATGACTCAGGCCGAAGCCGAGTTCAACGCCACCGGGACACCGGCGCGGGTGTTCAAGGATTTCCGCTACCGGACTCGCCACAGTTGGACCTCGGAGCGACGCGTCGTCGGCAAGGCCGAGTTCCTGGACAAAGGCGCCAATCCCCGATTCGTCGTCACCTCCCTGTCGCCGGAACGCCTGGGGGCCCGCGCACTCTACGAAGACTTCTACTGTGCGCGGGGCGACATGGAGAACCGCATAAAAGAACAGCAGTTGGATCTGTTCGCTCGACCGGACCAGCGCGGCAACGATGCGCGCCAATCAACTCCGGCTGTATCTGTCCTCCGCCGCCTACATGCTCATGCACGCCTTGCGTCGTCTCGGACTGAAGCAGACCCCCCTGGCTCGCGCTCAGTGTCAGACGATTCGCTTGAAGCTCCTGAAGATCGGCGCCCAGGTCCGCCTCACGGTCCGCCACGTCTGGATCTCCATGTCAGAAGCCTATCCCTACAGCGAGGTCTTCGCTGCCGTCGTTCGAAACCTCCAGGCCATTCCTCTGCGCTGCTGAGGTCTGTCCCGATCAAACGCCCCCAAAAACGAAATCGTTCCATCGCTCAGGCCGAGCTCTGCCTGAATGCATTCCGTCACGCTCTTCCGAACCCGAAAAACGCTCCATTCACGACCCTCCACACCACCGCATCACTCGACCTGGACCGGATCGATAGCGAAACTCTCAGAAAACCGTTCCGGCCTGCCAAAATCACCTTCATTTCCAAATCGGTGATCTATGCGGGTTAGGTACTGAGTACCGAATCGGCCGAGAAGCGCAGAGGTCCTGGTGCATTACCAGAAATGAGACGGGTCCTCTTTGGTCATTTTGCGAGCTACCCGCTAGAATGCAACCGCAACGCCAGATCTCTACCGGGCAACCGCGAATTGTTCTCTAAGGAGAGACATCATGAAAACAGGATTTCAACCCATTTTTCTTGCAGCTGTTCTTCTACAGCGAGAGAAGGAACCAAAATCATCGTGGGACCCTGAACTCATTCCATCAACCAGCAACTTCTGGGGATTCGAACCTCCGAGGAAATGGACGGCTGGGAAGTTGACTTCGGGCCGGAGATGTTCATCGACATGATGGAACTCTCTGACCGTTGGTTCGACTACTGGCTCAAGGGAATCGACAACGGGATGGACCGGGAGGCGCCGATTCGGATCTTCGTCATGGGTGAGAACCGGTGGCGCTTCGAAAAGGAGTGGCCGCTGGCACGGACGCGCCGGACAAACTACTACCTGAACAGCGGTGGAACGGCCAACACCGTGCAGGGAGACGGTGTTCTCCAGCTGGAATCACCGTCCGGGAAGGGTCCGCCGGACGAGTTTGTTTACGATCCAGCCACTCCGGTTCCTACTTTTGGGGGACAAATCTCGACCCATTCCGAATGGAAGGGGCCCAGCGCGGTAAGCACTTCGCCAGGACGACCGAGATGAAGACGGCCAGGCAGACGATTCTCCACCAGAAACGATATCCATCGGCCCTGATCCTGCCCCTGATCCCACGTTGATGTCCAAACCACGAGTAACGTTGCAGGCCAGAAAAACGCGAGAGGAGTGACGGGCAAAGGCTAGGGCAAGGGCAAAGGCAAGGCGCCGAGCCGGTCGGAAAGCACAAGGGCGAACTGGTCACTCCCCGCCTCCTCCTCGACCTCGGCGTTCTCCAGCAAGACATCGACATGGAAATCAACTACTTCTACCTGATCTGGTTCATCTTCTACCTGGCCATCGTTCTGGGAATCGGCCTGTGGGGATGGCAACGAGTCCGGGACCAGCGAGATTTTGCAGTCGGATCTCAGAACCTTTCCCTCCTTCTCACGACCGGGTCCATGTATGCCACTTTCGTGAGCGCCCTGTCGGTGATCGGTGGAGTGGGGTATTCCTCCCAGCATGGCCTCGCACTCCTGACTTTGTGCACAACCGGGTCGGTGGCGGGCTGTGCGTTCCTGGCTATCAGCGCCAGGAGGTGGCACGGGGCGGGTGTGAGCACCGTTTCCGAATTCATGCTGGTTCGCTATCGGTCGCAATTTCTGCGAACCCTGCTGGCGACGATCATTGTATTCGCCTACGCTATCATTCTGGTCGCCCAGTTGCTGGGAGTGGGTTACATCGTAGAGGGAATCATCGGGATCCCCATCCCCGCCGCTGTTCTTTGCGTAGGCCTCTTCTTCGTTGCCTACACCATCCTCGGCGGAATGGTCAGCGTGGCCAGAACGGATGTTTTGCAGGCTCTGATCATGACCCTGGGTGTGCTCCTGACCGCGATCGTTCTGGTGGCTCGCCTGAGCACCGATCCCGTTCACTCTTTCAGCCAAAAAGCGGAGCTGTTTACCGTCTTTGCCGGCCGGACTCCGGACGTCTCCAGTGTGATCTCCTACGTGTTCATCTTTGGATTGGGGGTAGCCGTTCACCCCTACTACGTCCAAAGAATTCTGGCAGCCAGAGAGGTCAGGATTGCCCGCTTTGCCGCCATCTCCAGCGGGGTCGGAATCTTCCTGATACAGGGCCTGCTGGTCATCGTCGGAATTGTGGGCAGCATTTACCTTCCCGGAGAAACCGGAGATTCCATGCTGCCGCTCATCATCAAGGAACTCATGGGCGGGGTGGTCGGGGCGCTGGCCATGTTGGCGATTCTGGCCGGGGTCCAATCCACCACGGACTCCCTCCTTCACGTGGCGGGAACCTACATGTCACAGGACATTTTTGGCCCCTTTTTCCTGAAGAATCCAGACCAGCAGCAGCTCCTCTTCTGGTCGCGGGTCTTCACTGGGCTGTTTGGAATCACGATCGTGGTGTTCACCTGCGGGCAGGCACTGTACGGAGAGCTGGAACTGATCGCAGTGATCGGGGCCTATGCCTGGGGGGTGCTGGGAGCCTCTTTGTTTGTTCCAGTCGCTGCCGGTCTGTTCTGGAAGAAGGCTACGCGGCAGGGAGCGATCGCCGCTGCTTTGACGGGGTTTTTCAGCAGTGTGATCGGTCATATACTGGTCGCGCACGGGCTGCTGGGCATCCAAGAAATCCTGCCGGCTACTTTTCTGGCTCTGCTGGCGATGGTGGCAGTCAGCCTCTACTCGGGAAGGCGAAAGCCAAACTAAGAGCTGGAGTTCATGCGGTCCTCCGATCCTGGCGCTTTCCCAGCGGCTTCCATACCCACTTAGTTAGCACGGCTACAGAGATCACGATCAGCAGCATCCAGCTGTGAAAAACGTTATAACGTGGTGTTGACCACTGGACTAAGCGAGAGTAGTGTCTGGTGTCTGCAGACCGAAGTCAATCTCGCCATCAAAACAACCCTTGCGAAGGGACAAAATGAAGACAGCTGATCTCGATACACCATCTCTGGTTGTCGATCTCGACATCATGGAAGACAACATGAAGAGGATGCATAAGCATCTGAAGCAAAACGGGATTCCATATCGGCCTCACGTCAAGACCCACAAGGTGCCCGCGCTGGCCCGACGTCAGATGGAAGCGGGCTCGGTGGGCGTGACCTGCCAGAAAGTCGGCGAGGCGGAGGTCATGGTCGAGGGAGGTCTCGAGGAGATCTTTCTGTCTTACAACATTGTGGGCCGCCAGAAGCTGGAACGGTTAGCCAGCCTGGTCCGCCGCGCCAACCTGATTCTGGCGGCTGACTCGGAGTACGTCCTGGAGGGACTTTCCCAGGTTGCCCAAATCGCCGGAAAACCCATCAAGATTCTGATCGAGTGTGATATTGCGGGTGTTCGATCCGGGGTTCGCTCTCCCGCGGGAGTGTTGCAGCTCGCAGAGACAATCGATCGAGACTCCAGCTTGCATCTTGAGGGTCTTTTTTCCTTCAAGGGCGGATACTTCGACAAGAAGCATGCAGGGCGGGTCAATGAGTTTTTCGAGGAGTCTCTCGAGCGCATGTCGAGAGCGGGACTGGAAGCCAGAACGGTCAGTGCCGAGGGAACGGTTTACGCCTGGCATGCCTGGCCGGAGTTCGCCTCCAAAGTCATCAACGAGTCGCGACCGGGTTTGTACATCTTCAACGACACCACCAAGGTCGATCAGGGGATTGCAACTCTCGAGCAGTGCGCGCTACACCTGGTTTGTACTGTCCTTTCCCATCCTGGCCTCGATGAAGTCATCATCGACGGGGGGTCGAAGACTTTCGGTTACGACGGCTATTTTCTGGACAGCTACGGGCATGTTCTCGAGTATCCGGAAGCTCAACTCCAATCCTTCTTCGAAGAGCACGGTGTGATTACGACCCGGTTCAGTCGGGAGAAACCTGCCCTCGGTGAACGGGTCACGATCATTCCCAACTGCGGGACGGCCGTGATCAATCTGCATGACACCCTGTACGGCATACGGGGTGAAGAAGTCGAGGAAATCTGGCCGATCGAGGGCCGGGGTAAGGTCCAGTGATCCCATCCTTTGTGACACCCTGGTTAGAGCCGGGGAAAGACGGCGCGAGTCGTGACCGGATAGCTTCCCGGACTGCAAATCTGACAGATCTGAACGTCTCCCCGCGCGCTGATCAGCATGTACGCTTCCTCAAAACCGACCTTCAACTGACGCTGCAGAAGACGGGCCATTTCCCCGGCGGCAATCCGGAGCGCCTCAGCTGGATCCATGTCATCACCGGTTGTCACCCACAGATCGGGTGTTTCGATCCAGGGTCGAGAGACTGGATCGGCGGCGGCGGCGACGCGAATTGTGACCGTCGCCGAAATCTCGAGGCCCAGCATCGTGATCTCGCCGTCTCCCATGGTGGCGTGTACGTCGCCTAGACAAAGTAGTCCCCCGGGGACCTGGACGGGCATGTAGACGGTGGCACCCGGGCCAATGTACCGGTTGTCCATGTTACCGCCGTGGGGGCCGGGCAGTGTCGTGGGCACTCCCTCTCCTGCAGGGGCCGTCCCGATCACGCCCACCATGGGACGAACAGGCAGACGCAAGTGGTCATCAAAGACCACCTCGCCGTCGTCGATGGCCACGATTCTGGTCACAAACCGATCGGCCTGGCTGGCCAGCAAGCCCGTTTCGGCCTTGACCCCCAGGAATCCCTGGTCGGCCAGGTCTATGCTCAAAATCTCAACGGCCAGCCCGCAGCCGGCCTCCGCTCCCGCCACCAGGATGGGTCCGGTCGCCGGGTTGCCCCCTCCCGGACTCGGTTGATCCAGTAAGTCTTCATTCGTGCGAATCGAGCCTGTCCTCGCATCGTGGGTCTCGACCTGGATAATGTCTCCCGGTCTCACTTCCAAGACGGGCGAAGAGTTCTTATCGCAACTGTAAACGATTTGATCTCGACTGAGGAGCTTCATGACCCTGTGCAACTAACGGTTAGCGCGTAGTGCCTGCCCCGGGAAAACTCCTTCCACCAGCTTCGTGTCTCTCACCACGAAGGTCCCTGCAACCAGAACGTGCTCGATCCCCCGGGAGGGTACATCAGCTTTCTCGTAGCTGGATCGGTCGAGTACTGTGCCGGGGTCAAATACCGTCAGATCGGCATCAACGCCTACCTGCACTCTCCCCTTTTTCCTGAAGAGAGGGGCGAAGTTTTCAAGCCGCCGGGCCGGCAGCAAGGTCATTTTCGAGAGCGCCTGCATCAGGCCGAGGGCGTTTCGATCTCGACTGTAGCGCCCCAGGACCCTTGAGAAGGTGCCTGCCCCGCGGGGATGGGTTGGACCGTACAGAAAGGGAATCCCGTCACTGGCGATTATGAGGTCAGGCTGGGAGAGCAGCCATTCATTGATCTCCTCGGATCGGTTGCCGTGGAGGATGACCCACCCCCCCTGTTCACGGTACTTTCGGAAGGTATCAGCACTCAGACGCTCGCCGGTTGGGGGCCATTGAAGTTGCTGGTATTTCTCATCCCGAAGGCCCTCCCAGGAATCGAAAACGGCCGACTCGATCCAGGTACAGCCCGCTGTGTAAGGATACGTCTCCGTGGTCAGGTCAACGCCTTGTGACCGGGCTCCCCGAATCATTTCCAGAGCGATTCGTGCACGCTCGTTGGCGCTGCTGTTCATGTGCACGATGTGCAGCGCAGCGCCGCTGGCAGCGGCATTGGAAATGACTTCCTGGAAGCCTCCCAGGGCCGGCCCGGAGCCGGTTCCGCGTACGTGCACGAAAACCGGAGCCCCCCTCTCGGCTGCCAGTTGGAAGACCTTGAAGATTTCCGTTGCCGAGGCCGCTGGAGTATAGGTGATGCCGAGACCCAGACCCAGCCCGCCCTCGGCAAGCCCCTGTTCCAAGAGTTCGAGCACGCGGTCAATCTGCTCTGGCGAGGCTTCCTGATAGGCATAGTCTCTTTTTCTCTCCAGCGCTTTGCTCTCTTCGGCGGGAAGGGTGGCGTTGTGGCCAATGTCGATCCCGTGCATGAGCTTGATCCGGGCTCCCAGATGCCCCACCGTGGCCCCGAAATGGATCACGGCCTTCCCTTCCCGGGAAGCCATCCACTCGCCGACCGGATAGACACCGAGTTCCATCTCCAGTGCAGTCGTCACTCCATCGGCGGCCTGCAGCCGGTTGCTGACGGGATCCTGCCCGTGAGCATGCAAGTCGATGAACCCTGGCGCCACCACCATCCCTGCAACATCTACCGTTTCATCGGCGTCGACAGGTTGATCGGTGATGGCCACGACGGTTCCCGCAGTGATCCCCACATTGCGGATGGCGTCAAGGCCACTTTCGGGGTCCATGACCCGTCCTCCCAGCAGGGCAATCTCCACGCGCTCAGGAAGAGTCGCTTCGGGGACGGCACAACCGACCAGGCTCAATAGAATGATGAAAAGGAGTCTCATGTCGATCAGTCTTATTCGTCGAAGATCGGGTGTCAACTCTGATTTGCGTTCCAGGTTCCAGGTTCCACGTTCCAGGTTCTACGAACTTTCAACCTTCAACTTTTAACTTTCAACCTGGGTCGCAGAGTGACTTGGCTTTTGGATGCCTTTCGTGAGACCGTCTATTCCGATCAGATTCGCTATCATGCTCCGGAGGCGGAAAGAAATGAACAAGACGTCCCACTTCCCTCTCCCGACGGGGGACAAGTGACATGAGCGATCCGTGGGAGGTCCGCGAACTTCCCGAGCCACCCGCCTACAACTTCCGAAATCTGATCAAAATGATTGGACCGGGAGCCGTCCTGCTTGCCAGCTCCATTGGGGGTGGCGAATGGCTGGTCGGCCCGGCCGTTGCCGTGCGTTATAGCCTGCACTTCATGTGGCTGGTTCCGGTGGCCATCTTTTTTCAGCTGATTCTCAATCTACAGGCCGTCCGCTTCACGCTCTATACGGGTGAACCGGTCTATGTCGGTTTCCTGCGGCAGGGTCCGGGAAGATCCTTCTGGCTCGTCTTCTACATTGTGGTGGCCTTCCTCCAGATGGGCTGGCCGGCTCTGGCCTCTGCCAGCGCCGTCGCCCTGTTCGCAGGCTACCTGGGAGCTTTGCCCTCAAACATGGACTCCCAGGCCATCTACTGGATCGCCACGGGAGTCGTCCTGCTGACACTGTTTCTTCTCTCCTTCGGGGGGACCATCGAGCGCATGCTGGAACGCGTCTCCTGCCTGATGATGAGCCTGGTCTTTCTTTTCCTTTTGGCAGTCAATCTTCTCTTCGTCCCGCCGTCGCACTGGTGGCTGACCTTGAAGTCATTCTTCGACTTCACCGCGCTGGGACCAGAGCCTGACTGGGCGCTGCTGGGAGCGCTGGTCGCCAGTTCCGGCGCAGGGGGTCTGGGGAACCTGGCACTTACCAGCTGGTATCGCGACAAGGGCATGGGTATGGCCAGTCTGGTGGGAGCCATCCCCAGCGCATTTGGTGGAATGGAGCTGAAGCTGTCACCCAAGGGCAAGGTTTTCCCGATCACACAGGGAAACCTGAGACGGTGGGCGGAGTGGCTCAGGTTCGTACGGGCCGATCAGCTCTACCTGTGGGCTTTCTTCGCCTTCGCGGGGATGTACCTGAACGTGAATCTCGCCACGGCAGTCATCCCTGCCGGAACCGACCTCTCTGGAATGGCGACGGGCGCCTATCAGGCCAAGTATCTGGCAGAGCAGGCCTTGCCGGCCCTCTGGGGCCTGACTCTCCTGAACGGCTTCTGGATTCTTTTCTCGACGCACCTGGCCGACACGGACATACTGGTCCGAACCGTGGCCGACCTGCTGTGGGCGGGTTCGGAAGAAGTCCGGAAACGTCAAGCCTCGGGAATTCGAACTCTCTATTACACGATCCTGATTGGCTTTACTCTGTGGTGCTTCGTGGGAGTTCGTCTGGCGACACCACTGACACTTTTCAAGATCCAGGCCAACGTGGCCGGCTTCATTCTGGTCATCGCTACCTTTCAAGTTTTCCTTCTGAATCGCAGGTTTCTGCCCCGCGAGCTGCGTTCCAGGTGGGAATGGGTGTTGATAGCCGGGGGACTGTTCTTCCTCTTCTTTGCGATCCGGGTGCTGCTGTCGCTGACTTGAGTCCCCGGCAGCAGGGCGTTGCTGTATTTATGAAGCTCAGTACTCAGGAGATCTGAAGAAATGAGGGGAGATCGCTTACAAAACAAGGTTGTGCTTGTGACGGGAGCCGGATCTGCGGGACCGGGCTGGGGCAATGGTAAGGCAACCGCCACTTTGTTTGCCCGCGAAGGAGCCCAGGTTTTCGCTGTCGACTTGAATCCCGAAGCCGTCGAGGAAACCAGGGAAATCATCGAAGCTGAGGGCGGGCACTGCACGGCCCACCAGGCTGATGTGTCGAAGGCCGATCAGGTCGAGTTGATGGTCCACCACTGTGTTGAGACCTACGGCCGGCTGGATGTTCTTCACAACAACGTGGGCATTGTGGCAGTGGGGGGACCAGTGGAAGTTTCGGAAGAGGAATGGGACCGGATTCTCGAGACGAATCTGAAGAGCATGTTCTTGACCTGCAAATATGCTCTCCCCGTTATGGAGCGCCAGCTACAGGGTGCGATCGTCAACATTTCCTCAACCTCTTCGATTCGCTACAGCGGTTATCCCTCCGTCGCCTACAACGCCTCCAAAGGAGCCGTCAACCAGTTGACTCAGAACATCGCGGTACAGTATGCCGACAAAGGGATCCGGGCCAACTGCGTGCTCCCGGGCCTGATGAACACGCCCATGATCGTCAAGCCGCTCAAAGATGCCTACGGGGCCGGGGGGGTGGAAGAGATGATCCTCAAACGTGACAGCCTGGTCCCGATGGGCAAGATGGGCGACGCCTGGGATGTGGCCTACGCGGCGCTCTTTCTGGCCTCCGATGAAGCCCGCTACATTACCGGTGCCTGTCTGGTCGTGGACGGCGGGCTGACCTGTACGTTCGGGTGAGGGGGACGCTATGGAGACCGGGATGACACGCAACTGTTCTCTGATCCTGATCGTTCTGATGTGGCCGGCTCTACTCGCCCAGCCTCCGGATCCCGGGAATTATTCCAAGGCTGAATATACGGTTCGGGAGTCGATAGGACACCGTGTGTCCATGCGCGACGGGATTACCCTCTCCGTGGACGTGTACCGGCCGCGTGCTGAAGGGAAATTCCCGGGAATCCTCTCCATTACCCCCTACGACAATACCTCGGCAGCAAACCGGGAAAGAGCGCGCTGGTTTTCGCAGCGGGGTTACGTGGTGGCCATCGCCGACTCGCGGCAGGTACGATTCACACGGCGAATGGGACCCCTTCACTCCCAAACACAAGACCGACGGGTATGACCTGGTGGAATGGCTGGCTTCCCGGGAGTGGTGCAGCGGCAGAGTGGGCATGATCGGCGGTTCCTACCTGGGATGGACCCAGTGGTGGACCGCCAGCCAGGCCCCTCCTTCGCTCAAGGCCATTGCGCCGCAGGTGGCTCCTCCCGACCAATTCGAGAACCTCCCCTTTATCTGAGGAATCTGAACACGGGAGCCGACAACCTCGGTCTGGTGAAGGAGGCCGAAGCGGTGGTGGCCACCCAGAGGGTCTATCACACTCCACGGTATCCTTCTCACCTCATCCTTCCTGTGATACCAAGTCGCTTAAACCATTGAGGAATGGTGGTTTCTTAAGGATCTACTCTGTTCATGCACGCACTCCGTTTCCTTTTCCTGATGGGCTGCCTCGCATTGGTGGCAGGATGTCAGGAACACCCTGCCGAGCAAGAGGTCCAATACGACCTTGTCATCCACAACGGTCGTATCATGGACCCCGAAACAGAGCTCAATAGTGTCGGCAGTCTTGGCATTACGGATGGCGTGATCCAGGTTTTTTCCACGGGGCCTCTGCAGGGCAAAAGCACGATCGATGCCACCGGCTTGGTCGTCTGTCCCGGCTTTGTTGATCTGCACGCTCACGGGCAGGACCCCTTCAACACCCGACTGCAGGCCAGAGACGGAGTGACCTCCGCACTCGAACTCGAGATCGGGACCAACGACGTTGAGGGCTGGTACAGGGAGCGCGAAGGAGCCAGTCTGATCCATCACGGAGTCAGCGTGGGCCATGTTCCGATTCGCATGCGCCTCATGGGTGACACCGGACATTTCGTCCCCAGCGGACCCGGGGCGCACCGGGCGGCCACCGGAAAAGAGATCGAACAGATCAAGCGTGAACTGGACCTGGGTCTTGGGCAGGGAACCGTTGCCCTGGGACTGGGCATCCAGTACACACCCGCGGCCTCGCGACGGGAGATTCTGGAGGCTTTTCGTGTGGCAGCTCGGCACCAGTCCCCGGTCCACGTACACATGCGTAACATGGGCTCCAAAGAGCCCTCCAGTGAAGCTGCGCTGGAGGAAGTACTGGCCGCATCAGCCATTACAGGCGTCCCTCTCCACGTGGTTCACATCACCAGCATGGGCCTGACTTCGACAACTCATTTACTGGACATGGTTGGGGAAGCCCAATCCCAGGGAATGGACGTGACCACCGAATTCTATCCCTATACTGCGGCCTTGACCGGAATCCACACCGCCATCTTCGACGGGGGATGGCAGGGGGTTCTGGGGATCGACTATGAAGACCTGGAATGGGCAGCTACCGGAGAACGACTGACCGAGAAGACTTTCAGGAAGTACCGCCAGACCGGTGGATGGGTTGTCATGCACATGATCCCGCAGGCGGCCTTGGAGGCGGCCATCTCGAGCCCCCTGGTTCTGGTCGCCAGTGATGGTCTCATCGAGGACGGCAAGGGGCACCCGAGAGGTGCCGGCACCTATGCCCGCGTGCTGGGTCGCCTGGTCCGCGATGAAGGGAGACTCTCGCTCATGGAGGCAATCCGAAGAATGGCTCTTTTGCCGGTTCAGCGACTCGAGGCTCGGATTCCCGGGATGAAAAGAAAGGGTCGGGTCCAGGTAGGAGCCGACGCGGACATCACCGTGTTCGATCCCGCACAGGTCATCGACCGGGCTACCTATCAGGACCCGACAATTCCGTCGGAGGGCGTTCGCTATGTGCTCGTGAATGGAACCCTGGTGGTCAATGAGGGACACCTGGTGGAAGGGGTAGCTCCGGGTTTGGCGATTCGAGCACCGAGGGATTGAGCCGACGGGTTCATCAGAAGCCGGCTGCGCCGACGTTTCGGAATGTGGGAGGCGCCTTGGGCGGCGACTTCGGAGCCCGGAACGAAAGGTTGCAGACCGGTTCAGATTTCTACCCCCGGCTTCCGCCGGGGGGCTCGGATTTACGCCCGGGTGCCCCTTCTCACCTGGCCCCCCAGCAGGATCAGACCCACCACGTTGGGAAGCATCATCAGACCCAGCAGGAAGTCGGAGAGATCCCAGATCGGCTTCACTTCGTAGACGGCTCCAAAAACGGCCAGCCCGCACCACAGCAGCCGGTAACTGAACCCCAAATATCTTACCGAAAATACGTATTTGAGAGATTGCTCTCCGTAGTAGGCCCAGGCTACCAGCGAGGAAAAACCAAACAGAAGAGAACAGACCGCTACCAAGCCTCCCCCGAATTGCAGGTTCGAGTTGAAAGCCAGGGCGACCATCTGGGTGCTGATGTGTCCCGAGTTCCACACCCCGGTCACAACTACCGCCAGGGCCGTCGCCATACAGACAACGACGGTGTCGATGAAGACCCCCACCATGGCAATCATGCCCTGCCGGGTCGGATCGGCGGTCCGGGCCGCGCTGTGTGCAATCCCGGCCGTGCCCAGACCAGCCTCACTGGAAATCACCCCTCGACGAATTCCATAGCTGATCGTTCGCGCCACGGTTGCTCCCGCAAAACCGCCGGTTGCCGCCAGCGGCGAAAAGGCGGATGTGACGATCAACCAGAGGGCCGAGGGCAGCTGGTTCAGATTGGCGAACAGGACAAGAACCACCGCTCCGACATAAATCACGACCATGGTGGGAACCAGTCGCTCCGCGACCAGACCGATTCTCTTGATCCCTCCAACGAGAACAATGGCCAGAACCAGGGCGATGACGAGACCGCTGGTCCACTTGGGGACACCGAACTCGCTGAACAGGACCAGGGCAACCGAGTTGACCTGCGCAAGATTGCCGCCTCCGATGGCTCCCAGCGAGGCACACAAAGCGAAGAGCAGCCCCAGGCCGGGCAGACCCGCGCCCTTGTCGAGATAGAGCATTGGGCCGCCCAGAACACCGCCGTCCCTTCCCCGCTCCCGGTGTTTGACCGCCAGAAAGGCTTCCGCAAACTTGGTGGCCATTCCCAGGGGAGCCATCGCCGACATCCAAAAGGCCGCCCCCGGACCGCCGATGGCAATGGCGGTCGCGACCCCGGCGATGTTTCCGTTGCCGATGGTCGCAGCCATGGCCGTGGTGAGCGCCTGAAAAGGAGAAATTTCACCAGTCTCCTCGGGGTTCTCCCGGGGACGGCGGAGCGCCCCCTGCAGGACCAGTCTCAAGCCCATTCCGAAACGTCGGAACTGAATCCCCCGGCTGGCCAGGGTCATGATCAGGCCGACCAGAACCAGTAGCGCGATGCTGTAGGAGCCCCAGATGGAATCGGCCAGGAATGCGAGAGCGTCTGTCATGCCGGCTTTTCAGGAGGGGAGGCGCCGGCCGGGCAGGGCCTGAGTGTGGGTGTCGCCCTCCAGGACGACCTCACCGTTCACAACGACCAGCTCTACCCCCGAGGGAAAGGCTTGCGGATCATGATCCGTGGAGCGATCGACCAGGTTCCCCGGGTCGAGAACCACCAGATCAGCGGCCATTCCTGCTGCCAGCCGGCCTCGATCGGAGAGCCGAGCGGATTCGGCAGGCAGGGAGGTCATCTTGCGGATCGCTTCCTCCAGCGTGAAAAGTCTTCGCTCCAGCACATACTCCTGAAGAAAGTGAATCGTGTAGCCGTAGCTGGAACGGTTGAGAACCAGATCCTCGAGGGGACCGTAGGGTGCCGCAATGATGCCGTCGCTCTCGAGACTACAGATCGGCTGCAGGAGAAGCCGATCCAGATCCTCCCGGGTGGAATAGATGTGCCGGAGCATGACGTTGTAAAAATCCGGCCCATCGTCCAGCACCAGCCTCAAAATGGTGTCCGTGAAATCACCTCCAAACCGCTCGCCGATTTGCTGAAAATTCTTCTCCACAAGTTCCGGGTGAGCCTTCGAATGGGTGAGAAAAAAGCCCTCGGGTCCCGCCAGGCGAAGCAGGTAGTTGGTGGGGGATTCGACATACTCCCGACCTCGTTCTACGGCCTCCGGAGTCTGCAGTCTTGTGAGAACCTCATCGTGTGGCCCCTCGTACGCCCAGGGCGGCAGCAGGGTGACCACCGGGCCCGGACCCCAGGTGTCGGGAAAGGTGTCGATCCCGATTTCCAGGCCTTCTCGATCTCTCCCCTCATAGACCATGGAAAGGACCCGGTCAAAGATGTCGGGTTCGGCATACGCCCGGGGGGCAAAATGAGAGAGCTGAGCCGGCAGCCCGGCTCTTCTGCTGATGTTGAGAGCTTCCTCCACCGCCTCCTTGAACTGGTCGCCGCGGTTGCGAATGTGACTCGCATAGATCCGCCCATGGCGGGCGGCCACCTGGCTCAGGGCCACCAGCTCGTCTTCATCGGCATAGCACCCCGGGGAGTACTCCAGACCGGTTGAGAAACCCACTGCCCCGGCCGACATGGCCTCGTCCACGAGGCCGGCCATTCGCTGCAGCTCTCCGGAGGTCGCCGGGCGGGCATCGAAGCCCATAACGGCCAGCCGGACCGATCCATGGGGCACCAGCGGGGCAACATTGATGGAGAGGCCGGGAGCCAGGAGAGCCTCCAGGTACTCCCCAAAGGAACTCCAGGTAAAGTCCAGGTTCCAACTCTCATCAAACCCGATCGTATTGCGTTTTGGCCAGTGCCTTATCGCCCGCGGGCGCCGGACCAGCCCCGCAATTCCCGGTCACAACGGTGGTGATGCCCTGTCGTATTCCGCTCTCAGCCTGTCGATTGACGATGAGAGAGAAATCAGAATGGCTGTGAATGTCGATGAAGCCCGGACAAATCCACTTTCCGGCCGCATCCCAGGTTCGTTCGCTCTCGATGTCCGGGGGACCGCCCACCCGGGTGATTTTTCCGTCCTCGACCACGACATCGCCCGTGAAGGCAGGGGCACCAGTGCCGTCAACGACATTTCCACCTCGAATTACCAGATCGACCATCCTCAACTCCCTTCTTTCAGAACCGACCCGGTACCACTGCGGCCCCCTGCCCGGGGCTGCAGTCAGATCCAATCGGCCGGGCATTCATTTCACACAAAGTCTCTCAAGATCTCCTGCTTCAGCTCCTCATCCACATTGGCCCCTGTCGCAATCAGACAGATCCTCCGTCCCCGAATCGAATCCCTGGCTTCCAGAGCCGCCGCCAGCGCCGCCGCACCGGCACCCTCGACCAGGTGCCCGGTCGCTTTGTAAAATCCTCCAACTGCCCTCTTCAGGGCCTGCTCGGAAACGAGCACCATGTCGTCCACGACTTCCAGCATGACTTCCACCGCCTCGGGGATGGCCACGCGGACCGCCATTCCACCGGCGAAGCTGTTACACTCTGGCGTATCCACGGGTTCTCCGGCTCGGAAGGAGAGCGCCATGCAGGGGGCGCGTTCGGATTGAACCCCAATGATCCGGATTCGCGGATTGAACTCTTTGAGAACGGCTCCGATCCCGCCGATCAGAGCTCCGTTGCCAACCGGGACAAACACATACTCAACTTCGGGCAGGGACTGAGAGATCTCCAGCCCGATGGTGGCGGTGCCGTCGTAGATCTCCGGCCTGGAACCGTCCTCTATAAAAAGAGAGTCTTCGGCCAGGTCTTCCAGGAGAATCTCCTTGGTCTCGTCAATGTCCCGGCCCACGAATCTGAGCTCCGGACCGTAGTGACGAATCAGTGCGACTTTGCTCCGATCGCAGTCGACCGGTACGCCAACGATCAGAGGCATTGAGAATTCCCGACAGGCAAAAGCCATGGCAGCCCCGTGGTTGCCGGTCGAGGCAGTGACGAGCCTCGCAGGTTTCTCTTCCGAAGCCGCCGAGAGATGACTTAGAAGATTCAGGGCACCGCGTATCTTGAAAGAGCGTACGGGATTCTCGAATTCGTACCTGGCAAAGACCTCACAACCCAGGCGCTCACTCAAAGCCGGCTCGAGTCGAAGGGGCGAAGGCTGCAAATAGTTGCAGAGAACCTGTGCAGCAGCGCGGGCCCGCCTGGAGGTCGAACGAACCGAATCCCGGCTCCTCCCTCCTATTCTTGACTCACTTGTCATTCTCAAGGCTCGGAACAATATCCAGCTGCAATTGTGGATCGGCTGCCGGCACGTCCGTCGTCTCGAGGCCGAGTTCTTTGCGAACGATGTTACATCCCTGGGCGATTGCCGACGCCTTGTGGAAAGCAATCTCACGATTGAAACCCTGGCGTCCGAACCCGCAATCGCTGGAGACGACCAACCGCTCGGGCGGAATATACTTCATTGCCCCACGAATCTCGTCGGCAACCTCCTCGGGGCGATCCGCCTGCAGACTGCGGTGGCTGACCGCACCAAGCGCAATCTTTTTCTTGAGGTCATCCTTAAACGGTTCAAAATGGGGCAGGTCCTGCCGCCCGTTATCCTTGGTCTCTATTGTCCAAATATCACCCTTGCACCTTTCCAGATACAGCTCGATCGCGTTCTTGTAGGAATTGTCTTCGAAAACGCGCTGCATGTTTGGGTTGCCCCAGCAGGTGTGCAGCCAGACCTCGACGTCGTCGAGCCCCTCGATTTCGCGATTCAAGGCGTCGATCATGAAATTAATCGTTTCCTTGTCGTCGGGAAACTTGTCCGCCATGAAATGGATCGTCGGCTCCTCAACCTGGATTACCTGACAGCCAGCGTCACGTAGCGCGAGCAGTTCCTTGTTCATGGCTACGGACATGTCCCACACGACCTCGCGTGTGTCCTTGTACTTGTCCGTGTGGACGTCGAGGAAAAAGCCCATTACTTGGGCGGAGCAGGTCCCGAAGCGCACAGGCTTGCGCGTTTTCATCTGCGCAATCCGCCAGATCTTCGGGTAATCCAGCGGTCTGTGTTCAACCTTGTCCACAACGTGTGGCCAGCGCCATCCTGTGTAGATTTCGTACAGCATCGTACCTGGCGGGTATTTGAGCAGTTCTGACCGGGTTTCTTCGGGCTGAAGATGGTCACCTTCGAGACCGGCCCAGCGTTGCAACGGGTAATGGTGCCACGCCCGGCCTGCCATGTCCTCGTCACAATGAAAATCACCGTGCGTCAGGATATCAAGCCCGGCCCGCTCTTGATCGCTGACGACGACCGCCATCGCATCTTGAAACTTTTCCCGAAAGCGAACGTCCATCATGCAAGTGTCCAGCGGTCGACCCCACATACTCACGTCGAACCAGTGTGGACGGGGCCAGGAGCCTGTTACTGTACTCGGTAACATCAAATCAGCAGTTGCTGTAAACATTCCGCTTTCCCTCCTCAGTAGAGATAAAAGGAATAACCAATCTTGCCCTTACCCAACGCTATGTTTTTATGGTCTGAATTGCAACTTGAAAGTCAGCACCATCCCTCTGCTAGATCCCTCTTAGAAGAATTTATGGATCCCGGATCCCCAGGCTCTTCAGGTACTCGAGCAGATCGGTCATTTCCTCGACCGTGATCTCTTCCTCGACTCCCTCGGGCATGGCCGATACCGTGGAGGGGCGAAGGGCGGCAATGTTGGCTCGCAGAATATGGTCCTTCTCACCTTCCTCGCGGCCCAGGGTCACGGAATTCGCATTCTGCTCCAGGAGAACCCCGGTGAGAATCCGCCCGTCCCGAGTGTCCACCCGGTACTCTTCATAACCCGGCACGATATCGGCGTTGGGGTCGATGATGTTGGCGAGAAGCTTTTCCCTGGCTCGATTCGTGAGGCTCAGAAGATCCGGACCGACCTCGTATCCTGAACCACCCACCTTGTGGCACTTGCTGCATTGTCGAGCGAAGACTGCCTCTCCCCGAACATCGTCCCCCTGATCGATTACAGCGGACCGGTATTTCTCGATCGCTTCTTTGCGGCTGGCCACCAGCGCTTCAACGAGGGTGCCAGCTCGTGCTCGTAACTCACTGTCCGGCAAACGCAGTAGCTGCGACTTTCTAGTCCGGCTCAGCGAGCCCGCCTGCACCTCTCCGGACTCGAGGGCGTCGAGCAGGGATGCAATGTGGTCGGGATTCTCAAACAGGGCGTCGAGAACGGCTTCCCGACGCGAGACCGTGTAACCATTCCACCTGTCCAACAGAAGAGGGACCGGCAGCGGCGTCAGGCCCACCAGAGCCTCCACGGCTGCGTCCTGGACTTCTTCCGGCTGCTGGGGCGTAAGAAGGTTCGCCAGCGCCTGCAGAGATTGCTGTTGGGGATCAAGCGCCAGGACCCGGGTTGCATGTACTTTCAATTCCGTTGTTGCCACTCCGCTGAGAGTGTCGACGGCTCGACTCAGAGCTCTTCGGAATCGCCGAGTATCCTCAAAGGCGATTCTCGCCGCAATTCCCAGCGCCGGGGAGTGGATCGCCGGTCTGTTGTTCTCGATGAGAGTCAACAGTATCTGCTGCCCTGGTCCGGAAAGACCGATTCTCCTTTTCGCCCCTCTCTTCAGGCCCTCCGCCAGACCCTCCAAAACAGCGGGAGAAACCCTATCCTGCTCCGAATCGAGTCTGCCGACGGCGACTTTGAGGGCTCCCCCTACTTCCTCTTCCTGCTGCCGCGCTCCAACCACTCCCGCAATCCGCTGCAGGAACTCGAGCAGATGATCGTCCGACGGTTCGTCTTGTAGCCGGTCTATAGCGGACTCCAGCCAGCTCACCCCGGTTGTGGTGATCGAGGTCAATACGGCGGTCTGAAACCACTTATCGTCCATGTGCCGAAAGGCAATGGCGCCAAGCGCCCCCAAGGCCAGATCGGGAGATACGTCTCCGAGTGAGCAGGCCAGCTGAAACTGGACCCGTGGGTCTTCATCGTTGTGCATGTTCAGCAGTTTTTCGATGATCCTCTCCTCTGCCGTGTAGGCTTCGGAAAGCCGGATAGCCTGCTCCCGAACCAGCGGGCTCGGATCCTGCAGTGCACCCAGGACGAGCTCCCCGTTGAGGGCACCCAGCCCTTCCATCGTCCACAGGGCATGCATTCGACCCTCCGGGGTAGGTGCCTCGGAAGCAAGCTTTGCGAGCAACGCCACTACGGACTGATCCTGGCGGTCCAAGATCAGCCTCTGGGCCGTGATGCGCCACCACTTGTTGCGGTGGGAAAGATGGTCGACCAGTTCCATCGAAGTCGCCTGTTCCAGTCTTGGCCAGGGATCAGTCTCTTGCGACTCATGCAGGATGCGATAAATTCGTCCGTGGTTGGTCCCGGAATAGAAGAGCTCCCGGTCGTGCATAAACTCCTCCCGAACCCACTCCGGATGCTCCACGACCTTGCGGTAAAAATCCACCACGTAGAGTGCTCCGTCCGGCCCGGTTGCCGTATTCACGGGCATAAACCAGGAATCCGTCGAGGCCAGAAAGTCCCTGTCTTCTTCCAGCCTTGTGGCAACAAACGTCACGCCGTCAGGAATGAGGCGATCTGCATGCACCAGGTTATGGACCGGCTCAGTGATGAAATAGGCTCCCTGATAGTCGGCCGGGAAGCCGCCGCCCGTGTACACCGACTGGCCGCACGCAGAAGTGAAATGATTCAGTTGGGATATGAGTCCGGTCTGCCGCGTTTCCGTTCGGTGGGGTGCGATACTGATGGGATAGACGCGTGAGGTTTCTCCGTGATCCGAGGGCGCGTGCCGATCTGAGTCGATAACCAGGTAGGGATTTCGGGCCAGGTACCGGTACTCGATGACCACATGCTGGATGTGTTTGTCGTTCCAGGAGGTGAAGCGGTTTCCGGCGGCATCAAAAGCCAGTCCGAACTCCGTGTTTCCAGAGACCGGCTCCAGTTTTCCTCGATCGGGTTTGAAACGAAAATCGAGGCCCTTTTCGAAGATATCCACGGGGACGACGTCCGGCAGATCGGGAAAACGAATCGGCTTCCCCAGATCGCTGAACTGCTTGAAGCGTCCACCCACTCCGAACTTCGGATAGCCAGCGTAGATCCAGTTATCGATCTCATAGGCAGGAGAGTTGACTCTGAGCTGGGGATTCACTTGCGCGAAACCCGTGAGAACGACCTTCCGAACGTCGGCACGATTATCCCCGTCGGTGTCCTCCAGGTAGAGGATATCGGGGGCGCAGGTGACCAGAACGCCGCCCTTCCAGGGGAGGACTCCATGGGGAAAATGGAGCTGATCGGCAAAGATGCTGGCCTTCTCGAAGCGCCCGTCCCCGTCGGCATCTTCCAGGAGTTTGATTCTCCCCAGCGATTCCGGGGAGAGCGGGTAGTCTCTCATCTCCACGACATAGAGACGACCCCTTTTGTCGAAGGCGATAGCAATCGGATCCACGACCTGGGGCTCGGCCGCAACCAGTTCGATCCGGAACCCTTCGGGGAGTTGAAATGTCGTGAGAGCCTCAGCGGGACCCAGGGGCGGCTCGCTGTCCGAGCAACCCGGGCTTCCCAGAAGACAGATCAGGCCGATGACAGCCGGCCGCAGGCAAGAGAATGTCCGTTTCAGCCCCATCAATTACTTGATTCCCTGCCTATTCCCTTCCCGCTCGCGTGCCAGGCGCCCTCCCGCCACCAGAGCCCTGAGCTTTCCACGGGTGATGTCGAGGGGCACGTGCTGAAAGCCGCACTCGGAAGAAAGCAGCAGCCGGTCGGGCGTGAAGTATTCGAGGGCCGGCAGGGTACGGTCGACGATCGTTTCCGTCGACTCGATGTCGTCGCTCCTCTGATCCAGAACCCCGACCATGAACTCTCCTTTGAAGTCCAACTCTTCCCAAAGCGTCATCATGTCGTAGTCCAGGGTGCAGTGCTCCAGCGAGAGCTGGTCTACGGGGGCGACCCGAAAGGCGGCCGCCATGTCCTGGTAGCGGGTAAAGTAGACGCGCTTCCGATAGGCATTGCCACCACAGACGTGGAGGCCGACTTTCACATCCAGGCCCTCCACTGCCAGCTTGATAGTCTCGGCCGCCCACACAGTTTCTTCGGGGAAAGCGGTCCAGGCGGGTTCATCGAACTGAATGTGCTGGCACCCGGCGTCGACCAACTCTCGGAACTCCTGGTTCAAAACGCGGGCATAGGCCCGAGCCAGTTGCCGGTCACCGGGATAGAGGTCTGTCCGCCGGTTGTCGGAGAACTTGGCCAGCATGTGGGGCCCGATACAGGTCATTTTGACCTCAACATGGGCAGGAGCCACCTCCCGGGCTACGCGCCAGTCATGGGTCAGGTCGATCCTGGAATTCTCGATCGGGCCGACAACCTGTGCCAGCTCGATTCCGAACCCCGCCGTCCCAAAGCTCCGGAAGGTCATCTCCTCAAAGCTGATTCCGTCCAGGCGTTTCTGGACGAAGTAATACATGTTCTCGCGGCGCCCTTCTCCCGTCAGTCACAATGTCCAGACCGGCGTCAACCTGTTCCTGGACAGCCCAGCGAATGATCTCGTCGGCTTCCTGGCGTGAGATTTCAGGCTTGCGCAGAGTGTCTCGAGGTTGCACCGGCCTGGGAAAGCTCCCCGTCACCGACGTACGAAATGGTATGTTCACGGCTTCCTCAAATTTCATTTGAACCGGCGCAGTCCGGGCCCCCACTGTAGCTGAAAAGTTCCCCATCGCGAAATTGGCAGCGGTGACCCCGGGTTCCGCCCTCCCGGGCTTTCAACCTTCAACCTTCAACCTTCAACCAGAAACCGGTAACCTCCAACCCTGTAGAGATGTCCCTTATCGAAGACCGGCTGGTCTACTCTCCTCTGGCCCGGATTGGCGGATCCGTATCGGCCGAACATGGCATCGGGCTTGCGAAAAGAGCCTACCTGTCGATCTCCCGAACCGAACAGGAAATCCGGACTATGCGCCGCCTCAAGCTGGCCTTCGACCCAAACGGAATACTGAATCCGAACAACGTCTTTCCGCTGGAAGAATCGTCATGAGCGCAGGTCTCCCTGTACGACAAGGACCTGAGGGCAGGAGGGACGTGTTGCAAATGGACCGGATCAGTCAGCGCCACGTCGCCGGCAGCACCAGGCAGGAAGGAAGGATGCTCCGGGTCGTGGAGGACTGTCTGTGCTGCTGTGCTGTGCCCGGCCTCATCGTGATGCGGCCTGCCCGTATTCAGGTTTCGCGCGTGCGCCGGGAAGTTGCTGGACGAAACCTGCAATCTGATGCAGTGCCCGCGTTTGAACAGCATGCTGGTCGGCCCCAGATCGATCTCGTATTGGTACGGCTCTCCCGGTTGAATCGGAGTAGGGCTCTCCAGGGACTCCCGATAGCTGGCCCGCAGGATACCTTCGCACACGTTGTATGCCCGACCATCTTCGTGGACGTCGACCAGCTTTGCCGTCCAGTCCGTGTCGGGCGCCGAGCTGGTCGCCCACAGCGACAGGGAGACGTTTCCCGTCACCTCGAGATCCCTCTCCAGCGGCTCCGACGTGTAGACCAGGACATCCTCCCGCGTTTCAGCGGGTTTCTGGTCCTGAACACCGGTGACGAATATGCCGGGAAGACCGAAGAGGTGGGGCCCACCGAGCGTAGTGACCGGGTTGCACGGGTCATACAGGTAGTGGTCCGGGGCCCCAGACCCAGTGAAGGGTTCCTGGGAGAGCGTTCCGTCGCCCCAGCGGGTGTTTGCCTTGCCACGGCTGCCCAGGAAGTATTGAACGGTTTTCGTGTCAGAGGGAGGCCAGGCTTCGCTGCTATGCCAGGCGTCTTCCCCCATGGTGAAGTAGTACACCCCAGGGTCGGTGTCCACCCCGTTGTCTTCACCTTTGAGCCAGCAGTCGAACCAGGACAGCATCATGCCGTGGATGTCGATGGCCTCCCCCGAGGCGTGGGGCGCCGAAGTAGCGTTCACCGGCAACCGGGTCGGGCAGCGGTTCATGCTTCCAGGGACCCAGAAGCAAGTGTTGCTGGTCCCGTGCCAGGTCGCCGCCCTCGCGCTCCCGCATACCTTCATAGCAGCGCACGGTTCCCCGCAGGAAACCGTCGTACCAGCCGCCGATATTCAGTGCCGGGACCTCCACCTTGTTGAAACGCTCCCCGGGGGCTGAAGCCCTTCCAGTAGTCGTCCCAGGTGGGGTGCGCCAGCCAGTCGTAGTAGTAATCGACCAGCCCTCTGAGGGCCGGCATGCCGCTCAGGGGGAGATGCTCCACCATGGCCAGGGGATCCTGTCGCCAGCGCCTGAGCTCGGCAAAAGCCACCGCCTTTTCTGCCGGAATGCCGGCAAAATCATCAACCAGATAGTCCCCCGCCCAGGCAGTCGCAAAGAAACTATTGAGCGCCCCCCCCTGATAAAGCCCAGCTATCGTAGTAACTGTCGGACGTCACGCCGGGCGCAATCGCCTTGAGACCTGGGCGGCGCCTCGACAGCGGCCAACCACTGGGTGGCCCCGTGATAGGATATGCCGAACATGCCGACGTTTCCGTCGCTCCAGGGCTGTTGTGCGCACCACTCTACGGTGTCGAACCCGTCCTTCCCCTCGTTGCGGAAAGGATAGAACTCCCCTCCGGACATGTGTCTACCGCGCACATCCTGGATGACCACGGCGTACCCTCTTGATACGGACCGCACAGGGTCCAGGGTACAAAGCGTGATATTTGGCTCGATGCTTCCCGTAGGGGATCCTTGAGAGGAGTACGGGGTGTCGCCCGCTAGCCGGACGAAACAGGTCGGAATAGAGGATCGTCCCGTCTCGCATCCCGATTGCTACGTTCGTCTCCGCCGTCATAGCGGTAGAGCGTATGTACTCATCTTTGATTGGCTTGGGCAGCATGCCTTCTTCCGATCTGAAACGGGTCCGCACGGGTCTGGTGCCCCGTAGACAACCTTGCGCGAGCTAGACTAGTCGTCATCGGCCATCGGCGTTGTCACTGCGCCGATCACTCGCTGTGCTTGATCGATCAGCGCACCCGTCATGACTCCTGCGTCGTCGCTCAGAAGAAATACCGTCAGCCGAGCCACGTCAATCGGCCTAATCAAACGGCCAAACGGCGAGACGCGTTCGGCGTGTTCTAGCCAGTTCTCGGGTTGTCCCATTTCGACCTGAGCGAGGTGTTCGTTTGGGGTATCTGTCCATCCGAGATTGATCCCGTTCACTCGGATTCGATCAGCCAGCAGGTGATTGGCAACATTCTTGGTAAACGTTGCCATAGCACCTTGGTCGAACTGTATGCGCATATAAAATCGGGACCGCAGTATTTGGCGACTGAGAGAATGTTGACGATCGATCCCGAGATTCTCTCTCGCCGCATGATCCGCACGGCTTCTTGAGTGACGAAAAACGGCGCTCGGGCGTTGATCGCGGAAAATCTGATCCCACAACTCAACTGAGGTTTCGTCGAGAGTCCCTCGAGTGGTGATGCCTGCGGCATTGACTAGCCCATCGACTCGACCGAACCTTTCGTCGCAGCGGCGGACGAGCTGTCGGCAATCAGCCACATGTTCAAAGTCGGCTCGCACAAACTCGACAGACATTGGTCAATGGCCCGGGCAACAGCCTTGCCGTTTTCTTCATTCCTGCCACAAATAACCAGGCCCGCAGCTCCCTGCTCGGCGCACAGGCTCGCAATTGCAGCTCCGATTCCTTGGGTACTTCCAGTAACAATGATGATCTTGCCATCCAGCCGCGACATGTTCCTAAGGCCTCACTTCATCCAATCCAGCACCCATTATTCGGGAACAAGGGGGCCGGAACAAGCGCAGGGCAGTTCCGCGACCCTCGGAGCAGCCGTGCCAAAGGTCCTCAACCTCAGCTTCTCAAGAGCCCGGCATGTTGTAGTAGAAACTCTTCCTCTCACGATCTTCCCGTCTTCGACCGTGTAGAGCGCCATCTCCTTCATGTTCATCCTCTGGCCGGTCATCTTGGGGGTTACGTCAAACTCAAAGTATGCTGCAAATCCCCCCTTCGCCAATGTAGGGGCCCTTCACGTTCAGACCGTGAACCTCATGGTTTTCAACCCACCATTGGTTCTTGCCTCTGATGGCCTCGATTCCGCTTTGCTCGGCGGGCATATCAGGACTGCCCACTGGCTCTATGCTGACAATGTCATCTGAGTAGTATGCGGCGAGCACATCCATGCATTTGCCCTGCCGGCACAGATTGACGAGTCCGTTTGCAACTTCAGATAGTGACATGTGAATCCTCCTCAATAGATTTTGCGCCACGACAATGCATCGGTGGCCTGATACTCAGGGGGCCTATTCTCGCACAAGCAAGCAACGCTGTTCATCCCCACTCGATCTTCACCCCGACCAGGAGAGTGACTCGATCCGATAGCTCTAACAGGGACTTTCACCACAGACTGCTGGTGCTAGATCTGTGCTCCGTAGACAATCTTGCGCGCGCCCGAGGCGACCCGTCCCCTGCGAACCTCCTCGACGGAAGCCTCCAGGTCCTGAACAAACTGCCCGGCGACTGGATCGTGGGCGGGCGTCAGGCGGCAGTGAATCGACGGCGGCCCGCCCAGCCGGGTTGAGAACCAGCCACGATCGTCCCACGCCGTCGGCGACTGCCATCATGTCAACAGTGTGCGACCCGAAACTGAGCAGGCTAAGCTCCGGCTAACCCACAACTCGAGCTCGGGGATTCCGTTTATGCCGTCGACGATGGTCTTCTTGGCGTCCATGGTGCGCCTGGCAATATCGAGGAAGCCGGGTTCGCCCAGATATTTGAGCGCGGCCCAGGCCGCAGCCACCGATCCGCCGGGCTGGGACGCCGCGAAGGTCGGCGTCGCGTAAACCTCGCACTCATCCTCCCAGACAAAACCCTGATACTTCTGAAGATCGGCATCCCGGTACAGGATGACGGAGACACCCTTCGGCGAGAAGCCGTACTTGTGAAGGTCGGCGGAGATCGACGACACGCCGGGCACACCAAAGTCGTAGTCCGGCACAGGGTAGCCCAACTTGCGGACAAACGGCGCCATGATGCCACCCATGCAGCCGTCAACGTGCAGCCACAAGTCACGCGACTGGGCAAGCCTGCCCAACTCGGAGATCGGATCGATGACACCTTGAGAGAACTGGGGCGCCGAACCTGCCAGCAGAATAGTGTTCTGGTTGACGGCGCTGGCCATTGCCGACACGTCGGCGCGGAAATCCTCCGGCACGCGGGAATGCGGATTACTTTCATGCCCAGATAGTGGGCGACCTTGTTGAACGCAGGGTGGGCGCTCGAGGAGACGACGGCCTCGGGCTCCCTGATGTGCGGATAACGCTCGCGGGCCCGATCCCGTGCCGTCTTCATGCCAAAGAAGATACTCTCGGTACCGCCCGTCGTGATGCTCCCCCCCGCCTTTGCGCCTGCTCCGTTTGATGAACAGGATCGTCTCCACGATCTCGCGTTCGTATTTCGCGATGCTGGGGAAGGCTGAGGGCGCCATGCGATCGGCCATGAAGTACATCTGGTAGGCGTCCTTGGTAACCTGCAATACGTCCTCACCGCAGTGATAAAGGTACAGAAAAGATCGTTCGTGCCAGTTATCCAGGTCGTCAACACGGTTCTCTTTCAACTGCTCGAAGAGCGCTTGCCGGTCGACCGACTGTTGGGCCAGCAAGTTCTGCATGGTGACCTCCTTAGTACTCCTCAAGCTCTAGTCTTGCGGCCTTCTCGTGTGGCCCTTTGATCCACCTCGCCATTGGCGTCGAACACAACTCCATAGACGCTCTCGGCGCGCTCCCTGCTCACATATCCCTCGTCGACATCCCGCTTAACGCTCGTCGGATCCCGGTCAAGCGGTGAACCGTAGCCTCCACCACCACACGAGACCCCTATCACGCTTTCACCAGACTCAAGCAGAAGGTCGCTCACGGGGTCGAGCTCGCTCAGATTACCCGAGAGGGCCCGCTTGCAGTGGCGAGCAGGCGTTGGACTGAGGCCACCACGCGCGCCCACGCGGTGGATACCGGGTACTGTCGGTCGAGAAGATGACGCGCATCTGGCAGCCGATTGGACCGTATTCGACACGCGACGCAACCGTGCCGCGGTGGCGGCCGGCGCCCTCACTGTCGGGTACCAGGCTTCTCTCGTAGACGCGCATGGGGTAATGAATCTCATCGATCTCGACGCTGTCCAGAAGGATCATCCCGGCTGCGCCCACGCCGCAGAATAGCCAGCCGTCCGCAAGGGGCGAGGCCTGTCCGCAGGTATCGGCCAGTACGATCTGGTTGCAGAACGGTGTACCACCGCGCGGGTCGTGGCCCGAAATAATGGCATTCGCGCAGGTCGCACCCGTGCCTGCCTCTGCCATCCCGTAGCCGTCGGCAAGCTCGGAGATCGCCCGCGGCACCACGTTGGAAACGCGATCCGCAAGGTTGGTAGTGGCGACCGAACAGCTGGTGGGATGACGCGGAATGCCCACCACACAGTTCTCGCGCAACTTCACTGCCACCCGGCGAAAGCTTCCCGCGTTGGGTGGCACCTCTGCACCAATGCTGTTGAAGACCCCGACCATCGCGGCCGTGCTCGAACACGCCTCGCTCAGATTGAGACCGCAGGGGAAGCAATCCGGATTGTCCGTGAGGTCTACTTCGATGCGTGCAGCAGCGCTCTCGACCGTCACCTTTGCCTGGATCTTGATGCCCTCCGGCGGCGTGCCCGGAAAAGGGTCGTGTGCCGTGCCGGCGGTTATGCTGCCGGCGGGCAGCTTGCCGATCGCCGCTTGCATGCACTGCTCGCTATAGTCGAACCAGCTCTTGGTGTACTCCTCGAGCGTCTCCCAACCGTACTCCGCGCCCAGTGCCAGGAGCTCCCGTTCGCCGATGCGTGCCGCTCCCACCGTCGCCAGGTAGTCACCTCTCCATTGCTCAGGCACGCGGATCCGCATCATGCACATACGCACGATGTCATCAATATCTCGATAATCGTGCTGGACTTTCACCGCCGGAAAAATCAGCGCACCTTCCTCGTACACGTCCCGTGCCGTCGACATGTAGGTCGTCGGCATCGCATTGCCGATGTCAGCCTGGTGGGCTTTGGCAAGTACCGTGAAACGGTGCACGCCCCCACCATCGATGACGGGCGCCAGGACCGAAAGATCAGCAGCGTGTGTACAGCCATGGTAGGGCGAATTGTGGAGAAACGCATCACCTGGACTTAGACTCGCGTGAAGCTCCACCATGGAACGGGCCATCTGGTCGGAGCCGATCATGACGTGGATGGGCAGGCTTTCGCCAACTGCGAGCAGCTGTGAGCTACCGGTCAAGATGCAACATGAAGAGTCTCGCCCGCTGTTCAGGACGCCCGAGCGTGCAGTTCTGAGCAGCGTGTTCTGCATCTTGCAGGCGATGCTCTCCATCCTCTTGGTGAGCACCGCCATCAGCACCGGGTCAAACCCCGGGTCCCGAATCTGATCCTGCTCTGTTGCCCCGAATGTCATCGAATTTATGGAAGTGAGTACCTGGTACCTGTTTAGCGGCAAAGGCAAGGGTAGAGAGGACGCTAAACAAGTACGAGTACTTAGCCCGCATAGATCACCGATAGGACCTTAAAAGGCCGCCCTGTTTGGTATAAAGTGTTTTGAATGAACATTTTCACACGCAAACGGAGGCGGCCCTTATGAGAACAGAGTGTAAACAAGTCAGGTTCGAATTTCACCAACTATCTCAACGCAAAGTGAAGGCGCGGTTCGACGGTGGAAAGATCACCTCCGATGCAGGGGTGCTGCTGTTGCGAGAGGTCGAGAGGGGGACGGGTCTGATCGCCGGACTGGCTGAGTGTTTCAGGGATCATCGGGATGCGCGGTTGATCGAACACACGGTGGAGGAGTTGTTGGGGCAGCGCATCTACGGACTCTGTCTGGGGTACGAGGATCTGAACGATCATGATCAGTTGCGCACCGATCCGATGCTGGCGGTGGCGGTGAATAAGGCCGATCCGTTGGGAGAGCGGCGGCGGCAGGCCTCAGATCGGGGGAAGGCGCTGGCGGGC
>CBDBHK010000028.1:0-151699 GCA_965205615.1 Acidobacteriota bacterium | reverse complement strand
CCACGCTTATCGCATCGTAGAACAAGCGCCCCAGGTCTACCGCTCCCAGACTGATCACGACCAGAATGGGCAGAATCGCAGCCATTTCCACAGAGCTGCTCCCATTTTGCCGTCGCCATTTGCTCATTTCTACCTCCTTAGCCTACGTACCCTCACTCCACCAGGACCGGCTCCATGATGGGCTGGGTCCCCTCCAGGTTTGATCCCACCGTGACGTTCGTCCCGCTGGAGACCTCCAGCGTATCGACCACCACCAGCGTCCAGCCCCCGGCGTTTTCTCCGATCGTATTGCTGTGGAACATCACGTGCTGGGTGGAGATGTAAATGGTCCCTTCAAAGTACGAGGACGTGTTGCTTTCAATCTTGTTGTCGTAGTCCCCCACCACGTTGCGGTCCTGCCAGAAAAGGATCCCGTCAAAGTCCGTGTTGGTACCGCTGGGAGCCGAGAACTGAACGGTAGAACCGCTTTGAATCTCCAAGGGCTTGTAATCGTAGTTGTCGTCGGGGTCGGTCGTGTTGTAAAAAGAAACCCCGGTCCCGGTGGCTGACGAGGCGCTGTCGATGTTCAGCCCAGCCACATCTCCCCCCTTCAGGTAGTAGATTCCGGGATTGAAATGGACATGCGAACCACTCTCGATGCTGATGCCTCCGCAATAGGTCCCGGCGAAGATGTCGATACGGTCGTCTGTGCTGCCCTGACTGCTGAGCTTGAACGCAGTGTAGTCGCAGGTATTGGGAACCACTGGATCAGGCAGGTGGGCCAGCGGATCTTCGCCCCGGTCGCACTCGTTTCCATCGCAGACTCCCGTATCGGGAGTCGGCGTCACGGTCGACCCTGAAGTGTTCGCCTCGCCGCACACGTCAATCGCGTCCGCCGTCAGGGTTGAACCACTGGTTGCGGAAAGAGCTTCTTCGTCGCACGAGTGCACTTTGATTCCACAGTTGGGGGCCACGACCGAAGAGTTGCTGGAAACTTCGAAGGCTTTGTTGGCCTCCCCGTTGAGGACGTGGATACAGCCTGGACCGGCCATCACACCGGCCACGGCCCGGGCGCTGACCGTCACGTCGTTGACTCCCAGCACCGGCATGAAATAAGTGTTCAACGGCTCGCTGATGATCACCTCAACGAACCGGCTGTTCCCCGAGAAATCACCGCTCAAGGGAGGACGGTTGATGGTGCGGGTTTCCCCGTGGCTCCCGTCGAAGCCGTTCTTGCCTGCGTCATAAAGGACTCTGGTGTTCAGGGAGGCATCTTCATCGCGGAGTATGGCGATGGCCCCGGAGAAAGCAGCCGCGTCACTCGCAGTCTGCATGATCCGCCTGTAGTGAAAGGCAACACCCAGATCCAGCACGATGCCCAGCATGCCTATGAGGATGGGCAGGAGAAAGGCAATGACCACCGCCACGACTCCGGCGTCCTGTCTCTGTCGGCTTCTAGTTCGATTCATCTTTTCAACCCCCGACTCTGGCCCGGGACTCTGATCCCCTCATTCACGAATGAGGCTGCTTCGGCATCTCTGATCTTAGACTACCGCCACGCGGACCGGCTGTGAGGATCAACACCAATCGTGTTTTTTTTCGTAATAATTCGTTGCGATCTGTCCTCAACAACGTGTCGTTAGCCGTGCCTGAAGGGGTGCTGTTACCTTGTGGGGGGATGCGAGCCCGGGAAACGGTCGCCGGGGACGGAGGAGCAGGTGTCCCAGCGGGTCAGGGCACTCGTTGCGGTGCGGATTCCAGTCTCCGCTCCCGGGCGCCCTGAATCCGGGTGATCCGGTCCAGAACGCTCGCCACCTGGTCCCGGCCATCGTGGATTTCGACCTCTAGATGGAAGGACCGGGCTTCACCCGGTTTCAGCCTGGGGACTCTTCCAAACTGCCGTTCCACGCTCCTGTTGTTGGGGAAGCCGGTGCCCGGGTCGATCCCCGTCACATACCCCTCTTCGAGCGAGTTCGTATTCTTCCACAAGGTCAGGTAGGGGAGTTCGCCCACCGAAAAACTCATAGACACGGCGCGGCTCGCCTCCCGGTTGTGGAGGGCGACGGTTGTCCTGCCCTGCTTTCCGGCAAGAGGATAGAGAGTATAGACCTGCGCCATGAATCCAGTCCTGGGAGCCTGGGAGCGGTCAAAAGCCGCGATGTCCCGGGCTGAATGCTCGTTCATGGGATACACACGCGCGACAGGTGCCACGAACCTGGCACCCTCCTCGAGAAGCGGTGCTCCGTAGTTGGCGTGATAGATGAGCTGGAATTCCTGGTCAATGGAACCGTGATTGGTCAGATGATCCGACAGGGTAAAACGAGCGGAGCCGGGGTGGGTAGCGATCTCGGTCCAGAGCTCCAGCTTGGGTCCGAAGAACATGCGTTCGTCGACCCGGCCCCGGACCCGGATCCGATAGGGTGGTGCCCGCGCAATCAGAACCTCCACCTCGGAGGCGGGAATGTTGGCGATCCTGCCGTGCAGAGTGAGGTCCATCTCGGCTGTTTCGCCGAGAGTGTTGATGAAGGAGTCCTTCCCGGGCAATCCGGCGTATTCCAGGCCACAACGTACCAGCCACTCGTTGAATCCCTCCAGCCAGCCGAGTCCTCCCCGGTTGTGCAGGTTGACGTACCTGGGGTGGACGACTTCCTGGACCGGAGAGTCCCAGCCCAGCCGGATGCTCCCGCTCTTTACATCCAGGACACCCATCCCCCGCGTGGGAATGATTCGGATCTGCAGGCGCCCGTTGTCGATGGTCACGAGATCGACACCCTCCTGTTTGCCGCCGTGCAGAGTCACTTTCTCGACGGAAAAACCGGGTGTGCCGCGTACCTGGAGGTCGCGACTCGTCACTCGCCACGACTCAACGTGAACACCATCCCTGACACTGGTCAGAACCGTACGGTGCGGCTGGGCGGGGAGCGAATGGAAGCCAAGCACAAGAATCAGAGACAAGACCGGGCTGGTGTTCATGACAGGATCATCCTGCCACGGCGCGGATCTGCTGGCAAACATCTCCCGCCTGGGAAGTACTGTCGCTGCCAACGAATCTATTGGCGCAGAGCCGGGCTACCCTCGAGTTTTGATGGGGTCTCCTGAGCGGCACGAGCAGGGTGCAACCGTGGTTCGTCACGGATTGATGTGAGGATGACGAACAACTACAATCGCTGGGCGATTTTAAGACAGCAAACCGGGGCAAGGGTGGCGCACCTGAGCATCGGCGCCATTCGATCGTCGAAGGGAGCGGAGACATGTTCGTGGGGCACCTGGCTGTATCGCTTACCGCGAAAGTGGCAGAACCCCGGGCATCTCTGGGGACTCTCCTGGCGGCATCTTTCGGTCTCGATCTCTTGTGGCCGTTTCTGCTCTTCGCCGGTGTGGAAACAGTCTCCGTGGCGCCGGGCAATACGACATTCACGCCTCTGGCGTTCGAATCATACCCGTGGAGCCACAGCCTGTTGATGGCCGTGGTCTGGGGAGGCCTTGCAGCGACCGTCATGTACGGCCTAGGCAGGGGCGGACGGGTGGCACTAATCGTCGGGACGGTGGTGCTCAGTCACTGGATCCTTGATTTCATAACCCATCGTCCAGACCTCCCGCTGTGGCCGGGAGGACCGAAGTTCGGCCTGGGCCTGTGGAACTCAATCCCAGCCACGATTCTCGTGGAGGGTGCTGTGTTCCTGGCCGCCATCGGGTTCTACGTGCGGGCGTCGAAACCTCGCGACAGGGCCGGCACATGGTCGCTCTGGGCCCTGGTAGCCCTGACGGGCCTCATCTGGGTCAGTCAGCCGTGGTCGCCGCCGCCGCCGGGTGCGAACTCCGTGGCGGCCGTGGCCCTCGCGATGTTGCTTTTTCCCTTCTGGGGCGCGTGGATCGATCGGCACCGTTCGATGAATGGTGAGACATAATAGACCAGCCCGGAGAATTCGATGCTCGGTACCTGCGGTTCACGACCGATCCTGACCTGTCTCTTTACCTGCGCTGCCCTCGGTGGCTGGATCCACGCCGAACCTCGTCCCCGGGTGGAGTTTCTTTTCAACGAGGGCTCCGGCACGACTGTCGCCAACAGCGGGAGTCTGGGCAGCCTTGCCGATGGCCTGCTCAACGGGCCCGGCTTCTCTGAACCGGCACTGTGTATCGGGAACAGTCTTTTCTTCGACGGGATGGACGATTTCGTGCGCGTTCCCAACCCGTTCAACTACGGTGCCCGGCTGACGATCGAAGCCTGGGTGCGTCCCCAGAGCCTGGATGGGCAACGCGTGATCTGGGACGACTATGGGAATCCAGGAGTGCTGCTGGCGATCAGCAATGGACGAGTCCAATTCGGTATTTCCACGGCAAACCACCCCGGGGGAGGCATTTCCCTGACCCCTCAGACCACTCTCGCCCCCGGAGAATAGTCCCACGTTGCCGCGGTCTATGACGGAACGGAGATGAGAGTTTTCATCAACGGGGTGGACACAGGAGAATCGAGATCGACCGGAGGGGAGATCATCGACAATGCTGAAAATGTCGACCCCGCTATCGGATCCGACAATGTCTCCACCACCGCGCTCAATTTCCACGGCCGGATCGATGATTTTCGGATCTACGACCGGGCTCTGGGGCCCGAAGACCTGGCCCTGGGTGATTTCGACGGCTCACCCCTGTCGGCCTGCCAGCGGCTGATACGGGACGAGCTGACGTTGTCGGCAGGCGGCCGTATGGCGCTTACGCCGGGCGGCCAGAAAATGTGCATGCTCGCCAATATTTCGGCCAATCGGGGCTTCTTTGCCGTTGTCGACCTGGACAGCGGTCAGAGTAGCTCCCAAATCATTGAGGGGGGTATCCCCGGTGGAGTGGTGGCTTCCCCGGATGGAACCGGTTGCTGGGTGTCCTTGAATCGGGGGGCATCAGCGGGAGAAAACCGCGACGACTTCGTGAATATCAGCGGTGCGTCGGGTGAACCCATCGTGTTCGAGGACTCAATCTCTCTGGAGTCTCAGTCCATCAATGCAAATGGTCCCAAAGAGCTTGCCATCAACAGCACCGGAACAAAGCTGTTCGTAGCGGGGAGAGGCGCCAGTCTAGTGCACATTATTGATATCGCCTCTCGAACTTTGCTTCCCCAACTGCAGGTGGGCGCTGCACCCTGGGGAATCGGGGTCACGCCGGACGACACCCGCGCCTATGCGGCCACGCCTTCGTCCCTGGTCTGCATTGACGCGGAAAACGATAGCGTGGGAGGTGCCAATTGCCAGGGTGCGGGCATCATCAACCTGAGCGTGAATCCCAATAGCGCCTTGACCGACATCGCGATTTCACCCTGCGGCACCCGCGCCTACATCGTCTTCAACACCGGAGACTCCTGCATCTTTGTGGTTGACATCGACCCGGACAGCCCCACCTTTAACCAGGAACTCCCTCCGATTCCGACCACCAGTACAGTGCTGCAGGCCTTGTCTGCGGGTCGCCGCAACATCTTTGTTGCAGGCCGTGGTACCCGGGAAGTGCTTGTTTTCGACCGTGCCACCGCCACGCAGACACATCGTCTGCCTGTTGGCGACGTCCCCTTTGACATACTGGTTCAGCCTGGCGACCGGGCCGTTGCCTATATTTCCAAGCGAGCCCAGACCTGGAGCCTGGAACTGTCTCCAGGGGCCTGGCTCTCACCGGACAAGGATGAAAGAAAGACCGACGCCCTTGCCGACTTTGGCGAGCCTACCGACTGCCCCGACCCGTCGAGACCCGACCAGCCCGATCCCGGAATTGATGAACCCCTCAATTTTGTCCGCGACGGAAACAGGATTCTGGTGTATCGCCCGGCCCGCGATCTCGAGCTCCTCAGGGAGATTCTCCTGCTCAATCCCCACCCTCTGGACGGACGTCCCCAGACGATACTGGCGATCGACCCCTCTCAACAGGCTCCTGCAGACTCGGGCTCAGGCACGATTCTGAGATGGATCAAGTCGATCCTTCAGGGCGTACCGCCGACTTTCCGGCAGGCCGAACTTCGGATCAATGGCTACGATCCCAGCTTCCGGCCCAGCTCAGCCGTCATCAGAACGGATTTCTCCGATGCCATGTCATTGACCGGCACCATCATCGCCCGGGACGAAGGCTCCGACGGGCTGACCGATCACTTCGATCTGGAGATTCCGGGGATGCCGGACATGCAGATCGGCATCGACCTGCTGGCCAGCTCCGGCGACCTGGACTTCGCCCGGGTGGCCATACCTTTTCCGACCAATGCCGAGCCAACCGTGGACTTCCTGCCGCTGGGAGATACGAACGGCGATGGTATGCCCGATTCTCCCGCCTTCGACTTCGACGGGGGTCGCCTGCCCGACCCGGATCTGCCCCTGGGGCCCTGTCTGACCGGGACACCTGATCCCGCGGTCGAACTGACCATCCACTTCGCCCAGTTCGGTGATGGAGAGGTGGGGTTCACGGGTTCGCCCGCTGAACTGGATCCGAAACCGGCAGGTAGCCCCATCAACATCTCGAGCCTCATCTCGCTCTTCAACCTGGATCCGGAGAATCCTGCACAGGCCACGGTCCTCTTGAGGGGCAGTGACGGAACGCCTCTGACCGTAGACCTGAACGGCGAAGAGGTGGAGGGGGAAAAAGAGATCCAGATTCCGGCCGGCGGCCTGATTGAACTCGCCACCGACGGTCGTGGTCCCCTCATCTCCGGGTACGTCGTGGTCCGTTCCGACCGGGCCGTAGCCGGCGTGATCTCCTTCGCCGGGGCCGTCGGAATTGCCGGCGTGGGAGTGAGCCACGTGCTGGCGAAGGGTTTCGTCGCTCCCATTGAGACGTCTGATGCCAGCGGGATCAACACCGGACTGGCGATTACGAATCTGCAGGAGCGGGAGCGGACGCTGGCACTGGCCTTGAGCGATCCGGAGGGCATGCTTCTGGCGACAGGCGACCTCCTGCTTCCGAACCTGGGTCATCGCGCTCTGTTCGTAAACGAGATCGACTGGGTGGCCGAAGAAGGCGTGGATCTCAATCTTAGCTCTTTCACCGGGGTCGTCGGTACCACGGAAAAAGACATAACCGCCACCGTGATACAGACCAGCCCCAGGGAACTCGCCACCCAGCCGGTTGCGCCCAATTACGCGAAGATTTGCGGTGGGACCGTCATCTCTCCAGGTTCCACCGGTGCAGCCCCGCTGGGAGTCGAACCGGTGCTCAATCAAAAGATCTATTTCGCTCAATTCGGAAACGGCACGGCGTCGGGATTCCAGGTCTTCAGCCAGATTCTACTGATCAACCTGACCGGGAACGAGGCGACCGCCCGGGTCCAGATAAGGGATGACAACGGCAACCCCTTGAACGTGACCCTCAACGGGGAGAATCTCAACGGGGAGAAGACCTTGAACCTGCCGGCCGGAGGCCTTCGAATCCTCCGCTCGGACGGCATGGGCGATTTGATCTCCGGATCGGTGAGGGTCTGTTCCGACCAGGCACTGGCCGGAGTGGTCCTGTTTGGCGGCAGCGCCGGAACCGCCGGTGTGGGCGCCAGCGCCACAGCAAGCCAAGGCCTCGAAGCGCCGGTCCGAAACAAACGGAGCGAACAACTCGGTTCGGGAATTGCCGTCGTGAACGTCGAACAGCAGGCACTCCTTCTCCAGTTGCGACTTTGCGACGCCCAGAATGATCTTCTGGCGACTGCTTCCATTCCTGTGGCTGCATCGGGGCATCGGGCCCTGTTTCTGGAGGAGATCGACTGGGTGGTCTCGGAGGGAAAAGAACTGTCTTTAGACGACTTCAGTGGAATCCTCAAGATCGAAGCCGAAGGGCAAATCGGAGGCACGGTGATTGAAACCCGTCCGGGCGTTTTCGCCACCCAGCCCGTGGTGCCGAGTCTCTTTTAGAAGTGCTCTGCAGGCGCAACCCATGAGCGGAGATCAACTGCACAGGAGACCAAGCCTCGGGCCTGCACTACTGGGTATCTTTCTGATTGCGATGTTTATGGGGCCGGGGCCGGGAATACGGTTGATCAATCCCGATCCGGGTGATCCCGCCGCGACCTTCACCCTGGTGGGCGTTCCCGTTGTTTACGCCTGGAGTCTGCTCTGGTACGCCGTACAGGTGACGGTGGTGCTGGTGGCGTTTTTCCGAGTCTGGTCCCGCCGGGAAGACTGATCCTGCTGCCGGGAGCCGGGGCTGACCATGTTTTTATTCTTCGCCGCCCAATCCCCTTTCGATCTGGGCTACACGCCGCACCTGGTCCTGGTCGGCTACCTGATCGTCCTGCTGGTTCTGGGGTACATTGGCTGGCGACGAAGTGCCGGTGGGGAGGAGGACTATTACCTGGCGGCACGGGGCCAGGACTGGATCGTCTCTTCGCTCACGATTATGGCTACCTTCTTCAGCTCGGCCGCAATGCTGGGGGTGCCGGGCAACACTTACAAGGAGGGGGTGGTGTTCACGCTCTTCGCGTTGAACGTGCCCTTTTCGGGTTCGGCTGTGTACGTCCTGGGCTCGCGCATCAGTCGCATCGGGCGCGCCAAAGGCTATTTCACGCCGGCCGACATGATCTCCGACTACTACAACAGCCCGGTCACGCTGCGCCTGCTGGCGGCTCTGATCGGGTTTCTGTACGCGGTGCCTTACGTGGTTCTGCAAATCCGGGCCGGTGGGTTTCTAGCCCAACAGATGTTTTCGGGCCCCTGGTCCTTTGAGATCGGCGCGACGGTCCTGGCGCTGATTGCCATGGTGTACATCATGTTCGGCGGGATGCGGAGCGTGGCCTGGACCGACGTGATCCAGGGCCTGCTCGTGATCACTGGAATGCTGCTGGGCGGGATCGCGGTGGTCGCCGCCTTGGGTGGCCTGGGAGGGTTCTTCGAGGCCGTGGCGAATCTGCCGCGCAGGTCCCTCTCCCTGCCGGGGACGACCGCCAGTTGGCCGGCCGAGAAACTCTTCACCGTCTGTGTGTTCGCCTCTCTCGGATCAATGATCCAACCTGCCCAATGGATGCGCTACTATGCGGCCCGCTCCACCAACACGCTGCGGCGCAGCGCTGTGATTTTTGCGGTCGTTCTGACCGCCTGCTATCTTTTCGGTGTGATCCTGATCGGCCTGGGCGGTCAGGCTTTGTACCCGCTTCAAGAAGGGGGTCAGTATCGTTTCGAAGCCAACCCCGGGGAGGGTTCTACCGAGGTTGATTTCGTCCTGGCTCATCCGGACGACACCGAAGTCAACTGGGACAAGCTCTTACCCCATCCCAGTGTCGGCACCAAAACGGACGAGTTTGACCAGATCATGATGGTGGTGCTCAAGGAGCACCTGCCCGTGCTGCTCGGAGTCCTGGGGCCGCTGATCATCGCACTGCTCCTGGTGGCGATCGCCGCCGCGTCGATGAGCACGGCCGACAGCAACCTTCACGCCTTGAGCGCGGTGCTGACCCATGATGTCTGGGACCGGTTCGTGAGACCCGACGCCAGTGAGGAAGAACGGAAGTGGGTCGGTCGATGCGCCATCGCCGGAGCGACGGTTCTGGCACTGCTGCTGGTGATCGCCGGCCGGCACGCCGAGCGCTTTAACCCGGTCGCCATGATCATCCCCCTCATGGTGCTGGCAATTGCCTTCTCATCGCAACTGATCCCCGTCACGCTCGACATGCTGTTTGTCCGCCGGGGGACGCGGGCTGGAGCGATCGCGGGTACGATCGTCGGACTGGCCATCGTGTTCCTGTTCAGCCCCTTCTTGAGCATCCTGACCGAAAACCTGGGCATCGATCAGGCCCTGCATCTGATGAGCAACACGATCGACGTAGGTGCCTGGGGCCTGCTGGGCAACCTGGTGGTGTTCGTGCTGGTCGGTGCGATCACCAGACCTCCTGACCAGCAGCGTGTCGCCGAGTACAAACGCCTGGCCATTGCGCCCGGGTAAGAATCCGGCTGGATGACCTGCCTCTGGATTTCAGGGGACAGGCATGCCACCATCTGAAAGGCACGGGTGACGACCCCAGAGGCAGATTCATCATCAACGAGAAACCCATCCAGACAACCGTAGTCGGCAGCTATCCCACGCCTTCCTGGCTGCATGCGCTGCCCTCCACCACCAGTCTGCGCGACGCCATCATGGTGGTGTTAAAGACCCAGGAACTGGCAGGCATTGACGTGATCTCGGACGGCGAACTGTCCCGCTTCAACGTCAATCATCCGGACAGCAACGGCATGATCGACTACTTCATGGACGCCCTGGAGGGGATCACTACCGAACTGACAGACACTGAAATCAAGGCCTTCCGGAGTCTTCCGGGGATGGGTTTCCGCAAACAACCTTCCGGCGTGGTCCATGGGGAAATCGAGGAAGGCACACTGCATCTGAGCACGGACTATGCGTTCGTAAAGCAATTGACCAGGAAACCTCTCAAACTGACGGTCACCAGTCCGTACATGCTGTCCAAGACGCTGCTGGATCATCATTACGGTGACATCAGAGCCCTGGCCACGGACATCGCTGAAGCGCTGCGCAAACAGGTCGAAGGGATCGAGGCCCCCGTCCTCCAGGTTGACGAAGCCAACCTTCCGGGATCTCCCGCCGACGGCCCCTGGGCTGCAGAAGTCATCAACCACGTGTTGGGCGGCGCAGGTGAACGGAAAGGAGTTCATCTTTGCTTCGGGAATTACGGTGGACAACGGATCCAGGAAGGCTGTCTCAACGAGTTGCTGCCTTTCTTCAACGCCCTGGAATGCGACCATCTGGTGCTCGAGGGTGCCCGACTCGGCTACCCGGAACTGGAAATCTTCAAAGACCTCAAATCCTCTATCAGTCTCGGTCTCGGTGTCATCGACATTAAGGACAACGAAGTGGAGTCCCCGGAGGAAGTCGCCCGCCGCATCGAGCATGGAGTGAATCTACTCGGGGCCGATCGGATCAGGTGGGTTCACCCCGACTGCGGCTTCTGGATGCTCCATCGCTCGGTAGCCGACCGGAAAATGGCGGCGCTGGTGCGGGGAAGAGACCTGTACCTGGGCGGTGCGCAGGACTGAGAGGAGATGGATCCCGATGAGAGCTCTCGAACGCTACTTTGGCCTCGAAGCCGCGGGAACCACACTGACCACAGAAGTCCGGGCGGGCCTGGTCACTTTCCTGACCATGTCCTACATTCTCTTCGTCAACCCGCAGATCCTGTCCGAAGCTGGTATGCCGGCCAACGACCTGGTCGTCGCCACGGCACTGGCCTCGGCCGCTGCGACGCTGGCCATGGGCCTGTGGGCCAATTACCCTTTTGCTCTGGCGCCGGGGATGGGGTTGAACGCCTACTTTACTTACGGGATCGTGCAGGGACTTGGGGTAGCGTGGCAGGTCGCCCTGGCGGCCGTCTTTGTGGAGGGGATCCTCTTTCTAGTCCTGTCGGTCACCGGCGTCCGCGCCGCTCTGATGCACGCCATCCCCACCTCTATCAAGATCGCCACCATGTGCGGCATCGGGCTGCTGCTGGCCATCATCGGGTTTAACAGCGCCGGTCTGATTGTTGACCACCCGGCAACCCTGATCACTCTGGGAGACGTCCGGAGTCCGCGTGTCGTGCTGGCCCTACTCGGTCTGCTGGTGATGTCGGTGCTGGCCTCAGCGAGGGTCCGCGGCGCGATCCTCATCGGCATCTTCGGCGTAACCGTCGCCTGCTGGAGCCTGGGGATCAGTGCGCCCCCGGAGTCGTTGGTGACGCTCCTCAGCCTGCCTGAGGAGACCGTCCTGGCTCTCGATTTCGGCGGCTTGATGACCGGTAAGCTCATCGTCGTCATCCTTGCCCTGCTGTTCGTCGACATCTTCAACACCGCTGGCGCCCTCATCGGGGTCGGGCGGCTGGGCGGCTTCGTGGACGAAGAGGGAGATCTCCCCCGGGGCCGATGCCGCCTTTGGTGCGGACGCCATCGGGACCATCGTAGGCGCCGCAGTCGGCACCAGTACGGTCACGAGCTACGTGGAGTCGGCGACGGGGGTCGAAGAAGGGGGCAAAACGGGCTTGACTGCAGTGGTCGTCGCCGTGATGTTCCTGCTGTCGCTGTTCCTGATGCCACTCGTCGTGGCCGTGCCTGTCATCGCCACGGCACCGGCTCTCATCCTGGTCGGAGCGATGATGATGCGCGGCGCCCGCGAGCTTCAATGGACAGAGTTCGACGAGGCGATGCCGGCCTTTCTGACCCTGACCACGATCCCCTTCACTCATTCAATTGCTGACGGGATCAGTCTGGGGATCGTCTCTTACGTACCGATCAAGCTCCTGCGCGGCAAGGGGAAGCAGGTCCACCCGTTGATGTACCTCCTCGCCGTCCTGCTCATCGCCTTTTACGGCTTCTGGCGGGACGCCTAGTGTGCTGTCCGTGATCAGAAGTCGTGCGCCGTGGATCAGACCGAGAAACCCAATTTTTATCTGGTTTCGACGGCGGGAAGATCACCTCCGATGCAGGGGTGCTGCTGTTGCGAGAGGTCGAGAGGGGGACGGGTCTGATCGCCGGACTGGCTGAGTGTTTCAGGGATCACCGGGATCCGCGGTTGATCGAACACACGGTCGAGGAGTTGTTGGGGCAGCGCATCTACGGACTCTGTCTGGGGTACGAGGATCTGAACGATCATGATCAGTTGCGCACCGATCCGATGCTGGCGGTGGCGGTGAATAAGGCCGATCCGTTGGGGGAGAGGCGGCGGCAGGCCTCAGATCGGGGGAAGGCGCTGGCGGGCAGGTGTACGCTGAACCGGTTGGAGTTGACCGGCGCCGAGGTCGATGAGCAGGAGCGGTACAAGAAGATCGCGATGGACCCGGACCGGATCGACGGCTGGATGGTGGATGCCTTCGTGGAGTCCCACGAATCGGCGCCCGAGGAGATGGTGCTGGATCTGGATGCGACCGACGACCCGATCCATGGCCAGCAGGAAGGCCGGTTCTTTCACGGTTACTACCGCCACTACTGTTATCTTCCGCTGTACATCTTCTCGGGGGAGCATCTGCTGTGCGCCCGGTTGCGGTGTTCCAATATCGATGGGGCCGCGGGATCGGTGGAGGAACTGGAACGGATCGTCGGCCGGATTCGGCAGAGCTGGCCGGAGGTCTCGATCGTCATCCGGGCCGACTCGGGCTTTTGCCGGGATGACTTGCTCCGCTGGTGTGAAGACCATCACGTGGATTACGTGATGGGGTTGGCCAACAATGATCGGCTCAAGTCAGAGAGCGCCGAAGCGATGACTCAGGCCGAAGCCGAGTTCAACGCCACCGGGCGACCGGCGCGGGTGTTCAAGGATTTCCGCTACCGGACTCGCCACAGTTGGACCTCGGAGCGACGCGTCGTCGGCAAGGCCGAGTTCCTGGACAAAGGCGCCAATCCCCGATTCGTCGTCACCTCCCTGTCGCCGGAACGCCTGGGGGCCCGCGCGCTCTACGAAGACTTCTACTGTGCGCGGGGCGACATGGAGAACCGCATAAAAGAACAGCAGTTGGGTCTGTTCGCCGACCGGACCAGCGCGGCAACGATGCGCGCCAATCAACTCCGGCTGTATCTGTCCTCCGCCGCCTACATGCTCATGCACGCCTTGCGTCGTCTCGGACTGAAGCAGACCCCCCTGGCTCGCGCTCAGTGTCAGACGATTCGCTTGAAGCTCCTCAAGATCGGCGCCCAAGTCCGCCTCACGGTCCGCCACGTCTGGATCTCCATGTCGGAAGCCTATCCCTACAGCGAGGTCTTCGCTGCCGTCGTTCGAAACCTCCAGGCCATTCCTCTGCGCTGCTGAGGTCTGTCCCGATCAAACGCCCCCAAAAACGAAATCGTTCCATCGCTCAGGCCGAGCTCTGCCTGAATACATTCCGTCACGCTCTTCCGAACCCGAAAAACGCTCCATTCACGACCCTCCACACCACCGCATCACTCGACCTGGACCGGATCGATAGCGAAACTCTCAGAAAACCGTTCCGGCCTGCCAAAATCACCTTCATTTCCAAATCGGTGATCTATGCGGGCTAGCGATCCGGAGACGGCAAAGAAATTCCGGTTGAGCCCCGAGCAGTTCGAGGCCACGGAGACGACCATTTATTAGAAAGGAGTAGAAGATGGTGACAGCATGGGAGGTCGAGGCGAGAAAACACTGGAAGGAACACCGCCCGAGACTGGTCCGCTACCTCCAGGAGAGAGGGATGCTCAAAGACGCCCTCCAGGTGGCGGCCGAGAACGCGGGGAAGCTGTTCGGGGCACTGCTGAGGAGCGGGGTGAACCCCTGGGAGGCGCAGCGAGAGGCGAGGATATACTTTCTACTCCTTCCGGAAGAAGAGGCGGTGCCCCAACTGGATCCAGATCAGGCTCCATTCGGGCAACCAACTATCGAATAACGGACGCCGACCAGAAATGGCAGAAGCTGATATTTACATCAACACAGCCGACGAAGAGGCATACAAACCCGACACCCTTGCTCTGTCAAAGCTGCTGGTCGATGTTAACGACTCCTACGGGGCGTATGCGTTCGTCAACAAGACGTACAAAGTAATCCTGCACGAAATCGGTCACGCCGTCGGCTTGGATCATATACCGGTAAGCGGAAACGTCATGAGCAGGGACTTCGGGGCTGGTGGACTCGATCAATGGTCAGCTCCAATAGCAATCGAATTATTCAGAGCTTCGGATTCAAAGCAGGACAACAAGTTTGTTGATCCCCACAGCCGGATTTTCCCCTACATGATAGTTAGAGAGGAAAACCTGGACCTACTGGAACGTGTGGACTTCTTCACCCGCCATGCAAATCTGGGCGAGCAGGAAACAACGGGGCACTGTCAGAGGAAAGTCGCAAGGACTGAGTTCTCCGCCACCGACAGGGAATTAGGCCGCCCCGAGCTGACGCCACTGGGCGAGCGCGGCGGCGCGGTTGAGCTGGGAATTGTCTCGTGAGCAGAGGTGTCGTTCCTGGTTGAAGTGATTGTAAACGGAAGAATGAACGGTGGCGAATTTCTGGAGGCTTTGCATCCGCCTGAAACGGAGCATGGCGAGGTCTGGTCGCCGGAACGGCAGGTGTGAATTCTCCGCACGATTGTTCAGCCAGCGGCCGGCTTGTTGCAGACCGGATCCGCCCAGTTCGCGCAACGCCGCTCGGTAAGACCTCAGCCGATCAGTGATGATCGCATCCGGCCTGCCGTAGCGCTTCATTAGTTTCCTGAGGAATTTCAAAGCGGCTTCGCGGTCTCTCTTCTTCGAGACAAAGGCCTCAAGCACCTCGCCTTCCTGGTCGACGGCCCGCCAAAGGTAATGGCCTTCGCCGTTGATCTTCACGAACATCTCATCGAGGTGCCACCGGCAACCCGAAAACGCGCGCATTCGATCCATCCGCTTCTTGCGGATCTCGGCGGCGAAGATCGGGCCGAACCGGTTCCACCAGAACCGGATCGTCTCGTGGCTCACCTCGATCCCACGCTCGTGAAGAAGGTCCTCGACATTGCGTAGCGACAGTGGGAAGCGAACATACATCATCACTGCCAGGCGGATGATCTCGGGCGAGGTCTTGAAATAGCGAAAGGGGTTCTTCATCCGAAGACACTACAAGGCGCATCTCGCCGACTCAAGCCAGTTTCCTCTGACAATGCCTTCGGAGGTGATGGTCAATGAGCCGGCCACCGTCTTCGTCGAGGGGAGCGGACGTCCAGATCTCCCGACCGCCCGGAAACGCCAGCCGCGCCGCCCTCACCCGAGCTCGGCGAGCGACAGCACCAACCGCACCAGGTCCACCTGCCGCGAGATGGAGTGCTTCTGGTAGATCTGCTTCAGGTGCCAGTAGATGGCGCCTTCCGTATGCCCCGTCGCATCGGCCATGTCGCCGACGCTCTTGCCTTCCGCCAACCAGACCGCCACCTGAGTCTCCGGCGGCGTCAGTTCCAAGGTCGTGGCCACCAGGCCGGGATTGATGCGATGCTGGCGCCCCGGCTCGACAATCAGCACCAGCGCGGCAACGTGCCGCGCTCCGTAGTCCGGTTGAGGGAGGCCCACCGGCTTGACGTGCACCACGAACGGCGGCAACACGGACGAGCGGCGGAGCACCATCGACCCGCTGACAACAACCGCTCCAGAGGCCGGCAGCGCGTCGCCCACCAGCCGTTCGAGACGGACCTGGTCGGCCGGCGCGCGGGCGCGCAGCACCCCGGCCCGGTCCAACAACCCATCGCCGTGCCGCAGGATGGTGTGGGCGCGGTCGTTGCCCGCCATGATCCGCCCGCGCCGGTCCAGGTGGAGGACGCCGATCCGCGGGTTGTCGAGCAGGGCGGTCACGGTCGTGGCGCGCGCCTCGGCGCGGACCAGCGCCTGGCGGACACGGACGAACTGTCGGATATGGGGCAGCAGCCCCTCTATCATCGTGATCTGCGACGACCCCCAGCCATCCGAGGCCACGGGATCGCCGATACTCCAGGTGATGTAGGAGCCGTCCGGACTGTCCAGGCGCACGTTTAAGCCATGCTGGTATTTGGCCCGGAGCATGATCTCGTTGTAGGTCCGCGAGGTCTTCAACTCCTCGGCCGTGTAGACGTCGTGGACGTGCACTAGACGACTGTCGGGCAGTTGCCGCACGCGCGGGACGCGTTCGTCGAGGGGATGGTAGACCCTGAGGTACTCCCGCTCCATGTCTTCGTGGCGCTGCCCCCGGCGGTAGAACCCGACGAAGAGCGCCCGGATGTCGTCCTTTGGGCCTTCGCCGACCAGGAGGGCATTGCCCGTCAGGCCGCAGGCCTCGTCGATGAGGGCCGAGGTGGCCGGCCACTGCGCATCGTCGAGCATGGCGTCGTACACCGACGCCAGGATGCGTGCAAAGGCGTCCTGGTTGTTCATGACGATCTCCGCTTCTTCTCTGGACGACGCCCGGGGACGAATGGCACGGGCGTTCGCTCTGCGCGGCGGCCGCCCCCGGACTCGGTTCCAACCCTCGCTCACCTCCCCCGCCCGGCTGCGTGAAAGAGCGGGGGCCGGGTATCCGTACGGTGTTAATGGTACGTCCTCGAAACATATGCCGCCCTACCAAAATTAGTAGTGAATGACCTAAAAAAGCCAAAAATGCCTCTACTTCCAGGCTGGCCTCCGCGCCTACTTGAAAATTGGTAGTAAAGAGCCGGGAAACACCGGCGGCATCGCCTTGACAAACACAACAAAACAAAGGAATAAGTCCCCTTGCCGCTGCCTGGATCGTTGCCAGTAAGTGCCCGTAGAACGTCCGGGTCACAGCCGCTGCGCTGTCGGCGTTACGGGCCAGCGCCAGCTAACGCCGGACCCAGGAGAATATGGACCGGAGAAAAAGTCATGAATAGCTCGAAAAAAGGCTTGACAAAAGCAATGCGGTCCGGCGGACAGTATCATAAGAGCCGAGAGCAGCACCCCGGCACCCCGTTTAACTTTTCGCCCTAGCACATTTCCCGCCGCATGTTTAGAGTGCGGTCGGACCCTCCTTGTCCTTCTCGCCGTCTTGTCGGCGGTCCTTCTCGCCACCGGGAACGCCCGCGCACAGGGCACGGTGGCGACGGACCGGGCGGCGCTGGTGGCGCTCTACAACGCGACCAGCGGCGCGAACTGGACAACCAGCACGAACTGGACAACCACCGAGCCGCTCTCAACGTGGCATGGGGTCACCACGGACGCGGCCGGACGCGTTACGATCTTGAGGCTTTCCGCCAATGGATTGAGCGGGGAGATCCCGGCCGAACTAGGGGACCTGACCAACCTCCAGACGCTGGATCTCTACGGCAATACATTGAGCGGGGAGATCCCGGCGGAATTGGGGGACTTGGCCAACCTCCAGAACCTGAATCTCTACAGCAATACATTGAGCGGGGAGATCCCGGCGGAGCTGGGGGACTTGGCCAACCTCCAGGAGCTGTATCTCGACAGCAATGAATTGACCGGGGAGATCCCATCTTGGTTGGTGAACCTGACAGGGCTTCTGGAGCTGTCACTCTGGAGTAATCAGTTGACCGGAATGATCCCGCCCGAGGTGGCTCCGGCCCAGGACCGGGGGCTAAGCAACTATTTTTCTGTAATTTGACTGAGAGTGATCTGAGATCGGATTCTCCTGTGGTTTGAAATCGACCAGGCTGAGGTACTGTTTCCCGATCAGCCAGTCTTCGTGAATCTCCTCGACGACAGCGGTGATGAGTCGTAGTGCGGACTCGGTGTTTGGAAAGATACCGACGACCCGGGTACGCCGGCGAATCTGACGGTTTAGGTTCTCCAGCCCGTTGTTGGTGCGAATGCGCCGCCAGGTAGAACGTGCAAAACGAAAGACCGTAAAGCCTTCCGGCAGATTGGTCTCCATCCAATCGGCCAGCTCCGGGTTGCGGTCGTAGTATTGCTCGACTCTGGCCCGAAGCATCGCCTCAGCTTCGCCTCCAGACGGGGCATTGAAGATGTCTCGAATGTCAGTGGCGATGGCGGCACGTTGGTCGGATCGGCGGGCGTATCGCTGAGCATTCTGGCTCAGGTGAAACTGACAGCGTTGCCAGGGCACTGAAGGAAAGACAGCTCTTCTGGCAGCTCGTAGTCCTGAGTGGTCATCGCTGACAATCAGCTGCACACCCTCCAGACCACGCTTTTGAAGCTGCTGCAGAAACTCTCGCCAGTGGACCTCCGCCTCGCTGAGTCGGCAGCTGACCCCAATCACCTCCCGCTTGCCCCAGCAGTTGATTCCGGTCGCTTTCAAGACGGCCACATCCTGAATGCTGCCCTGGCGACGGACCTTCTCGTAGTGGGCATCCAGGTACACAACTGGATAGCTGCCCAAAGGGCGGTTGCGAAACTGCTCGAGTTCGTCGTCCAGCAGCTTGGAGATTCTTGAGACCTGGCTGGCGGAGATCTCGGTGCCGCACAGCTGCTCGGTAATCTCAGTGACCTTGCGCGTCGACACGCCCATCACGTACATCTCGGCGATGGCCAGCTTCAGGGCTTTCTCCGAGCGGCACCCTCGCTCCAGGGATCGGGGATAGAAGTCCAGGTGACGTACTTGTGGAATCCGGATTTGAAGCTGTCCCACTCGAGTTGACAGCGTCTTGGCCTTGTACCCGTTGGCGTGGTCTCGACGCTGCTCGCTCCGCTCCCAGCGTCGAGCTCCCAGAAACTCTTCTCGTTCCATCTGCATGGCGGTGTTGAGCAGTTTCTCCAACACTCCTCGAAACGCGTCGCTGCCTTCTTCGATCAGTTCTTTCAACAATTCTCGTGGTAGCCTCTGTTCTGGGTCTGGGGTCATTCGGATCCTCCTTGCTCTTGTCTTGAGTTTTTGGAGAAATCCTGCCCCAGACCTCTGATCCTTTTAGCTCACCTTCCTCACATTACAGAAAGAACGGTACACCCCTGGACCGGGCGGCGCTGAGGGTGCTCTACAGCGCGACCGGCGGCGCGAACTGGACGGACAACACCAACTGGTTGAGCAATGAACCGCTTTCAGAATGGCACGGTGTATCCACGGATGGACAAGGCAGCGTCGATGAACTGAGGCTTTCCGCCAATGGATTGACCGGAACGATCGGTGCCGAGCTGGAAGGCTTGACCAACCTCCAGGAGCTGGCTCTCTCCCGGAATGCATTGAGCGGGGAGATCCCGGCGGAGCTGGGGGGCTTGACCAACCTCCAGAGGCTGTTTCTCTACAACAATGAGTTGAGCGGGCCTCTTCCGCTAACCCTGTCGGCGCTGTCACAACTCTCGGTGTTGGATATACGGGAGACCACGTTGTGTGCGCCGGTGGATACTGCATTTCAGGCGTGGCTGGCAACGATCAATTTCCAGGGGACCGTCTGCGTCGCGACCCCGCCACCACCTCCTCCTCCGCCCCCACCGCCTGATCCACCACCACTACCGCCTCCCCCACCACCATCTCCCCCACCTTCGCCACCCGGCGGCGGCGGCGGCGGCGGCGGCGGCGGAGGCCCGCGCCAAACGGTGCCGGACGCGCCCACGAATCTCCTGGCGGATGGCGGCAATGAGCAGGTGGCGCTGTCCTGGGACGCTCCGGAGGACGATGGCGGCTTGGCGATCACGGATTACGAGGTCCGGATCAACGGGAGGGGAAGCTGGATATCCATCGGCTCCACCTACACGACCCATACGGTCACCGGACTCGCCAACGGCACGGCCTACATCTTCCAGGTGCGGGCGGTCAACGCGGCTGGCAGTAGTCCCTATTCCAACCGGGCCGAGTCCACTCCGGGAGTGGGGGCTTTGGACTTTGCGCATTTCGCCAATGGGGAGGGCATCACCTCCGACCTTGTATTCGTGAATGTGGCCACCCATCCGATCCGGCTCGGCCTCGACTTTTACGATAAAGAGGGCAATCCGATTGCGGCGGAAACAGTGGTGGACGTCACAGAAGATCTGGAGATCACGGAGGACGGTGCCCTGAGCGTCCGGACGGCGATGGAACCGCTCGGAGAACTCACGATTTTGACCCACGGCCAGGGAGAGGTGGTGAGCGGATCGGTGAAGGTGGTCTCGAATGGTCCCATCGGCGGGGTCCTGCGCTTTTGACCTGCCCGGCATCGGGGTGGCCGGGGTGGGAGCCAGCCCACCCGTGAGGGATGCCATTTTCCCGGCTCGCCGCCAGGCCGGAGGGATCCGCACCGCAGCGGCGCTCCACAACCCGGGTGAGGAAGCGATCACGGTGAGTTGCCGGTTGATGAGCGGGGGCATGGTACTCGAAGCGGTGGAGATTGACCTGGAGGCTAACGGGCAGGAGGCCCGGTACATTGAGGAGGTGTTCACCGCGACCGATACATCCGATTTCGTGGGGTCGGTGCGCTGCACGGCACCGGGCCTGTTCACCGGAATCGCGGTGGAGCTGGATGACAGCAACCGCATCTTCACCACGCTGCCGGTAGTGCCGGTGGCCCGGACGGGAGGCAGAGGCCAGGGAGCGGGCTTGGATTTTGCGCATTTCGCCAATGGGGATGGCACCACCTCCGATCTCGTTTTTGTGAATGTGTCCCCCCGGCCGAGCGGCCCGGGCCCCACCCCCTATCATGCAACCATCTCTCCGAGCAGGCCCGCCCTCTACTTTTACGATCAGGAGGGAAATCTCATGGACCCGGCATCGGTGGTGGATCTCACGGGTGATCTGGAGGTCACCGGGGACGGTGCCCTGAGCATCCGGACGGAAATGGAACCGCTGGGAGAACTCACGATTTCCACCCATGGCCGAGGGGAGCTGGTGAGCGGATCGGTGAAGGTGGTTTCCGAAGGTCCCATTGGCGGAGTCTTGCGGTATGCCCTGCCCGGCATCGGAGTGGCCGGAGTGGGGGCCAGTCAACCTGTGAGGGATGCCCTCTTCCCAGTTCGCCAGGAGGGAGGACTCGACACGGCGGCGGCCATCCGCAATCTGACCGAGTCTGATCTGGTGGTGACCTGCCGCTTGATGAAAGACGGCGCCGTGCTCGAAGAAACACAGATCCCTCTGGCGGCCAACGGACAGGAGTCCCAGTACATCGAAGAGATGTTCACCTTCACCGGTGCCGATGTGTCGGATTTCGTGGGATCGGTGCGCTGCACGGTGCCAGCCGAGGAGGAGGGGATGTTCACCGGCGTGGCCGTGGAGATCGATGAAGGCAACCGGATCCTCACCACGCTGCCGGTGGTGCCGGTCCAGAGAGCGGCGGATTCTCAGGAATAGACGCCACGAGTGCCCAGATGGTCCAGGGCTAGCGAGCGGCGACATCCTGTGAGAGCAACCATGAATAACTCAACCATCGCCATCAAAACTGTTGGGTCCAGGTGTTTTGTGCCGAGGTGATCTCCGGGTTCTGCTTTCCGGTTTTTACCCTCAAAAAGGGGTGAACACCTCACTGTTTGTGGGTGTCTTGTTCTTAGGGGTTCAAATTGATGGTTTATTCACAGGAGTAGTCGCTCCTACTACTTGTTCTTTAACTACTTGTCTTACTACTTGTATGTATGTGCGTTTTAGGCGTGGATAACTTCCTCTAATCACAGTGTTCTGTGGATAAATCTCGCGGCGGAGGGCTTTGTAGGACGCCGCAGGGTGCAGTTTATAGCGCTCAGGCACCCCTTCGACGCACTTTGCCGGGGCGGGAGCCATCAGGGACGATCTTTGAGCCGGGAAACAGAGATTGAGGGCTAATTTACGAGCGAAAGCTGTTCTACCGGAGCAATGGAGGGCTTCGAGGGATAAAGGATCAGCACGCCCTTGGCCGTTGCGTAGTTCAGCTCCGGCCAGGCCAACTTGATCTTCTTCAACTCCCGGAGCGCGTTGCGGCGGAACATTTGAACGGTGTTTGCATCGCTGGCCTTGTCCGGATCCAGGCCGAACTGGCGGTACAACTGGCGCTAGGTGAGGCGGAGCGGGAACTTCAGTGTGAAGGTCCGGTAAGCCAGCCACAGGTAAAGATCGAGGCCCAGGGCGCAACGCTTGAGGGCCTTTAGGGTGTTCATGTCGAGCGGGATGGGATGGCTGATAATTTCCTTGAAGAACTTCTCGCCCAGCTCAATCTTGCTCTCCCACAGCACCCGCTCATTGGCCTTGCGCTCGTTCCAGCAAAACTCCGTGCGGTCGGCTACGAACGAACTTATGGTCGCCTTACTCCCCTTATCTTCATAGATCAGTTGGACACTTGCATGGAAAGAGCCGGTCCATCTGGTTGAGGAGCCGGGTTTGAACGCCGCCGCGCCCGCCGCTGTTGTGGTAGATCCCGAGCGTTCGCATGAACTCGGCCAGCGATTTTCCTAGAACGAGTTCGCGCTTTTGGGTCCGCACGGCTTCGGTGCACACCCATGCCAGCAACAGCCGGGGCAGATTGCCGTAGGGGAGATTGGTGTTGATCCCGGCGGTCATCCCGAGCGTGTACGGGCCGTTGCGACGGACATACCGCTGACGATTACCGGGGTTGGTGCGGGGCAGGCAGCACAGCGCCATCAGCCGCGCTATGAAGCCCAGATCGGGGTCTGCTTCGTTGGCCGAAACAAGCTGGTTCACCTGGTCGGCCTGGGTGAAATGGTGCCGCGCCTGGGGCGAGGTGTCGTGGATCGTCTTCACCGGGTCGGGCAGATCGGCCAAGGCTTCACCGAAGGGAACCCACCCGTTTCGCTTACGCGCCATGGCGTTCATTCTCCCATGCGCCTCAGACAAAAGCGGGGCCGCATTCAGCGCCGCAGAGGGAAAAAGGGGACAAGGGATAACAAGCTGCAGGGCTGCGCTTTTTTGGATGAGCGCCGATAGCGGGAGGTCGAATCTTCGTCATCGGTGAAGCTGGCCGAGGCTCTGGCAAGTCGTGGCCGCAGGCGGAAAGAGAAAACCCCGGCCGTTAGCCGGCGATCGGGGTTTTTTGCACCGGCCCGAAAAAACGGCGCAGCGTCATCTGTAGATGGGATCGAGATTGCCATGCCGAGTCGCGGTTGTCCCGTCCCGCCGCAAGGGCGGGGATGGGGACCCGCGAAGAGACACTGCGTCAACGGTTTTGCCGGGGGGCCGGCTGTGGTGTGGTGTTTTGGATCTGCCGTCATTGTGACCGGGGCCACCGATACTGCGGCGAGCGCTGCCGGAGGAAAGCGCGGCGGCAACAACGGCGGGCCGCCAACCGGCGGCACCAGCAAAGCCGGGAGGGCCGGCTCGATCACCGGGACCGGCAACGAGTCTACCGGAAAAAGTGCCGCCTCCGGCGCGTGACGGATCATACTTCCGCCCGCCGCCCCCGATCCGTCAACATCAAAAAACCATGGACGAAACCGCGAAGAAGGCCGCCCTTTTGGGAGGCATTTCAGCCTCGGCGGCGATTGAAGCTGTCTCAAGCCGCCATCCGGCCCGTTTGCATTGTGTGTGGGCGCATGCGGGGGTGATCGGCCCAGAGAGAGAGAGGCCGTGATTGACGAAAGAAATGGGTCGACGGCGAGGCGGTGCTCTGGTCGAAACCGAGGATGAATTTTGGAAGGCGGCGACGACAGGTGAACCGGTGGAACTCACGCATGAACTCGCTACACCCGAAGGAGGCGCATTTTGATGTTTGGGCAAAAGAAGAAGGCTAAGGCGAAGGATGAATTGGTTTCGGTTGAGACGGAGGAGGAATTTCACGCGGCGCTCGATAGGGGCGCGGACGTGGAACTCACGCATGAACTCGCTGAGAAGGTCGGCTTGATGGAAGAGGATGTGGGAACCCTCGAAGATATCAAGGCCGCGAAATTCGATCCCTACAACTGAGGCAATCGGAGGGAGACAAACATGGCAAAACGGCCACCGAAGCAGACCTACCATCAGCGGAGCGAGGACTACGCCAAGCAGGTGAGTAGTGAAATCATCGAGCAGATCAAAAAAGGCACCGCGCCCTGGCAGAAACCTTGGAAGCCGGGGGAACAAAGCTCCCCGTCGAATATAGAGACCGGGAAAGCCTACACCGGAGGCAACAGCCTGTATCTCATGAGCCGCCAGATCAGCGAAGGCCGGGGAGACAACAGGTGGGGAACCTACCGGCAGATCGAGGCGGCGGGCGGGCAGGTGCGGCGGGGAGAGAAGGGAACACAAGTCCTGTTCTACCAGAACCGGACGGAGCAACCGGCGAAGGACGAGGAAGGGAAGATCCGCAAGGACAAGGAGGGCAAAACGATCTATGAGGAAGCGGAGCGGGCGCGGGCAGTGATGCGGCAATACACCGTTTTCAACGTGGAGCAGACCAACGGATTGAAGTTGCCGCCCAGGGAAACTCGCTCCGAGCCGGAATGGGACACGCACCGGGAGGCCGACAAAGTGCTACGCGCCAGCGGCGCGAAGGTGCAGCACGTTCCCGGTGGAGATCGGGCTTCCTACTCGCCCACCGAGGACAAGATCGTGCTACCGGACCCCTCACAATTCGCTTCCCGTAATGGCTACTACCAGACGGCGCTGCACGAGGCGGGTCATTCGACCGGCCATCACGACCGCATGAACCGCGACACCCTCAAAGAAGGCATGGCGGCGGGCTTTGGGAGCCCGGAGTATGCCCGCGAGGAATTGCGGGCGGAGATCAGCGCCATGATGACCGGAGAGCAGGTGGGCGTGGGACACGACCCGCAACGCGGCGCGGCCTACGTTGAGAATTGGGTGGCGGTTCTGGAAAAAGACCCGCATGAGATCCACCGGGCGGCCAGGGACGCGCAGAAGATGACGAATTACCTCATGGACCGGGCGATCACCCAGGAGCGGGAGCACCCGACCAAGACCCAGGCCGAGCTGACGCAAGAGTTTTCCCACGCCAGGGGGCCGCAGGCTAAGCAACTATTTTTCTGTAATTTGACTGAGAGTGATCTGAGATCGGATTCTCCTGTGGTTTGAAATCGACCAGGCTGAGGTACTGTTTCCCGATCAGCCAGTCTTCGTGAATCTCCTCGACGACAGCGGTGATGAGTCGTAGTGCGGACTCGGTGTTTGGAAAGATACCGACGACCCGGGTACGCCGGCGAATCTGACGGTTTAGGTTCTCCAGCCCGTTGTTGGTGCGAATGCGCCGCCAGGTAGAACGTGCAAAACGAAAGACCGTAAAGCCTTCCGGCAGATTGGTCTCCATCCAATCGGCCAGCTCCGGGTTGCGGTCGTAGTATTGCTCGACTCTGGCCCGAAGCATCGCCTCAGCTTCGCCTCCAGACGGGGCATTGAAGATGTCTCGAATGTCAGTGGCGATGGCGGCACGTTGGTCGGATCGGCGGGCGTATCGCTGAGCATTCTGGCTCAGGTGAAACTGACAGCGTTGCCAGGGCACTGAAGGAAAGACAGCTCTTCTGGCAGCTCGTAGTCCTGAGTGGTCATCGCTGACAATCAGCTGCACACCCTCCAGACCACGCTTTTGAAGCTGCTGCAGAAACTCTCGCCAGTGGACCTCCGCCTCGCTGAGTCGGCAGCTGACCCCAATCACCTCCCGCTTGCCCCAGCAGTTGACTCCGGTCGCTTTCAAGACGGCCACATCCTGAATGCTGCCCTGGCGACGGACCTTCTCGTAGTGGGCATCCAGGTACACAACTGGATAGCTGCCCAAAGGGCGGTTGCGAAACTGCTCGAGTTCGTCGTCCAGCAGCTTGGAGATTCTTGAGACCTGGCTGGCGGAGATCTCGGTGCCGCACAGCTGCTCGGTAATCTCAGTGACCTTGCGCGTCGACACGCCCATCACGTACATCTCGGCGATGGCCAGCTTCAGGGCTTTCTCCGAGCGGCACCCTCGCTCCAGGGATCGGGGATAGAAGTCCAGGTGACGTACTTGTGGAATCCGGATTTGAAGCTGTCCCACTCGAGTTGACAGCGTCTTGGCCTTGTACCCGTTGGCGTGGTCTCGACGCTGCTCGCTCCGCTCCCAGCGTCGAGCTCCCAGAAACTCTTCTCGTTCCATCTGCATGGCGGTGTTGAGCAGTTTCTCCAACACTCCTCGAAACGCGTCGCTGCCTTCTTCGATCAGTTCTTTCAACAATTCTCGTGGTAGCCTCTGTTCTGGGTCTGGGGTCATTCGGATCCTCCTTGCTCTTGTCTTGAGTTTTTGGAGAAATCCTGCCCCAGACCTCTGATCCTTTTAGCTCACCTTCCTCAAATTACAGAAAGAACGGTACACCCCTGATTCGTCAAGGCAGTGATCGAACAACGGGCGGCGGTCGAAACCGATGTAATTGCCTTCAACGGCGGCGGAAAGACGTGCCCAATTTCCGGCAAGGGGATCTACCGGGCGCTCGGAGTTGAGAACATCCGCCACCGGCGAAAAGCGAACCGGAGCGTCGTCATACGGCGGCTTCTCTCGCTTGATTTTGTCCTGGAACATCCGGGGTTGCCCTGGCTTCCGACCGAGGGGGAAAAGGTCGAATTTATTGAAGGGCTAGGGGTCCATTCCAACCTCATTCCCCGGCGGATTTACTACGGCGCGGTTCGCGCTCAGAAACGCTATTTCGCGCTCAAGCTGCCCGTTGCCGGTGGCGCTCAAACTGTCACCTTCGCTTATGTCGATCCGGGACGGGACACCACCGGCGAACTCAACTCATGGGGAGCGGCGCATGGGCCGCTTTGGGATGCGATCCGCGCCCAGGGGCGGCGGGTGGAGGTAATCGCCATCGGCGCGGAACTGGATGCGGTTTTGCGGGCGGATCGGCTGCTACAGCTTTGGGCAACGGCGGAGCCAGGGAAGGTGATCGAGGGGTTGACGATCAAGCAGGAGATTAGCGCGATTAGGGAGGCGCTTAACAGCGGCGATCAGGAATTTATGAGCCAGTACGGAGGGATGCAAGGCGCTGCGGATCGGTACATGGAACTCCTGAAACTTCCCGAAGCGGCGGAGCCTCCGAAAGGGGTCTCGATTGACGACTATTCGACGTTCCGGGCAACCCGGTTTGCGGAGCCGGTATGAGAGGCCAAATCCGGGGTGTTTTTCATGTTCCAAACGACCGCTTATTTTTTGTTCCAGGGACAAAGGGGGGGGTGGAACATAAAAAGCCGTGGGGGTGGAACATCCCAGCTTTCCTTGAACTCTCGTGTTTTCTATGGTTTGCCCCTACTATTCGGCTTCCATAATGACGATACAGAAAAATCAAGGGAGACGATAGCGACCCCCCCAAAAAAGGGGGGTTCCTACCGGCCCCGATAGCGGTCCTTTGGAACATGCCCGCTATCCGGCCCCAGGGGGTCGCTATCGTCGGTATTTATCCCTGCGGGAAGGCTCGGAAAAGACGCCCAGGACCGGGGCGGATTAAGCGGAGAATGGACCTATGGAATTGCGGAAGAACTGCCGGACACTGACCACGGCCTTGAGCCGGTTTTGGCACCTGGAGGCCGGGCCGATGAACTGGAAAAACCCCGTCCGCGTGGTGGCCTATATCGGCTGGGAAATTTTCAACGGCGTGGCCTTTTTGGTGGGTGAATGGGTCCGGTACGGCGTCCGGGCCGGGCAGATTCTCCTGGCAATTCCCCCCACCGTGATCCTCTTTTGCGGGGGGGTTTGGTTCGCCGTTTGGAGCTTTGTCCGGCGTCCTTTTCCGGCGCTTGAGACGGTCCCATTGCTCGATCTTTTGGAGTATCACAACCCGAATTGTTACAGCGCCGTGGTCCTCTGGTACTATCTTTCTCCGCTGGTGGCGGTGATGCTGGCCGGGTCTATTGTCCTGTCCATTTGGAAGGTTTGGATTGAGGCGCGAAAGCGCGATTTAATTCCCTTTGGGGCGCTTCCCGCTTGGCCGCTTTCGCCGGAGCAACCCGGCCCGGAAATCGTCATCGGGGAAGTGCATCATCCGGTCGAACCCAGGGAGATTTTCAACCCCGGATGGCTCACCATCCCGGAGCGCGGACTGTACACCGGCATTGCTATTTTTGGAGCGGTGGGGAGCGGTAAAACTTCGGCCTGTATGCACCCCTTCGCCAAGCAGCTACTCTCCTGGCAAGCGGACGATCCAGAGAAGCGGGCGGCGGCGCTCATGCTCGAAGTGAAGGGAGATTTTTGCCATGACATTCGCTCGATCCTGGATAACGCGGGCAGGGGAGACGACTACCTGGAGATCGGAATGGGGGGCCTATGGAAATGGAATCCCCTCTCCGCGTGGTGGCTCGATTCGTACTCGCTGGCCTACACCGTTGCCAGCCTTCTCAATCAACTTGTCGGGAAGGGCAAGGAACCCTTTTGGCAGCAAGCCTATACCAATCTGGTGCGCTGGATTATCGAGCTTCACCGGGTGCTGCCGGAGCAGTGGGTGACATTGCAGCAGGTCCATCAATGCGCGATTGACCCGGATCTATTCGCGGCCAAGATCAAACAGGCCGAGGCGTGGAGCGCAGAGCTAAACACCGGGGAGGTGTTTATTCCGGTGGAGAAGTGGGACGAGAAAATGGTGGAGGTTGGAGAGTGGGCGTGGACGGAGATGCCGGGCGGCGATGAAACGCGGGCCGAATGGAGCCCGGAATTGGAGCAGAAACTAAAGAAATTGACGATCCAACCCCGGATTGTTTGGGAGCCCGGAGCCGGTGACGATGTGAGAGAGCGGGTGGCCGCTGTGAAGCGGTGGTTTGACAACGACTGGCAAAAGCTGGACAACAAAATCAAATCCTCGATTGTCGAAGGCGTTTCCGTATTCCTGTCAATGTTCGATATGCCGGACGTGGCGGCGGTGTTCTGTCCGCCGCCCCCGGAAATATCCGACGATCCCAAGCGCATTGGCCCGAAGGCCAGGGCCGCGATGCTGGCCGAGAAGAAGGCCCAGGCCGAGGGCCAGGGGGAGGCCAGCGCCGGTGAGAAGGCCCAGGAGTCCCGGCAATGGCCAGGCGATACTATTACCGGGAGGCCGCGCTATTTGCCCCCGCTCTATGAATTGATCGAGGGCGGCAAGGTGCTGGCCTTGAACATGCCAGCCGGGAGCAACCCGGCGCTGGCCCGCGCCATCGGCGTGATGCTCAAAAACGCATGGCTTCAAGCCCTGCTCATGCGGCCCGCGCAGATGAAGGAATCCCCAAGCACTTACTTCCGGCCCGCTGTCTTTATTTGCGACGAATATCAATCCTTCGCGTCGGTAGGCGAGGACGATCCAACCGGCGATGAGAAATCCTTTGCACTAACGCGGCAATGCCGGTGCATCCCGATTGTTGCGACCCAATCCATATCCTCATTGCGGGCCGTGCTGGGCAGTTCGGAGGCGTGGCGGGCGCTGCTACAGACGCTGCGCACCCGGATCTTCCTATCTTTGAGCGACGACGCCAGCGCCAAGATTGCATCGGAATTGTGCGGGCAGGTTGCCAAGATCAAAGGATCGTACACGATCAGCGAGACCTCGAAGCGGGCGGGCGTGTCCCCGCTATCGGGCCGGGCCGGTGGAGGCGGCGGGAGCATCGGCGCAACCAAGTCTTTCCAGGAGCGCCGGGAGGCCGTCTTTCACCCGCGAGACTTCGCCTTGCTTGGAAACTGTCAAGCCATTTGCTTGCCTTATGACGGAGCGCAATCGCTCGAACCCCGGAGGGTCTATCTCAAACCTCATTACCTTCCCCTGGATCATTCTTATTGGAGAGCGAAGGAGGCCGGACAGATATGAGCAACGCGGCCAGCGGGCTTGCACACCTGAAACCTTTTTTGCCAGGGCTTGAACCCCTGCTAGAAGACGCGGAAGTGTCCGAGATCATGATTAACGGCCCCGGTAATGTTTGGATCGAGGCGAAGGGCCGGTTAACGGCTCATGCCGCGCCGGGGTTGGACGAATCGGCCTTGTTACGGGCGGCTATTCACATCGCCCGGCCTTTGGGCCTGGACCCGGCCACCACGCCGATCATTGATGCCCGCCTTGATGATGGTTCCCGCGTGGCGATCTGTGTTCCCCCGGCCAGTCCCCACGTTGCGATCACCATCCGGCGATTCGGCAAGCGGACGTTCAGCGCGGTGGATCTAGTCGAGCAGAAAGCCCTACCGGGAAACGTCTTGGAAGCGGCGGCGCAAGTGTTGTTGACGCGGCGCAACATTCTGGTTTCAGGTGGCACCGGATCAGGCAAGACCACCTTGCTCAATGCCCTCATAGAACTGCTACCCGTTGACGAGCGCATTGTGGCCATCGAGGACACGCTAGAGCTACGCATTGACCACTCGAATTGTGTCCGGTTTGAGGCGCGAGGGTTGCAGGAAGGCGCGGTGACGATCCGCGATCTAGTGCGCCATGCCTTGCGTCACCGACCGGATCATATCGTGGTGGGCGAGGTTCGAGGCGGCGAGGCGGCCGACCTGCTGCAAGCCCTCAATACCGGACACGGCGGCTCACTGACGACCGTGCACGCCAACAACGCCGAGTCCGCCTTATCCCGAATCGCCAGTTGCGCCATGCAGGGCGGCGGGGAGTTGCCGTGGGAGGTCACTTGCCGGGGCGTGGTGGATGGGATTGCGATGGTGATTCACATGACGCGCCACGAGGGGCGGCGTTTTGTCGAAGAAGCCGCATACGTCAAAGGTTACGACGCGAAGGAGAACAAATGGGATATCGAACGGCTGGAACGAATATCGCTGGCAAGCTGAAATCGTAACGCACCGCAAGAATCGGCGTGGTGATCCTCGTCGGCGGGATGCTTGCGCTCATCACCGAGGCGCAATATGAACCCCGCACGGTGCAAGTTTCCCGCGTGATCGACGGGGATACCATTCAGGTGACGACCGGAAGCAAGCAGTACACGGTAAGACTCATCGGCGCGGATACGCCGGAGATGAAGCACCCAACCAAACCAGTGCAGCGTTTCGGCCAGGAGGCAAGCGCCTTTACCACGGCGGCGCTTGACGGGCAAACCGTCCAACTTGAGATCGACCGGACCGGCGACACTCGACACCGCTACGGGCGGCTGTTGCGGTACGTCCACCTGGACGGCAAGAACTTCAACGCCCGGTTGATCCGCGAGGGCTACGCTCACGCAATCCGTGGCTTCCGCTACTCGATGCGGGCTCAGTTTATCCGCCTTGAAGATGAAGCCTGGCGATGTGGGAGGGGCTTATGGTCCCCGCGCTGAAAACACCCCGCCAACAACACGCCCTCGGCGGCGTCCTGTCGAAGATGCACGGCGAGATCTTACGGCAAGGCCCCGGTTGCGGTCCTTCTCTCTACGATCCACTGACCGGAGACAGTCGAGGCGGAGACGTTGGGCCGGGCGCGATCCGCGCCATGATCGAGACTTGCGCCGACCGGAAAACGGGTGTCGGGTGTCGCCATGTTACCGCTGACCTTCGCCGGTGCCGGTTTGCCCCGACGCATGGCCCGCGCCAGACCGGATTTCCCTTGCCTTCGGCACCTGTCATGGTCCTTGCCTTTTGTCGGTCCTGCCCGACCCAGGCGGCGGCGGCGCTTTCCTCCCGTGTCAAGGTTTCGCCGTTGCCGCCGTTCACAGGTGAGCGGCAAACGCTCAAAACCTTTAACTTCTTACAGGAGAAAACACAAAATGGCTAACCAGAAACCCGTTGATGAAATCCGGATCGGTCGCGTCAAAGCGACGATATGGCGCAATGGCACCGATGAGCAGCCCAGGCACAACGTCACCTTCGGACGCCTCTACAAAGAAGCCGATCAGTGGAAGACCACGCAGAGCTTCGGGCGCAACGATTTGTTGGTGCTTGCGAAAGTGGCCGATCAAGCCCATTCGCGCATCTTCGCGCTTCCGCAGGAAGAAGAGCCGGAAGCCGAGGCCGAGTCGTAGCGGACGCGGATTAGGGCGCGGCGGGGACCAGCCCCGCCGCGCTCCGAACTCTTTCCCTTCTACACCCTCATCGGGCTTGACTCTCAAGGTTCTTTACAAAGCTCGACGTGGGAATCGTCATCTGCCACCGCTCGGCTTCTGAGGGAGCTTTTAGTGGCTTGCCGCTCAAGCGGTCTCGCCGGGTCCGCGTCCCAGAGCACCGCTTGCTCCAGAGACCGGGTATCCCTCGCCTCGCAGCGTCTGTCACTTGCGTTGACTCGTCTGGTCCTTATTCCCCTCGCCTGGTCGGACTTGCCTTCTCTGAGTCCGCACCGGGGGCGATCCCACTCAAGCGTTCTTCCTGTGGTTCATTTCGTTCTTGACAGCCTTTTGGCTGTTGCGCCGTTGGCTTCGATGGCCACCGCGAGGCAGCGCAGGTGTTCCTGCCTTCGGCAGGCTGCCCCGAGGTTGCCAAGCTTCGTAGTCAGAATGCCGAGCTTCGCGGCGAGATTGAGCGCCTAAGCGCTTCCAGCCCGGATAAAGACGCGCTCGTCGCCTGTGATTGTGCACTCTTGTTTTATGGCACTGAATCTCATATTCTTATAAATGAGATTGCTCAAAACTGGATACCCTTGATTTAGATAACACTCACAGGCTCACAATATTACTTGTTGCTCAGAAAGGAGGGGTCGGCAAGGCTTTTGTTGCCAGGTACCTAGTGTACTGTCCGTAAAGTTCTTGTAGTTAATAGTCAGGGTACTTTTCTATCCTTGGGCATGGCAAGACCACATATTCGACTCGATCTACCCCAACAACACAAAGCAATTCTACAGTCCTGGCTGCGGGCCTCCAACACCAAAAGAATCCTCGCCGAGCGAGCCCAGATGATCTTACTGTGCGGGGACGGACTCACAGCAATTGAGGTCTCCCAAAGGCTGTCCAAGCGCCTGGGCAGCATACAGAAGTGGCGAAAGCGCTACCTTGAGGTGGGGCTATCAGGGTTGGAGGATCAGCCCCGTTCGGGTCGACCACGGCGACTATCGCCAGCGAAGGTACGAAAAATTCTCAAGGCCACCGTGCAGACCATCCCCAGGGAATCGACTCATTGGAGCCTGCGCCTCATGGCAGAGTATGCCCAAGTCAGCAAACATCAGGTGACTGAAATCTGGAAAGCCGCAGATCTTAAGCCCCACCGGATTCGCTCTTTCAAGATCAGCAACGATCCTGATTTCGCCGAGAAGGTGATCGACGTGGTGGGCCTGTACATGGACCCGCCCGACAACGCTTTGGTTTTGTCTGTAGACGAAAAAACTCAGATTCAGGCTCTGGACCGAACCCAGCCCATGCTTCAGCTCAAACCCGGGCAGGTCCAACGCAGAACCCACGATTACAAACGCCACGGGACGGCCAGTCTGTTTGCCGCCTTCGACGTGGCCACCGGTGAAGTAATGGGCCGAATCACGAAACGGCATCGGGCCATAGAGTTTTTAGCCTTCTTACGTCAGATCGAGCAAGTCGTCCATCCAGATCTGGACGTTCACCTCATTCTCGATAACTCGAGCACTCACAAGACCCAGAAAATCCGAAACTGGTTCCTACGACGCCCACGTTTTCATCTCCACTTTACTCCTACCAGTGCTTCCTGGTTAAACGCTGTCGAAACCTGGTTTTCACAGCTTGAGCGGCGTTCCCTTTACCGCAACTCTTTCACTAGTGTTCAAGAGTTGAGGAACGAAATACGAAGATATATTCGAGTGCATAACCAACACCTGGCCAAGCCCTTTAAGTGGCGGGCCAACGCTACTTCGATCTTAGACAAGGTCGAAAGAGCTCAAAGATCCATCGATCAATGTTAACAACAGGAATTTCTCGGACAGCACACTAGCAGTCGCGTTCGGGCGTCCAACCCTCGATATGGACCCCCAAGCATCCGCCGATCTTTGGGCCAAGCGCCGCGAAGCTTGAACCGCCCAGCGCAAGGAATCGAGAATGTCCACAAACATGTTAGTAATATTATGAGAAAGATCTGGAGTAAGACAAATGGCCAAAAGACCACGCATGCAAGCCAAGCCGTCTCGTTTACACATGGCCTTGCCTCTCACATCCTTCAGACAAAATCGCAGAGAGGAGAATCGGGGATCGGACCGGTCTTGGAAGCGAGAGGATTCCGAACAATGTCAGCGTTCTGGAAGCAGATTGACCGAGAACAATGCCTGAAACACCCTGTCATTAGTGAATTCAATGCCAAAGATTTCGGGTCTTCCAGGGCCGTACCGATTTTTCTTTTATAGCTTTGATTGTGATGAACCAAGACACGTCCACGCTCGTCGGGAGCGCATGACCTGCAAGTTCTGGTTGGATACCGTCGCGTTGAGCACCAACAATGGTTTTCCACCGAGGGAACTTAACCTGATAAGAAAGATGATCCTTAATCATTTGAATCATATCTTGGAGGCCTGGGATGAACATTGCGGTGAATAGCGAGCCACGAATTCTGGAAGTTGAATTAACAGAGGACGAGATCATTGCCCATCTTGCTGATGGACGCACCATCAGTGTTCCACTGGCGTGGTCCTGGCGACTATCTCAAGCAACGTCCGAACAGCGCAGACACTTCGAAATCATCGGCAATGGAGATGGCGTTCACTGGCCGGATATAGACGAAGACATCAGCGCAAGGGGGATGTTGCACGGAGTGCCGGCGCATGTTCCAGCGCACGGCACCAAAGCGTAGTTCTGGTAGACCTTCTGTCTGGAAGGATGATCCCCGGATTTCCGCGTTAGGAGAGGTTTTGTTTCAGGAGAAAGGCGATACGAGGCGGGGGATAATATTCTCCTGCACTCTTGTTTTAAGCGCATAAAATCTCATATTCATTGTAAATGTATTTGCTCACAATTAGATAATCTTGATTTAACTAATACTCACATGCTCACAATGTCACTTATTGCTCAGAAAGGGGGGGGCGGCAAGACTTCTGTTGCCAGGTGCCTAGCGGTCGCGTTCGAGCGTTCCGGCGTTTCGACTGCAATCCTCGATATGGACCCCCAAGCATCCGCCGCTCTTTGGGCCAAGCGCCGCGAAGCTGAACCGCCCGAAGTTATCCCCACCGTTCTGCCGCTTCTGGGAGACACGCTCAAGGCAGCGCAAGAATCAGTCGATCTTGTGCTGATCGACACGCCGCCCAAGAACGCGGATGTGGCTCTCGCTGCCGCGCGCGTTTCGGACCTTGTCATTGTTCCTTGCCGGGCGCAGATCGATGATATCGAGACGTTGTCGGCCACCAAACAGATTCTCGATGTCACGGGCGATGTGCGGACCTTCGTGTTACTGAACGGCGTACCGCCTAACTTGGCTAGGCGTGAAGAGGCAACGGCCTCTATCACTGGACATCCGGAAGCGCCATTTCCCGTATGCCCGCATGCCTTCGGACACCGCGTTGCCTTCGGCGATTCCTCGGTTCTGGGCTTAACGCCCCAGGAATACGAGCCAAAAGGCAAGGCAGCGCAAGAAATCGAGTAGTGTCCACAAATATGTTAGTAATATTGTGAGAAAGATCAGGAGTAATAAAAATGACCAAAAGACCAAGCATACAAGCCAAGCTTCAACAGTCTCAGCCACCCGCTGATTCGTCGCAGGCAGCTAAGGTTCAATCTGCATCTGCGGGCGCGGCCAGCATGGTGCAGAGCAGGGTAGGGAAGGTGAATGTCAGCGCCTACTTTCCGCCAGAGGTGAAATCTTCGCTACGTCTGGTTCAAGCCAAGCGCGGCGGGAAAATACAGGATCTGCTGGCAGAGGCGCTGAACATGCTGTTTACCAAATACGGGGTACCGGAGGCTGCGCCCACCGGTCAGGATCAGGCAGATGCCTAGACGCCTCACAGAGGCATTGTCAGAGGAAACTGGCTTGAGTCGGCGAGATGCGCCTTGTAGTGTCTTCGGATGAAGAACCCCTTTCGCTATTTCAAGACCTCGCCCGAGATCATCCGCCTGGCAGTGATGATGTATGTTCGCTTCCCACTGTCGCTACGCAATGTCGAGGACCTTCTTCACGAGCGTGGGATCGAGGTGAGCCACGAGACGATCCGGTTCTGGTGGAACCGGTTCGGCCCGATCTTCGCCGCCGAGATCCGCAAGAAGCGGATGGATCGAATGCGCGCGTTTTCGGGTTGCCGGTGGCACCTCGATGAGATGTTCGTGAAGATCAACGGCGAAGGCCATTACCTTTGGCGGGCCGTCGACCAGGAAGGCGAGGTGCTTGAGGCCTTTGTCTCGAAGAAGAGAGACCGCGAAGCCGCTTTGAAATTCCTCAGGAAACTAATGAAGCGCTACGGCAGGCCGGATGCGATCATCACTGATCGGCTGAGGTCTTACCGAGCGGCGTTGCGCGAACTGGGCGGATCCGGTCTGCAACAAGCCGGCCGCTGGCTGAACAATCGTGCGGAGAATTCACACCTGCCGTTCCGGCGACCAGACCTCGCCATGCTCCGTTTCAGGCGGATGCAAAGCCTCCAGAAATTCGCCACCGTTCATTCTTCCGTTTACAATCACTTCAACCAGGAACGACACCTCTGCTCACGAGACAATTCCCAGCTCAACCGCGCCGCCGCGCTCGCCCAGTGGCGTCAGCTCGGGGCGGCCTAATTCCCTGTCGGTGGCGGAGAACTCAGTCCTTGCGACTTTCCTCTGACAGTGCCCCGTTGTTTCCTGCTCGCCCAGATTTGCATGGCGGGTGAAGAAGTCCACACGTTCCAGTAGGTCCAGGTTTTCCTCTCTAACTATCATGTAGGGGAAAATCCGGCTGTGGGGATCAACAAACTTGTTGTCCTGCTTTGAATCCGAAGCTCTGAATAATTCGATTGCTATTGGAGCTGACCATTGATCGAGTCCACCAGCCCCGAAGTCCCTGCTCATGACGTTTCCGCTTACCGGTATATGATCCAAGCCGACGGCGTGACCGATTTCGTGCAGGATTACTTTGTACGTCTTGTTGACGAACGCATACGCCCCGTAGGAGTCGTTAACATCGACCAGCAGCTTTGACAGAGCAAGGGTGTCGGGTTTGTATGCCTCTTCGTCGGCTGTGTTGATGTAAATATCAGCTTCTGCCATTTCTGGTCGGCGTCCGTTATTCGATAGTTGGTTGCCCGAATGGAGCCTGATCTGGATCCAGTTGGGGCACCGCCTCTTCTTCCGGAAGGAGTAGAAAGTATATCCTCGCCTCTCGCTGCGCCTCCCAGGGGTTCACCCCGCTCCTCAGCAGTGCCCCGAACAGCTTCCCCGCGTTCTCGGCCGCCACCTGGAGGGCGTCTTTGAGCATCCCTCTCTCCTGGAGGTAGCGGACCAGTCTCGGGCGGTGTTCCTTCCAGTGTTTTCTCGCCTCGACCTCCCATGCTGTCACCATCTTCTACTCCTTTCTAATAAATGGTCGTCTCCGTGGCCTCGAACTGCTCGGGGCTCAACCGGAATTTCTTTGCCGTCTCCGGATCGCTAGCCCGCATAGATCACCGATTTGGAAATGAAGGTGATTTTGGCAGGCTATCGATCCGCCCACGGCTCGGCGCCTCCCCGTTAGTTTCCATAATTTACATTAACGGAACCCCCTCACACCGGAACGGGGCGCGCGCTGGAATAAGCGCCTTAGGTGATCAGGCAGACCACTATCGAGTTAGTGCTGTAGCGCCGTTACGGCCCAATCGTATGACGGGTCCATCCCCGCGTGTGCGGCAGATTCGACAGCTCACCGTAGATAGCTGAAGGCGAAAGTCTCACCCAATCAGCTCGTCCGAGCTTTCCATAAAAGACGCTCCATGCCAGAGCGCGCAACATCTAGGCAGCGCAGAGGAGGGCCTCGAGCTCCTCGCGGGTGAGCCGCTCGACGCTCCCCTTCTTGGGTTGAGAGGAAGTCAGCCCGACCCGCCGTCGAGCTTCCGCGATCAGATGCTTGGATTGGTCGTAGGAGTAGCCGCCGTCTCGGAGAAGCTTCGCCACGCAGCGGACGTCCCTGGTTCGATCACTCGTTTTCGCTTTTCCCATCCTACCGCGCAATTATACGCGATTTGATGCGGCGAACACCCTCGGTCCGGCCCTCGAACGGCCTCGAATTTCGCTCTCTGGGTCTTCTGCGAAGTCACCAACCCATCTCGATGCCAGGCCTGGGCTCTGTTTACTCACGATCCGTAGCAGGAGCCACCGTATACGTTTACACGCTTCTGCTTGCTACTCCTTGTAAGGATCGCGGGCCGCATGAGTATCAATAATCCGTTCCATGGAAGTCCTTTCGCCAACGATTTTATTTGCGAATCCATCACCGAATCACCCGACTGTCGGGCGATCGATGTTAGAATGCACGCCACCTGCGAAGCCGCTGCCCGTGACATTTTCAACGGCTTCCCGACGAGGAATTTTCCCGTTTCGTGAGGTGACCCTGAAAATGTCGTCGTATCATTTACTTCAAGAGCATCGGAGGATTGGTTGGATTGCGTATCCAGATAAAGCCCAGTGAAGCGCCGAGATGTCGAAGCTCTCGACGTTTCACAGCTGTTCTTGGTGCCTTCCCTTGAAGCTTTCGATGTAGCCATTCTCCCACGGGTTGCCGGTCCGAATGTACAGAATGGTTGCTGCTCACCATCTGATGGTATTGCTGGAATACCTGCCGAGTTCGCCATCGATCCTGATTTCCACGACCAGCCGGTAGTCGCCTGCGCGTGATGGCGAATACGCACAAACTTCTCCAGTCGTTTCGGTTCCTCTGAGGTCCGTCCATTCGGCATCCGAACTCGCTCTAGTCTGCCACTTCGAATTGACGGCGGCGTAGTGGGTGTCATCGATGACAGCGTCCTCTAATCCAATACAGCCTCCACCGTCAATTGAAATGGGGCCAAATGTAACCTTGCCAGGCGATACTGAGAGTATCCCCAGCGGCGCATAGGCATCGTTTCTGTCAGCAGCACCGACTCCGACGCGCTCGAAGACCAGGAGCCCTCCATCTCCGGTGTCCAGGTATGCGTGCCTGCCATCGGGACTCGCCACGAGGTTTCGAGTGTGGCCGAATTCGGGCAACTGGTTGTTGAAACGATCCGGCTGCCACGGTGCAACGTGGTCGGTTGCCGCGAGATAAGAGGTTTCCGGTTGCCAGCGCACGCCGAAGGCCATATTCGTGCAGAATACGTCCACCGCCGGGGCTCCCCTTCGAGCACTGGCGAACCCGCACTGGTTGTCCAAGTTCCAAAACGGCTCGTTCCAAAACGGCGGCAGGGTGTCGAGAAATTGCGGATTGGAAGGGGCGTCTTCCAGTTGAAACACGGTCGTCCTTTTGCCGTTGCCGTCGAAGGCGAACAAGTACCGGTCATCGATGCTGATCACGATCGCTTCCAAGTCCCACAGACCTTCGTCATTCTTTCCTGTCTCTGTGAGCCACCCTGTTTCGGCATCGCGCTCGAAGACGATCAATGACCGGTTCGTGGCAGCGTACACGTGACTGTCGCCGTTGGAGATCAGGGCGCGCTTCAGCCCGGGAACTTCCAGGGTCTGTACGTGCCGGAGATCGCTCGGCGTACCGAAGGCAAGGACCTGCAGCTGGCCAGACATAGGATCGACCGTATGTATGAACGATCCTCCAGAGTCCATGAAAACATCGACGTTGCAATTGGTGGAGCCCGGGGGGCCTGTTACCGGTAATGTCCCCTCGTACCCGGAGCTCCCGGTGCGTTTCGTCGACAGGTGCGAACTTGTGCCACGCGCCGCACCGATGGGCATAAAGTTTGGCTCTATGAGCATCCCAGATCAGCGAACTGTCTTCCAGATCATCATCTTCCAGCAATTGAACAAACGTCAAATCTCCGCTTTCCAGGTCGCGTTCGAATACTTGAAGTCCAAGCGTCGAAGCCGCATATAGCGCTGTGCCACGGCCATTGAGCGCCAAGCTGGACAGCCCCCGGAGTTCCACCGAGTTTCCACTGGCGTCCAGATCACCATCGGCCAAGCGTCCGACGTATTTAAGCCAGACCGGGGCTTCGCTCTCGCTCCAGCGTATCGTGAACTCGCCGGCGGTTCTTGTGTCGACCAAGCGCGCAAAGCCGAAGGGCGCGGCGGCGCGGGTTCCCAGCCGGATCGTGTAGCGGGCTCCGGCCTCGGCATGAAAGATCACCTCGATAGCGTCGGACTCGATCCCTTCCGGCTGATGGCTGCTCCTCACGAACTCAAGCGATCCGAACCCGGCGCCGGCTTCCTTGTAGACGGCCAGCACCCAGGGAGCAAAGAAAAAGAAGTCGTCCAGCCAGCAGCGATACCAGCCGGAAGCGGGTGCTTCGTATGTCCACCATAAAGACGAGTGACCGAGGCCGACAGTCCGCTCGCTGCGCTCAGTTGTCGCAAAACGGTTCGATGCGGAAATCGAGCCGGCGGCACCTACGAGTTCTGCGGCACCTGCCAGATTGTCGTTGCTGGGGGTCGGTCCCCAGATCACACTCGCGGAGGCCGCGAGCTGCGTATAGGCCGTGATATCTCCTGTCGGAAAGCCGGCCGCGATCCAATATCGTTGCCCGCCCGCGGCCTGCAAGACGAAATCGAACGGCGCGGCATCCGGGCCGGCCGCAGCCACCAATTGCAGATCTTCCATGGGAGTGCCGGTGAACACGGTCACCCGCAACTTCGGATACGTTTCGCTGTCCTCGAGCCGCCAAGTGTAGCGGCCGTCCTCAGGAGCCTCCCACACCCACCACTTCGTCCTAACTCCGCTCTCCAGCGGCTCGCCGGGCTCGACCGTCGAATTTAAATCGACGCCGATGAAGTGTTCGGACGATGGCACACTCTCGATCGGTTCCGCGTCAACAATATGATCGTTGGAGGGGTCAAGCGCTGTCTCCAACGGATTCCAGCTCAGTTCGTACGGTCCGCTGGACGCGTAGGCACTGGGTTCGGCAACGACGATGCGATACTCCTTCCCGCCGCCAGCGGGGAAGGACCCGCTTGAACCAGGGAAGCCCGAAACCAGCCGGAGTGCGGGAATGCTGTCGCCCTCGAAGATAAGGACTCGCCTCGGGTCCTCGCTGGAGAACGTCCACTGGCCGTCGCTCGGTGCCGTCCACCGGTACCAGGTGGTAGCCGCCGCGAACCCGAGCCACTCGCCGGGTTCCAAAGTGGCGCCCTGGCTGCTGCCCTCGACAACGCCTCCCGCGCCTTCAAGCACGGTGGCCTGCGCGAAGTCGTCGTTGGCGGGCCGCGATCCCTGTGACCAGCGGAGGTTCAGGGCGGCTCCTCTGGCAAAATTACTCACCCGGATTCGGTAGGATTGTCCCTTTTCGGCAAAGAATATCGTCCCCCACAGATCGGATGCGATCTGCTCCAACGCCGAGATTCGATCGCCTTGGAAGATATCGAGGCGATCATTGCGCACGTCCTGGGAATCCGCGCTCGGGGGGGCGTCGAAACGGACCGGACCATTCGCCGGTGCTGTCCAAGCGTACCAGACCGAACCGGCGGGCCGACCCCGCAAGGGGGTGAACAGCGGCTCCCCTGGTTCCGGTGTTGCGAGCAGCAGGTCCACCGGGCGAGAACCCCTCTCGCCTTCGATTACGGTAGCAGCCGAGAAGTCGTCGTTGGCGGGCCTTTCGGAAATCTCAAATCGGTCTGCGCCGCCTGTTCGCACCCCGACCGATGCCGAGGCCGCCGTCGCGTTCCAGGCGCTCGCGGTAAAGTAGAGGCGAACCGCGTTCGCCTCCCCGCTGTAGGAAACGAAAAACTTGATTTCCTGGGTTTCACCGACAGCGATTTCACCGAGCGGGATCGACGAACCAAGAGGGATTGGTGAAATCTTGGTGGCTGGGGGCCACCCGAGAGGAACCAGAGAATCAAGTTCATTCGACCAATCCACCGACACTCCATCCTCGCGAGACACGTCCATGGTGTCCTCGATCCGTATATCGTTGCAGCCGGAAGAATCGGCGGGGGCGCGGCAGTCGATGTGAAGCCGTGTCCCGGCAGCCACATACTCGTCGGCGGTCAAGGTCAGGGTCAGCTCGTGTTCCTGGTCCCCTTCGAGGATGTCCTTATCGGCGTCGATCCTGAGACTCGGGGTGGATGCGCCCCGTATCACCGTCCACGCCAGCGCCGCGCGGGGCGATGTGGTGTAGACGCGGTGCGCCACCACTTTCGCTCGATAGCTGCCCGGCGGGGGATTTCTGACGATGACCCACTCCACGTTGTCCACACGGGAAGCGGAGACCTGCTCTCCGCACGTTGTCGATCCGCAGTCGCCGTCCCGGTCAAGCCACAGGTCCAGATCGTTCAGCACGGCACTGCCGATCGTGTCCGTCGGAGGTTCGTCCCAGGTCATCACCACGTCAAGGCGGCTGGCGCCCTCCGGAATGACGATGTCCTGGTAGGCGTACTCGCCGTCCCGCAGCTCGGAAATTGCGCCGCCGCTGATCCAGCCGTCGGCTCGATCCCGGTTGAGAACGCTGGTGCGCGCCGACGTCTTGCCCAATCCGTACTGCGCTTGCAGCGCACCCGGGCCGTTGGAGTTGTTCGCCGGGAATCCCGCTGTGTTCTCCAACCATGCGTCAGGCTTGATGGCGCTCGCCATCAGCCGCGCCCTGGTCAGAGCGGGCTGTTCTCGATGTCCAGGGACCGCGTCCATCAACAGGGCGGCCACCCCGGCCACTGAGGGCGATGCCATGCTCGTGCCGCTGGCCAAAAAATACTCGCCGCGGCTTCCGCTGCCTTTGGCCGAGTAGAGTCCCACACCGGTCGCGACGATCTGAGGCGCCAAGCGTCCGTCCGCGGTCGGCCCGTGGCTGCTGAACGCTGCGATGTCGCCGCTGTCCAGCGCGGCGCCGACAGCGAGCGAGTTCTTGGCGGTGCCGAAAGTGGAGAACCCATGGATGTTCGCATTCGCCTGGGCGACCACATATAGCTGGCGGTGGCCCCAGACGATGGAGTCGAGCTTGCGTTCGCCTACGCCTCTTCCCTCAAACACCCTGGCGGCGGAGCTCAAGCTCATATTGACGATCAGAGGCTTCACCCGGGCGGGCGGGCCGCCCGCTTCGGCGCACCCCGACGGTTCGGCCAGGAAGTCCATCCCTCGATTTATGCTGTCACCAAACCCAAAACCAAAAGCAGTCAACACCCTGGCGAAACGGATGTGCCGCACCGAGGGCGCCATGCCGGCAAACCGCGGTTCGACGTACCCGTTTCCAACGATGGTTCCGGTGACATGGGTTCCGTGTCCACCTTCGTCTATCCACAAATCCTCGGACTCGCCGAGGGGAGATGAAAAGAAAGAATCCCAAGCGAAATTGGCACCGCAGATGCTCTGCCGGTTCGACGCGATGTCCAAGTGGTTGATGTTGAGCCCCGTGTCCATCACGGCAATGGGAACGGAAGCGCCGCCAACGCCCGAGAAAAGCCCTGGGGAGCCGTCGTATCGTCGCAGTGCATCCGCGCCCATAGCAGGAACGGACGTGTCGTGAGCGGGTTTGATGATGCCGATGGGCTCGATGGCCAGCACGAAATCCGCCGCGGCTATCGTCTCCAACGCACCGTAAGCCACGTTGGCCGTGTAGACTCGGATGTCCGGGTCGAAGCGGCCCACCACCACACCCAGGTCCTCAAGCGCTTGCCGCCATTGGCCGGCGGGATCGTCCGTCATCAGGGTAATGAACACGGGCGTCTGTTCGTGCGGGAGCGCCTCCAGCGCTTCGCTTGCAAACGCCTCGGCGAGTTTTCTCTCCCGGGGTACGGCGCCCAGCCCATCGACCTCCGGCAACGCCGCGATCTCTTGCAGACGGGCTTCGTCGCCAGGCAGCCTGGCGCGCATCAGGCTTCCCGAGGAACCAATGATCTCAGCGCCCGAGCCTTGGAGCGCCCGCTCCAGATCGTTCGGTCTCGCTCCCTCGGCGAGTCGGATCCAGCCGAAGGACCAGTCCCGTCCGTCCGCGACCGCTTGGGTGACCAGCATCTCGATGGAGGTCGTCGAGCCAAGCCAGTCAAGATCTGGACCGAAGCCCTCGCCTCCGGCGTCGACTTCTCCCTCAACTCGCCCCCGGGGCATCTCACCGTGGTAGGAGACGAACGAATAACCGTCGGGCGGCGAGGGACGCGAGTCGCGGCACGGTCCGCTTGGCGGCGGGCGGCGCTCCAGAAGATCGAGGCGCGGCCTGAATGGCCGGCTCCCGGAGGGTCCCCCGGCTTTCCGCGGCGATCCGGGCGATGACCGCGTTGGTCATCATCGACTCTCCCGTCGGGGTCGGTCTTGCCTCCTCCCCGGGGCTTGCCTTCTTTCCAGGGGAAGCATAGTAAGCGACCAAGCCCGCCAAGCCCGCGGCAATGGCCAGCAACATGAGGACACTAGTGTGCTGTCCGAGAAATTCCTGTTGTTAACATTGATCGATGGATCTTTGAGCTCTTTCGACCTTGTCTAAGATCGAAGTAGCGTTGGCCCGCCACTTAAAGGGCTTGGCCAGGTGTTGGTTATGCACTCGAATATATCTTCGTATTTCGTTCCTCAACTCTTGAACACTAGTGAAAGAGTTGCGGTAAAGGGAACGCCGCTCAAGCTGTGAAAACCAGGTTTCGACAGCGTTTAACCAGGAAGCACTGGTAGGAGTAAAGTGGAGATGAAAACGTGGGCGTCGTAGGAACCAGTTTCGGATTTTCTGGGTCTTGTGAGTGCTCGAGTTATCGAGAATGAGGTGAACGTCCAGATCTGGATGGACGACTTGCTCGATCTGACGTAAGAAGGCTAAAAACTCTATGGCCCGATGCCGTTTCGTGATTCGGCCCATTACTTCACCGGTGGCCACGTCGAAGGCGGCAAACAGACTGGCCGTCCCGTGGCGTTTGTAATCGTGGGTTCTGCGTTGGACCTGCCCGGGTTTGAGCTGAAGCATGGGCTGGGTTCGGTCCAGAGCCTGAATCTGAGTTTTTTCGTCTACAGACAAAACCAAAGCGTTGTCGGGCGGGTCCATGTACAGGCCCACCACGTCGATCACCTTCTCGGCGAAATCAGGATCGTTGCTGATCTTGAAAGAGCGAATCCGGTGGGGCTTAAGATCTGCGGCTTTCCAGATTTCAGTCACCTGATGTTTGCTGACTTGGGCATACTCTGCCATGAGGCGCAGGCTCCAATGAGTCGATTCCCTGGGGATGGTCTGCACGGTGGCCTTGAGAATTTTTCGTACCTTCGCTGGCGATAGTCGCCGTGGTCGACCCGAACGGGGCTGATCCTCCAACCCTGATAGCCCCACCTCAAGGTAGCGCTTTCGCCACTTCTGTATGCTGCCCAGGCGCTTGGACAGCCTTTGGGAGACCTCAATTGCTGTGAGTCCGTCCCCGCACAGTAAGATCATCTGGGCTCGCTCGGCGAGGATTCTTTTGGTGTTGGAGGCCCGCAGCCAGGACTGTAGAATTGCTTTGTGTTGTTGGGGTAGATCGAGTCGAATATGTGGTCTTGCCATGCCCAAGGATAGAAAAGTACCCTGACTATTAACTACAAGAACTTTACGGACAGTACACTAGTGTGTTTTCTAGCCGCTGTTCGCATCAGTCAACCTGTTATTCTGTGATAACCATTACTGGGCGGCCACATCCAACGGGCGGTCGAAAGACCGAGTCCAGTGAGCCAACATGTCATTGGCGTCTTGATACGGCAGCTGACCCGCAAACAACAACATATCTGGCCCGCCATGCCCGTTATACATCAGATGGCGATCCGAGTCAGGAGCCCGGGACACCAAGCAGGAGGTGAAGCCGGCGAACGCCAGCCTGATGAAGCGGCTTCCGCCAGACGGCCCAGCTACGGGCAGTCCTGCCACCGTCAATACCGTATGCGTGCCAATCTGGCGTTACCCTGACAACCCGCAGGATTACGTTATGATCCAGGGAAGAGGATTATCCTCCATCTGACGGAATCTCCACCAACCGCCAGTTGTACTCTGCGCTCGATCCATCGTCGCACGTGGAGGCTGCCGTGCCCATCGTTGCCGAAGCGAAGGTCAGGCTGGCCGTACAACGATCCCCGTCATCGTAGTTAAACGTTAACGTTCCCGTGTTCGGACCCGTGTTCCGATAGGTATAGCTTCCCGGAAAGGTATCCGATCCTTGGGTCTCTCTGAAACGGCCGGGACTGACGAAATCCGCATAGACTGTCGGGAAGTTCGTCGCTGCCCGCTTCCCAACGAAGAGATCGTTGAACGCAGCTTCGTCCACCGGAGCGAGCTGGGCCGGGGACTCCGGAACCGCTGTGACCTGGACCACAGGAACCGATGAGAGCGATTCTCCTTGTTTCCCAAATCGTATCCCGAGCGGGGCTAACAAAGAGCCGTCCTCGGCCCGCAGGAATAGGAGACCCCGAAAGTCCTCAAGGAACTCCGTATCGATCCCATCCCCATCTAGAGCGAACCATTCTGGGATGGTTCGAGCGGCTTGGTTGAAGTCCCCCACTCTTGCAAACCCCTCTCCCAAAGGGTTGATCCCGTCTTCGTCATAAATCCGGAACTCGATCCCGCTGGAAGGGTCTGGGTTGAAAATGGCCAGTCCTGTGCCGATGCCGCTCGATTCCTCAACGAACAGAGCGAAGTGACTCCCGAGCTCGACCGGTTCGACGCTGACCTCTAACCCCGTTGCGGCGTTTCTGTAGGTCAACAATCCATTCACCGAGGCCGCATCGGTCCCGACTTCGATCCAACCGCGCCGAGTCTCCCCCACCCCAGTGCTTCTCAAGACTCGATTTCCCAGGGCCGGAATCTCAAAAGTGGCTTCAGAATCGAAGAACCCCGGGATCGGCTGGCCTTCTTGATCGTAGGCGGTCACAACGACCGCCGCGGCTGCGGTAGTGTCGATATTGCTGACCGCCAGCTGCACGGACCACCCTCCCCCATCCACGTAATCGGGGAAGTAAAGCGTTGTCAACAGCTCTGACACCACCCCCTCGACAGTCAAGGTATTCTCGCTAGAGTAATACCCCCTTTCACCATCAATGGAAATCTCACCGACTAATCTGTATTCCCCGGGGCTCGTTGGAGAAGTAGGAGCACAATCCGTCGCGTTCTGTTCCTGGGATGTCTACCCAAGTTGAACCTGCTCTCCTTTGCCATTTTGATGTGTGAGTGGTGTAGACAACTCCGTTAATGCTCGAGTTCGACAGGACGATACATTGCCCTGCTGAGGCGAACAAAAATTGAACCCGGCCGTCTGATACCCTCAACCCCTCTAGCGGAGTATAGTCCTGCGCCTGCAGGGGTGGACTGCCCGCCGCCAGCAGAAGGACTGTGGCGCAGGCGCCCACGAAAACGGTGAGTAAGCGGTGGACCGGACCGAGATGCCGCACATCATTCGTCACACCCGATAAGCTGATTCGATTTTTCATGTTTTCCTCCCAAGTCCGTCTACCCATTCTCCCACGACGCCAAGAAAGACCCAACCTAGCGGCTGGGGCCAAAGTCTCGCTCCGGGCCGACCTGCCGTTCCCGCGCCTGTTGCTGCTGCTTCCAGATCGCATTCACAAGGGTAGCGCCCACATTCGTGTTGAAATACAATATAAGGGCGGTCCGGGCCTTGGGGTCAGCCCGGAGCGATCTTGCGGGTCTGGATGAAGTGGTAGAGGGCGGAGCGGGAGACGTCCAGTATCTTGGCGATCGAGGCCTTCGAGACATCCTTATCCAACAACGCCCGGATGTCTTGCTCCTTGCCGTCGAGCTTGGATTTCCCCAGGGCCCCCTTGGGCCGTCCGAGCAGTTTCCCCTTGGCTTTGGCGGCGGCGAGCCCTTCCTTGGTCCGTCCTGAGATCAGGTCCCGCTCCACCTCGGCAAACAATCCGAACAGGGCGATCATCACCTTGGTCCGCAGGTCCTGCTGGCCGTCGAACTCGATCGCCTCCTTGATGGCGATGAAGCGGATCTTGCGCCGGACCAGGGTCTCCACGATCTGGATCACCTGAGAGAGGCTGCGGCCGAGCCGCGACAACTCGCTGACCAGCAAACGGTCGCCGGGCTGAAGCGGCCCCAACATCTCGTCGAGGCGGCGCTCGAACGGTCTCTTGCGCGACGAGACCCGGGACTCGATGAATTGGTCGATCGGGAATCGGCGTTTCTGGCTGAACTCGAGGATGGCTAGTTTCTGGTTGGCGAGGTCCTGCGAACGAGTGGAAACGCGGAGGTAAGCGACGGTTTGTAAGGCGGTGTCCAAGAAAAGGTGAAACGGGGGCATTGTCACGTTAATCGTGTTGGGCCGAACCCGGTGATTTGAAACGCTGCTGTTTTCGTGCTCGACGCCGGACGGGCTGATGCGAATTCTCGGCACGATTATTCGCACGCTTATTGTCGATGTGTTGAGCCGTCAGGCCGAGGGTTCGAATGGCGACGTGATAGGACCTGAGTTTATCGGTTGTGATCCGGGTGGGTGGCCAGCCTTGTTTCTTCAGCAGCTTGCGCATCAACTTCAACGCTGCTTGGGCGTTCCGCTTCGATTGCACGAGGAAATCCAGGACCTCGCCTTCATTGTCGACCCCGCGCCATAACCAATAACGCTGTCCGCGAATCACGATGACCATCTCATCAAGATGCCAATAGCCGTTGGGAATGGGTCGCGTGTGGCGCAGGTTTCGGGCAATCGGCGCACCAAACTTGAGGAACCAGCGCCGTACGCTCTCGTAGGAAATATCTAGACCCCGCTCCGCAAGGAGCTCCTCCACATCCCGATAGCTCAGAGCGAACCTGGCATAGAGCCAAACGGCGCGTCGAATGATTTCCGGTGGAAAGCGGTGACGTTTGAAGGAGATGGTGTCCATCCCAAAAGGCTACACCGAAATCACCAGATCGAGATTAGAGCACTTAACGTGACAATGCCCATCAGCCCCATCAAATGAACCTCATCGGTCGCAGCCTCATCCGCAGGGCCTGGCTTGCAACATCGCAGTATTTTGCCCCTACCCTAACTAAACTAGAGGCAGAGGAACGGACTTTGACTTCCGATGTCACGGATCAGCGAGAGCAACTCCTCGCTTTCCCATAAGGACGCATGCCGACGACTCAGGGAAGGAACGCCCAGAACCCGAGCGCCAGCGAAGGGAGCTTTCTTCAGCCGGCCTTCCTTGACACGGCGAGATCCCTTGTCTTTCGGATGTACTTTCCGATCACGGACGATCTCCATGCCGTAGCGGCCTTTGAGCACGGCCCATGGGGACCGGGATGGCCCATTCCCGTCACAGATTATGAATTCCGGTGCGACCGGAATCAGGGCCTTTCCAAACCACTCCGTGCTGGAACTCCACAGCGCGGGCGGCAAATGCCCGGTCTGGACAGTCCGAAAGGGGCACACGTTAAAACAGGCCGTGGATCGAAGGACCTGCTCCCATCCGGGTCCGCACATTGCCTTGAAAAGCCGATGGGCTCTTTCCCGATACGGATGATACGGATTCCCGTCGGGCCACTCCTCATCCAGCCAGGCGTTCCACAGCGGGTCCCTTTTCTCATAGGGGGCATCCAGGTAGCGCTCCTTCTTGTCGTGTGCGGCATCATGTTGGTCTCCAGTTGGGTTGACGCCGATAAAGGCGAGTTTGGCTCCGTCCTCGATCAGCCTCGCATCGCAATACCAACACTTGAACCCATGGACATTTTTGGGCAACCGATAATCCGATAGCAATTTGGCCATCCTCTCAAGGGTTGTCGTGCCTGGAAAAGCCTGTCTCGACATAGTGAAGAATCCACTTTACTGGCCAGTGGCGGTCCTGAGCAAGCGTAAGGTGCCGATCGCCTCGCCCTCCATCCCCGACGCTCCCGCGACGGCTTCAGTTCGCGATTTCGAGTTCCCTCGATTTTGGTTATTATTACCACAGGATGAAACGTCGTCGACTATCTTATTTCCTGATTCCCTTCGCCTTCCTGGCCGCGGCGCCAGCTCTTGTCGCCCAGGGGGCCGCTCAACCGCTGTCGTGTGCGGACCGCTCCGTCACCGCCAGCGCCGTGCACACACCGGAGGACGTTAAAGCGTTTGTTCAATGCGCCTACGAGTTTGTCCAGGAAATGGGGTTTGAGGAGGCCCACCGGGCCTTCAACGAGGACGAGCGTTGGAAAAGCGGCCCCATCTATATCTTCGTCTCCGAAGCGACCCCGATGAGCGATCAGGCACGACTCTTCGTTTTCCCGCCCGCCCGGTCGAGGGAAGGATCATCGTTAGGACTGCTGATCGACGCATTCGGCAACGACTATTACAAGGAACAGCATCGGATCGTAAGCAGCTTCGGTGCTGGCTGGCTTTACTACTCCTTCACAAATCCGGCGACTGGCCGGGATGAGCCGAAAGCTTCCTACATCAAGGGCATCGACTGGGAAGGAAACCTGGCCGCGATCGGCGCGGGGGTCTACCGCCGCGACCTTCCCGGCACGTGCTGGAGCGAAGAGGTCCACGCCCTGGGGCTCGAGGCCGATCCTTCTCCCGTGAGGCTGAAGGAGTTTGTCCGCTGCGCCGCCCTGGAGCTGGAATCGGAAGGGTACTTCGCCACCCGGGCGCTGTCCACCGACCCGCGTTGGAGGAGCCGCTCAATCTACGTGTTCGGCCTGGATACCTACGGCAACACGCTGTTCAGCGGCGATCCCTACAGCCAGGGGTATGGCATCCTTGCTCCCGAGTTGAACGACTATCAGGACGGACCCTTCGGCGGCCGGGATGTGGTGAGCGTCGGCGACGCGTTCGGTGAAAGCTTCCTGTACTACTCGACGCGCAATCCCGCCACCGGGAGACTGCAGCGCAAGGTGGCTTTCGTCAAGAGGGTCGTGGCCTATGGCCTGCCGATCCTGGTCGGTTCCGGCTATTATCTGGATAGTGCAGGCCAAGGCGGCAGCGCAACACTCCTCTATTGGCAGGCGCCAACAATCCTCAACCCGTACCTCTCCAGCGGCACCAAGGATGCCGAGGCGGCATCGCTCGTCATCGAGCCGCTCGCCGAGTACAACGAGAACGGCGAAATAGTCGCCGTTCTGGCTACCCGGGTACCGACCCTTGAGAACGGCGGCATCTCGGCCGACCGGACCAGGATCACCTGGCCTATCCGGGAGGGTGTGGTCTGGTCCGACGGCACGCCGTTTAGCGCGAACGACATTGTTTTTACGTGGCGATACTGTACCGCACCCGGCGGTGGCTGCGCCCAGGCGTCGAGCTTCGAGAATGTGGCTTCCATTGATGCCGTCAACGAGCGAACCGTCACCATCACATTCGATGGACCGACGTCGTTCCCCTATGCCCCGTTTGTGTCCCACCTGAGCCCGATCCTTCAAGCCTCGCAGTTCGCCGCCTGTCTGGGCGGGGCGGCGGGCGAATGTACCGATGCAAACTTGAGGCCGATCGGCACAGGTCCATACGTCGTGGCCGATTTCCGCACCAACGGCACCGTCCTCTACCGGTTCAATCCGCTCTACCGCAGCGTCAAGTCCGGTCTTCCGTATTTCAGTGAGGTGATCCTGAAAGGAGGAGGCGACGCGGCCGTTGCGGCGAGATCCGTTCTTCAACTCAACGAGGCCGACTATGCCTGGAACCTCCAGGTCGAACCCGAAATCCTCGCTTCGCTGGCCGCGGGAGGGGGCGGAACCGTTGTCTCGGCTTTCGCCACGTTAGTCGAGCGCCTTATGCTCAACCAAACCAATCCGGATGCCGGTCTGGGCGATCTTCGTTCCGAGTATGCAGACGGCACGAACCCGCATCTGTTCTTGACCGATCCGGTCGTCGGCCGGGCTCTCTCACTGGCAATTGACCGCGACACCTTGGTCAGGACCGGTTACGGCGAACTCGCCGGCCGGCCGGCGTGCAACGTCTGGCCGGCTCCGCCGGACCAGGCATCGGCGAACAACGATGAATGCCTCCTCCAGAACCTGGATCTCGCGAGAGAGGTTCTCGACGATGCCGGGATCGTGGATTCCGACGGCGACGGCGTGCGAGAGCGAGACGGCGTTCCGCTCAAGATCCTTTTCCAGACTTCGACGAACTCGGTGCGGCAGACCACCCAGGAGTATCTCAAGAGCTGGTGGGCGGAGCTTGGTGTCGAGACCGAACTAAAAAATATCGATCCAGCGGTCTTCTTCGGCGGTGACCCGGACAGCCTTGACACCTTGGGCAGGTTCTACGCCGACGTTCAGATGTACGCCAGCAGCGGCGTGGACCCGGAGAGCTACTTTGGCTCCTGGATCACCGACCAGATCGCTGGAGCAGCCAACTCGTTCCACGGTCGAAACGTCCAGCGCTTCCAGTCTGATGAATACGATCGGCTCTATGCCGAGCTGCAGAACACGACCGATGTCGAACGGCGCAACCAGATCACGATCGCGCTCAACGACCTGCTCGTCGGGAGCTACTCGATCATCCCGCTGATTCACCGTGGAAACGTGTCGGCTCACTCAAACGACATCGAGGGTGTCCGGATGAATGCCTGGGATTCGGAGCTGTGGAACTTCGAAACGTGGACGCGTCGTGACTAGCCGATCGATGGCACCCTGCATCATTAGAATGTTGAGCTGGTCCAGCCCTTGGGAAGTTGCGTTAACTCAGCCGGAGCATATCTACAATTCTGGGTGCCATGACCGAAGACGAACGACAGAACCTGCTCAGAGCGATAGCCGAAGCCCACGCCAGCCTGTCCGAGGTCGCCTTCAAGTTGCGGCGGGAACTGACGCCGAAAGCCCCTGCGCTGAAGGCAGCGATAAAGGCCGAGCGTGAGATCTTTCGCCTCAAGCGCGAGCTACAGCGGCTCAATATTGAGGATCTTGAACAAGCAAAAAGGCTCAAGTCGTTGCCCGAGGTTCGCCGAGGCGGTAAGGTGGTAAACGTGGACCAACTGCTGCGTCAAAAGCCCCGAGATGACGAGCCGTGAACAGACACGACAAGCGGGGGGGGATGCCCTCCCGCTGATGAGCGTGCTTTACCTTTGCAAGGCTTTCTCCGCGTTGTTGCATAAATCGATTCAGGGGCGTCGCCTTGTCTCCGATGGGCCAAGGTTCCAGCATGAGGAATGACGCGGAATGAATACGCCTTCCGGTATCGAGTTCGCAACTGGCCAGCCTGCAATCAAGCGCTGATCGCCCGGGGTCGGCTGACCCTTTGTTTAATGAATAAGCAGGCGCGGCTTGGCGGAACACCGACTCGCAGAGAGGTCGAGGCATGCCGAAAGTCTATTCCGGCACGGCCATCCAGTGTGCCCTGGTGTTGAAGTCGGTGTTTCATCTCAGCCCAGCCCCCGGCCGGCCGCCGGATGATTCTTGAGAGAAACTTGCGAGGTTTCGATAGGCTATGTGCGAGCTGTGGCAGTCAAGACCCTGCAGACACTGAAGCATCAATGCTCGAATCTCAGCCTGGTCCCGAGTCGGCCATGATTCACTGGTGAGGCCCCCAAGGGGACCATCCCGAAGCTTAGATTTAGCAGCATAGCCACCTCGGGCCACAGCTCGCACATTTCCTGATGGAGGTTCAACGATAGCATGAAAGCCAAGAAGAAAAGCAAGAGGAAGCGAGGCCGAAAAAGACAGCCAGCAGCCCGAGGGCTGCTGGTCGTCCAAAGCCGGGTAGCAGGAGTCGATGCCGGCAGTCGAGAGCATTGGATCTGTGCCCCCGAGAGGGAGGAGGGAGTGCCGAATGTGCGAGTATTCGGGACCATCACGTCAGAGTTGGAGGCGGCGGCGGACTGGCTGCACCAAGAGGGAGTGAAGTCGGTGGCCATCGAGAGTACGGGAACATATTGGATTCCCTTGTACGATCTGCTGGAAGAACGGGGCATCGAGGTGGTGCTGGTGGATGCCCGCAAGCTCAAGCGGGTCCCCGGCCGGAAGACCGATATGTTGGACTGCCAGTGGATCCAGAAGCTACACGCATGTGGACTGCTGGAGGCCTGTTTCCGCCCCTCGCCCGTGATTCGGGAGTTGCGAGCTCTGGCCCGAGAGCGGGCCAACCTGAAAGAAGCCTTGGGATCGGTGGTGCAGCGCATGCAGAAGGCGCTGGACTGGATGAATATCAAAGTTCACCAAGCCGTGACGGATCTGACGGGAGTGACGGGAATGTCGATTCTACGAGCCATCGTGGCGGGAGAACGAGATCCTCTGAAGCTGGCCCAGTTGAGAGATCGTCGCTGTAAGAAAAGTGAACAAGAGATTTCCGAGCACTTGAAGGGAACCTGGATGCCCGAGCATTTGTTCAATCTCCAGATCGTAAGGTAAAAATATTGTGCGCCGTGCAAAGGCGGCGATTTCCAGTGGGTGCAATTCCCACCCGGCGACGGGTCGTTCCAGCCGGTAGCAGTCGGAGCGGAGGAGGAGGTAACAAATCCGTCGAAGCCTCTGATGAAACGGATCGCCTTGGGCGATTCAGCGAACATGCAGGCCGAAACGTGAGTGAACGCTGAGCAGGCCTCGAAAGACCAAATCGCGGGAGCCGACCCGGCAGTATTTCGGGGAAGGCCGCCGTCGAGTGGGGAAGAAGCGACAGTGCACCCACCCGATCCCGCCGGGGTAGTGGCGTCGGCATGTATGTACATGGAGATCGACCGCAACACGGGAAGCCCCAACGGCGAGGGCGCGTGACCCTCAACTGGACTCCCGCGAGGGCCAGGCCAGGCCGTGTGGGGTGGCGGAGAGGCCCGTATTAGTGAAGAAGCTGGGTAATGCCGGTGGAGCGAAGGGGCCTTAGGTCAAGGTCAACGGCCGAAGTGGTGACAGCCGGGAGATTGGCGTGAGTCTAGTACCTCCATTAAAGGTTGGGAAGCTACGGGAGACGTTGCATGCCAAAGCGAAGGGATCGCCCGACTACTGCTTTTATGCGCTGTACGACAAGGTGTATCGAGCCGATGTGATCGATCACGCCTACCGTCTTTGCCAGACCAATGGTGGAGCAGCAGGCGTCGATGGACAGACGTTCGAGGACATCGAGCAGTACGGACAGAAACGGTGGCTGGACGAACTGGCGGAAGAACTTCGGACGAAACGGTATCGCCCGGAAGCTGTCCGGCGGGTCCATATACCCAAACCGGGCCAGCCAGGGCGGACCAGACCGCTCGGAATCCCGAGGATCAAGGATCGTGTCGTGATGACGGCGGCGATGTGGGTTCTCGAAGCGATCTTCGAGGCTGACTTGCAGCCCGAACAATACGCCTACCGCCCGAAGCGAAGTGCGCGTGGACGCGGTTCGCCGCGTCCACGCGCTTCTGAAGTCGCGGCATTGGGAGGTAATCGACGCAGATTTGTCCGGCTACTTCGACACGATCCCGCATTTCGAGTTAATGAAGTCGGTGGCACGCCGCATCAGCGATCGGCACTTGTTGCGATTGATCAAGATGTGGCTTCAAGCCCCGGTGGAAGAGACCGATAGGCGGGGTCGCAAACATCGAACGAACCGGAACAAGAGTGAAGGTCGGGGGTGTCCTCAGGGCGCGCCGATCTCACCTCTGTTGGCGAATCTCTATATGCGGCGATTCATTCTGGGATGGAAGGTGCTCGGACACGAGGAGCGTTTTCAAGCGAAGGTCGTCAATTACGCGGATGATCTCGTGATCTGCTGCCACAGCCCCCACGCCGAACAGGCCATGGGCGCAATGCGAAGCGTGATGCGAGAACTGAAGCTGACGGTTAACGAAGAGAAGACGCATATTTGTCGGCTTCCGGACGAATCGTTCGACTTTCTGGGTTACACCTTCGGGCGCTGCTACTCGAGGGCGGGTTTTCGCTATATTGGTCAACGCCCGTCCAAGAAGAAGATCAGGGCGGCTTGTCGCCAGATCAGTGAGTGGACCGCCTTGCGCTGGTGTTGGCTAGACGCTGAAGAACAAGTCGACCGACTCAACCGAATGATGGTTGGGTGGGCCAACTACTTCTGCCAAGGCCCGGCGTCCAGCGCCTATCGAAGGATTACCCAACATGCCCGACAAAGGCTCCGTCGCTGGTTGCGCCGTAAACATAAGGTGCAGGGTTGGGGTTATTCACGTTTCTCCGACGCATACCTGCATGATGAGCTTGGACTTGTCCAGCTGCGCTTGTGTGACCGCAACCTTCCGTGGGCGAAAGCACGAGTCCTTGGCCGAAAGCCGGATGCGGGAAATCCGCACGTCCGGTTTGATGAGCGGGGGGTGGAAACGGAGTATGGTCGAGATCGTGTGACACTCGCAAACGAAAGGGCGAGCCAACAGGGAACACAAACTTCGACCTAAACCACCGCGCCACCTCTCGACTCTACCGGTCGAGCCACAGATTTCCTACATAGAAGACCCCGAGGGGCATCCGAAGATCAGAAATCTCGGCCAGCCGCCTGACCCGCGCCCCCACAATCTTTGCTGGAGTGATTCTTCATCGGGTGACCTTACCTCTTTACTACGTCCAGTTACTAAAACTCAACTTGGACTCGTTTCAGGAGGTAAGGTCAATGTCGTCGAGGTTCTCGAGGGGTTGATTCGAGAGCGTGGAGTCCCCGAGTTCATACGCAGCGACAATTGAGTTGGGCGTCGGCCTGGCCCAGCTCAGCGCTGCAGACACATTGGGCCTCCTGGATTAGAGACAGTTTTAGGCTTTCCGGGGAGTGCAGAGTTGTTTCAAGGTTTTCCAGATTAGAGGTATCCTTGACTGCAATGGCATCAGAGGTATCTCGTCGATCCTTTCTCTCGGCAGTGGGGAGTACCTCGGCAGTCACTGCGGGAACAATTGCGACTCCCAGTACCCTGGCGGCACTGTCCACTTCTCTGGAGACAGGAGAAGACTACTGGGAACGGGTCCGGCAGCAGTTCTCCTTTGGTGAGGACAAGGTCCCCATGAACGCGGCCAATCTGTGCCCGTCACCGCGACTCGTACAAGACCGGGTCGGTGAGCTCAGCCACGACATCCATGTCGACTGTTCCCTCCAGAACCGAGCCAAGTTCAACGAGTTGTTGGAGGTCTCGCGAAGGCGAGTTGCCCGGCAGCTGGGTGTTTCCTCCGATGAGATCGCCCTGGTTCGGAACACCAGCGAGGCGAATAACATCATCAACAACGGGCTTGACCTGGAGCAGGGCGACGAAGTCCTCCTGTGGGATCAGAACCACCCTACGAACAACGTTGCCTGGGAAGTGCGGGCGGCCCGCTTCGGAATCCAGGTGACGAAGGTTTCCACTCCTCCTTCCCCGAGTGGCGTGGAGGAGCTTATCTCGGTTTTCAAGACAGCCTTCAGCCACCGAACTCGGGTTCTGGCCATTAGCCATGTGTCCAATGTTTCGGGGCTTCGTCTGCCCGTAAGGGAGTTGTGCCAGGAAGCCCACGGCCGAGGGATCTACGTCCATGTGGATGGTGCCCAGACCTGGGGCGCGTCGAATCTGGATCTTTCCGAGCTGGGGTGCGATTCATTTGCAGCAAGCTCGCATAAGTGGTTCCTGGGACCCCGTGAGGTGGGTCTGCTCTACGTCAGGGAGGAGCGCATCGCCGAAATCTGGCCCAATATTGTGGCTGGTGCTGCTCTCCCCGGCGCCCCCGCGTGGGGCAGTGATGAGGAAACCGACCTGAAGAGTGCCCGCAAGTTCGAATCGATGGGACAGCGGAACGATGCCGGTCTGGCGGCCGTTGCCAGCACGGCCGATTTCCTGGACAGCATCGGCCTGGCTAGCCCGGATTATGCAAGAGATCTAAATTCAAGTGAGATGTGGGCCCAGAAAAAAAGCCGTAGCTCTCTGATATAAAAGGGTTTAGAGAAACAAAGACCCTAAACAGGAGCTACGGCAATGTCAAAAACAGTCTGCCAGAATACCCTGCCATTTCATAGCCACAGAAACATCACGGCTCGTTTTGATGGGGGGAGCCTCACTTCCGACGCAGGATGGTTGTTGTTTGGATCGCTGGATCGTCAACATCGATTGTGCGAGGGCTTCAGTTCCTGTATTTCGGAAAGTCGAGACCAACGCTACATTCGTCATGACCTGTTGAAGTTGATCCGACAACGAGTCTTGCAGATCGTGGCCGGCTACGAAGACTGTAACGACGCCGATACGCTGCGCTCGGATCCGATGCTCAAGACAGTCTGTGATCAGTTGCCAGAGAGCGATCCCGATTTGGCCACCCAGCCGACTTTCTCCCGCCTGGAGAACTCCGTCACCAAGAAGGATCTGATGCGTCTGAGCCGGTGGCTGCTAGGCCGTTATGTGCGCTCCCTGAAGAAGAGACGTCCCAGCAAGATCATCCTGGATCTGGACAGTACCGACGACCACACTCACGGCCAACAGGAGTTCTCCTTCTACCACGGGTATTACCGAAACCACATTTTGCATCCTTTGCTGATCTTCGATGCCGACACGGGAGACCTGGTCTGTGCCCTGTTGAGACCTGGCAACAAGGGGGCTGCCTCTCACATCGTGCCCATTCTGAAGCGAGTCGTGGAGGCCATCCGACAAGCAGTGGGGACGGATGTCGAGATTGAGATTCGGGCCGACAGCGGCTTTGCCACGCCTCGGCTCTACGAGTTCTGTGAATGTGAAGAGAATAAACTCCAATATGTCATCGGGTTAAGCCGAAACCCTCGCCTGCAGCGAGTGGTCGAGCCCCTGCTGGATTCGACTCGGGAAAGGTTCCTTGAGCTGGAGGAAAAACAGCGTCAGTTTGACGAGTTTCTTTATCGAGCCCACAGCTGGGATCGATCCCGTCGCGTCGTTGTCAAAGTGGAGGTCGATCAGCGTGGGATCAATCGTCGCTTTGTAGTTACCAACCGGGACGATCTCTGCTCCCAATCACTTTATGACCACTACACAAACCGAGGGCAGACCGAGAACTTCATCAAGGCCTTCAAGAATCATCTGAGCATGGACCGACTCAGCTGTCATCGATTCCTGGCCAATCAGTTTCGACTCCTCCTGCATGCACTGGCTTACCAGATGTTCGTTCGCCTGCGCGACTATCTTCACGGAACCCCCTGGCACAAGCTCGAAATCGAAACCTTACGTCGTCGGGTCCTCAAGATTGGGGCCCGGATCCGACAAACCACTCGACGCATCTGGGTCCATCTTTCCTCAGCCTTTCCCGAACAACCCCTCTTCCACCTCGTCTTGAGTCGCCTCAACTCCAGTTAGCTTTTCCCAGCTCCCCCGAAAAACCGCTTCCGACACTCATCCAGGCCCAGATCTGTCTGAAATTCACTCCCCAAACCACTCAGACGCCTCGCCAACCCATATTCTTCGCAAATCCGCCTGTCACACCTGCCCGCTTCCGAGTTGGGCCACTTCTCGAGTCGTTTTTCAACACCGAACTACGGTTCTTGCATAATCCGGGCTAGGGTGGAGAGCCGCGTTCATGAGCTGGCGGCAAGACTGAAGGAATCCCTCGCCTCGATGGGTCTGGAGTTGGTCACTCCCATGGAGAGGAAACTAAGCGGGGGAGTGGTTATCGTCTCTGTCCCCGGCAGAGTCAGGGGAGAGGTGTTCGAGCGGCTTTACGCGGGGCACGGCATCGCCGGAGCCCCGACCGGGGGCATCCGGCTCTGTCCCCATATCTATAACACGATCGGGCACGTGGATCGGGCCGTTCAGGGGCTGCGCGACCTGCGGCGTCTGTTCACCTGCGTTCGAGCCCCGCGGCCGAAGACAACCCACCGTAAATCCATGAAACGCCGCCTCTCATTTCGGTGCTGGTGGGAATGACCGCTGATACTGGTGTTCTTTTGGGTCATGCGTATTGTTATTGATACGAATGCACTGGTTGCTGCGCGGTGGTCTCCGAGAGGTTCAGCCAGCCAGCTCCTGGATCTCTGTATCGGAGGGCACTTGACGGTTCTCCTCACCCCCGAGATCGAGCGCGAGAATCGGGCCATTCTCAGGAAAGTGAAGCCGTCCGAGCAGTTTTGGAAGCGCTTGGAACAGATGTATGACAACGCCCTTCCGACACAGCCTGGCCCTCGAGTCACGGTATCCGAGGATCCAGACGACAACAAGTACCTCGAATGCGCTGTGGGCGGCCGGGCAGACTACATCATTTCAAGTGATCGACACCTCCTCGATCATGACGGGTACACCGGGATCCGCATCTGTAAGGCGCGGCAGTTTCTGGAGGAAAATTTCTTCCTGAAGGGATGAGCGCCTGTTAAAGACGTCATGGCTTAGCACGACAATCTCGATCCGCTGAAGCGGCTTGGTGATCAGCGAAGTGCCCTGAGGGACTGTTCAGCTATGTGGGCGAAATCACTCTCGGGATACTCCGCCAGCAGCCTTTCGTAGACCGCGCGAGCCTGTTTCTTTTTGCCCCTTTGGTAATGGGCGTTCCCCATTCCAAGGAGGAAAAACGGAGTCTCCGGACAGTTGCCACAGTCCTCCAGACGTTTCGAGAAAAGTTCGACAGCCTTCTTGTCGCGTCCCAGGAACAAGAGGTTCAGCCCCTTCTGGCGATAAGCCAACTCCAGCCGTTCATGTTTCTTTTTGGAGGCTTTCAGTACTCGTTCCACCTGTGAAAGGCTCACTTTTGCCAGGCCCAGCTTTCGGTATACGGGAGCTGCCGACAGTAGAGCGTTGTAGCTTTTCGAAGTGGGGCCCAGTTCTTCCATCCAGGGCATCAGCTCCGAAAAGTCTGTGGGGAGGCTCCCCAGCATCTTGGCCATGTCGGAAGGCCCTACGAAGCCCCCGCGGCGACCAATCTCGTTCCCGAACGGATCAAGCAATATGAGCGCCGGGATACTGTCAATCCCATACCGTGAAGCGACCTCCGGGGCCCGGTCCAAGTCGACCTGGATGAAGTGAAGGACCTCATCGAACTGCACGACCCGGCGGTCGTTGTAGGTTTCCCGGTCCATCTTCAGGCAGGGGCCGCACCACGACGCCCAGAAGTCCAGTAACACGGGTTTCAAGTCGCGCAGGGCCATAACTCTTCCCTGATGATAGTCCCTGATCCACTTGATACTCTTCCCGAACGAGGGGCTGGTCTCGGTAGCGAGGCCAATCAGTAACAAGAAAAAGGCAACAGGCTTCATTGGACTGGTCTCTTTCAATCTTGAGACAGTCTCCACGGGCGCCGTTGGGCGGGAATCTGGGAATATCGGGTTGATCTGAGTATACCAGGATTAAGCCGGGAAACTCTTTGCCAATCCCGCCTGGGGCGGAGCCCCTCCTCAGACTTGCCTCCACCACCCGGAAGCAGATGAAACCTTTCCACCGTTTCGCTTCAGAAGTCAGTAGAGACCCGGGATGGTGCCGGGGCGGAAAGATCCTTCCGGGAGACGGCCTGGAGCATTTCGTTCTGAACACGCGGGGGTAGGAGCCGAGATATTTTGCAACGGACATGGACTGGAGTCCGACCCAAAACACGGCATATGATAGGCATCACAGCCGATCCAGTATTGACTTTCGAGTGTGTCGCATGAGCGGTAAAACGAGCTTATCTGTTTTCCTGGCTCTGATCTTTTCCGGGTATCTACCCGCCCAGACTCGACCAGTTTCTCAGGACCCGGCAACCCAGTTGTGGGCCCGCGTCTCGGATCCGCTCATGGATCCGGCCAAAGTTGGAACTGTCGAGGACGTTGTATTGCAGCGCGATGCGGCCACCTTGACACTGAACCGGGGAAAAATCTGTCTGTCGCGGCCGCTGCAGGCGGCGGGCTCCCATGAGCGTGTCGTAGGCGCCGCTTTCGAGGGCTCAGGGAATCTTCGTCTCGCGCCTGCGCTGGGGATGGAAAAGCAACAGCTGGCGTTTCACAGCAAGGAGCCGGTGCTGCAAGCCCAGTTCGAAAGGGCCTTTTTCATCTTCACCGACGACACGGCAAAGGAGTTGGAGGGCCAGGTCAAATTTGGTGAGGGCAGCTCCGCTCAACTCGAAAAGCGCTATCAGGACTGGTTCAAGAGGTTGCAGCGTTACGGCCGGGACTGGAACGCCGCGTTTGCTCAAGGGACTACTGGCGGAGGATCCCACACGGCACGCGTTCTTCGTAGCGGAGCTGAAGACACGTAAGCATGGCCGGCTGACGCTGATCTTTGACTCGGCCGATCCGGAAGAGTGGGAGTTGGTGCGATTTGACTCCGGCCGACGTGCCAGGGACATCTGGGCCAAATTCCCAACCGGGGGCAGAACACCCGAGGAAGTGTTCGCCGACCCCCTGGCCCACCACGATTACCTTGTGAAGAACTACGCGTTGGATGTGACGATCGAAAAGAATACGAAATTGAGCGGCCAGGCAAAGGTCGAGCTGGAGATGAAATCCGGGGGGGGAGCAGGTTGTGCTCATGGCACTCGATCCCAATCTTCGTGTCTCGGAAGTGACCAACAGTGAAGGACAACCCTTACGGTTCTTTCAGCCGACTGGCCCTAAAGACGATTTCTTTCTGGGTGACTATCTCGCCGTGGTTTCATCTTCACCGTTCCCCAGGGGGACGGTGACCCTGGCATTCAAGTACAGCGGTAAGCGCATCGTCGAAAGGGTGGGATCCGGTAATTTCTTTTGTCAAAGCTTTGGGTGGTATCCCAGCTATGGCCTGGGGAGGGTCTCTGTGAACGAGAATACTTTCGCGGCGCGTGTCGATTTTGACATCACCGTCCGGGTGCCCAAGAGATACGAGGCCGTAGCGGTGGGTAACAGGGTTGAGGACTACGCAGACAAGCGCTATCGGATTACGCGCTGGAAAAGTGATGTCCCGCTGGCGGTAGCGGGGTTTGCTTATGGGGATTACAAGATCCACAAAGAGAAAGTGGGGAATGCTGAGGTGGAAGTCTACGCAAACAAGCAGCCTGACGACCTGATGCGCGGTATCGAGACAGCGGGCGATCTCTCGGGCCCGCGTGCGATCGGCGGTGGCGTTCCCCGGGGATCACTGGGATCGCTCTCACCCGCCCGCCTCGCCAAGACGATGGCAGTTGAAGTGGCCAACAATCTGCGTCTAATGGAGAGGTATTTCGGACCTTATCCCTACAAGAAGCTGGCCGTCACCAATATTCCGTATTCCTACGGTCAGGGCTGGCCATCCCTGCTTTATATCTCTTCGCTCTCCTTTCTCGACTCGACCCAGCGGCATGAGCTGGGGATTCGGGATCACGTTCGCATCACCGACTTTTTCCGGGCGCACGAAACCTCCCATCAGTGGTGGGGACACCTGGTGGGTTGGAAAAGCTACCATGACCAATGGCTCTCGGAAGGTTTTGCCGAGTTCTCGGGAATCCTCTATACCCAATTTCGCAAGAGTCCCGATGAGTACTTTCGACTCCTGCGCAAGAACCGGGAGAGTCTTCTCACCAGGGATCGAGGGGGAGCCGTCCACGATCAGATCGGTCCTATTTATGCGGGCCTGCGACTGAGTTCAAGCCGCCATCCCAGCGGCTACTCCGTGGTGGTCTACCAAAAAGGCGGCTGGGTGCTTCACATGCTCCGGATGATGCTCGATGATCCTGGAGACAAGCAGCGGGATCGACGTTTCATCGCTATGATGCACGACTTTACCAAAACGTACCAGAACCAGCCCGCATCCACCGAAGACTTCAGGCGAGTGGTCGAAAAACATATGCTGCCCAGCATGAACGTGGACAGCAATGGAACGATGAATTGGTTCTTTGATTCATGGGTCTATGGGACCGGAATCCCTCACTATGAATTCCGCTACGGAATCAAAGCTGCTGCGGAAGGAAAGTGGGAACTGTCAGGGGTACTGCAGCAGACTCGGGTCCCCGAGAGCTTTCGAATGACCGTTCCTGTTTACATCCATCAGGGAGACGGAATGCAGCGCCTCGGTTGGCTCAACGCAACCTCTCGCGAAACTCCCTTTCACGTCACCCTCCCCTTCAAACCCGACAAGGTGACCATCAGTGAATGGGAGGATCTACTCGCCACCATCGCCTACAAGTGATCTTCCTGCTGGTCCCGGAGGCCGGACACCAGGGCCTCCCGAGATGTATCAGAGTCGCCTTGTCTCGCGGGATAGCTTCGAAAAGAGCCAACCAGTCAGAAAGGTTACGAGAAAGGAACAGGGAATCACCCACATCCAGGAGACGCTGCGGGGATTGCCCGGCGCATCTACACCGAAGTGGAAGTATGGGAACCAGTCCTCGAATGCCAAAACGCAGCCCACGGTCATCCCCACCACCGTGCTGGCGATAGCAAGTGAGGCTCGACAACTCGGGAGGAAAAAGGCGATAAAGAACAAACCTCCCAGACCACCGACGATAAACGTGTTGATCTTTTGTATCAGGTCGGTGAGGTTGCCTCGCGTAGCGTCTGGGATCCCGGCAACAATGAGGCAGATGACGATCGCCAGAGTGCCGGAGGCCAGAGTGGTCAGGCGGGCCAACCGTAACTCGGTTCTGGGACTGGGTGTTGCCGCCGACAGTCGACAGTAGAAATCGGTTGTCACGACGGAAGAAATGGAGTTCATCCCTGAATCGAGGCTAGACATGGCGGCGGAAAACAGAGCTGCCACCATCAGCCCGGCCAAACCTCCAGGCAGCCCATGGCCAATAAAATAGGGAAAAACATCATCGGGCGTGGCGGGCAGATTTCCGGGATAGTTGAAGAACAGAGCCATCCCGCACAAGGCCAGAAGGCTCATTACCAACGCGTTCGTAATCAGGCCGATACCAAAAGCTTTTCTTGCGTTCTGCGCAGAGGTGGTGGTGAAGAATCTTTGGACAGCGACCTGGTCCGAGCTGGCAGCACAGATCCACCAGAAAAACATAAAAATAATGACACCACCATGGCTCACCCGTGTGAAGGGATCCCAGCTCCACCAGGGGTGAGACTCCCTGTGGGGAGCAGCCGCCGATAGCTCCTGCCACCAGGCCAGTGGGCCGCTGCCCGTGCTGAGAGCGACGTATCCAACGACGTAGATGAGACCACCCAAGAGGATTGCCACCTGAACGACGTCAGTCCAAATGACCGTCTTGATTCCGCCCATGGTGGTGTACATGATGGCTATCGCCCCTACCGTCAATGCCACCAGCCACATGTGCTGGGGACCAAGGCCCAAGATTCTGCCTACTGCAGTTGAAGCCGCAAAGACGACGACTCCCATCCAGCTCAAGCGAATCAGGGTAAACAATGATGCTGCAAACAGCCGAGTCTTCAAATCAAAGCGTTTTTCAAGATACTCATAGCAGCTGATTGCCCGCACGCGCATCGAGATTGGAACAATTACATAGCCCACCAATAGGAAAGCCAGAGGAGAGGCGGCCACTATTGACACAGAAGCGAGGCCGTTCTTGATGATCTCGCCGGGGACTGAGAGAAAGCTGATGGTGGAGAGCAGACTTGCAAAAAGACTGACTCCCGCTACCCACGGACGGGTGTTTCGCCCCCCTACGAAGAATTCTTGGGTATCATTCTGCCGTCTGCTGAAAAAGTAACCGATGGCCAGCAGGACAACGAAGTAGGTCGCAATGACAGCGTAGTCGAGTCCGGAAAGACCGGTGGCTTGAGTATTTGTTGAGGCGATCACATTAGGATTTCCAGATTGAGCCCAAGTGATCAGTCCCCGATCGGACGTGGCCAATTTGGGTCTGGCCGCCAGCCATCCGGCGTGCAGTCGCTGAGTCTCGGCCCATTTAACCAGCAAGAAATGCCAGTGTCCAACAGGGTCGAGATCCGTGTCCTCCTGGTGTTAGCTGTCCTTCCATTGTGTTGAAGACGGCGTCGGTTTAGGATTTAGGGCCAATCCCTCCCGTGAGAAACATGAGGAAGGTTATGGTGTCTGTCTCCGATCAGCAACGAATGGCCCGCTTTGCCGGCGCCGGTCTGTCGCGGCTAATGAGATCGGCTCCCCATCTGAACGAAATGGAGAACAGGAATGAACTTACTGTGTCTTTTGATCGCTGCCATGAGCATCGGACTGGAGCGGCCCGATGTTGAGTTTCAGGTGTTTCAGTTTCCCGCCGATCAGATTCCCCGCATCGACGGGAACGTCGCGGACTGGGCGATCGTTCCCGATTCCTACGCGATCGGAACGGAGCAATTGCGGGAGACGGTGATTGGAATCAGCGACAACCACGATCCGGCCAATCTGGAGGTGACGGTCAAGGTCGGCTGGGTGAAGGGACTGAACCAGCTCTACTTTCTTTACCAGGCTCACGACAACTACTGGGACTTCGCCCGCGGGGACTTACACAACGACATCTTCGAGGTTGTCATCGACGGCGACCTGTCGGGCGGACCCTTCATCCGCCAGATGCATCCGAATGAGAAGCTGCGCGATCGACTGGACACGTACTTCTGGTTTCACGGCGTCCACGCCCAGAACTATCACATTTTCACGCCCGCTGAAGGTAAGGACTGGGCAATGGTGTGGGGCGCCCAGCCCTGGATCAAAGACTTGCCCTACGCCAACGCGGCCTGTCAATACAGCTTCAAGCCTGGCGAGAGTGGCAAACTCGTGCTGGAATTTTTTGTGACGCCGTTTGACTACGCTCCCCAGGACAGCGCGCGGGCCGTTCCCTCGAAGCTGGCGGAAGATAAAGTGATCGGCATGTCCTGGGCCATTCTCGACTATGATGATGAAAAGGCCGAGCGGTACGCGGGGTTCTGGAACCTTTCGCACAAGACAACGATGTATGGGGACGCGTCGGATCTGGTCGCGTTCCGACTAATGCCCATCGAGAAGTCTCTGCTCGAGCCGGTCGAGGCAGACTGGTCTTTCCAGGTCGTCAGCCAGGTGGACCGCGTGGTGGCATTCCGCGATCGTTCGCGCGGCAACATCACCCTCTGGCGCTGGGACTTCGGCGACGGCAAGTCCTCAACCGAGCGTCATCCCACCCACCGTTACGAAGGGCCCGGCGAGTTTATCGTGACGCTCTACGTGGAGGGACCCGACGGCCAGGCGCGTCGAGCGAAAATATGGGACGTGACGCTGCCCTAACTTCCCAAACAAATCCTATTCAACTATTCTCCTTTTGACCACGGTCCCCGAAAAAAGCGTAGGGCACCTGGCCCGCGAAGCTCGTTTGAGCTGAGCCGTCCGGACAAAAAAGTCAGCTAGCCCGGATTATGCAAGAACCGTAGTTCGGTGTTGAAAAACGACTCGAGAAGTGGCCCAACTCGGAAGCGGGCAGGTGTGACAGGCGGATTTGCGAAGGATATGGGTTGGCGAGGCGTTTGAGTGGTTTGGGGAGTGAATTTCAGACAGATCTGGGCCTGGATGAGTGTCGGAAGCGGTTTTTCGGGGGAGCTGGGAAAAGCTAACTGGAGTTCAGGCGACTCAAGACGAGGTGGAAGAGGGGTTGTTCGGGAAAGGCTGAGGAAAGATGGACCCAGATGCGTCGAGTGGTTTGTCGGATCCGGGCCCCAATCTTGAGGATCCGACGACGTAAGGTTTCGATTTCGAGCTTGTGCCAGGGGGTTCCGTGAAGATAGTCGCGCAGGCGAACGAACATCTGGTAAGCCAGTGCATGCAGGAGGAGTCGAAACTGATTGGCCAGGAATCGATGACAGCTGAGTCGGTCCATGCTCAGATGATTCTTGAAGGCCTTGATGAAGTTCTCGGTCTGCCCTCGGTTTGTGTAGTGGTCATGAAGTGATTGGGAGCAGAGATCGTCCCGGTTGGTAACTACAAAGCGACGATTGATCCCACGCTGATCGACCTCCACTTTGACAATGACGCGACGGGATCGATCCCAGCTGTGGGCTCGATAAAGAAACTCGTCAAACTGACGCTGTTTTTCCTCCAGCTCAAGGAACCTTTCCCGAGTCGAATCCAGCAGGGGCTCGACCACTCGCTGCAGGCGAGGGTTTCGGCTTAACCCGATGACATATTGGAGTTTATTCTCTTCACATTCACAGAACTCGTAGAGCCGAGGCGTGGCAAAGCCGCTGTCGGCCCGAATCTCAATCTCGACATCCGTCCCCACTGCTTGTCGGATGGCCTCCACGACTCGCTTCAGAATGGGCACGATGTGAGAGGCAGCCCCCTTGTTGCCAGGTCTCAACACGGCACAGACCAGGTCTCCCGTGTCGGCATCGAAGATCAGCAAAGGATGCAAAATGTGGTTTCGGTAATACCCGTGGTAGAAGGAGAACTCCTGTTGGCCGTGAGTGTGGTCGTCGGTACTGTCCAGATCCAGGATGATCTTGCTGGGACGTCTCTTCTTCAGGGAGCGCACATAACGGCCTAGCAGCCACCGGCTCAGACGCATCAGATCCTTCTTGGTGACGGAGTTCTCCAGGCGGGAGAAAGTCGGCTGGGTGGCCAAATCGGGATCGCTCTCTGGCAACTGATCACAGACTGTCTTGAGCATCGGATCCGAGCGCAGCGTATCGGCGTCGTTACAGTCTTCGTAGCCGGCCACGATCTGCAAGACTCGTTGTCGGATCAACTTCAACAGGTCATGACGAATGTAGCGTTGGTCTCGACTTTCCGAAATACAGGAACTGAAGCCCTCGCACAATCGATGTTGACGATCCAGCGATCCAAACAACAACCATCCTGCGTCGGAAGTGAGGCTCCCCCCATCAAAACGAGCCGTGATGTTTCTGTGGCTATGAAATGGCAGGGTATTCTGGCAGACTGTTTTTGACATTGCCGTAGCTCCTGTTTAGGGTCTTTGTTTCTCTAAACCCTTTTATATCAGAGAGCTACGGCCTTTTTTCTGGGCCCACATCTCACTCGGATTCAGATCTCTTGCATAATCCGGGCTAGTGGCATGAATCCATCAGCAGCCGACATAAAACAGGGGCGGAACCTGGACGAACTCTGCACCCGCGCCCGCCGGATCCGGGATCGATCGAAGGGTCGGATCGTCAGTTTTTCGCCCAAAGTCTTTATTCCTCTGACTCAGTTGTGCCGGGATTTCTGCGGGTATTGCGTTTTCCGGCGCTCCCCCCGGGAGGCCGAAAACCTCTACATGACTCCCGAGCAGGTTCTCAAAGTGGCGAAGACCGCACAACAGGCCGGCTGCCGGGAGGCCCTCTTTGTGCTGGGGGAGCGTCCGGAACGACGCTACCCCGAAGCCGGCGCCTGGCTGCGCGCGAACGGCTATGAAAGCACCCTGCAATACCTGAGGGCGATGTGCTCGCTGGTGCTGGCGGAGACGGACCTTTATCCCCACAGCAACCCGGGCACGATGACGCGAGCAGAACTGGAAAGTCTGAAGGATGTCAACGCCTCGATGGGGCTCATGCTGGAAACCGCCAGTGCCCGGCTGGGCAGGCCAGGAGGGCCGCATGAACATGCTCCCAGCAAGCGTCCGACAGTCCGCCTGCGGACTCTGGAGCTTGCCGGTCAGCTCAAAATCCCCTTGACCACGGGGCTTTTGATCGGAATCGGTGAGACGGCCGACGAGCGGATTAGAGCTCTCCTGCAGATCAAGGCTCTGCACGCCCGCTACGGGCACATCCAGGAAGTCATCATCCAGAATTTTCGTGCCAAACCAGGAACGCCCATGGCCGGGGCTCCGGAAGCCACACCCGAAGAGTTCCTCGAGACGGTTGCCCTGGCGCGCATCATTCTGGGTGCGGAAATGAATATCCAGGCACCTCCCAACCTGGCCGGGACGCTGTCGCGACCCGGTTGCGCGGAGGACTGTGACCGGACCGGTTACTTGAGCTATCTCGAAGCAGGAATCAATGACTGGGGCGGGATCTCTCCTGTCACGATGGACTACGTCAACCCCGAAGCCCCCTGGCCTCACCTGGGCCAACTGCATCGCCACCTGGCCTCACGAAACTACCAGCTGCGGGCGCGCTTTCCCGTTTACCCCGAGTACATTCTGCACCGGGACGACTTTCTCCCGCTGCCACTGCACAAACGTCTTCGGTCGGAGGCGGATGACTGCGGCTATTTTTCAGGATACGAGTTCGGAGATGGAATCCCTGCTCCGGTGGATCCGGAATCAGCCCATGGCTGGGGAGCCAGGCAGTGAACAAAGCCGCTGAGGAGAGGCTCGAGGGAGCATCCAGCAGAATCGCTCGCATCCTGGACCGATCCCTGGAGGCGCGGGATCTCGTCGAGGAGCAGGTCGTGGCGCTCCTGGCTGCCGAGGGCATGGACTTCGATGCCCTGGTGGCTGCAGCCGACCAACTGCGCAGGGACACGGTGGGGGAGACGGTCGCTTACGTGGTGAATCGAAACATCAACTTCACCAACGTTTGCGTCAAGCGCTGCAGCTTCTGCGCCTTCAGCCGCACCCGGCGCAGCCAGGAGGGCTACTACCTCCCCACGGAAGAGATTGTCCGACGCGCCGGCGAGGCCCGGGAGTTCGGTGCCACAGAAGTCTGCATCCAGGCTGGCCTGCCTCCCGACATGGAGGGTGACCTCTACATCAGGCTCTGCCGCGCCGTCAAGGAGGCTCTGCCCGAACTTCACATCCACGCCTTCTCTCCGGAAGAGGTCCTGTACGGCAGCCGGTGCTCGGGTTTGACCATCCGGGAATACCTGGGCGAACTGCTGGACGCGGGAATCGGCAGCCTGCCGGGAACTTCCGCTGAGATCCTGGTCCAGCAAGTCCGGGATCGCATTTCTCCGGGCAGAATCAGTGTGGTGGAATGGATCGAGGTGATCCGGACGGCCCATTCACTGGGAATCCCCACCACCACCACGATCATGTACGGTCACGTGGAGACGAAGCGGGACTGCGCGCGGCATTTGCTGCTCCTGCGCGATCTGCAGAGGGAGACCGGGGGCTTCACCGAGTTCGTGCCCCTCGGCTTCGTCCATCGGGAAGCGCCCATGTACACCGATGGCCTGATCAGGGACGTTCGGTCCGGCGCCACTGCAATGGAAGTCGTGAAGATGCATGCCGTGTCCAGACTGGTCCTCAATCAGGACATCCCCAATATTCAGGTCTCGTGGGTAAAGGAGGGATTGGAGCGATCAAAAGCCTGCCTGGCGGCCGGAGCCAATGATATGGGGGGAACCCTGATCAACGAGAGCATTTCCACGGCGGCCGGGGCTCCTCACGGGCAGTTGGTCCGTCCCCGCGATCTACGGCGCTGCATTCGCGATGCAGGACGTGTCGCTGTGGAGCGCTCCACTCTGTATGATGTTCTGCGGCGATTCGACAGGGACGACCAGGAACCGTCCGGCCCCCTCGATCGCCTCAGCGACGATGAGGCCCGTCGTTTTGGCTCCTACGACCAGCTCACCAGGCTGCGCGGTTTCAGCTTCCGAGGGGTGAACGCCCCGGACCCCGGGAAATAGAGTCCGCACAGGGCCTTAGCCCATAGCCGTGTAGTGCTGAGGCTTGATCTTGATGAGAACGCGCACTTCGCCCGGCTTTGCATAGGGGTACTCGTCCAGGTCGAGATACTTCTTGGCCATCTTGTCGATATGTTCCGGGGCCCCCTCTTCGGTCATTTCTTCAACCTCACCCCTTACCTCCAGATAGCGGTACGGATTATCGGGGTCCAGCATCGAGAGGGCGACTCGTGGATCGCGGGAAATGTTGCGGTGTTTCTGGCGTCCCTTCGCCGTATTGACCAGGACATGGGTTCCATCGAAATCACACCATACCGGCGTGACCTGAGGACTGCCCTCAGGCATGAGAGTCACCAGATTCGCAAACGCGCGCTTCTCAAAAAGATCCGAGTACTGTTGCGGAATGCCGCCTTTGGGCATTTTTCTATCTCCTTTCGTGGTTCGTTTTACCCGGCCCTGCCGCGCCGGCAGCCGAGCAGGAGTTCAACGAAACAGGTCCTCTTCTGCCGGCCGAATCAAGGCCTGTCCCGAGTCGTCGCTGGAATTGTATTCGAAGCCGCGGATGAGGGCTACCGGGACCCGGCTGGTCTTTCCCATAACGAGCTCGGCCGCCGCGGCCAATTCATCGGCTACCGCGACAACCGTGGTGTTCAAGAGCCTCCTGGAGCTGTCCCGGCTTCTCCGATAGTCCAGGAGCGGTGCCAATCCGGCCACGCCCAGAGCCACGTTGACCAATCCCTGACGCCAGGGACGCCCGAAAGTATCGGAGAGGATCACGGCCAGTGGAACCGCAAATTCCTGAACCAGCTCGTCCCGAATCTGCTGAGCCGACCGATCGCAATCCTCGGGCAGCAGACAGACCGTTCCATCGTCGACGTTGGAGCTGTCCACACCGGCGTTGGCACAAACGAAGCCTTGATGGTTTTCGACGATCAGGTGTCCCCGCTCCATGCGTACAATCCTCCGGGTCTGGCCCAGAACCACCTCAATCAGACGCGGGTCCCCGCCGTGAGCGGCTGCCCAGGAGCGCGCCAGTTCGGAGGGTTTCACGCTATCCAGCCTTACGATTCTGCCCTCCGCCTTGGAGACAATCTTCTGAGCGACCACCAGAATGTCGCCGGGATCGATTTCCATGCCCTTTTCCCGTATGGCGGTGCTTATCCATTGACCTACCGAATCCCCGGCGCGCACCTCCGGTACACCCGGCAATCCAACGATGCTCAGCTCCCCAGATCCCATAATGATCCCAAGACCTCTAGAGTGTACGGACTATTCGCTGTTAACGGGCCGCCCGGCACTTTCGATTCCCGGCCGCCCGTATTTGACCTCATTGACGATTTCCCAGGTACGCGTTCCCTGTCCGATCTGCCAGAAGTCGGATAAATCGGCCGGCGTATCCAGGTCAAATCCTACCCGCGCGTTTTCTACGATCTGCAGCGAGATCCCGGCTTGTCGGGCTGCCGTCCGATGCAGCGCCAGGCTGCCTGGACCGAAAAACGAGGGGAAAACGTCAGGCGGCGACCGCAGGAGAGCATTGGTACCGGAACCGTCGCGTGAGGGAACAATAAGGGCACCCGGATTCCCCATTCTCCTTTCCAGCAGGGAATCGACGTCACGGGCCTTTAAAAGCGGAATGTCCGCGGGCAGACGCAGCACCGCAGAAACCCCCTTTTCCAGAAGGAGCCTGCAAGCCGCGTCCACGGAACGGCTCTCAGAGACCTGTCTTTCCTCCTCCATGACTTCCCAGGACTGACGACGGGCGTGCTCGGCGACCTGTGGATCTGCTGTCACCACCAGGATCCTTTCAGCCGTTTTCGATTCACGCAGGGCCTGGGTCACATCCTCCAGCATGGCCCAGGCCAGTCGAGAGCGTTCCTCCCGGGAGAGGGCTGGGCCCTGTCGCCGCTTGGCATCCACCAGATTCTTGACGGGCAAAACGATGGCGCTCATATCAACCCGATCACGCGACCGGCCAGGCGAATCTTGTCGTCCAGGGTGGCCATGACTGTGTTGGTGACCTCCACCTTCATTCCCAGACGCTCGATCTCAGGGGAGGAGGACGCGTCTCGCTCATCAAGAACGAAAAGGTCCACCAGGTCCCGGTAAATCTCGGCTACCGCAGCGGCTGAAACAGCATGTCCGAGTTCTGCGAGCATCTTTGCAGCCGGCCCTTTCAAGGCACCACCTTCAACGATCGGCGTGATGGCGATAACCGGGCCCGAGGTCTGCTCGATGCACCCTTTCATACCGGGCACGGCCAGGATCGGGCCAATGCTGATGAATGGATTACTGGGGCACAGGATCACCGCTTCAGCCTCGGAGAACGCCTGTCGGACCTGAACTGGAACAGTGGCCTGATCGATATCCGTGTAGGACACTTCCTGAATTCGAGGATGGCAGGCTTCTTGAACCAGGTACTCTTGAAGATGCAGCGTTCCACCTTCGGTTCTGAGATAGGTCGGATGGTACCCGTCACTCATGGGCAGCACCTGAGAACCGACCTTCAGGGCAGAACATATTCTCGAAGTGACTTCGGTCAGGCTCAGACCCTGTCTCAAGAGAGCCGTCCGAAACAGGTGTGTAGCCAGGTCCCGGTCCCCCAGTTTGAACCAGTCAGGGACTTGATACGAGCCGAGCTGCTCGAGACACTGGAAAGTGTCTCCAGCGATCCCCCAGCCGGTGTCAGCATTGACAATTCCAGCGAGCGTGTAGGCGAGAGTATCCAGATCGGGGCAGATGCGGAGTCCATGCAGCTCGATGTCGTCTCCGGTGTTTCCCAGCACCGTGATGTCCCCGGCCGGCAGGACATGTTTCAGCCCCAGCAGGAACCTGGCTGCGCCCACACCGCCGGCTAACGCTACGATCATCTCACTGCGAGACTTGGCTGCAGGTACAAAGACATCATGGGCTCGCGCCCCCAGTCCCTCAAATGCCGACCACCTTGAATCGACTTCCCTTGACTCGATAGCGCCGGTTCATCCCGATCGCCAGCAACGTCATAGCTTCCAGTGAGCGGCAAAAACGCAAGGGTCCGCCGTCCAGCCAGCGAACACCCTCGATCCTTTGCAGGACCTGCAGGACCCGCTCTTTGGCGTCCGACGAGTCGGAACAGATGAACTCATCACACTCTAGAGCTACATTGGGTTCGCCCAGCAACTCCGCCGGCATGGTCTTGAAGGTTGCGACCAGGGGGACCTCGGCGGGCAGCCTGCCACGCAGGAGTTCGCTTCCAGAGCCCTCCTCGAGGCTCAAGAACCGGGGACCTTTATCAAACAGGATCGGCACGGTCACATCGATCAGCACCTGATCAGAGTTGAATTGCGATTCATGCTGCTGGAGGGTCGCCGCGGCGTGACGAAAAGGGACCGTGAGAAACAGGAGCCTGCAGCTCTTGATCATCTCCTGGTTTTGTGCCCCGTCGACCACCTGGCTGCCGATCTGCTGGTTCAGCTCGAGAGCCGTGCTGCGCGCCCGGTCTTTTGAACGAGATCCGATTTGCACCCGCGTGCCGGCCATCGCCAGACGCAGGGCGATCCCCCGACCTTCCACACCGGTGCCGCCGATCAGACCGATCTTTTCCACGGTGCTGGATTATACCCGCTCACTACCAGTCCGCATGTTTATAGCGCTGGTGCCAATCGACTCCCTGCCAGGTTTTCATCGTCAGGGGCCGGACCAAAAGTAGCCAGCGCGGCTCAACCAGAGTCGGCTCGAGGTAGTCGGGACCACGCTCGCCGAGATAGCGAAGCGACATGTTGCGCGCGATCTCGACCCAGCGGCCACCCAGATTGGGCGCCTCGAGTATTTCGGCTTTCCCTTTGACGAGGACCCTCCGGTTGTACTTCGTGGAATCGTCGATGCACAAGAACACACGGGGGTCCCGCTCAATGTAGCGCGCCCAGGCCGAGCGGGCCCGCGGGATGATGTAGAATTCGCCCTCGCTGTACTCGAACCAGCAGGGCACGACATAGGGCCAGCCTTCCTCGTCCAGGCAGCCGAGACGACAGAAGGGACTGCCGGAAAGGAATTCCTGGATCTCCTCCTCACTGAGCTTGCCGATCTTGCCTCGCCAGCTTTTCTCTTCGGACATGGTGCGCTCCCTGGTCGCTACCCGAATCTCTTCCGGAACAACGACACCGTTTCGTCGCCCGGCCGATTCGGCAGCTCGACCGGCGACTCCCAGTCCTCCGGCACGTCCTCGAGCTTCACCGGTCGGCCGTTGTTCTCCAGAATGGACCACCAGCCGGCCAGGTAAACATTGTTCTTCTCGAGGAGCTGCTCGTAGGTCTGCGGCATCTCTTTGAACTGAGCCATTCGCTGATAGGCTCAGATTGTCGGCGCCCAGATCTCGGTCTTGTCGAAAGGGTAGCCGGTCCCGGCTTGAACGTAGAAGCCTGTGCCGCCATATTCGTCCGGGGTGTGTATCCGGATGGTGGCCCCCGAGCCGCCGACTTGGTGCAGGCTGCCGAGGAAGGCCCGCCCTTCGGGATCAACGTGTTCGAAGGTCAAAACACCCGGAGGGCTGTGCCAGCTCTTCGCCTGATAGGCCACTGAAACGACAGGGTTCCCGGCCTCGACAATCGCCTTAAAGATCATGTAGACCCCGTGGATGCCGTGGGTCGGGTAGTCGTCAGACGAATTGGTCGCGTTGTAGCACAGGATCCTTCTTGCCGAAGCCCAGGCTTTGGCGCGGCTGGTGGACTCGGTGTGCGCATAGGCCGAGGGGACCATGATCGTTGCACCATGCCGGCGAGCCAGCTCGATCATGCTCTTCGCCTTGGCTCGCGAGTTTGAAAAGGGCCGGTCGATCAGGTTCGGCAAGCCGGCTCGCAGGTAGGGTTCGTGCAGGATGTGGTTCCAGGGGTGGTTATAGTAGCCGCCGGAGATCACGCCGTCCACCTTGCCGAGCATGTCGTCGAAATTGTTCACCACCTCGCAGCCGAACGTCCGCGCGAACTTCTCAGCGCGGGAACGATCGATCTCCCAGCAGTGCGTGATCCGCATCCCTGTGAAGCGCACCTCTTTTGCCTCCGGGCGAGGGTTGATCAACGGCGCGCCACAAGCCTTCCAGGTGGGAGTAGGACGAAACGTTCAAACACCCGACACGGAATTCTTTGGAGCGCGGCGTGGCCCCGGGACCAGCCGCCGCAGCCGGCACCGCGGCTGCCAGGGCCGCTCCCGCGGGAGCACGCCGCAAGAAACGCCGCCGATTGATCTTTCCCGATTCAGCCATGCTGCGATCCTACAGCACGTGCATCCGGTCCACAATCCTGAGGTCAGCAGGTTGGCGGGGGCGAGTTCGCCACAACCTGGAGATCCCTGCAAACCAGGATCGGCCGGGACCGGGGGCATTGCCCCGTTCCCGGCCCGGCTATCGACCCTGTCCCGCCCGGTCCAGAGGCCACGGGGCGGGTGGTGCTGCCAGGAGCCTGTCCGTTTCCTCAACCAGGGACAGCAATTCCTGACGTTGCTCCGGGGTGGCAAATATGAGGGCCGGGCTGCGAAAGTAGTTTGCCTGCTCAGCCCACCCGGCCCGCACAGCCTCCCGGGCAGCTTTGACGTGCACCGGGATTCCATCTTTTAGAAAATACACGGGATTGGTGTGGGCCCAGATCTCATTCTCCCCGGCCAGACTGCGAGCTTTGATTCGTGCGGCAACCCAGGTACTCTCCCGGATGAGGAAATCGAAGTTCAGGGACAGGTCGCTCGAGTGCAGGTCACCGCCCCGGACGGCCACGGTCTTGCCGTTGGCAATGATCTCGACCTTCTCGATGGGGCGGTGGAAGAACGCCCTGGCCACTCCGGAGATCTTTCGAGATGAGCCGTCCCACCCCACGACGGCCCCGGCGGTCTTGTGATTGGCGGAGAATTCGAGCAGGGGGCCGTTGCTCACGACGGCTGCTCCGCGCCTGACCCCTTCGGCCCAGGTGTCGTAAGCGGACTCCCCGGCTTGCCCCCGAACCAGGGCTCTCTCGGGCCCCAGCAACGGAAAGACGCGGGGCCAGGATTCGTGGGCCGGCAGATTGGCAGGGAAGTCGCTTCCGGCGTTCCCGACGACCCGAAGGCCGGCATTCAACAATTGATACCAGTCCTGGGCGTGCAGCTTTCCAAACTGGAAGAGTTCGACAAAGTCGATGGTATTCCTGGCCAGATTCGGAATCAGCGTGGAATGGGGCTGACCGCCAGCAAAGTGAGCAAAACCCACGGTTGCGTTCACCGCTCTGCCTTCCTCGCACAGGAGGGTCGGAAAGGGGTAGGCCTGCGGCGAGTTCGCGTAGACCTCTCCCACGCTGAGCGGTTCGACCATGCGGTCAGGTCCCAGCAGAATGACGTGTCCGTAAAAGAAGCTTCGGGACTCGAGGCCCGAGCGAATGGAGTATCCCGCCGATCGAGCCTCTCCCTCGCGTCCAAAGGCATACTGAACAGCCGCGTGCTGTTGTCGCTGCAGCTCCAGAAAATTCGCGACCGAGAGATCCTCGGCCGACATCCAGCGCAGGAAGATGTCGTTGTCCTCCTCGGCGCGCATTAGATGGATGTGGTCATCGCCCGAAAGCCACTCCTCCTGGTGTCCGGGAGCGATCGGCTGCAGTTGCAGTGTGACCTGCTTTTCTTCGCCCGCCTCGACCGTAAACTCAGTCATTGCCGGCGCGAAAAAGGTTCCGCGATAGGCCTCAATCCGGTACCGCTCGCCGATGTCCGTTCGGGAACGAGGCAGGTCAAACCTGCCCCGGCCGGAAAGCAGGATGAAATGGGACTCATCCCCGGCCGTCACCTCCAGCGTCTCGGGTTGTTCTGCTCGTCGCCACAGCCGCTCCCGGTAGAAGTAATCAGACCTCAGGGGCAGCAGACTCTCCACTGGGCGAAGCCGAAAGGGCTTCTCGCCTTTGAACATATACACCCTGGCTGGAATCACTTCCCCGGTGCCGGCGTGTACCGTTACGATCTCCACACTGGCCGCGAATCGCGGCTGCAGCGGGTCATGCAGCGCGGCCGAAGCGACGCTGGAGAAAGCGCCTGTGAGCACGGTCAACAGCCACAATCCTTGTTTCGTGAGCGTTCCTGACCTGCAAGGTCCTCGGCTTCCCCCTTCAGACGTCTTCCGTTGTTTAGGGTACAGGCTCATGGTCACCTCCGTTTGTCAGTTGCCGTAAAGAGATCAAAGTCAAGGCTCCGCCAGGTAGAGTTAGCGGCCGCGACTGCTGAAGACAGTTGAGGAATCCAAGTATACTCGAAGGTTCCAGCGAGACGACCTGATGAGCCTCCCAACCTTGAAATTCGGGATTCTGGAGCTTCTCACCTGTCTTTCCTTAGGGCTTACGAGCTCAGGGCAGGTCGGGTTGGGTCCTTACGAGCGACTGGTTGAGGAAGCGGATGTCATTGCATTCGCCGCGATGCTTTCGACCGATGATACTCGGATGGCCGCCGACGGACCCATGTATGGGGAGGTCAGGATCCTCAGGGTCGTGAAGGGAGCACTTTCGCCGGCAATTCGCTTTGGGGCCAGCGCCTGGGTTGGCCCGACCTATAAAGAGGGTGAGTTGAGGATGCTCTTCCTGCAGCGCATCCGGCCCGGTCATGGCTACTATCAAGACGCCGGCTGGGCCAGCGTCGAAGCCGGCAGGCTTGATCTTTTCTTCACCAGGGGCGGCAGGACGGCTGTTCCGAAGACTCGCTGTCGAGCTTTCTCAGGGGCCTCGAAGAGGTGGCCTCTGACCCGCCCAGGCTTGAATTGGGGCTTGCTCAAAGGACGGGTGGCCGTCTCGGGGTGTCCATCAAGGTTCTCAACGGTACAGCCAGGGAAATCTGGCTGCAGCCTTCGAGGATGGGGTTCAGCTTTGAAGCCAACCAGGTGAAACGTTCGCTGGCGGTGCGGTGGGAGGATCTTGACGACTCTCAGTGGATCGCACTCCCATCAGGTTCGGCCCTTTCGGGGGAAGCGTTCGTCAGTAGCCAGGATGTCGAAGGATTGAGCGAAATCACGGTTACGGTCGACAATAGAAGCGCTCTCTTTCCGCATCCCGCCTGGACAGGGGCGCAAGCCTTGCAGCTGAGCCTGACGGGCGCCTCCGAAGAAAGATAGCGCAAGGGACTCTCCCTCTCACCGAATCCGCGATCTGCTTCACTCGTAGTGTGTCCACATTCGCAGCACCTTGACCGTTCTCTCGTCACTGAGGACCTGGTAGACCAGTCGGTGCTGTATGTTGATGCGCCGCGAGTAGGCGCCGGACAGATCACCCAGGAGCTTTTCGTATCGGGGCGGGCTGTGGAAGGGGTCCCTTGTGAGAATATCGAGCAGGAATTCAACCTTGCTCTTGAGGCCGGCTCCCCCGATCCTCTTGGCATCCTTTTGCGCGCGCCTGGTGAAGACAAGCCGCCAGTTTTCCGTTACCACTCCGGATCTTCAGAGCACTCGTCGACGGATGTTTCCATCCCCTCGAGAATGGAGTCGCGCATACCAGGAATCGAAACGAGATGCAGGGTCTCCGCCAATGCACGCCAATCCTCCTCTGACAATAGGACGGCATTGTGACGCCTGCCCGTGATTTGGATCGGCTCGTTGGATTCAGCTGCTTCGTCCAGGAGCCGGTAGAGATTGGCACGCGCCTCAGTAGCGGTAATTGTCTTCATGATGTGTCTAGCGTACGCTATATCGTACGTATAATCAACTATGGTCCCACCGCCGAAGACCGCCAGGACCCACTTTTGTTGCACACTCTCGCTGCTTTTTGCTAAGTTCACCAAGGCCGTGAACCTTGTTCTGCTCTTACTCCTGCTGACCTCGCCCTTCGCGGCGCCAGCAGCCTTCCTGCAGCCTGCCCACACCCCGGAAGACCTTCTCGTGGCAGGCACCGACGCCGGCTACGTCAGTCCTGAGGCCTGCAAGCCCTGCCACCTGGCGATCTACGAGACCTACCAGCACACTGGAATGGGACGCTCCTTCTATCGCATGAGCCCCGAAAAGGCGGTGGAAGACTGGACGCACAACCACACGTACTACCACAAGGCCTCCGATCGCTACTACAGAATGTCGGAGCGAAACGGCCGATACTATCAGCGGCGCCACCAGATCGGCTTCGCCGGGAGGGAAGTGAACGTGGTGGAGAAGGAGATTCACTTCGTTGTGGGTTCCGGCAATCACTCCCGGACCTACTTGCACCACACGGCTGACGGGAAACTCTTCGAACTTCCCGTCAGCTGGTACAGCGAGAAGGGTGGATTCTGGGCCATGAGTCCCGGGTACGATTCGCCTTCTCAGCATGGATTTCGCCGCCGGGTGACCTACGGCTGCCTGTTCTGCCATAACGGCTATCCCGAAATCGAACCCGGTTCGGATGGCTTCGGACGGGAAGCGCTTTTCAAGGGAAAGATTCCCGAAGGCATTGACTGTCAGCGCTGCCACGGACCCGGGAAAAACCACGTCAGCGAGGCGCAAAAACCATCTGCCGGCAGGGAAGCGGTGCGTGCAAGCATCGTGAACCCCGGGCGGATGTCTCCGGAGCGGCAGATGGAAGTCTGCATGCAGTGCCACCTCGAAACCACCAGCGCCGGGCTGCCTCATTCCGTTCAGCGCCACGGACGAGGGTCTCTCTCCTTCCAGCCTGGCGAGCGCCTGGCCGACTACATCCTGCATTTCGACCACGCCCCGGGCACTGGCCACGACGACAAATTCCTGATCGTCAATGCCGTTTACCGACTGCGCCAGTCTCCCTGTTTTCAGGAGAGCAACGGGGCACTGACCTGCGTCACCTGCCACGACCCGCACAACGTTCCCCGGGGAGGGGCCGCCACTCGCCACTACACGGGGGTCTGTCAGAGCTGCCACGCCTCAGAGCTGGCCAGGCGGATCGCCTCGCAAGACCATACGGCATCCTCCGATTGCCTCACCTGCCACATGCCCCGGCGCCGGACGGATGACGTGATCCACGCAGTGATGACGGATCACTACATTCAGCGCTTCAAGCCGGAACGGGATCTTCTGGCCCCGTTGGCGGAGGCTTCCTTTTACAACCGCTCCTACCGGGGAGAAGTTCTGCTCCACTATCCCGAGCACCTTTCCCAGCAGGACCAGGAATTGTATGTGGCCCTGGCCCAGGTCAAGGACCAAGCCAATCTGAAGGCGGGCATTGTCGACCTCGAAAAGGCGATTGAGAGGTACCGGCCTGCACAGCCCGAGTTCTACTATGAACTCGCGGAAGCCTATTTCGAGGACGGGCAGTTTGAACAGGCCATCCTCATGTATAAGCAGGCCCTGGGCCGGAAGCCGGACCTCTGGATCGTCCATCACCGACTGGGCGTGGCTTTATCGCGGGTTGGAGAGCATACCCGGGCGGCCAGGGTCCTGCAGGAGGCGGCTCTAAACAGTCCCGAGCCGGGTGGGGTTCTCAATGACCTGGCTCTAGTGTTCCGGCAAGTGGGGGAAGCCGAAGTCGCCGTCAACGTCCTGCGCAAAGCCATCGAGTCCGATCCCGAGCGCTCAGAGACTCACAGCAACCTGGGGGCCTTTTTGCTCGAGAATGGAGCGCTGGAAGAAGCCGAGACGACCCTGCGCGAAGCCATCCGGCTGGAACCCGATCTGCCGACGGCCCACCAGAACCTCGCTTCTGTCCTGGCCACACGTGGGGACTCTGCTGAGGCTGACTATCATTTTGGAAAGGCCGTCGAACTCAATCCCGCCGGTGTTCAGATCTATCTGGACCACGCCGTGACATTGTTCGGGAGGGAGCTCTACGAGCAGGCTCAAACCGTCCTGGAAAAAGCCCTGGAGTTGGATCCCCGGCGGCCGGAGGCCCACAACCTGCTGGGCGAGGTGCTGGCCTCAAGGGGTCGGACTCCCCAGGCGACAAACCACTTTCTGAGAGCTCTCGAATTGAATCCTTCGTATCATCACGCCCACCTCAACTATGGAACGTTCCTGGACACCTCGGGAAAGAAAGAGGAGGCCCGCACTCACTTTCAGAAGGCTGCCGAGAGCCCGAATCCGGTTATTCGACAAATGGCCGAGGAATGGCTGGGCAAGAATCCCTGAGGGCTTCTACTCCCCCGGCTTCCGCCGGGGGCTCTGATTCACGCCCAACAGGTGACAATCAGAGCCGGCTGCGGAAGCAGCCGGTAGGAAAACCTTACAGACCGGATTAATATCATCCCCCCGGCTGCGGGAGCAGCTGGGAAGAAAACCGTGTCTAGAGCAGCTCGTCGATGGGCTTACCGGTCTTGTCTTCGAAGGAGTTGGCGATCTTCACAGGGCGTCCGATCGGCGTCATGTATTCCTTCGTCCAGTCAATTCCCATGGATTTGTAGACGGTCGCGATCAGATCTCCCATGGAAACTTCCCGCTCCGCCGGATGAGCGCCCTGTTCATCGCTGGCCCCGACGACCTGGCCTCCGCGAATACCGCCACCCGCCAGCAGCAGAGACCAGCAATTGGCCCAGTGATCTCTCCCGCCCCTGGGATTCAGATTCGGTGTCCGGCCGAATTCACCCATGGTAATGACCAGGGTTGAGTCCAGTAAGCCTCTCTGCTCCAGGTCATCCAGCAGCGTGGAGAGAGCCTGGTCGAGAGGGGGCACCAACTCGTCGCGATGCCGCGCGTCGTTGGTCCCGTGCGTGTCCCACTCGTTGAACTTGTAGCCGGCTGCTGTCACGAAACGCGATCCCTTCTCGACCAGGCGTCGCGCCAGGAGTACGCTCTGGCCGAATCCGTTCCTTCCGTACGCATCTCTGGTTTGTTCCGATTCACTCGACAGGTCGAACGCCTCCCTCACGTCGGGTGCCAGAATCATATCCAGCGCCTGCTCTCGGAAGGTGTCCATATTGGAGAATTCCGCCAACTCCACCTTCTGTCGATAGATGGAATCGACCATTTTCAGCAGCGAGAGCCGGGACTCAACCCGTTCCACGGGTAATCCCTTGGGAAGACTCAGGTCCGCGATCTGGAAGTCCGGGTCACAGACGGTGAGGATATCCTTAGCGCTGCAACCGGTCGGGTCCGAGAGAATCAGGGGGTCATACTCGGCACCCAGAAATGCGGACTTGAAGAGCTTTTCGTATTGCCGATCCACGTCAAACTGGGGTGCCAGGATGTGCGGCGGCATCGAGTTTCGAGGTCCCAGCTCTTTGGTGATAATTGATCCAAAGGAGGGAAACTCCATTGCGGGGCTGGGCCTATGACCGGTCAGGGCCTGGTGCGCCGCCTCCTGGTGGTTGTTTTCCTCGGTCCGGATAGAGCGGACGATGGCCAGCTTGTCCATCCGCTGGGCGACCTTGGGACAAAGCTCAGAAACCTGGATCCCCGGAACGTTGGTGGAAATAGGTCGAAAGGAGCTGGTGGGCTTGGGATCCCAGGTGTCGACGTGGCTCGGCCCTCCCTCCAGCCAGAGCAGGATAACCGATTTAGCCTTGGCCGTTTTCTCGATATCCAGTCCGGCGCTTGCCATCAGACTCTTGAACTGCAGGTACTGGGGTAGACCGACCCCCAGCAGACCGAGCGATCCTACCCGCAAGAAGTCTCGCCTGCTGGCGAGGCTGCAATCCAAACACCCTGCTTTCCTGGTCATCTTCTTGTACCCCGTCGTTCGACGACTGAGTCTAGCCCCGAGTCGCCCTTAATGGTTATATGCAAACTCCCGAGACGAGATCAAAGCCCACACCACGTCCTCCAGAGTATTTCTCCTGGATGGGCTCTCGCTCAGTATTCCTGCCAGCTCGCCGGCTTCTTCTTCCGTAGGGAATCGCGTCAAAGCATACAGATAGAGTTCATCAATGATCTCTCTATTCGAGGCGCCACTCTTCAGGAAATTGTCGATCCTCCCCCCCTCTTTCGCGAGCTTTTCATTGAAGCTTCGACCCGCAAAAGCGTGTAAGGCCTGCAGCAGCGTGGGCTCGAGTTTGCTTTTTTGCTTGGCCCGGTTATAGCGACCGTGAATCTCCATAAACGGGCTGTGTCTCATGTCCCAATCCTTCAAGACCATCGCCCGGGTGCCAACCGGCCTATGGCCCTCGGTCGTATCCACATAGACTTCATCGGTCACCCCGGCAACCTGGGAAATGGCATCCAGGTAGATTTCGGGTTCCAGCGGCTTGGGCCGGAAGTGGGAGTAGTTGGTGGTGTCGTGCTGGTTGGTCTGATTGGGGATCGAAGAGAGCTGATAAGTCCGGGAACCCACGATGGTCTGGATCAGGCGTCTCAAATCGTATCCGTGAGTTTCAAAGTCATCCGCCAGCGCCGCCAGCAGGTCGGGATGAGAAGGCGGATTGGTGGAGCGAAAGTCGTCTACCGGATCGACGATTCCCCGGCCAAAGAAGTCGCTCCAGATTCGATTCACCGTGGCCTCGGCAAAATGGGGATGCGAGGTCATCCATTCCGCCAGTGCCATCCGTGGATCACCATATTTCTCCGGGGGGAGACGGGTGCCATCAGGCAAGGTCGCCTCAACCTCTTCTTTGGTGCGGGGGTGGATGACCTTAGCGTTCTCCGGCGGCTGGCCCCAGGCATAATCACGGCCGTCGGCGTTGTCAAAGATCACCGTGTCGGACTGGTCGCCCCAACCAATCTGGACCAGTTTTCCAAAGAAGGCCGTCAACCCCCAGAACTGGTCCTGGCTCCAGGTATCGAAGGGGTGGTTGTGGCACTGTGCGCAGTCCAGCCTTCGCCCCATAAAAACCCGGACCTGTTCAGCCATCACGTTCTGGGGTCCGGTCGGATCATTCTCGGTGGCGAACCTCATCATGTGCCTGGAGGCGCCGTCCCATCCCTGTCCCGCAATCCGTTCTCGCGCTACTTGATCATAGGGCTTGTTACGGGCGATGCCGTCCCGCAGCCAGTCATGATAGGCCGTGCTGAACTCAGCCGCAGATCCGTTCTGACCGCGTGCCACGCGCAGAAGCTGAGAAAACCGAAAAGTCTGGTATTCGACATATTCGGGAGAGCTCATGAGGGTCTCCACGAGTTTGTCACGCTTGAGGGGATCCTGCGAGCTGAGAAACTCCCGGACGCGCTTGGGCGGCGGCAGCGTACCCGCCAGGTCCAGGCACACGCGCCTCAGAAACTCCGCGTCGCTGGAAAGTTCTGAAGGTACGATGTTGAAGCGACGGAGTTTTGCAAAAACGTACTCGTCAATCAGGTTCGTCTTCGGAACGTCGGGGTAATTCGGGATGACGTCCGTAATGACGCCCGCCAGTGCCGTCACAGCCTGGCCGGCCGCACGGATCATGATCGAGGTCTCTCCCTTGGCCACTGCCGTTACCCTTCCGTCCCCGTCGACGCTGACGACATCCGGGTTGTTGGAGGCGTACAGGACCTGATCACTGATATCTTCGCTCCAGCCGTTGGAGAGGTGAGCCATCACGACCAGTTGCTGGCTGCCTCCCGGCTCGAGTACAAATTTTCGGGGGAACACTTCCACGCGGTCTGTCTGGATGACTTCCTGTTCGGTTTCTTCACCGTAAGGAGCACCCGCCTGAATCCAACCGGAAATGGTCCGGTAATCCGGTGAATCCTCGGTAAATTTGAGCCCGCCTCCGTGCACGACCGCCATCGTCGGCTTCAGCAAAAGAAGGCTGTTCTCGGGCACTTCCAGATCGATCCGGGGAACCTTCGGCTCATCCGATTCGTCCGTGAGCACCTCAAAGGTGCCCCCCTCCACGATCCACCTGTAGTCGTCCTCGGGATACAGGGAGTTCAGCGACAGTTTGAAGCCATTGGCTCCTTTGACGCCGCCGTGACAGCCACTGCTGTTACATCCGTGCTTGGTCAGAATCGGGCCCAGGTCCCTCGTGAAGGTGAAGGTCTTTTCCCGGGTCAGCTCTTCGACCTGAATCCGGGCCTCAGCTTCATGACCGTCCATGGCGACCCGCATCCGGGTCTCCCCGGGGGACAGTCCGACGATTCGGGAAGCTTCCTCGATACCGGCGATGTCCGGATCAGCGACGTCGAAACGACAACTGGCCGTGACGTCTCTTTCCAGCCCGTCGGAGAATTTGCCCAGGACTACAAATCTCTGCGAGGAATCCAGCCCCCGCAGCGTCGCTTCCTCCGGGAACAACTCGATGGAGACAAGCGTTAGCGCGTGGCTCGGTGCCGTACCCAGCGACCGGCCCTGGGAAAGGGTAGAAACACCCGTAGTGATGCCGATGGCCAGGAGCCCCAGCGCCGCCAGGGAACGAATCCGGGTCAGCACTCTCTCCGTTACATTTTTGCGTTCTCTCACAAGTCTTTCCTCAAATCGATCACTCATTCAAGGCTGCGCGTTTATCATCCGCTGCGTCGTCCTCTTCGCCAAGTACCAGGAGAGGGATTCTTGCAATCACGAAAGGGGCGCCCAGTTGACCATCCACCATGGGCTGGCCGGTCAGATCGATGAACCTGGGTCTAGGGTCGGGAGACGCCTCCCTGTCGGCCAGGAGCGCAATCGTAACTTTCTGGGAGGATGGCCGGTACAGCTTCTCCTCGGTCAGGTCGGGAAGGTCAGCCCCGGCGGGCCGGGGCGGCTCGGTGGCAACGGCTGGGAACGCCGTCACTCCGGGTGGAAGATTATCGACGCTGAGCAATACTTCTCCCTGAAATCCCTCTTCCAGTTCGAGCACGAGATCCAGCGTACTCGCCTCCCCGGGTCTGAGTTGAACATAGTCCCTGTTGGGGCGCACGGCACCGACATGCGGGACCTGTGGCCGGACCAGCAATCGGTACGAAAATTCCGAATTCCCATGTCTGGATGTGACATCGCGAACCTTTAGAAAGTACTCTCCTTCCGCTTCGAAGCGATGGAGAGTCTTCGCCTCAAGACTCTTGACCACGAAGTTTCCGCTTCTCCCCCACCATTTAACGAGGTTCTCGAAGACCTCCTCGCCGTCAGAGTTGAAAATCTTGATCCAGGGGATGAATTTGGACGGTTTCGTTACAGGAGTCTCGAGTTCAAAGGCCAGCAGGTCTCCCGAATTCACCTTGAGCCGAAAGACATCCACATCTCCCGGCCTCTCAATGACACCTTCCAGAACAGCCGGAATCGCCGTTACTTCGAGAGCTCGATCGATCCCGTCGTTGGGTTCATTCTCCGTGAGCAAATCAAAGGAGGTGGTCACCGGGGTTGCCGGGAGGCTGTCTTTCTCGCCGTCCTCCGGCTCGTCTGGATCTTCTTTTACGGTCCTGGACCAGAGCTTCTCGATCCAGTCTCCCTCGATCTTCCGCGAGAAGTCACGTTCCGAGACCGTTGGAACGAGCGCCTGCGCGGCTTCCGAACCCCATGTCCATCTCAAGGGAGTCTGGTGGGCCGGTTGCTCAGCTTCAAAGACACAGGCAGCCTGCCCGGAATCCTGTGCGCGGGAAAGTCGTAGCTGGTAGCCGGGGTTGTCGTCCATCCCGGGCTTTCCCGATATCTCCCCAACCGCCAGATAGTATTCGCCATCCCTGGAGGGGGTGAAACCCAGTGTCGGCCGGTACGACATGGGATCGCTTGCGGCCAGTCGGGCTTCCCGATCGGGGTCGAACCAGCTGCCCTTGAGCTCATAAAGGCTCAACGTCGGACGAAAAGTCCACAGACCCAGAACCGCGGAACTCGTAAAAAAATCGATTTCGAAACAAAACGTTTCGCCAGGGGATGCCTGAAAAGAGTAGTAGTCCACCTCCCCAAGCCCTGGCAGGCCGCCTTGAATCAAGGCCGGGAAGGAGTCGACGGGTTGCGCCGTCCGGGCTCGATCGTGCGGGCTCTCCACCTCGAGAGTGTGGGTTTCGGAAGTGACTCTGAAGCGCAAAGGATTGGATATTCCGGTAGGGGTCACGACCCTGAAATGATGGACCCCCAGGGTCGCATCGCCGTCAATCCGGATTTTCACCGAAGCAGAGAAACCCGCCGGGTCGAGTCCGAATAGAGGACCGGTCTGACCGTCGGCCTCGAGGGGTTCGACTTTGATGATCTCGGCTTTGAGTTGATCACAATAAAACCAGACCAGCTGGGCCTGGCCCAGGAACTGACCTCGAATGGCAACCTCCACCGTCTCTCCGGCTCTACCGCCAAGCGGCAATATGGAGATGAGCTTCGGCGGCTCCGGTGCGGTTTCTCCGGCCGCCAGCGGCGCCAAAACGGAACAGATCACCACACCAGCAAGAAGAGCGTTTACAAGGGGCTTAGTGACTCGGTTAACAGACATAACACTCCAGCAAAACTGCTCTTTTATATTACGGAAATAAGCCCATTCGGGTCAAGGACTTAGGTGTGCTTCCTGAGCCGGATATCATCGCCGCAGGACCTCTCTCCACTTGCCCAGCTGAACTCGGGCGACCTCGGCCTCTCGAGGGACGGAGGATTCAAGGATAGGCGTCGCTTCAGTCGGGTCCAGGAGCATATCGAAGAGGCGGCCGTCATCGGAGAGTTTCCAGCTCCGGGTCCGCAGCCAGTACCGCCCCTCGTGCTCCGAAAAGGCCCAGGCGCGGGGAGATGGAGTTCCCTCGAGCAGACGTCCTGCGAAACTGACGCCGTCGATCCGGTCCGCGCCGGGGGGAAGTCCTCCTCCTATTTCTGCCAGCGTGGGAAGGAAGTCGCTGAAATCTACCAGATCCTCCACCTCCTGACCCGGGTCAACGACCCCGGACCAGTTGGCGATCAGAGGAACGTTTGTCCCGGCGTCGGTCAACTGGCCCTTCCCGCCCACGACTTCCTTCCCGCCGATGCGGGACACGAACGGCTCGCGTATGAGCTTTCCGCCCCGGGCCGCAGCGATGTATGTCGGCGGAGTGCCGTTGTCGGTGGTGTACAGGATCAGCGTGTTGTCCAGAAGGCCGAGTACCTCTAGTGCGTCGACCAGGCGTCCCACCCGCTCATCCATGGCCTCGACCATCTCCTGGTAGCTGTCGTACCGATCCCAGGGTCCGTGCGGAACGGGTTCCTCGAGATCATTTGTCACATCATGGCACAGGGCCATGGAATAAAAGGCAAAGAAGGGCCGCTCCCGGTTCTTCTCGAAGAACTGAATCAGAAACTCCGTGTAGACATCGGGCCCGTAGCGATCCCGGACGTCGTCCCGCACCTGACCGTTCTGATAGATCATGGGCTGGTAATAGCGTGGACCTTCGTGCCACCCGAACAGGGCAGACTCGTCGAAACCCAGCCGCTGCGGGTGCCCGGGGTTGTCGCGCAGCATCGTGAGCTGCCACTTGCCGGCAACCGCGGTGGCGTAACCTGCTCGCCTCAGCGCCTGAGCCAGCGTCGCACCCTCTGCTTCCGAAGGGAAAGATCCCCAGGGGCCGTCCGGAAAACGGAAGAAGTAACGTCCAGTCAGGAGGGTCACCCGAGAGGGGTAGCAAACGGGCATGCTGTATGCGTGCTCGAACTTCATACCGCCGGCCGCCAGCCGGTCCAGGCGGGGAGTGGCATAGGATGTGCCCCCGTAGGCCCCCAGTACCTCGGTTCCGACGTCGTCGGCCAGGATGAGCAGAATATTGGGTTTCTGCTCGACCGGCAGGGACGGGCTCGAGCAGCCGGCGAGAGCGAGCAGGATCGGCCAGCTCCAGAGTTTCTTCATGGCGCAGTGACGGCATCGGAAGGGGCGCCGGACGCGCTCCAAGACTCCTTGAAAGCCCTGCTGCCTGCCCGCGCTTCGATCTTGGCGCTCAGATTGGGAAGCTCCGCCTCGATCGCCTCAATGGTGGGCAACAAGAACTCGGGAGAAGCCGTTCTGGACATGTGGCCAACCCGGATGACCGTGTTGGCTGTCGCGCCCAGGCCGCCGGCTACGACGATGTCGTGTTCATCTTCGAGGCGCTGCCTGAGCTCGCCTCCGTCGATGCCCGCGGGCAGGCACACTGCCGTCAGGGTCTTGCTGGCGCAATCGTCTTCGACGAAGAGCCGAAAACCCATGGCTCGCATAGCACAGCCCGGAAGGCGTTTCGAGCCCTCCTGTGACGCGCGAAGCGCTGCTCCAGGCCCTCCTGGAAGATTTCATCCAGGGCCTGGTTGAGCGCTCGGTAAAGTGAGACCGCGGCGCTCCGGGGCCCCTGGGGGTGCCAGCCTAGCCACATTTCCTGATATTTCTTCAGAATGTTCAGGTTCAGATTCCAGCCCCGGACCGGTTCCTGGCGGGCCTCGAGGGTGTCCCAGGCGCGGCGGCTGACGCTGACGAAGCCCAGCCCGCAGGGAGCCCCCATCGCCTTCTGGGTTCCGCTGATGCAGAAGTCGATGCCGAGTCCGTCGACAGGCACCTCCACACCGCCCATGCTCGATACGCAGTCCACAATCGTCAGCACGTCGTTCGCGCGTGCCGCGTTCACAATGCCCGAAAGCTCGGATTCAACTCCCGTACTCGTCTCATTGTGCACGACGGCAAGCGCCCTGATGTCCGGGTCGCCTCTCAAGGCGCGAGAGATCTGGCCCGCTGTTATGGGCTTCCCGTAGTCGCTGTCGGTCGTTACCACCTCAGCGCCCAGGGTGACCGCCATCTCTTCGAACCGCTCGCCGAAAAAACCGTTCTTGCAGATCAGGACTTTCTCCCCGGGCTCAGCGGCGTGGGCAACCGCCAGCTCCATGCCTCCTGAGGAGGTGGACGGAAGGATGAAGAGGCTGTTCCCGGTCTGAAAGACCTTCTTCACCTTCTCGACGACCTCGAAATAGAACCTGGCCCACTCCGCTCCGAAATGCGACCGGATGGGCTGGCCCAGCTCTTCCAGCACCTCGGGGCTCACTTCGGTCGGGCCGGGAATCATCAGTGTCTTCACTCTCACACGTCTCCTGCTGGTACCTGCACGCCCATTCTAGTACAGGGGAATGCCTGGAGTGCGGCACTCTCAGTGCCGCTCTGACAAAGCGGAAGCGCTGCTTCCGCTCTCCAGATCAAACACTCTGGGAGGCAAAAAAAAGGGGACAGTCTACTCTGTCCCCCTTTTTCCGCGCGGTTGCTGCTCAGGCCGCTTTCGAAATTCGTCTGTCAGATGACCGGCGTCTTGTCCTCGACGTCTTCCTGCCGGGAGTCGCCAAGTGCCTCGCGGATTTCCTCCAGCTCACGTTTCAGGCCGCCACCGAACATCGACACATCTGAACTGTGCATGATCAGGTTGCCACCCGCGCGCGACCACTCGAGTTCGAGTTCTCGGTCTTCCCACCAGTGGATGCCGGCACCCACGTTGTACTCCCGCGCCTTGGAGAAGATGGTGCGGACCGCGGCGTCGAACTTCTCGTGCCAGTACTGCTCGGGAATGCCCAGACTGCAGGACAGATCGTGCGGGCCTATGAACACGCAGTCCAGCCCGGGGACCGAGAGAATCTCGTCCAGGTTCTCGATGCCCGGCACGCTTTCGATCATTCCGATCAGCAGAAAGTCGCCGTTGCGCTCTTCCAGGTAGGTTCGCAGCTCCGGCTCCAGCCGGTCGGGGTCCTCCAGGGCTTCCTCCAGCCGCCGTCCCTTGAGTGGCCGCAAGCGAACCGCACCGGCCATCTCGCGGGCGTGATCGGCAGTCTCCACGTAGGGCGCTATGATTCCCTGAGCCCCGCCGTCGAGGACCTTGGCAGCCTCGTAGGCGTCGATGCGAGGAATGCGGACCACCGGTGGGATGCCGCGCGCCGCGTAGGCTTGGCACATCCAGGCCATGGTCTCCCGGCCGATAGGGGTGTGCTCGGTATCGAGAAAGACGAAATCCACGCCGGCCTGCTGCACCAGTTGCGGCCAGTACGTCGACGGGCTCGCCGCCGAGGTGGAGTAGACCAGCTGTCCTTCGTGTAAGGCTTTGCGAATCTCACGGCCCGTCATTGGCGCCTCCTGTGCGAAAAGATGGGTTGAAGCATAGCATTGGGCGTCGCAGGTCGGACAGCCCGTGGCGGAAGTCCCTCTACGACACCTCCACCGCTTGACCTGTCCGGCCCGAATCCAACGCCGCGTGGACGACTCGGCAAATGGCGCGCGCGGCCCTCACGTCAAGGAGCGTGTCGCCGTCACTGTCGATCGCCCGGGCGAAATTTTCCATGAGCAGGTAGTCGTTGTCAATGGCCACGCGGCGATGGCGAAACTCCGTGGCCGGCTGGCCACGATAGTACACTCCGACTTCAGGCCGGGCTTCGCTCACCACCAGGGCACCCTGGGTCCCCAGGACGTGCATCTTGATCTCGCCGATGTCCGGGTGGCTGGCAGCACCGATCCGACCGATGCACAGGCTTCCCACCAGGCCGTCCTCCATCTCCAGCGTCACCGTGGCCAGGTCTTCGACGTCGTTATCCACGCAGACCTGATGGAAGTGGGCGGTCGTGCGGGCAAAGACCCGTGTCACTTCAACGCCGGTCAGCATGCGGATGTAGGCCAGCGGATAGATGCCCTCGACCTGCAGTTCGCCCATCGGCTCGCGGCCCAGCCCGCCGTCCGAACCGTCTACATGCGCCGCGATCTGAAACTCCAGCCAGTTGATCGGCGGGTCGCCCGACCCGCGTGAGCCTTTGGGTGGGCCGGCGTCCTTGGAGAAATAGAAATCGACGTGAATAGCGCGGGGCCGCCCAATCACACCCGCCGCAATCTGGTCCCGCGCGTGCAAAACGGCCGGCAGGAAGCTGCGATTCCACATGAGGAACTTGACGCGGTTCCCTTCGACCGCCTCAACCAGCCGGTCGCACTCGCTCAGCCGGTTCGACATCGGCTTGTCCTGGACGATGTGCAACCCCCGGTTGGCCGCCCGCACGCTCAGGTCACAGTGGCGCTCGGCTTCCGGGCTCACCACGGCCACCCGGGTCTGGTGTTCGGCGATGGCTCGTTCGACATCCCGGACGTAGGGGATGCCAAACTCTTCGGCGAACTCCTGGTTGCGTTCATGGATCCAGTCGGGCTGGTCGGAGTCGTCTGCAACCACGGCCAACTCGAAGCGAGGGTGTGCAGCCACTCCACGGGCGACATAGTCGTGTTTGGCTACGCTGAGCACGGCACAACGGAAAGGAGTCATGAACTTTCTCCCGGCTGTGCCGGTTGTCCCGTGGCCAGTGACGCGGCGGCGGCCTCGGCGACGTCAATGACCTGCAAAGCGTCCGCCTCGGTAACCGGCGGCGCCCGGTTCTCTTCGATGGAGTTGATGAACTCCTGCAGTTGCAGGATTCGAAGAGCTTCGCCCTCTCCCACCTTGATCGCCGCTGTACGCCCGCCCCCGTACAGGAGCTGCATGTTGCGATGGTCGTCGGCGTAGGCAGCACCGCTCGAGCCGATCAGCGACAACGAGAAATAGCCGTCTCCCTGAGGCAATGACGGCGTGTAGTCGATCAAAGCCATTCCGCCGCCGGCAAATCCGAGGTGCAGCTGGACATAGTCGGGATCGTGGGAAGACGGACCGGACGTGTTTCGTTCGAGGGCATAGACCAGATCGGGCCTGCCACCGAAGAGCCAGCACGCCAGGTCGATTTCGCCCACCAGACCTGAAAGGAGCCGTTGCCTATCGCTGTCCTGCCCGGAATCCTCGGCCGCCCGTTGCCAACCGCCGTCCGGGGCCGCTTTCCAGGAGTGCATCCGCACCAGACCCGGATCGCCGAGCTGCCCCCCGTCAAGGCTTTCCTTCACGGTCTGGAGCGCCGGTGAGAATCGCGACGCCTGAGCGACCATGAGACGCACGCCTGCTTCACGGCATGCGGAGATGATTCTCAGAGCGGCGTCTCGGGAATGAGCCAGCGGCATGGCGGCCAGGACATGCTTTCCGGCAGCGGCCGCAAGCAGGCAGTATTGTTGTTGAGACTTTCCGGGGGAGTGCAGCACGATCGCATCGAAGGCGCCGGCATGCCCGGCCAGCAACTCGTCAAAGCCGTCGACCCGGATCTCTGCTCCAACCGCCTCGGCTGTGCTACGCGCCGTCCGGGGATCAGAGGCCACAACGGCTGTAAACCGGCCATTACGGATGCGCGCAGCGATGCGTTCATATTGCGAAGCGTCATCGCTGCCTCCCATCAGTGCGAGTCTCAGCATGCCATCAACTCTCCAAAGCCTCGTTTCGGTAGCGACCCACATTGCGAACGGCAAAGGTCGGGCTCGCAACCCCGCAACCCGGGCCAAACCACCCCAAAATACTCGGTCCGAGCGGCCGAGGCAAACAACTTCTGCGCGTTGCAGGCTGGGGCCCAAACGGGCTAAAATTCCGGTGGACCTCTGTTATCGAGTTGTGCATGTTGACTGCCTGTCTGAAATCTCTCCGACCCGTTTTCCTTTTCTCGGTACTCTGCTCAATTCCCGGCCTGGGCCAAATTGAACCGAGTGGACAAGAGGTGGTTTCGGGGCCCGAGGAATTGGACTTCGAGCGCGACATCGAGCCGATTTTCAGCCAGCGGTGTCAGCATTGCCACGGCCCTGTCGAGGCATCCGGCGGTTTGAGACTCGATAGTAGAGAGCCGGCCCTGAAAGGGGGTAAAACAGGCCCGGTCATCATTCCAGGCGATAGTTCCGGGAGCCTCCTGATCCAGGCTGTGACGGGGACGGGCGGGCTGGCCATGCCTCTCCAGGGTGAACCCCTGTCCGCTGACCAGATCGCGCTGCTTCGGTCCTGGATCGATCAGGGAGCCATCTGGCCATCGGATGAGGCGACGGCCGGCAGCCGACAGCCGGGCAAGAGCGGCCACTGGTCATTTCAGGAAATGAGTACCCCCGGGGAACCCGCCACGGCTGACCCGGACTGGGTGAAAAACCCGATCGACTCCTTCGTGCTCAAAGACCTGGAGCGAAGGGGAGTCAAACCTTCACCCCGGGCTTCCCGGGAGACGCTGATTCGACGGTTGCACCTTGACCTGCTGGGCCTCCCTCCCAGTCCCGCCGAAGTGGAGGCCTTTGTAGCCGATCCGCTGCCGGACGCCTATGAACGACTGGTCAGGCGGTTGCTGTCCTCCCCTCATTTCGGGGAACGGTGGGCTCGCCACTGGCTGGACCTGGCTCGATACGCCGACAGCGACGGATTTGAGAAAGACAACGTCCGGCGTCATGCCTGGCGCTATCGGGAATGGGTCATCGAAGCCATTAACCAGGATCTGCCCTACGATCAGTTCGTCATCGAGCAGCTGGCGGGCGACCTCTTGCCCGATGCCGGAGTCGAGCAGAAAGTGGCCACCGGTTTCCACCGCAACACCCTGACCAATACCGAGGGGGGAGTCGACAAGGAGCAGTTTCGCATCGAACAGGTGGTCGATCGAACCAACACCACCGCAGGAGTTTTTCTCGGATTGACCATGGCCTGCGCCCAGTGCCACGACCACAAATACGATCCCTTCACGCAGCAGGAGTATTACGAGCTGCTCAGCTTCCAGAACGAAGCGGTGGAAAAGGATATTCCCGCGGTGCTGGACACCGAAATGGCGGCGTATGGGCGTGACAGTCACTCCTGGGACCTCAGGCAGGCCAAGCTCATCCAGAAGCTCGAAACCGAGAGGAAGCCGTTGGAGGAAGAGCTGGCGCCGGGGCTGGCCGCCTGGGAAGCCGAGAACCCGTATCCCCTGCTCGGGCAGTGGGAGATCCTCGAGCTGGTCAGCTTCAGCACCTCCGAAGAGGGGGATGAGAAGATCCAGGCTGAGTTGACCCAACAGGGCGACGGAAGCCTGCTGGCGGGTGGGGATCACCCGGAGCACAGCAACTATACCGTCGAGGTGAAGAGTTCACTGGCCGGGATTACCGCTTTCCGGATCGAGGTCTTGAAGGACCCGAGCCTCCCGCAATCGGGCCCTGGCCGGGCCAGCGCAGGGGAATTCGTTCTGACCGACGTGACGATCGAGGAGGCACCCGCGGAAGAAGGCGATGAGCCCCGCGAGCTGGAGATCCAGGAGGCCGTGGCACTGCAGGAGAAAGACGATTACGAGGTTGCCCTGGCCGTCGATGACGATGAAGAAAACGGCTGGTCCCTGGGCGGGCTCGAAGGCCCCAACCGGAACCGCCAGGCGGTCATCGTCCTGAAAGAGGACGCCGGTTCTGTTGAGGGAACAGACTTTACCTTCACGTTGGGGCACCGCAGCGGCGGGTACACAACCCTGGGCCGGTTCCGGCTGTCGGCCACGACCGCTCCCAGGTCCCTGCTGCACAATCTGGTCCCGCTCGATGTCGAGAGCATACTCCGCGTGAGGCCCGAGGACCGCTCGCCGGAGCAGACCGGGGCGCTGCTGGACTACTACATCGGGCAGCAACCGCGGATGAGGGAGTGGCAGGCGACTCTGGAGGGCCATCACAAAGCAAAGCCCCAGAAACCGGACACTCTGGCGCCAACGATTGCCCAGAATCCCGAGCCACCTGAAAGTCACGTCCATATTCGCGGCGATTTCCTCCGCAAGGGTCAGCAGGTGCAGCCCGGAACACCATCCGTGTTGCCCCCGCTCCAGGCGAGGGGGGAACGACCCGACCGGCTCGATCTCGCGCGCTGGATCGCGGACCCTGCCAATCCGCTCACGCTGCGTGTCGAGGTCAATCGGATCTGGGAAAGACTCTTAGGTAGAGGCCTGGTCGCGTCCAGCGACGACTTCGGGACCCGCGGCGAAGAGCCCTCTCATCCCGAACTATTGGACTGGCTTGCCCGCGAGTTCGTCAGGCTGGGCTGGAAACGCAAGGACCTGGTCGAGCGGATTGTCTTTTCCGCCACCTATCAACAGTCCTCCGAGGTGCGCCCCGAGCTGCTCGAAGAAGATCCGCAGAACATCTGGCTGGCCCGGCAGAACCGGTTCCGGGTGGAGTCGGAAGTCACACGTGACCTCTTCCTGTCGGTGGGAGGTCTGATGGAGGACCGGGTCGGTGGCCGGAGTATCCGGCCCCCCTTGCCGGAAGACGTGGCCAAGCTGGGATATGCCTCCGGTGTTCCATGGCCCGAGAGCCCCGGCAACGACATCTACCGCCGTGGGCTCTACATTCACTTCCAGCGCACCGTTCCATATCCGATGCTCATGACCTTTGACAGCCCGGACTCCAACACCACCTGTCTGCGCCGCACGCGCTCCAACACACCCCTGCAGGCGCTGACACTGCTCAACGACGGCGTTTTCGTGGAGTGCGCGCGCTCGTTTGCCCGACTCATCACGTCAAAGGTCAGCTCCGGTGAAGAGAATCGGATCCGTTATGCTTTTCGAAGAGCTCTGGCGAGAGAACCCGATGGGGTCGAGTTGGGCCTGATGACCGACCTGTTGGACGATCAGCAACAGCTCTTCGCGGCTGACCGCGGATCGGCAGCGAAGCTTGCCGGGCCTGGCTTTCCCGGCGATCTTTCTCAGGAAGACGCCGCCGCCTGGTTCGCAGTGGCCCGCACCATCCTGAACCTCGACGAGTTTGTGACGAGAGAATAAGACATGCTGCCTTTGCGAGAAAGAATCCTTCAGTCACGCAGGGACTTCCTGACCAGCAGCGCCAGTGGCCTGGGTGGAATCGCCCTGGCCACGATGCTGGCCGAACAGGGTGTCCTGGGGGCCAATGCTGCCGCCCGGGGTCACCTGGAAGGGCCCCATTTTGCGCCCACCGCCAAATCCTGCATTTTCCTGTTCATGGCGGGTGCTCCCAGCCATGTTGATCTTTTCGACCCGAAGCCGAAACTGAAGGAGCTCCACGGCCAGCCCATGCCCGAGTCCATGCTCGAGACGGTCCGATTCGCGTTTATCGAAAAGGAGTCGGCCGTTCTGATGGGCAGCAACGCGGAATTCAAGAAACACGGTGAGTGTGGCATGCAGATCTCGAACCACCTGCCCCACATCGCCACCTGCGTCGACGACATCGCCCTGATCCGATCCATGCACACCGAGTCCTTCAACCATCACCCGGGGCAGCTGATGATGAATTGCGGTGTGCCCACCTTTGGTCGACCGTCCATGGGGTCCTGGATCAATTACGGCCTGGGGAGCGAATCCGAGAACCTGCCTGGCTACGTTGTGCTGACGGCCGGAGCAGGGACCAGCGGCGGATCTTCTAACTGGTCAAGCGGCTTCCTGCCCTCCAGTTACGCGGGAGTGCTCTTTCGCAACCAGGGTGACCCGGTGCTGCACCTTTCCAACCCGGAGGGTTTGCCCCACGAGTGCCAGCGTCGCAGCCTTCAGGCCCTGGAACAGCTCAACCAGCAGCACTACAAACAGACCCGGGACCCCGAGATCCTTTCTCGAATCGCCTCCTATGAGCTGGCTCATCGCATGCAGTCGGCGACGCCGGAACTCATCGATCTTTCCGCGGAGGACAAGAAAACCCTGGAAATGTATGGTGTCGACCGCGAGGACGGCGATGGCGAGGGCCGCGGTTTCAGACCGGGGGTGTTTGCCACCTATGCCCGCAACTGCCTGCTGGCGCGCCGCCTGGTGGAAAGAGGTGTCCGTTTCGTCAACGTGTATCACGCCTCCTGGGATCACCACAGCAGTCTGGACGAGCAATTGCCCGTTAACTCCAGGATCGTCGACCAGCCGGTCGCTGCTCTCCTCAAGGATTTGAAGCAGCGCGGAATGCTGGACGAGACGCTGGTCGTCTGGGCCGGAGAATTCGGCCGGACTCCCCTGGCGGAGAACAACGGGGGTCCCGACGAAATCAATACCGGCCGGGACCATCACCCCTACGCCTTTAGTGTCTTTATGGCGGGTGGAGGGATCAAGGGAGGGCAGGTCATCGGCAAGACCGACGACATCGGCTGGGGCATTGAGGAAGATGCCGTTTCCATCAACGACCTGCATGCAACCATCCTCCACCTTTTCGGCGTCGACCACCTGCGATTGACTCACCGCTTCCAGGGTCGTGACTTTCGACTCACCGACGTGGCCGGCAAGGTCGTCGACACGCTCCTGGCATGAGTGCGGCCCTCCGTCCGCTTTTTTCGGGCCTGGCCTGGCTACTGGTGGCCGGGTCCACCGTCGGCTGTCTGGTAACTCCGGTTCCTGAGATCCCGGCAGCTGGCACGCTTTGTGCGAAGTCTCAACGTGCCTGCGATCGAAAGTGCGGTAGCGGGGGATGTAGAGGCCGGCCGGGCGGTGTTTTTCGGAAAAGGTTCCTGCACGTCTTGCCACATGATCCGGGGCCAGGGTGGTTTTCCGGGTCCGGATCTGTCCGACATTGGTCTCAGCCGTACGCTCAACCAGCTCCGGGATTCGCTGCTCGATCCGGATGCGGAGGTGCCGAAGGGTTTTCAAGGTGTCACAGTGACAGCGGCGGACGGTCGGAAGATCGAAGGGATCGCCAAGAACAACGACAACTATTCCATCCAGATCCTCGATGCTCGAGGGGGGCTGCACCTTCTGCTCAAGAGAGATCTCCAGAGCGTTGTCCTGCATGAAAAATCACTCATGCCCGGTTACGCCGGCCGGTTGAGCGAAAAGGAGATTGATGACCTGACGGCCTTCCTCAGTCAACAATCCATCCGCCCCCCGAGCGCACAGTGAGAGAATCAGCTACCCATCAGAGCCCCCGGCGCAAGCCGGGGGAACGCTTTTCCTCAATCCATCAGCGCCCCCGGCAAGGCCAGCGCCTCTGGCAAAGTCAGAGCCCCCGGCGAAATCAGAGCCCCCGGCGGAAGCCGGGGGAACCTGCTTCCTTCTCCAGCAGCACAGCCTTTCGATTCCTGTTCGTAGCAACTCTGTTTGTTGCACCCTTGCAAGCCCAGGTTCAGTATGACGAGATCCTGCGCGGACCGTCTCACAACTGGCTGACCTATTCGGGTGACTACGCCGCCCGCCGCCACAGTCCACTGGATCAGATCAACCGCAAGAACGTGAAGGCCCTGGTTCCCAGGTGGGTGTACCACGTTCCCGGGGCCCGTCGCCTGGAGGCAACACCGCTGGTCTACGACGGAGTGTTGTACGTCAGCAACGCCAACGAGGTGTATGCCCTGGACGCCGTAACGGGGCGTCAAATCTGGCATTACCGGGCTGCCGGCGTCGTCCTGCAGGCCCACAACCGGGGTGTCGCTTTGCTGGGAGACCGGGTCTTCTTCCTGACCAGCGATGCCCACCTGGTGGCCCTTCACCGCACCAGCGGCGCAGGTTTGTGGGACCGTCAATACGTTCCCGAGAGAGGCGGTTCTGCCTTCGCGGGCCTCCCTCAGCAAAGCGGAGACACCCAGGACCTGTCTATGGTCTGGTACGCTGCGACTCTGGCGCCTCTGGCCGTCAAGAACCAGATCATAGTGGGGGTGAGTGGCGGGGGCGCGGGCCTGCGCGGATTCGTGGCGGCGCTTTCTGCCGACAACGGAGAGGAACTCTGGAGGTTCTGGACGGTACCCGCCAGGGGAGAGCCGGGCTCGGAGACCTAGGGGAATTTCCCGCCGGAGTTGGGAGGAGCGCCCACCTGGTTGACCGGCTCCTTTGATCCCGACCTGAACCTCATTTACTGGCCCACCGGCAACCCCTGGCCCAACTTCTATGGTGGCGACCGTCCGGGGGACAATCTTTATTCCAACAGTGTCGTGGCGCTGGATGCCGACACGGGCCGGCTCAAGTAGTATTTCCAGTTTACGCCCCACGACACCCACGACTGGGACGCAGCCGAAATGCTGGTTCTCATCGACCGCGAATTTCGGGGCCGCCAGAGGAAGCTGCTGGTCCAGGCCAACCGAAACGGCTTTTTCTACATCCTCGACCGAAGGAACGGCGAGTTTCTTCTGGCCCGACCCTTCGTGGAGAAGCTCAATTGGGCGACAGGGATTGACCTGGAGGGTCGGCCACGAGAGGTACCCGGCATGGAGCCCTCTCCGGACGGAGTCCGAGTCTGCCCGGCCCTGCGCGGGGCCACCAACTGGATGTCCCCATCCTACAGCCCCCCGACGGGATTGCTTTTCGTCGTCACGCTCGAGGAATATAATATTTTTACGAGTTCCGCCAAAAAGCCGATTCCTATGAGCGGGTTTCGCGGGACCGGAGCCCAGCAGATCCCCACCGAGCCTGGAAAAATGTTTCTGCGGGCCCTCGACGTCCTGACCGGTGAGATCCGCTGGGAGTACCCGATGACCGGACCGGCCACCATGATGGCGGGAACGGTGTCAACTGCCGGAGGTCTCGTCTTTACGGCCGACGACGACGGAAATCTGGTAGCACTGGATCAGGAAACCGGCCGCCATCTATGGCACTTTTAGAGGATTATATACGAAAGTGGCGAATGATATGGCAGAGGAAGGAAGGTGGACTGGCCCCGCTCTCCTCCAGTATTTTCAACTTTTTCCCGGGATTACTCGTTAACTATTGTGGCCCATTGATCCTGCACTTCCTGGGACCATTCGGCAAGGGCAAACATGCCAGGTCCAGGTCTCACGATTCTGGAATCGGAACCTTTATTCTTCATGTCGCGACTCAGTCCAGCCTGTACTGAGTTTCTAGTAGACTCAGCCCCTCTCAGCTTGTTGATCTCGAAAACAAGCTCTTTGATGTGCATTGGCTTGCCACGTAAATCTAGAATAGATTCTGTTGCTTCGACAAAAGATGGAACAGCACCGACCTTCTTGGGTGCTACATCTTCTGTGCTGTTAAACGACGCAATGATTGCCTGAAGGCTCTTGATAGCCTGGTCGATTGAAACCTTTTGGATCTGCAACTCCGACAATGCTTCCTTCAGTTTCCCCGTATTCATAACACCTCCTGACACACATTCATCATTGACGATGCAAGCCGCTTAGCGGTACTGTTGAAAAAGGTCGAGGCAGTTGGTACCTGCCCCGACCCGTGCGACCTAGCCTATGGGCTCAAGCCGCACTTCCAGTGTCCCGGAGGAACTGAGCCGTAATACGACCCTGTAGCCTTTAGGGACACGAAGACGACAGAAGATTTGCATCTTCGCACCTCCTATCTCGCTCCGGTTAGATTTGGGATGCCAGAGCTACAACCTCTGGTTTCCCAGATCGGAGCGGCGTGTATCACTCCACCACTGAGAAATACCAAACCCAATCTCACCGTTCACGAGACGGGATCTATCTTAACCATGATTTAGGCCAAGTACAACAGTGAATGATGGAACTTCTGTAACTTCGATGGTTTAGGTGTTAACAGTCAGTTTATATTTTGTTAACACTTGAATATGACAGAAAACAACTTTTATTGCTTGTCATCATCGCCACTTTCCTGTAATATATACCCATGATGAAGAAAGCACCAGGAAAGGCACACCGCAAAGGAATCACTCTCAAACAGATCATGCAGCAGTTCCCAGATGACACGACGGCTGAGGCGTGGTTCATTGAGAATCGCTGGCCGACTGGCGTGTGCTGCCCGAACTGCGGATCGCTGAACGTGCAGACTGGTTGCAAGCACAAGACCATGGCTTACCGTTGCCGCGAGAAAGAATGCGCTCTGAAGTTTAGCACCAAGACCGGAACGGTGATGGAAGCCTCGAAGATTGGCTATCAGGACTGGATCATAGCCATGTTCCTGGTGACTACTAACCTAAAGAGCGTGTCCAGCATGAAGCTACACCGAGATCTAGGGATCACGCAAAAATCTGCATGGTTCCTGGCTCACAGGCTCAGATCGGCTCTCTCGCAGGATGGTAAACTGTTCGCCGGACCGGTTGAGGTCGATGAAACCTACATGGGCGGAAAGCGTCGCAACATGAGCAATGCCAAGCGCAAGGCTCTGGCCGACACTGGCAGGGGAGTGATTGGAAAGGTTGCGGTGGTCGGAGCCAAGGATCGTGCCACGAAACAGGTCGCAGCCAAGGTCGTAGCATCCACCGACAAGGAAACGCTGCAAGGCTTTGTGAAGGATCACACGCGAGTCGGAGCTAGCATCCACCGACCCTCTGTGCCAATAATGGTGAGATACTTCTTCCCGGCTAAATTAGAGTAGAGGGCGAGAAGCTGGATTACAGAATGATAGAAAACAGAAGCGACAAGAAACTGAGGATTTTGGAAACCTCGGAGCGGAGGGGAGAGGTCTCCAAAATCGCTGCGGGACGGACCGAGCCCGAGAAGGCGTTGCCGCGACCCGACCCGGAAGTTCCTGCCAAGGCAACCCGTCGCCGGTTTTCAGCCCGCTATAAGCTCCGGGTCCTGGAGCAGGCCGATGGCTGCGAAGAGTCGGGCGAAGTGGGAGCATTACTGCGCCGAGAAGGACTTTACTGGTCGAATCTGCAGACCTGGCGACGCCAACGCGAGCACGGAACGCTGCAGGCATTGACCCCTCGCAAGCGGGGACGAAAGGCAAAGCCGGTCAATCCTCTGGATCATCAACTGAGGCAAGTGGAGGCTGAGAATCGGAAGCTGAAACGCAAGCTCGAGAAGTTTGAAGCCATGCTGGATCTCCAAAAAAAAGTCTCGCAACTGTTGGGAATCTCTCTGGCGAGCAGCGAAGAGAACGGAGACGAGAGCTGATGGACGAAGCTTTGCGATTCTCACAATCCCACGGAGTCCGTGCCGGCTGTCAGGCTCTGGATCTGCCGCCATCGAGTCTGTATCGGGAGAAACTTCGGCGCGAACGGCCGGCGCTGGATCCTCGGCCTCGGGCCGCATCCCCACGCGCCTTGAGCCCGCCCGAAAGGGAAGCCGTTGTGGAGGTCCTGCACAGCCGACAGTTTATCGACAAAGCTCCTGCCGCCGTATGGGCGGAGCTGCTGGACGAAGGGCGATACTTGTGCTCGATTCGAACCATGTACCGCATTCTGGCCAAACGTCTGGAAGTTAGAGAACGCCGTCGCCAGCGCCGCCATCCCCAATACTCCAAGCCGGAACTTCTGGCCACCGGCCCGAACCAATGCTGGTCGTGGGACATCACCAAGCTGAAGGGGCCCGTCAAATGGAGCTATTACTACCTCTACGTGATCCTGGACATCTTCAGCCGCTATGTGGTGGGCTGGATGGTGGCCACCCAGGAAAGCTCCCGCCTGGCCAAGGTCTTGATCGCCCAGAGCTACTCCAAGCAGGAGATCGTAGCGGGTGGTCTCACCCTGCATGCCGATCGTGGCTCGTCGATGAGTTCCAAAGCACTGGCCTTGCTACTGGCCGATCTGGGAGTCACCAAGTCTCACTCTCGGCCTCATGTCTGTGACGACAATCCCTACTCGGAATCCCAATTCAAGACCCTCAAGTACCGTCCCGAATTCCCGGCTCGTTTCGGCACCATTCAGCAAGCCAGAGACTTCTGTCGGGATTTCTTCGATTGGTATAACCGCGACCATCGCCATTCGGGTATCGGCCTGCACACTCCCGCGGATGTGCACTACCTCACCGCCATCACCACCCGTCGCGATCGATCCCAAACATTGGAGGCCGCCCATGCACTCTTCCCGGAGAGATTTCCCAACGGCAACCCCGTTCCTCCTCCTCTTCCCGAGGCGGTCTGGATCAACCCTCCCGAAAAGGAGAACTTTTGAGATGAAACTACAGTAATTTATTCACCAAAGTGTCTCAAAGTTGTTGACACGTTCCGCGACAAGGAAACGCTGCAAGGCTTTGTGAAGGATCACACGCGAGTCGGAGCTACCGTCTATACGGACGACGCGAAGGCATACGACGCGTTACCGTTCAATCACGCGGTTATCAAGCACTCGCTCTCGGAGTACGTCAAGGGAGATATTCACACCAACGGAATCGAGTCTCTGTGGTCGATGATCAAGCGGGCGCACACGGGAACATTCCACAAGCTGTCCCCCAAGCACTTAGACCGCTACGTGCAGGAGTTCGCCGGACGCCACAACATGCGCGAGCAGGACACAGCCGAGCAGATTGCGAGTATTCGTAGAGGAATGGAAGGCAAGAGGCTACGCTACAAGACACTGATTGCGGATAATGGACTGATTTCAGGGTCGCGGGCCTGAGCCTGAACGTCGCCAACCGCATCTTGTTCACCGGTGATACTAGCAATGGCAAAGAGACCCAAGCAACCACCGACCAGAACGGTCGATGTCGTGGACCCATCCTACCAGCCAAACCGTGAGCAGCTACGCGAGGACTTGCGCGTGGATGCTACGTTCGAGGAACTGTCAAAGGCCGTGGTCCAGCCGGTGAAGGCTCGGTATGTAAAGCCTAAAAAGGGTAGCGGATGATCGGATTACGGTATCATGGCTTGGTGTCATAAGTGTCAGACAGTCTCTTCGACACACGCTCAAAGTCTTCTGCTAGATTCCGGGCTGCCCGTCTAACAATCTCATCGTAGTCGGGGATATTGGACTCTTTCTCTTTAGTTGGGTAATTCATTATTTCTATTGAAAGCTTTAGCAACGGCTTTACGGGGTCTCCAACCGTATGGCCATCAGAAATAAGCTCAAACACTACGGACGCATGTCTGTTTTGGAAATTAACAGAAGATAGCCTAATCCCGATTCTGTTATCCATGCCTAGAATTCTCGCTTCCTCCATGTTGACCTCCTGCTTGCTTGAACAGGGGCCAAGGGTGTGGGATAATCCACATGGTGTATTGGCACTCTGTTCTGGTTTTGATTTAGCCCTTGGATATCCGCCAGGGGCTAATTCTCTCTACCTTACCACGCCATCAGAATAGACGCTTCTCCCTGACCTGACCCCTGTGTATTTCGATACGCCGTCTTTTGAGACCCCCGGTCATTAGGCTTATCCCGTAGACCGCGCCCCACAGCCCAAACGTGATCAGGGTCAGGAAAATGTGCGCTCCGTGCCGGATCTTCTCGCCCTTCTCGATCACGATATCGGTTTCTCTTCGCTCGGCGATCCGCCAGCCCTGCTCGACCCGCTCTTTAGCAAGGCTGGCGATGGTGTGCTTGGAAGTTGGGCTTTTGATTGTCGTGTGATTGACTGCGTTCTTATCGAATCCACAGTAGGGGCAGACCTTCGCTTTGGATGGGATCTCGCACTGGCAACCACCACACGGCTCTAAAGACACGTTGATTTTCCTTAATCTGGCCTTCGGTCACTTCTTTCTGGACCATCATCGTCCAACTCGAACAGAAGAGAGACTCTGGGTTGATGGCTTCGATCTCGAATGAGGTTAATCGCATGAATCAAATCCGCCTCGGGTGATGATTTTCTTGGATCGGCTATCCACGGTACGTGGCAAAATGGACATCCATTCTGCAATTCGCGATTATTGATTCCATCGAGGTCGATTATCATTTCACCTTGGCAGTTATCGCTGGCGCATCTAATGCGAACTGCAGCTATATCACTCACTCCAAATATGATCCGTTGTTCCTTGGTCATTGCCCCTACCTCCTATTGTACCGAGCTTCGCCACTTTCGTATATAATCCCCCACTTTTACATGGGTCAGCCTCTCTCCGCCTCGCCCATGACCTTCAGCATCGGCGGCAAACAGTACGTAACGATCGCGGCCCAGACCGACGTCTTCACCTTTGGCCTGCTGGAGTCGGAGCCCAGTCAGTGAGGTCAGGAATGAGCATCCGTGCCGGGATGGCAAAGTGTAGGAGCCGCTTCCATGCGGCGATCGACAGAACGGTGAAGCGTGAGCTCACCGTCAACGGCCGGCTTACGCCGCGCCGTTCTGTTCGGCCCGCTTACGCCCTGCCGTTCCGTTTCGGACGACGAAGCCTTAGATAAGACAGGAGTATTTGAAATGAAGAAGCTATGGACGGTGCTGATACTCGTTCCCCCGATGGCCTGCACCAATCCCCCGGTCCAGCCGGTCGAGCAGGCACACGAAGACGTCAATGCCTGGCTCTCCTACAATATCGTGCCCGGGGAACTGCAGACCGTCCTGCGCCCGGCCATGTGGGGCAATGGCCAGCTCGAACTGACGGCCGAGTTGGAGCGGCCCTCTGTCAATGAAGTCATGTCTTTTGGGTTCGGCACTGAGGCGCTCTCGTACGGAGGAGGATATGGTGGCGAGGAACATCTTCTGCCTGCGGTCTACGACGCCGAAACCGGAAAGAAATACTTCTTGTACTCGACGGCCTCATCCCATGCACACACCTCGTGGGTGACCTTCCGGCCGGACCGCCAGATCTGGCACTACGAGTTTGACGATCTGAGGGTGGACGTTTCCCTGGTCCTGCCCCGGGTGAAGCCGGGCTATCTCATGAAGCTGGAGCTGTTCCCCGCAGCCGGAAACGAGTCCCGGAAGTGGTATGTTTACCACGAGTTACGTGCCTTTCACGGCAACCGGCTGTTTGCCACCGAGGCCGACTACGACCTGGAGCGTGGCCGGGTGTGGTTCAAGAGCAGCGGAGCAGGCCACGGGGAAGCCATCGGGTCGACGGTGGACGCCGAGGCGGTGAACCTGGGTCTGGACGGATGGCATGCCACGGGTATCCTGGTGAAGGCGGTGGCGGAGAGGGCCGAGGGGGCGGGACCGGTGACGGTGTACTTTGCCCGGGCCTTTGGGGACACGGTCCCGGCAGCCCGCCAGGGCCTGGAACAACTGCTGTCTGCGCCGGCGAAACTGGAGGAGGAAGCGACAGCCTGGTGGGCGCAGTACCTCGAGGAAGTACCGCGCCTGGAGACGCCCAATAAGACGTTCTCGAGGACCTTTCTCTGGTCGTGGGCCAACTTCCGCATGAATCGAATCGATGTGCCGGTGGGCCAGGCAGCTGCCGGCCTGTGGCCCTCCAACAACAGGACTCTGAGGCGCGGAATGTATGTTGGCGGCGATTCCCCGGGGTTGGGAGGGGCGATCCATTGGATGCACGACCCCGAGCCGGTAGGTCAGATGATGCTCTACTATCTACGCCTCACGCGCAAGACCGGTCTGCTCAGCCCGGGTACGGACCCCAACCAGGTCACCGAGCGCCCGGGTGCCTATGTGAACGATCTGAGCCGGTTTTGCGGGATCCTGCATAAGTACGTCCTGCACACGGGCAATCTGGCGTTCCTTGACGAGGACATCGGTGGTGGAAAGACGGTTTTGCAGCGCCTGGAAGACGCTGCGGAGGCCCAGTTGCCCTTCCGCGACGAGAAAACCGGACTTTATCCGATCGATGACGAGATCACACGGTTTCCGGGGCTCTGGGAGGGCAAGCCCTTCGGCCTGGGGTCGATGCATGAAGCGGTGACCCGCTATCGGGGCGGGAAGGGCACCTTTTACAGCGACAGCAACGCGTCCATCTACGGGGGATTTCTGGCCATGGCCGAGATCCAGGAGCTGGCCGGGAATGCAGAGAAAAGTGCGCGATACCTGGGGCTGGCAGAAGACCTCCGGGAGGCCATTCAAAAGTACTTGTGGAGCGAGGAGTTGGGTTTTTTCATGGACATGCGTGCTGATGGCTCCATGAGTGACTACCTGGGTTGCGGAGGATTTATCACCGGCCTGCATGCCAATCCTGTGCATCGTCCGGGCGGACTGGCCACCCCGGAGCAGGCTGCGAAGCTGGCGGAATGGTGCAATCATCCGGACTTTGTCAGCGATTTCGGAGTCCTGACTCTGGCGCGCAGCAGCCCCTATTTCGATCCGGCGAGTTACAAGGGACGGAAGAGTCCCTTTAACTTTCACCCCAGCAACCAGCTTCCCGCCGGCCTTTACGCGCATGCCCAGTATGATGAAGCCCATCGGCAGTTATTCAAGCAGTTCCGGCGGCTGCGAGGGAACGCAGGGCTTGGTCCACGCTATCGGGGAGAGGCCTACCATGGCGACACAGGCGCGATCCTGCCCTGGCGCTTCCAGAACTACCCGGCCAACCTGGGGGCGCTGGCCGCGGTGATAGAAGGTGTCTTCGGAATGCGCTGGACCAATCAGGCCCTGACGGCACACGTCAACTCCCCCTGGCCACGGGCCAGGCTGTCCAATTTGAGAATCCGAAACGCGGTGCTGGATCTCGAACTGGCAGCCAGTAACGAGCTGGTCGCGAGCATTGATGGAAAAGCAGTGGCCAGGAGTGCTGAACGGAAGGTGGAACTCCCCTGGGAATTGTTCGACTGAAGAGTACAATCAGAGCCCCCGGCGGAAGCCGGGGGATGGAAACTGGCCTCTGCTACATTCCCTCCCCGCTGCTCCTACAGCGGGCTCTGATGAAATAGCCCGACGTGATGGGACTCCGGTGGTCAGGCTCCTACACCTCGTACACGTGGTACTCACCCTCGCACGGATTGCCCGCGGAGATGTGCATGAGGCCCCTTTCCGGCTCGGCGATCATTGAAGCAGCGGTGGTGATATCGCCGTTGCTGGAATGACGGCAGATCGAGGTCGGGTAACCATCGTGATCGCTGAGGATCGCTTTCATCTTGTCCACGCTCAAGGCGCCGTAGTCTTGCTGGACAAGTGAGCGGATGCGCCGGTAGCGGGGTTTGGAATCCGGGAGCTCATCCAGCAGTTTCTCCGTGGGAATCCAGCGTTCACACAGGAAGTGGTTGGAGTGAACGATGAAGCCTTCTTCGCCGGTGACGGTCTCACAGCCCTCTCCGGTGAGTTCCACATCCAGGATCTTTCCCTGGCCGTCCGCGAGCACATAGTTGCCGGCGGAGCAGACCTCGGTCCATTTCAGCACCGCCAGCAGGCCATCCAGACTAGAAGACTCCAGCATCAGGCGCTTGAGCGGATAATGGGGAAGGCCCATCCGCCAGTCGGGTCCGATCAGCGCGTTGGCGAAGTGGCCGATCCCTTCGGAGTTGATGCCGTGGTAGCCCATGAGGCCGGCGAAGGTGTACATCAACATCCTGGGGCCCTTCTCAGGGGTGATATGCAGGACAATCGCCACCTCTCCCATCTCCCGTCCGATGTCGGAATTCTGGCCCAGGATGATCTCGCCGCTGGTCGTGGCATCCCGCGAAAGTACGAAAGCGGTACACCCGGAAACCGTTTCGGGGGCAAAAGCGATTTCCCCCCGGATCTGCAACAACAGGGCCTCCTCAAAAGAGATTCGGGCGCCGTCCGCAATGCCCCGGACCTCATCCAGGTGATGAGGGGCGGCGTCCTCGAAGAGAGGCAGAAAAAGCTTTGTGCGTCGCAAGGCTTCCTCGTATGAGAGAGCTTCAGGAACCGATCCGCTTCGAAACTGGAGGTCTACCGTGAGGATGATATCGAGAAATTTGCGGATGCGATCCTCGCAGGCTTCGCCGACCTGATGACCAATCTCGTAGGGGGAGCCGGCTGCCTGGATGAAGGGAAAACGATCGACGCTCAAGGCGAATTCCTTTTCTGGACCCTGGTGAGTTGGGGAAAAAGGCACGAGCAGTTAAACTACACAGCTTATGGTAACAGGAAAGGGAAAAGAGGCTCAGGCAGGGAGATTCTATGTCTATGCGATTTCCTTCGGCGCCGCTGTAGGGGGCTTTCTGTTTGGGTACGACCTGGCCGTCGTCGGTGGAGCTCAGCTACTGCTGGAGAAGTACTTTTCACTCACTGCGGCCGGGTTGGGTTGGGCGACTTCCAGCGCCTTGCTGGGGTGCGCTGCCGGCCCGCTGGTGGCCGGCTTTATGGCCGATCGCCTGGGACGCAAGAATACTTTAATCGCTGGTTCTCTGCTGCTGGCTGTCTCGGCGATTGGCACCTCGCTCCCCGAGGACATCTCCACTTACAACTTCTTCCGTATCATCGGCGGTATCGGCGTTGGCATCACTTCGATCGTCTCGCCGATGTACATTGCGGAGATTGCACCGGCCAGGATGCGGGGGGGCCTTATCACCATCAATCAGCTGGCGATCGTGCTGGGTTGCCTGGTCTCCTACATTGTGGCCCAGGGTCTGTTGGGCCTGTTCTCACACGATGTTGCCTGGAGATGGATGTTTGGACTTGAATGTGTCCCCATTCTGTTCTTCGTTATCTACCTTCAGTTTGTCCCCAGAAGTCCGCGCTGGCTTGCCGAGAATGGGCGGTCCGAGGAAGCTTTGACCGTATTGACGCGCATTCAGGGACGCGAAGCGGCTCTCCGGGAACTGGAGGGGATGGAAGACTTGCGTGAGGCGGAAAGCGGCCGTTTCTCGGAAGTCTTTCGGCCAGGGATTCGGTTCGCCCTGTTGATTGCCGTAACGCTGGCTGTCCTGCAGCAGTGGACGGGGGTGAGCGTTCTCTCTTCTTACCTTCCAAAGATTTACCAGGCCGCCGGCTATGAAAGAATATCCGACGCCGTCTGGCTGTCCGTGCTCACATACATTTTTAACCTGGCGATGACGGCGGTGGCATTCTGGCTGGTGGACAAGACGGGGCGCAGACCCCTGTTGCTGGTGGGCTCGGCCGGCATGGTCCTCGGATTGTTCTGTCTGGGACTCGTCTTTTTCTTGAAGGTTGGGGGGATTGCCGTGCTCCTGGCCATGCTGCTTGCCCAGGCTGCTTATCTCACCAGCCTGGCTCCCGTGACCTGGATCGTCATGTCCGAGATTTTTCCAACCCGCATTCGCGGACGTGCCATGGGGATTGCGGCGTTGTCCCTCTGGATTGCCTGTTTCCTGGGTGTGATGTACGTCCCGCTGCTGATGGAAGCATTTGAGGGCAGATTTGGTACCCCAGCCGGAATTTTCTGGCTTTTCGCCGGGGTCTGTGTTTTCGCTTTCTGGTTCTGTTGGAAATGGGTGCCCGAAACAAAAGGGCGAACCCTGGAAGAGATCGCCCGGTCATGGAGCAGGGAGTAGGGGCGACGCTGGTGGTCGCTCGAGCGGATATTAGCCCGTCGGTGGCGCAAGCCTGAATCGCTTCGCCGGTTGCACTACGGGCACAGTGGCCCCCTCGCGGATCTTCAGGACTTGATCCATCGCCACATTCTTGAAGGTTTGTGTCGAGCCGGCGGCCGGCCAATTGACATGGATTGCGATAATGGATTTGGCAGCCCCGAGCCCGATTTCCTGCTGTAAGCTCGATGCCCCGAAGCTGCCGCCGCTGCCGAGCGTGACGTAAATGTCGCGCGGACCGGTTGCCGTGTCCAAAGAGACCTTGATGCGGGCGCCGATGGCGGAGCGGTTGGATCGCGTGCCTTCGAGTCGTAGCGTAATCCAATGGTTGCCGTGCCCCGGGTTCTCGAAGAGCGCGTTTTGAAAAACATCTCCGGAAAACGAACCACCCATGACCGCGTAAATGTCCTGGTCTCCGTCGTTGTCGATGTCGCCGAATGCAATCCCGTGACCCTTCTGTATGTGCCCGAAGCCACCGAGAGTTGTCACGTTCTGGAAATAACGCCCTCCGGCGTTCCGAAACATCCGGTTCGGCACCAGCGTACCCAGGTAAGGATCTCCCGTCCCGAAATAGCAATCGAGAAACCCGTCGTTGTCGAGATCGCCGAAATTCGCGCCCATGGCCAGCATGGCCGCATCGAGTCTTGCCTTCTTTGTCACGTTTCTGAACGTGCCGTCGTGGTTGTTGCGATAAAGGCGGGTTTTTGAGGCTTTGACCGCAATGCCGAGGTAATCCGCCGCCACCATACCGATCGATTCGCCGTTGACAGAGAAACCGGCAAACGAGGCGACCAGGAGATCCTCCCAGCCGTCGTTATCGTAATCCCAGAACCACGTCGGGAAACTCCGCAGCGGCTCACCAACACCAGCCTGGGCGGTAACGTCGGTGAACTTGTGATCGTCGCCCGGGCCATGGTCATTGCGGTAAAGGATGTTGGATTGACCAAAGCGCGACAGGTAAAGATCCGGCAATCCGTCATTGTTGTAGTCGGCCCAGGCCACCCCCTTTACGAACCCGGCATGATCCACGCCCGCTGCCGCTGCGACATCGATAAAGGTGCCGTCACCCTTGTTGCGATAAAGTTTGCACCGGTGGACGCTCCCCGACCCCGTTTCACGGCCAACAAAAAGGTCGATCCACCCGTCACGATTGTAGTCTGCCCACGCGGCGGTTTGCGTGGGAGCAAAGGACAACAACCCCGACTGCTCGGTCACGTCCTCGAATGTCCCGTCACCGTTGTTGCGCAGCAGCGAGTTGGGATGGCGCCCGTGCTTGCCCAGCCACGCGCCGCGTAAAACCCAAACGTCCACATGGCCGTCGTTGTCGTAGTCGGCTTGACAGAGATTCAAGCCGCCGATCAGGCCGCGCAAACCGGCCTGCATGGTCCGTTCGGCGAAGGTTCCGTCACCGGAATTGTGATAGTAGCGCAGTTGTCGATCGATTCCCCAGTCGGAGACCATCAGATCGAGAAGACCGTCCCCATCAAAATCCTCCATGACCACGCCGCCGGCCAGGCTGATTGGGGCCACGCCGGTGCTCGCCGCCACGTCGACGAATCTCTTGATGTCGTAGTCCGAGTCAAACGCCCGCGGCGGGATGAGCCAGTCATGGGGCACTCCGTCCGGGTAGCTGCCCAGGGTCATGTGCGCCAGATTCAAAAGCCAGCGATAGCGCAGATTCTGCGGATCGACTTTCAATGCTTTGGTGAACTCTTGGATGGCGAGCGTTGAACCGCGCTTGATGCCGTGGATACCCCCAGCCCGTATCGGTATCAGGCAGGAGTCCGTGTTGTGATGGGCAATGCAGTTCTCCTGCTCGGCCAATCGCAGGTACGAAACGCCAAGCAGCTCGCGGACGCGTTGTGCAAAAAGCTGATTGGGTTGTAGCTCCGGATCAAAAACGGCCTCAATCGCCTTGAACTGCTTCACAGCATCTTCGGTCTTTCCGTCGACCAGAAGCTCGTTCCCGAGTTGCATCCGCAGGACTAGTTGCCGCTCGTAGTTCTCGGTTTGAGCCATCTGCAGGCGAAGGTCAGCCACCCGCTCTCGCGAATGGGTAGTGATGCTGCTCTGGGGGTCGGTCTGCTGCACGATGAGACGCAAGCGCTCGGCCATTCGCTGGGTGCCTGGAGCACCATTGCTCTGCGCCGCCAACGAGGTCGCGGTGGCTGCCAGGGTGACAGCGATCAACATGCCGGTGTAGGTCATCTCTTCAATCCTCGCCCCTAGAGTAGCGTATTGATCGTAAGCTTTGCTCTAGTTATCGGCGCCAACTTGTTTCAGTGGTTCACCGGCTTTTTCGCCAGTGGGCCGCCTGCAGCCTTCTGGCGAAGACACCTATTCCCAAAGCCTCAACTCGCCTCAGCTAGCGAGCGGCTGCCAAGTCTCTAGAACGGCACAACGCAGCACCTGTTCGGCACTGAGTCCTGGCGAGCCCTTTTGTGGGTCCGTCTTGTCAGACAGATCCTGTAAAAGCAAGGCCAGGATCTCTGGATTGTCATCCAGGATTCGGGAGATCATCTGCAGTTCGTAACTAAGTTGGTGATCAGGCCACAGTGGCGTGAGCGGCAGCTGATAACCCTGGGTGGGTGCCGGAGGTCAGGTCGAAGCCGGAGTGATCCAGTTGCTGCACGATGCAAAGCCGGCCAGGGATCTCACTCTCTTCTATTTTCGTAACACGCGCAGTGAAGGTCTCCTGAGTCCCGGGTATGCCGGGGAGCGGAATTTCCCGGAGCCTATGTATTGGCCCTGGGATGGTTCGGCGCCCTGGAATCTGTTCGAATGAAAAGGTGCAGTCAGAGCCCCCGGCGGAAGCCGGGGGATGGGGCGATTCGCGGCATTCCCTCCCCGCTGCTTCCGCAGCGGGCTCTGATTGCGACCGGGGGGATTGAGGGGGGTCGCCGCCCCAAGGCGCCTCCCACTTTAGGGCCGGCCGGGCCCAGGGGAGATTGTTCGTATGAAACTGACCAATGACGTTTATCTGGTGGGCGGCGGCGACAACGGCTTCAACATTTCCAATAGCTTCGATTGCCACGTTTTCCTGATCCGGGGAGACGATGAGCTGGCCCTGGTGGACACCGGGTTTGATGGACCCGACGTGATCCTGAAGAACATCAGGGACGATGGTCTGGATCCGGCAAAGATTACCCGCATCTTCGCTACCCACTATCATGCCGACCATGTGGGAGCTCTGGCTCAGTTGAAACGCACACTGGGAGCGTCGGTCATTGCGGGAAGGGAAGCGGCACCCGCGATCCGTACAGGGGACGCCGACCAGATCGGGTTGAACTGGGCGAAGGGCATCGGTTTCTATCCGGAGGAGTTCCATTGGGAGGCCTGTGAGGTGGAGGAGGAGATGGGGGACGGGGATGAGTTTGAGGTCGGAGGTCTGGGCCTTACGGCGATTGCCACGCCGGGTCACTGCATGGGCCATTATTCCCTCCTTTTGCGGGGGCGGGACCGAACGTATCTCTTTGCCGGAGACCAGGTGTTCTGGGGCGGCAGGATTATCCTCCAGAATGTCCAGGACGCCAGCATCCAGGACAGTGCGGCCTCCATGGAGAAACTGTTGACCTATGACTTCGATGCCTTTCTGCCGTCCCATTTGGCCCTTTCTCTGGCGAACGGAAAACGGCACGTGGAGGCGGGGGCCCGGGCGTTCTTGAAAACGGGTGTTCCCCCGAATCTTTTTTAGCCCGCGTTTCGGATTCGCTGCCCGCTGCAAATCAGAGCCCGCTGCGGGAGCAGCGGGTAGGAAATGTTGCAGATCGAATCAGTTTCCCACACCCCTGGCTCCCGCCAGCGGCTCTGATTCGCTCAGTAGCGGCGGGACACAACGAGCAATCCTCTGTTTGGCAGCCACGTCCTGGTATAGTGTATTTTGGAGATGATTATGAAGAACTCAATCTTGCTTTTATCGGTCCTGTTGCTGGGAGTGCCCGCAGTCCACGGACAAGAACAGTCGCCGCCAACCGAGGAGAACACGCCACCTCAAGAAGGCGAAGGGGTGGTTCCGCAAGGAGCCGAAGACGTGGTTCCACAGGAAGGCGAAGAGGCAGCTCCACTACCACGCGTTGTGGGCCAGCCCAAAACCAAAGAAGAGTATGACACGTGGAAGACCGTTGTAGAAACTGAAGATGCCCAGGAGCGAGCCCGGCTGGCGAAGGCGTTCCTGCGAGACTATCCGGATAGCGGCCTGACGGCCTATGCCCACCACACCCTGGCCGACGCAGCTTACCAGAAGAATGATGTCGATGGCTTCATACTGCACGCTGAGAAGGCCATACTCGAGCTGCCCGAAGCACCTGAACTGCTGGCCCAGTTGGCCTACCTCTATGCCGAAAAGGGCGAGGCACTCAAGGGAACCGAGTACGCCAACCGGGCACTACCGCTGTTGGACGAACTGGACAAGAAGGCCGACATTCCCTCGATCGAATGGGTAACGCTGAGGAGGGCACTGAAGGCTGATGCCCACTATGCCCTGGGCCGTTCCCACCTGCAGACGTGGCACACATCTTCGATCAAGCCACCCAAGCAGCTGGAACAGGCGATCGAGCATCTGAACCAGGCCCTGGAAATGGCTCCTGACCATGCCTATGCCGCTTTCCGGCTGGGGTTTGCCCAGAGGAACTCTGACAACGCGGACGCCGCCCTGGCCGCCTATGCCCGGGCCTCGATCATAGAGGGGCCGGCTGCCGCGCTGGCCAGGAAGCAACTGGAGAGAATACACAAGAATCTTAAGAAAAATGCCCGTGCCGAATGGGGCGACACGAATGTCGACCTGATCCTCAAGGATGAAGGCGACCTGCTCAGGAAGCTGTTGAAAGAAAGGGATCAGGAGCTGGCCCGCCTGGCTGCACAAATCGACAGCCGGGAGATGCTGCAACTGAACCTCCCCCCGTCCACCCTGCCCACCCCACCCGGGAACTGAATCTGACAATGGCCAGTCCGGTCAGAGCCCCCGGCGGAAGCCGGGGGAAACTGCCGGATTGCTTCCGGGCGCTTCCGCGCCCGGCTCTGATTTCCGCCATCAGAATCGGTCAGAGCCCCCGGCGGAAGCCGGGGGAAGCCGCCGGATTCCTTCCGGGCGCTTCCGCACCCGGCTCTGATAGTGGCCGGCAGAAAGCGCACAAACGCCGCAGGCTTTTCACCAGGGGCTACCCAGTTCCCGACTGGGTAACCCCGTCCACTGATTGAAGGACCCGGTCTTGAGATCCCATCCAAAAGCAAAGTGGGCTATATCCTGCCCGAATGCCCTGAGGCGGAGCCCAGCACCGACGTCATGAAACCACGGGCCCTGCGAGGGCCCGAAGGGAGGCCGCCCCACGAAGGCGATGTCACTGAACAGGAGTCCGTCGACTTCGAGAAAGGTCCATCGGAAAAGCTGATGACCGAACTCCACATTAGCCAGGGCGAATTCCCGGCCCAACGGATTGTCACCTTTTCGGCTATCCACAAGGGTGGGGTGGGCCCGCAGGGGAAGGGGATTGTCCGGGCCGACTCCCAGGCTGAAGTAATCATCCAGGGGAAGTAGATCCCCCGAGATGCCCCCCCTTAGGGAAAAGATCAGGCCTGCACGAGGCTTGTCTCTCAGCGACCAGTTGACCCGGATGCCGGTCGCCAGCCTGTAGGTGCCCTGGCGAAGGGCTTCACCCAGCAGGTTGATCTGGTCCACGCGAGTCTCCCAGTGGAGCTGCCGGTCGTCCTGCGCGCTCAGGTCGACTCTCTGGTTCCACTCCAGGCCCAGGGCGAAGACGTGAGGGCTTTGTGCCGGGAAGGTTCCCTGATCGAATTCAAAGTCCTGGTGCCGATAGGCGCTGTGGAAGGCGAGCGACTTTCTCCCTCTGAAACAGTGCTCGTAGCTGCCTGTAATGGTTGCGGTCTGCAGAGCGAAGTCGGTACTCGACTCGGTGTGGCGCCACGTCTCGTCTCGTGCGCCGCCCCCCAGACGCAACACGTCGGAGCTGGAGAAGAGGAAGGGAAAGGAAGAGGTGCCCATGACCTGCTTCCGATGGCGGTCCCATCGCCCACCGCCCGCAAAAGTTTGCCCTCTGGCGTTCTGGAACTCTGCAAACACCTCCTGGTTGAAGGCAATCCGTGGGGCATTTTCCAGCAGGAGCATCTTCCAGGAGGAGAGGGCCTTTGGAGCCACAGAAATCTCCAGATCCCACTGGTCATTGGAGACCGGTTGGAGCACCCAGTGGAAGTCCGTCCTGAGCCGCAGTCTCTCCCGGACCCACTGGATATCCAGGAGTTGTTCTCGTGTGAGCACCTCCCCTTCATTGAGGCGGAAAAGCTGTCCGATAAACTCTGGCCTCGCCTGGGAGGGCGTCAGATAGCGGATCTCATGAATTCGGGGCTCTCCCACCGCATTCCAGTGGTGGAGAGCCTCAAGCTGTCGATCCTCGAGATAGGCGAGTGAAGCCAGGAACTGCCTGGCGTAGGTGTTTTCAGGATCCAGCGAAAGCGCACTGCGGAGATGCCGCATGGCCTCCGGCCTGGCGTCCTGCCGGTGGCGGACACCGGCCAGTTCCACGTGCGCTGCAACATAGCCTGGATTGAGCTCAATGGTGTGCTCGAGTGCCTGCCCGGCCTCCACCCACCTTTCCTGTCTGGCGAGCACGACCCCCAGCAGAAAGGAAGCCTCTACGTGGGCGGGTTGATCGCCGAGGAATCTGCGCACCAGCTCTTCCGCTTCGACGTAATGATTTGCCTCGAGCTTGATCCTGGCCTGAATCAGCAGATCTTCCGGGGGGAGGGAATTGGCCTGTGCGGTAACGGGAAAGAGGAGAAAAAACAGCCCGATGAGGCCGGCGGCCCGTGGGTTGCCGCTAAGGAACGGAGGGCGAGGCGCCGTCAGGGACAATAATGAGGCTCCAGTGCTCCAGGCTTTCCCAGCGTCGTTCGAAGTCTCGGGCCGCCCGGCGGCTGTAAGCGCCTGCGGCCGGGTCATGCACAATCCACGCTTGCCGCGATGGATCCCATCCTACCAGCACCAGGAAGTGGTTGGACGACTTTGTGATGCTGGAGGAATCCACCGCCGCAATCACGGGAAAGCCTTTTTGAAGATACCCGGACACCCGTTCGACGTCACCGGAGAAAGAAAACGCTTTGAATCCGTGCTTTTCCGCCGATTCTTTCAGCTGTGCTCCGCTCAATCCCTGCTTCGGAAAAGGACTCCACTCCTCGGCCAGCTGATATTGGTCGATGGGGCGCTCCCAATACCGAAAGACCATGGCCAGGACGGCCGGACCGCAGTAATTGTGTACCTGGTGAACGTAGGGGACTTCGAGGTAAAACCCCTTCGCTGGCGAGCGGCTCGGCTCGGCCTGAAAGGCCCACAGAGCCGCCCACCAACTCAGGGTAAGGGATAGGGGAAAGCCAATTCTAACAACGTCCGGTCTGGAGCGTACACCCGTCATAAACCTTCACGAGGACGATGACAGCAAAAACGGCGATCCCTGCTATGACCAACCATGTCGCGGTCTTCGACAGACCGGCCTGGAAATGTTCATTGATCGGGGCGCTTTCACGAGCCAGCCTTTCCAGCGTTTCATCGTCCAGCGCGGGGACCGCCATGGCGATTCTTTCCAGGTCGATGAGCCGTCCCATATGAGCCTGAACCGCTTTGTGACGGAGCAGAGTCTGCACTTCGTGAATGTTCCGGGTGCGTGCAGCGGTCCGCTCCGAGATTTGGTTCCGCAGTTCCTGGATCGACACAATGTGCGCTGATTCTTGCCCCGGGCCAGGACCGGCCTGGATGCCTGCCGAGGAGGCTAAAAGGACACATAAGAACACAGACAAGAATTTCATTGTTTTTCACCCTTCTTAGTCAATTGCTAAAATCCGGTTTCTATGGAACCGCAGTTTCGCTTTTCTATACCTGCAGCTGACCGTGAAAATCTACAAACGCGGCAGTTCGCTGCGCACTTCACAGCCACAGCAAACTGCCACGTTCCTGATGCCTAGAAATTGATCTTCACGTAGAGCTGAATGACCCTCGCAGCCAGGACGTTATTGACTTGGCCAAACCCCGAACTGTTCACAGTGGTGCCCGCATCCCTCCAGTTGGTCCGATTGAACGCGTTCTGGAATTCCGCACCCAGGCGCACGTTCACGTCTTCGTTCACGATGAAGTCCTTTATAAGCGCCAGGTCTTCCCGGGCAAACCCGCATTGTTGCGCACTGGGATGGACGCGGGAGTTGCCGAATGAAAAGGCGGGCGCGAATTCGTAGGCGGCACCATTGAAGATACGATCTTGTCCCGGGACGTTTCTATCCAGGTCACCACAACTGATCCCCGTAGAGACGGGAACTCCGGACACGCTATTCGCCCACTGTGGACCCATATAGGGATTCAGCTGCCCTGAATCTACCGTAAGGTTGTTACCAGCGTGGTAGACCAGTGACCCGGCCAGTCTCCAACCGCCGACCGCCTGGTTCGCCAAGCTGTTGATATCACCGGCCCAGCGCTTTCCTCGTCCGAAGGGCAATTCCCACGAGAAGCTCGCTTTGGTCGCCCAGGATCTGTTAAACGGTACAATTGTTTTCGATACCCCAAGCAAATTCCAGTGCTGCAGTCTTGTTCCCCCGCGGAGGCCAAAACCGAGCCTCGCCCGGTCGTCACCTGCCGTCAGAGACTTGGCAATCGTGTGCGAAAGCATAAAGTTCAAACCGTCTGAGAAACGCTTCTGGAGCATAAAGATGCCCGAGTGGTAGAGGTTGTAACCCGAGTGCGAGTTAAACTGAGCGACCCAGTCATACTGGGGAAAGGGCCGTAGGGACTGTCCCACCGTCCCCTCAAATCCTGCATAGGGAGAGGTGAAGCCGGCGTCTATGGCGGGCTGGGAATTGATATCCTGGATAAGGAGATTCCCCAGACCGAGATATTGCGTCTCCAACTGGTTGTGACGGCCAATCTGGCTGGTGGGTAATGAGTGGCCCAACAGACCCACATATTCACCCCTGAAGACCATCTCGAACGGCAGCTCTCTCTCCAGGGCAAAACCCAACCTCTGTACGTTTCCCTGCTCGGTTTCGCTGGGTTCGATATACGCAACCGCGGAGCCATTGAACAAGCCGGGATTCAGGTCGGGAAGGTCGGTGGGAAGAATATGGATCCCCTCGTCCCAATAGATGGCCGGCGTCAGACCGAAGTCGGGACTTTGCTTGGTCACCGTGGCTCCGTAACCCAGGTTAGGCATGTGCAGCCCTCCGCCGAGCTCGCCGTTTGCGGGGTGGAACATCAACCCGTAATAGGCTCGAAGCACGGTCTTGTCGTCCATTTGATAGGCCAGACCCAAGCGAGGCCCAAAACTCTTGTAGCCGATGTCTCCGTACCTGTAGAGGCCGTTTTTTCCCGCACCTTCTCCCCAATGTGTAATGGCGCCCAGGATACCACCCGCTTCCGGGTTGGAAACAGTGGGGCTGAAAGCTCCCCAGCGCTGGTAAGTCTCATGGCCAGGGATGGGTAGCTCCCATCGGAGGCCATAATTGACGGTCAGCTTGCGCGTCGCGCGCCAGGAATCCTGAGCGAAAAAAGCCCAGGTGAACATGGTTGCCTTTTGGGTCCTGGGTACCGACTGGACCACTGAGTCGGGCTCCCCGAGCAAGAAGCCGGCAAATCCATCACCCGTCGATTCAAAACCAACACCTGGCAAGCCGGTGCCCCGACTCCGAAAGTCATAGCTGCCAGCCGTAGTATTCTCTACGGTGACAACGCCGGTATAGATGCTCATCTGGGCGCCAAACTTCATGTTATGGTTCCCTTTGATCCAGGACACATCCATAAACACCGGCACCGTTCCCTGGCGGTGCTCGCCCCGATCCGTATTATCACCGAAGCCACCTCCTACAGCGCTTTGTATAGCATGCCGTCCAATGGCGTCCGTCAACGCTCCTTGTACGCAACCCCCCGGACAATGGTTGTTGGCCGGCGGTAGTTTTCCAAATCCGAAAGTGTGCCGGTTAATTCCAGCTCGGGTGCTCAACAGGAGACTCGGCGACAGCGTCCAAAGATGATTAATGCGAAGACGGTAGGCACGGATGCAGCAGCCTCCCTCACCTTTCAGTTTACTTGGCGGGGTCTGGAACTGCAGGTCGTTGGTAGGAGTGTCCTCCCAGCCGACCGTCCATTTATGATCCCCATGCTCGATGTCTGTTTTGAGGTAGACTTTATCGATGTCAAAAATGACTGCATTCTCACCCCTGTAGTTGTTGGTCAGTCCGGCACCGGCTATGTTCGGTGCCGCGTAAGCCGTCATAAGGTGCCGCGAGACGCCTGACATGCGATTGGAGGGAATGATGTTACCCTCAAAAGGATCTCGAATAAATCCGCCCTGCCCATCCGGTCGGGTGGTCATGGGATCGTAAATCTGGCCGGCCCGCACTGGTCGGCCCAGGACATCGGTTCCGAGGGAGTCACCGAGTATCTCGGTAAAATTTCCACCCCGCATCAGGTCCGTCTGCACCGTGTTGATTTCCTCACCGAACTGCTTATAGTCATAACCGGTGTAATTCATCATGAAGAAGGCATGGTCCTCAACGATCGGGCCTCCTACGACAAAACCGAACTCATTTTGTTTCTGGCGGCCCACGGTAACGTCAGTGGTCCTGCGGGCATCGAAGGCGTCATTGCGGTGGAACCAGAAGCCTTGCCCATGAAAGTCATTGGTCCCCGACTTGGTGATCATTTCAACCGACACGCCGGCATTAAAGCCCTTCTCGGCGTCCTGATTGGTCTCGATACGAAACTCTTCTATCAACTCGGGTGCCGGTCCCGTTTCGTCCCGCAGCCCCTGGTCATAGGTAATCGTACTTTGATGACCGTCGGTGTTGTAACCAATCACGTTTCCGTGAGGTCCGTTCCCTCCCACACCATGGATGATGCCTTTGCCTCCATCCCAGGTCTCTCTATAAATCACTCCCGGCATGGTATCGATCAACGCCATGGATTGGCGAATGAAAAAGGCCATGTGTACGGGCAGGACCTCCAACACTTCCGCGTCCTGGGAGTGGCCAACTGTGGTGTCGGTTGTCTTGATCAGCTGTGCCTGACCCGAGACCGTCACCGTATCCGTCACCTCACCGACGCCCAGGACAATGTTCACTGTCAGAGTCGTGTCGGCACTGACTCGTTGCCCCGCTGTAACCGACGTCTTGAAACCGGCCAGGCTGGCCGTGACGTCATATGCGCCGAGGTTGAGACCCGAGACGATGTAATTGCCGGTATCGTTGGTCACCGCTTGTCTTTCAACGCCGGTGGCCACGTTTCGCACGGCTATCTCGACTCCGGGCACTACACCGCCCGTTTCGTCGGTGACGGTCCCGTTAATAGTCCCGGCGCCCTGCTTGGCGATCTGGGCCCACACGGGTGCACTTAAAATGCTGATGACGAGGGCCATGATGACGGTAAACAAATAGACTTTGGATCTCATGGATGGTCTCCCTTTAAAGTGTCGCGGTCCTGAGACGATTGCTTTGCAAGACTGTTCGCTCGAAACGCTGCAAGATTGGTGCCGGTTTCGAAAAGATTGTCCAGTTTAGGATCGAAATCGATTGATTATCAGTAACTTACTAAAATTCTCCAGAGCGGTTCGCAGCTCGCTAAGATTCAAAAAATTGGCTTTCTGAGAAAACGGATCCAATTATTTGAACCGGGGGAGGAGGGTGCACATTCCCCTTCGAGCCTACCTACCCTAAAGTGCTGTATCCTTATTGAAAGAGGCCACATTGAAAGAGGCCACATTGTCAAGTATTTTCTGGCGTGTTGTGGGCGGTCGCCTACCGGCATGCACATCGCTGAAACGTTGCTTTTTGGCACTCTTCTTCGTGCTGCTGGCCGTAGGCGGAGAGGTTCTGCCCGCCCGGACCGCTGAGGATCCCGACGACGATTTCTCCAGGATCGGCCGCATGGTTGGAACTGATGTCAATCGAATCGCAGCCGTGGTCCGTTACCATAGCGCTATCCTGATGACCCGCTTTGAGCAGTACGAAAACGCCTACGACGCTTTGCAGCAGTTCGTCTATGAAAGCAACACCAGTCCCAAAGTGATCGAGGCTCTCGGACTGTCCATTCTGCGGATGCCGTTTTTGCCTTCGGAGTATCCCCCCGCCAAACGGGAACTCGTCCTGCTGGCGGGCCGGGCTGCCTACCAGATGGCGGACCGACAAGCCGAGAACGCCGATCGACTTTTCCAGGAACTCGTCTCGCGTTATCCGGATGAGTCGAACGTGCAATATGCCTACGGTGTGTTCTTACTGGGCAGCGATCCCGAAAGGGCGCTCCAGTACTTCCAGCGCGAGTTGATGAAAAATCCTGTGCATGTGCCCAGTCTTCTCCAGATCGCGTTGGAGTACCTCAGGCAGGGGAAACCCGCAGATGCTCTTCCCCTGGCTGAAAGAGCGGCCAAACGGGCGCCGGATTTTTTCACTTCCAGAAAGGCCCTGGGTCGAGCTTTGCTGGAAACCGGCGATATCGCACGGGCCATCCGGGAACTCGAACTGGGAGTTCAACTGGCTCCCGCCGACCGCGAGATGCTTTTTTCATTGTCCCGTGCGTATGCCAGGGCCGGCCGCAAAGAAGACGCAAAGCGGGCGCAGCTGGAATTTCTGCGGCTGGACAGGATTCACCGAAGCAGACGGGAAGGTCCGCAGGCCGTGGGCGGGCTGACCCTCCCAAAGATTTCGCCGCAACGCCCCTGATCCATGACACTCGATCTTCGTTGGATTTTCACCGCGGCCTGCGAACCAGTGACTCGATTCCCTCTCGCAAAGGCAAGGGCGAGGGCAGGCGTTGCGACCCTGGTGCTTGCGTCGGTCACCGCGCCTGCCCTTCCTGCCCCGAGGGGCGAGCTGCCTCCCATCCCCGACCTGGCCCGGCGGGCGGACGATTTCGACGTGGCCGTTCAAGGGCAGATTCAAAAGGCCCTCGAGAAACTGCGGACGAATCCCGACAGTGCGGAAGCCAATGGCAACCTGGGCATGATCCTTCACGCCCACCAGCTCTATGAACTCGCCGAGCCGTTGTACGTCCGGGCCCGGCTATTGGACCCCGACTCTTTCTCCTGGTCCTATTACCTCGGAGTCATCCGAGTACCCCTGGGCAAGGAGAGGGATGCGGAGAAAACGTTGCGCCTGGCCGTGGGGCTCCAACCGGACTATGTCCCCGCTCGAATGGCACTGGCTGAGACTCTGCAGAAGCTGGGAGAGTTGGAGGAGAGCCGCGAGACTTACACGCAGATCCTCGAGGATCACCCCCGGAGTGCCTCCGCCTACGCCGGTCTGGGGCGAGTCTGCTGGGAGCAGGGCAAGGTTGCCGAAGCCATCGAGAACTATGAAAGGGCTTATGAGCTGTTCCCGAAGTTTGGTCTGGCCCACTATGCGCTGGGTCTGGCCTACCGGAGGCTTGGGAATGCTGAGAAAGCACAAGAGCATTTCTCCCTGTTCCAGCGCCATTCGACGAAGGAGCCCTCACTCGAGGACCCGGTGCTGGACGCGATCCAGGCCCTGGGGTCCCCTGTTGAATACTCCCTTCGTGAAGGTTTTACTCTTAGAGAAAGGGGGAAATTCAAGGAGGCCGCAACTGCCTTTGAAAAGGTGCTGGGAATACAACCTGACCACGCTGTTGCCCACGCCAACCTCGTACCCCTGTATATAGCCCTGGGAGACCCGGCCAAAGTGGAGCAACACTATCGCGCGGCGGTCGCCATAGACCCCGGCATGTACACGACTCACTACAACTTCGGTACCTACCTGGCCCGGTCCGGGCGGTCCGCGGAGGCGATGGAGGTCTTCAGAAGAGCGCTGGAGGTGAACCCGTTCCACGCCACCAGTCACAGCAACCTGGGATATCTGCTGGACCAGCAGGGTAAGAGCGAAGAGGCCGAAAAGCATTTGCTCCTGGCCATTCAGTACGAACCCAATTCTCAACTTCCGCACTTCAACATGGGGCGTCTCCTGATGGCCCGGGGGAAACCAGGGGAAGCCATCCCGCACCTTCAACAGACCCTCACACCCGAGAATGAAAGCGTTCCGCTGCACGTCTACACTCTGGCTCTGGCCCACGCCCAGGTGGGGGATTTTGAGAAGGCCCGGGAGTACGCACTGCAGGCCCGGAAGAAAGCGGTCGGGCCCGGTCAGGAACCGGTCGTTGAGGCCATCGAGGAACTTCTGACCTTTCTCGACATGATGGCGGAGCTTGATGAGTACTGACAGCCCCCGATGGAAGTGCCCCGGGTCGCGCGGTGGGGCGGTGCGTCATCCGTTGCTGGTGGCGGCCCTCCTGGGAGTCTGGTCTTTCGCCCAGTCTGTGCCGGGCGCGGAGCAGGGTCCGATCTTTCGCGAAGTCGCGTCACAAGTGGGTTTGGACTTTCAGCACTTCACCGGGGCAACCGGAAAGTACTTTTTGCCGGAGATCATGGGTTCCGGGGTGGGGCTGTTCGATTACGACAACGACGGCGACCTGGACGTCTACTTTCTGCAGGGAGCGATGCTGGACCAGACGAAACACATCTCCCAGTCCCTGTTTCCCTTTTCCGGACAGGCGCCTCCCCGCAATCGGCTGTTTCGGAATGAACGGACCGAGAAGGGGAAACTTCACTTCAGCGATGTCACGGCAGAGGCCGGCGTGGGACACTGGGGTTACGGCATGGGCATTGCCGTGGGTGATTACAACAACGATGGCCACCAGGATTTCTATGTGACCAACTTTGGTCCCAACCTGCTGTATCGCAACGACGGCGACGGGACCTTCACGGATGTGACTGAACGGGCCGGAGTGGACGATCCCCGTTTCAGCGCCAGCAGCGCCTTTCTCGACTATGACGCCGACGGGGATCTTGATCTTTACGTCACCAACTATGTCTCCTTTACGGTCAAAGCAAACAGGAAGTGCGGCGACACCTGGCAGGACTACTGTGCCCCCAGTGTCTACGAGCCGCTGCCCGACCGGCTCTTTCAAAATGAAGGCGCCGGGAAATTCACGGACGTCACGGAAGAGGCCGGTCTGGGCAGGGCCTTCGGAGCGGGCCTGGGAGTCATTACGATTGACTTCAATCTCGATAACCGGCTCGACATTTATGTCGCCAATGACGGGACCCCAAACCAGCTCTGGGTCAACAAAGGAGATGGAACTTTCGAAGACGCCGGGCTCCTTTCCGGGACCGCCTACAATGTTGACGGCGTCGCCGAGGCCGGCATGGGAGTCACAGCCGCCGACTTTGACGGGGACGGCGACGAAGACATCTTTGTGACTCACAACAAGAAAGAGACCAACACGCTCTACCTGGATGGCCGGCAAGCCGGTTTTTCAGATGCGACGTACCGCGTCGGGTTAGCCAATCCCAGCGTCGCCTATTCGGGGTTTGGCACGCTCTGGTTCGATTACGACAACGATGGATGGCTGGATCTCTTCGTGGCCAACGGAGCGGTGGTGACCGACATCGTAGAACCGGCCTATCTGTCCTATCCCTACGCTCAAAAAAACCAGCTCTTCCGAAACCTGGGAACCGGCCAATTCCAACCGACTGGCGCCGAAATGGCAGGGCCGGGTCTGGATCTTGTCGAGGTCAGTCGTGGCGCGGCCTTTGGCGACATTGACAACGATGGAGACATCGATATCGTGATCGCCAACAACAATGGACCCGCCCGTCTTCTTCTCAACCGGATCGGCTCCCGCAACCACTGGCTGGGGGTGCGGCTGCAGGGTGAAAAGAGCCCCCAGGCGGGGACATACCACGCCAGGGTCGCGCTGATCAGACAGGGCAAAAAGCGTCTCTGGCGTCGCTGCCACACGGATGGCAGCTACCTCAGCGCCCAGGACAGCCGCGTCTTTTTCGGCCTCGGCCCATCCCCTGATCTGGAAGGCCTGGCGGTCTACTGGCCCGATGGTCAATGCGAAACCTGGACCGAAATCAGTCCCGATCGCTTCATCACCCTCCGGCGCACCTCCGGCCAGCCCTGTGAGCCCAACTGACGGGTTTGCAGGGGCGACCCTGGTGGTCGCCCTCCACCCGGGCCGGCACGAGGACGTCAAGATTTTCGTGTCCAGACCGGTCTATTGATCCCCGGCCCCCAGGCTCTTCAGGTATTGGAGCAGATCCGTCATTTCGCCGACGGTGATCTCCTCCTCGATCCCTTCGGGCATGGCGGACACCGTGGCCGCCCGAAGGTCGGCAATATTGGCCCGGAGAATGTCGTCCCTTTCCCCCTCCTCGCGGCCCAGGGTCACGGAGTTCGCATTCTGCTCCAGCAGAACCCCGGTGATGATTCGTCCGTCCCGGGTTTCCAGCCGATACTCTTCGTAACCCGGCACGATGTTGGCGTTGGGGTCCAGGATATCGGCCAGCAACTCTTCCTTGCGCCGTCCGGTCAGGCTGAGCAGATCGGGCCCCACTTCGAATCCCGCACTTCCCACCTTGTGGCATTTCCCGCAGTGCCGGGCGAAGACTTCCTTTCCCTGCTCCGGATCTCCCTGGACCACCACAGCGGAACGGTATTTTTCGATCGCTTCCTCGCGGCTCGTGACGGCCTCTTCCAGCAGCGCGGCCGCCCGTGCCCGTATCGCACTGTCGCCGGAACGCAACAGGGTCTTCCTTCTGTTCGGGCTGAGAGAGTAGGCCTTCACCTGCCCCGACTCGATGGGCGTCGAGCAGCGTCGCGATGTCGTCGGGATCCTCGAGCAGGACCTCGAGAACCGCCTCGCGTCTGGAGAACGTAAAGCCGCCCCACTTCTCGAGCAGAAGGCTCACCGGCAGCGGCGTCAGGTCGAGCAGGGCTCGCACGGCGGCGTCCTGGACTTCATCCGCCTGGAGGGGCGTGAGGAGGTTCGCCAGAACCCGCTGAGACGGCTGTCGGGAATCCAGAGCCAGGATTCGGGTGGCATGGACCTTCAACTCGGTGGTGGCCGCCTGGCCAAGTGTTTCGAGGGCTCGGCCCCGAACTCTTCGGAGACGCCGAGTGTCGTCGAAGGCGATCCTCGTCCCAATTCCCAGCGCCGGAGAGTAGATCCGGGGGTCGCCGTTTTCGACCAGCTCCAACAGCATCTGCTGTCCCGGGGCGGAAAGACCGATTCTCCTTTCCGCCCCGCTCTTCAGGCCCTGGGCCAGGCCTTCCAGAACCACCGCAGCCACCGCCTCACTTTTCCCTGTCACTCCCCGGCGAGCGATCTTCAGGCCCCCGACCAGCTCCTGGGGCCGCTGCCTGGCTCCAATCACCCCTGCGATTCGCTTCAGGAACTCGAGTCGGTGATCCTCAGTCTCGGGGTCCTGGATCCGGGCCTCCACGGCTTCCAGCCAGCGCACGGCATCGCTGCGGATAGAGGTCAGCACGGCCGTCTGAAACCAGGAGCTGTCCATATGCCGAAAGGCAATGGCACTCAGTGCTTCGAAGGCCGGACCCGTCGAGATGTCTCCCAGTGAGCAGGCCAGCTGGAACTGGACCCTCGGACTCTCGTCGTCGTGCATGTCCACCAGTCTCGCGACAATCGTCCCCTCCGCCTTGTAGGCCTCGGCAAGCCGGACGGCGTGCTCCCGAACCAGTGGGTTCGGGTCCCCGAGCGCTCCCAGCACCACTTCCGTCGTGAGCGCCTCCAGGCCTTGCAGCGTCCACAGGGCATGGATGCGCCCCTCCGGAGTCGGGGCCTGAGCGGTCAGCGTTTCAAGCAGCGGCGCCACGGATAGATCCTGGCGTTCGACGAGTAATCTCTGGGCGGTGATGCGCCACCACTTATTGCGGTGAGAGAGAGACTCGACCAGTTCACTGGAACTCGCCCGGTCGAGTCGGGGGCGCGGATCGAGACGCTGTGATTCATGCACGATCCGGTAAATTCGCCCCCGGTCGATGCCGGCACCGAACAGTCCCTGGTCGTCTATGAACTCCTTCCGGATCCACTCGGGATGTTCCACGACCTTCCGGTAGAAGTCGACGACGTACAGTGCTCCGTCCGGCCCAGTGGCCGTATTGACCGGCATGAACCAGGCATCGGTGGAGGCCAGAAAATCTCGATCCTGCTCGATTCTCCGGGCCGTGAACGTCGGGCCATCCGGGATCAGGCGATCGGCATGCACCAGGTTGTGGACCGGTTCGGCAACAAAATAGGCCCCCTGATAGTCGTCCGGGAAGGCGCCGCCCGTGTAGATCGACTGGCCGCAGGCAGAAGTAAAGTGATTCAGTTCGGACAGACGAGAAGTGTGCCGGGTCTCTGTTCGGTGGGGAGCAATGCTGATGGGATAGACACGCGAAGCCTCCCCGTGATCGGACGGCGCATGCCGGTCAGAGTCGATGATCAGATGGGGATTGCGGGCCAGATACGGATACTGAATGACGACGTGCTGAATGTGTCTGGCGTTCCAGGAGGTGAAACGGTTTCCGGCGGCATCAAACGCCAGGCCGAACTGGGAGTTTCCGGCCACCGGCTCCAGCTTTCCTTGATCGGGTCTGACCCGAAAATCCAGGCCCTTTTCGAAGATATCGACAGGGGCGACATCCGGCAGATCGGGAAAACGAAGGGGCTTTCCCAGATCGCTGAACTGCTTGAATCGCTCTCCGACTCCGACCTTCGGGTAGGCGACATAAATCCAGTTGTCGATCTCGTAGGTGGGAGAGTTGAACCGGTGCTGGGGATTGACCTGCGCGAACCCGGTGAGAACGACCTGGCGGACATCGGCACGACGGTCCCCGTCGGTGTCTTCCAGGTAGAGGAGATCGGGGGCACAGGCGACCAGGAGGCCGCCCCTCCAGGGCAGGGCACTGTGGGGAAAATGGAGCCGGTCGGCAAAGATGCTGGCTTTCTCGTAGTGCCCGTCCCCGTCCACATCCTCCAGAAGCTTGATCCTGCCCACAGGTTCCCGCGAGATCGGATAATCTCTCATCTCCACGACATAGAGCCGACCCTGTTCGTCGAAGGCGATGGAGATGGGATCGACCACCTGGGGTTCGGAGGCGGCCAACTCGATTCGAAAGCCTTCGGGGAGCTGAAATGTCGTGATAGCACCAGGGGGATCCAGGGGGGAGCGGCTGTCCGAGCAACCCACGATACCCAGGAGGCAGGCCAGTCCGATCACAATCCGGTGCAGGGAAGAGGATGTTTCCAGGTTGAGACGGCGAGCGCTGCCGGAAGGGTTTAACATGGTCACAGGCCTCAGCGGGCTACTCTATAGCAGCTTGTAGTGAAAGTCCCACGGGGCAAGAAGAACGCAATCGCCGGCAGTCCAGGGGCTGCTGACGGGAGGAAGGCATGCTGTTCGGAGTCATGACAAATGGTTTCAGGGTGGTTCGCCCATTCCGGGCGCTGGCGCTCGTCGGCCTGAGTTTGACCGTCCTGGTCGCTTCGACGCTGGGTCGTGAGGAAGACGGTTTTCGTCCTATTTTTGACGGCAAGACGCTGGCTGGCTGGGACGGCGACCCGAGGTTCTGGAGGGTGGTCGATGGTGCCATCACGGGGAAGAGCAGCGCAGAAAACCCGGGCAATCGCAACACCTTTATCATCTGGCGAGGGGGCGAACCGGCTGATTTCGAACTGAAACTCCAATACCGTGTTTTCAATGGCAACTCGGGAATTCAGTACCGCAGCTTCGAGATGCCCGACGAGAAGTGGTCCATCGGCGGCTATCAGGCGGACATGGAGGCGGGGGATACCTATTCCGGGATCCTTTACGGCGAACACTTTCGTGGCATCCTGGCCCGGCGAGGCGAAAAGACCGTGATCGGGGACGACTCGAAACCGAAGGTCGTCGGCTCGGTTGGCGACGCGGATGAGATTCAGGCCAAGATCAAGAAGGAAGACTGGAACGACTACCACATCGTTGCCAGGGGCTTTCACTTCGTCCACAGGATCAACGGTGTGGTGACCTGTGAAAGCACCGACGAGGACAAGTATCACCGGCGAGCAAAGGGCGTGCTGGCGCTGCAGTTGCACAGCGGCCCGCCCATGACCGTGCAGTTTCGAAACATCTTCCTCAAGGAGTTCGATTGATCTCCCGGCTGCTCCGGCAGCCGGCTCTGATTCGCGCTGGCGGTGGGTAGTCGTAGGGGCCGGTCTTGTGCCGGCCCGGTGGATGGGCGACCACGAGGGTCGCCCCTACTCCGTCTCCCCTTCCGTCAGGGTCACGTAGGCGTCGACGGGCAGATCCTCGAATCTCTGGACCTCGCTGCTGGGGGCCGGCCAGCGAATCTCAACCCAGTCCAGTTTGGCGACCTTGCCCAGCCCCAGAACCTCGCGCTGATCGTGGGACGCCAGGTAGCTGCCCCCGCTGATCTTGAGACGGCTCCGGACGACTCCGTCGACCGACCATCGGATCAGCGCCCCGATCCCATCCCGATTACCGGTCTTGCCGACCAGCCTGAGGCCGATCCAGTGATGGTCCGCCCCCCAGTTGTTTTTGAGAACAACGGGCTCCCGGCCATTGTTCGCCACCACGATGTCCACTCGTCCATCATTGTTGAAATCGCCGACGGTTAAGCCGCGGGCAGGAAATTTTTCCGCAAACACAGGTCCCGCCCGTTTGCTGATATCTCGCAGCCGTCCGTCCACATTTTCGAACAGCACGAAGGGCATTTCGTAGGTGACCTGAAGCGAATAGGAATCGATCATGTCGTCGGGGTGGCCGTTGGCCAAAAAAAGATCGATGTCCCCATCGACGTCAAAGTCCAGGAATTTGAGCCCCCAGCCACTCAGCAGCCGCGTTGCCTGGGCGATCTGGTTCGGATGAGAGAGATCGCGAAATAATTCATCCTGCTGATTCTGGTAGAGAGCGAACATCTCCTGGTCCACGTTGGCAACGAACAGATCCTGCCAGCCGTCCTGGTCGAAGTCGGCCGCGTCCACACCCATGCCGGAACGGGCTTTTCCGTTGAGGCTGAATCCCACTTCCGAAGAAAAACCGATCTCTTCCCACTGATCGTTGCCCCGGTTGGCGAACAGGAAGTTCTGAACCGTGTCGTTGGCGACGAACAGGTCCATCAGCCGGTCGTTGTTGATGTCCGTCGTGACCACGCCCAGAGCCTTGCCCATGGAACGGCCGATGTCACTCTTGTGCCCGACCTCCGTAAAGGTACCGTCGCCGTTGTTTCGGAAAAGCAGACTCGGAGTGGGCTCAAAGTTGGTGGGGATGCAGTAATAGTTCCTTCCCAGCAGGTTATTCCCGCACAGAACCAGGACATCCAGGGAGTAGCGGACGAAACTGCACAAGAACAGGTCGAGCCGTCCGTCGTTGTCATAGTCGAACCAGACCGAGCTGGTCGTCCAGCCGGGAGCCGCCAGGCCGGAGTGCTCGGTGACGTCCCGGAACGTGCCGTCTCCCCTGTTTTCATAGAGGATGGCGTTCCCGTAGGCCGTGACGTGCAGATCCGTATCTCCGTCGTTGTCATAGTCCGCCGCCGCCGCGCCCATTCCGAAGTGGCGACCGGCCACACCCGCCTTTTTCGTCACGTCGCTGAACGTACCGTCGCCGTTGTTCTTATAGAGCGCGCTACTCACGGGTTTTTGGGGAGTGTAAAAGTCCGACGGACCATACTGGACCAGATAGAGGTCCACCCACCCGTCATTGTCGTAGTCAAAGAAGGCGCAGCCGGGCCCGAGCGTCTCCGGCAGGTACCGCTCTTCCGACATGGCGTTCTCATGCACCCAGACGACCCCACTGGTTGACGGAGGGATCTTCTTGAAAAGGGGAGTGTTGGGAGGATCGCTCTCTCCCCCGTTCAGGTCCCCGATTAGCAGCACGAAAAGCAGGAGAAAAAACGCGCAGGCCTGTCTTTTCAGCGGTCCACGTCCTCTCGCGTGAAATCCGCCAGCTGAGGTTCGGAAGGCGGCGCAAAGAAAAAGCCACACACGTAGGAAACCCCCAGACTCACGACCATCGAAACGGGCATGATCCACATGAAGGACAGCCCCTGCTCCAGGCCAAAGATCTCTTTGCTGAAGGAAACCGAAACCGCCGAGGCCACGCCGCAAAAGAAACCCAGAAGGGCGGCCTTGCCTCCCACGTGGGGGAAGAAAAGCCCCGCCATGAAGAGAACCGCCATGGGCGAGACGAACAGGTGATTGCCCCGCACCATCAGCTCCAGGAGGTTCCACTCACCCGACTTCATGAAGCTGTTGATGACCAGGGCCGAAAGGATGCCTCCGACTCCGGCCAGGAGCGCTGCCATGACGGCCAGAAAAAGACTGCTGCCCAGCCTCTTCAGCCATTCCACTCCCTCGGCCAGATCGGCTACCGCAACGGTCGCAACCGAATTGATGGTGGAACTCATGCTGGACATGGCGGCGGCCAGCAACGCGGCCAGCAGCAATCCGGAAAGACCTGCCGGCAGTTCCTTCGCGATGAATTCGGGCAGCATCTCGTCGGCCCGCGCCGGGGCCGTCGCCGCGAACTCCTCGAGCGGAAGATCGGACTGCTGGAAATAAAAGAAAAACAGGGCGATGCCGCAGATGATGAGCAGGACGATGACGACGACATTGCCGATGACATACGGGTAGACCGACTTCCTGGCGGAATCAGTCGATGGGGTGCTCAAGTACCGCTGGGCTGCCATCTGGTCGGACCCGTTGATGCATACATTCCAGATAAACATCATGAGAATGGCCCCGAACATGGTGATGCGAACGGTGGGATCGAAGCTGAAGACGGCCACGTCGGCGTGACCCAACTCGGAAAAGGCGTCCCACCAGCCCAGCAGACCGACGCCCGTTCGAAGACCAATGTAAATGGGAATCAGCAGCACCCCCGCCAGCAGGATCATGAACTGGACGAAATCGGACCAGATGACGGCTTTGAATCCGCCGGCGGTCGTGTAGAAAGTCGTCACGATGCCCACAACCAGAATAATGGCCGGGATACTCCAGTCGGTCATGGCGGCAACGCCGAATGAAACGGTGTACATGATCAACCCAGTCCAGATGAAGCGGGATGCAACGAAGGCAGTCGCCGCCACGGTGCGGGTCCTCACGCCGTATCGTTTTCCCAGGTACTCATAGATGCTGGTCACACGCAGACGGCCCAGGAACGGGATAACCCACCAGACGAGAACAGGGACAATGAAAATGAAGGCGAGCAGCGAGGTGAACCAGCCCAGTCCGTTCTTGATGACTTCCCCGGGCACGGACAGATAACTCAGGCTGGAGAGCAGAGTCGCCACCACGCTGATCCCGGCCAGCAGCCAGGGGACCTGCCGATTTCCCAGAAAGTAGGTTTCCAGCGAAGTCTGCTTGCGGGAAAAGTAAATCCCGATGAGAAGGCTCCCCAGGAAATAGAGGCCCAAGACGATGAAGTCCAGTGTCTGTAGATACATGTTTCCCTGCCTGTTAGATCAATTCCTTTAAAGGTTTCCGCGGAGTGCCGGATGGCATTGTATCAGCAACCAGCAACCCGCCCCCCAGCCCCGACTTGACTCGAGGTTTTCGATCGGCTTCACTCAGATCGAACGGGTCCGCTGATTCCACGCCTATTGATAAGGAGGGCAAGGCAAATGAAGTGGTTTTTGAAGATGTTCGGCATCCTGCTTTTTATCTCCGTGCAGCAAGCGGCTGTCGCGGCCGACAGGCCGAATGTCATCTTTATTCTGGTCGATGACATGGGCTACGGGGATATCGGGCCTTTCGGGGCGACGGACCTCGAAACGCCCCATCTGGATCGCCTCGCTCGTGAAGGCGTCAAACTCACGGACAGCTACTCGGCAGGGTCCGTGTGCTCGCCGACGCGGGTTGCTTTTCTGACGGGACGCTACCAGCAGCGCGTCGGGATCGAATGGGCGGACATCTGGATCGGAACCAAGGGACTGCCTGCCTCCGAGACCTCCATAGCCAGGATGCTCAAGAACGACGGCTACGCCACGGGGATTATGGGGAAATGGCACGTGGGAGGCACAGCCGAGTTTGGACCCAATGCCCACGGGTTTGACGAATTCTTCGGCCACCTGGGACCCAACGTCGACTTCTACACCCACCGGGAGCTGATTCCCAGGACTGGAGTGCCCGATCTCTGGGAAAACACCACGCCGGTGGTGCGCGAAGGCTACATGACCGATCTCATCACCGAAGGTTCGGTCGGTTTTATCGAGGAGCACGCCGGCCACCCCTTCTTCCTCTTTGTCTCCTACAATGCTCCGCACTGGCCCTTTCAGCCCCCCGACCGGCTGTGGGTGGCCTATCCGGAGGAGCGCTTCAAGGGAACCCGCCGGGACTACAACGCCATGGTCGAGCGGATCGACGACGGCGTTGGGGAGATCCTGGACACGCTTGACAAAAAAGGACTGGCGTCGAACACCCTGGTCATCTTCACCAGCGACAACGGCGGCGAACGCCTTTCGCGCAACGTACCGTTTTTTCATCACAAAGCCAGTCTCTGGGAAGGCGGGATCCGGGTTCCCTCCCTGATCAGGTGGCCTGCACAGCTTCCCGGGGGGACGACCTCGAAACAGGCCGCCATCACCATTGGACTACTCGGCCACCATTCTGGCGGCAGCCGGAACCGAGCCGCCGGCCGGCCGGTCCCTGGACGGGATCAACCTGCTCCCCGTCCTCAAGGGCGAGAAGCCCGTGCACGAGCGGACATTGTTCTGGCGCACGCCCATCCTGGGGGAGTGCAAACCCACCTACGCCAACTTCGAATGCGTACTCCAGAAGGCGGTCCGCAAAGGACGCTGGAAATATGTGGTCGACGGCTATGAGAAGCTGGAAATGCTGTTCGATCTGGAAAACGATCCGGGGGAACAGTTTTCTCTGGCCTACCAGCACCCCGAACTGCTTGTCGAGCTGCGCCGCCGCCACGAGCTGTGGGAGCAGGACCTCGCCCAGTAATCAGGCCCCTGGCGGAAAAAAAAGGGACAGTCTACTCTGGCACCTATTCTTCTCCGTCTCCCGAAAATAGGTGCCAGAGTAGACTGTTCCTTTTTCAGTCCAGCGGCGGGGCCCCGGAGTAGTGAAACCGCTGCAGCCGATCCCGGCCGTCTTCGTACTCGGCCCGCAGGTCTCGAGTCACCGGATCTTCGCTCACCTCCGCGGCCGCCACGTCCCACCAGACCTGCGAAGGGGGCAGCCCCCGGTACTTTTCGGTTTCGGCTACTATGACGCAGGTGCGACTCTCGTCCCGGGCTTCCCGTAGAGCCTGGCGGAGCTGATCCGACGTACTGACATTCCAGGTGCGGGCGCCCATGCTGGCCGCGTTCCCGGCGAAGTCGATCTTTACAAAGTCGCCCTCCAGCCGAGCCGTGGCCGCGTCGCGGTGGCGAAACTCGTTTCCGAAGCTGCGACCCGCCCGGGCCTTCTGAAGTCCGTGAATTGACTGAAACCCGTGGTTTTCCGAGATGACCACCGTGATCTTGAGCCCCTCCTGGGCGGCTGTTACGAGTTCCGTCGGGTTCATCAGATAAGTTCCGTCCCCGATCAAGACATAAACCTCGCCCTGGGACTGGGACATCCGCGCTCCCAGAGCAGCCGGCAGTTCGTATCCCATGCAGGAAAAGCCGAATTCCAGCTGGCAGTCGGCACCACGGGTCACATCCCAGAGCTTGTGCAGATCACCCGGAGGTGTGCCCGCGGCGGCGATAATGACGTCGCCGTCCCGGGACTCTTCATTCATGATGCCGATGAGTTGCCCCTGGCTCATCGCTTCGCCTGGATGCTGAGCGAAGGCCTCGTTCTCGAGCGCGTCCTCCCATTGCCTTTTGGCTTCCGAGATGCGCTCGAGATAGCCGGCGTCGGGTTTGATTCCCGCCGACTCCGCCGCCTGGATCAGTGCGCTCAAGGCTTCCCGGGCGTCCGCAACTACGGGGAGCCCACCCTGCTTGTAGGCATCATGTCCACAGACGTTGATGCTGATGAACTTGACGTCCGGATTGCTGAAAGCTGACTGTGAGCCGGTCGTGAAGTCGGTCAGGCGGGTTCCAATGCCGATGACCAGGTCTGCTCCGGCCACGATTCCGCCCGACAAAGCGGTTCCGGTGACTCCCTGTCCTCCCAGCGACAGATCGGATTCTCTTCTGATCGAACCTTTTCCTCCGAAGGTTTCACCCACCGGTATGCCGAATCGCTCGGAGAACTCCTGAATCTCATCCCAGGCTTCGGAGTAGTGGACGCCCCCACCGGCGATGATCACGGGCTGCCTGGACTGGTTCAGTAAAGCGATCGCTTCGTTGATCCTCCGCGGGTCAGGTGACCTCCTGTCCACCCGCCAGACCCGGGGTTCGAAAAATCGCACCGGGTAGTCGTAGGCATGGGCCTGGACGTCCTGGGGCAGCGACAGCGTCACGGCACCGGTTTCGGCCGGGTCGGTCAGCACCCGCATGGCTTCGGGCAAGGCGGTCAGCAACTGTTCCGGCCGTGAAATGCGATCAAAAAAACGACTGACCGTCCGAAAGCAGTCGTTGACGCTCACATCGGCTGAGACCGGGTGTTCCAGTTCCTGCAATACGGGTCCCTGGTAGCGTGTTGCATAGTAGTCTGATGCCAGCAACAGCACGGGCAGGCGGTTGACGGTTGCCGTGGCGGCGCCGGTGACCATGTTGGTGGCCCCGGGACCAATGGAAGCGGTGCAGGCAAGGGTCGCAAGTCGTCTATTGGCCTTGGCAAATCCGGCAGCGGTGTGCACCATCGACTGCTCATTGCGGGGCTGATAGTGCGGCAATTCCTGCCCGTACTCGAAGAGAGCCTGGCCCAGCCCTGCGACGTTCCCATGCCCGAAGATGCCAAACATGGCCGGAATGAGCCGGCGGGTTTCGCCGTCCCGTTCGCTGTGCTGGACCGTCAGGTATTTGACCACGGCCTGGGCCACGGTCAGGCGGATGGTTTCCTGATTCTCAGATGCCATCTGATTTCTACTCCTTTTTTCAAGGGTTAGCCCAGCCCGATCTCGCGCAGGTACCGGCGGGTGCTCTGGGCGATGGGCAACGGTTTGTCGAAGGGTGCCGGGTACATGTCCTGTTCGACGATGGCAAACCCTCTGTAGTTGATCTCCTGTAAAACATCCCTGAACTCCAGAAAGTCCACTGCGCCTTTCGACGGCTCGCAAAACATGTCCATAGCGACCGCAGTCGCGAAGGGGATGTTCTCTTCTTCTACCCTGGCCTTCATCGCGGGATCGACACTCTTGACATGAAGGTAGGGAATCCGGTCATGACGGCGCCGCATGAGGTCTGCCGAGTCTCCTCCCCGGTAGGAATAGTGTCCGGTGTCCAGGCACATGCCCACGCTCGGATCCGTCTCATCCAGGAGCGCTTCAACCTGCTCAGGATACTCGACATGCGTATCGGCATGGTGGTGGAAGACGAGCTGCAGTCCAAACCGCTGCCGGAGCATTTCGGCGAGCCTGTGAATGTTGTCAAGCAGCCGGCTCCAGCCATCGGAGTCCAGTCGTGGAGGACGCAACTGCTCACCGGTGAACAGGTTCGTGTAGGTGCTGGGGATCAGGACCAGAAACCCGGCGTTGAGGCTGACCAGCAGTTCGGCTGTCGAAATCACCTCCTTTTCGACTTCCGGGTAGTCCACCTCCAGGTCCGTCATGACAAAGTTGCCTGCCACCTGGAGATCCCGACTTTCGAGCTCTCTCCGCAGGGCCGCCGGGTCCGTGGGAAGGTAGCCGTAGGGGCCCAGCTCCGTCCACTTGTAGCCGGCTTCGGCGATCTCGTCGAGGAAACGGTTCCAGGGAGTCTGCTTCGGATCATCCGGGAACCAGATTCCCCACGAATCCGGGGCGCTGCCAACTGTAACTTCCATCGAATTCTCTCCCCTCGCTCGAGTGCGACGTGGCGTGGTTGATAGTGGTATCTTATGTAAAAGGAGGTGTTCGAGAAAGAACCTCCGCGAAAAAGGATCATCCGAAAGAAAGCGCACTCATTACAGATTGGAAGCAGCGGATGTACAGACGTCAATTCATCAGGTCGGCAGTGGGCGGACTGGCTGCCGCCGGGATCGCCGGGAGTGCTGCCGCCTCAGCCTCGGGAGCCCGAAAATACCGCGCGGCTGTGATCGGGCATACGGGCCTGGGAAACTACGGGCACGACTGGGACAAAGCCTTCAATGCCTTTGATTCCGTCGATGTCGTCGCGGTAGCTGATCCGGACGATGAAGGCAGGGCTGCGGTGATGGCCCACACCGGTGCCAAACAGGGCTACCGGCAGTACCGCGAAATGTTGCACAAAGAGCGCCCCGACCTGGTGGCGATTTGTCCTCATGCGCTGGATGAAAGGGTGGAAATGGCAGCAGCGGCAGCCGCAGCCGGGTGCCACATCCTGATGGAAAAACCGTTTGCCCAGAACCTGGTTGAGGCCGACGCCATCGTCAAGGCGGTGGAAGACAGCGGGGTCAAGATGCAGGTTGGCCTGGTGACGGCGACGCTGCCCATGGCACGACGGGTCCTGCACATGGTACAGGCAGGAGAGATCGGCGTTTTACAGGAAATTCGCGCCCGCGGCAAAGAAGACCGGCGAGCTGGCGGCGAGGACCTGATGATCCTGGGCCCGCACCTGATGCACCTGGGACGAATGGCTGCCGGAGACCCCGAGTGGGCGTTTGCCCACGTGACCGACCACAATTCAGAGATCGGGGCTGGCCACGTCCGTCGCGAGCGTAAGTCGCCGGGAACTATGGGGCCGATGGCGGGGGACCAGATCGCCGCCATGTTCTACATGGGCCAGGGCGTGCATGCCTACTTCGGTTCGAAGAGCAACGATCTGGGCCGCGGTGTTCGATTCGGAGTGTATTTTTACGGCAGCAAAGGCGTGATTTACCTGCCCACCATCGAGGGGGCGGCGATCCTTCGCTCGCCGGACTGGCACAGCGGGTCCTGGGAACCCATCGAACTCCCGGTTCATGAGAGGGTGACGATGGACGACCTTGCGACTCTCATGGTGGCGGACCTGCTGCAGGCCATTGAAGAAGATCGAAAGCCGGCTGTCAGCGCGGTCGATGGCCGCTGGACCATCGAGATGATGTCGGCGGTCTATCAGTCTCAGAAAACCGGCTCGCGGGTCACGTTCCCTTTGAAGGACAGGGGCCACCCACTGGATACTATTTAGGAGAGTTCGCAGCTCGGATATTTCGACCTGGAGGTTGCAATGCGTAGAAGAAATTTCTTGAAATCATCCGCTGGAGCCGTTTTGGGATCTGCGGCGGTGGGTACGGCGGCGGCCAAGACCACTGTCTCGGCGAACAACAAGGTGAACATTGCCATGATGGGGGTGCGGGGGCGCGGCACCTGGCTGACACGTTATTTCTCCGCGTTGCCCGAGACCAATATTCCTTATATTTGTGATATCGACCCGACCGTGGTCGGTCCGGCTACAAAGGTCATCGAAGACAAGAAGGGCAAGACTCCGAAGCTGGTGGATGACATCCGCCGTGTCCTGGATGATCCGAACATCGATGCGATCATCGTTGCTACTCCCGTTTTCTGGCACTCCGCTGCCACGATACTGGCCTGCGAAGCGGGAAAAGACGTTTACGTGGAAAAGCCCATCTCCCACAACATCCGGGAAGGGCGGCTGGCGGTGGAAGCGGCCAGGCGCAACAACCGGATCGTGCAGGTGGGGACGCAGCGCCGGAGCAGTGCTGTCACCAAGCGTTTCATCGACTACGTTCAGTCAGGGAAAATCGGCCGTCTGCTGATGTGCAAACTGTGGAACACCCAGCTGCGCGGGAATATCGGCCACAAAGAAGACGAGCCGGTGCCCGAGCACGTCAATTACGACATCTGGACCGGACCCGTACCCCAGCTCCCGTTCAATCAGAATCGTTTCCACCATTCCTACAACTGGAACTGGCACTATGGCGCCGGTGACATCGGCAATGATGGCTCGCACTGGCTCGACCTGGGTCTGTGGGCGATGGGCGTTGGCCACCCCACGGAAGTCAGCGGCATGGGAAGGAAGCTGTATTTCGACGACGACCAGCAGACGCCGGACACCCAGAATGTCATCTACAACTATAAAGACCAGGTCATCATGTACGAGCAACGCCTGTGGACCAGCTACATGCAGGATGAGGCGCAAAACGGGATCGCCGTGTACGGAACAGACGGCTATGCCACTCTTTACGAAGACAGCGGAAACGCGGTCCGGATCTTCGATGATAAGGGCAAACTGACCCACATGGAGTTCGAGCCCGGGGAAACCAAGTGGGATGCCTGGAGCCTGAACGGCGAGTCGCACTACCAGAACTTCATCAACTGTGTCCGTTCCCGGCGGACGCCCAACGCCGAGGCTGAAGTGGGACACATGGCGGCATCCATGTGCCACCTGGGAAATATCGTAGCCCGCACGGGACGCACGATCCAGTTTGATCCCGGGTCTGAGACGATCACCGGTGACCCGGAGGCGAACCGCCTGGTTTCACGGGAATATCGCAAGCACTGGTCGAGCGAACTCCTGCGGGCCTGAGTTCAAGGCCTCTGTCGAATCTGGAACGAAGCCGGTCTACTTACGGCCCTTCTCTTTCTTTTTGCGATCGGCCCAGTATTTCTTCATCCTCTGGGACCGGGCCCGGCGTTCTTTGGCCGACAGATTCGGGCGTTTGCGGGGCTTAGGCCCGGGTTTCTTGGCCTTTTTCCTGGCCGGCGAGCTCTCGGCCCTCAGTTCTCTTCGGATATCGGCGAGTTCGGCCTCGATTCTTTCCCGTTCCGCTTCCAGTTTGCCGGCTGCGAGTTCCAAAAGTCTTCGTCTGTCTACAGGCATTCCTTTACCCCTTAAAGAAAGTATTGATAATACGGGTCGTCTGTATTGAACGATCGTGAATACTGCAACTTGCTCTTATACCGTTTATATAGGATCTCGTATACCTTTTTAAACAGGGCAGTGACAAGTAATATGTAGTCATTACAAGTTATCTAAAGTAATGACAAGTGGCCCCTGCGCTCGAACTTTCAGCCCGCCAGGCTTTCGATCTGTTGCTCAGGTTTGCGCAGAGCCTCAACGACCCCCTCGACAAATCCCGGCAGCAGGGTTAGATCCTGTCCCCATAAGCGGTCCTCGCCACACACCCGGGTCACCAGACCGTGAAGGTCCGAGCCGCCCGCGTCATCCCCTTCACGCCACAGTTCATAGAAATAGGCGGCCTCATCGTCGTGGATCGGATAAGGCTGCCCGTTTCGATTTCCCAGGAACGTCGTTTCTTTGCGCTCCACGGCCCGCATGAAGAGAAGATAGTAAGCGAATCCCAGGATCAGGCGAGGTGGCAGTCCCCCCGTTTGTTCGTGGTAACGGAGAATGGACGGGAGGACCCGAAGCCGCATCTTTGAGGTCGACTGAAAAGTGATGTCGAGCAGCCGGTGGCGCAGGAAAGGGTTGCGGAACCTGTCCAGCACCTGGTCCACAAAGTCCTCCGTCGCTAGGGCATCAAGATCGAGACCGGGCGCGATCTCGCGACGCATGAGCGCCTCCACGAAAGCAGAAAGCCGGGCGTCCTCCATCATCTGCAGAATCGAGTCGCAGCCGCTCAAAAAGGCCGGTGCTGCCGACGTGGTGTGCGCGCCGTTGAGAATACGAATCTTTCGCTCCCGGTAGGGTGTGATGTCGGGCTCGACGATGACCTCTTTCTGATCCCCGGGGAAGGCCAGGAACTCGCGCAGCGAGAGGTCGCCCTCAATGGCCCAGAGCGCATAGGGTTCGCCCACCGAGAGCAGCTCGTCCCGGTAGCCCAGACGACTCCAGTACTGCTCGATCCTCCCCGCCGCCGGTCTGCCTGTAACGATGCGGTCGACCAGTGAGTTTGAGAATCGATTGGACTCTTCGAGCCACGCGGAGAAACCGGGCTCGAGGCCCCAGCGGCGGGCCAGGCGCAAGACGATTTCCCGCAACCGCAGCCCGTTGTCGGTGATCAGTTCACAGGGAATGATGGTGAGGCCGGCCCCCGGCGAGCCTGAGAAATGGCGGTACCGCTCGTAGAGCAGGGCGGCCAGCTTTCCGGGGAACGATCGCGGCGGCCGGGCATCCCGCTGATCCTCGCCGTCAAAGGCGATCCCAACCTCTGTGGTGTTGGAGACGATCAGCTCGAGGGCTTCCGACCGCGCCACGGCCAGAATCCCGGCCCAGTCCCGGTCCGCCGCCAGAGCTCTACTGACGGCGGACACGACGCGGTGCCTCTCGACCGGGCGTCCCGAGTCCAGGCCTTCCAGCCAGATGGTGTAGAGTCCGTCCTGGCGGCGCAGCAGTTGTACCGTGTCGTGGCTGGTCGACTGCACCACCACAATTCGCCCGTTGAAGATCTCCCGGCGGTTGGCATTATCGACAAAGTCCCCCACGAAGGTTCGCAGAAAACGGCCCGACCCGAACTGAAGAATTTTCTCCTTCAAGTCCGCCATGCGGTCCACCACCCGGGCCTCGCCGGGATGGAGGTCGGCCAGTGTCTGTCTGTTCAGTTGAGAGTGAGGCACTTCAGGGAGTCCGCAACCGCTAGAGGAATTCCTCCTGGAGATTCACATCGGCCCAGTCGCGGTCGACTTCTGGTCGAAGTCCGGCCATGATCCATACATAGTTGAGGCCGTGACCCGGAATCCCGACGTTGGGGTGGTATCCCTCGGTGATGACCAGGGCATCGTCTTCGAACACCAGGTCCAGCTGGACGTTCTCCAGGTCCTTGTAGATCATTTGTAGACCGAAAGCCGGCCGGGGCAGATCAATGTAGAGGTACACTTCCTCGCGGGTGGCGGCGTGCTCGTGGGGAGTCCAGCTGGTCCAGTGCCCCGGCTGCCCGAAGGTGACGCCGCACAAGAGCCGTGAGGCATCGATATTCTGGTCCAGGAGCTTGAAGACGTCCCGCCTGCCTGATTCCGGGCCGACAGTGACGTGGTATTCGGGATCGTCTTTGAGATCCTGAAACGCGGCAAACTGGATCTTGGTCTCGCGCTCGCACAGCGCCGAGGCCTCGACCAGGTCGGTGGATGAATCGGTCGACACCCGGTACGAATGGCCGGGAGGTATGTAAAGCGTGTCATAGGGCTCCATCGAGTAGGCGGATGGGCCGACCTCGATCTCGGCCTTGCCCTGGAGACTAATCAGGCAGACTTCCTGATTGTCCGAGGCAGACTGCACCTCCGGCACCTCGGAATCCAGAATGATTCGCCCGAAGGAGAGAACCTGCAGATCCGTATTCTCAGGTGTGATCATCCGGTTGAGCCCTTTTTGGCTGGCAGTTTCACGTATCACCATTCTCTTAATTCCTTTCCTTTCGATTTCTCTGGAAGTCTCGCTACCCGCTGCCAAAAAGCGCGCCCAGTGCATCGGCGACCTTGACGCTGGCACCCACAACTGCGATCAGCACCACGACGATCATACCCACGTTCCAGGCCAGCCTCGTATTGCCCTCGGGAAGGTCATCGCCGAGGTAGGAGCGGCTGTTACAGAGGATGAGAAACCCGATATAGGCGATGGGCAGAAGAATCAGCGCAAACGATGAGATCAGGGGGCCGAGCCAGAAGGGCGCCCGATAGGCGACCCCCAGAATACCCAGGGCCGGAAGCACGGTTCCGAGTTTGAACCAGAAGCCCTCATGCGGAACTCCCAGCAGTTCGCACAGCGCCAACCCCGAGATCAGCATCAGAATCATGATCGTGCTCAAGGGCATAGCTGCGATGCCCAGGTCGAAAAGCACCCGCCCGGTGGCATCCGGGAAGACACTGCCTTCGAACAGCGGCGCCATCACTTTGGCCACGGCGGCCGGGCCGTCGGGACGCTCCGGCGAACCCTGGATGACGTTGGCGGTGGTCACGATGACCAGCGTGCTCACGACCGCAAAAGGAAGCAGCATGCCCCCGATCAGATCGAAGCGAGCCAGCCCCAGATGGTGTTTTCCCCAGCGGCGAGCTCGAAGGGTGATCGGAAAAAGAAAGGTCATGTTGATGCCCACGGCGCATCCCAGGGCTCCCAGGACCATGGTCCGGTCTTCCGGAGAGCTGGGCAGGCCGCTGGGAATCAACCCGGCCAGCAACTCGGACCAGCGGATCCCGGTCTTCCACGCCACCAGTGCAAAACAGATGACCATGAAGAGGACAATCCCCTTGAGGGTCGACTCGTAGAGCCGCACTCCGGTTCCCCTCTTTCCTGCATAGGCCCAGGTCAGGGGAATGCTGACTGCCAGGATCACGAGACCAATCCCCCATTTGGCCACCCCCGATTCACCGCCCCCATCGAGCCACCCGCCGGTTTCACCGACATCGACCAGGCAGGCGACAGCAGCAGCGAACTGGTTCAGGCACCAGAAAATAGAGGTGATGACCGCCGCCAGCGCCCACGAACCGGCCAGCCAGGGGTGGACGTATTTTCCCATGGCCTTATAGATCGACGTGTCCCGGTACAGCGTGGGTCGCGCGATTGCGGCAAACATGATCACACCCATGGCCATTCCCAGGATGTTGACCCAGAGCATCTCGTAGCCGAATTTCCAGCCCAGGTAAAAGGACGACGTCGCCGTGCTGGCGCCCAGCGTAATGGCTCCCTGAATCCAGCCGGGTCCTGAGAGCCGGGAGTAGCCCAGTAGCCGGCCCCCCAGGGGCCTGGCGTTGACGTCCTTGAGGTGATCGCGTTCGGTTTGGGCTTTGTTGTCTGTCGTCATTGAACCGTCCCTGCTCTGGGGCTTCGTATTTAACCCAGCCGGGCGCCTAAGTCAAACCGAGAAGGCAGGATTTCCCAGGGGCCGGCTCTCCGTGGAACTTTTACCACCCTCTGCGCTAAAATGTCGCGCGGTAAGCCGCCAGGAGGAGAAACCAATGCCGAAAAGGCCGTCAGACAGCAGCGCATCGAACCGATCGAGTCACCAGATCAGAGAAGGATCCTGGCCCGGGGAATCGATCGACCGGCGCCGTTTTCTGGCCGGGGTCGCGGCCGCTACCGCCGTCTCCTGCGGACCGGGTGCTTCCGAGAAGCCCCCGCCCTCGCCTCCCGCGGTCAAGCTGGGCGTAGCCAGCTTTTCGCTGCGTAAGTTCCCCCTGGCAGAGGCCATCTCGATGGTACAGGAACTCCAGGCGCCCTATATCAACATCAAGTCCTATCACCTGCCCTACGAGCTGTCCCCCGAGGAGCTTGCAGCGGGTCGCGGGCAGATCGAGCAGGCCGGCCTGGAAATTGTGGGCGGTGGCACCATCGGCCTCAAAAAAGATGAAGACGAAGACATTCGCAAGCATTTCGAATATGCCAAAAACTGCGGGATGCCGCTGATGGTGATCGCCCCCATTCCGGAGGCCGTACCCAGAATCGAAAAGTTCGTCAAGGAGTACGATATCAAGGCCGCTATCCACAACCACGGGCCCGAGGACGAGAATTTCCCGACCCCCGGGGCAGCCCTCGAAGCCGTCGCGGGGCTGGACCCACGCTTCGGCCTGTGTATCGATGTGGGGCACACGGCACGCACCGGCGTCGACGTCCTCGAATCGATCGCCGAGGCCGGTCCCAGGCTTCTGGATATGCACATGAAGGACCTGCTTTCCTTCGACTCAGCCGAGACCCTGTGCGCCGTGGGCGAAGGCCTGATGCCGGTCAAAGATATTTTCAGGCAGCTGCAGGCCATGAATTTCGAGGGCTTCGTCAACCTGGAGTATGAGATCTTCCCCGAAGACCCTTTGCCCGGGATGAAACAGTCGTTCGCTTTCATGCGAAAGGTGCTTGGCGAGCTTTAAGTTAAAAGGAGTCGTGAAATTGAGAAAGGCCCTTGGTTCAGAAACCGGGGGAATTTAAACGGTTTCTGAACCAAGGGCCTTTCTCAATTTCACTAAAACCGAAAACCTTGAATTGGGACTTTCAGCGCGGGGTGCCGGGCTCTCAGCGAAGGATGCGGGCCGAGCCTCCCTGGGCGAAAGCTCTGACCTGGGGCAGTGACGCCATGGTGGTGTCGCCCGGGAAAGTACCCAGCAGGGCGCCGTGGGCCCAGCCCAGCTTGAGCGCCTCTTCAGGTTCTTCCCCCCTGAGGAGACCGTAAAACAGGCCGGATGCGAACCCGTCCCCACCCCCGACCCGGTCATATACATCGATTTCACAGGTGGGAGCGGTGTACCTCTCGCCGTCGATCCAGGCGACGGCGCTCCAGCTGTGGTGGTTGCTGGAGTGCACCTCACGCAGGGTCGTGGCGACGATGCTGATCTGGGGATGTGCCTCGATGACCCGGTCGATCATCCCGAAGAAGACACTCGGATCGAGCTTGGACTTTCGGGCCATCTCCGGACCGGGAATACCGAGGCCTTTCTGCAGATCTTCCTCGTTGCCGACCAGGACGTCGACGTTCTCGACGATTCGCCTCACCACGGAGGCGGCGCGGTCCTCGCCCCCTGAGATTTTCCAGAGCTTCTCACGGAAGTTCAAATCGAAAGAGACAACCGCCCCCGCGGCCCTGGCCGCCTTCATCCCTTCGATAATCACCTCTGCGGTTGTTTCCGAGAGAGCGGCGAAGATACCGCCGCTGTGGAACCAGCGTACGCCGCCCGAGAAAATCGTCTCCCAGTCGAAGTCACCGGGGCGCAGCCGTGCCGCCGCCTCGTTGGCACGGTTGTAGAAGACGACTGGAGCACGGACCCCCTGGCCCCGGTCGCTGTAAACAGTCGCCAGGTTCGGGCCCAGCACACCGTCGCGTTCGAACCACTTGTAAAAGGGCTTCACCCCCATGGCCTTCACCCGCTCGGCGATCAACTCCCCGATCGGATAATCGACCATAGCTGTCACGATTCCGGTGCGCAGGCCGAAGCAGTCCGACAGGTTGGCTGCGCAATTGAATTCACCACCGCTGACATGGATCCTGCACTCGGTGGCCTTGCGAAACGGGATTCTCCCCGGATCCAGGCGGTGGACCAGGGCGCCCAGAGACACAAGGTCCAGTTTGCTGTCCTCAGGGATCTTCAGACCGTAGTCCATTCAGTCCTCACTCTGCTCCTCGCCCGCCCCGGGCGGACGGGTAATGTCGTAGGGGCCGGCCTCGTGCCGGCCCGCTGTTACGTACCCGCTGGCTCGCTTGCACGAAGGTCAACCCTGGCGCCCTCCCGCGCTGAGCAGTAGGCACTGTAGACGACCTTCACCACTTCCAGGCCCAGTTCCCCGGTCGATTGGGCAGGACGACCCTCGGCCACGGCCAGGATGAAATCCCGGCACATGGAAAGCTGGCCCGAGCTCCAGTCTTCATCGGGGATGGGAGTGCTCCAGCCCGCCTTTGTTTCCACCTTCTCCATCAGATACTCACCGGCAAACACCCCCGGGTCGGGAGCAAAGGCCTTGACCAGGTTGTTGGGGCTCAGGTTGCACTTGATATGGGCATTGGAGAGGAGAACATCCAGCCGGCTTTCCATTCCTCCCAGCAGCGTGTCGGAGGACCACGCAACTCCGCGGGCGCCATCTTCGAACGTTATGATCAGGGACGACCAGTTTTCGACATCCTGCCATCCGGTCGCGATCCAGGCCTGTTCTTCTTCCCTGAAAGCCGGAATGCGAGTGAGATCCCCCACCTCGGCGACCACGGACAAGGGGCGAATGGGGCGGCCTTCGCGGGCCCGGCCTTCCAGATCCTTCAGATACAACATGGCACCAATGGGATGGGATCCCAGGCGCAGGAGGGCCCCTCCGCCGGTGTAACGCCAGGTCTTGGAGTAGGGAGAGTGGGAGCCGCTGTGGCACTCGCCGCCGCGCATCTCCAGAATCGCGCCACCCGATTCCCGGATCAGGGCGGTTGCCTTGACAATCGATGGGGCGTAAAGCCAGTTTTCGCCGTACATGAGTTCAACGCCGGCCCCACGCGCCGCGTCCACCATCGCCTGAGCATCGGCCGCTGCCACCTCCAGCATGGTCCGGGGATCCTGCCCCGACACCTCCTCGTCCCTGCTGTCCTCGGGAAGATCCTGCCCCGTATAGGCGGTCAGTGGCTTCGTGCAGATCACATGTTTGCCAGCCGCCGCCGCCGCCTCTGTGGCCTCTCGATGGACGTGATTGGGTATGCACAGGTCAACCACGTCGATTTCTGGAAGATTCAAGAGTTCTTCATAGCTCGCCAGCACCCTGGGCACGTCGTAGCGACCGGCAAAATCACGTGCCTTCTCTTCGGTCCGGGAGGCCACGGCGCGGATGCTTGCCAGGCCGTGAAGATGTCCGTAACAGCGGGCCCGGGTTTCCGCCAGAAAACCGGCTCCGATGATCCCGATACCAATTGAATTGTCACTCACGCTGGTCCCTCTTTCGCCTGCTGAAATCCCAATGAATCACAGGATTCTAATTCCTTCCAGGGAGGCGCACAAGGTGGGAATCGCTTCGGCTGCGGCTGCCACCACCACCGCGTCACTCACTGGTCGGTTCCTCGCGTTTGAGCAGGACCATGTTGCGCTCGTCGCGGTCCACCGCCCGGTAGAACTCGCGGAGGGTTTCCACATCTTCGGCAGCGACCTTGAGCTGCTTGACTTCCAGCGTCCGTATGGTCTTGAGCACCCTGCCATCGACGGTTACGGCATTCTTGTATCGAATGAAGGGCAGATCCAGTTCCACGGGTTCCGGCAACTCTTCAACAACGTAGCCGGGGGGCAGGGTCACTTTGAAAATGTTGGACTTCAAGCTCAAATGGTCGAAGACCAGGGGGTGCTGCCGCTCCTTGCGCGAAGGATGTTGACGGGCTGTCGTTCCAATCACGCAGGGGCGGAACAGCATCAGTTCACCCCTTCGTTGAGCGAAGTAAGGGGCGGTAACCCTGAACTCCTCGAAAAAGGGTTCTGCAGTGCCCGAAGTGTTACCCAGGCTAAGCCCCCCCACCCGGACTCCCGGCATCCAGTGTGCCAGGTAGTGTTCGATGAACCGCATCCATCGGTCGTGAGCTTTTCCCTGGAAATAACTTCGTTCCCTTCTCGCCGGAACGCCCCAGTAGAGCTCTCGAACATCTCCCGCCAGTACTCCCTCGCCCGAGAGCTGGAAGACACCGTCGCGCATCGAGCGGTTTCGGATGGAAGGTGCGATCGGAGTTTGAATGACATGTCCGGTTCCGGCGACCACCAGTAGACCGGTCGTCCCCTGCAGCGCATCCGGAAGCTGGCCGAAGGGAGTCCGCGAATCCGTGGGATCGAACAGGAGTAGCCGGCCCAGCTCGGAGTGATCCAGAATAGCTTGCCCGGACACTCCTCCTTCGCCGGCCGGAATGGCGGCAATCACATGGTTAAAGGAAAGCGGTGAAGGGAAATCGGCGTCCACCACCCCTTGCCTGGTATGAATCAAAACCGGGTAGACTTCTTGATCGATCCCCCGGGAAAGGGTTCGCAGCAGGGTCACTTTGTCCTTGCAATCGCCGTACTTGTTGCGAAAGATTTCAGCAGCCTGGTGAGGCTGGTACCCTCCGATTCCGATCTCAACAGCCACATATCGAATCTGCGGCTGCACGTAGGCGGCAATGGCCTCTTCGGAACCGATCTCGCGGGCGACCCGCAGGATGTCGGGAGTCGGCGTGGCCCGGGGGGCCATCAGGCCCCCAAACCAGCCGGCAACGTCGTCCCAGGACTCGAAGCTCTGACCCTTTTTCATCTCTTTTACCGGAAAGTAGCTGACGGCCAGCTGTGCCGCCAGAGTCGGGATTGGAGGCATATCTGTTTCTTGCGGTATGCCGGGGAGATCTTTGAGTTCCCACATCCAGCGATTGCCCTCCGACGCCCGGGGAGCTATCTCGGCATGGTTTCTCATCAAGCTGTCAAAGCGCCAGTTGTCCGGCAGGTCAAGGATAAACCGGGATCTCAGCACCGGGTAGGTACCCTGAAACCACCAGAAATCCTGCAGAATGTAAGGCCGGTGGCGCCGCTCCCACTGAAAACCGACGATGCTGTCGACCTCGACTTGAGGAGCCGTCAGAAGAAGGGATTTGTTGTCGGAGAAAAAGACTCCACTGAACATCTGAGACTCGACCGCATCCTTTTGAGTCACCTCGTGCACGATCCCACCCGACTTGAGGTTCCATGCCTTCAGCCCGGAGATGCGAGTTTCGCCGTCGAAGGTGAGGCGGCGCCAGGCCAGGCCCAGGCCCGCCGGGGTCAGTATTTTGTAGGCCAGCCGAAAGGAGCTTCGAATCTCCCCGTCCCTGGTGACCGAGGTGCGGCCCTCGTCGTACAGGACGATGGCCTCGGTATCCACCGGATACTCGGGGAGTGAGAGATGGCGCAGATTGAGGAGCCACTCCGGAGCGTCAGCCAGGGAGACGCCTGACCAACCGGCCAACAGGAACAGGAACCAGGATGGTCGAAAGCCGATTCGCCGCATTTTTCTCCACGCCGGTAGAAATCAGGGTTTATGGAACACAAGTCGCATCTGGTCGAC
>CBDBHK010000027.1:0-18736 GCA_965205615.1 Acidobacteriota bacterium | reverse complement strand
TCTTCTTTGGCGACTTCGGACTTCTTTCCTATGACCGCTTGGGCCGGCAGCGCTGGAGCATGCCGCTTGGACCTTTTGACAATCTTTGCGGAATGGGCGTCTCTCCCCTGCTCGCCGGGAACCGAGTATTCGTGGTTTGTGACCAGCAGACAGGATCGTTCCTGATTGCGGTCGACAAGGACAGCGGGAAACAGCTGTGGAAGGTTGACCGCCCCGAGGCGACCAGTGGCCACTCCTCCCCGATCCTCTACGAAGCCGACAACGGGAGCCTGGAACTCCTGGTAGCCGGTTCCTTTCTCCTGAGTGCCTACCATCCCGCCAGCGGCGAGAAGCTCTGGTGGGTCCGCGGCCTTTCCTTCGAGATGAAGTCAACTCCGGTCATGAATCGCGGCATGCTCTTCGTAAACGGGTACGCCACGCCGATGAACCAGCCGGACAAGATGGTAGAGACGGAAGCCTGGAGCCGGGTTCTCAAGGCTCACGACAAGGACGCTAACGGGCGGCTTTCCCGAGATGAACTACCCGATTCTCCGAGTCAGGGGTTCTTCCCTTTTGTGGATCTCGACCAGGACGGATTCCTGAAAGCCGGGGAGTGGCAGTACTACCGGGACGCGATGGCATCGAAAAACGCAATGCTGGGAATTCGCCTGGGCGGGCGGGGAGACGTGACGGATACCAATCTGGAATGGGAGTATCACCACTCGGTGCCCCAGCTCCCCTTCTTTACAAAGACCTCCTCTACATGATCAACGACGGCGGTATCGCCACCTCCTTTCGGCCTGATACGGGAGAGGTGATCGCCCGAGGCCGCATCAAGGGCGCTACCGGCAAGTACTACGCCTCACCGGTCGCCGCCGCCGACAAGATCTACATGGTGAGCGAGACCTGCAAAGTCGCGGTGCTCGAACCGGACGGGAGTCTGGAAGTCCTGGCCGTCAACGACCTGGACTCCACCTGCTATGCGACCCCGGCGCTGGCCGAAGGGAGGATCTACATCCGCACCGGCGAGACCCTGTATGCCTTCGGTGAGTAGGAGGGAGAAGCCTTTGTGGTCCGATCGGATCGCCATCGAGGATGTTCGCCGGAGCGCCTCAGATTGTCACTTCTTCAGTGAGGCCGAGAGAATTTCTCTGTCATTGCGCGCCACGATGTGCCCGTTGGCGTAGGCCGGATGCGACCAGTTGACAATTCGGTCTGAAGGACGACGGCGGCCCCCGGACCGGCTCTGACCGGAGTAGTCCGTGGTGGGCTCGATGAGATGCGTTCGATCGACCTCGTGATACCCCTTCTTATCGAGGCGGACGATGATCAGGTCTCCCAGGTCGTTGTTCGCGAAGTAGCGATCCCCATTACGAACCAGAAAGGCGGTAGCCCAGCGGCCCAGTTCGATCAGGTCGAGCGACTCCCAGATACGGTCACCAGTGGACGCGTCCCAGGCACCTGAACTGACCATAGCTGCAGACCCCAAAGATCAGGCCATCCTCAAAGACCGGGGTGGTGATCAGGGCGTGCAGGCTGTCCGTGTCCCCCGCAAGTTCACTGCTCCCTTTCCGCTTCCACATCACGCTTGTAGAGGGCCTGGAAGCGTCCAGTTTCATCATCATCGACCCTCCGTAAAACTGGGAGAGGAACAGATGGTTGCCGTTTCTGACAGGCGTAGCCACAGTGAGACCGATCCGCGCCTCCCATGGCTCTTTCCAGTACACTTTGCCGCTCTGGGGATCCAGTGAACTGACTGCACTCGGGTGCCAGATGATCAGTTGACGAACTCTTCCAGCCTCAAAGATGACGGGCGGGGCGTAGCCCATTTCCGGCTCCGGGGAAAGAGCCCGCCAGACCTCTTGGCCACTGTTTTTGTCGAAAGCAACGACTTCGGCGCCGGGAATGCCTCCCACAATGGCAATGAGGAGATCCCCTTCCACCAGGGGAGCTCCTGCCACGCCCCAGGGGGGAACTTCAGTTCCGAAGTCTTGCTCGAAATTCTTTTTCCAAACCAGCTCGCCGGTCTCGCCCTTGAGGGCGCGCAGGATCCCCGTGGCACCGACTACGTAGACGAGATCAGCATCAACAGTGGGGGTCGCCCGCGGACCGATTGCATAGGAGCTCATCAAGCGGGCATAGCTGACCTCCCAGGTGTGGGTCCAGAGGACCTTTCCTGTTCCTTCATCCAGGCAGAGGAGGCGTTCCCGGCCCTGCAGCGGCCGGGTTGCTTCAAAGTCGGCGACATACACTCGTCCCTGGGCAACCGCCGGACCCGCGAACCCGCCGTGAACAGGCGCTTTCCATCGAATTTCCAGCCCCTGTTCGGGAAACTTTTCGAGTATGTCCGTCTCGTTCCAGATTCCCAGGCGGCCCTTGCCTCTCCACTCCGGCCAGTCCTCTGCCCAGGCCGAAGTATGAGCCAGTGCGAATGCTAGCAGCACAGCAACAATCAGGAGGATCAAAAGCGAGCGCGATGGTGGTTCGAAAGGTTGCATTACCAGGATTCTATCTCTTCTGTGTTCCGTTTTCAGTGCCGGCGCCTGTCCTACCCCTTCTATCCAATCGGACCACGGAGGGTCCTCCTACACTTGATTCGTTCCACGTGTAACGCAGCAGATTATTTGGAGGTCTGAGAATCACGTTGTTTTTACCCGAGTTGGGTGAGGGGAATGTGACGGATAGAAGCAGGGTTGGTCGCCGGGGCCGGCCCTTTTTTCTTGGGAGCGGGGGTCAGCGGTAGCGAGGGCCGTTGGCATTGGCGATCCAGCGGCGCAGGGCGACGCGGACGTTTTCGACTCGGCTCAGGGGGGCGTTGTCGTAGTACCAGCGGAAGGACTTGATCTCTTCCAGGATGTCTACGTCGGGAAAGTCGGCGGCCAGTTCTCCAATGAAAGCCGCATCCAGATCGGCGCGGTAAGGATAACCGGGCAGCAGCTCTTGCAGGTAGGCGAGAATCTTCTCGGGGGAGTTGTCGAAGAACATGTCGGGACTCATAGCTCGTCGGAAGCCTGGTAAATGTCCTCTTCGTCGAGTGTGGCCTTTTGTTGCAGGACGCCGCGGTTGAGGGCGGCCAGGCAGAGGCGGTTCAGCAGCCGGCAGACGCCGCCGGAGGTCTTGTACAGGGCCAGGTAGGCCGAGTCGGTGAAGATCTCGGGTTTGGCCCCGGCCAGCTTCAGGTGATGGCAGACGTAGTCTTTGGTTTCGGCCTCATCCAGCGGAGACAGCTTGTAGGAGAGCAGGATGCGCTGGTGGATGTTGCGGAACATGGGTCTTTGCAGGCGGCGGCCCAGGTCGGGGTGGCCGATCATGATCATGAGCATCGGATCGATCGAATCCATCCTAAAATTAAGCAACATCGGGATTTCATCGAGGGTCTTATCGGGCAGGCATTGCGCCTCATCCAAGACCAGCAGTGGGGTCTTCTTGGCGTTTTTCACGTAGTCGCGCACGGCCGTCTGCAGGTTTCGAAACAGAGTGGACTTGCGGCCGGAGGGCTGGCCGCCGAACTCACTGTTGAGCTGGGCCCAAAAATCCAGCGGCGTGACGGTGGACAGGGGCACGTAGAAGAGCTTGTAGACGGAAGCGTTGAGTTGCTCGACGAAGGCGCGCACGGCGGCCGTCTTGCCGGTTCCCGCCTCGCCCAGCACGAGCATCAGACCCAGACGGGTACGCATGTAGTCCAGGCGCCGGGAGAGTTCGGCAAAGGCCTCAGTCGAGAGCAGTTCTTGGGCTGGGATGTCTTTGGCGAGGGGAGTTTGGGAGAAGCTGTAAAAAGTGTGGATCATGATTCATCCTCCTGGGGGTGAATGGAAAAACGAGGTCTGCGAGGGGAGGTGGCGTTTTGAGCAGCATCGACCCGGTGCAGGCGGGCCACCGGCTGGTCGTCTTCGAAGAGAAACAGCTCGCTGGGACGTCCCTCGGGATGGCGGATCTCGATGCGACGGCCCATGTACAGAGGCGGCACTTCCCAGAGTTGTCGGTTAATGGAGACCGTACAATCGTTTCGGACGCTGCGCTGCAAGGTGCGGTAAAAGACCCGGTCCAACTCAGCACGGCTGACCGTGCGGCGGCGAATGGAGCCGAGCGAGCGCAGGTAGCGAGCCAGTGGCGTCTCACAGATGCCCGAGTGGCGGCGCCGGTGATAGTCCTGCTCCAGCCAGTGAGCCAGGTGAGCATTGAGATCGTCGAGGGTCAAGGCCTCCATATCCTCCAGATCGAGGAGGCTGAGAAAACCCTGACGTAGGGTGCGGAAAAATCTCTCCACCTTTCCGCGCGAAGGAGAATCATAGGGTTTGGAATGCACCAGGGCCACACCCAGCCGGGCCGAGGCCAGGGTGAGTTGTTGGGAGGAGAAGGCCGCGCCGTTGTCGCAGTACAGGATCTGAGGTAAACCGTGACGGGAAAAGGCTTGTTTGAGAGCTGAGACGACCACTGCGGAGTTTTCCCGGGTGTAGAAGCGGGCCAGGGTCAGAAAGCGAGAATGGTCGTCGATAGCGGCAGCCAGATAGGTCTTGCGCAGCCGGCGGCCGAGTCGCACCTTGGGCCCGTGCATAAAGTCCATCACCCACAGGTCGTTGGCGTAGGGTTTTTCAAAGTGCTTACGGGCTTTGGGCTCCGCCTTGACCTGAGGCCGCAGACCGGCACGGGCGATGTGGCGGCGCAAAGTGGCTTCGGAGATGCGGCGCGAAGTGATGTGGCCGGAGGTCGTCAGCTGCTCGCGGAGTCGGTTGACCGGCACCCGGGGGTGGCGGGTCAGCAACTCGGAGATGTGAGTGCTCAGCTGCTCGGAGATGACGCGGCTTCTTCCTGCATCGGAGCGCCGCTTGGGCACCAGTCCGTCGAGTCCTTCTTGCCGGTAACGGCGCAACCAGCTCTTGAACGTGGCGACCGAATAGCGGCGTGTGCTCAGACCCGGAACATCCAGCTCTTTTTGGGCCATGCGTCCGAAGTACTGGGATTGGGTGCCGGCCGCCGCGTGCAGCACCGGTGCAATGACGCCGTAGCGGAACAGCGCCACGGCCTGGCGTTTTTCTTTTGCATTCATCTTGGGGGCTCCTTGGCCAGCCCTTTGTGCCACAGCCCCATCCTGGTGCTCCTATCAGGGAGTGTGGAGGATCGATTTTTGGCATGACCGGGTTGTGAACCGGGTCAAGAAAGCGGGCCAGAAGGAGCATTCAACGCTTTCAGGTAGGCCGACGGAGTTAGCCTGACGGCGAGACCGATCAGGACCCGGGAGCCGGGCGCAGATCGAACAGCAGGTGGGGGCAGTAACGTCGATGAAAGCTGATCACCAGCTGAGGTGGAGAGCCTCGGGGCTGGGCTGCCAGCAGGGCGGCTGTCTGTTGGGCCTGACGGCGCACCCCTTGGACGGTACCGGACAACTCGACCCCGGACACCGGAAAAGAGAGCAACCGAGCATAGACGGCCGAAAACAGCAGCAGGACGCGGTACAGCGTCAGCTCTTCCAACAGCAGAGCCTCCTCACCCCGACTGCCGGCGGCGGCCACTTCGTCCAGCGCCCGGCGCAGCGTCCGCTTGCCGCCCACCACCACTTCGACCATCCGGCTCATCAGCCCCAGGCTGAAGCGTCGACGTGCAACAACCCCGGCCGGCAGCACGCTGAAGGTGACATCTCGCGCCTGATCCGGGCCCCGGCGACGGCAGCGGAAGCGAGCTACTGGAAACCGTTGATAGGTCTGCCCCTCCACATCCACCAAGCACCGGAAGTACAGACCATTGCGCACCGCGCAATTGCTTCCACGGCACAGCGGACAGCGGTCCCGGTAGTCGGGCAACAGCTCGTACAGCCCCAGTCCCAGAGAGGAAAGGCTTGACAAAGACCTGCCTTCAAAGCGATCCTGAATCTGTAGTTACTTGGTTTCAGCCGGGGTCACTACTTGCCAAAAAACAGGGACCTCGGCTGTCTCCTTTCCACCGTCTCCGCAGTCCGACAGCGATCATACTGTCATATTCTCTTCACCCGCTGCGGGCTAAGACAATCTATACAAATCCGGCTGCAAAAGGGAGGAAATACTGTGGCGTATTACACCATGGAGGGATGGTACGTCGTTGCGAGATGCATCACCCTCCTACGACCGTGTTCGAAGACGACAAACACGTAGAGAAAAGAAAAGTTGAGTGTAACCACGGTAAAGAAGTCCATCGCCCTGACCATGTACGAAAATATCAAGACGGTTGGATTGCCGGACTGGAGCGACGAGGATCAGACGCTGGCCAAAGCGCTGCAGCGGGAGCTCGGCAACGCCAGCGTTCCCGGCATGCCCACGGAGCTGGCTCCGGCCCCTTCCGCCCCACAGGGCCCCAACCTGGGCGGCGGCTCGGACGACATCGGCGACATATCGTGGACGGTTCCAACCATCACCTTCAACTTTCCCTCCAACATCCCCAACCTTCCGGGTCATCACTGGTCAAACGCCGTGGCAATGGCCACCCCGATCGCTCACAAGGGCGCAACTGCCGGAGCCAAGGTCATGGCCCTGACTACACTCGATCTCTTACTGAAGCCGGAGATCCTGACGGAAGCAGGGAAGTACTTCCACGAAGAGCAGGGCAAGAGCGGCACCTATGAGCCTTTCATCTCTGCATAGGACGAACCCGCAGTTCACTTCAATCGGGAGATCATGGAGAAATACCGGCCGGAGCTGAAGAAGCACTACTTCGACCCGATCCGATATGACACCTACCTGGAACAACTGGGGATCGAATATCCCACGGTTCGTAAGGAGCCGTGATTCAAATCCTACTGGTGCACTGAACAGTGGTCAGAACCCGAGCGGTGTAGGAGCCGCTTCCATGCGGCGATCTGATCGGACCACGGAGGGTCCTCCTACTACCCAGCCTTCGGGACGGCTTTCATGAGGCGCTTCCAGATCTCGTTACTGAACTGTTGTTCGTGAGGTTCGTCGCCCAGCCGCGTGAACACGATCCCCAGGCTAGGGACAACATAATCCCAGCCGGCCGAGACGGGGTCAATCCGCTCCCACTCTCCGGAATCGGGAGGAAAATACAATTCGGTGGCGGGCTCCGCCAAGGTCGTCTCTTTAACCTTCGGAGCACTGCCACAGCCAGCCAGCAGGAATACTCCCGCCAGCAAACTCAAGAGAAAACGGCTTGTTGAGGATTTCACGTGAGAAAGTATATCACCGAAGCATCGTACCGTCTAAGAGTTGACTCCTCACTCACCGCACCTACCCTTCTGAACCCGAAATTGGTAGAGTCAGGGCGATGCTAGGATTTCCTCGGGCGATCCTGGACATGCCCAGACCCTGGGTTGCCTGGGTGATGCTCTTATTCGGTATCAACTTTGTCCCCGGCCTGCTGTATTGGTCGAGCCCAGAGGGGAAGGTGGTCCTGGCGGCCTTGATGCTCGGTGGCCTGCTTCAGACCGCCATCTTTTCGGCCAGAGGGTTTGCTCGCCTCCTGGGAATCGGACACCTGGCCTGGCTTCCCATGGTGCTGTGGCTGTGGATGCGTCTGGGAACCGCTCCTGTGGGCAGCCTGTTCCGCTACTGGCTTCTGGCGGTCATCATCCTCAACTCACTTTTCTCTTATCATCGACACTGTCGATGTGATCCGCTATATCCGGGGGGAACGGGAGCCTCTCCAGCCCCCCGCCCCCCGCCCCTAGAACTCAGAACCCGGAACCCGAGTTACTTGAGGTACTGCGACTCAAACTCCTCCAAGCTTCCCTCGAACAGAATCAATCTGCCCGCAACCGTCACAGAAGCTCCGGGGGCCAGGTCTCCATAAGTCGGATCGCTGTGAATGCACATGTTGCTGTCAGCACAGTTGTGAAAGAGCTCAGCAGCCGGGTCGAACCAGAGGGCGGCCACGTAATCGCCTTCCCGTCGAGCGTGTCAGAATAAGTCCGCTGTCGGCAATCTCCGGTGACAGGGGGCCCCAGAACCGGTTTGTCGTGTCGTTGAAGATCTTAATCGCCTGATGGTCCTTGATCCGGTAGTGGGTCCGGATCGGATTACTGCCACGGTCGGTTTCGCCCAGGTTCAGGAAATCACCTTCCTGCCGTATGTAACTCCGTTGGTACTCAGGATCGCGAAAGGGAGGAGAGCGATGGCCCAGGCAGACATGCCCGGTCAGGTTGTGAAGAGTCGCCTCGCCCACGTTCTTGAACACAAGTCTCAAAGAGGCGCCGAAGCTGGCCGGTGTAATTCGAAGCTCATACTCGATTTCGTGTGCCTGCTTTCCGCGGGGAGTATCGTCCCGATTGCTACGCCGGTAGACCAGTACGCCGTTTTCTTCCTGAGTCCACTGGACCGGAGTGTGAACGGCTCGAATGTCGTGCCCGACCAGGACTCCTTCGTCACAGAAGACCCGTTCCGGAATCCGGAGCCGCCAGCTGAAGTCATGGTCCACCGCTTCGATGAACACCTGGCGGCGGCCTTCAGCTTCCGGGGTGAATCTGAACGGACTCTTGGTGGTTCCGGAATCCTGGCACACAACCGAAACCATGCACAGAGTCAGAAGAAGGAAGATAGGGGGGAGACTGAATCCTCTTGATGGTCATAGTACCGTTCTCTCAGGTTCTTTCAGCTTAGCATTGCCTTTGCTCCACTGATCAAGTGCATTCGTTAACGCCCGGCTGACGCCCGTCCGTTTCTGTTGCGGACCACGGAGACTCCTCCTGCGCCAGGAACCGTCACACGGTGACGAGAGTGGTAAGGGGCCTCAGGGAGGCGGCCGTTTAAACCCTCCCGGTCGCAGCCCTGAGGCTCCTCCCACTCTCAGGATCGCACCACAGGAGGGTCCTCCTCCCCACGGAGGTCAGACTTCCGCGCTCCCAGATCCGGCGACCTTGACCGGTGGTCTGGCCTGGAGATACCTTGCCTTTATCAATGTGTGCAAGCTCTAAAATGACAGCAAGCAAGATACTCCGCCCGGCGGCACTGCTGGCTCTACTCTCTGTGGGCTGCTCACCGCCGGAACCACCGCCTCAACCCCGACCACCCCCCAACATCCTTCTCTGCATCTCGGACGATCAATCCTGGCTGCATACGGGCGCCGGCGGGGACACCATTGTCAGGACCCCCGCCTTTGACCGGGTGGCCGGAGAAGGGCGTTCTCTTTGCTCATGCCTTTGCTGATTCTCCCTCGTGCATGCCCTCACGCAGCGCCATTCTGACCGGCCAGCACATATGGCGACTGAGAGAGGGAGGAAATATCCATAGCACGCTGCCCCGGGATTTCCAGGTCTACACCGAACTCCTGGAGGAATCCGGCTACCTGATCGGGCACACGAGCAAAGGTTGGGGACCGGGAAAGCTGGAGCCGGGAGGGCGCACACGCAATCCGGCCGGGCCCAAATTCAAAGATCTTGCAGCCTTCCTGGAGACCCTGCCGCCGGAGAAGCCTTTTGCTTTCTGGCTGGGTAGCTCCGCTCCTCATCGCCCATTTGCGAAGGATGCCGGAGTGGCTTCTGGGAAACGGCTCGAGGACGTGCGCGTGCCTCCACATCTCCCTGACAATGAGGTCGTTCGCGGCGATATTCTGGATTATTACTTGGAGATTGAAAGATTTCGACCGCAAGGTGGGATCTGCACTCGATCTCCTGCAAAAGAAGGGACGACTCGAGAACACACTCGTGGTTGTGACCAGCGACCACGGCATGCCGTTTCCGCGTGCCAAGGCCAGCCTTTATGATTATGGTTCGCGCGTCCCGCTGGCCCTGCTCTGGCCGGGCAAGATCCCCGGAAACCGGGTGGTGACGACCTGGTCACTTTGAGCGATCCGGCGCCTACCTTCCTCGAGGCCGCCAGCCTGGTGCCCCCGCCCGACATGACCCGGCCGCAGCCTCATGAAGACCCTGCTGGCCACGGCTTCAGGACAACTCGACCACGGGCGTGACGCAGCCTTTTTTGCCATGGAGCGTCACGACGGAGCTCGCAAAGGGGGGGAAGGGGTACCCCTCTCGGGCTTTGAGAACTCAGGACTACTTGTATGTCCGCAACATCGCCCCCGAACGCTGGCCGTCGGGAGACCCGGATGCCCGCAACTGTGCGCGGGCTCTTCCATACGGCGAGGTTGACCCTTCACCGACCAAGACCTGCCTGATGGAGAATGCCGGACAGGATTCAGTCCGTGAGTTCTTCCAACTGGCGTTTGCGAAACGACCAGCCGAAGAACTGTACGACCTAGAGGTCGACCCGGGCCAACTGGAAAACGTGGCTGCACCAGGCCGACTATCTGGAAGTCACGGAGCGGTTACGCCAGCAGTTGATGCAATACCTGGCGAGTACCGGAGACCCTCGAGCCCTGGGCGAAGCCCGCGCCCTGGGACTACTATCCCTACTACGGTCGCATCCAAACCCCGGGCTGGAAGGTCGCCGAACGGCCGGATTAGGGGTGAAGGTTCCAGGGTTCCAGGGTTCCAAGGTTCCAGGGTTCCAAGGTTCCAGGTCGCGATCAACGGTCATCCCTTGGTTTCCTCTCATTTCCCCACAGAGTGGTCTCTCCATCCATACTCTTGCGCCACTCCTGCCGCCAGATATGAATGTCTCTGGGGCTGATGAAGCGCTTGGGCTGCCTTGCTGATGCGGGGAGGAAACACCTTGTGCGGCTCCCTCTGATACCAGTAACCGACCGAGGTGAGGTCCAGGGTCAGGCTGTTGTTGTGCCCCGTGTTCGATGCTGAAGCGGAGAGACTTCTCGAAGTAGACGGGATCGGTGATATGAAATCGATGGCAGCTTGCAAATTTCCCCGGAAAAAGGGGTAGGAAGACCCTTCGTGGGGCGATCAGATCGCCGCGTGGAAGCGGCTCCTACACTCCGCCCTCAGGTGGGATCTGCATGTCGGAATTCTGGCTTTTCAGCCGTGGTGACAGGAGCAGGCCGCGGGCTGGGCCGCGAACACGCCCTGTTTCTGGCTTCCCACGGTGCCCGCGTGGTCGTCAATGACCTGGGCAGCGCCGTCGACGGGGAAGGCGCAGACAGGTCACCAGGTGAACAGGTCGTGGATGAAATCCGGGCTGCTGGGGGCGAGGCCGTCTTCAGCGGCCACGATGTCTCCAACTGGGACGAGGCCGGGGAAATGATTCGCCTGGCCATTGAGTCTTTTGGAGACCTGCACGTGCTGGTCAACAACGCAGGGATCTTGCGGGACTGCACTCTCGCCAATATGACGGAGGCGGAGTGGGACGCGGTAATCAAGGTCCATTTGAAAGGCCATGCGGATCCCAGCCATCATGCAGTCAAACACTGGCGCCGGCAGGCCAAGTCGGGACAGGAAGTCCGCGCCAGTTTGCAGGAGGAATGTAGAATGAGCAGTCCAGTGCGGGTTGAACGGAACGGCAAGGTCCTGGAAATCATCCTCGACCGACCCAAAGCCAACGCCATCGATGTACACACCAGTCGCGCCCTGGGTGAAGTGTTCGTCGGGTTTCGAGACGATCCGGACTTGCTCGTCGCCATTCTGACCGGTGCGGGAGAGAAGTTTTTCTCGGGCGGATGGGACCTGAAGGCCGCAGCTGGCGGCGAGGGAGTTGAGTCGGACTTCGGGCCCGGGGGATTTGCCGGCCTAACCGAGATCTTCGATCTCAACAAGCCGGTGATCGCAGCTGTCAATGGGTATGCGATTGGGGGTGGATTTGAGCTGGCCCTGGCCTGTGACCTCATTGTGGCAGCGGAGCACGCCCTCTTCTATCTTCCTGAAGCCGGCTGGGGCATCGTGCCTGCAGCGGGCGGCGTGCAGCGTCTGCCGCGGCGCCTGCCCTACGCGGTGGCCATGGAGATGATGCTGACCGGACGACGAATGGGTGCGCCGGAGGCGGCTCAACACGGTCTGGTCAACCGGGTGGTGCCTCTTGCCAAGCTACTCGAGACGAGCCGGGAAATGGCAGGGCAAATTGCAGAGAAGGCTCCACTTTCAATCATGGCAATCAAGCAGGTAGTGCGCGAAACGGAAGAAGTGAACGTCGAGGAGGCTTTCCGCCTGGTCCGGAGCGGAGCTTTTTCCTTCTACGAGAAGGTCGTCGCCTCAGAGGATGCAAAAGAGGGTCCCCGTTCTTTTGCCGAGAAGCGAAAACCCAATTTCAAAGGGAGATAGGTCACCCCTGCGAATGCGATCGGATCGCCGCATGGAAGCGGCTCCTACAATTCGCCAGGGACACAGAGTATCCGCGGGAGTTTCAGGCATCGGCCGGCAAGATTCTGAATGGCTTGTTGGAGAAACCCCGCAGCACCCGAAAGTGCCGCTCATCAAGCGTCAGAATCGCGTTGGTGCGCAGCCGGCGAGACAGGACAATCAGCGACGCATCGGCCAGACCAATGCTCAAGTCCCCGTACTCCTGGATAATCATCCGCGCTGACTCCACATCGTCGGCTCCGAATTCGACGAGATCATAGGCTCCCCGGGCAACCTCCGCCAGAAGCTCCAGCTCGGTGGAAATACCCGCCAGCTTTCGCACCAGATAATCGAGCTCGGCCAGCACAAAGGGCGACAGCACGAGAGGGAGAGAGGTTTCGAGCAGAACTCTTGCACAAGTCGAGTGCCGGCGCTGATCCCGAAACAGCGCCGCCAGCAACCCGCTGGTGTCCAGGAGGATCATGACTCGCCAAATCCTGACAGATAGCGATCCACATTCTCGGCAATTCCCGGATCGCCCAGATCTTGATCGTTGATTGGCAGGCGTGGGCGTGGCCGCTGCCGACGCTCTACGACTGCCTGCAGGGCCCCTCGAATGATTTCGGCCTCAGAGCGACCCTCCTCGGCCGCCATGCGTTCCAGTGCGCGTTTCAACCGCTCTGGTAAGTAGACCGTCGTCTTCATCATTTACCATATACTATACCATATATAGCATCGCTCATTCCCGTTCATCCCGGCTATCATTTGACGAGACCTGATGATGTTGAGACTGTTCACCGCACTTCTCATTCTGGCTTCTCTTCTGTTGAGCCTGATGCTGATCCCGCGTGGTCCGGATGGAGCCGAATTCTTCGGGGCCCTGTCCGAGGAAGAGCAGGTCTTCTGCGACTCGGAGGCGGTGTCAAAGACCGGAGACCGTTGGCAGGACATGGACTACGGCCCCTTTCTGACGGCCTCCATAGAAGCTCCCTGGCCCCCGGGCAACATCGCCTACAAGGGGGGTCGCGATCCGCTTTGACAAGGTCTACGGCAGCCAGCACCGGGAGGCGGTCGTTTTCGACACCGACCTGCTTCGCCACGCGGTGGGATGGGGGGGAAGTGGATTTGTCGATCTCAAGGGCGTCGTGTTCGACGGCAGTCACGAGACCCATCCGCTGATTTCGGGGGAACCCTTGTTCGCCAATCCGAAGCTGCCAGGCTGGTCGTCCCAACCGGAGTTCCTGGATCCTCGCCAGATTCCATACGGGCCCCTGCCCAGGGAACACGGGCATTTCAAGGGACTCTACCTCCACCACAACCGGGTGATTCTTTCCTATTCGGTTGGGACGACGAGCGTGCTGGAAATGCCTGGCCTGGAGAGGGCCCACGGGCTGACGGCGTTCTCGCGGGAGTTGGACCTGAAATCCCTGAGCTCCGAGCTCTTCCTGCAGGTTGCCGCCAGTCCCAGGGAAGGCGAGAGGATCCTGGCTTTGGACGGGCGAGCACTGAGCCAGGATGCTGAGGCCGGTGAGTCGATGGCCGTTTTGGGGGAAGCGGGTCAAATCACCGCAGCGGCGGTTGTGGGGCTCCCCCCGGCACCCGCTGGCTGACCGACCGTGGCCGGATTCGGCTGCAGCTCCCGACCATTTCAGCTGCCCGCCTGAAACTTCTGATCTGGAGCGGCGCCCGTTCTGGAGCTCGGATCAGCAGGGTCACTGGACTCCTGCAAACCGCATCAATCTCATCCAGCCCCGTCAGTTCCACGGCTACCTGTGGTCCTATCACCGGGGAGAGCCTCCCACTGACTTTGTCCAGCCTTTGGCCTGGATTCATCCCGGCGTGGATCGATCTCCGAGCACCTTCGTGAAAATCGATTCGGATCGCTGGGGTCCTTTCCAGGACAGAATCCTGGGGCTCTCCTACGGAACGGGGAAAATCGAGCTGATCTTTCGCCAGGACATCGACACCATCAGCCAGGGTGGGCTGACCCCTTTTTCCCTCAACTTCAACACCGGGATCATGCGAGGTCGCTTCCAGAAACGCGACGGACAGCTCTACGTATGTGGTCTCTTCGGATGGGCCGGCAACAAGACCCGGGCCGGAGGGTTTTACCGTGTGCGTTATACGGGAACGTCCGTCCGGATGCCCGAGCACCTCGAAGTAGCGCGAGACGGAGTTTTCGTTCGCTTCACGGAGCCTTTGCATCCCGCCTCCGCACTGGATCGGGGCAGCTACCACGCTCAGGTGTGGAATTACCGCTGGCGGGAAGAGTACGGGTCTCCCGACTCCCGGCTCGACGGAAGGGAAGGACGCGACAGCCTGACGCTGCACTCAGTTGCTCTGTCCCCCGACGCCCGAACTGTCTTTCTGGAGTTTCCCGATCTCACACCGGTGATGCAGATGCACATCGACTTCAATCTGAGGAGCACTTCCGGGGCGGGCCTTCGATCTTTTGTGCACCACACGATTCACAGGCTGGGAAAGACTTCCGGCTGGGAGCGGATTGGCGACGACTGGAGGGTCGGAAATATTCGCGACGATGTCCAACTGGGCGAGGAAGCCCCAGGCCTGATCCAGGAGGTCCGGTCCGTCAGTGCACCGCAGGTGGAGGCAGAGGCTCGCGTTTCCCGCTTTGCCGCCATGTACGTCGAGGAGGGTGCAGCCCCCTCGGCACTGGTTCCCGGTGGAACCTTTCGGGCGCGCTGGCGGGGATACTTGAAGCTTCCTCTCAATGAAATGACTGTCTTCCATGTGGAGGGCCGGGGCCATACCCGGCTGGAGATCAATGGCGTGCTACTCCTGGAGGGCGCCGGTGGGATGGATAAAATGACCAGCGAGCCGGTGGATCTGCGCCAGGGGTTCAACCGGATCGTGTTGGAATATGACAGCCCGGAGAGGGGAGATGCGCGCCTCCGTTTGAGGTGGTCAACAAACGGCGGACCGCCTGAGCCGGTACCGCCGAGCGCCCTGGTCCACGACGCCCTCGACCATGCCTTACTGGAAGGCGAGTCGGCCAGGCGCGGCCGGCGGCTGTTTGCCGACAACTTCTGTATCCGCTGCCATCAGCCTGGAGACTGGTTCGAGGGCAGCCTCATGCCGGCGTTGGAACGGGGCGCGCCGGCATTGGACGGCATCGGCAGCCGTCGTCCTGCATCCTGGCTGAGAGACTGGCTCCTTGACCCTCGGGACATGAAGAACCACGCCGCCATGCCCCGGCTCTTATCAAGAAGTCGAATCGAGGCCCGGAAACAGGCGACCCATCTGGCTCTCTTCATGGCAACTCGCCGCGAAGAACCGCACGGACGATCTCAGCTCGAAGAACTCCTTTCAGATGAGAACCGAATCGAGGTGGGCCGGAGTCTCTATGCCTCGCTGAGATGCAAAGGCTGCCATTCTCTCGATTCCGAACCGGCGGACTCCAGTCTCGTACCTCTTGGCGGAATGGGCCGTGCCTGGAAGAGGGAGGCTCTGATCGAATATCTGCAGAGTCCGGAGAGACACGATCCGTGGAGCCGCATGCCCGACTTTTACCTGAGCCGGCAGGAAGCAGCCGACCTGACTGCGTATCTCTGGTCGTCCACAGCAGCGGCGACCCGGGGAGTTCACGGTTCCGGAAACGGCGACTGGGGGCGGGCCCTGGTCAGCGAACTTGGATGCCTGAACTGCCACGAACTGGAAGGCCTCTCGACACGGGTTAAGGCTCCTCCTTTCGGCCGGATTCTGGGCATCGATTGGGAGACTGGATGTCTCGGAGAAGACGACACGCGTCGAGGCCGGGCACCTGCCTTCCCATTCTCAGCTCAGCAGCGAGCCGATCTGCAGCTTTTCCTTCGCGACTTCTGGGAGTCTCTGCGTCACACCGACTGGACCGATTTCGCCACACGCCAGATAGAAGCGCTACGCTGCAACGCCTGTCACGAGCGAGACGGAGAGGCCGCAACGTGGTCTCTGCTGAGCGAGCCTGCAAGCGCTCCGCAAGCCGGATCAGTGTCATCAAGGGAAGGCTCAGATGGGGAGACAATTCACTTGCAGATTCCGCCCATCACCTGGGCGGGAGAGCAGTTTCGACCGGAATGGTTACACGATCTCCTGGCGGGACGAATGCCCGGCAAGACGCGGCCGCGTCTTGCCACCCGGATGCCGTCCTTTCCCGCATACGCGAGTGGATTGGCCCGCGGGCTGGCCGGACAGCACGGCCTTCCAACGACGGAGGTCCGTGACCGGATCGATGAAAGAAAGGCTGAAGTCGGGAAGATCCTCATCGAAACCACCGCCCTGGGATGCGTTCAGTGTCATCCGGTGGCAGGCCGAGCAGCTCTGGCAGGCCCGGACACTGAGACGATTGACCTTGCCCACATCAGCCGCCGCCTGCGCCTTGACTTCTACAATCGCTTTCTACGTGACCCCCAGAGAATCCGCCCCGGAACCATGATGCCGACCTTCTGGCTGGTGGATGGACGGTCAACCCTGCCAGCCTTTTACGGTGGCGACGGCGCATAGCAGGCCGAGGCTCTGTGGCATTACATGAGGGAGTTGGGGGAGTAGTTGGTTACTGGTTACTGGTTACTGGTTACTGGTTAAAAGTTGAAGGTTTAGCCCGCATAGATCACCGATTTGGAAATGAAGGTGATTTTGGTAGACCGGAACGGTTTTCTGAGAGTTTCGCTATCGATTCGGTCCAGGTCGAGTGATGCGGTGGTGTGGAGGGTCGTGAATGGAGCGTTTTTCGGGTTCGGAAGAGCGTGACGGAATGCATTCAGGCAGAGCTCGGCCTGAGCGATGGAACGATTTCGTTTTTGGGGGCGTTTGATCGGGACAGACCTCAGCAGCGCAGAGGAATGGCCTGGAGGTTTCGAACGACGGCAGCGAAGACCTCGCTGTAGGGATAGGCTTCCGACATGGAGATCCAGACGTGGCGGACCGTGAGGCGGACCTGGGCGCCGATCTTCAGGAGCTTCAAGCGAATCGTCTGACACTGAGCGCGAGCCAGGGGGGTCTGCTTCAGTCCGAGACGACGCAAGGCGTGCATGAGCATGTAGGCGGCGGAGGACAGATACAGCCGGAGTTGATTGGCGCGCATCGTTGCCGCGCTGGTCCGGTCGGCGAACAGATCCAACTGCTGTTCTTTTATGCGGTTCTCCATGTCGCCCCGCGCACAGTAGAAGTCTTCGTAGAGTGCGCGGGCCCCCAGGCGTTCCGGCGACAGGGAGGTGACGACGAATCGGGGATTGGCGCCTTTCTCCAGGAACTCGGCCTTGCCGACGACGCGTCGCTCCGAGGTCCAACTGTGGCGAGTCCGGTAGCGGAAATCCTTGAACACCCGCGCCGGTGTCCCGGTGGCGTTGAACTCGGCTTCGGCCTGAGTCATCGCGTCGGCGCTCTCTGACTTGAGCCGATCATTGTTGGCCAACCCCATCACGTAATCCACGTGATGGTCTTCACACCAGCGGAGCAAGTCATCCCGGCAAAAGCCCGAGTCGGCCCGGATGACGATCGAGACCTCCGGCCAGCTCTGCCGAATCCGGCCGACGATCCGTTCCAGTTCCTCCACCGATCCCGCGGCCCCATCGATATTGGAACACCGCAACCGGGCGCACAGCAGATGCTCCCCCGAGAAGATGTACAGCGGGAGATAACAGTAGTGGCGGTAGTAACCGTGAAAGAACCGTCCTTCCTGCTGGCCATGGATCGGGTCGTCGGTCGCATCCAGATCCAGCACGATCTCCTCGGGCGCCGATTTGTGGGACTCCACGAAGGCATCCACCATCCAGCCGTCGATCCGGTCCGGGTCCATCGCGATCTTCTTGTAGCGCTCCTGCTCATCGACCTCGGCGCCGGTCAACTCCAACCGGTTCAGCGTACACCTGCCCGCCAGCGCCTTCCCCCGATCTGAGGCCTGCCGCCGCCGCTCTCCCAACGGATCGGCCTTATTCACCGCCACCGCCAGCATCGGATCGGTGCGCAACTGATCATGATCGTTCAGATCCTCGTACCCCAGACAGAGTCCGTAGATGCGCTGCCCCAACAACTCCTCCACCGTGTGTTCGATCAACCGCGCATCCCGATGATCCCTGAAACACTCAGCCAGTCCGGCGATCAGACCCGTCCCCCTCTCGACCTCTCGCAACAGCAGCACCCCTGCATCGGAGGTGATCTTTCCACCGTCGAACCGCGCCTTCACTTTGCGTTGAGATAGTTGGTGAAATTCAAACCTGACTTGTTTACACTCTGTTCTCATAAGGGCCGCCTCCGTTTGCGTGTGAAAATGTTCATTCAAAACACTTTATACCAAGCAGGGCGGCCTTTTGAGGTCCTATCGGTGATCTATGCGGGTTAGGATCGTGCGACGCTCAAACTCGAAGCCCGAATCTCACCCAGCTCATTTGCCCACCCGGGGGGCACCCTCAAACCCCGAGACAACTGGTTCCCCTCGGCATCCCTGAATTCCAGTTCGACATTGATTCCGCGAGGGTAGGGGTTAGCGACGGTCGTATCCCGGGCGCCTGGATTGGTAACCAACACCCGGGAAGTCAACAAAGGGGAAGACAAAGGGACAATCAGTTCAATTGCTCTCCTCTCTTGCAACTCAGGGCAGGATTCCGGCATCCTCACCCCCATGCGCAACCTCAAGATTTTCCGAAAGCCACGCATCAGAAG
>CBDBHK010000026.1:0-425101 GCA_965205615.1 Acidobacteriota bacterium | reverse complement strand
AAACTTCCCCGGGGCACCGGGATACAGGCTTCTCCCGTGGCGTCCAGACCGGTAATCGTGGAGACGGGCAACGGCCCAACCGGCTCGTCGACGTCGTCCCCGTTCCCGGGGACCGCCAGAATAGTACCCAGCTCACTCGGGAACTCTGGTGAGTTCGAAGTCAGTTCCAGAGCGCTGCCGAAGGTCCGGGCGTTGCTCGAGGCACCCGCCGTAATGGCAGCCGGGCTGGTTCCCGGCGAGGTAACGCTGCCCTGGCCTGGCCCCGCATTGCCGCCGGCAATGACGAAGACATGCCCCAGGGCCGTGGCGTTGGCGATCGTCATTTGCTCCGGGTCGTTGTCAGGATGAATGGCGGGACCTCCCAGGCTGAGGTTGATCACGTCCATTCCGTCCTCCACTGCAGAGTTGATGGCCGCGATGACTGCGGCAGTCGTAGTGGTCGAGTTCCTTCCGGGTGTGCCGAACACCTTGTAATTTCCCAGAAAAGCCCTGGGCGCGATTCCGATGAGGGAGGCCAGAGGGGACTCCACAGCCCCACCCGCGGCGACCCCGGCCACCCGGGACCCGTGTCCGATCTCGTCTCGAGGCGTCTGATCGAATTGCGTGTTGAGACCGAATTCAGTCTTTACCCCACATTCACCATATAGGACCCCAAGATTGCTTGTCTGAATCGATGTAAACTACTATAATTAAAGGAGATATAGCACATAAAGGGGGCAAGGAATGGCTCACCCCAAGGGTGAAGGTGTGAAGGTCGGTTTTGATGGCAGTATCAGGCTTGAGTTTCATGGTGCTAAGGTCACATCGGATGCCGGACTTCTCGCCTATCGTGATCTGGATGAGGCGTTGGGTTTATTCGATAGTGTGCCCTTCGTGTTTCACGATTCGCGGACCGGGCGCAACATCCAGCACCACCTCACGGCCTTGATGCGTCAATCGGTATACAGCCGTCTCGCTGGCTATGAAGATGTCAACGATGCCCATCGCTTATCGGTTGATCCGACGATGCGAAGGATCACCGGAAAGAAGCTCGACGATAAGAATGCCGCCAGCGCCAACACGATGGGTCGATTTGAGACCCAGATGCTGTCCGTCGAGAACAACCTGCAAGCCCTTTCGGAAGTCAATGGTCGATGGGTGGAAAGAGCGCTGCAGAAAACAACTCATCGACGCATCATTCTGGATATGGACAGTTCAGCTAGTCCGGTCCACGGCGAGCAAGAAGCCTCTGCCTACAACGGGCATTTCGGATGCACTTGCTACCATCCGCTGTTTTGCTTCAACCAGTTCGGAGATTGCGAAGGTTTCATGCTTCGGCCCGGCAACGTGCACAGTGCGGACCGTTGGAAGGAGATGCTGGAACCAATCGTGGCTCGGTACGAGAAGAAGAAAGTCCGCAAATACTTTCGGGGTGATGCAGCCTTCGCCAAGCCAGAGATTTATGAATACTTGGAGGAGAAGGGCTTTTTGTATGCCATCCGGCTTCCCGCCAACCAGGTGCTTCAAGAAAAGATCGAACACCTGCTGACCCGACCGGTGGGGCGCCCACCCAGAAAACCCGTTGTTTGGTTGGCCGATTTCAAATATCAAGCCGCCAGTTGGGACCGGCCTCGTCGGGTGATTGCCAAGGTCGAGTGGCATCGCGGCGAACTCTTTCCGAGAGTCGGTTTCATCGTGACCAACAGGAGCGCACGAGCCCAAGGGGTGGTTCACTTTTACAACGGTCGCGGCACGGCTGAGCAGTGGATCAAGGAAGGCAAGTATGCCTTGAACTGGACGCGGTTGTCCTGCCAGCACTTTGTCCCGAATCAGGTGAGGTTGGCTCTGTTTGTTTTGGCCTACAACCTGGGCAATTTTCTGCGCCGTCTGGTCCTTCCCAGAAGAATCAAACACTGGTCCCTTCGAACCCTATTGGCCAAGTTGATCAAGATCGGAGCGAAGGTGGTTCACCATAGTCGAATCGTGACGTTTCAGATGGCGGAAGTCGCGGTCAGCAAGGAGGTATGGGCCGAGATGTTATCTCGGATTGACCGCTTGAGATGGATCAGAGCCTAGCACCAAGTGTTTCTGATCGAATGGGTGGAGAGGTGTCTCCACTGATCAGATTTCGGCAAAGGCGCCTGGATAACTCTGGGCTTAGAGGCCCTTTTCAGGCGGAAAGATGCCGAGGGAATCGTTGACGCGAGGGTGGAGGGCTGATAAGTTTTGATCATTCATCACCGGGAGGTCAGAGGAAATCGGATCCGAAGTTGATATGAGGAATGTCGGGTTAATGGTTAGCAACCGTCGAAAATTCCTCGCGAACTCAATTGCGGGCTTTGGCCTGTTGGCGGGAGCAAGCCGATTACTAGGCCAGGCTTTTGACCACGCCATCATTGGCAGCTACACCAGCATCCCGGGGTACGGCTTGGACCAAGCCATCGAACTCATTCGGCAACTAGGATTCCAAACAATTGAAATGCATCCAATGGGTGTAGCGGAGCCAAGACCGGGCCTTTCTCCGGGCTTCCAGTTCGATCGCCTGAGCGAGGAAGAAAGACGCAAGATCAAATCTGCTGTGGCAGGCTTTCGCCATGTTTCCACTCATTTGCCCTTTGCCGATCTGCACTGTTTCTCTGCCTATGAGCCGATTGCGGAATTCTCTGTCAAACAGATCGACATTGCACTGAAGGCGAGTGCCTACATTGGCGCGGAGGTCGCGACCATCCATGCACAGGCGCCTCGGCAGCAGACCCTGGAGCAGATTTGGCCTGTCATGCTCGAACGTTTCCGACGCTGGGGGGACATTGCAAAAGAGGCAGGCTTGCGACTGGCAATTGAAACCGGTTACCCCCGCTCGGTGCGTGATTATGTCAGGCTGATCCAGGGAATCGACCACGAATCCGTCGGGGCCACCATTGATGTCGGCCATCAGGGCGGCTACGCCGAATTGGTCAGCAGGGTCAGGCCGGAGGAGCGGGGAACCCCCAAAGGGATCAAGGCCTACAACGATGTCACTCATGAAATCATAGATCGGTTGGGCCCGAAGGTATTCCACTTCCACGTGCACGACATCGAGCCGGACACATGGGAGGAACACAAGCCGCTTTACTACGGGTTCGTAGACTACCCGCGCCTTCTCAGAAAGCTGCGCGAAATCCGCTACACCGGCCTGCTTGTGTTCGAACTCGTCGGACCCGCCTCGGAAAGAAGCAAACACCTGGCCGACAGCAAACGGAAACTGGAAGAATACCTTGCCGAAGCCTGAACCCGTGGGATGGATTGACCTGGGCCTGCCGCCCCACTGGATCCCTCCCGTTCCTCTTCTAAAAACGTCCGCTACTTGCGTCCATCTGATTCTCCAGTCTACATTCCTCTAAACGGCAGAGCCTGAAGGGCTACACCCTACTTGCCCGTTTCGATGACGTAATGGAGCGTACCTTTGGAGCAGCGGCCTATTGGCAGCGGCCATTGTTCTTGCAGACCAGCGAACAGCACTCGTTGTCCACTGTGCAGTCTGCATTCTTCGGCTCGCACGAGCAGGCACAATCATCTCTGCAGTCGAGTTGGTCGGCGCAGTCGGTTCTTCCGTCACAGTCGTTGTCGATGCTGTCGCTACAGGTAAGACCGGAGATTTCTGACTCTATACCTTTTGGCCATGACTGTGGCAGTCGTTTCCGAGGTCCAAGTCCCGAAGAACGGGTGCTTTATAGCAGCGGAAGGGGTGCCGGGAGTTACTCCAGGATGGTCACACACGGACCCTTAGAGTAATTTTTCACACCGTTGCGGCTCAAACCCCTTAGAGACAGTTTGAAGGGAACTTGACAGCCTCTGTCGGAGTGTCGATGCTGGCCGTGGCGTAACACAAGAGGAGAAACCACCATGGCCACAGACGTTGTTAAACAGATTCGTAGAAGGACTCGCCGGAAGTTTTCCGCCGATGAGAAGAGCCGGATCGTCCTGGAGGGACTTCGGGGCGAAATCCCGATCACCGAGCTGTGTCGACAACAAGGTATTCAGCCATCGATCTATTACAAATGGTCGAAAGCCTTTCTGGATGCCGGCAAGAACGGGTTGACTCGGTAAACGAAGTTGTCACAGTAAGATCTCTTCTTAGAGACCAATGTTGCTATGGTGGCGTTGGCTTGGCACTCTCTGCCACACGTATGATCGCGTCGAGCTTCTCTTCGATCTCCGAGTCAATTTCTTCGGGTGGCACATACTGAGCGAGCTCATAAAAGCTCTTCTTTCTCATTAGATTAGGCAGGTCGAGCTTTTTGAAGTACTTCACGAACAGCGGCTCCAGGAAATCGTCGCTCACCTTGGCGTCGGTGCGCCATGGCGAGACTTTACCCAGCGTTTGCATCGCTCTCTCAACATCCTTGATGGACTCATGCATCGCGCGCATGCGCCGGTCGACTTCAGTGCTTGAAAATAGGGGTCCATGTGCTTCTTGTTCGGCCGATGCTATTGCATATCTCTCCAGAGTCGCTATGGAGCAAAAATAGTTTTCGATCTCCCGTCGCTCCCAACTTAGATATTCAATGCCATTAATCGTCGGAGTTTCATCTCCAGAGTGATCGAAAAGAACTGCGGCTTGCAGGTCCGGTAAAGCCTCTTTGAGGCCATAGTAGTGATTTCGGACCGATACCCAATGGCTCCCTACATAGTGCACAAACGGCCGTTTCAACACTCTATCAGCGTCTTTGTGGTGGAGACGCCTCGCGAACGCTTGCAATATGGCGAGGTCGGTCGAGCCTTCGAGGTAGAGCACCCATCCAGTCTGTGCTGCTTGACAATAGTGGTCGAAGCCAATCTCATTAAGCGCCTTCCGAACCTGGCTTCCCCGGTCATCAATCCGGTGCGGCGGCCCCACGAAGGCGATTACCATATCTTTTCTAGCGGCTTCGTTCAGGAGCACCTCGGAGTGGCTTGCAGCGATGATCTGGCTGCGACTCTCGGAGGCCGCATCTGTGAGCAGTTTATAGATCTCACGCTGGCGAAGAATTTCGAGGTGTGCGTCCGGCTCGTCGAGCAGGAGCACGGCGTCTGGGTTAGCGTACATGTACGTCAGAATGAGCAGCGTCTGCTGCAAGCCCCGGCCACTGGAAGAAAGGTCGAGCGTAACCCCATGTTCCTGGTAGGTCATGGTGATCTCGCCGCGCTCCTTGATATAACGCGCGGGATTGAGCTTCGCCCCGAACAGATCCTCGATCTGCTCGACTAGCTTTTTCCAATCCTCGGGCTGTTCCTGGTGAATACGGATTGTATGGTCAGACCGCCCCAGATACCCAGCTCACGAAGCAGCCCCCGGATCTCTTCCCTGCAGGGTACACTGGCAGAAGACACGACGGCTGCGCAGGGCGTCTTGATCCCAACTTTACGGGTGCGAAGGACTTCAGGTGAAAAAAGGGAAACGATTTCCGAATTTCGATCCACGACCACGTAATAATTCCTTTTCGTGGCCGCCGGGACGTATTCCTGGATCATCGGTTTTTTCTGGATCTCGCTCAGAGCACAGTAGGTTTTTTGTAATGACGCGAGGTCCTCGGCCAGCTTGATATTGACCCCGTGCGCGTTGCACCGCGGCTTGAGGACCCAGGGCGGGTGAATTGGCTGCACAACAACTGAAAGTGCTTCCGGGCCAGCGGGCACACAGGTTTCGGGAACAGGAAAGCCAATATTCACAGCTGCCTTCAATGTCAGGGATTTGTCCAGGATTCTGGTGAGCGCATCGTAGTCGGGAACCACCGCGACAATGCGCTGGCTGGCAAACCGCGACTTGTTCTTGCTGAATACATAGACCTCCGGATCATAGGAAGGGAAGATGACGTCGATGCGTTCTGCCGCGCAGATCTCTTCGATGCGCTGCATATAGCGCTCTTCTTCAAGGGTGTTTTCGGCCTGAATGAGCCCTGCCCGCCAGCTTGCGGAACAATCAGGCACACGACAACGTTTACTGACGTGCCGGGACCATTGAGCCATGCCGACCCAGCGCTGAAACACATTGTCTCCGCAGACGGCTACAACGATCTTGCTGGCTTCTTCAACCAGAGAACGCAGTATCAGGTAGGCCTGGTCTTCCTGAGGATTGGTTATCAGCAGGTTCATATGCCGTATGGAGCTCGTGTCATTCGGCTACACCGAGACAAACGGGTCGCATCAGAAAAGGATCCGGATCCCCAACTGAATTTCGCGCGACGAGGTGGCGGTTCCCGAACGCTCCGTAATGGTGGCTCCGGTCGGGTCGAGGACTCCATCTTCCGAGAAGATGCGAGCGCCGTCGTCGGTATTGGACGGGGATTCAAATTCGTCCGATTGAAAAGATTAAAAAACTCCGCCCGCAACTCGACTTGTACGCCCTCTCGGATGCGTGCTCGCTTCAGAAAGGCCACGTCATACAGGGCCAGACCCGGTCCCAGGAGGGTGTTGCGGCCCAGGTTGCCGCGTGTACCTTCAGGTGCAAAGACAAAGGCAAAGGCCGTGGGGTTGAACCAGCATTCCGGGGTGCCGGCCGGCATTCCGTTGGGGCAGGATCCCTGAAGAGGGTCGCCGATCAAGTCGGGCCGGGCGCCATTGGCATCGGAGCCGTCGCCGTCGGGATCTCCTTCGACAAAGGCCGTGAACGGAACCCCCGAAGCTAGATTCAGGATCCCGCTGACCTGCCAGTCCTTCCCGAAAACGCCTGCAACGCCGGTCAGGCTTCGACCGAAGGGCAGTTCGTAGAGGTGATTGAGCGCCAGGTTGTGCCCCACGTGAAAGTCACACAGGGCCTTGTCACGCCCCCGATCAAAGGGATCAAAGGTCCGAGCCTGACCGAAACGCTGTTCCTGGCGCCCCACGGAACCGAACCTCTCATCCTGACATTTCGAAAACGTGTAGGATCCCTGCAGGCTCAAGCCGGAACCGGTCCTCTTGACCAGACCCACCTGCAGGGCGTTGTACCAAGAGTTGAAACCCTGCAGGTTGGTCAGGACTCGTCCAAAGTTCTGGTTGCGTCTGTCCGAGTCCGGGAAAAAGGGTGAGCCGTCGGGCAAGAACTCCGGCACGGCCAGATTAGTGTCTCCCCTGCCCATCAGGTTGACTCCCCGGGATCCCACATAGGCAGTCGTGAGCACGGTGTTTCGTCCCAGACCCTGCTGGAGATTGAGGTTGTACTGCAACGCGTAGGTGCTCTGGAGATCGTGCTGGATGGCCTCCGTGTCCTGTCCTCCACCCGGCGAAGAGAAAATGGAGGCGTCCAGCGGCAGGGAAGCCACGGTCGGCCCTCCCGGCCAGTCGGTGGCGTTGATCCGGGAGCGCTCCACGAAGGGCAGCGAACGGAAAATCGGATTGCGGTAGACGTGGAAGAGAGGTTGCTCGTGAAAGATTCCAAACCCGGCCCTGAGAACCGTAAACCTGGAGCCGGCCACCTGCCAGGCCAGTCCTATCCGGGGAGCCAGGTTACGAGGCGTCGGATTGTCAAACAGATCGCGACAGCACACCGCCGGGAAATGAGCCGGGCTACCGGCAAAGAGTTCATCCCCGACTACGATCCCTGCATCAGGATCGCGGAAATCGGTCAGGTTAGAGACTTTCCCGTTCACTTCTCCGGGTGTGGTCACGAATTCCCAGCGCAGTCCCGCGAAGAGGGTCAGGTCGGAGTGGATCTGAAACGTTTCATGGACGAAAAAGCCGAAAAGAGACTGTCTGTATCCGCGGGAGAAGTCTGAAGTTGCCGAGGCTCCTTCGATGCGCCGTGGATCGTCTTCCACGAGGCGGATCAAACTCCGGAACTCGAGCCGGCCCCGGGTCCGGCTTTCCGAGTTGCCGTTGAACTGAAAGCGCTCGACCAGAAAGCCCAGCTTCAGCAGGTGGCGTCCCCTGTTGATCTGGAAAGTGTCGCTGAACTGAAACGTGTTGTTGAAGAACAGTTTGGGGTTGGTCCGATCCGTCCCCACTTCCGTCAAGCCGGGGAGCCCGTCCCCGGCCGTGACCCGAATCGATCCCAGATCCCTGCCCGCGATCAGAGGCAGGTTCTGTTCGGGGACGGGACTGGGGACCAGTTCAGAAGGTCAGAGCGAAGTATCCAAGTCCTGTCCCAAAAGCGACCCCAACATCCCGGGAATCCGCTCGCTCTGAGACCAGTTTCGGGCGCAGCAAGCCCTGTATCAGGAACAAAGCAAAAACGCCACTCAGGCAACCCCAGACGAGAGGATAATCCGCCGCGTCGTATTTATCGAGGATCCAGACAGAGATCCCCAGGCCATTCAGAATGAAAATGCCGGGAGCAATCCAGTTTGGCTCCACCCGCAGGCTCGAGGCCAGGGCCAACCCGTTGAAGACCAGCAGAAAGCCCCAGAAATACCGGGGATCGTGGGCCAGTACGGCTGTGCTCGAGACGAAAAAAAGAACCACGACAATGGCCGTAAATAGCTGCGCCAGAATCGCTTTCGACCTCCCAGGCTTTCCCGCCTCGACACCCGTGCCCTGGACAAGAAAAACATAGAGAGCCGCAAAGAGGATCAAGAAAGTCTCAGTAGTCCAGAGGGCTTCGCGTGTGTAAAAGGAGGCGACCCAGCCAGAGAAGAGGACGAGGGTTCCCCCAAAACTTAACGGATTGAGAAAGGGCCAGCTCCGGTAGCGAGCCAGGAGTCCAATCCCAAGATCAAGAATCAGCAGGTAGGTGAGTAGACCCACCTGGCTGCTTTCTCCTGTGCTGAGCCAGTATGGAGTGAGCATCCCACCCAGAAGACCCAGCACTGCAAGAGTCTTACTGAAATTGCGGGCCGCCCGCAGACAGGCGACCGCGGTGACCAGCGCCATCAACAATAAGGCCGGAACCCGGGGAATCAGGGCATAAAAGTTGAATGCCGCGTAGATTGAAAGGTAGAGGATCGAGACACCGCCGCCCTCCAGGGTCTGGCCATAGAGTTTGTACCCCTTGCTCTGAAATGTCCCGCCACCGTAGAGAAGGGAGAGGCCGGAAAACACACCAATGACCACCCGCCCGGTATTGCCGATCCACTGGCTGTCGAATGCGTATTTCAAAAAGTAGAGCGCGCCGAGGACAATAGCCACAATTCCAATTTTCAGGAGCCAGTTGCCTCCGATCAGGGCCTCTAACTCCACGGTCTGCCCTGGCCGCCCTGCAGTTTCGGCCTGGTGGGAGTGGCCTTGAGTCCCCGATCGCTGCCCGCTCGAGGGAGGTGGAGAGACAGGCTCAGAGACTTCTTCGGCAGCACTCCGGATTGGGGGGGCGGGCTGGGAGCGAGTCGGTTCAGCCTCTTCGACACCGGGTGCCGGCGGCTGGGAGGGTCTTTTTCCCAGAGCCTCCAGAGGATCTCGCAGCCGGCTAAGCGCTTTGTGCAGGAGGCGTGTCTCTCGTTGGAGCGTATCGACTCGAAAGAGGGCGATGGCGGCCAGAACCGTCGCCACAATCGGGAGGATCGCTACAATCAGGAGAAGCAATAAAAAGAAGTTCGGCATTCTCTTGACTCACTAAAGAGGATGGCAGAGAAAGTTACGAAAGCACCGTCCCCTCGTTCGATGGCGCCTGCCTTCCGGGATCTCGGTGCCCTCGCTGCAATTCGGCCGGTCAGGCCCGCCACCGAAACCAGATAGAGGACCTTCACAACGCCCCAGTAGCCGGCCCCGGAAACCAGGGCCGAAACCAGGGTGGCCACCAGGTAAAATGCAGAAGTACTTCGCAAGAACTGGGCCGCAGATTCTCCCGGAATGCTGTGGGAAGCCAGAAGAGAACGACTAACACAAAGACAATGTCGCAAAGCAGAACCAGCTGGCCGCCCAGCCGGAAAGGAGCCACCGTCATTATGGGGACCGTCGCGATGTACAGGAGCAAGGGCGCGAAGGACCGACTCATACGGACCATCCGCTAGAATGGAGGGCGTAGAGGGAGACCATGGTTGAGAACGCGACCCCTGGGTCCCGCACAGGGGCCCGATTCTTCCTTCTGTTGCTCATCCTGTCGGGCATTTCTCACTTCGTTCTTATTGACTATTCGACCCGGCACCCACGGGTCCGGTACACGCTCGACTCGAGGGAGTACCTGTGGGCTGCCCACAATCTCCGTCAGGAGAGCGTCCTTTACGCGGGCTTTCCCTCGAAGAAGCGAAACCCGGCCCTTTATACACGCCGGCCACCCGCTTACCCATCCTTGATCGCACTTGCTCTGTTCTTCTGGGATGATGTTCGAGCCGTCATCCTGGTACAGGCGAGTCTCGGGCTTTTCAGCGGGTATCTGCTGTGGCGCCTCGTCGGGTTTGCGGGGGTGTCCGGCCCTTTCCGATTGGCCGCCGTGGCTGCCTTTCTCTTTTACCCGGCGCAAATGATCTATACCCAGGCCATCATGGCCGCAACACTCCTGCAGATGTTGGTCCTCCTATCCGTATTTTATCTTGCCATTTTCGTGAAAAGCGGGAAGAGCCGGTATCTGTGGCTCATGAACGCCAGTTTGAGTCTTGCCCTGCTGACCAAGCCGATCCTGGTCTTCTTCTGGCTCCCCAACCTTGTTTTTCACATTTGGCTCGGTATGAAACACCGGCGTGTGGCCGTGCTTTTAGCCGCCCTTTTGCCTCTGCTCGTCCAGTCCGCCTGGAGCTATCGAAATTACCGGCAGACCGGGTCTTTTCAGTTCAGTTCCATGACCACACAAGTCCAGGGGTATCTCATGAAGAAGCTCGCTAAGCGGTCAGAACAGATGGGGAGTTCGACTAGTCTCCGGAGGCAAGGAGGCAAGGAGCCGTCGGCAGAGTCACAACGCCCCCGCCTGCCCTTTTACAGAGTCGTGCTCGAGAATCCACTTTATTTTGCTCGCCGCCAGCTGAAGGGGACGGTTACTTTCTTCCTGGATCCGGGACGCTACGACTTGCATCATTTCTTCGTGAACCGATACCCGAGTGGGGGATTCGCCAGAAGTATGAAGAGCTGGGAAAGCGCTCTTCGTGCTGCGCGGCGGGCCAGACCGTGGATGGCGTATCTCATTGTGATCGGGTTGTTCAACTTGTTGATCGCTGCCGCTTTCGTGCTCTTTCCGTTTCAACCTCTCAGGGGGGAATTGAAAGTGTTCGTCTTTCTGGTTGTCATCTATATGGCGGTTATGACCTCCGCTTACGGGAGGTCTCGATATCGTCTTCCCGTGATGCCCCAGCTGCTCCTGGGGGCAGCTGTCGTACTGGACCGGCGCAGGAAGAAATTCGGGCAAGCGCAAAGCTCGCCGGAGACCGCGAAATAATTGGCTGTCAGCACTGTTCCGGCAACCCGTGGGCTTCCGGGTAGAACTCGCTGCCGAGCACGCCCTCGCGGTGCGCCAGGGGTATCTCGAAGCCCTGATCCATTGGCCTCGAGGGGTAGTTGTCGCCCGAATACCCTCCTCGAGTCTCTCTGCAACTCCCGAACCAGGTTGCTAATGCGCTTCTCGCGTCGTAAACTCCACTTGCATTCCAACGGTCCAGGGTGCGCCATCCGAGGCTTCAGGCTTGCAGGTACTGGGCCGACGACCGATCTCCCGAGGGGAGGACCAATTTGAATATCCTTTTGTACAGTCCGGATAACGGCGTCACCCGCAACTTCATGCCTCATCTGTGGATGTTCCTGCTCAAGTCTTTGACTCCTCCTGAACACCGGGTCTTTCTTATCGACGGCAACGCTCAGCCGATGAGCGAAGACGATCTGGCGGATTTCGTTCGCGAGAACAAAATCGAACTCGTAGGTATCGGCGCCATGACCCGGATGGCCGCGCGGGCTTACCGGGCTGCGGATGCCATGCGCAGCGCCGGGGCCAGGGTCGTTTTTGGAGGACCCCATGTCACGGAAGTCCCGGACGAGCCGTTGGGACGCACCGACGAGCCCCGGCACGCCGACGCTGTGGCCCTGGGGGAGGCGGACGCAACCTGGCCGCGGATCGTCGCCGACGCCGCGCGCGGAGAACTGCAGGAAATATACGAGCCCGTTGACGCGTCCGGGCAGGAAGTCAAACCGGCCCTCACCGACTACCCGATCATACCCTGGGAAGACATCGACCTGGACCAGTTCAACCTGATCAGCCACATTCCGAAACCGGCGCGATATGTCCTGAACCGCCTCGGAATGACCTGGCAGAGCCTGCACGTGGTGCCCATCGAGTCCGGAAGGGGATGTCCCTACGGGTGCGACTTCTGCACGGTGACCGGTTTCTTCGGCGACTCGATCCGGTACCGGACCGACGAGAGCGTCGTCGACGAGCTGCTTCGGCTCAAGGCGCGCGCCCGGCGGGACAGCGGCAGACTGGCCGCATTTTTCATCGACGACAACTTCGCCATCAATGTCAAGAGGACGAAGTCACTGCTGCGCGAGATTATTGCCAGAGATGCCGTCCTCCCCTGGGTGGCCCAGATCAGCGCCAACCTGCTCAAGGACGAAGAACTCCTAGACCTGATCAAGGCCAGTGGCGGGAGGTGGATCTTCATCGGCATGGAGTCGATCGACCCAGAGAACCTGGCCGGCGTGAACAAGAGCTTTAACAAGCCCGACGAGTACCAGGGCGTCCTCGATCGCCTTGCGAGCCGTGGGGTTTACGCCATCACATCGTTCATCTTCGGTATGGACGGCGATAGTCCAGGTGTCTCTAAGCGGACTGTCGAACAGATCGAGACCTGGGCTCCCGGCCTGTCCGTCTACGGCCTGCTGACCCCCTACCCGGCTACGCCTCTATACGATCGATTGGCCGAACAAGGTCGCCTGACGCGTCCGCAGCATTGGCTGGATTTCCGCCCGTTCCGCATGGCTTTCACTCCCGACGGGATCTCGGTGGATCAGGCCGAGAAAGAAGTCCGTAGTGCCTGGCGCCGCTCTTACTCTGCCCGAGCGATCACAGCATCGCTCCGGAAGATTCGGCATCGGCCGTTCCATGAGCGGGCCATCATGTTGTCAGCAAAGCTGGCGTTTCGGGGTATCTACTTTCCGCAGATGAGGACCATCCACTGGATCGCGCTGGTTGCCCGAAACTCGTGGACGATTGGCTCGCTCATCTGCGAGGGTTTCCTCCTGCGGTTCCGGCCGGCCCGAAGTGTGCGCGTAGCGGAGGCAACGAGCGGTCCCGCTAATCGTTAGCACCTGGCTCAGAGACCCCCGGCGCCCACTGCCACGGGGTTGCGAAACCGATTCCCATCGCCTCGGCCCCCTGTGTAAAGGGGTGTCGCCTCGCAAGACCCAATCGCAAAGGGTTATCTTATTCATGAAAATGAATACCAGGTAAAATACCAACACCGGACGGCTTGCAGTCCGGGGGCCTGTGCTTCAGAAAGAGAAGATCGTGGGTGAACTATTCGGAACAGACGGTATTCGCGGCCAGGCCAACGTCTACCCGATCGTGCCGGAGGTGGCCCTGCAACTGGGCAAGGCCATTGCTTCTGTGTTCGACACCGGTGGTGTCAGGCGGGACCGGGCCCTGATCGGCAAGGACACCAGGCTGTCCGGCTACATGCTCGAGACGGCCCTGACCAGCGGGCTCGTCTCGGCGGGAATGAATGTTTTTCTGGTGGGCCCGGTCCCGACCCCGGCCGTCGCCCATCTCACCCGGTCTATGAACGCAACGGTCGGGATCATGCTGACTGCATCTCACAATCCCTTTGACGACAACGGAATCAAGATATTCGACAGTGAGGGTTTCAAGCTCCCGGACCGGGTCGAGACGAGAATTGAAAAATTGCTGGTCGGAGGAACACTGGAAAACGATCACATCCGGAGTGACCGCCTGGGCAAGGCGAGGCGCTTTGAAGATACCCGGGGACGTTATATCGAGTACGCGAAGAGCACGATCGAAAACCAGAGCTTGAGTGGACTCAAGATCGTCCTCGACTGTGCCAACGGTGCCTCCTACCTGATCGGCCCCTGGATCTTCAGTGAACTGGGAGTCGAAGTCATCGAGACGGCCGTGGAGCCGGATGGCTTCAACATCAATAACAACTGTGGAGCTCTTCATCCGAAAACGATCTCCGGGTTGGTGCAGGAAAATGGTGCAGACGTGGGCATTGCCTTCGACGGGGACGCGGATCGGGTCGTCTTTTGCGACTCCGAGGGAGCGGTCGTGGATGGAGATCGGATACTGGCCATGTGCGCGCTCGACTACAAGCAGCAAGGTTGCCTGTCCCATGACACTCTGGTCGTAACCAATCTCAGCAATCTGGGACTTCACGAGGCCATGAAGGCGAGCGGCGTTGAAGTAGCCACAACTGGCGTGGGTGACCGCCATGTCATCGAGAAAATGCGCTCCAACCACTATAACCTGGGGGGTGAGAAGTCCGGCCACATTATATTCATGGACCATGGGACCACGGGTGACGGGATCATCAGTGCGCTACAGGTTTTGAAACTCATGAAGGAAACCGGCAAACCTTTGAGCGAGCTCTCCGCCTGCATGGAAGAGTACCCTCAGAAACTGATCAGCCTCAACGTGCGGGAAAAGCGCCCTCTCGAAGAAGTGCCCCGGCTTTCGGAGGCGGCTGCTGAATGCCGGGCGGCGCTGGGCGATCACGGCCGCGTATTGATTCGATATTCCGGGACGGAGAAGAAAATCCGGCTTCTGGTAGAAGCTCGAGAAGAAGGGCACGTTCAAAGGTGGACAGATGAGCTGGGCGCGGTCATCCGCCAGGAGCTGGGCTCATGATCGGCATCGTTCTCCCGGCAGGCAGTCCTGAAACCTGTCACCCCGCCACCAGCAACCGCACGCTGGACTCCTTTCCGGTGGCCAATGTCCCTCTCGGGGAGTTCCTGACCAGACGCCTGGAAACAAAAGGGTTCGAAGTCGGACAGGCACCTCATCCGGAAACCCCGTCGCTCTACCTGGCGGCGGGTGCGTGGCTGTCTGACGGATCCATTCTACGGCTTGCCCGGGCACGCACTCCCAGCGTGGTCAGGGACTCTGACGGTCAGTCCCTGGCCTGGATCAGCGAATCCACGACGCCACCGGAAGAGGCTAACTACCTGGAGCCCGATGGCGAGAGTTTTCGACTTCGCTTCCCCTGGGATATCCTCAGGGCCAACGAGATTGCCGTCGCGATGACCCTCGACGACGCTCTGCTGGAAGATCCTCCTTCGGGTACGAGCGTAGACGGTCGCCTCAGTCTAGGCCGCGGGACGCGGCTGCTGCCCGGGGTCTATGTTGAAGGCGACGTTATCGTAGGCGAGGACTGCACCATCGGCCCCAACTGTTACCTCCGGGGTCGGACTACTGTTGGAGACGGCTGTAAGATCGGCCAGGCGGTTGAGATCAAGAACAGCATCATCATGTCGGGCACCACCATCGGCCACCTCAGCTACTGCGGTGATTCCATCATCTGCCAGAACGTGAACTTTGGCGCCGGAACCATCACCGCCAACTTCCGTCATGACGGCAAGAATCATCTCTCCATGGTGCGGGGCAGGCTGACCGAGACGGGCCGGCGCAAGCTTGGAACGGTTATCGGCGACGGAGTGCACACAGGAATCCACACCAGTATTTATCCGGGTCGGAAGCTCTGGCCGCATACCAGCACGCGCCCCGGAGAAATCGTCCGTTACGACATCCGGACGGTCGGGACCGATCCCCCCAACTGACACGCCGGACCGAGCAGTCCGTGGTGGAAATCGCGCGGGTCGCGCGCCCGGGATTTGCGTTCGCTGGCACGGCAGGAGGGGGAAACCGATGCTGGTTCATCGGAGACGACGAGAAACGCCGCCAGGGGGCGCAAACCCCTGGCGCCCTTCGGGTTGCGGGCGATTTTCACCACGGGCTGCTACGCCCGACCTAAACTCGAGAAGGTGACCATTCACGGCGCTTGACGGCGAGGAGCAACGTGATGCTGGAACATCTTTCCTGGAACCCTATCAAAGTGGGAATTCTTGACTTCGGAGATGGACGCAGCTTTTTACAGAAACAGCTGGATCCCGTTAACACGGAGCTGCGCGGGCGCCTGGTGAGAGCTCTGGAAGAAGAAGGTTTCGAAGTGGTCCAGGGAGACGAAGTCATCTGGCAGAATGAAATCGCAGTCCGCAATGGCCGGATGCTGGCTGCCGAATCGGTCGATGTGACCCTTTTCAACTTTTCCGTCTGGGCCTGGCCACAGTACGCCCGGGTTGCAGCCCAGTTCTGCCCCCAGCCGATCATGCTGTTTTCTAACGTGAACCCCAAATACCCCGGCCTGGTTGGAATGCTGGCCAACTCCGGCGACTGTCATCGATCCGGCTCAATGGATAAAACAGTTTGGCATCGACGTAGACCACGTGGACCAGTTCGAGCTGATTCGACGGGCCGACGAGGAGGTTGCCGGAGGAGGACGGGTTCAGCCGGCGTTGGAATACCTGCAAGCCCACGTCAGGAAAATCCACTGGACCGAAGCGGAGGCGAAGTTCCGCCTCACCGAAGAACTACTCAAGAAGCAGCTGGGGTTGTACTACGCGGCCGTCGACCTGATCGAGGAGTATCGTTACGATTTCTGCGGGATCAAGGGACAGCGGGAACTGACCGAGCATTACGCTACGGCCGACGTGGCGGAGGCCTTTCTCAACGATCCGTACGGCCCTGATGGAGCCGCCAAGCCCTCTGTTGTCTGTGCCACCGAGGCAGACTGCGACGCTGCCCTGACCATGCAGATCTTCAAACACCTGGCCGAGACGCCGGTTCTTTTTGCCGACGTACGACACCTTCACGAGGATCTCGACTTCTGGGACCTGTGCAACAGCGGAGAGCACGCCACCTATTTCGCGGCCAGGAGTTTCCAGCCCGAAGTCAACCTTGCCCGGACTGAATTCCGTCCCCAGGGCTTCTATTTTCCGGCAGGAGGCGCGTCTGTTTACCATCTGGCCGCTCCCGGTCCCTTCACGCTGGGCAGGTTGACGCGCCGGGACGGTCGCTACCAGATGACCGCTCTTTCAGCGGAGCTGGTCGATCTGGGAGAGCGGGGCGAAGAAGTCGCCGCTTTGACGCAGGACAACTGGCCCCATGCCTTCGCCCGGTTCCACTGCGACCGGGACCATTTTGTGGAGCACTTCCACTGCAATCACATCCACGGCGTGTACGGGAACTATCTCTCCGAGCTGGCGCTGGTGTGCTGGACTCTGGGGATTGATTTTCACCAGCTCAGCGACAGCCGTGGGATTTCCGCGGGGGTGGCCCGTCGGGTCAGAGGGGAGCGTTGAAAGGGCGTTACAGGACCGCGTAAGCGGTCACGATGACGGCCCCGAAAAACAGCACCAGAAGGATCAGGAAGCCAAAGCTCGATGCATCTGTTTCAGCAACATGTCGTCGCTGAGCGAAGACGCCGCCCTGGGCCCGCCGCACCGGCACCCTGGACCTACAATGGCGACAGATGATCGCTTCTTCTTTAATCGAGCCTCCACAAAGTGGGCACTCATCCATGGTATTGGACGTCCTCTCCCTGGTCGTGTGTTACGTCAGCCGTGGTCGGGAGTCTCGGCTCGGGGAAGGTGTTCAGTTGCTCTTGAGCGACCAGCTTCTCAGCACCCACCCGTTGCTGCGACCAAGCTGTTCGAAACCCTTGTTTCCCGAATATCTTATAATTGGTGGCCTGAGAGCGCAAGCAGACTCCCGCCAGGGACGGTTGGCTGCCCATGGTGAAAGTTGGGACGCCGATGCCACTCGTGAGACTTCCACCAGGGGCTGCTAGAATGGCCCCATGCTCGACGACTCGCTCGGTGCCTACGCGCCGCTTCTGGGCGAGACAGCCTGGCACTCTTTGACGCACGATCCAACCATCCAAAAAGTGAGCCGACAGCATTTCCGAAGCATCCAGTCGGTTCTGAAACGATGCTGGACGGGGGAGCAACCTCTGGAGTCCTTCCTCGAGGTGGCCTCTTACGCCCATACCACGGGTTACCAGCTTCAGCAGAAATACGGATGCCACGTATCGCTCCTCGACATCTCCGCCTCGACTCTTCGTCTGGGACGGCGGCTGGCTGGTGTTACCAAGAGACCGAGCGAAGTGCGACTCATAGCGGCAGACTTTCACAAACTGCCCTTCGAGAACGATTCGTTCGACCTCGTCTTCATGAGCGCCTCACTTCACCACACCTGGCGATGGCAAACCGTGCTGGCCGAGATCCAGCGTGTTGTCGCGCCCCGGGGACTCTTGATTCTCAACCAGGAACCCTCGGCCCGCGCCTGCTGCTTCTACCGATTTCGCAGCAATCGAATCGACCAGTTCACCCCCTTCGAGAAACACCTTCACGAAGTCGGTATTCTGCGGACGATCGCGGAGCCCTTTATCGGTAGCCGGCCCGAGACCGTCTTCGGGATGATCGAGAATCAGACCATCCAGCTACCGGAGCTGATCGAAGCACTGGAAGGCCCTACCGAGATCGTGGAAAAGGAATTTAGCCCCGAAGCCACGATGAGCCCTGTCGACCAGGCCTGGGTTTCCCTGGCCGCAGAATCACCGGAGAAAACGACCGAAACCATTCGTATGCACTTGACCGGCTTGTGTCAGGAGGCGGAGTCCCACCTCGATCCCGTCAGTCGAGGTCTCGGGTTCTCTGTGCCTCGTGCAAAGGAGGTGGAGGAAATGAGCCTGCGTGTCTCCCGGCAGCTTCTTGAACTCAATGAAAAGAAGTCTGAAGACGAGTATCGCCTGGCACTCTCGAACATTTTCGGGGCGACCGCGAACTTTGTCCTGCGTAAACGAGGAGAGAAGCAGAAACCCGCCACCGGCAGCTTGCGCAAGGGCGAGTCGAGGAACAGCGGGGGGCTTGGAAGCTTCGGTCGATTCTCCAGGAAACAACGATCGGTCGCATCGGACAGCCTCGAGATGCCCGTCCACGACGGGGTTCTGTATGCGTTCAGGCCTGAGATGGCCCGCCTCCTGATTCAGCCTCGCTCGCTGTTGCCGTCGATCCAGACAGCGCCGGCCAGGGCCGTTCACGAGGTTTTCGACCCGGCCTGCTGGTACCTGTATTCAGACGAGATTTCGACCCTGACCCTCTTCAATCAACCTGGTCTCATGACGCTCCCCTCAACTTCAGGATCCGCGCTTTTGATCCTCCGTTTCTATGGCATCCCTGCCCAAGAGAACCAGTGTTTACTCGTTTCGGTGTGGAGAAACGGGACCCGGGTTTTCTCCTACCAGGTGTGGCAGAAAGAATCGTTCCTGTGTGCAGTGAAGCTGGGACCCCAGGGTGACTCCCGACCCCACGAAATCCTGGTCTACGCCATGAGCGGTGACGGGACTCTCCTCAACGATAACATCAAGGTTTCTGTGGCAGGCTTGTACGAATTGTAGCTGTTTTATTCGTCGCACTCGGTCGCCGCCAGCATTCCCAGCAAGACCCACAGATGGCGAGAGTCTGCGAAGGCACCGCTCAATCCGTGAATCAGCCACGAACCGAGAAGCGCCATCTGCAGGGCTTTTCGCAGGTGCTGCATCTGGGAGACGGCAGGTCGCAGACTCCAGACCGTCAGACCCAGCAGCGGAACCAGCCCCAGGAGTCCCAATTGAGACGCCACACTGAGCCAGATATTGTGCGCCTCTGTCCAGTGCATCATCGCCCCGGCGGGACCCTGATAGTGCACTTCGATGGTCGTAGCTCCCGGCCCGGCGCCGGTGAGAGGATGATCCGCCCAGTCGTCGAGGGCCTCCCTCCAGGTCAGGAGGCGTCCGGAAGGCTCCAGGCTGCCCTCCATCAGGGCTGTAGGGGAAACCAGAACTGCGGCCAGACTGACCGCGGCCAGGATGATACCCAGGCCCGCCGCACCGCGAATGCGGCGGGCCGACAAACCCATAACCAGGGCCAGGCCGCCAAGGCCCGAGGACACGGTGAAAAGGGAAACCGACAGGATCCCGGCCAGGAACAGACGGGAGCCCCGGTACCAGACCAGAGCCGCTCCCACGATCAAATAGTTGCACAGGGTGTTGGGGCTGGAGAACAGTGAGGTCAGGCGCGGATAGTACCCGCCAGGCACGGTTCCGTAGTGGCCCAGGAGAGGATTCCAGAAGCTGCTCCAGCCCAGATAAAAGGTCGCTATTCCCAGCAGCCCTCCAGCCACCGCAATGGCAGTACCCACCTTCCAGGCACCGACCGCATCCTCCACTCGCCCCCGCGCAGGATCCAGCGAGTCCAGGCTGCGACTGCGACAAGGTAGGCCACTTTGATCACTCCGGTGTAGCTGCTTCCTGAGAGCACCGTCGAAAGCAGGGTGGCACCCAGGTACAAGAGCAGCAATGCCTCAAAGAGTCCCGCCCGAAAGTCCCCCCGCCAGATCGAGGGCAGAGATGCCGCGACGACCAGCACGAAGATGAAGTCACAAGGTGCCAGCATCCGGCCGCCCAGTCTGAGAATCAGAACCGACATCACCGGGAGCGCTGCGATATACGCCAGCAACAGGACGAATTCGGGGGGCTTACTTGGCAGCCAGGATCTCCCACGCATGCGAGTTTCTCTTCGTTCCCGAGCCCTCAGACTCTAGCAGCCGGTGGTGAAAGTCCCGCGAGTTGTCAAGACCGCGATTCATTCCCGGACGAAGGTCCCGGATCCCGGGTAAGATTCCATCGTATTCCATCCGGGACGCCACCACACCAGCACTCTCGAGCTGGTCAACCCGTCCATGTCAACGGCAAAGAGATTGAGGCGAAAGCTGTACCAGGGGCGTCCCTGGATCTGGTCGAGCAGGCGGTGAGGGATCGCACATTCCAGCGTGTATCCCGTCGCTGTCGTGTCAGAACAGAGCTGGGCCCCACGTGCCTTCAACTTTCTGGAGAGAATCGTACCCCTTCCCCGTGGTTTCCTGGGAATCAGGGCCAGGCTGAAAATCGAGGCCCCCGAGTTTGCCACTTGATCCGAACGCTCAGGCATCGGTCTGGCATCGAGCAGCAGACCACTGTGATCCTGCAAGCGCAAATTGGATTCCGACCGCGCTGTCCAGACATCGTCCCTGACATCCACCGCCAGGTAGAGCCACTCGTCGTCCTGGAGCAGACCGAACCGGAACGAGGTGTCTTCCGGACCGGCCCACACCGAGGCAGCTCCCGTGAGCTGAGCGGGACGATCGGCAGACAGGGGCAGCCCCGGCCATTCGTCCAGCTTTCCGTCCAGCATCACCGGCCGATTGGCTTTTGTACGCGGAACGGAAATGGGGCGGTCAACTACAGCGAAGATCGTTCTTTCCCATACGAGGGGCTTCCGAAGCGCCTCGGGTCGGTAGGTGATGGTGACGTCAAGCGGGAGAATGGCGGTGTGGGGAGGCCTGATCGCGGCGGATGATTCCAGAGTCAGCTCAACCACCTCAACCGAGTGAGGGTCGAGGCTTCGGGAGAAGGCATAGGGATGGGGCCGGAGTAGAGCATGGGGTGCAAACCGACCCCGGACTTCCATTGGCAGGTCGGCCCGATTTGTGATCTACAGGCGAGTCCGGTCCCGTTTGAACACCCGGCGCGATGCCACTACAACAGGTTCCAGCTCCAGGCCATAGCCGCCACTCAACCTGTTGATCAGTTCCTGCCCGGCTTCGGTTCGCACATCGGAATCCAGGATGCCGTCCAGCTGGAGGTTGGCCAGAATCGGACCGCTTTCATCCATGGTCACCCAAACGACATGATCGAAGCGGCCATGAACGGGACCGGCCAGACTGCTGCTTCCGCCCGTGGTGGCCAGCTCGTAATATCTGTAGTTGTCACGATCGTAGGCGACGTACTGGTGACGATGGCCGGCGAAGACAGAATGAGGGCGTCCTCCCAGTGCTTCTTCGACGCGGTCCCAGCGCGTCGTCCTGCCCTCTTGCTGGTATACCCACAGGGCCTTGTGGAGGAAGATCAGGGTCCAGCGAACGTCTGTGTTTTCGCGAAGTGTCTCCTCCAGCCAGGCGAGCTGTTCCGCACCCAGCTGCGTGGGGCCTCCGTCTTCGCTATTGAGACAGAGAAAGAGAACATTTTTGTAGGTGAAGTGGTAATAACTCGCGCCCAGCCTCTGTTCCCACTCGTGTCGCGACCCGGCGCTCCAGATGTCATGGTTCCCCGGCACATAGAAAAAGCGCATGGCCAGGGGCTCCAGAAACCCATTGAATTCCTTCCACTCACGGTCGATCTGCTCCCCATCGATCGTATAGCCTTCGATCAGATCGCCGACGCTGATAACGAACTCGGGCCTCAGAGTGTTGATCTTGCGAATGGCGCTCTGGAAAACCCCGTCTCGATGGCCGCCGGTACGATCGGAAACAATGACAAACTGAAAGTGGTCCGGGTCGTTATAGAGAGGTCTATCCGTCCAGGGCCTTGCTGCGGAAAGGCGAGGCAAGGTCAGCTGAGCCTCCGGCGGCGGCTGGGCCGACACCAGGGGCCAGGATACTAACAGGCTGGAGATCCCGAGCAAAGGGAACTTGAGAATTGCGCTGTGGCAACTGCCGGCCAGGCGTTGAAGCACATTCATGAGCCGTGCCGCATTTATGAAGGCGCAACCGACGGCCCCTGGTGAGAGTCCCGCCGGTGCCGTCGGGGCGTCGAGGGGCCAAACGGACTGCCGGTAGCCGGGCGGCTAGCCCCCGGGGCCATCCGCCGTGAAGTAGGCCTCCAGCGAATTGAGTTGATCGGCCAGGTCTTCGACGTGGTATTGGAGCAGGTTTCGAATGGAGGCTAACCCGATGAGTTCATCGTCAGCGTCGACAATCGGCAAATGACGGATGTGTCTCTTGACCATGAGTTCGAGGGCGTCGCCACTTTCCGTGTCGCCTCCCACCCGCTCAGGATCGCCGGTCATGACCGTCGCCACGAGGGTCTGTCCGGGATCCTTCTTTTCGGCTACTACACGCAGCATGACGTCGCGTTCGGAAAAGATCCCGACCAGTTGATCGTCTTCCAGCACAGCCGCAGCCCCCACTCGAACTTTCCGCATGGCTCGAACCGCCTCAGCCACGGTGTGCTTGGCGGAAACAACGGGCGGCGGGACCTGGGCAAGCTTAATGACTTTCATTCGACATTCAGGGAAATTGATAACTTCAGAGGATTCTATCATCACTTGCCTCAATGCAGGCAGTCAGGAAAATGTAAGGCGCCAGTCAGAGGGCGGGCGCCCATAGTCCGGTCGGGGTCGAAACGCCCGAGCAGGCCTATGCAGAAGGCTGAGCGTCCCCGTCCGAGGGACTCGGAAATCTTGTTCGTTCCTTTCCGAATGACAGATAACGCAGCTTTCGGAGCGCCTTATCCTGGATCTGACGGATACGCTCGCGAGTCACCGAAAACCGTCGGCCAACCTCTTCGAGCGTACATTCGATCCCGTCGTCTATCCCGTAGCGCATTCGAAGGATCTGTTCTTCTCTGGGAGTCAGCGTCTGCAGCATGGCAGAGGTTTGCTCCTTGAGATCGATTCCGATCGTCAAATCGGCCGGTGAGATCGCCAGCCGATCCTCCACCAGGCTCCCCAGGTGACTGTCCTGGTCTTCTCCGATCGGCGTTTCCAGCGAAATGGTCTGTTGAGCGACCTTCAGAGCCTGTCTCACCTGGCCCACCGGAATCCCGGTCTCGTGAGCCAGTTCCTCCAGAGTCGGCTCCCGACCCCGCTGCTGCAGCAGGGCACGGGAGGTCTGGATGAGTTTGTTGACACGTTCCGTCATGTGGACGGGCAGTCGGATGGTGCGTGACTGGTCAGCGATCGCGCGCGTAATGGCCTGCCGAATCCACCAGTGGGCATAGGTCGAGAATTTGTATCCCCGTCGATAATCAAATTTGTCAACGGCCCTCATAAGCCCGATGTTGCCTTCCTGAATGAGATCCAGGAAGAGCACTCCGCGTCTGGCATATTTTTTGGCAATTGAGACAACCAGTCTGAGGTTGGCTTCTACCAGCTCCTTTTTGGCAATATCTTCCTCGAGTTCAAAGCGTTTGATAGTTGCCAGGGTGCGCTTGAGCTCTGCAGGGCTGGTCTGAATCTCCTTGTCCATCTCCTGCATCTCCTTGTCGATTTGCAAGAGCCGATGCTTCACCTGAGTGGCTCTGGAAACCGGAAGAGGAGATTTTTGCAGTTTCAGAAGTTGCTTCTTTTCCCGCTCGAGCGATCTGATTCCATCGACGGCAACGCGAATCACGTTCACCAGCGCGGCCTGGACCTCGCGGGTCAGACCCAGCGAACGGACATGGCGGGAGACAGGCACCCGGTAACAGGCCAGCTGAGAAAGCAGTGCCTTGTACTCGGCAGAGCCCTGACTGGCCTTACGCAGCTCCCGTCGAACTTCACTGGTCCCCTCATGCAATTCCCGCACCCGGGAAATGCGCTCGTGAGTCTCGGCTAGCCGGGCCGCCAGATTTTCCTCGGTCAGTTCATCCTTGGTGAAGTTGACCAGCTTCGAAATCTGGATTCTCCCGTTTCGCAAGTCCCGGTCGTAGCTCAGAATCTTGGCAACCGCCAGCGGACTGCGGGAGACCACTTTGAGAACATTGATCTGCGCTTTCTCGATGCGCTTGGCAAGCTCTATTTCCGCTTCGCGGTTCAGGAGTGGCACCGTCCCCATCTCGCGCATGTAAAGCCTGACCGGGTCGTCTGTCTTTCCGGGGTCCTCGAACTCCGGCTTGGCGGCGTTACCGCCGTTCGCATTCTTTTTTCGGGGTCTCCCCCGGCTCACCTCGGTCAGTTGCTCAGTGTCGAGCACGGCAATGCCGGCAGCACCGAGCAAGAGGAAGATCTGATCGAGATCGTGGGAGCGCAGGTACTTCTCCGGAAGGGCGTTCTTCACTTCATCCCCGGAAAGATAACCTTTCTCCTTGCCGCGAACGATCAAATCTTCCAGGACGTCGTATTCGTCTTGTCCGGACAAACCGTCTTCCCTTCCTTGGTACTGGACACAGGGCGAAAAGGGGGTGTGAAAGGGTCCAGTGTAACCCAGAATCCGTTTTGGGGTTGCCCCCGGGGGAAGGAATGGGGCGGGCGCACCCGAAACCCCTTCACCAGTTCAAGCAGCGCGCAGGCCACTACCAGCGGTTTCTTCGCTGGCCGCCGCCGCCGCCGCCGCCGCCAAAAGATCCTCTTTTTTCACGGGGCTTGGCCTCGTTGACAACCAGGGTCCTGCCCTCAAGCTCAGAATCGTTCAGCTTTTCAGCGGCTGCCTCAGCCTCCTCCTGGCTGCTCATCTCGACAAAACCGAACCCTTTCGAGCGGCCCGTCATCCGGTCGGTGATCACCCGCACCGACTCAACGGTCCCGTGTTCCGAGAAGAGATCTTCCAGTTCATCCTCGGTCGTTGCGTACGGTAATCCACCAACATACAGTTTGCTGCTGTTCATGTTCTCCTCCAGAAGAACTCTTTCGTCCTCCCCTCGCGACGCCCTGCTCCGCCAAAAATACGCCGAGCAGGCACTTCGCCACAGTCCTACACTCTCGAGTTGGCTGGGCTCTTCTTCGCTATGGTGAGACGTTCCAGGTCTTCTGTTCGGTTTTTCAAGCTCCTTCAGGAGACCTCAGACCAAAGAAGCACAGCAAGAATACGCGGATTCCGGCGGTCGCGTCAAACTTTCCCACTCCCAGGAACCCCCGGCAAAAGCCGCCACGGGCTGCCGGGTCCTTGACCGAAAAGTGCTGCTGCACCGGGCAGGGCGGAGCATTTTCACCTGGCCACCTGGGCCGGCCAGCTGCTACATTCCGAGGGTGCAGCTCTGGAAAGACCTCACGAATGACTGGGAGGACGCTGATGGCGCTACTTTCACGGGGCGGGCTCGGGTCAAACGCAGCGGTTTCCTCGATGGCAAGGATCAGATCCGGCAGTTTCGCGTCGAGTTTCAGCCAGGCGCCCGCACCAACTGGCACTTCCATTCGGGGCCACAGTTGCTGGTCGTCCTCTCGGGCACGTGTCTGGTTCAGAAATGGGGTGAGGACCTGAAGCAACTATCGGCCGGCCAGACCGTCGTCATCGAACCGGGGGAGAAGCACTGGCACGGAGCCGGCCCCGATGAACCCGCGCTTCACCTGGCGCTGAATGTGAATTCCACAACGACGTGGCTGGAAGAGGTGGAGTTGAGCGACCCCGCCTCCCACTCTTGAATCCGTCCCTTGTTCTCGACTTCGGACTACTCTTCAGCCGGGGCCGAAGCCTGAGCCGGACTGTTGAAATTGGGAGTGTCCACGACGACTTTCCAGCTACCGTCCGCCTGTTTTCGCCAGATCGTCGAGTACTTGCCCCTCCCGCGTGACGGGATGCCCTTCCGCGTCATTCACGGTCAGCTCAAAGGTTCCAAAAGTGTATCCAAGATCTCCTGAATCGGAAACCCCGGCGCTCGAGGTCTCCCACTGTAGCGCCAGCCCCAGGGCACTGAACATCTGAGCAACGGCTTCCCGAATCTGTTCTTTTCCCACCGCCAGCGGACCCTCCGGGGCCAGAAAGTGTGCTCCCTCAGCCGTAAAGGCCACAAAAGCATCCGCATTAGGCGGCGTTTCGGACCAGGCCCGGTCGGCTTCCATAAGCTCCGACCTGGCAGCCTCCAGGTCGACAGGCTCCGGCTGGGGGGTACAGCCCGCCCCTGCCAGGGCAAGAGTGATCATGAGAAAAGACAAAGGGACACTTGGAAATATTCGCATCTCGGCACCTCCTTCTGGGGACTCCTAGTGTGCTGTCCGAGAAATTCCTGTTGTTAACATTGATCGATGGATCTTTGAGCTCTTTCGACCTTGTCTAAGATCGAAGTAGCGTTGGCCCGCCACTTAAAGGGCTTGGCCAGGTGTTGGTTATGCACTCGAATATATCTTCGTATTTCGTTCCTCAACTCTTGAACACTAGTGAAAGAGTTGCGGTAAAGGGAACGCCGCTCAAGCTGTGAAAACCAGGTTTCGACAGCGTTTAACCAGGAAGCACTGGTAGGAGTAAAGTGGAGATGAAAACGTGGGCGTCGTAGGAACCAGTTTCGGATTTTCTGGGTCTTGTGAGTGCTCGAGTTATCGAGAATGAGGTGAACGTCCAGATCTGGATGGACGACTTGCTCGATCTGACGTAAGAAGGCTAAAAACTCTATGGCCCGATGCCGTTTCGTGATTCGGCCCATTACTTCACCGGTGGCCACGTCGAAGGCGGCAAACAGACTGGCCGTCCCGTGGCGTTTGTAATCGTGGGTTCTGCGTTGGACCTGCCCGGGTTTGAGCTGAAGCATGGGCTGGGTTCGGTCCAGAGCCTGAATCTGAGTTTTTTCGTCTACAGACAAAACCAAAGCGTTGTCGGGCGGGTCCATGTACAGGCCCACCACGTCGATCACCTTCTCGGCGAAATCAGGATCGTTGCTGATCTTGAAAGAGCGAATCCGGTGGGGCTTAAGATCTGCGGCTTTCCAGATTTCAGTCACCTGATGTTTGCTGACTTGGGCATACTCTGCCATGAGGCGCAGGCTCCAATGAGTCGATTCCCTGGGGATGGTCTGCACGGTGGCCTTGAGAATTTTTCGTACCTTCGCTGGCGATAGTCGCCGTGGTCGACCCGAACGGGGCTGATCCTCCAACCCTGATAGCCCCACCTCAAGGTAGCGCTTTCGCCACTTCTGTATGCTGCCCAGGCGCTTGGACAGCCTTTGGGAGACCTCAATTGCTGTGAGTCCGTCCCCGCACAGTAAGATCATCTGGGCTCGCTCGGCGAGGATTCTTTTGGTGTTGGAGGCCCGCAGCCAGGACTGTAGAATTGCTTTGTGTTGTTGGGGTAGATCGAGTCGAATATGTGGTCTTGCCATGCCCAAGGATAGAAAAGTACCCTGACTATTAACTACAAGAACTTTCCGGACAGTACACTAGCATGCTATTGTGGTCCAAGACTATCGTGCCCGCAACCGAAACACCGGAGATAACAGAGCATGCTGGAAATCTTGAACAAGTTCGAGCGTGTGATCGTCGCTTCCCTGCTGTTTATGCTCATGCTGGCCGTCCTTTCATCAACCGTCGAGCTGGCGGTATTGCTTTTCAATCAATTAATGCAGCCCCCTCGAATGTTCCTCCTGGACATGTCCGAGCTCCTCGAGATCTTTTCATTTTTTCTCATGGTCCTGATCGGAGTCGAGCTCCTCGAAATCGTCAAGGACTATCTCAAGGAAGACACTCTGCTCGGCATTCCCCAGCGGGAAAAAGTTTAGTTTGTGCATCTGCTCATCCTCTCCCCAATGAACCCATCACCAGCTGAGACAACTACAAAATATGGGTAGTAAACAAGAGTACAAACCGATATTCTTCGCAAATCCGCCTGTCAAAACTGCCCGCTTCCGAGTTGGGCCACTTCTCGAGCCTTTTTTCAACAGCGGATTACGGTTCTTGCATAATCCGGGCTCGACGTCTGGGCCCGCGAAAAAGGCTATTCCAAAGAGCAACTCAACCTGGTGGGAATCTGAGAGTCAAGAGAAAGTGGGAGGATCAAAAGAGTGTGGGACGCAGGAAAAAGTGGGAGGCGCCTCAGGGCGGCGACCTGTAGGGGCCGGCCTTGTGCCGGCCCGTTGAGCGGGCGACCACCAGGGTCGCCCCTACGAATCGCCCCCCGGTCGCACACCTGAGGGCCTTCCCCATCTAGTCCAGCGCAAACCCGTGCTGCCGACGGTGGTGGGGGCCGTCGTTGACCTGGGTCGACTTGAACAGCTCGTGGCGGCCATCGCCGGCTTCCGGTTCTGCCCTGGCCTCCAGCTCCCGCATGGCTTCTTCTGAGAGTGGCTGGAAATCGCGGGCGATCCCCACGTCCTGTTCCAGCTCGGCCATCGAAGTGACTCCGACGGCGAGGGTCGAGACCGGCAGGGTGAGGGCATAGGTGCGGCATTCTCTGGGCGTAAACCCGGTATCGGAAACAATCTTGCCGCCCCCCAGGCTCTTCATCGCGATCACGCCCACGTCCTGTTCCAGGCAGACGGGCAGGACCTCCTTCTGAAAACTGCGATAGTGAACATCCATCAGGTTGAGGGGCATCTGAGCGGTGGCCCAGTCATAGGGTTTGTCCAGCATCTTGGAGTGGATGCGCGGATCCTTGTGACCGGTAAAGCCGATGTAGCGAACCTTGCCAGCCTCCTGGGCCTCCAGGGCGTACCTGAGTCCACCCTGTTCAAAGATCCAGTCCGGATCGTTGTCGTAGAGTATTTCATGGAACTGCCACAGATCGATGTGGTCGGTCTGCAGTCGGCGCAGGCTGTCTTCCAGGTGTGTCCGGCTTCCTTCGTAGTCCCTTTCACAGTTCTTGGTCATCAGGAACACTCTCTGACGCCGGCCTCCACTGGCCAGGGCTTCTCCCATGACCTCTTCCGAGAGCCCGTCGTGATATTCCCAGCAGTTGTCGAAAAAGGTAATACCCTCATCCAGGCCCGCGTGCATGATGCGGATCGTCTCCCGGCGGTCTTCCTGGGCCGCTTTTCCGAGGTGCCAGCCTCCCAGGCAGAGAATGGAAACCTGCTCATTGGTCCGCCCCAGGCGCCGCGTTGGCAGGCCGTTGGGACTGTCCTGCTGAGCCGGGGTGCGGGGGGAAAACGTGGCGGTCATGGCCGGGCCATCATGGTGAATGGGCCTTGGTTAAACCGACATTCCTCATATCAACTTCGGATCCGATTTCCTCTGACCTCCCGGTGATGAATGATCAAAACTTATCAGCCCTCCACCCTCGCGTCAACGATTCCCTCGGCATCTTTCCGCCTGAAAAGGGCCTCTAAGCCCAGAGTTATCCAGGCGCCTTTGCCGAAATCTGATCAGTGGAGACACCTCTCCACCCATTCGATCAGAAACACTTGGTGCTAGGCTCTGATCCATCTCAAGCGGTCAATCCGAGATAACATCTCGGCCCATACCTCCTTGCTGACCGCGACTTCCGCCATCTGAAACGTCACGATTCGACTATGGTGAACCACCTTCGCTCCGATCTTGATCAACTTGGCCAATAGGGTTCGAAGGGACCAGTGTTTGATTCTTCTGGGAAGGACCAGACGGCGCAGAAAATTGCCCAGGTTGTAGGCCAAAACAAACAGAGCCAACCTCACCTGATTCGGGACAAAGTGCTGGCAGGACAACCGCGTCCAGTTCAAGGCATACTTGCCTTCCTTGATCCACTGCTCAGCCGTGCCGCGACCGTTGTAAAAGTGAACCACCCCTTGGGCTCGTGCGCTCCTGTTGGTCACGATGAAACCGACTCTCGGAAAGAGTTCGCCGCGATGCCACTCGACCTTGGCAATCACCCGACGAGGCCGGTCCCAACTGGCGGCTTGATATTTGAAATCGGCCAACCAAACAACGGGTTTTCTGGGTGGGCGCCCCACCGGTCGGGTCAGCAGGTGTTCGATCTTTTCTTGAAGCACCTGGTTGGCGGGAAGCCGGATGGCATACAAAAAGCCCTTCTCCTCCAAGTATTCATAAATCTCTGGCTTGGCGAAGGCTGCATCACCCCGAAAGTATTTGCGGACTTTCTTCTTCTCGTACCGAGCCACGATTGGTTCCAGCATCTCCTTCCAACGGTCCGCACTGTGCACGTTGCCGGGCCGAAGCATGAAACCTTCGCAATCTCCGAACTGGTTGAAGCAAAACAGCGGATGGTAGCAAGTGCATCCGAAATGCCCGTTGTAGGCAGAGGCTTCTTGCTCGCCGTGGACCGGACTAGCTGAACTGTCCATATCCAGAATGATGCGTCGATGAGTTGTTTTCTGCAGCGCTCTTTCCACCCATCGACCATTGACTTCCGAAAGGGCTTGCAGGTTGTTCTCGACGGACAGCATCTGGGTCTCAAATCGACCCATCGTGTTGGCGCTGGCGGCATTCTTATCGTCGAGCTTCTTTCCGGTGATCCTTCGCATCGTCGGATCAACCGATAAGCGATGGGCATCGTTGACATCTTCATAGCCAGCGAGACGGCTGTATACCGATTGACGCATCAAGGCCGTGAGGTGGTGCTGGATGTTGCGCCCGGTCCGCGAATCGTGAAACACGAAGGGCACACTATCGAATAAACCCAACGCCTCATCCAGATCACGATAGGCGAGAAGTCCGGCATCCGATGTGACCTTAGCACCATGAAACTCAAGCCTGATACTGCCATCAAAACCGACCTTCACACCTTCACCCTTGGGGTGAGCCATTCCTTGCCCCCTTTATGTGCTATATCTCCTTTAATTATAGTAGTTTACATCGATTCAGACAAGCAATCTTGGGGTCCTATATGGTGAATGTGGGTCTGCATGTCGAGGTCGTCTTCCTGGTCGCCATGATCGCTGTAGCCAGAAAGGTCATTGTGCTCGACTATAAGACGACCTCACCGGGAACGCTATTGGCAATCGCCGCCGTTATTCTATCGCTGTGTGCAGGTTTTTATCTCTTGAAAAGATCTCTCAGAACGGGCCGGTGAGCCGATCAAGATGATAGAATCGACGGTCGGTGCAGCCTCCAACGAATCAGGAACTAGTCGAGTTATGGCGGGACGAGCCGGCTCCTTTGCTGCCGCTCCTGCACGCCTTCCAGGACCGCGACGGATATCTTTCCGGGCAGGCCATCCAGGACGTTTCCAGGGCTTTGAAGATCCCTTTGGCTGATCTTTACGGGACAGTTACTTTCTACCATCACTTTTCGCGCCGGGCCGGGCACGGCAACTTTCGAGTCTGCACCGGACCGGTCTGCCGACTGCGCGGAGGACCAGGCCTTCTGGAGACACTGGGTGGCGAGGCCGAAGAAATGCCCTGTGCCGGCCGCTGCGACGAGCCCGTTCCGGTCATCCGCGGAGAGAGCTTACTGGTTGGTACATCGAGTGACGCTCTTGTCGCCCGCCCTTCGCCTCTCCCTCCGCAGAATCCCGCAGGTGTGGAGGAGTGCGTCTTTGCTTCTATCCGCGATCCCCATCGACCCGGCATCGCGGGCTATCAGAAAACGGGCGGATACGAGGCCCTGGCGCGGGCGATCTTGGAATTGGACCCCCCAGATATCGTCGAGCTGGTCAGCCAAAGCGGCCTGGCCGGCCGGGGGGGAGCAGGTTTCCCTACTGGCCGCAAGTGGCAGGCGGTCGCGGAGGCTCCAGGCGAACCGAAAACCATCGTGTGCAATGCTGACGAAGGGGAGCCCGGGTGCTTCAAAGACCGGGTTCTGATGGACCACGACCCCCATGCAGTCATTGAAGGAATGGTCCTGGCTGCCCGCGCCACCGGAGCCGCTCGCGGATTTATCTACCTCAGATACGAGTATCCGGAGACTTTCAGGATCCTGGAGAAGGCTCTTGCCGAAGCGGAAGGATCCGGCTTTCTGGGGGAACAGATTCTGGGACAGGATTTTTCTTTTCGCCTGTACCTGCGGCGGGGGGCCGGGGCTTACATCTGCGGCGAAGAGACTTCGCTCCTCAACAGTCTCGAAGGGAAACACCCGTTCCCGCGCAATCGACCTCCCTATCCCGTGACTCATGGCTATGAGAACCTTCCGACAGTCGTCAACAACGTGGAAACGCTGGCCTCCGTCCCACCCATCCTGAGAAAGGGTTCCGACTGGTACCGGGAGCTGGGAATGAATGGCCAGAGCGGAACCAAAGTGATCAGCCTTTCAGGGGACATCCAGGAACCCGGCAACTACGAGGTTCCCCTGGGACTGCCCTTGAAAACGCTGCTCTACGACTGGGCCGGAGGTCCTCTTAACGGAAAGGAGATCAAGGCGGTGACCATGGCAGGCCTGTCCGGGGGCTTTCTGGCGGGGAAAGATCTGGGAGTGACGCTCGACGAGCCCAGTATTCGAGGATGCGGGTCCTTTCTGGGCGCCGGAGGAATCATGGTCTTCGACTCCAGCCGCGATATGGTGGCGGTGGCCCACAACGCTATGAGCTTTTTCGCCGAGGAATCCTGTGGGAAATGCTTTCCCTGCCGGATCGGGACCCGGCGGCTGACCGAACGACTCTCCGGAGCGGCCGGCCCCAGGGAGCTGGACGCCTGGGCCAGCGAGGTCCAGGACCTGGGCGAAACCATGAAGGAGTTGAGTGCCTGCGGGCTCGGCGTTGCGGCTCCGCTTGTCAGCGATAGTCTTTTGAGGTACTTTCCGGAACAGATAGACCGACACCTCAGGGATCTGGATGTAAGAAGGGAAGAATGACCTCGGCTTCGGACCCACACACCAGGAGCGCCACGATGACAATTGACGGGGTCGAAGTCCGTTTCGCACCGGGCGAAACCGTTTATGAGGTTGCCGACCGACACCAGGCACAGATCCCAACCCTGTGTTACGACCCGCGTCTGGAACCTTTCGGGGGCTGCCGGCTATGTGTGGTGGAGATCGAGGGGATTGGCAAGCCGGTGGCCTCATGCACCACCGTCGCAACCGCAGGAATGGTCGTGCGGACCAGAACTCAGACTCTCGAAAAACACCGTAAAACCCTTCTGGAAATGGTGGCGAGCGAGAATCGTGAGATTCAAGTCGATCCTCTCAGCGGATTTGCCTCCCAGGAGTTGACGGCCCTGACCGACCGCTACGGTGTGAACAATGGGCGCTTTGCCGGCAGCACGTCGGGCACACCCAAAGAGGACGACAACCCTTTCATCCTTCGAGACTACGAACAGTGCATCTCCTGCTACCGCTGCGTGCGGGTGTGCGCGGAACAGGAGGGTGACTTTGCGATCACGGTACTGAACCGCGGTTTCGAGACCCAGATCGCAACCGAGTTCGACGGTCTCTTGAAGGATTCAGCCTGCACCTTTTGCGGACAATGCGTGCAGACCTGCCCTACCGGCGCGCTGGCCGACAGAAAGGCCCTCCAGTACGCCGATCTTCCCCAGGAAGTCAGCAAGACCCGCAGCACCTGCCCCTATTGTGGGGTCGGCTGCTCGGTAGACGTTCTGACTAAAGGCAATACGCTGGTTGGAATTCATCCGGCCATGGACGGGCCGGCCAACGAGGGCGCTCTCTGCATCAAAGGCCAGTTCGCGCATGATTTCGTACAACATCCGGAGCGCCTGACTTCTCCCCTGGTCCGAAACAGCGAGGGCGAACTGAGAGAAGCCGGCTGGGACGAGGCCCTGGACCGGGCTGCGTCCGGGTTTCGAAAGGCACGGGAGAAGTACGGCCGCCACTCGATCTATGGCGTCGCCTCGGGACGCACGCCCGGCGAAGCTGATTACATGATGCAGAGGTTCATCCGGGCCAGCTTCGGAACCAACTATATCGACAACTGCAGCCGTGCGTGACACGCCCCCACGGTGGCCGGTCTGGCCGCCACCATCGGCCGGGGGGCCATGTCCAATCCCCTCGCCGACATGGAAAAGCCCGACGTCATCTTCTGCATCGGCACCAATATGACCGAATGCCACCCGGTTGCCGCCACCCGCATCAAGAAGGCGGTTGCCCGGGGAGCCCGGCTCATCGTGGCCGATCCCAGGCACATCGTCCTGGCCGATCTGGCGGACGTGTTTCTGCAAATCCGGGTCGGTTCGGATTCCGCACTTCTGCTGGGAATGGCCCACGTCATCGCTCGCGAGGGACTCGTCGACCGCAAATTCATGGAGGCTCGTACCACTGGCGGTGACGACTTTCTCGAGCACGTCAAGGAGTTTTCGCCGCGCTGGGCGGAGACGATTACGGGCGTCCCGGCACAGGACATCGAAGCCGCGGCGCTCTACTACGGTCGGGCAGAAAAGGCGGCTATCTACTACACCCTGGGGATCACGGAGCACATCTGTGGCGTCGAAAATGTTCAGGGTCTCTGCAACCTGGCGCTCATGACAGGAAACCTGGGTCGGGAAGGCACCGGAATCAATCCCATGCGGGGCCAGAACAACATCCAGGGAGCCGGCGACAGCGGCGCCATTCCCAACAATTATCCGGGGTTCCAGCCGGTGACCGATCCGCAAAACCAGGCCAAGTTCAAGGAGGCCTACGGCACCGAAGTGGACCTGGGTAAGGACATCACGAAGGTTCGAGCCCTGGAACTGGCCGGCGACCAGATCCGCGCCATGCTCATCGACGGAGAGAATACCCTGGTTTCGGACCCCGACATGGAGCACTGTGAGCACGCTCTTCGCAGTCTCGACCATCTGGTCGTCATCGATATTTTTCTGACCGAAACAGCGCAACTGGCTGACATTGTGCTCCCGGCCACCAGCTGGGCCGAGACGGACGGGACCTTCACCAACACGGAGCGTCGGGTACAGCGGGTGCGGCAGGCCGTCCCCCCACCCGGAGAGGCCAGACCCGACTGGTGGATCGTGGCCCAGATTGCTCGACGCCTGGGCGTTGAGGGGTTCGAATTCGAGTCAGCCGAAGAGGTTTTCAACGAGCTGTGCAGCCTCTCTCCGATTTACGCGGGCCTCGACTGGGACAGGATCGACAAGGGTGCATACCAATGGCCGGTTCCCTTCGAGGGCCACCCCGGGACACCGATTCTCCATGAAGGAGAGTTCAGGAATGGCCGCGGTATCTTCAAAATGATCCGCTATCGCGACCCGGCAGAGACGATAGATGATGATTTTCCGGTCTGGCTGACAACGGGACGACGACTGGAGTCCTACCACACCCGGACGCAGACCGGCCGCGCCCGCGGCATCGACTATCTGCTCCCGGAGGAGACGCTGGAAGTGCACCCGGAAGACCTCGAAGAATGGGGCCTTCGAAATGGCGACTGGTGCTCCATGTCCAGCCCCAGAGGATCCGTGAAAATCAAGGTGCAGGCCACCCGACGATCTCCGCGAGGTACCGTTTTCACAACCTTCAGCTTCAGCGATGTCCCGGTGAACATCCTTACGGGATCGGGATACGATCCGATTACCGACACGGCCGAGCTGAAAGTGTGCCCGGTGAGGATTGAGCGGATTTAGCAAGATTCTAAAGCCGCCGCGGGCAGTTTGTGCAATCAGTAGACCCCGGGGTGTCCTTACAGAAAACGCGATTCTTGACTTCTTCTCGACGAACAGGCACCACATGGAGGAAGAGTGAAAATGTCCGAACCCCTGCCGCCTTTGACCGATGAACAGCTCGAGTTGGCGCTGGGCAGGCTCTTTGCCCGATGGCAGCAGAGCACTCCGCAGCTGGAGGAAGATGAGTTTAAAGGACCGGTCACGGAAATCGTCTCCGACGATTGCACGCACTTCGAGTTCAAGTGCAAGAAGGGGAGATCGTTCGACGAGACCACACGCTTTCGCTTTAAGAAGGAAGGCAAGGCTTCCTGGGTAGAGACCGTCAAGCACGCGTACCGGAATCATGTGGGAGTCTGGCTGCGCATGAAGTTTACGGGCGAAAAGGAACCTTTTGAACCGACCGACATAACCGAGACGTCCTTTTTTTAGCCAACACGAGGGGGCCCGATGCTTGATCCTGATTTCACTCTGGATGTGGAACTGGCCAGACGAGTCAACCGGATTCTGTTTCGATACACACAGAGCACCGCACAGTTAGAGGACGGTACCTGGAGAGGGCCCGTAGGCGGAATCCTCTCCGATGATTGCACAACCCTGGAATTCACCTGTGGACGCGAGTTTCCCCAGATGGGAATGCGCACGTTCAAGTTTGAAAAGAAGGGGAAAGAGTCCTGGGTGGAGACTGTCAAGCACGCACTCAGGCACTGGCCCGATTTTTACGTTCGAATCAAGTTCACGGGTGACGCCGAACCCTACACACCGGTTGATATCGTGGAGTCTCGCCGTCCCTAGCCCCTGGTGATAGTCGCGCCGCTAGCCCGCATAGATCACCGATTTGGAAATGAAGGTGATTTTGGCAGGCCGGAACGGTTTTCTGAGAGTTTCGCTATCGATCCGGTCCAGGTCGAGTGATGCGGTGGTGTGGATGGTCGTGAATGGAGCGTTTTTCGGGTTCGGAAGAGCGTGACGGAATGTATTCAGGCAGAGCTCGGCCTGAGCGATGGAACGATTTCGTTTTTGGGGGCGTTTGATCGGGACAGACCTCAGCAGCGCAGAGGAATGGCCTGGAGGTTTCGAACGACGGCAGCGAAGACCTCGCTGTAGGGATAGGCTTCCGACATGGAGATCCAGACGTGGCGGACCGTGAGGCGGACCTGGGCGCCGATCTTGAGGAGCTTCAAGCGAATCGTCTGACACTGAGCGCGAGCCAGGGGGGTCTGCTTCAGTCCGAGACGACGCAAGGCGTGCATGAGCATGTAGGCGGCGGAGGACAGATACAGCCGGAGTTGATTGGCGCGCATCGTTGCCGCGCTGGTCCGGTCGGCGAACAGACCCAACTGCTGTTCTTTTATGCGGTTCTCCATGTCGCCCCGCGCACAGTAGAAGTCTTCGTAGAGCGCGCGGGCCCCCAGGCGTTCCGGCGACAGGGAGGTGACGACGAATCGGGGATTGGCGCCTTTGTCCAGGAACTCGGCCTTGCCGACGACGCGTCGCTCCGAGGTCCAACTGTGGCGAGTCCGGTAGCGGAAATCCTTGAACACCCGCGCCGGTCGCCCGGTGGCGTTGAACTCGGCTTCGGCCTGAGTCATCGCTTCGGCGCTCTCTGACTTGAGCCGATCATTGTTGGCCAACCCCATCACGTAATCCACGTGATGGTCTTCACACCAGCGGAGCAAGTCATCCCGGCAAAAGCCCGAGTCGGCCCGGATGACGATCGAGACCTCCGGCCAGCTCTGCCGAATCCGGCCGACGATCCGTTCCAGTTCCTCCACCGATCCCGCGGCCCCATCGATATTGGAACACCGCAACCGGGCGCACAGCAGATGCTCCCCCGAGAAGATGTACAGCGGGAGATAACAGTAGTGGCGGTAGTAACCGTGAAAGAACCGGCCTTCCTGCTGGCCATGGATCGGGTCGTCGGTCGCATCCAGATCCAGCACCATCTCCTCGGGCGCCGATTCGTGGGACTCCACGAAGGCATCCACCATCCAGCCGTCGATCCGGTCCGGGTCCATCGCGATCTTCTTGTACCGCTCCTGCTCATCGACCTCGGCGCCGGTCAACTCCAACCGGTTCAGCGTACACCTGCCCGCCAGCGCCTTCCCCCGATCTGAGGCCTGCCGCCGCCTCTCCCCCAACGGATCGGCCTTATTCACCGCCACCGCCAGCATCGGATCGGTGCGCAACTGATCATGATCGTTCAGATCCTCGTACCCCAGACAGAGTGCGCTGCCCCAACAACTCCTCGACCGTGTGTTCGATCAACCGCGGATCCCGGTGATCCCTGAAACACTCAGCCAGTCCGGCGATCAGACCCGTCCCCCTCTCGACCTCTCGCAACAGCAGCACCCCTGCATCGGAGGTGATCTTCCCGCCGTCGAACCGCGCCTTCACTTTGCGTTGAAATAGTTGGTGAAATTCGAACCTGGCTTGTTTACACTCTGTTCTCATAAGGGCCGCCTCCGTTTGGCTTTGAAGTCTTTCATTCAAAACGCTTTATACCAAACAGGGCGGCCTTTTGAGGTCCTATCGGTGATCTATGCGGGCTATACCTACAACACACTCTCGGCGGTGACTCGCGATGCGTGCCGCCACGCCATCGTGCACGGCAATCGGAGTTCCTCTCCGGCCACATCCACGAGCATTCAAACCTACGTTAGGAACAAACTTCCGGGCTTCTCCGGTGTCACAGCCAGCACCACCTGGGATCCCAACAATCGTCAGGGCAGCAAAGTAACGGTGACGGTGCAATACACCTATACGCCGATCGTTGCTCTGTTCCCGTCGGCGAACCTCACTGCCAGCAGCGAAATGGCAATGTCCTACTAGCCGGGAGCCGCTTCCACGCGGCGATCTGTTCGGACTTGGGGCGACCCTGGTGGTCGCCCGTTACGCGGGCCGGCACAAGGCCGGCCCCTACGAAATCGGACCACGGAGGGTCATCCTACACCGCTCGAGGCAGACTTCAGTGGCTGAGAAGAGCCTCTACGGCCGGCACCTGCAAAGGGCGGTAGTAGTAGAATCCTTGTCCGTAATCGCAATCCAGCGCCTTCAGGCCGGACACCTGTTCCTCGGTCTCTACACCCTCGGCGGCGACGCTTAGACCCAGGTTCTGTGCCAGCTTAACGATGGCGCTGACAAGCTCTGAGCTCTCCCATCGGACGCCCAACTGGGAGACAAAACTGCGATCAATCTTGAGTGCGTCCACCGGCAGCTGCTGCAGGCAGCTCAGCGAGGAGTAGCCGGTACCAAAATCGTCCAGGACACGGCCAGGTTTTCGGAGCTAATCGATAACGGCACATCTGAAGCGACCCCCTTGACGGTCTGGCTTTGACCCTGCGCAAGGGCGCAGTTGTGAATTCGCAATTCGGACATCTGACTCCCCCCAAACTTTCTTGTCCTGGAAGCCAATCATTGAAATCGCCGTGCCGAACTGTCAACTACTCACCTGATATCACCCCAAAACTACCAATAGAAAAGAGTTACAGAAACTATCGAGGCTCCAAGGAAACACCCTCCGCAGAGAATCCATGGCACCAGGTGCAGCCTTCCCGGGCCGCTTCAGAGAGCCGGCCACGGCCCGAGGGGGCGAATAGGGGCGTCCTCTTCGAGGAAAACTTGCTCTCTCGAAGGCACTCCGAATATAAACCGCCAGGTATGAAAGCTGCGTGGTACGAGAAGCAGGGCCCTGCGGCCGAAGTGCTGGTAGTCGGCGAGATGCCGGACCCTCGGCCTGAACCTGGCGAAGTACGCATCCGGATCGCCGCTTCGGGCATCAATCCCTGCGACGTCAAGAAGCGCCAGGATGTCTTCAAAGTGGGGATGCCTTTCCCCAGAGTTGTTCCGCACAGCGACGGCGCCGGAACGATCGATGCCGTTGGAGAAGGTGTGCCGGACTCTCGGATGGGCGAGCGGGTGTGGTGCTTCGGCGCGCAGCGGTATCGGCCATTCGGCACGGCGGCCGAGTATGTCGTTGTACCTGGCGCACAGGCGGTCCCCCTCTCAGTGGAGGTTCCGTTTGAGCAGGGCGCGTGCCTTGGCATTCCCGGAATCACCGCACATGTGGCTGTGCACGCAGGGGGACCCGTGGATGCACGCTCCATACTCGTGCAGGGGGGAGCAGGCGCCGTGGGTTCGTGTGCAGTCGCTCTGGCCCGGCTTGCCGGTGCGCATGTCATCGCGACGGTTCGATCCGGACAGGACGAACAAAGGGCGGCCCGCGCGGGTGCGCACGAGATCGTCCGCACCGACGGACGCTCAGCCGAAGAAGTGGTCAGGCGTATTGGCGCTCTCTCCCCCGCAGGCGTGGACCACGTGGTCGAGGTTGCCTTTCACGCAAACATTGAGACTGACGCGGAACTGCTGGCTCCAGGCGGCTCCATTGCAACCTACGCGACCGGCGATCCCTCACCGTCGCTTCCGTTCTGGCACCTCGTTTTCAAGAATGTCCGCATTTTCTTTCTCGGGAGCGACGACTTTTCCTCCGAGGCGACGGCGCTCGCTGCGAGCGGGCTGAATGAAGCGCTGGATGGAGAATGGCCAGGGTTCGAGATCGGCGAACGGTTTTCGCTGGATGACATCGTCGAGGCGCACGAGGCTGTCGAGACCGGGCGAGGGTCAGGGCGCGTGGTCGTGACGGTCTAGCTAGCAGCCTGGGGGACTTTCACCTCGGACTTCCAGGGCTGCAAGTGCACGGACCCGCCCGCTAGACGGGCCGGCACAAGACCGGCCCCTACGAACCTCCAACCAGTACCCGGTAACGAGTAACCAGTAACCAGCGCGAGCCATCCGATCGGACCACGGAGGGTCCTCCTGCCTTGCTCGCAGGCGCGCTGCTGATCAGACCCGTTTGGAAAACACGAAGCGTTCCACCGTTTTCAACGGCGCCCGGTCGGCCTTGTAGTGGTCGCGAAGGTAGATCGGATATCCCTTCCTGACTTCGAATACGCCTCCGTCGTCGGACCCCATCTTGACCAGCACGGGCCTGTCTCCACGCGGAGAAATGTCCACCACCGTGCTGCCCTTGAAGTCGCAAGTGTACTGACGCCCATAGCTGGGCAGGGTAAACGTCTCGGTCGATTCCGGCACTGGAAACTCAACCTTGACCACGTCCGCAGGGCCAAGTCCCTCGACGATCAGGTAGTTGCTCAACCAGTGAGGTGACGCCTGCCGATCGTTGACATGGCAACGAACGGCTTTCTTGTCGACCCAGGAAGGAATGCGCACATGGGCTTTTCGGCCGCTCTTGTTCTTGAGCACAACCTTCCCCTCGTAGGGCAGATAGCTGTCCACGTCCATCCAGGGCGAAGCCCGGTTCAAAAGAAGATTGACCTGGACCACACCGTCAGAGTGATCCAGGGTGGCCTTCCAGGCTTCGGCAAGAGCCAGGCTTCCGTTGCCCTGGCAGCACATCGTGTACCACGTATACAGCCAGGTTGGATCACTGCCGGAGACGAAGGCCCCGATGTTGCGCTCCAGCACATTCTCGTCCGTTTCGCTGGCGGGATCGACTTCATAGGTCGGGCCCGCTGCGATGATCTCCTCCAGTAGATCCCGCCTCAGCATCTGGCACTCCACCAGGTGGTTGCGAACGTACTGGTCGACGTGATCCCAGTAATCGCCGATTCCACTTTCACTGAGTCGTATCGCCAGCGCGGTCATGTCTGCCACTCCACAGGTCTCGCTGACCTGGGGAGAGGTGCCGCCGGCCCCGGCGTCCGAAGGCTGCTTCTGTTGGGGTGGACGAATCACGGCAGGGAAAAAACCGATGCGGGAAATCCCAACGCTGCGGGCATGCCGATAGGCTTCGTCGACAATCCTGGTAGCCCGGGCGTCGCCGGAGGCAATCGCGTACTCTGCCAGCCCGATCAGACCCGTCGTGTTGGTGTGAAAATGGCCGCTCCAGCGTCCGTGTTCGCCGGCCACCACCATTCCCTCGACACGGGCTCTCCACATACTGGGTTTGAGCATGAATCGAGCCAGACGATGGGCCAGGTCCAGGGCCTCTTGGTCGCCGCTGACGACCGACCAGCGGGAAAAAGCCCGCAAGGCATTCCCGATGTCCTGAAAGTTGACTGTCGGAGGTTCGAAATCGGCGGGCTTTCCCCGGGGGACTCCCCGGCCCGTCCAGGCTCCGGAGCGGTTGTAAGTCTGATAGTACCAGGCGCGGTCTTCGTTTTTGAGGGCGAGCTTGGCCAGGCTGTCCGCCATCCGCCCGGTCAACTCGAGCCACTTCGAATCTCCGTCGTACTCGTACCAGTCCATCAGTGCCACCATCATCCGCGAGTGAGGGAAAGGCCAGAACTTGTTGTCCACGGCCTCAACCGAGTCGGCTACGACGGAATGTGCGGCGTCGGGTACCGCGCGCCAGGGCCGGTCTTCCAGGCTCTTTAGCCACCACAGCCCATCTTCCTCGATATCTCGGGTGATCGACTCCAGCATCCTGGCATCCACGTCGGCATTTACCGTACTGCCGGTCATGATGCGGAGTCCCGGCAGGGCGTGAATCGGTTTCTGCAGGCAGGGCCCACCCGTACGCCAGCTCATATAAGGGGTCCGATGGTCCAGGTGAGCTCCCTGGCAGGAGTTGTAGAGGAACCGGGGATCGACCGAGTTGGTGATGGCCCGTAAAGCCAGGGCACCGCGTGCGGCCAAATCCAGCGTGTCCGGGATCTCGGCCCGGTATCGGGACGCAATAAGGGCTGCCGGCCCTGTTTCTGAGGGGGAGCAGCCGGCGACCACCCCGGCCGCCACCGCAGCGGCAGTCCCGATTTTAACGAAGTCACGGCGATCCAGTTTATCTCTTGGCATGCAAGGCCTCCCTATCAGATTGGAATTCAGATTATCTATACTCCAACAACAGCAGGCCGCGCAACACCCGAAAAAGGAGAATTCGGATGACCATATCGAACGCCCGGACAAACAAGCCAGCCTTGTCAACCACATTCTGTGCGGGACACCTCATTTTCATTTTCGCCTTCCCGTTGCTTTTTCGGCCTGTGGCCGCGGAGGACACGATCTGGGAACGATACGGATTGGCGGGATATTCGGACCTCCTGAGCGTTGAGGCGGGCAAAACGATCCGCTTCATGGTGAGTACCGGGGAACCCTCCTACCGGCTGGACATCGTTCGTCTGATTCACGGAGACCCCAATCCCAGGGGACCGGGCTTCAAGGAGGAGCAGGTCGAAACTGCTGTCAATGGCCTTTATCCCGGCCGCAGGCAGGAACTTCACCCGGGTTCCTATGTCATCGTTCCACACGGTCCTCTGCTTGACCTTTCCGGCAGCTTCACATTGTAGGCATGGATCTATCCGACGACTCCGGGGAAGGGAGTCCAGGGAATCATCACCAAGTGGTCGCCCGACTCCAGCACGGGCTGGGGGTTGTTCATCGATGGCCAGAGCCATCTGGCCCTCCGGGTTGGTGACTCGACAGGGAAGATCCACCAGGTGGCGACGACACGCCCGCTGCAGCCCGGGAGCTGGACCCGGGTGGCCGCCGTTTTCGAGTCGTCGGAACGCCGCGTCACCCTCTATCAGGAACCCCTCCGCGACTGGCCTCTGGGAAGCAGTGAGGTGATTGTTTCCCGGTCCGTCGAGGCTGGAAAACCGGGGGTGAATACCGTCCCTCTTCTGATGGGCGCGGTCTGGGAGTCGCGGGGAGAGGGGAAGGAGAAGGTCGGCGCCCAGTTCAATGGGAAGATCGACAGCCCCAGGATCTTCTCGGCCGCTCTTGGCCCCGACCAGCTGGCGTCCGCCGCACTTGATCCCGGGTGGATGGATAATCTGCGTCCGGTCGCTGCCTGGGACTTCGCCGCCGACATCTCGTCTCGAAAGGTGATTGACACGGCGGGCGAGGGCTTGCACGGGTCCACGGTTAACATGCCGATGCGCGGTGTCACAGGGCACGGCTGGACCGGGGGAGAGACCAGCTTCAAAGCTGCGCCCGAGGGATACGGAGCCATCCATTTTCACGACGACGATCTGGATAACGCCGAATGGGACGTGGATGTGGAGTTTCAGGTCCCCGCCGCTCTCGACAGCGGAGTCTATGCAGCGCGCCTGCGGGCGGATGGACATGAGGACTACCTGCCCTTTTTCGTCAGACCCGGGAAAGGAACGGTCGGGGCCCGGATCGCCTATCTTTTTCCGACCTTCAACTACCTGGCCTATGCCAATGTGCGCTCGGGGATTCCAGGATTATTGAGCCTTTACAATGTGCATTCGGACGGAAGCGGCGTGGCCTATGCGTCTCGTCTGAAACCGCTGCTCGACTTCGGCCTCAGGATCGCAGACCGGTACTCGACCGAGGGAACGCCATATCCCCGCCATTTCATTGCCGATCTTTACTTTGTGGACTGGCTCGAAGCGAGCGGGCACGACTACGACGTCATTGCCGATGAGGACCTGCACCAGGAGGGAGCAGCGTTGCTGGATCCCTAGAAAGTGGTCGTGACGGGCTCGCACCCAGAGTACTGGTCCGGGCAGATGCTGGATGCGCTGGAGGACTATCTGGAGGATGGTGGACGGCTCATGTACCTGGGCGGAAACGGCTTTTACTGGGTCACCTCGCAGAGCCCGGAAGAGCCCCACATCATCGAGGTGCGCCGCTGGGGTGGCGTACGCACCTGGAGCGCCTCGCCCGGCGAGCACTACCACAGTACCACCGGGGAACCGAGAGGACTGTGGCGGACGCGCGGTCGACCACCTCAGAGGACGGTTGGCGTTGGGTTCACGGCTCACGGATGGACGCCCCAGGCCCGTGTCGGCCTCAACCGGCCCTACCGTCGCCTGCCCGGAAGTTTCGACCCAAGGGCCGCCTTCATCTTCGAGGGGATCGATGCCGATGAAACGATCTCGGGCTTCCCCTCGCTGGGTCTGGGACCAGGCGCGGCCGGTGATGAGGTCGACCGCATGGATTTTGACCTGGGGACACCTGCCCACACCCTCCTGCTGGCCACCGCAACTGGTTTTTCCGAGTATTACCAGCCCGTGGTGGAGGAAGCCCACCTCATCCATTCCGAGTCGACGGCGATTCCCAATCCCCTGGTCCGGGCGGACATGGTCTTCTTCGAGTATCCGAACGGGGGAGCGGTCTTCTCGGTGGGATCGATCAGCTGGTTCGGAAGTCTCTCCTACAACAACTACGACAACAATGTTTCCAGAATCACCGCCAACGTGTTGAGCGCGTTCGCGAGCGACGGGCCACTTCCGGGTCAACGGTGAGCCGACGGCCGGAGGCCGGCTGGGGAGCATGTGCTAGAATTTCGTTGTGACTTGGGCCGGCTTTTCAGGCCGGTCTTCTGAAGCGAGGCACGAGAGGTTATGCGCCCGAGGCTGACAACGTGGCTGCTCCGGTCCATCCTGCCGGTTGGCACACTAGTCGGTGCTGCGGTTTTGCTGGAGGGTGGTACCCAGAACCCTCCTCGTTTTCAGTCCGATATCCTGCCCATATTCGAGCGCAATTGCCTGGCCTGCCACGGGGAATCCCAGCAACAGGGAGGATTGGACCTGCGCAGTGTTCCTGCTCTCCTGGCGGGCGGCGGATCAGGTCCTGCCGTTGTCCCGGCCTCGGCCCGGGAAAGTCTCCTCCTGGCCAGGATTCTGGCCGGCGAAATGCCCGCGGACGGCAACCGCCTGCCGGATCAGAAAATCGAGCTGATCCGCCTCTGGATTGAGAGCGGTTCTCTGTCCGAAGAGGGAGTAGCGACAACAGGTGACCCCGGCGAGCGCGAAGTAATGGTGAACATTCTCGGGGTCAAGTGCCTGGTCTGTCATGGCCGACGGACCCGGAAGGCCGGACTCGATCTGCGCAAGCGAGCCGGTCTGCTCAGAGGCGGGGTGTCCGGCCCCGCCATCATTCCCGGCCAACCCGAGCGAAGCCTCCTGATGCGGCGTATCGAGGTCGGGGACATGCCACCGGCGGAGTCGCAGGAAAGTAACTCCCTTCGACCTGTGACCTCGCAGGAACTGGAAAAACTCAAAAAGTGGATTGCCGCCGGCGCTCCCCCGGACGAACCGGAGGTTCTCGAGCCGGGCCCCGAGCCTGACCCCCTGGTGAGCGAACAAGACCGCAGGTTCTGGGCTTTCCAGCCGCCTCAGCGTCCTCCGGTTCCCCGGGTTCGCGGGCAGCAGTCGGTAAGGACCCCCATCGACGCGTTCTTGCTGGCAAGACTGGAGTCGGAAAACCTCAGTTTTTCACGTCCGGCCGATCGGCTCACCCTGCTGCGCCGCGCCCACTTCGCGTTGACCGGTCTTCCTCCCACCCCCGAGGAAGTGGAGGCCTATCTCGCCGACGACAATCCGTCAACTTATGAGCAGCTCATCGATCGCCTCCTCGAGTCACCTGGCTACGGGGAGCACTGGGGGCGCTACTGGTTGGACGCGGCCGGATACGCCGATTCGGAAGGGCAGGTGGACGCCGATGCCTTCCGACCCCACGCCTACCGCTACCGCGACTACGTCATCCGGTCGCTCAACGCCGACAAGCCCTACGACCGTTTCCTGCTGGAACAGATCGCGGGCGATGAATTGTTCGACTACCGGGAACCCGAGCTGTTGGCGGAACAGATCGACCTGCTGGTGGCTACCGGGTTCCTGCGCATGGCTCCCGACGGCACCTACAGCGTGGCACAGAACTTCATGCCCCTGCGCCTGAATGTGATTGCCTCTCAGGTCGAAATCCTCAGTTCGGCGGTCCTGGGCCTGACCCTGGCGTGCGCCCGCTGTCACGATCACAAGTACGACCCCATTCCTCAGCGCGACTACTATCGATTCAGCGCCATCCTGCGCACGGCTCTCGATCCTTTCGACTGGCTTTCTCCCAATCTGCAGGGGGGACCCGGCTCCAACTGGAATGATTCCAATACCCGGCTTCTGGACAAGGTGAGCGCAGTGGAGAGAGAGCAGGCCAGGGCCCACAACAGACCCATTCAGGAAGAGATCAAGCGTCTGGAGGAGGTGTTGGAAGAAAAGGCACGACCTCTGCGCGAACAGCTTCTGGCCGAAAAACTGGCCGAACTGCCCGAGACTCTGCGCCAGGACGTTCAGAGGGCGATCAACAGTCCCCCCCGGGAGCGCACTCCCGCGCAGTTGTATCTGGCCGACAAATTCGTGAAAGATCTGTCGGTCGGGCCCGAAGATCTGGCGAAGCGGTTCGAACACTACCAGGAAGAGGCCGCAACCATTGAAAAGGAAATGGTGGCGGCCCGGGCGGAACTATGGCCCGAGCCGCGAATTCGGGCTCTCTTCGACCTGGGGGGCGAACCCACCCCGACGGCCATTTTACGGCGCGGAGAGTACCGGAACCTGGGTCCGGTCGTGACTCCTGGAGTGCCCTCCGTGCTGAGCGAAGGGATTGAGCCCTACCAGGTGGTCAAACCCCCCTGGAAGACCGACACCAGCGGCCGTCGGCTGGCTCTGGCCCGCTGGCTGACGCAGCCCCATCACCCCCTGACTTCACGGGTCATGGTCAACCGTATCTGGCAGCATCACTTTGGGCGCGGCCTGGTGGCGAACCCGGGAAATTTCGGGACCCAGGGCCCTGGACCGTCTCATCCTCAATTGCTCGACTGGATGGCGACGGAATTTGTGCGCAAAGGCTGGAGCATCAAGGCCATCCACCGGATGATCATGACGTCAGCCGTCTATCGACAAAGCTCCCGCTTCGATCCTGCGGGTTCCGACTCCGGGACGAACGATCTTCTGCTGTCCCGGTTCCCGCTTCGACGCCTGGACGCCGACGCCGTGCGGGACTCGATCCTGCAGGTGTCTGGAAGGCTGGACACGACCCCCTACGGGCCGCCCGACCCGGTCGAGGTTCGACCCGACGGCGAAGTCGTGGCGGAGCCTTCGGAAAAGGGCTTCCGGCGCAGCATCTATGTGGTGCAGCGCCGCTCCAGGCCTGTGAGCCTGCTGGAAGCCTTCGATGCGCCCCAGTTAACCCCCAACTGCCTGAAGCGGCCCCACTCCACGGTTTCCTCCCAGGCCCTGCAGTTGATGAACAGCCAGCTGGTGAGGGAGAGCTCCCGTTACCTGGCGGGCCGGGTCATCGACGCTGCCGGCAACGATGCAGAACGGCAAATTGACAGGGTTTTTCTGGCCGCGCTGAGTCGCCTGCCGTCGGCCCGGGAACGGGAAGCGTCCCTCGACACCCTGGGTGAGTTGACATCGCACTGGATGGAACAATTGGAAACGGAAGTCCCGGCCGAACCCGTCAGATCCCGTGCCCGCTGGCTGGCTCTGGCGACGGTTTCCCACACTCTATTGAATTCGGCCGAGTTTCTTTATATTGATTAGGTATTCGGGCGCACACCAAGGGAGAAGCGAAATGCCCTCCGGTTTCACAAACTGTCGTTCTGCTTCACATTCTGTCGGACTGCCCCGGCGGACTTTTTTTTCTCGAATCACTGATGGCTTCTGCGGGACGGCTCTGGCCTCGCTGCTGGCCGCCGATGTGTTTTCCTCGGGTGCCGGCCCGGCTGTAAATCGCAGTTCGTACGATCTAATGCCTCGGGCTCCCCACCACCAGCCCCGGGCGAATTCTGTGATTCACCTCTTCATGAACGGGGGCCCCAGCCAGGTGGATCTGTTCGACCCGAAACCGTTGCTGGAGAAGTACAGCGGACAGCCGCCCGGGCGCGACCTGGCCAATGACATTGAATTCATCAGCGAAGCAGGGGGTTTTTTGCCTTCGCCCTACCGTTTCGCCAGGCACGGTCAATCGGGAATGGACGTTTCCGAGCTGTTACCCCACCTCTCGCGACACGTCGACGACATCGCGCTGATCCGCTCCATGTTCACTACTAACTTCAACCACGAGCCGGCCATTTTCATCATGCAGTCTGGGCGGCTCCGAGCCGGCCGGCCCTCGCTCGGATCCTGGGTGGTCTACGGTTTGGGAAGCGAGAACCAGAACCTGCCTGCTTACGTGGTGCTCGACGACCCCAAAAGCCTGCCCGTCAACCACATTCAGAATTGGCAGTCCGGTTGGCTGCCACCCCTGTACCAGGGAACGCGGGTCCGTTCCGAGGGTTCTCCCCTTCTGAATTTGAAACCGCGGGAGGAATGGCCCCGCCCGGTCGTGGAGCTGTCGCAGTCTTTGCTGCGGCGCCTGGACGCCGCTCATCGCGACCAGAGGCCCGGTTACCCGGACCTGGATGCCCGTATTGCCAGCTACGAGCTGGCCGCTCGCATGCAGATGTCCGCCACCGACGCCCTGGACGTTTCCCAGGAAAGCCAGGCGACCCATGAGATGTACGGCCTGAACGACGCTCTGACTGCCTCCTACGGGCGCCGCTGTCTGATGGCCCGGCGTCTGGTGGAACGCGGCGTTCGGATTGTCCAGATCTACATTGAGCGGCAGATCTGGGACACCCATGCCGACCTGGACAAAGGCCTCCGCTACTGCTGCGGCAAGACCGACCAGCCGGTCGCCGCCCTGCTGGCGGATCTCAAACAGCGTGGCCTTCTGGACACCACCCTGGTCGTCTGGGGAGGGGAATTCGGGAGGCTCCCCCTCTCCCAGTCCCGACCCGGGATGACGGACGGCCGCGACCACGGCCCGGGCGGTTTCAGCGTCTGGATGGCGGGTGGCGGTGTTCAGGGAGGGACTGTCTATGGAACTACCGACGATATCGGCTACAAAGCAGTTGAAAACCCGGTGAGCGTGCACGACCTTCATGCCACGATTCTTCACCTGTTGGGGATGAATCATCGCCAGCTGGTTTACGAAAGGGAGGGTCGCAGCGAGCGGCTGACTGACGAGTTCCCCGCCCGCGTCGTCAAGGAAATCTTGAGCTAGCCCGCATAGATCACCGATTTGGAAATGAAGGTGATTTTGGCAGGCCGGAACGGTTTTCTGAGAGTTTCGCTATCGATCCGGTCCAGGTCGAGTGATGCGGTGGTGTGGATGGTCGTGAATGGAGCGTTTTTCGGGTTCGGAAGAGCGTGACGGCATGTATTCAGGCAGAGCTCGGCCTGAGCGATGGAACGATTTCGTTTTTGGGGGCGTTTGATCGGGACAGACCTCAGCAGCGCAGAGGAATGGCCTGGAGGTTTCGAACGACGGCAGCGAAGACCTCGCTGTAGGGATAGGCTTCCGACATGGAGATCCAGACGTGGCGGACCGTGAGGCGGACTTGGGCGCCGATCTTGAGGAGCTTCAAGCGAATCGTCTGACACTGAGCGCGAGCCAGGGGGGTCTGCTTCAGTCCGAGACGACGCAAGGCGTGCATGAGCATGTAGGCGGCGGAGGACAGATACAGCCGGAGTTGATTGGCGCGCATCGTTGCCGCGCTGGTCCGGTCGGCGAACAGACCCAACTGCTGTTCTTTTATGCGGTTCTCCATGTCGCCCCGCGCACAGTAGAAGTCTTCGTAGAGCGCGCGGGCCCCCAGGCGTTCCGGCGACAGGGAGGTGACGACGAATCGGGGATTGGCGCCTTTGTCCAGGAACTCGGCCTTGCCGACGACGCGTCGCTCCGAGGTCCAACTGTGGCGAGTCCGGTAGCGGAAATCCTTGAACACCCGCGCCGGTCGCCCGGTGGCGTTGAACTCGGCTTCGGCCTGAGTCATCGCTTCGGCGCTCTCTGACTTGAGCCGATCATTGTTGGCCAACCCCATCACGTAATCCACGTGATGGTCTTCACACCAGCGGAGCAAGTCATCCCGGCAAAAGCCCGAGTCGGCCCGGATGACGATCGAGACCTCCGGCCAGCTCTGCCGAATCCGGCCGACGATCCGTTCCAGTTCCTCCACCGATCCCGCGGCCCCATCGATATTGGAACACCGCAACCGGGCGCACAGCAGATGCTCCCCCGAGAAGATGTACAGCGGGAGATAACAGTAGTGGCGGTAGTAACCGTGAAAGAACCGGCCTTCCTGCTGGCCATGGATCGGGTCGTCGGTCGCATCCAGATCCAGCACCATCTCCTCGGGCGCCGATTCGTGGGACTCCACGAAGGCATCCACCATCCAGCCGTCGATCCGGTCCGGGTCCATCGCGATCTTCTTGTACCGCTCCTGCTCATCGACCTCGGCGCCGGTCAACTCCAACCGGTTCAGCGTACACCTGCCCGCCAGCGCCTTCCCCCGATCTGAGGCCTGCCGCCGCCTCTCCCCCAACGGATCGGCCTTATTCACCGCCACCGCCAGCATCGGATCGGTGCGCAACTGATCATGATCGTTCAGATCCTCGTACCCCAGACAGAGTCCGTAGATGCGCTGCCCCAACAACTCCTCGACCGTGTGTTCGATCAACCGCGGATCCCGGTGATCCCTGAAACACTCAGCCAGTCCGGCGATCAGACCCGTCCCCCTCTCGACCTCTCGCAACAGCAGCACCCCTGCATCGGAGGTGATCTTCCCGCCGTCGAACCGCGCCTTCACTTTGCGTTGAAATAGTCCGTGAAATTCGAACCTGGCTTGTTTACACTCTGTTCTCATAAGGGCCGCCTCCGTTTGCGTGTGAAAACGTTCATTCAAAACGCTTTATACCAAACAGGGCGGCCTTTTGAGGTCCTATCGGTGATCTATGCGGGCTAGCCCGGATTATGCAAGAACCGTAGTTCGGTGTTGAAAAACGACTCGAGAAGTGGCCCAACTCGGAAGCGGGCAGGTGTGACAGGCGGATTTGCGAAGAATATGGGTTGGCGAGGCGTCTGAGTGGTTTGGGGAGTGAATTTCAGACAGATCTGGGCCTGGATGAGTGTCGGAAGCGGTTTTTCGGGGGAGCTGGGAAAAGCTAACTGGAGTTGAGGCGACTCAAGACGAGGTGGAAGAGGGGTTGTTCGGGAAAGGCTGAGGAAAGATGGACCCAGATGCGTCGAGTGGTTTGTCGGATCCGGGCCCCAATCTTGAGGATCCGACGACGTAAGGTTTCGATTTCGAGCTTGTGCCAGGGGGTTCCGTGAAGATAGTCGCGCAGGCGAACGAACATCTGGTAAGCCAGTGCATGCAGGAGGAGTCGAAACTGATTGGCCAGGAATCGATGACAGCTGAGTCGGTCCATGCTCAGATGATTCTTGAAGGCCTTGATGAAGTTCTCGGTCTGCCCTCGGTTTGTGTAGTGGTCATAAAGTGATTGGGAGCAGAGATCGTCCCGGTTGGTAACTACAAAGCGACGATTGATCCCACGCTGATCGACCTCCACTTTGACAATGACGCGACGGGATCGCTCCCAGCTGTGGGCTCGATAAAGAAACTCGTCAAACTGACGCTGTTTTTCCTCCAGCTCAAGGAACCTTTCCCGAGTCGAATCCAGCAGGGGCTCGACCACTCGCTGCAGGCGAGGGTTTCGGCTTAACCCGATGACATATTGGAGTTTATTCTCTTCACATTCACAGAACTCGTAGAGCCGAGGCGTGGCAAAGCCGCTGTCGGCCCGAATCTCAATCTCGACATCCGTCCCCACTGCTTGTCGGATGGCCTCCACGACTCGCTTCAGAATGGGCACGATGTGAGAGGCAGCCCCCTTGTTGCCAGGTCTCAACACGGCACAGACCAGGTCTCCCGTGTCGGCATCGAAGATCAGCCAAGGATGCAAAATGTGGTTTCGGTAATACCCGTGGTAGAAGGAGAACTCCTGTTGGCCGTGAGTGTGGTCGTCGGTACTGTCCAGATCCAGGATGATCTTGCTGGGACGTCTCTTCTTCAGGGAGCGCACATAACGGCCTAGCAGCCACCGGCTCAGACGCATCAGATCCTTCTTGGTGACGGAGTTCTCCAGGCGGGAGAAAGTCGGCTGGGTGGCCAAATCGGGATCGCTCTCTGGCAACTGATCACAGACTGTCTTGAGCATCGGATCCGAGCGCAGCGTATCGGCGTCGTTACAGTCTTCGTAGCCGGCCACGATCTGCAAGACTCGTTGTCGGATCAACTTCAACAGGTCATGACGAATGTAGCGTTGGTCTCGACTTTCCGAAATACAGGAACTGAAGCCCTCGCACAATCGATGTTGACGATCCAGCGATCCAAACAACAACCATCCTGCGTCGGAAGTGAGGCTCCCCCCATCAAAACGAGCCGTGATGTTTCTGTGGCTATGAAATGGCAGGGTATTCTGGCAGACTGTTTTTGACATTGCCGTAGCTCCTGTTTAGGGTCTTTGTTTCTCTAAACCCTTTTATATCAGAGAGCTACGGCCTTTTTTCTGGGCCCACATCTCACTTGAATTTAGATCTCTTGCATAATCCGGGCTAGCAGTCCGTAGGGCTTCCACCACGGGCCGCAAGGTAGGGGCGACCCTGGTGGTCGCCCGCCACCCGGGCCGGCACAAGGCCGGCCCCTACGACAGGGCGGCGCACTGTGGATAGCGAAAGCAGTCCACCACGTGGTCATTCACCATGCCCACGGCCTGCATGTGGGCGTACATGATGGTGCTGCCCACGAACTTGAAGCCCCTCTTCTTGAGATCCTGACTCAGAGCGTCGGACTCCGGAGAGGTGGCGGGGATGTCCGCCATCGTGTCCCGGCGATTCTGAAGGGGCTGGCCGCCGACAAACCTCCAGATGTAGGTGTCGAAGCTGCCGAACTCCTGCTGGAGGGCTAGAAATAACCGGGCATTGTGAACGGCGGAATTGACCTTGAGGCGATTTCGAATGATGGAGGGATCCGCCAGCAGTGCCTCGATCTTTTTCTCGCTGAAACATGCAACTCTGGCGGGATCGAGGTTCGCGAATGCCTTTCGGTATCCCTCTCTCTTGTTCAACACGGTAGACCAGCTCAAGCCGGCCTGTGCGCCCTCGAGAACGAGAAACTCGAACTGTCTGCGATCATCGTGAACCGGGACTCCCCACTCGGTATCGTGGTATTCGACATACAGATCGTTCCCCCTTTCGGCCCAGGCGCAGCGCTTCCGTGATCCGGATTCTTCGTTCATTGCTTCTCAGAGCAACGAGCGCAGGTAGTCGATGGAGGCTTTGGCCGTGAGCTCCCAGGGTTCCCGGTAGACCTTGACCGACACGTATCCGGAGTAGTCGACGGCCTCCAGGGCCCGCAGGAGCAAGGCGAAATCCAGATGACCCGATCCCGGACGCCGGCCACTCGATTCGCACAGGTGGAAATGGGCGAGGTCTTCTCCGGCCCGGCGGATCGGCTCCCCCATCGACAGCTCTTCGATGTTCATGTGAAAGCTGTCCAGCATGGGTCTCAGCTGTGGGGACCCGATTCGCCCGGTCAGCCGCAGGACCTCGTCCAGGGAGTTGTGGAACCCGCACTGGAGATGGTTGACCGGCTCGACAACGACCGTCGACCCGTGTTCCTCGGCGGCACTTGCGACGCTGCGGAGGCCCTCTTCGATTCGCGTCTCCGCCACTTCGCGGTCCGATTCGTCGCTTCGGAATCCCTGCATCTGGCCAACCACGAGCACCGCACCGAAGCGGGCCGCGACTTCCGTGAGCTCCCGCAACCGGTCAACGGCCCTTTGTCGGACGTCCTCTCGCGGGGAGCTGAGACAGAGGCCTTCTCCGAAATAGTTGGCGCCCGTCAGGAATGAGACCAGGGGAAGATCGGCGCGCTCGGAGAGCTCCCGGAGGCCTTCGAGGAGGGGGAGATCCGACGCCGTCAGGTTGCACTCGACACCCTCATAACCGAACTCTCTCAGAGAGTGAAAGACTGACTCCAGAGTGGCGAGACCGCCGAACGACGAGAGCGGATCCATCAGAATAAAGCTGAACTTTGCCATCGGGGGCCTCGAGTTTTCGGGTGAGCACGTGGTTGCCCGACGTGATCGTGCTTCATCTTACCGTCACACCGGGGTGGCGTGAAGGGGCCGGTCGCGTTTGTAGCGCTCGAGCCAGTCCGCCCCTGAGCCCTCCAGACCGTCTCCGGTCAGAGCCCCTTGCGGTCGAACTGGTTCACCACATTCGCATGCAGCGTGCAGCCAGTCTGCTGGTACAGGGCGAGGGGCTGTCGGTTGAGGCGGTGTCGCGCCGCAGCGGCCTCTCGAGTCGGAGCCATTTCTCTCGCGCCTTCAAGAGGCACTACGGCAAGTCGCCCGTTCTCTATCGTACGGACCCGGTTTGAAATCCAGCAGCCGAAGCCTTGTGCCGGCAGGTTTGTGAAATGCGGTCAGGCGAGAATGTCCTTCACGACTTCTCCGTGAACATCCGTGAGTCGCACCTCGCGGCCCCCAAATCGGTATTGCAGCCGCTTGTGATCGAGGCCCAGCAGGTGAAGGATGGTGGCATGCAGATCATGAACAGAGGTGACGTTCTCGACGGCCTCTTTTCCCAGCTCATCGGTCCTGCCGTAAATCGTCCCCCCCTTGATGCCCCCTCCGGCCATCCAGATCGTAAAGGCAGTCTCCAGGTGGTCGCGGCCGTCTCGATTGGCCGTGTCGGGAGTCCGTCCGAACTCGGTGCCAAAGATGATGAGCGTCTCGTCCAGCAGGCCCCTTGATTTCAGATCCTTGAGCAGCGCGGCGACTCCCTGGTCGGTGACCTGGGCGTTGGCCTCGTGCCCCTTTCTGAGGTAGGTGTGCTGGTCCCAGGTGCCGTTGTCTCGCCCCATCAGCATGGGACAGGTGATTTCAACAAAGCGGACACCGGACTCGACCAGCCGCCGGGCCCGCAGACACTGCAGACTGTAAGTCCGTTTGTCTTCGTTGTCCGTGTCCAGACCGTAGAGGCGCCTGGTGGCGGCGCTCTCCTTGCCCACGTCCAGGACGTCCGGAACCAGCGACTGCATCCGATAGGCCATCTCGTAGTTCCTGATGGCTGACTCGACGGCATCACTGTCCCCCGTGGACGACAGGAAACTGCGGTCCTGCTCCAGCAGCGCCTCGAGCTTGGCCCGCTGGACTTCGTCAGCTTCCAGCGGTTCGAGATTACGCACCGGTTCGCTGGTTGGTTTCATGGGCAGGGCCTGGTGAAACGCCGGGAGGAAGCCATTGGAAAAATTCTCCAGGCCTCCGGGGATGTTGTCCCCGGGGTCCAGCAGCACGTAGCCGGGCAGGTTCTTGTTCTCGCTGCCGAGTCCATAGGTGACCCAGGAACCCAGGCTGGGGGATCCCGCCACATTGCGCCCGGTATGGAACAGAAGGTTGGCACTGGGATGAAGTGGAAACCCTGAGACCATGGACCGGACCACCGCGATATCGTCGGCGCAGCCGGCGATGTGCGGGAGCAGTTCACTGACGGGCATGCCCGCCTCACCGTGTCGCTCAAACTTCCAGGGACACTTGAGCCAGGTTCGGTCGTCCTTCCCGGAGAGTTGTCCGTCCAGCTCTGCCAGCTTCGGTTTGGGGTCGAAGGTGTCCATGTGGGAGACGCCTCCGGCCATGAAACAGAGGATGACGTTCCTGGCCCTGGGCTGGAAATGGGGCCGAAAGGGCGGTCAGTCCGAACCCGTTGGCGGCCCGCCACAGCATCTCTCGACGAGTGACCGGCGCACTGGAGCAACCCGGACAGGACCGTTCTTGTGCGAGCCGACTATTTTTCATCACCCGGTTACCTCAGGTAAATGAACTCCTTCAAGTTGAAGATCGTGTGTGCCAGGTCTTCCCAGACTTCCCTGCTTTCCAGAATAGCCCCCGGCGGGACTCCCCGCAAGCTCCCAATCTTCAAGGCCAGCAATCGAAATCGTTCCTCCTCGTCCGCCTCCGGCTCGCGACCGAGAGCCGTTCGAAACATGACGTCGATCCTATCCTCTGCAGATGACGCGGTTCCCGACAGGAGCCGGTCCGTCCAGTAACTCGCCTGTTCCCGGATGAAGGGGCCATTGAGTAGAGCCAACGCCTGAGAAGGCACGTTGGTTGAATCCCTTGCCCCCCGGGGTGACGCCGGTACCGGGAAATCGAACAATTCCAGGAACGGAGGTCCTTCCATGCGGGTGACCTTCAGGTAGATGCTTCTGCGGCCGTGGCCGTCGAGAGGGCCGGATTGAAGCGTGCGGTAGTCCGTGGGTACCTTCCGATAAGGCTGAATGCTGGGTCCCAGGAGCGTGGGGTCCAGTCGACCCGAAGTGGCAAGAACGGCATCCCGAATCGCCTCGGCGCCCAGTCTTCTCACCGAGTAGTGGTGCAGCCTTGAATTGATCGGATCGAGCCTGGAGTGCTGCGGGGTCGGGTCGGCTCGATTGCTGAAACGTCTCGGAGAGAACGAGCAGGCGGATAAGCTTTTTGACGGACCAGCCATTGTCGACGAACCAGGAGGCCAGATAGTCCAGAAGCTCGGGATGCGAGGGCCTGGCGCCGAAGCGGCCGAAGTTGTCCACCGTCCGCACGATCCCGCGACCGAATACGTAGTGCCAGACCCGGTTGACAATCACGCGGGCGGTCAACGGGTTGTGGGCCGATGTGATCAGCTCGGCCAACTCCAGTCGCCCACTGCCGGAGGTATGAAACCGTCCGCTGCCTTCAGCGATGAGGCTCAGGTAACCGCGGGGCACCGGGTCGCCTGGATCTTTTGCGTTTCCGGCCCTCAATAAGGGGAAATCATATCCCGGACCAAGATCTGCCATGGAGTGGACGACGCGCGGGTTGCTGAGACGAGTTTCGATAGCCCGGTAGCGATCGATCAGTTGTCCCAGTGCCGGTGTGAGGTCCCTGGAGTTCACCACCAGGTCCCGGCGCACCAGCCAGTCGACCCACTTCAGGTCATCATCCGTCGCGGTTCCCTCGGACCAGGCTGTCAAAGCCTTCCTGAAGACGTCTTGATAGCGGGCGGCCATTTCCCCGATGTCTGTAGGGGCAGGCCCCTCGAAGAGCCGCCGCATATGGGTCAGTTCCTCGTAGGGAGGGACGGCGTCGTCGTGTACGACCGCCCGTGAAATCCCGAAGTATGAGCCCACGGCTTTCAGGTTCTCAGGCGTCGCCTTCTTGCTTTTCGTGGGCCGGTCCGGCAGGCGGGGATTATCCCGTTTTGTCACCAGTTCGACGTAAACGGGGAGTGAGGTCTTCTCGCTCCTGGTCGGGATCGTCACCCACGAGAACTCGTCGGTCTCCAGGAGTTGATAGTGCTCACCGAGAACGCAGTCGTCGACAATGGTTCGGTGGGCGCTGAGTTTGCCCCCCATGACCCGCAGACTGAGAAACTTTTTGTCCTTGGGAAGAAAGGGTGAACGCAGTGCCCCGTTCAGCCTCTCCGAGAGAACGTGGGTGTAGACGCCGGCGAGCAATACACCTGTCAGCGCCCGATTTCCCTCAGAGTCAACCGTAAACTCACCTGCCGGGGATCGATCGACTCCGAGGCCGTCCGGATACCAGCCGGCAAAGCCCTCCGAACGAAAGTCCGAGAAGGATGAGTAATTCCGACTGTTGAACCCGGCCCGGGACAGACTCTCTTTTTCGTAGAGCGCAGCGATTTCCGTCCACACAGGACCCACCTGGTTTTCGTCGTCACCCACTTCACACAGGATCGCGGACCAGGGAAAAACACGGCCTCCGGGCCACTGTTGTCGCCGCCAAGAGCTTGCTGCCACCGGGTCAGCCGGTCCAGGTCGAGATCCTCGGCACCATGAGCGCTGGCCGGGTCGTACTGAGAATCTTCGGCAACCTGCAGATACCCTGGAAGATCATCGCACTGTCGAAGCCACTGCGTGGCCAGCTCCCTCCTGATGAGAGGCTTCAGTTCTTGCAGCTCTTCGGTGAGAGGAGCCTGGCGTTCCCCGGTGTCCACCGTGCGCGTCACCTGGCGGGCACTGGTCAAGGTGCCGTAGAGCGCGTAGTAGTCTTCGGTGGGAATGGGATCCATCTTGTGGTCGTGACACCGGGCGCAAGCCACCGTCAGCCCCTGGAAGGCCTTGGTCAGGGTGTCGATCTGGTTGTCGACGACATCGGTTCGGATCTCACGGAATTCGATACAGTCGTCATGTCCCACTTCGGAAAGCCGGTAAAAGGCCGGGCCGATCAACGACTCGTTCATGCCTTCTTCGGAATTGATCCGGGGGTTTTCCAGAAGATCACCCGCGATCTGTTCACGAGCCAGTTGATCGAACGGAACATCGACATTGAAGGCCCGGATCAGGTAATCGCGAAAACGCCAGGCACCCATGACTTCGTAGTTCCACTCAAAGCCGTGGGTTTCTCCGAATCGGACCACATCCATCCAGTGGCGGGCCCAGTTCTCACCAAAGTGCGGAGAGGACAAGAGCCGGTCCACCAATTCTTCGTAGACCCGGGGGGTGGGTGCCCCGGCAACCCGCTCAACTTCCCCGGGTTGGGGCGGAAGTCCGGTCAGAACGAAGCCGACGCGCCGCGCAAGAGTCGGGAGATCGGCTCGACCAGCCGGGGGTCAGGCCCACCTCTTCAAGGCCGGCCAGCACAAATCTGTCAACCGGATTCCGGGACCAGCGATCACTCTTGATCGCCGGCAGGGAAGGCTTTTCGACGGGTTGAAAGGCCCAGTGCTCCCTGACCATCCGCGGGTACGAGTCTGCGACGTTCTCGGCGGGTGCAGAGCTATCGGGCCAGTAAGCTCCGGTGCGGATCCAGCCCATCAGAGTTTCGATCTCCGAGGCCTCCAGACTCCCACCCAGCGGCATCTTCAGGTCCTGGTGTCGAACGGCCCGGACGAGCAGACTTTCTTCGGGGTTCCCCGGGACGATCGGAGGCCCCCGATCGCATCCCCGGATCATACCGGCCCGGGAATCGAGACGCAGCGAAGACATCTGCTGTTGAGGACCGTGACAGGAATAGCAGTTCTCGGCAAGAATGGGGCGAACTTCCTTTTCGAACCAGCCGTCGAGGTGGGGGCGCGGTAGGGATTGGGCCCAAACAGCGGGCCCGGGCATAGGCGTCAGCAGGGCAGCCAGCCAAAAGGCCCGCTTGAATGCGCTCCGGAGCCTTCCCAGACTGCTCCGCGGAGTGATCGTCCCAGATGGCATCATGTCTCGACCCTGGACTCCAAAGAACGAGCTCACCCTGGACCCAAACAACGCTAATATCTTACCGGATCGGGCTCATCCAAGAAGTTCCCTAAATCGTAAACGTTGAGCGCTGTTGAGGCAACGGCTGGGGTGGAGTGGCTCAGTTGTTCTTGTGGTGCACGAGGGCGGGAGCAGCCTTACATGATCTGAATGTTATCCTGCTGGGGAGATGACCCTGATCGTTTCCTTTCCAGGCGTCGAGCCGACCACCCTCGCGGAGGTTGGCGGCAAGGGCTATTCCCTGATCCGTATGGTCGAGGCGAGGTTGCCGGTTCCGCCTGGCGCCTTGCTCACCACGGAGTTCTTCGCGCCCTGGTTCGACGAGATCCAGGCGTCCGCAGCGTGGACGGCGCTGGCCGACTCGACGCCGGACAAGTGGGCTGCCCTGTGCAGCGAATTGAAGAAGCGCTGCCCGGCCCTCCCACTGACGGCGCCCCAACGGCAGGCCCTGGAAAACCTGCGCAAGAAGCTGGAAGTGCCGGGTGAGGACGTCTTTTTGGCAGTGCGCTCGTCCTCGCCCGAGGAAGACCTGGCGTCGGCCTCCTTCGCCGGTGGCTACGAGACTCGACTGGGTGTGCGCCCGTCCGACCTTGAAGGCGCCCTCCGACACTGCTTTGCCTCGAGCCTGGATGAGCGTATGTTTGTCTATAAGAAGGAGCACGGCTTCGACCCTCTGTCGCCGCGCATCGCGGTAGTCGTGCAGCAGCAGGTCGACAGCGAGGTAGCCGGCGTGGGCTTTTCGCTCAACCCGCTCACGAACGACTACGACGAGGCCGTCATCGACGCGAACTGGGGCCTGGGGGAGTCGGTTGTCGCCGGCCTCGCCTCACCCGATCACTTCATCGTCGACAAGATCGATAGGCAGGTCGTGGACAGGAAGCCGGGCGCCAAGCAGGTCTCGATCTGGCTGGGTCCCGACGGTGGCACGATCGAGCGCAAGGGCCACCGCTCGGGGGAGCTCACCCTCAGCGATGCTCAGCTCGCCGAGCTCACCGACACGATCTGTCAAATCGAGCAACTGTTCGGAAAGCCGGTTGACATCGAGTGGGCCTATGCCGGCGGGCGCCTTCACCTGCTGCAGGCACGCCCCATTACCGCTTACGTGCCCCTCCCGCCCGAGATGCTGACCGGGCCCGGCGAACGCCGGCGTCTGTACGTGGACGCGGCGCTGTCGAAGGGGCTGACCATCAACAGGCCGGTCTCGCCCCTGGGACTCGACGGGATGGAAGACCTGGTCTCGGGGTTCCTCGAGTGGTCTTTCGGAATTCGCGACATCACCCCGGAGCAGGGGCCGGTGTTCCTGGCGGCGGGCCGGATGTACATGAACCTGTCCAACATGATGTGGCTGGCGAGTCCCGGGGCGATGTCGAAGAACACCGCCTACAATGACGCGCTGCTGGCCGAGACCCTGGCCAACGTCGATGCGAAGCGGTACCGCGCAGCCACGAGGCCGCCGTGGATGAGGTTCCGGACCCTCTGGTTTGTTCCCGGGATTCTGTGGCAGCTGCGAGGGGCCTTCTGGAACACACTCTGGCCCTTCCTGTCCCCGCAGCGCGCCCGCCGAACCTACCAGCGGAAGGTCGATGCCTACGAGGTGGAGCTGACCCGGAACCTCGACTACGGCCTTCCCCTCGATAAATTCCGGCGGACCTGCACCCAGACCATGACTCGACTGATGCTGGACACCATGCCTGCGCTCCTGGCCGGGCTTGTGTCGGCCGATTTCGTGGTGCGCAAGAATTCGGCTGAGGCTGAAGCCCTGGCCGAGAAGCTCAAGTGGGGCTTCACGGGTAATCTCGTCGTCGAGATGGGGATCGCGATGTTCCGCCTGGCCAGATCCCTGCACCCGTCCGACTTCGAGGACTTGAACCATTTGGCCGAACGGATCGAAAAACGCCAGATGCCGGCGGACTTTCTGAGTGGGTGGGACGCCTTCCTTTCAAAGTTCGGCTGTCGCGGTCCCCTGGAGATGGACCCGGCCAGCCCGCGTTACGCCGACGACCCGGCTCTGGTGTTGAGGCCGATGTCATTCATGGCGGGAGACGATGAGGGCTTCGATCCGGAAGCCGCGCACGACCACCAGGTTGCCGAGCGGTGGCGGGCCTACGAAGAGCTGATGAGCCGCTCGGGTTGGCTGCGGCGATTGCTGCTGCGCCGCGTCCACCGAATCATCGACCTGTTTGCCGGAACCCGCGACACGCCCAAGTTCCACATGGTCTTACTCACTTACGCTTCGCGCAAGCGCGCCCTCATTGAGGGCCGGCGCCTGGTCCGGGAGGGTCATCTCGATACTGCCGGACACATCTTCGACCTGACGTTTCGCGACCTCGAATCGGCAGCCGTTGATCCCGCGCTGGACCTGCGGGAGATCCGTGAGGAGAGGACGCACTTCCTCAAGATACTCGAGGCCCACGTCACGGAGTTCCCCCAGGTGATCGACTCGCGAGGCCGGATCCTTCGCCCCGCGCCCCGGCAGGAAAAACCTGGCGAGCTGCGCGGGATGGCCGTGTCACCGGGAGTGGCAACGGGCCCCGTCAAGGTCCTTCGCGACCCCCACGGAAAGTCCGTGAACAAGGGGGACGTGTTGGTGGCGTATACGACCGACCCGGGCTGGACGCCCCTGTTCGTGAACGCCGCCGCGATCGTGCTCGAGGTCGGCGGGGTGCTGCAGCACGGCGGGGTGATCGCGCGCGAGTACGGCAAGCCGTGCGTTGCGGGGATCGACCGGTTGATGACGAAGCTTCACGACGGCCAGATGGTCGAGGTCGACGGGAGCGCGGGGGTCATTCGCCTTCTTTCTTAGGGTCCCACTCTGGGATGGGTGAACCCCCTCGCCTTTAGGCGAAGCCTTCAGGAGGCTTGGGGGTACACTGCGGAGGTGTCTGAGTATCGGAAAAGTTCGCATGCAGTGTATCGGCTGAGATATCACTTTGTGTTCATCACCAAGTACCGCAAGCCGGCTCTGCGAGGAGAGATCGGGAAAGAGGTGCGGGATCTGACGCGAGAGATTTGCCGATCGTTGGATATCGAGATCGTGAAGGGGCATGTGCGACCCGATCATGTGCATTTGTTGTTGGATGTGCCGCCGAGCCGAGTGATGCAGGCGATCAAAGGGAAAACGTCGCATCATCTACTGCAAGATCACCGCAAGTTGCGCAAGGAGTTTTGGGGACGACATCTTTGGGCACGAGGGTACTTCGTGGCGACGACTGGGAATGTGAGCGATACGATGGTTGCAGAGTATATAGAAACCCAAGATGTCGAGACCCGAGACGACGATTTTCGGGTCACTGAGTAGTCAGCCTGCGAGCGAAGCGAGGTCTTTAGGCGACTTCAGTCGCATGTCGAATCCACCGCCTTCAGGCGGTGGAGAGTGGGACCCTTCTCAAGCACGACCGCTGATAAAAGCCACAGACTGCTCGGTCAACCCACCACCCTAATCCGCCGATTTCACTCCGGGAGAATATCGGCCGGGATACTGGTCAACTGGAACCCGCCCCCCGGGATAAGCTCCAACCGCAGAACCACCAGGCAGATGGGACTGTCGGCACAGATCACGATCTTGCCCAGGAACCCGGCGGGCACGTTGTCGAAGTGGTTTTGGAGATCTGTGACTCTGAGTTGGTTTCTGTTATGACTTGTTGCGATTCGAGATAATACCGGATCGGCTGAACAGGCTCGGGAGGTTTCCTTTTTGTGGGGAGCAGGTCGTTCGCATCGGAGAACGGCCGCCAGAGAGGCAGCCCCACGAGCCTGCGACAGTCCCCACCAAGGTCAAGTTTTGAGTACCCCTGTCGCGTCCCTGCCTTTCCCGTACTCGAGAATGCTCAGCTTCTCCTTCGGATCTCCTGCCCAGCCGGGGTTGGTTCTATCGTCCGGGTGCATGAGCTGCGCATCGCCCGCCGCATGCCACATGGACTGATCGATAGGAGCGTCGCAGTAGTTACACTTCTGGTCATGGCCGAAGGGACACCACCACTGCTCGACGACTTTGACGAGATAGTAGGCATAGCCGATCAGGGCCACAGAGAGGGGACAATAGAGCTTACAGTTGAAAACCCAGAACAGCCTGAACCGGACGAGGTATCCGATCCGGCCGAATCGCTCGATCAGCCCGTCGGAGAGAATCTGATTCTTTCGGGTGTAGCGATGACTGGCCCATGACGGTGCGAAGTCATCCCAGTAGGACTTCAGGTTGTGACCGCCGACCAGTCTCAGGTGTGCCCGGATAAGCCAGACAGCCAGGATCGGCGGCGGCACAGTTACCAGGATTGGGATGTAGATCAAGGGCACGCCGACAAGCCACTTCCAGGTCGGCTGGGTATGAAAGTTGCACCCGATCTGCACCCGCTGATGCACGAGCTTGGCTACGGGTTCCATTAGCCGCCATTTCTCACCGATGGGACCTGAAAAGGCCGCCCTGTTTGGTATAAAGCGTTTTGAATGAACGTTTTCACACGCAAACGGAGGCGGCCCTTATGAGAACAGAGTGTAAACAAGCCAGGTTCGAATTTCACGGACTATTTCAACGCAAAGTGAAGGCGCGGTTCGACGGCGGGAAGATCACCTCCGATGCAGGGGTGCTGCTGTTGCGAGAGGTCGAGAGGGGGACGGGTCTGATCGCCGGACTGGCTGAGTGTTTCAGGGATCACCGGGATCCGCGGTTGATCGAACACACGGTCGAGGAGTTGTTGGGGCAGCGCATCTACGGACTCTGTCTGGGGTACGAGGATCTGAACGATCATGATCAGTTGCGCACCGATCCGATGCTGGCGGTGGCGGTGAATAAGGCCGATCCGTTGGGGGAGAGGCGGCGGCAGGCCTCAGATCGGGGGAAGGCGCTGGCGGGCAGGTGTACGCTGAACCGGTTGGAGTTGACCGGCGCCGAGGTCGATGAGCAGGAGCGGTACAAGAAGATCGCGATGGACCCGGACCGGATCGACGGCTGGATGGTGGATGCCTTCGTGGAGTCCCACGAATCGGCGCCCGAGGAGATGGTGCTGGATCTGGATGCGACCGACGACCCGATCCATGGCCAGCAGGAAGGCCGGTTCTTTCACGGTTACTACCGCCACTACTGTTATCTCCCGCTGTACATCTTCTCGGGGGAGCATCTGCTGTGCGCCCGGTTGCGGTGTTCCAATATCGATGGGGCCGCGGGATCGGTGGAGGAACTGGAACGGATCGTCGGCCGGATTCGGCAGAGCTGGCCGGAGGTCTCGATCGTCATCCGGGCCGACTCGGGCTTTTGCCGGGATGACTTGCTCCGCTGGTGTGAAGACCATCACGTGGATTACGTGATGGGGTTGGCCAACAATGATCGGCTCAAGTCAGAGAGCGCCGAAGCGATGACTCAGGCCGAAGCCGAGTTCAACGCCACCGGGCGACCGGCGCGGGTGTTCAAGGATTTCCGCTACCGGACTCGCCACAGTTGGACCTCGGAGCGACGCGTCGTCGGCAAGGCCGAGTTCCTGGACAAAGGCGCCAATCCCCGATTCGTCGTCACCTCCCTGTCGCCGGAACGCCTGGGGGCCCGCGCGCTCTACGAAGACTTCTACTGTGCGCGGGGCGACATGGAGAACCGCATAAAAGAACAGCAGTTGGGTCTGTTCGCCGACCGGACCAGCGCGGCAACGATGCGCGCCAATCAACTCCGGCTGTATCTGTCCTCCGCCGCCTACATGCTCATGCACGCCTTGCGTCGTCTCGGACTGAAGCAGACCCCCCTGGCTCGCGCTCAGTGTCAGACGATTCGCTTGAAGCTCCTCAAGATCGGCGCCCAGGTCCGCCTCACGGTCCGCCACGTCTGGATCTCCATGTCGGAAGCCTATCCCTACAGCGAGGTCTTCGCTGCCGTCGTTCGAAACCTCCAGGCCATTCCTCTGCGCTGCTGAGGTCTGTCCCGATCAAACGCCCCCAAAAACGAAATCGTTCCATCGCTCAGGCCGAGCTCTGCCTGAATACATTCCGTCACGCTCTTCCGAACCCGAAAAACGCTCCATTCACGACCATCCACACCACCGCATCACTCGACCTGGACCGGATCGATAGCGAAACTCTCAGAAAACCGTTCCGGCCTGCCAAAATCACCTTCATTTCCAAATCGGTGATCTATGCGGGTTAGGTCCCTCCTTAGTGGTCTGCTTTTGGGCGCGGGCGCTTTCAGGGGGACAGCCCTGATATGCCGGTCTTGTCAGTGCTTGGCGTACTCTTGCAGACTCTCTGCGATTCGTGCCGGGTCCGGTTCTCCCCGATGGATCAGCAGCCGGTATCGCAGTGTCAGCGGTGTTTCCCGGGAAAGCAGGATGGGGTGGCGCCCGGGGTAGGCATGGTTCTGCATGCTGCCATCCCGTCGCAGGAGCCACTGCCGGGGCTTTCCAGGCGTTTCCGGGTGGGGCATTATGGTTAGTCCCGAAAGCTCTCCTTTGATCCCGTAGGATGCGGTGAGGTCGATCCAGGGACCGGCTTCAAGAGGCTGGCGCTGCGGCTCAAGCGAACCACTGTGCCCGGTGAAACGGACGCCCTCCGGCAGGCGCAACCGGGTCGAGAACCCCCCATAACCTCGGGTGTTGCCTGAACCTGCGAGATGCACATCCGCCACCAGCGCCCGGATTCGGATGTCGACATCGACCTCCCGTACACTATTCCGGACGGGGCCCACGGTAATCGTCCACTCCTCCTCGCCAACCGGCCTGGGACTACCGTCTGCATCGCGGAGGAGCCGAGATCGCCACCAGGTCAGTGCGACGAGAGTCAGCCGGTGCTCATCCGGACGAACGACCTTCAGGCTGCGCACGTCATAGTCGACATCCATGCACCTCCAAGTGTCTCCCGCATTTTCTCCAGCCACGGTCAAGTGGTGCCAGCCCGAGTAGATGCCGCGGTGATGGGGATGATCTGTCGGAAAGTCCTCGGTCAGAACCTCCCCATCGAGACCATAAAACGGATGTATGTAATGAGCCCGGCGAAACTTACCGTCCAGAGAGGTGGTCTTTCTCTGGTAAAAGAAAACCGCTTCTCCGTTGTCGGTGATCAGGAAACCGTCTTCGGTTTCGGTGGCAATGAGCCCGTCGCTGTTCGCCGCTCGAGCGGCGTGGCCCAGGAGAAAAAAGAGCAGGATGGCCAGAAGTCTTGCGAGTCTTCTCATGCGGGGCATGATACCTGAAAGATAGTGGATTATTGTACCGGCTTCAGATCCGTCTCCCAGGCGCCGAGCAGTTTCTTCAGGCGGTTCGCTTCGGAGGAGCGCGCAGAGAGCAGGTCATTCTCCTCGTGGATGTCACTCGACAAATCGAACAACCACTCCTCCTGCTGGCCGCTTTCTCTCTTTCGCACGTACTTGACATCGCCGTCGCGGACGGCCCACCAGGTTCGATCGCCCCGCTTACCTCGCCAGAACAGGGTGCGAGAGAAATCCGGAAGTCCCTGGCTGACGTGCCCTACGATGTCATAGCCGTCCAGCTTCCGGTCTGGCAGCTCGGCCCCGGCCAGTCGGAGGAACGATCTGGTCAGATCAAAAGTCAGGGACACCTGGTGGCTCCTCGTATTCGCCTGGATTTGACCGGGCCAGCGAATGATCAGCGGCACCCGGATACCGCCCTCGAGGGTCGTGCTCTTAGCGCCGCGCAGAGGACCCATGTTGGCCGCTCTCGCCAGGCCACCGTTGTCCGAGACGAAAACAACGATGGTCTTGTCCCTGAGCCCGGCCTGGCCAATGGCGGCCAGCAGCCGTCCGACTTCCGAGTCCAGGTCCTGCAGCATGTCGACGTAGGTCTTGTGATCGCGCTCCATCCAGTTCTTTTCGGTGACGATCTTGTCTTCGTCACCGGGTCCCTGGAAGGGGAAATGAGGGGCTTCGTGGGACACGTACAGGAACATCGGACGGTCCTTATGGCGCTGGATGAAATCGATCGATGCGTCGGTGATCAGGTGGGTCATATAGCCCTTGCGATACACGGGCAAACGTCCATCGAAAAGGACATGCAGGTCGCTCAACTCCCGGTGGTTGAAATAGTGCACGTTTCCGCCCATATAGCCGAAAAACTCGTCCCAGCCGTGTTCCATTGGGTTGAAGGCCGGCTCGTACCCGAGATGCCACTTCCCAAAAACGCCGGAGACGTAACCGGCGTCCTTTAGCGCACCGGGAATCACCGTCTGACCGGCCGGCAGCCCCAGTTCACGACGCTGGGCGAGGCGGATGGCGTCGTCATAGCGCCCCACATTACCGGTCCCGATGGCACACTCCAGACCACCGACGCGTTGCTGATAACGTCCGGTCAGGAGCGCGGTCCGGGTGGGACTGCACTCCGGCCCGTTGGAGTAGTGCTGCGTAAAGAGCACGCCCTCTCTGGCCAGACGGTCGACATTCGGCGTCCTGGCCACGGGATGGCCGTAACAGCCAAGGTCTCCGTAGCCCATGTCGTCCGTCAGGATCAAAACGATGTTGGGCTGTTCAGCGGGGTTTGCGGCAGGCGAACCGGCAACAATGAAACCACTGCATGAGAGGGTGAGGAGCGCACGGACCGGGAGGGAAAGATCAAAGCGATGTTTCATAGTGGGAATCATTGCCTAATTCATTAGAACCGGGGCGCGCGGTCCCGAACTTGTCATCTTTCCTGCAAGAATGCTGCAAATGTCTGAACTGCCATTGCACGGGCTGAAGCTCCAAGTCCTCGAAACCATGCAGGGCTTTCCCCTTTCGTCTACCATGTCCAGTGCGAGAACTCAACCAGGACTCACCCCCGAGCGTGCGGTAATCGGCGTCTGACCCTGGGGGACAGCAGCCAGCGGCGAGGCGAGCCGGGACTTCAGATATGGCGCAGAGCATCGGTGTCGGGGTTATCGGAATGGGCTGGATGGGGGAGGTCCACAGCCGTGCCTACCGGCAGATTACCGACCGCTACTGGGATGCCGAGATCGAGCCGCGCCTGGTGATCTGTGCTGATGACGTCGAGGCGCGTTCAAAACAGGCGCAGGCGCGTTTTGGATTCGAAACCTCGACGTCGGACTGGCGCCAGGTGATTGCCCACCCGGAGGTCCAGGCCATCAGCATCACCGCGCCAAACTACCTGCACCTGGATGTCGCCCGGGCTGCCACGCAGGAGGGGAAACACATCTATTGCGAGAAACCGGTGGGTCGTAATCCTGAAGAAACAGCACAAATCGAAGCCGCGGCCCGTCACGGGAATGTTCTCAGCTTCGTGGGCTACAATTATCGCTGGCCGCCACTGGTCCAGTACTCCAGGCAGTTGATCCGGGATGGAAAGCTGGGCGAGTTGACCCACTACAGAGGACGGTTCCTGGTGGGCTACGCCAGCAATCCCCGGGGGGTGCTCTCCTGGCGTTTTCAGAAGGAGCTGGCCGGACTGGGGAGCCTGGGCGATCTCATGTCGCACGTGATCGATATGGCCCACATGCTGGTCGGTCCAGCGGCGCAGGTTGCGGGCAACAGGCATACCTTCATCCCTGAACGTCCCCTGGCCGCTCCCGGCGAGGGCACCCATTTTTCCGTGAATGCCGATGGCCCGTTGAGACCGGTCACCAATGAGGACTACGCGAGTGCCCTGGTGCGGTTCGCCAACGGTGCGCAGGGCACCTTCGAGGTCTGCCGTGTGATCAGCGGGCCCAAGTGTCAAATAGCATTCGAGGTCCATGGGACTCAGGGGGCCTTGAGCTGGGACTTCGAACGCATGAATGAACTACAAGTCTTTCTACCCGACGATGTACCCGGCTGTCACGACGGGTTTGTCCGGATCGCCAGCGGACCCGAGCATCCATCTCATGCCCGCTTCAACCCGGGTCCTGCCAACAGTCTGGGGTACGAAGACCTCAAAACGATCGAGTCCTACCACTTCCTGGCATCGATATCGAAGCGGAAGCAGGGAGAACCGGGCTTTGCCGAGGCCCTGGCAGTGGCCCGGGTACAGGCTGCCGTTATGCGGTCCTGGGAGAGCGCAGGCTGGGAAGAGGTTGCTCCAATCGAATTGTGAGTGATGGATAGGACCCAACCTGCTCGAAGTGAGCCGGGGTTGGGCAACTTGGGGGCACAACCGTGACATTTTCACCATGATGAGATGGACTCCTCCTTTAGGCTTAGACGGCATCTAAAGTGCCAGAGCCAAAGTTTTTAACTGTATCAGGAGGAGTCTGAAATGAAGCATAGAACAATCGCAGTGGATTTGGCAAAGTCGGTCTTTGAGATTGGGATTTCCGAGCAGCCTGGTCGGATGGAGAAGACGCATCGCCTGGGTCGAGCTCGGTTGTTGAGGTTCATGGCCAAGCAACAACGGGCAACGATTCTGATGGAAGCCTGCGGTTCGGCTCACTACTGGGGCCGGCGATTCCGGGAACTGGGGCACGAAGTTGTGCTGCTGCCGCCAGCCTACGTCCGGCCGTACGTGTTACGCAACAAGACGGATCGCAGTGATGTGAAAGGGTTGTTGGAAGCCCACCGCAACAGTGCCATTCGACCGGTTCCGATCAAAAATGAATCGCAGCAGCAGTTGACCGCCTTACATCGGGTGCGGACGGCATGGATGCGCACCCGCACGGCACGGATCAATACGATGCGGGGCATTCTACGGGAATTCGGTTTGACGATTCCCGTTGGAGCCTGCCAGGCCGTGGAGCGGGTGCGAGGATGGATCGAAGATGCAGAAGTGGAGATTCCGAATGGGATCCGATCGGTGCTGGAGGAGATCTGTCTGGAAGTCAGAGAGCTGGAGGGGCGAATCGATCGGATCGAAAGGAAACTGAAAGCGCTATCGCGACAGAGTGTTGCGATTGAACAACTGCAGTCGATCCCCGGGGTGGGATTGCTGACAGCCACAGCGGTGGCCGGTTTTGTGGGAGATCTGAGGCGCTTTGATTCGGGACGACACTTTGCCAGTTATCTGGGCTTGACACCGCGGGAGCACTCCAGCGGTCTGCGGCGTCGACTCGGGTGCATCAGCAAGCAAGGGGACATCTATTTGCGCACTCTCTTGATCCACGGTGGGCGATCGGTCTTGTGGACGGCCAAGTCCAAGCAGCGGCCAGACCGTTTGCACAGGTGGGGTTTGGAGATTGAAAAACGACGGGGGCACAACAAAGCGGCAGTGGCTGTGGCCAATAAGCTGGCCCGTCTACTCTGGGCCGTTTCCACCCGTGACGCCGCCTATGAACCCCAGCGAGCTTAAGCGATAAAAGATTTGTCAAGATCTTTCCCTGGGAACTGCATGAGAGGATTCGAACTGATGGCGAACCGGTCAGACCGGCGCGGGGAACACGCCGATAGCAGCCTTGGCCACTCGATGGCCGTCACCACGATAGGCGCCCCACGCGCGCATATTCATCATGGCCCGGAGCCAGAACACAGCTCCACTAAGAGGCCGGAGATACGACTGCAGTCCACACTGAATCGCAAAAAGTCGATGCTTTCATGCCAGAGACCCAAGGAGGAGAAGATGATCCGATAGCGATTCTGGACCTGCAGCGAAACTCCTGGCTTCAACCCAGCATCCGAGTTTCGTCGCCAGGGCCCAGATCAGCTGAATTCGAAAAAATGAACAGGACCCTTGACAGGAGGAGTCCAGATACGGGCTGCTAGGCGTCGCTCGAGTGTTTGAAGGGGCCCAGCTGGAGCTTTTCGGAGAGGATGTCTGTTTGATCCACCACCGAGGCAGCCGCGACTCCCATGGCAATGCAGATGGCTTCACTGATCTCCTCACGGGTGGCTCCGGATTCGATGGCTTTCTTGATGTGCCCTTCCAGGCACCCCTGGCACTGGTACCCTAGAGAGGCAGCAATGGCAATGAGTTCTTTGGTCTTGCGGTCAATTTGAGAAGGTTTGTAAGTCGCCTTGTAGAACTGAAAGTAGATGCGCCGCATTCGCGGCTCGACCATGCTGTAGGAGGGCCACTTCTTCTCCTGGCCCGGATCGCCGGGATGAGGTTTCTCCTCGGTACTCATTCAAGCTCCTTACATTATTCAACGGCTGAGTTTTCAGGTCCTATAGACGTGAAGTAGAACAGCCATGTTCCGAAAATCATGGTTTATCGAGGCCCAAAAAGCAAGAGCCTGCGGCCCTCGCCGGACCCGGCAGTCAGGGATAAGCGTCTCCGCTCGGGGGCGGGTGGGATTTCCTGTAATGATCTCTGTCGGGACAATCCCGTCACCGCCGACAATCCGGTTCGTTTCAGCGTGGAGGTGAGAGCGCATGTGTGGACGCTTTACTTTGGCCAGAGTTGCTGACGTTCCCTCCTTCTTTGAATTGGATGAGCGTCCGGAGATTCAGGTTCGCTACAACATCGCTCCGTCTCAAGACGTGTTTTCAGTCCTCCCGGCCGAAGCTCGAGTCGGGAGATTTATGAAATGGGGGCTGGTTTCAAGCTCGGCTCCGGCCTCCCCTTTGTCGCCGCTGATCAATGCTCGAGCCGAGACCGTGGATCGCAAGGCCCCCTTGCGGGATTCGTTCCGAGCGCGGCGATGTCTGATACCCGCCGACGGGTTCTACGAGTGGCGGCGGGAACGCGGCTTCAGGCAGCCCTTTCACTTTCGCCTCAAGAGCCGGGGTCTCTTCGCTTTCGCGGGCCTGTGGGATCGTTCGACCGACTCCCGCGGCGGCGACTTAGAAACATTTACGATTTTGACGACTGCCCCCAACGACCTGATCGCGGACATTCACGACCGGATGCCCGTCATTCTGGATCGATCCGTGTTCGAGCTATGGCTTGATTGCAAGGCCGAAGCTGCTCGCCTGCAGTCTATCCTGGAACCTTTTCCCGCCGACCGCATGGAGCGGGCGGCAGTGAATCCGGCTCTCAATCGGACTGATTTCGACTCACCCGAGTGCCTGGATCCGCCGCCTCCCCGGCTGCGCAACCTGAATCTTTTTGACTGATTTTTCCGGGGCTGCTCGGCCCGCCGGGAGACGGGATAGAAGGGGGACGAAAGGGGAGGGCCGTCAGGACATTGACGCCAATGCCCTCCCGATCTATGTAAAGCCCATATCGGGCACTCTAAAGACCCTATACGCATCCTTTCGGCCGTGGTTTCAATCTCGCAGACTTTTTTTCAGAGGGGGGACTTGACGTGTGCCTGGCACTGAGGATCCAGAACTCGTGAAACCCATCAGCAAACGCCACCGTAATAGTACCTGGCAGTCTGCGATAAAAGTCCCGTGGGCCGCTTTAGCTTGCACCGCATGGAGATGTTATGAAGAAGAACACGATTCAATTGCTGTTATGTACTGTCCTGGTGATCCCGGCTGCTCCGCTGTCGGCGCAGGAACCGGAGCCGGATGAGGGTCGCGTCTCGACGCTGGATCGGGACGTTCAGGTTCCGGAATCCTATCTGGAGCGGATGAAGCGGACCAGCACCGTGATGGACCTGAGCCTTCAGGAATCCATTCGCATGGCCCTGGCCAACAACCTGGAGATTGCCATCGAAAACTTCAATGAGGATCTGAATCGGGAGCAGATCGTAAAAGCTCGCGGGTTTTACGATCCGACGCTCAGCTTCACCGTTGGCTGGAACGAGCGGGAGAACCCAACGACGAACGTGTTGGAGTCGGGAGGCGGGATACCCTTCATTGCCAATGACGGGTTTACCTGGGACACGACCCTGAACCAGAATGTAAAGGGCGGCGGGGGCTTGAGGCTCCTTTGGACCAACGGGAGAAACTTCACCAACAGCTCGTTCTACAACGTCAATCCCAGTTACAACACCAACTTCGACATTAGGTTCACGCAGCCGCTGTGGAGGGGATTCGGAAAAAAGACGGCTACCGAGCGACAGATCGCGATCTCCAATCTCGACACCGCGATCAGCGACACACAGTTCCAGCAACGCGTCGTGGAGATCATCCAGCAGGTTCAAAACCAGTACTGGGAACTGGTTTATGCTGTGGAGAACTACGAGACGCAGCGCAAATCCGTGGAACTGGCTGTCGTTCAGCATCGCAACAACCAGAAGCGGGTTGAGATCGGCGTCATGGCGCCCATCGAAATCACGAGCTCACAGGCTGAAGTCGCCTCGCGGGAGCAGTCGCTCATCCAGTCCGAGGTTCAAATCATTAATGCCCAGAACGAGCTGAAGAGGATGCTCGCGCCCGATCCTTCGGCATCCATCTGGCACCTCACCCTGGCCCCTGCCGACCGACCCCGCATGCGGGACGTCAATCTCACTCTGGAAGACGCGATAGAGGTCTCAGCGCGCAACCGGCCCGAGCTGGAGCGGATCAGGCTGCAGATGGAACAGAATGGTGTGGACCGCCGCTACTACAAGAGGGAGGGGAAACCCACCGTCGATCTGAGAGGGAATTTTGGGAGCCTGGGAACCTCCGGCACGGTGTTCAAGACCGTGGCGGGCGAGGTCTTCGAGAGGCCGACCACGATCCCCGACCCCGAGGACCCTCGCTTTGGAACCTTCGGCACGGCCTGGAACCAGGCCTTTGGTTTCGACTTCATCAGCTGGGGCGTCTTCGTTGACGTGACGATTCCTCTGCGCAATCGATCCAATAACGCCGACATGGCCATGACGGCCATTCGCGAGCGCCAGCTCAACAACGAGATGAAGAACCAGGAGCAGATGATTATCGTGGAGGTACGCAACGCCTACGAGACGATTGCCACCAGAAAGAAGAGCCTGGAGGCGGCCCGGGCCGCCCGGCGGCTGTCCCAGGAGCAGCTTGATGGTGAGAACAAGCGCTTCGAAGCCGGTCTGTCCACTAACTTTGAGGTCCTTCGCTTTCAACGTGACCTGGCCGATAGTCAGGTCAGCGAACTGCGAGCCGAAGTGGACTATGAGCTGGCGCTGACCTCGTTGCAGAAGGCCATGTACACCATCATCAACGAAAACGACATCGTGTTTGCCAGGGAGAATTGACCAGCACGGCAGGCGTCCGCCTGCCGCAACAGAACGGCAAGGCGTGAGCCTGCCGTTGGGCCGGGAAACGGTGAGCTGACGCTCTACCGTTCTGTAATACTAAAGTTTGAGCCGCTTGAAGATCGGTTCGGGGATGAAGCGGATGACGAACATGATCAGACGCCAGAAGGGAGGCACATAGTACACACCCGAGGCCCGATCCAGCATGCGGACCACTCGTCGCCCGATCTGTTCGGGGCGTGCCACCAGGAACAGGCCTTCTTTGCCGTAGGTCATGGCCGTGTCCACGAAACCGAGCTTGACGGTGAAGACGCGAATCCCACTGCTCTCGAGGCGGTTGCGCAGTCCATCCAGGAAGATGGAGAACCCGCCTTTGGCTGCGCCGTAAAGGTAGTTGCTCTGCCGTCCCCGATCTCCAGCCACCGAGGAAAGCCCCACCACGAAGCCGCTCTGTGACATCGCATCAACCGCCAGTGAAATCAGTGTCACGGGTGCCGTCAGATTGACATTGACCAGGGTTGGGGCCTTGCCGGCGTCCCAGCTGTCCCGGGGCTGGTCGCCGAGCACACCCAGGGCGCAAACGACTCCGTCCAGACCACCCAACTCCTCGACGACCCGGCTGATGAAGGCGGCGTGGGCGTCGAAATCGGTGGCTTCGAGAGTCGCAGCCACGACTTGTGTCTCATGTCGGATGGAAAGGTCGCTGGCAATCCGATTCAACTCGTCGGAATTGCGACCCGCCAGAACCACCGAGTCGCCCTCGGAACACAGACAGTCCGCTACCGCCCGGGCGATCGACGAAGTGGCACCCAGTATCAGAACCCGCCTCAACCCCGACCTCCAGTCAGGCCGATGCGACGTGCCAGGTCTGAATCGAAGCGGTTGTGTGGATCGACTGCTCTCTTGATCCGCAGCCACTCCTCGGAGTCAGGGTACATGGCGCGAAAAGTCTCCGGATCGAGTCGGGCATCCTTGGCGAGATAGACGCGTCCCTGATGCGCCAGGACGATAGAGTCCAGATGCTTGAGAAAGTCCAGCACGCGTTGGCTGACCGGGAAATCCAGAGAGATCGTGTAGCCCTCAAAAGGAAAGGACAAAAACCCCGCCTTGCGAGATCCGAAGCGCTTCAGAACGACCAGGAAGGAACCCGTCTGGTTGGCCTTCAGGCTCTTGAGGATGTCTTCGATTCCAGCCCGGCTGACTTCCGGGGGAAAGGCGCACTGATACTGGACGAACCCCCTCTTACCATAGGCACGGTTCCAGTTTCCGATAGCATCCAGCGGATAGAAGTAGGGGTCGTAGTGGACGATAGCCTGCGAGCGTCCTGCCGGAAAACGGCGGTAATAGAAGGAATTCATGAGACCGATGGTGCCGCGGTTGAGCAGGAAAGCTGGAAGATCGATGGGCAGGTCGGGCAGGGTCCGACCCTGCACCCGCAAAGCCGATTCTCGCCGGGAAGGATCGATCCGGTCCAGGCTGCAGTGGTTCCCGCGCATCAGTACCGAGCGGCCCAGTGATGCTCCGCTGGCCAGGCAGTCCATCCAGGCCACCGAGTAGAGGAACCGTTCATCTTCCAGGTCGATCAGTTCCATGGTTTCGTCCAGATCCCCGGTACGGTGATATTCCACCTCGATGTAGCCGGTTTCGACGGGCTTGAGTTGAATCTCGCATTCGAGCACCAGACCGGTCAGCCCCATTCCGCCGACGCTGGCCCAGAAGAGTTCGGGGAAACGCTCCCGGGAACAGGTTCTGAGACGTCCGTCCGCCGTCAGCAGAACCATGGACTTGATGTGGTGAGAAAGAGATCCGTCGATATGGTGGTTTTTCCCGTGAACGTCGCAGGCCACGCAACCACCCACTGTTGCAAACCGGGTACCGGGCGTTACGGGCAGGAACCATCCGCGGGGAAGGAAGGTCTCGAGAATATCGGACAGGCTGACGCCTGCCTCACAGCGCAGGAGCCCGGTAGCTGAATCAAAGTCCAGCAGCCGGTCCAGCCTTTCACTGAGAACGACGGCGCCGACGCTGTTGAGGGCCGCATCACCGTAGGCCCGGCCCAGGCCCCTGCCCAGATAGCTCTGCGATGAACCGTCCCCGATGAGTTCGGCGGCGTGCCCGATCTGTTCGGGCCGATGGAGTTGACAGGATCGCCTGGGGTAGCGGCCCCAGCCTGCGATCTCTTTGTTGACAAGCCCCATCCCTGCTGCCATCCCGGGCCGAAAGAGTTTACTGGCCGGAATCTTCCTTCAGGGCCAGTTCGATGAAACCGGTGAACTCTTCATAGTCGGGGGTTCCCCGAAAGGGAGCACCGTTGAGAAGGAAGGTGGGAGTAGACGTGAGTCTCAGTTGAGCGGCCTCCCGCATATCACTCTGGATCACCGATTTGGTCTCTTCATTGTCAAAGCAGCGTAGAAACTCTTCGACGTTGAGACCGGCCTCCTCGGCGAACACCTGCACTTTGTCCCGAAGGTTGTCGCTGGTAATCTGTTTCTGATTCTGAAATACCTGACCGTGTATGCCCCAGAAGGACTCCGTGTCCTGCACGAATCCGCAAGCGGTTGCTATGGAAGCCTTCATCGCCCAGGGATGAATACTGGTCAAGGGGAGGTGCTTGAAGACGAAACGGATCTTGTCGCCATACTCGGCGAGCAGGCGCTTCTCCAGGCTGGAATAGGCGGTCGCACAGTAAGGACATTGATAGTCCGAATACTCGATCACAACGACTTCGGCGTCCGGATTCCCCTTGACCGGACGATCGCTGAGATCTATCTTTTCGAGATTCTGCCTGCCGATCTCGGAGAGGCGGTGCCAACGAGCGACCTCAGGACCAACCTCAAGGTCCCAGACCTGGCCCAGAATCATGTACTTCCCATCCTCTGTGACGTAAAGCTCACTTTTCTGCGGCTTTGTCCCAGTCATGTAGGAGGCCCAGGCAGATAAGAAAGGAGCCTCGGGCATGGGTTTGATCTCGTCGATTCTGACCTGGCTGACCGATGGATTCAAACCGGTCAGATAGTCGGCAATCTTTTGCTTGAATTTTTCCGAGTCAGTCGCTGTCGAGCGCCCCTGCCGGCTACAGGTTGCCCCGAACATCAGAATGACGAGCAGAATCAGTTGGCACTGACCCGCCCTCCACGGCACGCACATATGGACCTCCGCCGATTTAGTACAGACACCATTATGCCCCAAAACGACTGGACCGGAACTACAGGCCGGGGATCGTCTTGCCACTTCACAACGGATTGCCTTCCTTTCCAGCCAGCGGACAGGAAAACCATTCGCATGGAGCTCTTCCATTCTTATCGCGCTGTCCGCCCCCTTCAGTTATCTGAATCACTGCTATCTCAGAGTCCCTCCTGTGCTCAGTTTGAAACTCACAGGGCGGTTTAGGTATCTTACGAGGCATGAGGCAACTGTTTCGCGGCGTCCGGGCGCTTGTCACGGGGGGGCTTTGCGCCTTTGCCTGGACGACGGCGGTCTCCGAGGCAACTGTCACGGCAGCAACTCAGACGGACACCCCGGCCGAGGCGACACAGATGGTCAGCACCGTTTCCTATAACGGCCAGGAGTTTCTTTCATCGTTTAACTCGGCAAGAAGTGAGACCCGCCTGGTGCTTATTTTCTCACCCACCTGAGGACACTGTCTTCGGGGGGCCTCCGAAGTCAGCCAGATTCTGCAGCAACTGGTGGACGCCAGCATCAAGGTTTTTGTTCTCTGGTCTCCCATTCTTGAAAACGACAACAGGTTTGCGGCCCAGAAGGCAACCTCCTATCTGAATGATGCGAGGGTTGAGCACTTCTGGGACCTGTGGACTTTTGGCGTCAACCACTTCACCAAGCAGTTCAATTACCCGGGAAAAGAGCTCGCCTGGGACATTTTTGTACTTTACGAGCCTGGAGCTGAATGGATACTGCCGGGTCCCGCTCCAGATCCTCATTACTGGATGCAGCACCGGGGACTGGATGTAGGACCCGCTTACACTCAGTCGGAGCTCCAGGCCCAAATCAAAAAGCTGCTCGAATAACTGCTGGGAAACAGCTGACAGGCTGGCCGTACTCCTGCTGACCTCATGATTGTGCTCGGAGCGGGTAAAGCTGTTCACCGCTGATTTCACTGCCCTCCGGCGGGTTCGACCAGGGCGGCGGGGGCCTCGACCTCCATGGCCAGCAAGGCATCGGCCAGGGTCTTTCCCTGAGGGTCGATCCGCAGGGAGACGGTTCCACCCCCCCCAGCGATTCATGGAGCAGGAAGTTCAGGGCCAACAGATTCGGGACTTCGAACCGTTCGACCATACCCCTGCAGATGTCTGAAAAGTAGGCCTTGACAATCGCGGAGGTCAGGTTCGCAAGAAGCCATTCATAGATCCGGGGAGAGCGTGCCACAATCCCGATGTTAACCGTGTCTCCCTTGTCTCCGGAGCGACCCCAACAGAGGTCGAGCAGCCTACACACCACGGTGCGCTCCCCGGAACCCTCCTTCTCGCCAGGCCCGACACCGGCGCCTTCCGGCGGTTCGGCGAGCGCGGATCGGGTCGCGGAGGGCGCACGTATGGGGATCTGATCGGACACTGGAAAGACGTTAGCGCGGTTCAGATCGGTCACCACGGGGGTGACATGGTGGCGGGGGATAAGACAGGGCCAGTAAGCCACTATACTTTGAATCCTGGGACGCGCACCGACGATGGCCACGCCGGGAACTGAATTCAGGATCAGAGATGGGAACAGTTTCGAGAACTCGCTCACCTTGTTCCGGTCGGGATCCCGGACCCCCAGGCGAAGGATGATCTCACCGGGCGTCGCATCCCTGCTCAAATGGCCGTGGCAGGCGTCATACCCGACGAGTTCGGTCGATGTTTCTTCAAGCTCGAGGTCGAGATTTCTCCAGAACGCGTCAGCCATCCGGCGACACTTTGCAACGGCGTCGGGCTGGCAGACGACCATACTTCCATGGGCTTTGAAGCCGTTCCGATAGGCGATCGAGACCTTCAAGTCGGGGGGACGCGAGGTGCCTCGAGCGCCCGCCACAAGAACCCGATCATTACCCTTGTCGGTCAATTGAACGGTGGAAAAATCGGCGGTCACGTCGGGCGTCACGTAGCTTCGGGGGTCACCCATTTCGTACACCAGTTGGGCGGTGACTGTCTTTGCATTCACCATCCCGCCGGCTAAGCAATGCTTGCTGACGACAAAGGTTCCGTCGGACCGGAACTCGGCAATCGGAAACGACATCTGATGGAATGACGGTACCTCCCTCCAGTCCGTGAGATTCCCCCCGGTGGCCTGTGCTCCACACTCCAGGATGTGTCCGGCCACAACGCCACAAGACAGAAGATCCCAGTCGTCCAGGGGCCAGCCGAACTCAAAGGCGGGAGGCGCGCAGGTCATGCCGGTGTCCGTGACCCGCCCGGTAATGACGATCTGGGCACCGGTCTCAAGCGCCCGGATCACGGGTTCCGCTCCGAGATAAACATTGGCGCTGACGACGCGGTCACGAATCTCGCTCAAGTGGTCTCCCGTTTCCATGTTGGCAAGGGGAAGCCCATCCTTCAGCAAGCCATCCAGCTGCTCCAGGATGTCATCTCCTTCCACGACTGCAATTCTCAGATCGTGGCCTTGCTCTTTGGAGACTTTCGCGATCTCTCTGGCACAACCGGCGGGATTGATGCCACCGGCATTGCTGATCACCCGGGTTCCAGTCGAGGCCAGCAGGGGGAGGCACTGCCGGACCTGATCCACAAAGTCCCGGGCGTAACCCAGTTCCGGCTTTCGCGACTGTTGCTTGCGCAGGATCGACATGGTGATCTCGGCCAAAAAGTCCTGTGTCAGGTAATCGAGTGGACCCAGTTCGAGCTGGCGTTTCATAGCCCCTGGATCGTCACCCCAGTACCCGCCCGCGTTGCCGACCCTCACGGTCCTTTGATCGGACATGGGCGGCATCTTATCCCAATGGCCCGTTGCGCTACGTGCTAACGCGATCTACAGAACGGTGAAGCGTAAGCTCACCGTTGCCCGGCTCGACGGCAGGCTCACGCCTTGCCGTTCTGTTGCGGCGCGCTTACGCCCTGCCGTTCTGTTGTCCACTCGACGGCTTTGAATCATCAGAATCCGAACGGGCGAGCAAAACGAGCCTCAGCGTGGAACAATGAAGCCATGAAAGCAGTGGTCATCGCCCGCCCCGGCCCCCCGGAAGTCCTGCAAATGGTGGAGACCGGCGCCCCCGACCCGGGCTCCGGTGAGGTCCTTGTGCGGGTTAAGGCAGCCGGCGTCAACCGAGCAGATCTCCTGCAGCGCCAGGGTCTGTATCCCGCCCCCCCCGGAGTGCGAGAAGACATTCCCGGACTCGAGTTTGCCGGAAAAGTTCAGAAGCTCGGAGAAGGAGCCGCGGGTTGGAAGGCCGGTGATCGTGTGATGGGACTGGTGTCCGGTGCTGCTTACTCGGAGTATGTGCGCTGCCCTGAACGGCTTCTCATGAGAATTCCTTCCGGCCTGAGTTTCGTCAAGGCGGCCGCCATCCCGGAGGTCTTCATCACCGCCTATGATGCGCTCTTCAACCGGATTCAGCTGCGGCGGGGAGAGACGTTGCTCATTCATGCTGCGGCCAGCGGAGTCGGTACCGCTGCCATCCAGCTGGCCCGGACCAAGGGCGTCCACGTTTTCGGTACTTCCTCTTCCAGCTCTAAGCTGGAACGACTGGCGTCTCTGGGGCTCGGTGTCCCGATCAACTACCGCCGGCAGGATTTTGCTGAGGAGGTTCTTCGTGAGAGCGGGGGGCGGGGAGTCGATGCGATTCTGGATCTGGTGGGGGCCAGCCGCCTGGCGGGGAATCTGGACTGCCTGTCAACTCTTGGACGAATGGTCGTGGTCGGATTGGTGGGTGGCCGGAAGACCGAAATCGATCTCTCGCGGCTCTTGCAAAAGAGACTGACCCGCATCGGAACGGTGCTCCGATCCCGCCCCCTGAGGGAGAAGGGTCGGCTTGTCTCGGATTTCGGGGCCTATGCGTTAGAGTATTTCGAGTCGGGCTCCATCGAGCCCGTTGTGGACCGGACTTTTGTGCTTTCTGAAGCCGCTCAGGCTCACAACTACATGGAAACCAACCAGAGTGTCGGGAAAATCATCCTGGAAGTTGAGTGACGGGATCCACGACCGTCTCTTTTCCGATGCTGTCCAGCCGGGCCACACATTCTATGTGAGGAGTCTGGGGGAACATGTCGAGGGGCTGGACAGCGCTAACCTGGTAGGACGATCTCAAGCTCGCGATGTCACGGGCCTGAGTGGCAGGATTGCAGCTCACATAAACAATGCGACGCGGACGGACTCTCAGCAACTTGTGCAAGACAGATTTGTGTAGACCGGTCCGGGGCGGGTCCAGCACCACGATGTCCGGATTCCCAAACCTGCGAAGATTTTCCGGGGAGAGAGCCTCCGAGGCGTCACAGGTCTGAAACCGGGCGTTCTTGATCCCATTCTTCCGGGCATTGGAGCGGGCGTTTTCTACCGACCCCGCATCATTTTCGAAGCCCCCCACCCGTGCCACGCGGGACGCCAGGAAGAGACCAATACAGCCCATTCCGCAGTAGACGTCGAAGAGAACCTCTGTCTTCTCGGGTTGAGCCAGTTTGCAGATGAGGTCATAGAGCCTTTCGGCTTGTAGCGTGTTCGGCTGAAAAAAACCGCTCAGCGGTATCCGAAAGGCAAGATCGCCGATCCTTTCGGTAACTTCACCGCTCCCGTAGACGATGGTCTCTTCTCCACCCGCGACCGGCGATCGAGTCCGGTTAACGGCGTTAACCAGGGAGGTCACTTCCGGAAACTCCTCCCTCAGCCTGGAAGCGAGATATTCCATCCTCTCCTTTTCAACCCGCGATGTAATGACACCAACCAGGATCTCGCCGCTGGCTTCGGACGTTCGGATCACCAGGTTGCGGAGGAACCCGCGGTGGGCCCGGCTGTCGTAGGGACTCCAATCCTGCTCGAGGGCGATTTCCCTCACCCGGTTCACGATGTCGGCACTGAGGCTGCTTGGTAGAAAGCACTCCCTCACGTCGACCAGCTTGTCGTAGCGCCGGGGTACGTGTAGACCCAGGGCGAACCCCTTGGACAGTGGCCGTCCTGAAGCGATCTCTTCGCGCGAGAGCCAGCGGTTTGTCCCGAAGGAAAACTCCATCTTGTTCCGGTAGCAGTAAGCCCTTGCCGAGGGGAGGAGGGCGGGGACTTCAACGGGCACTCGACCAATCCGACTCAGAAGGTCCTGGACGTGGAGCTGCTTCTCTTCCAGTTGACGGGCATACGACAGGTTCTGCCATCGACAGCCCCCGCAGGTACCGAAGTGTTGACAACGGGGTTCCGTCCGGTCGCTCGAGGCCTCCAGCAACTGGCTCAGCTCAGCTTCCACGAAGTTCCGCCTGCGGCGCACAACCACCGCTCGAACGCGATCTCCCGGGACTGCACCATTGACGAAAAAGACGAGGCCGTCCCGACGTCCAACCGCCCTTCCGCCAAAACCGGAAGTGGTCATGGCCAGCTCGACTTCCTCTCCTTTGCGGGGCAAACTCCCTGACGCCATGAATCCGATCATAACCGAAGCGGGTAGCGCGCCCAAGGCGGGTCGGTCTGTTCTCTTCACAGAGTCTCCCGCCGCGCCTGACTTCACCACGGACTGCTAAAATGCTGTTGGGAAAGCCATGGACCTACTCTCAATCTTTCGAGTCTCTCCCGAACGTCAGATCGCCAAGGCCCGAAAAAGAGTCAAAGAACCTCACGGTGATGCCTCGGTGCGAATTGGAGCCGCCCAGAAACTCCACGAAATGGGTACGCCCGACGCCCTGCGAGCCCTTTTGGATCGTTTCCAGATTGCCGTGTCCCCGTCGGTTCAGGACGAGGAGGAGAAAGAACAGGTTCTGTCCTGGATTGTGAGCCACGGGGAGACCGCCATTCCACCACTGATACAGTTTTTGAAGACCGAGCGGCAGGTCTATTGGCCACTGCGCGCCCTTCGCGGGATCGTGACCCGCGAGGAACTGATCTCTCGACTGGAAGAGTTGTTGCGGCACCACTGGGGCAATCCCCCGGCCAGTCCGGAGCCTCAGGCACAGATGATCCGAAGTCTGGGAGATCTCCACAGTCCCGGCCTGGAAGCAGTCGTCCGTCTTCATCTGCAGGAACGCGATGACGATATCCGGCTGGCCGCACTGGACTACCTGTTCGAACTGCCCGAGCAAGACGCAAGGGAAGCCATTCTGGAGTGCTTGCTTGACTCGGAGGAACGTCCCCGCATTCGGGCACATCTCCTGGAAAGCCTGCACAAGCGTGGCTGGAGGGTCAAAGGGTATCGTCGGAAGATCGAGGAATCTCTGCCGGAAGAGTATGCTCTGACCCGCGACGGGCAAGTCCGTCGAATTGGAAAACGATTTTGACGAACGAAGCACAGCATGCGATCCAGGGCGTCGTGATCAAGTCACTCGAGACCCACAACGATCAACGGGGGTTTTTTCGTGAACTGGTTCGAGTCAGCGATGAGTTCTTCAGCGAGTTCGGACAGTGGAGCCACTCCATCATGTATGAGGGGGTGATCAAGGCCTGGCACTTTCATCGAAAACAGACGGACTGGTGGTACGTTTCTCATGGAGTCCTGAAGGTCGCACTTCACGACCTTCGGGAGGATTCCCCTACCTTTCGAGTCACCCGGGACTTTCTCATGGGGGACGACCAGGAGACCATCGTGGTGGCTATTCCGCCTGGAATCGCCCATGGCTGCAAGGTTCTGAGTGGGCCCGCCGGACTGTTCTACCTGACCTCCGCCATCTATGACCCTGACGATGAAGGCCGTCTTGCCCACGATGATCCCGTGATTGGTTATGACTGGCTGGAGTCGGCGCCGATTACCTGACGTGCGCTCGCTGCGCTCTCGCTGTTCCAGGTTAAAGGCTCCAAGTTCCACACTGGAGTGTCAGCCTGGTTCACGTTCCCCCAACCTTGAACTTTCAACCTTCAACCTTCAACCTTCAACCAGAAACCAGTAACCAATAGCCAGTAACCAAATGATCGACATCCACACGCACGTTCTTCCAGGCGTTGACGACGGTGCGGACAGCCTCGAAGAAACAGTTGCGATGCTGCGGGTTGCCCATGAGTCGGGGACCAGAACCGTAGTTGCGACGCCCCACCTGTTCCATCCCTCCTTTTCGACTCCCGACCTGGAAAGGGTCCGGGCTGATTTCGACCGCCTGACGGAACATCTGGATGAAATGGCGAACAAGGAGGGGTTCGAGTTTCTCTCCGAGATGGACCTTTTACCGGGAGGAGAGAACTTCTGGGGCAGTCGTTTTGCCCAGTCGCTTTCGGCCAACCGGGTCATGACGATCAACCGCGGTCGCTTTGTCCTGGTCGAGTTTTTCCCTATGAGTTCCCGAGGGCAGTTGCTGCAAGGGACCGAGATCCTGATTTCCGCTGGTTTCGTGCCCGTCCTGGCCCATGTCGAGCGCTACGCCGTGGTGGTCCGGGAGCCCAGGGTGCTCCAGGAATTTCTGGGCAGGGGCTGCCTGACCCAACTCAATGCGGAGTCCCTGGATGGGCGCCGGTGGAGCCGCAGAAGGCGGCTCGCTCTAAGCTTGCTGGACGAGGATCTGATATCGCTCATCGCAACGGACGCCCATGGTTCCACCACGCGAACTCCAAGCATGACCGCCGCTCTCCGGACGCTGGGGCAAAGGTACTCGGCGGAGCAGGTTCAAAAGTGGACCGTCGAATCTCCCCGCTGGGTCATCCGGGCGAACCCGGGCTAACCCGGATTATGCAAGAACCGTAGTTCGGTGTTGAAAAACGACTCGAGAAGTGGCCCAACTCGGAAGCGGGCAGGTGTGACAGGCGGATTTGCGAAGAATATGGGTTGGCGAGGCGTTTGAGTGGTTTGGGGAGTGAATTTCAGACAGATCTGGGCCTGGATGAGTGTCGGAAGCGGTTTTTCGGGGGAGCTGGGAAAAGCTAACTGGAGTTGAGGCGACTCAAGACGAGGTGGAAGAGGGGTTGTTCGGGAAAGGCTGAGGAAAGATGGACCCAGATGCGTCGAGTGGTTTGTCGGATCCGGGCCCCAATCTTGAGGACCCGACGACGTAAGGTTTCGATTTCGAGCTTGTGCCAGGGGGTTCCGTGAAGATAGTCGCGCAGGCGAACGAACATCTGGTAAGCCAGTGCATGCAGGAGGAGTCGAAACTGATTGGCCAGGAATCGATGACAGCTGAGTCGGTCCATGCTCAGATGATTCTTGAAGGCCTTGATGAAGTTCTCGGTCTGCCCTCGGTTTGTGTAGTGGTCATAAAGTGATTGGGAGCAGAGATCGTCCCGGTTGGTAACTACAAAGCGACGATTGATCCCACGCTGATCGACCTCCACTTTGACAATGACGCGACGGGATCGATCCCAGCTGTGGGCTCGATAAAGAAACTCGTCAAACTGACGCTGTTTTTCCTCCAGCTCAAGGAACCTTTCCCGAGTCGAATCCAGCAGGGGCTCGACCACTCGCTGCAGGCGAGGGTTTCGGCTTAACCCGATGACATATTGGAGTTTATTCTCTTCACATTCACAGAACTCGTAGAGCCGAGGCGTGGCAAAGCCGCTGTCGGCCCGAATCTCAATCTCGACATCCGTCCCCACTGCTTGTCGGATGGCCTCCACGACTCGCTTCAGAATGGGCACGATGTGAGAGGCAGCCCCCTTGTTGCCAGGTCTCAACAGGGCACAGACCAGGTCTCCCGTGTCGGCATCGAAGATCAGCAAAGGATGCAAAATGTGGTTTCGGTAATACCCGTGGTAGAAGGAGAACTCCTGTTGGCCGTGAGTGTGGTCGTCGGTACTGTCCAGATCCAGGATGATCTTGCTGGGACGTCTCTTCTTCAGGGAGCGCACATAACGGCCTAGCAGCCACCGGCTCAGACGCATCAGATCCTTCTTGGTGACGGAGTTCTCCAGGCGGGAGAAAGTCGGCTGGGTGGCCAAATCGGGATCGCTCTCTGGCAACTGATCACAGACTGTCTTGAGCATCGGATCCGAGCGCAGCGTATCGGCGTCGTTACAGTCTTCGTAGCCGGCCACGATCTGCAAGACTCGTTGTCGGATCAACTTCAACAGGTCATGACGAATGTAGCGTTGGTCTCGACTTTCCGAAATACAGGAACTGAAGCCCTCGCACAATCGATGTTGACGATCCAGCGATCCAAACAACAACCATCCTGCGTCGGAAGTGAGGCTCCCCCCATCAAAACGAGCCGTGATGTTTCTGTGGCTATGAAATGGCAGGGTATTCTGGCAGACTGTTTTTGACATTGCCGTAGCTCCTGTTTAGGGTCTTTGTTTCTCTAAACCCTTTTATATCAGAGAGCTACGGCCTTTTTTCTGGGCCCACATCTCACTTGAATTTAGATCTCTTGCATAATCCGGGCTAAAGCAGTCCGTGCTAAAACTCGAACGCGACCCACTTACTCCAGCAGGTTCCCGACCCTCTCGGAGACACTCGTATCTTGAACGGATTCCAGGCCTGGAGATTCTTCCACAGTTCGCGGCCCAGGGGCCCCAATAGCTGGTGATTCCCGTGGACGGGAAACACTCCCGAGATGTGATGGTCACCGGTTCCGATGTCATACTGCACCAGGTACTCGGTCTTCAAATCTCCTCGCCACTGGAGAAGGACGGCGCCCGTGTGCCGGTCATAGCTCAGAACCGATCCGTTCGACGGCGCCTGGATCTCAGGGCACCTGGAGCTTTTTCCTCTGGGTACGTAAAGCTTCGGTTGAACCTGAAAGATTTCCCTGGCTTTTTGAAAGGAATCACGAATCCAGGCATCGATTTCCCGGCGGAGCTGAACCGTAAGTTGTGAATGAACTTCGGCCAGATTCGTCCTTTCCTGAGGATCCGCCTCCAGATCGTAGAGCTCTTCAGTGGTGATGAATTTGTGACGTCCCTTGCGGATTGCTCTGACCCACAGGCCTTCATTCTCCCGGGTCGTCTGGTTTCCGGAGATGATGGATTCGAAGTAGAGAGCTCGATCCACCGGCTCGCTGTTCAACAGGTTGACGCCCTCGGCAGGTTGCGGAGACTCCCAGCCAAGCAGGCGCAGAACCGTCGGAAGAATGTCGATCTGGCTGGCCAGGCGTTCATCAATCCCGCCGCCGGGAACGTGTCCAGGCCAGGAGAAAATAAGAGGAATACGTATGAACTCTTCGTAGAGCTTGGCGCTCAAGGAGGTGGAGGCGTGCCCCACAAAACCGTGATCGAGGAGTTCTTCTCCGTGATCTGCCGTCAGCACAATGAGGGTGTCTTCGAGCGCTTCCTTTTCCGCAAGGATCTCGAGCATGGACCCGAAAAGGCGATCTACTTCGCGAACCTCAGCATCGTAGAGCAGGTTCAGAACCGCCTGATCAGCCGCCTCGAACTCCGTTGATCCAAGCGGAACGATGGCCCCGTTCAAAACCGCCCGGATCGCCGGGCTTTTCTCGAGTTCCTTGCGCGAAACGGGCAGGTCCTCGGCCTTTGGACTGTAGGGCTGGTGAACGATAGTGGAGTGGTAGAAAACGAAGAAGGGTTCTGTCCGCTCGATTTCCAGATTCTCCTTCAGCCAGTTCAGCAGCTCATCACCGGGGTCCTCTCCGAAATACCGTCGCTCCACCAGGGGCAGGCCCAGATTGACGTAGTAAGGGGCAAACGTGAAAAAATTGAGGTTGGGGACTTCATAGCCTCGCTGCTTGAGCATCTTGGGGAGCGTGATGAGGTCAGGGGACCCGATCCTGTCGCGATTGTTAACCTCGTGCGTTGGCGGGTACAGACCACTCAGGATCGAGACCAGACCGGGTGCCGTCCACGCGGACGTGCTGTAGGCATTCCGGAAAACGGTCCCCGTTTTTGCCCACGCATCGATATTCGGCGTCGTATTGCCCGGGTATCCGTAAACTCCGAAACGATCGGCCCGGCAGGAGTCGATGGTAAAGATCAGTACGTTTCGGGCCGGCAGATCCTCGCCAGCGGCCAGGATCAGAACGATGCAAGCCAGGAATGCGTTCCTGTGCGGGTGGGAGAAGGTCTTCAGCATCCAGAATCCGGGGCCTGTGGAACTTCCTGTTCCATGGTCAGTCGGAGGGACTTGATGATAGCATGACGGCCCCATGCCGGGCTTCTACCTCAAGGTCTTCGATCGGTTACCCAGTGTTTTGCGTGCACGCATCAATCCCCTCGAGGAAGCTGTCCGAAGATTAGTGCTGCAAGCTGCGAACAAGGGCTCGAAAGCGGTCATCGTCGATGCCGGGGCCGGGCAGGCGCCCTTTGCAGAACTGTTCGAAAGGTGCCGGTATGTCGCCCTTGATTTCGGGCGCGGCGATGCCGATTGGGACTACTCGCGCCTGGACGTGGTGGGCGATCTACAGAAAATCCCCCTGCGCAGCGGCTGCGCGGCAGCCGTCATCAACACGCAGGTCCTCGAGCACGTCAGGGACCCCGAGCTGGTGCTGAGGGAGATTCACCGTATTCTCGAGCCGGGAGGAGAGTTGTTTCTGACCGTTCCGCAGGGCTGGCACGAGCACCAGCAGCCGTACGATTTCTTTCGCTTCACAAGGTTTGCCCTGGACAGCCTGCTCGAAAAGGCAGGCTTTGATCGCTGGACGATCCACCCGATGGGCGGTTACTTCCATTATCTGGGGCACCGCCTGACTTACATACCCAAGGTTCTCTTCTGGCAGCGAGGCGGGGTCACCCGGGTCCTGCTGTTCCCGGCCGAGCTGTTGTCTCTGGCCCTCTTCTGCTTTGTGGGTCCGCTGCTCTGCTACTACCTCGACTACCTCGACCGCGACAAGGAGTTCACCCTCTGCTATCGCTGCCTGGCCACCCGGTAGGTGGACTGTAATGCTTGAATCGGTGCTAGCGATTCAGGTGTTACAGCCCACTAACCCGCATAGATCACCGATTTGGAAATGAAGGTGATTTTGGCAGGCCGGAACGGTTTTCTGAGAGTTTCGCTATCGATCCGGTCCAGGTCGAGTGATGCGGTGGTGTGGAGGGTCGTGAATGGAGCGTTTTTCGGGTTCGGAAGAGCGTGACGGAATGTATTCAGGCAGAGCTCGGCCTGAGCGATGGAACGATTTCGTTTTTGGGGGCGTTTGATCGGGACAGACCTCAGCAGCGCAGAGGAATGGCCTGGAGGTTTCGAACGACGGCAGCGAAGACCTCGCTGTAGGGATAGGCTTCCGACATGGAGATCCAGACGTGGCGGACCGTGAGGCGGACGTGGGCGCCGATCTTCAGGAGCTTCAAGCGAATCGTCTGACACTGAGCGCGAGCCAGGGGGGTCTGCTTCAGTCCGAGACGACGCAAGGCGTGCATGAGCATGTAGGCGGCGGAGGACAGATACAGCCGGAGTTGATTGGCGCGCATCGTTGCCGCGCTGGTCCGGTCGGCGAACAGACCCAACTGCTGTTCTTTTATGCGGTTCTCCATGTCGCCCCGCGCACAGTAGAAGTCTTCGTAGAGCGCGCGGGCCCCCAGGCGTTCCGGCGACAGGGAGGTGACGACGAATCGGGGATTGGCGCCTTTGTCCAGGAACTCGGCCTTGCCGACGACGCGTCGCTCCGAGGTCCAACTGTGGCGAGTCCGGTAGCGGAAATCCTTGAACACCCGCGCCGGTCGCCCGGTGGCGTTGAACTCGGCTTCGGCCTGAGTCATCGCTTCGGCGCTCTCTGACTTGAGCCGATCATTGTTGGCCAACCCCATCACGTAATCCACGTGATGGTCTTCACACCAGCGGAGCAAGTCATCCCGGCAAAAGCCCGAGTCGGCCCGGATGACGATCGAGACCTCCGGCCAGCTCTGCCGAATCCGGCCGACGATCCGTTCCAGTTCCTCCACCGATCCCGCGGCCCCATCGATATTGGAACACCGCAACCGGGCGCACAGCAGATGCTCCCCCGAGAAGATGTACAGCGGGAGATAACAGTAGTGGCGGTAGTAACCGTGAAAGAACCGGCCTTCCTGCTGGCCATGGATCGGGTCGTCGGTCGCATCCAGATCCAGCACCATCTCCTCGGGCGCCGATTCGTGGGACTCCACGAAGGCATCCACCATCCAGCCGTCGATCCGGTCCGGGTCCATCGCGATCTTCTTGTACCGCTCCTGCTCATCGACCTCGGCGCCGGTCAACTCCAACCGGTTCAGCGTACACCTGCCCGCCAGCGCCTTCCCCCGATCTGAGGCCTGCCGCCGCCTCTCCCCCAACGGATCGGCCTTATTCACCGCCACCGCCAGCATCGGATCGGTGCGCAACTGATCATGATCGTTCAGATCCTCGTACCCCAGACAGAGTCCGTAGATGCGCTGCCCCAACAACTCCTCGACCGTGTGTTCGATCAACCGCGGATCCCGGTGATCCCTGAAACACTCAGCCAGTCCGGCGATCAGACCCGTCCCCCTCTCGACCTCTCGCAACAGCAGCACCCCTGCATCGGAGGTGATCTTCCCGCCGTCGAACCGCGCCTTCACTTTGCGTTGAAATAGTCCGTGGAATTCGAACCTGGCTTGTTTACACTCTGTTCTCATAAGGGCCGCCTCCGTTTGGCTTTGAAGTCTTTCATTCAAAACGCTTTATACCAAACAGGGCGGCCTTTTGAGGTCCTATCGGTGATCTATGCGGGCTAATGTGCTTTGAATTGGACGGTTTCGTATCATAGGAGCGATGTTGCGGGTGGGTTTGACAGGCGGCATCGCCTGCGGAAAGAGCAACGCTCTGATCGAGTTCGAAAAGCTGGGTGTCTATGGTGTTGATGCTGACCGGATCGCCCATGATGTGATTCATCCCGGCGGACCTGGTTACACCGAGGTCGTGGAGACGTTCGGCAACGAGATTCTCGATGATGACGGGACCATCGATCGGAGCAGACTTGGAAAGATTGTATTTGGAGACGACTCGAAAAGACAGGAGCTGAATCGAATCGTCCATCCCCGCGTTTTCGCCGAAGAGGAAAGGATTCTTCGCAGCCTGGAGGATGAGCTGAGCACGTTACGGCCCAGAATTGCCATGGTTGGTGCGGCCCTCATGATCGAAGCGGGATCTCATCGGAAATACGACGTACTATTGGTGGTGTATTGTCGGCGGGAAATCCAGCTACGACGGCTCATGACGCGAGACGGAATAGGAGAGGCTGATGCGCTGAGGCGCATAGCCAGCCAGATGCCCCTTCTGGAAAAGGTTCGCTACGCGGATTTTGTGATCGACAACTCGAGCCGTCTTTCCGACACCCGCCGCCAGATACACCACACTTTTCTGGAACTGATGGCGCGGACGTAATCGGGCACTCGCTACGCTCGTGCGAAAATCCACGAGCAGGGACTCACGCGCTGGGATCTACGCGCTTACTTCGTGCGCGCTACTGTGCTGCGTGCGCGCTACCCCTCTGTGCCAATAATGGTGAGATACTTCTTCCCGGCTAAATTAGAGTAGAGGGCGAGAAGCTGGATTACAGAATGATAGAAAACAGAAGCGACAAGAAACTGAGGATTTTGGAAACCTCGGAGCGGAGGGGAGAGGTCTCCAAAATCGCTGCGGGACGGACCGAGCCCGAGAAGGCGTTGCCGCGACCCGACCCGGAAGTTCCTGCCAAGGCAACCCGTCGCCGGTTTTCAGCCCGCTATAAGCTCCGGGTCCTGGAGCAGGCCGATGGCTGCGAAGAGTCGGGCGAAGTGGGAGCATTACTGCGCCGAGAAGGACTTTACTGGTCGAATCTGCAGACCTGGCGACGCCAACGCGAGCACGGAACGCTGCAGGCATTGACCCCTCGCAAGCGGGGACGAAAGGCAAAGCCGGTCAATCCTCTGGATCATCAACTGAGGCAAGTGGAGGCTGAGAATCGGAAGCTGAAACGCAAGCTCGAGAAGTTTGAAGCCATGCTGGATCTCCAAAAAAAAGTCTCGCAACTGTTGGGAATCTCTCTGGCGAGCAGCGAAGAGAACGGAGACGAGAGCTGATGGACGAAGCTTTGCGATTCTCACAATCCCACGGAGTCCGTGCCGGCTGTCAGGCTCTGGATCTGCCGCCATCGAGTCTGTATCGGGAGAAACTTCGGCGCGAACGGCCGGCGCTGGATCCTCGGCCTCGGGCCGCATCCCCACGCGCCTTGAGCCCGCCCGAAAGGGAAGCCGTTGTGGAGGTCCTGCACAGCCGACAGTTTATCGACAAAGCTCCTGCCGCCGTATGGGCGGAGCTGCTGGACGAAGGGCGATACTTGTGCTCGATTCGAACCATGTACCGCATTCTGGCCAAACGTCTGGAAGTTAGAGAACGCCGTCGCCAGCGCCGCCATCCCCAATACTCCAAGCCGGAACTTCTGGCCACCGGCCCGAACCAATGCTGGTCGTGGGACATCACCAAGCTGAAGGGGCCCGTCAAATGGAGCTATTACTACCTCTACGTGATCCTGGACATCTTCAGCCGCTATGTGGTGGGCTGGATGGTGGCCACCCAGGAAAGCTCCCGCCTGGCCAAGGTCTTGATCGCCCAGAGCTACTCCAAGCAGGAGATCGTAGCGGGTGGTCTCACCCTGCATGCCGATCGTGGCTCGTCGATGAGTTCCAAAGCACTGGCCTTGCTACTGGCCGATCTGGGAGTCACCAAGTCTCACTCTCGGCCTCATGTCTGTGACGACAATCCCTACTCGGAATCCCAATTCAAGACCCTCAAGTACCGTCCCGAATTCCCGGCTCGTTTCGGCACCATTCAGCAAGCCAGAGACTTCTGTCGGGATTTCTTCGATTGGTATAACCGCGACCATCGCCATTCGGGTATCGGCCTGCACACTCCCGCGGATGTGCACTACCTCACCGCCATCACCACCCGTCGCGATCGATCCCAAACATTGGAGGCCGCCCATGCACTCTTCCCGGAGAGATTTCCCAACGGCAACCCCGTTCCTCCTCCTCTTCCCGAGGCGGTCTGGATCAACCCTCCCGAAAAGGAGAACTTTTGAGATGAAACTACAGTAATTTATTCACCAAAGTGTCTCAAAGTTGTTGACACGTTCCGTACTGTACTGCGCGCTACCGCAAACTGGAGGCGTCGAGATGCGTTGTCGGCAGCGGCCGTCAGTAGCGCGCGTGCAACAAGCGCGTCTCTCTACCCTCACCCACCGCGGGACCTGAGCGAATACCTGCTTATGGTCCACAGGATACGCCCCCCTGCCCTGGCCACGCCGCTGAGTGTGCCACTGATCTTCGACACTCCTCCCTGCCGAGGAAGCCAGCTGACCGGCACCTCCTTGATCTGCAATCCCCGCAACAGGGCGAGGATCTGCATTTCGACGGTCCAGCCCCAGGTTTGATCTTGCATCCCCAGTTTCCTGAAGGCGCTAAAGCGGATGGCGCGAAACGGCCCCATATCCTTAAAACGATGGCCCCAGCGAGAATGGATCAGGCTGGTGGCCAGTCGAGTTCCCCAGCGCTGGGGCCCCGTCATGGCAGATTGATCCGGACGACTGCCCAGTATCAGGTCCACCCCGGGACGCTCCAGAGGGATGAGCAGGGCTGGAATCTCTGAGGGTCGACTCGAGCCATCCCCATCCAGGAAAAGAAGGACGTCAGGCCAGTCCTGGAGGTGACCGATGGCGGCCAGGCAGGCCCGTCCGTAGCCACGGGGACTTGTGAAAACGACTTCGGCACCGGCCTCGCGGGCAGCCTTCGATGTGTCGTCCCGCGACCCATTGTCGGCAACCACGACGCGAGTGGTGCGGTCGGCCGTGTGCGCAAACACCTCACCGATCACCCGGCCGATAGTCGTACCTTCATCGAGAGCGGGAATGACGACGCCGAGTTTCATTTAGCGGCCCGCGCGATTTCCACCACGGACTGCTAGACCTGGTTCAAGAGGATGGCTGCCAGCAGGGGAATAGTCAGTTCGTGGTGGCCTGTAATCGCGAATCCTTTTCCGTGTCCCTCCACGGGTCTTTTCAGCACATTCCGTGTGGGCCGGTAGTGTTGGAAGAAGTCAAAGTTCGCAGTTGTGAACCCGGACAACTTCCGTCCACTGTTCCGGACGGCCGAGACAGCCTTCAAGAAAACCTCCGGGAGCAGGACTGCCGACCCGACGTTGATGAACACTCCACCTTCATGAAGCCGGGAGACTTCTTGGGTAAAGATCCGAAAATCGATTTCGGTACCCTTTCCCAGGCTGGCGCCATCGGCGAGGGGATGGTTGTGAATGGTGTCCGTTCCGAAGGCGATGTGGACAGTGACCGGGATGCCTCTCTCGAATGACTGCAGAAGGAGAGAGGATTCCGGGAACTCGAGTTCACAGGACTGCAGGCCCAGGCCCACGGCTTCCCCGATTCCGAGGTCTTGATCCGCTCCCAGGTTGATGGCTTCGTTGAGGTATTGCCCCGTTTCCCGAGCCATCCCGAAAGCCCCCGACGCGAGTTGTTCTCCGACATTTTCGGAGGTGGAGCCGCAGTACGCGACCTCAAAATCATGAATAATGACGCTACCATTCGTAGCCAGGGAGGTCGCGAATCCTTCCTCCAGGAGGCGGATGAAAACAGGAGCGAGTCCGGTCTTGATAACGTGCCCGCCCAGCCCCCAGATAATGGCCCGATGCTGCCGGCGCGCTGTTGCAATGAGGCTTGCGAGTTCCTTGATGTCGGCGGCCGCCAGGATGCCCGGGAGCGAGTCCAGGAACTCCTGGAAGCTGTCGCCTGTGAAGGGCCTGCCAAAGTCGTTCCGGTGCACCTTGCTGGGACGTGTCTTGAGAGAGTAGTCGTTGATTCGGCCGGGTCGGAACTGTTTGTATTTGGACACGATAAGACTGTGCGATCAGGGACCTTGCGAGGCCACCTGGCCCCTATCCTGACCGTCGAACAAGACTCTCCGGAGCGCCTGACCCGTGAAAGACGCAGGACAACCGGCTACTTGTTCCGGAGTGCCCTGAGCGACGATCTCCCCCCCCTCCCGGCCGCCTTCGGGGCCCAGGTCGAGGAGCCAGTCAACGCATTTGATCACTTCGAGGTTGTGCTCGATCACGATAACGGTGTTCCCGAGGGCCACCAATTCCTGCAGTATATCAAGCAGACGTCGCACGTCTTCGAAATGCAGGCCGGTTGTCGGTTCGTCAAGGATGTACACCGTGTCCCCCGTGGACTTCTTGCTCAGTTCGCGCGCCAGCTTGACCCTCTGGGCCTCACCTCCCGAAAGGGTCGTCGCGGGCTGACCGAGATGCACATAGTCCAGACCGACATCAATCAAAGTGCCGAGCTTCCTTTCGATGGCGGGGATGTTCTCCAGCAGGGGGCGAGCCTCAGCAATGCTCATGTCCAGAATGTCAGCAATCGTATGGCCCTTGAAGCGCACCGACAGGGTTTCGCGATTGTAGCGCTTCCCGCGACAGGCCTCGCACTCGACGTACACGTCCGGTAGAAAACTCATTTCAATCTTGCGTAAGCCGTCTCCCTTACAGACCTCGCAGCGGCCTCCCTTGACGTTGAAGCTGAAGCGGCCTGGCTTGTAGCCGCGCACCCGCGACTCCGGCAGCATCGAGAACAACTCTCGAATCGGTGTGAAAACCCCCGTGTAGGTGGCCGGGTTGGAGCGCGGGGTTCGGCCGATTGGGGCTTGATCGATTTCGATGACCTTGTCGATCTGCTCCGCTCCTTTCAGCTGGTCGAAATCTCCGGGTTGCAGCAGCGAACCATAAAGCTGTTTGGAAAGAGCCCGGTACAGTACCTCATCGACGAGCGACGATTTCCCGGAACCGGAAACGCCACACACACCGATGAAGCGGCCCAGAGGAAAGGAAACCGTAAGGTTCTTCAGATTGTTGTGGCGAACACCCTTGATCTCGAGTACGTTTCCATGGCCTCGACGTCTCTCTCGGGGAACGCTGATCTTTCTGGTTCCCACCAGGTATTGACCTGTCAGCGAGTCAGGTTGGTCCATGATCTCCCGGAGGCTTCCGGCTGCGACCAGGTGCCCTCCCGCGCGTCCACCTCCCGGCCCCAGATCGATGATGTAGTCGGCGGCTCGAATGGTGTCCTCGTCATGTTCGACCAGAACGATCGTGTTCCCCAGATCGCGTAGCTCCCGGAGCGTCTCGAGCAGCCTCTTCGTGTCGCGAGGATGAAGACCTATCGAAGGTTCGTCCAGGACGTAGAGGACACCTCTAAGCCGAGATCCGACATGGGTTGCCAGCCGGATGCGCTGGGCTTCGCCTCCGGAGAGGGACCCACCCTGCCGGTCCATCGTCAGATAGCCGAGCCCTACGGCCAGCATGACCCGGAGGCGGGCTCGGATCTCCTCCAGAATCGGTTCGGCAATAGCGCGCTCCCGTGCAGTGAATTGGATACGCGACACCGCCTCATCGCAATCCCGCAGATCCAGCCGGCAGTAATCGGAAATGGAAAGGCCGTTGACCTTCACGGATCGGCTGGCCTGGAGAAGCCGCGTGCCACCACAGGCCCGGCAGTCCGAAGTCTTGAGGAAAGCCTGCAGCTGTTGTCGTCTTCTGGAGCTACTGGTGGAGCGGATGCGCTCTGTGAACCACTCGTTGAGGCCGGGAAACACGGCATCATAGGAGACGTCGTCATACTGGAACGTGAGTCGTTCTTCAGAGCCGCTAACCAGAGCTTTTGTAACCTGCTCCGGCAGCCTTCTGAACTGGGTCCTGGGCGACTGGCGGTAATGTTGCAGCAGTGCTCTCAACGACTCGCTGACCAGAGACTTGAGTTCAGGGAGGTCAATCTGCAGCTGAACCTTTCCTGCAGGCCGCGAGGTGTCGAGGATCAGACGGGCCAGGTCGACGTCCGACTGAGTTCCAAGACCTCGACAGGCCGGGCAAGCGCCGAAACGGCTGTTGAAGGAAAAACTCCGGGGCTCCAGTGATGGGAAACTAAGATTGCATCGAACGCAGGCCATCCGTTCGGAAAAGAGCATCTCTGCTCCCCCCAGCATCGAGACAGTGACCATGCCCTCCGCCAGCCGCAGAGCCTGGCGAATGGAGGATTCCAGGCGTTCATGCTGGTCTGAGCGGACCAGAAGGCGATCCACCACCACGTCGATCGAGTGGTTCCTGCGCCGGTCGAGATCGGGAGGATCCTCCAGGGTCGCATCCCGGCCGTCAACCCGGCAACGCAGGTATCCCTCCACGTAGAACCTTTTGAAGAGTTTCTTGAACTCCCCTTTTCGCTCCCGGACGACAGGGGCATAGACAATGATTCGGCTGCCTTTGGGGAGTTCGTAGACCTGATCCAGGATTCGTCCGACAGACTGCTTGCTTATCTGCAGCCCGCACTGGGGACACTCGGGAACACCGACGCTCGCGAAGAGCAGTCTGAGGTAGTCGTATACCTCCGTAATCGTGCCGACGGTGGAGCGAGAGCTGCGACTGGTGGTCTTTTGCTCGATGGCGATGGCCGGGGAAAGACCTTCAATCGTATCGACGTCGGGCTTTTCCATCTGGGACAAGAACTGCCGCGCGTAGCTGGAAAGCGATTCGATGTAACGGCGCTGACCCTCAGCGTAGAGAGTATCGAAGGCCAGACTGCTTTTCCCTGAGCCGCTCAGACCCGTAACGACACACAAACGCTGGCGCGGAATCTCGAGGTTCAAGTCACGCAGGTTGTGTTGCCGGGCTCCCCGGACAATAATCCTCTGCATGGCATAAAGAATCTATTCTGAAGGGTAGGCGCCGGATTCTGCAACCGGCGCGCTTTCCACCACGGACTGCACGGTAGCTGCTTAGTACTAAGGTTTGACCAGGACGACCGAGGATTTCACGACGCCTTCTCGAACATAGTAGATCTCCAGCCTCCCTTCCGGGGCCTGCTCGACGCTCTCCTGGAGGTTCTGGAAGCTGTCAATGTCGGTCTCATTGATTCGGAAGAGGATATCGCCGGTCTTGAAGCCGGCTTCAGCCGCACGGCTTTTCAGCAGGATGGATCTGATGAGAAAACCGCCGCTGAACTGAAAGGAAAGCGGCAGGACGGCGGCACGGTTGACCTGCAAGACGATCAGGCCGAGATCCATCAAGGGGCTCCAGCCCAGCCTCTCTGCTCGGGGCGCTAGTCTTCGGGCGGGGTAGGCTGCCGCCTCCTGGTCCAGTTCGATGGCCCAGGCGGCGGCGTATTTCGGGTTGCGGCTGCCGGTGGAAACCACGATTTTCTCGTCCGCCTCGCCCCTGCGGATGTCAAGCAGGGCTCTTCTGTCGGGGCCTTTGAAACGGATAGCATGAATGAGATCCAGCTTGCCCCGGACTCTGTGGCCGTCGATTCCCATGATGACATCACGAGCCCGCAGGCCTGCACGCTCGGCCGGGCTGTTGGGAGTGACCCAATCCACCGTCGGCTGCCTGTCCCCGGCCAGGTAGATGCCCAGCCATCCACCCGGAACACTCTCGCCACGGCTCACGATCGCAGAAGCTGAAGACTCGATCAGTCTCGAGGGCAGTACGTAGGTGTAGGCGAGTTTGTCGTTGTAGCGATGAGGGGACATGTAGACGATGAAACCCAACAGCGCTCCCTTCGGGTGCAGCGCCAGGGTTCCCGGTAATTGGCACTGGTCGGTTCGGGGCCTGAGGCCGGAGACCTTGAGCACTGAAAAGGGAAGCCAGTCCTCGGTGCTGCTGTCCAGCAGACAAGCGGGCTGAGGAGGGCAGCCCTTCTGATCGGCCGAGATCACGTTGAAGTGTTTGAAACTCCGGTCACTGGCCCGGGGCAGGGGAGACGCTCCAGTTAGATCGGCCCGAACAACAGCAAGGCGGATCCGGTCGTCGAGTCCCACTGGCTGAGCCGGATACCTCTTCCGCTCGTGCGTCTCTACGGTAAAACGAACCTCGTCAGCCTGCAGAGACGGCGTGTACTCGCCCACGAAGACAACGACATGGCCGTTTGAGTCCAGCACGAAACCGTCGAACGACGCCGTTTGCCGGACCTTCTGGCGGGCCTGATAGTTATTTCCCAGGACAATCGCCGAGACTTCCTGCTCGACCACGACGCGAACTAAGGATCGGGTCGGAATCGACACCTCCGACTCGTCATGGACCAGTGCAACGGCCGAATGATTGAAAAGAACCGCCGCGAGCAACGTCAGAACGGGCGGCAATGCAAAGAGACGGGTCATAAGTCCCAACGAGCGCACGGACCTGCAAGCATTACAGTCCGCTAGTGACTGACGTACCTCAGGTAGTCTATCTGTGCCTGGTCCGTAGGTCGGATCTCTATACGGGAACCTTCCTCGGGTTTCAAGGGGGCGTCGGGGTCCATCACATAGATCCGGACGCGGGGGTAACTCGCATCGAATTCCACGGGCTGGGCCTGTTCTAGCAGCAGAGAGGAGGAATGGGAGATACCGGGGCTGGTCTGGTGGACGATCAATTCAGCGGGTTCCACCGGGGGCGATGTCCCCACTCCTGCCATGACGGTCAGGACCGCCAGCGTGAAACCGGTTGCAGCAATCAGTGGAAAATTGAATCGAGAGTGCCGTGAGACCCGATGGATAACCTGTCCGGTGAAGTTCAGCGGCGCCCTCTCCCGTCTGGCCAGGGATCGATGCAATTGTTCAATCTCTTCGAGTTCCTCGTAGAAGCGGTGACAGGCAGGGCAATCTTTGAGATGCTCTCTGACGTCCCGGTCAAGAAATGCCCGATCGTCGTCCAGAAGCCTTGCTTCGATCAGTTCGCAAGTCATAGGTGCGCCGAAAGTTTTTCCCTGAGCAGCATCTTAGCCCGGTGGATCCGGGATTTGGCCGTCCCCTGGGAGATCTTCAGGATGGTCGATGTTTCCTCGTAGGACAGTTCCTGGGCCTCCTTCAACATGAAAGCCAGTCGGTATTTCTCCGGGAGAGAATCGATCGCAGTCTGCAAACGCTGCAGGAGTTCTTTGCTTCCCAGGGCACTCTCCGGAGACTCTCTCAAGTCGGGCAGTGGGAAAGTCTGCTCGTCCTTCTGAAACAGCGACATCACGTTGTAGAAGAAGAACCGCCCCTTTCGTTCGCGCTTTCGGATCTCATCAATAGCCAGGTTGGTGGCGATGCGGTAAATCCAGGTCGAGAACTTATACTTGCCTTTGTAGCGATGGGCGTTGCGAAATACTCGGATGAACGCTTCCTGGGCAAGATCGACGGCCAGTTCGTAATCGTGTAGAAGGTTGTTCAGGTAGTTGACGAGGCGATCCTGGTAGCGGTGAACCAGCACTTCGAACGCGTCCTCGTTCCCCTCCAGATAGGCGGAAACCAGAGCGTTATCACCAAAGCCAACGAACGATGGTGCAATTGTGGCAGCACTTCTCATAACCATATAGACGAAGTTCAGGGCCAAAAGGTTGCACCGGCTGGGGGTTACCGGTTACCAGCCACAGAACGGCAAGGGGTGAGCCTGCCGTTAACGCTTCACGAGCAACGAGGCCGACAGTAGCGCGCGTGACCAACAAGCGCGTCCCTGCCAAGCCAACACGCGCTGGGATCTACGCGCTTACTGCGTGCGCGCTACTGTACTTCGTGCGCGCTACTGACTCTCCGGCGAGAGTGCACTACAGAAAAACGGTGAGCTTACGCTTCACCGTTCTGTTGTGGTTCAGTGGGACCCGGAACGCTATTTTGCTTCGTACCACGACTCCCCAACGCCCACCTCCACCTCTAACGGGACGTCTAGCGTCACGACCGATTCCATCGCCTCACGAACCAGTCTCGTTACCGGCTCCACCTCGTCACCGGGGACCTCGAACACCAGTTCATCGTGGACCTGCAGAATCAGGCAACTCCGGGAGGACTCCACCTGCAGCTTCTGGTGAATTTCGATCATTGCCATTTTGATCAGGTCGGCCTCGGTTCCCTGAATGGGCGCATTGATGGCCGCTCGTTCACCGAAACTCCGCAGATTCCAGCTACGGCTGCTGATCTCCGGGATGGGCCGGATTCTCCCGAACATAGTGGTCACGTACCCGGTATCACGAGCCTGGCTGAGAGTCGTCTCGATCCAGCCCTTGACCCCCTGATATCGTTCGAAATACTGGTCAATAACGTCCTGGGCCTCGCCTCGTGAGGTCTCCAGAGTCTTGGCCAGACCGAAGGCACTGAGGCCGTACATGATTCCAAAGTTGATCACCTTAGCCTTACGCCGGTAGGTGTCAGGGTCGCTTTCCACCTGCGGTCCAAAGACTTCTACCGCGGTCTGGTGGTGGACGTCCTCGCCCCGCAAGAAGGCCTGGCAGAGGGCCGTGTCGCCAGATAGATGAGCCATGACCCGAAGCTCGAGCTGGGAGTAGTCGGCAGCGACGAGACAAAAGCCTGGAGGCGCAATGAAAGCTTTGCGGATCGCCCGCCCCAGTGCGGTCCGGATGGGAATATTCTGAAGATTGGGATGACTGGAAGAAAGTCGGCCGGTGGCGGCCACCATCTGGTTGAAGGACGTGTGCACGCGACCCGTGGACTGGTTGACGAGTCGTGGCAGAGCATCCAGATAGGTGTTCTTGAGTTTACTCAGCTCACGGTATTCGAGAATGCGGCCGGCGATTTCGTGGTCGATTGCCAGTTTTCCCAGGACTTCTACCCCGGTCGCATAGTGGCCGGCTTTACGAGTGCGCTTCACCACGGGCAGCTCGAGTTTTTCAAACAGAATAGAGGCCAGCTGGCGCGGTGAATTGATGTTGAATTCCTCACCGGACAGCTCATGTATTCGGGCCCTCAACTCGTCAATGTCGTTGCCGGCTCGAGCGGACATCTGGCCGAGCATCTCCGGATCGATCAGAACGCCAGTCTTTTCCATCTTTACGAGCACGTTGATGAGCGGGACTTCAATACTCTCCAGTACGGTTTCCAGGCCGTGCGCGAGGAGCGAGGGTTTGAGCCGGAGGGACAGCTGCCGGACCAGATCGGCCCGCTCAGCCTGGGCTGTGACATCGGGGCTCGAAAAGAGGCTCTTCTGGTCTTGCGTGTCCGAAAACCGATAGTGGAGATGTTCCAGGCAGCTCTTCTCCAGGCTGAAATCTTTCTGGTGGGGAGAGAGAAGGTAGGCCATCAGCATCGTATCCGCGAGCCGGGAAGGTGCCTGGATCTGCCGATCGTCCAGCCAGGAGAGAAACGGTTTCAGATCGTGGGCAATCCACTCCGCGGCCCGGCAAAGCTCCTCGAGAATCGGAACTGCCTGGTCTTCCAGCAGCTCGGCTGCCACGGAAAAGCCGGTCCATTCAGCCGTCGAAAATGCCAGGCCGGACAGTCTGGACGCACCGTTTGGCATCTTCTCGAGCAGCGGGAAGAGAGCGACTTTCTCTCCCCGCACCCCCTCCTTCAGGGCTTCCAGCTCAGTAAGACTCTCAATCGTGCCATATTCTGCCTTCCGGTCGGATCCGGCGGGTATGAATTCATCCAGCAGGCTGAGAAAGTTCAATTCGGTGAACAGTTCCCTGGCTGCTTCGCGGTCCGGTTCACTCAGTCGCAGTTCCTCGAGGTCGAGAGGAACCGGCAGGTCCAGGTGGATCGTCACCAGTTCCCGGCTCTGCAGGATCTGATCTTCGTTACTCTCAAGACTGGCCCGGTAGGTCCTGTGCGAGACTTCCGAACGACGACGGAGGAGTTCCTCCAGACTTCCATACTGGCTGATCAGTCTGTGTGCGCCTTTCGCGCCGATGCCGGGTGCGCCTGGCACGTTGTCCGAGCTGTCGCCAACCAGGCTGAGGACATCGACGACCTGGTGGGGTTGCACGCCCATTTTGTCGACGATTTCGGCTGGTCCCAACCTTTTCATCTCTCTGGGGTCCAGGATCGAGACGTGTTCGGAGACGAGCTGGAACATGTCCTTGTCGATACTCACGACGACCACATCCAGACCGGCTGCCACCGCCTTTGCTGCCAGTGTTCCGATGACATCGTCCGCTTCGTATCTTTCCAGCGAGAGGACGGGGACCTTGAGCACCCGGCAGACATCCAGGACCAGTGGCACCTGGTCCAGCAGATCGGGAGGAGTTGGCCTTCGTGTGGCCTTGTATTCTGCGAATTGCTGGTGGCGAACAGTCGGCCCCGGCAAATCGACGGCGACCCCCAGGAATTCGGGCTTTTCCTCCGTAACGAGCTTGCGGAGCATGTTCGTGAACCCGAAGACGGCATTGGTGGGACGCCCGGATCGATCGCTCAGACCCTGAATGGCGTAGAAGGCGCGGTAAATATGGGACATTCCGTCCACGAGATAGAGTCGGGCGGCCACACTCGGTATCATAACCTCGGCCGGGAGAAAAAGAGTACTCATGCGCCTGCTCCCCGTTTTGAATTCAGTCTGGAGGGTGCCGATTATCCTCCTCATCACCGTAGTGCTGGCCGCTATCAGCGTGGTCGGTTCCTTCTTTGATTCGACTGGAAAGCTGCAGCACGGATGTGCACGCAGCTGGGGAGTTTTCGTACTCTGGATTTCCCGAGTGCGGGTCATCACGCGCGGGTTGGATCAACTCGACCCGAAAAGGGGCTATATCTTCATGGCAAACCACCTCAGTATGTTCGATCACTGGGCTTTTTTAGGCCACCTGCCGGTCCAGGTCGGTTTCGCTGCGAAGGCTTCACTTTTTTCCATTCCGTTTCTGGGCTGGCACTTGCGTCGCTCCGGCAGTGTTCCCGTTGATCGCAGGAAACCCAGGCGAACGCTTCGGGACTTCCACGAAGTTGGTGGGGAGATAAGGAAGGGTCTGTCGCTGGTCATCTACCCGGAGGGAGAGCGGACGTTCGGGGACCGTTTTGCACCGTTCAAGCGGGGGGCTTTTCTACTGGCCAGAAGTGCTCGTGCTCCGATTGTCCCCGTCACGATCATCGGGGCTCATAGACGACTGCGGCGGGGTTCCATCATCATTCGTCCGGGAGCAATGGAAATGATCTTCCATTCTGTTGTGGAGTTCCGCGACTACGAGGAACTGGATTCGAGGCAGGTGTCACGCAGGATTCGTCAAATCATTGGCGCAAGCTATAGACAGGTGGAGGAATGATGAGTTCCGGTTCTCCGATTCGGGCCATGCAGGAAGCGCTTCACCGGTTGTCGGTCCCCGCTTGGCTCTTCTACGGGTTCCAGCGAATCGATCCGCTGGCGTTGAGGATACTGGATTTTCCAGAGGATGCACACATCAGCCGGCGCTGGTTCTACCTGGTTCCGGCTCAGGGCCAACCCCGCAAACTGGTTCATCGAATTGAATCGTCCCAGCTCGACCATCTACCCGGTACGAAGAGGGTGTATCTAAGATGGAACGAGCTTGGCTCGGAATTGGCACGGCTCTTGAAGCGTGTAGACCGGGTGGCCATGCAGTATTCACCCGGCTGCGGGATCCCCTACGTTTCGAGGATCGATGCGGGCACGGTGGAACTCGTTCGTGAGCAAGGGGTCGAGGTGGTTTCGTCTGCGAACTTGATTCAACTCTTTGAAGCCGTGTTGACGCCGCGGCAGGCCGAACAGCAGCCGCGGACGGCCCACACCCTCACCAGGATCGTCAACGACACCTTTCGGCAGACGGCTGAGGCTGTTCAGGCGGGGGACTCGATCTGTGAATATGATGTACAGCAGAAGATTTTAGAGGCGTTTGGATATCATGGTCTGGTGTGGGACCATCCGCCTATCGTAGCCGTCAACCGTCACAGCGGAAACCCGCACTACAGTCCCCCGGCGAAGGGCAGCGGAAGGATCCGCAGCTCGGATTTTCTTTTGATCGACCTCTGGGCCAGGCCGGAGGAGACGTCCAGTGTCTATGCAGATATCACCTGGACCGGGGTTCTCGGCCCCACGGTTCCCGCCCCGATCCAGGAAGCTTTCGAGATCACGCGTCGGGCCCGGGACCAGGGCGTCGAGTTCCTGGATTCGTGTCTATCAGCCGGTCGGGAAGTACAGGGGTGGGAAGTCGACGATCAGGTGCGAGGGGTCATCGAGAGGGCGGGCTTCGGTGAGTTCTTCATCCACAGGACGGGCCACAACATCGGCAGAGAAGTCCATGGCAATGGAGTGAATTTCGACAACCTCGAGAGCCACGACACCCGTGCTGTGATTCCGGGCGTGCTCTGTTCGCTCGAACCCGGGATCTATCTGGAAGCCTTCGGTGTCCGATCCGAGATCAACGTCCTGGCTTGCGACGAGGGAATCGAAGTGACAACGCCTCCCCAGGCTCACGTCTTGACGTTCGATGTGTGAGGCTCCCGGATTGAACCGTATACGGACCGTTGGCCTGGTCCGTGCTCTCGCGGCTGTCCCGTTTGGCCGGCACTCGTCTTCGTCGGCCTGGAATGGATCTTCAGCCGACCAAGCGACAATACTCCGCTTTGCGGTGATCGGCGACAGCGGGACGGGCAAAGAGCCCCAGTATCGAGTTGCGGAACAGATTCTGGATCGCCACCGGAGAGTTGGACTCGACTTCGTCCTGATGCTTGGTGACAACATTTACGGACACGGGAGTCGCGGTGGATATGTCAAGAAATTTGAACAGCCCTACCAGCCCCTGATCTCGGATGGCGTTGAGTTCTATGCCGCCCTGGGAAACCACGATGGACGCTGGGGGAACTGGAAGCACGCCATTGACTACCGGCATTTCAATATGGGCGGGAGGCGTTACTACACGTTCCGGTTCGGCGAAGACCTGGCTCAGTTTTTTGCGCTGGATTCGACGACTCTCTCGAAAGGGCGGTATGGCAACTCCCACGACCCCGATCAGGAAGAGTGGCTGGGAAAAGAGCTGGAGGCCTCGCCGGCCCGCTGGAGAATCGCCTTTTTCATCACCCCGTCTATTCCTCGGGGAGGCGTCACGGAGGAAACAAGAGCGTCAGGAGAGCCGTGGAGCGGCGCCTGGTGGAGGGACAGGCAAGAGTCGTGTTCTCCGGCCACGACCATTTTTATGAACGGCTGCAACCGCAGCAGGGGATTCTGTATTTTGTGAACGGGGCAGCGGCCAAGTTGCGCAAGGGAAACATCTCGAAGAAATCGAAGCTAACCCGGTGCGGCAATGATAGGGAGCGCAGCTTTCTCTACATCGAGCTGGATTCTCAGGAACTCCGCTTTGAGGCTGTGAGCGAACTCGGCCACGTCTTCGATAAGGGAACCGTCGCCTACCACCCGGAATCCGGACTGCAGATAAGTGCTAATTGCCAGACTCCCTGAACTGGCAACCAGAAATTGCTGGCTCCCGACTCACTCGAAGTGCCGCTCGATCCCGACGATCCCCGAATCCGCTCCCCTGTTCCGCAGATAGAGATCCACATGTCCGGGGATCATATCGCTCGAGTCCGAGAGACGGACCATCAGAAACTCGACAGACATGCGGGGCAAAGGAACTCCCCGGGATATGGAAGCTTGCCCGGAACTCTCCAGCGGTGTTAATTGGTTCTGCTGGTTGTCAAACGAAAACCATCTGTACGTGTAGGCTGTTGCCGTGGGTACAGATGCCTCTTGGCGAATATCATCGAAAATGATCTCCTGGGAGCCCGCGTCGGCTGCCTGAATTCGAAAGTTGTCGAGGGCCAGCATCTGGGCAAGATAATGCTCGAGAATCTTGTCGCGGCGCTTGATAAGAGTCTCTGTGAGGTAATCGGCTGATCTGGGATCGGCGAATTCCCCGGTTTCGACCACGGCCGCTATCATCTCGTCGGTGAAGCGGGCAATGATGCGAAGCGCCCAAAAGGCATCCCCGGGGAGCATCCGGTCAAAAGCCGGGTTGGGATATTCGGGTCGCCACAGGTGGGGTTGAAAGGAATCACCCTCGAAGCGACCGATGCCCGGGTGTTTGGGGTAGTGGAACTTTCTCCAGGGGCGGTCCCAGATCCCGAAAGTGATAGCCGCTTTGACAATGGGCCGCCTCTCGATGATGTATTCGTTTCCGGCGCGTTTGGACTGAACCTGAATGCTTCCGCTTCCGAAGCAGGAGCCGAAATCGATCACGTAGTGGCGAGCGTGGCCCTTGCCCGATTCGCCCTCGAACATGTCGAGGGTGTTGATGCTTCTGGAGTCGTCATGATTGGTCCAGGCAGCCAGCAGCCTCAGCCCCCGGAGTTCACGGCGGTTCTCATGCGGAAAGATGTCATTGGCATCATCGGGACGGGTCCCGAAGTACTTGAAGGGGCCGATCGGTTTGCCGGGGACGGCCTTGCTGGCAATGGCGGGCACGGTTCCATCACTTCGGATGAAGACTCTGCGAAAGATCTGATCCAGATCCCGCTGTATCAGGTTCCGCTTTTTCCCCTCAAGGTCTGTAATCTGGGCCCCGTCGGAGATCTTCAACTCTGATCTGCGTACATACGTCAGGTAGTTTTCGGGGACGTTGTATCCGAAGCCGTAAAATAATTTGGTGGCGATCACCTCAGTTGACGTCGCCAGCTGGGGGAGATTGAGCGGGTCAAACTTGATGAAGTAGACGTCGCCCTTTTCATCCCGAATCGTAAACCCTGGAGTCACTCCTTCCGTCTTGGCCGCTATAACCGTCCAGGGTTCAGATCGATCCGGGCCCGAGGAACGATTGGGCCCGCGCACCAGCTCCTCGAGGCTCATGACACGGCGGCTCATCCGGTTCGTGAACCAGCTCGAGTCGGGAACGTCCCCCAGAGTGTTCGTATTCTCAGCCTCGAGAATCGGGTCGTTCCTGGGCCGCGTCATGAAGCTGTTTTCGACAAAATCGTAGATCTGGCTAAGGCGGTTCCGGGCGGGCTTGGGACCGGGCTGGTCGTCGGGGTCGATGAGGATGGGATCGTCCGACCGGAACCTGGGGGGCTGGGCCTGCAACGAGGTGCATACACCCGGCCACAAGAGCAGTCCGATTGTCGCGAGTCGTACCCTGGAAGGTTTCATTTTAGAACGCATGGCCGAACTTGAACTGTACGCGTGTTCCCTCATTCTCCCGTGCAATGTCCACCCGCAAAACGACCCCCTGAGAGCTCTTCAGACGGATACCGAACCCGATGTCCTTTCTGAGATGCCGAAAGGAATAGTTCTCTTCTCTAGGGAAGGCCTTGCCGGCGTCATAGAAGAAGGCGAACTGGAGCGCGGGGGCTGGCTCCCACCGATACTCCGTGGACAGATAGATGAGGTTGGCATCTCGAAAGCGAAAGTCGCGAAACCCCCGCAGACTCTGCCCCCCGCCCAGGCTGGGGTGCATGTAGAAAGGAACGGAACTGCCCTCGTCCGCCCGGTCGGTGGAAGTATAGAAGCGCACTGCCAGCACTCGTTGAATTGAGCCCAGCGGCAGGAAGTGCCGGGTGTCTACGGCGAACCGATTGAACTGAAACTCGCGCCCTCCCAGCTCGTCTCCTCGGAAATAGAAAAACCCGATGATGCCGCCCTTGTGAGGATTCATCGGATTGTCCTGGTAGTTCAAGTAGATTGCTGAAGCGACCCGCAAAAAGTCAGGCTGCCGGGTCAGACCGGGAGCGTCCTCTTCAGTGTAAACATCTTGAGTTACCGGAAACCGCTCGTCGGTACCTCGATCCAGGCTGACCTGGTAACGGCCGAGGCCGACGGACGCGGCGAACCAGCGGTTGAACTGGTATCCCCCTACTACCGAAAAGGAGGAATCCTCCATCAGGTAGCTGCTCCGGCCATCGGCATCGGAATTGGAGCCCAGGCCCCAGAAACGCTCCTGGGGAAAGTAGCGATAATTCAGGTGTGCAAACAGCAGGACAGTGATCGATATAAAGCTGTCAACTTGATCGGGGTAACAGTTTGTAATTCCATTCCCCATGGAACGCATCGCGGACCAGCGCGATTGCGTCCATCTGTTCCTGGGTCACCTTGACTCCCGTGGGATACTGACCGGCGTCGAGTTCGGCCAGGACCCGGAGCCCGGTCGCCGTCCGGGTGTTCCCGATACGGTCGACGATAGTCTCATACGTCGTCAGCGGGGTACCGCGCCAGTTCGCCGTGATGTGACAGAAGAGCCGGTGCTCGATCTTGTTCCACTTGCTGGTGCCGGGTGGAAAATGGCTCACCTGGATGGTCAGTCCGGTCTCGTCGGCCAACTGTTGGAGCTCATGCTTCCAGGCGCGATACCGATATCCGTTGCTCCCGCCCGAATCGGCCGTGATGAACAGGGCTGTGGCATCGGGGTAGGCGCCGCAGCCCATCTGGTGCCACCAGTGGCGAATCGACGCCACCGCGAACGTCGGTGTGTCATGGTCCCATCCCACGCTCACCCAGGCTTCGTTGCGCGCCATGTCGTAGACACCGTACGGAATCGCATTGCCCTCCGCGTCGCTTGGGAAATCATGGACCAACACCGCCGCCGGCGTCCCCTTCGGCTGCCATTCCCGCCCGCCGTTCTTGAAGTTCCCGACCATCTCCTTCTTCTTTGTGTCGACCGAGATCACCGGCTGCCCGTCGGCCAAAAACGCGTCCGCGGTCGCGTTGATGTACTCGAACTGCGCGTTACGGTCCGGGTGGCTCGCTCCCTCCTGACGCTTGCGGACCGATTGCAGCCGGTAGCCCAGTTGATGCAGCATCCGGCCGACGGTGGTCGAACTCACTCGCCACCCCTGTTGTGCCAGCACCGCGGCCAGCTTCGCCCGACTCTTGCATGTCCAGCGTAGCGGCGAGGTCGGGTCTCCGCGTGTCAGCGGGTCCACCAGACCTTCCAGTGCCGCCAGCAGACCGGGCTGGCTCTGTTCGAGACGGGGCCGTCCGGCACCCGGACGCCGTACCCGGTCTGTCGGCGCTTCGCCTTGCGAGATCTCCCGGCGACCCTTCCGAATCGTCTCCCGGGCCAGACCCGTGGCCGACGACACCAGCGCATCCCCGCCATAGCCGATGGACAGAGACTCGGCGGCCGCCCACCGGCGGCGACTGCGCTCATCCAACACGGGCGAAACTGCCGTATACTTCGCGACGATGCTGGCTTCCAATTCCACGTTGCGCTTCATGCCACCGAAATAAACAACAAAACCCAGAAGACGGCAAGTTAATTTCCGTCACTGTCCCACCATTTTGTTGGGCTGAATGCCGGGTCGCTCCTCGGCGAAGTCAAAGGGGACTCCGAAATCGGAGGGTCCCGAAAAAAAGATCGGATCCGTTTTGTTGAATCGTCCCACTTGAAGGCCGGCGATCTTGTAACCTCGAGTCGAGATCTGCCCCGAGGCCTCGACCGCCGTGCCGGATTTTCGGATGTTCGACTTGAAGTAGCGGACCCCTCCTCCGAACCCGGCACCAGGCCGATTCACCCCAAACTGCGGATAGAAGTCCTTGTAGCGCATGCCGACCCACCTGTCGACCTGTCCCTTCTCGAACCGAAGAAGCGTCTCTTCGGCCTTGTTGGGTTCTCCTTCGGGTGGATTCGCCTGTTTTTCCCGGCGGCGTTCCTTGAGATCTTCGCTGCGGCTGTCGGACGGGTTCCCCTCTGGCTGCGTAGAAGCCGCGCCCTGGCCCGGTAGAGGGGGGAGGGTCAGGAAGAAGGACGCGACGAAAAGGACTGATCTCACTTGATCTCGAACTTAAGCAGAAGTGGGGTAGAGAGTCAATGGCGGCCCCCCGCAATCTCTCCGCCACAGGCCTGCTAGAGTCCCAGGGCCCTTCCCTCGCCTTCCTCATCCAGGATCAGCTTGAGCTCATCGGCCGCGTAGTTGAATGCCAGCACGGACAGAAGCGTCACGAGTACCGGTGCCAGCAGCCAGGGGGAATCGCTCAGGGCTCGGAGCGAAGTTGCGTCGTTGAGGAGGTTTCCCCAACTGACGTCGGGTTCCTGCACCCCCAATCCCAGAAAGGTGAGAGTGACTTCTCCGACGATGAAGGCGGGAAGAAGAACTGAGCTCTGAACCAGCAGATAATTTCGCGTGAAGGGGAGGATATGGTGAAGCAGTATGCGCAGATGGGAAGCTCCGCTTGCATAGGCGTACAGAACATGCTCTCTCTTCTTCAGGGTCAAAACCTGGCCGCGGACCACACGGGCTACCGAAGCCCATCCCAACAGGGTGAACGTGACGATGATCAGAACATAGAGTCCCAGCCCGCCGCCCAGATCGGGGAAGGTCGCTCTCAGCGCCAGAACCAGGAACAATCCCGGGAGCGACAAGAAAAGGTCAGAAAGTCGCATCACGATTCGATCGGGCCAGCCTTCCAGATCACCGGACAGAGATCCCAGGCAGACGCCCAGAACAACCGTCAACAAAATTGCCACCATACCAATGCTCAACGAGTATCTGGACCCGAATAGAAGTCGCGAAAAAATGTCGCGGCCCAGTTCGTCGCTCCCCAGCAGGAACAGGGGATGTTCGGCCTCCCCGGAACCGAAGAGGCGGGTTCGAAACTCCAGCCCCATCCACGTGAAGGGTCTGGACTCGACCTGAAACCGGATCGGAACCTGTTTTCCGGTCAACTGGTAGGCCGGGCTCAAATCGATGCGCCGGACTGACTGGAAGCTCGGCGCCGGAATGATGGTGCCTTGATGCAGCGAGATCCTGGAGGGAGGTGCAAAGGGGAACTCTCTGAATTGATGCCGAGGGGAATAGGGCGCCAGAAAAGGAGCCAGCCAGGCAGCGACATAGAGAAAGAGGAGGAACCCTGCCGCCAGCCACTTCAGAGCGCTTCTGGTCATGTTCGCACCCGGGGATCGTTCAGCGCCAGAGTGATGTCGGCAGCGAGGTTGGAAACGACCACCAGCCCGGAGGCCACGAGCACGCAGTTGAGGGCGACGTACAGGTCGCGGGCAAGGATGGACGCTACCGTCAGCTCTCCCAGCCCCGGCCATCCAAACACCCTCTCGACAACGACGGAACCACTCAAGAGACCCCCCACAATCAGTCCCGAGATGGAGATCACGGGGTTGAGGGCGGAGCGCAGCGCGTACCAGAACACGGTCCGCTCGGGCAGACCTCTGGCCCGCAGGGCAGTGATGAAGGGCTGACCCAGCACGTCCACGAGTTCCAGGCGCAGGGTTCTGGTTAGAAACGAGAACAGGGGCAGCGAGAGCGTCAGGGCCGGCAGAACCACATGGCGAAAGGTTCCGGATCCTCCGACAGGGAACCACCCGGTCAGGAAAGCCAGGTAAAGAAAGAAGAGGGAAGTCAGTAGAGTCGGAAGGGACATTCCACCCAGGGAGAGGATCCGGGACAGGTGATCCGGCCACTGGTTGTAGTAACGGGAAGAGAGCGTGGCCAGGGGCAGAGCCAGAAGAAGCGAGAACAGGAGAGCAACGGCGGCCAGTGACAGCGTGTTCGCCGCTCTTTCAGCGATCAACTGCCCAGCCGGCCTTCGTTGAGCGAAGGAGTAGCCCAGATCGCCCCGCACGATCTGGCCAAGCCACCGGAAATATTGAACATGAAATGGCTGATCCAGGCCAAACTCGCGGCGCATTCGTTCCACCTGGCCGGTCGGTATGGAAGGATTCATCTCCATCTCGCTGAGGTAGTCGCCCGGTATCGCCGCAAAGAGCCCGAAGATGAGAAGGGAAAGCAAAAAGGAAAGGATGGCAGTCTCCAGGAGCCGCCGCTGGAGCAGGGGAGCCATTGGACTTCCCGCCTTGATCACAAAGACAGCTCCCACGAGTTCCAGAGAGTGTGCGGGTGCAGAGGCGACGGCTTGAGACCCCGCACAATCGGACTCGCAATGACCAGAACGTTGTGATTGACGAGTGGCACGAGTGGCAGTTGTTCGGCCAGAAGTTCCTGAATTCGGGTGTGAATTCGTTTTCGGTCTTCCAGGTTCAGCTCGGTTATCTGCCTCAGCACAAGCCGATCCAGCTCAGCCTCCCATTCGGTCGCAGGGGAGGCCTGGGCAGGATTCCAGAAGTGCATCGGGGAGTAGGAGAGAAGCACATTCTGGTGCTCGAATGGCTCATACGGAAAGTCCATGCCCATGATGGCGGCATCGTAGTCCCGGCTGCGCATGACTCTCGATATGAGTGCCCTGAACTCTTCCTGTCGTATCGCCACTTCTATGCCCAGTTGTTCCAGGTCTTGTTGAACCATCGCTGCGATGCGGCCCCACTGCGGATCCGAGCGGCTGAAGATTTGAAACTTGACAGGCTGTCCGGAGGCATCGATCAGACGGGTGCCACCTGCTGCCTCGGACCATGAGAACCCGCCCTCGATGAGTAGCCTCCGTGCCTTTTCCGGATCGTAGGGATACCTTCGCGTCGAGGTGACGTGCCAGGTCTTCAGGGAGGACGGGACGAGGCTCCAGGCTTCTTCCGCTTTTCCCTGGAAGACCGTCTCAACGATGGCCCGACGGTTGATCGCAAAGCTCACTGCCTGGCGAAAACTCAGGCTGTTGAACCACTCCTTCTTCGAGGTGTCGATGGCGGCGCCGGTGCCCTGGTTGAACCAGAAAAACGTCAATTGCATCGAGGAGCCCGCGTCCAGCAGTTGAAAGTTCTTGTCGGCAAGTCGATGCAGATCGCCGGGTCGGACCTGGCTGTCAAGGAGGTCGAGTTCGCCGGCTTCGAGTCGCAGTATCTGAGTGTCGCGTCGCGGAATGTAGTGGATGGAAATCTCATCCAGATAGGGAAGGCGCCGACCCTGGCGGTCCGTTTTCCAGTAGTGGGGATTGTAACGTAACACCGTCTTTCGAGCGGGGACGTGTTCTGCAATCACGAAGGGGCCCAGGCCGGCCATGCCGGCCATGCCGGCCGGATCTGCGTCCAGCCCCCAGTAATCCTCAATCCGCCGGTCCGCGTCTTCCAGCAGGTGCCTGGGCAGGACCGGGATGGTGCTCAGAATGTACTCGGCGGCCGCAAACTTCCTGGGGAAAGTAATTTCCACGCTCGACTCGTCGAGCCGGCGGTACCCGAGAGGCTGGCCGTCGATCCGCAGGGAGGCGCCCAGTGCGTTTTGAGAGCCTTCTTCGAAGAGGCGGTCGAAAGTGAAGATAATGTCGTCGACCGTCAGGGGGTGTCCATCGGAAAAACGCAGCCCTTTTCTCAATTCAAACCGCACGGCTGTGGAATCTTCCGAAAGCGACCAGTTCCGGACGACCCCCGGCCTGAGGGCCAGATGCTGGTGGTCAAACTCGAGCAGGGTTCCCGTAGTCAGGGAAGTGACGAGACTGGTTCTGGTGTTCTGAGCCGTGACGACGTTGAAACTGCTGGGCTCACCGGGAAGGCTGTAGTTCAGTCGTCCGCCGATTCGGCCTTCGGTTTCGAGCACCAGGGCTTCGGACGGGACCGGCACTTGGGGTCGTCCCTCCGATGCGGGCCTGTCGGAAGCACACCCGGCCAGAGTGACCAGGATGAGCAGCGCCGACGCAATCCAAAGACCCGATGAACGGTGAAGCAGCAGGAGCCAATCTCTCATTGCCTTGATGGGCGAGATGATAGCAGCCCGTGGTGAAGGTCGCGTGCGGTCGCTCCTCGGGGCAGCGTGCTCTGTGGGAGGTGCCGGTTTAGTCCGGTTCCGGGTCCGACCGGGAAAGGACTCTGGTCTGTGTGGGGGAATGCATTTCGTAGCGGATGCCTCGCCACTCGATCTTCTTACTGATGAGGGATCGACAGAGCGCCTGCACAGTCACCAGGTTGCAGAGAGGGGGCGCGAGCCGGTGAAACCAGGCCTCACGCAGGATCTCTTTCGACTTTTCAGGCAGAATCCCGGCCACCGTTTTCAGGCGAAGGTGGGCTTTCAGAGAGCTGAGTCCCGCCACCATCAATCCCATGGCACCCAGCACCAGACGCTGGTTCAGGCTCAGCCTCGAAACGGATTCGGGCAGCAGTACCAGCACCGGCGTGACCCAGACGCTAGTTCCGTAGAGCAACTGGATCGGCCAGGCGAGTTTCCACAGCCCGGGATGGTAAATGCGGGTGATGGAAATCTGTCGAGCACTCCAGGCCAGTAACTGGCGAAGCGAACAGGAGCCGTAGCTGGGGCTCAGGGCGCGCGGAACGAAACGGATCTTGTAACCCCCGTCCCGAATCGCTGCCGAAATAGAGTAGTCATCGCTGAGAGAACCCTTCCACGCCTCAACGACACCGCATTCCTCGAAAACCTGACTCGAGCAGGCCAGGGCTCCTCCCCACCCGAATGGGCTTTTCTCAAGACTCAACAGTGACAGCACTCCGCCATTCCAGGCAGCGCGCAGGCGCGAGCCGAACGAAGCTTTATCGTCCGGCAGGTGCCACCGGAAACCAGACGCCAGTCCGGTGCCCCCCCGACGCAGTTCACAAAGCAGGGCGGACAACCAGTCGGGCAACGGTCGGATGTCCGAATCGGCGAAGACAAGGGCCCTCTGGTCGGGCGGCAGGCGCTTGACCGCAAAGAGCAGGTTGTGAACCTTCTGGCCGGATTCCCTGGCTGGTCCTGCGACCAGGATCCGGGAGCTGATGTCCGGGTGTCCGGCGCAAAGCCCCGGCAGCTTTGAGTAAGCCGGGTCGGACTTGGAATCAGTAACGAAAAACAATCGGTAGTCCCTGGAGGCCAGGGCGAACAAGGCCTCGATGTTTTCTTCGAAGCCTGGATCCAGGCCGCGACAGGGAACCACTACGTTCACCGGGGAGAGGGCGCTCGACGCCTCTCGCGAAGGTACTCCCGGAGCGGGAATCCAACCGCGCAACTGCCGCACGCCCCTGCACAGAGAATTCAGTCCTTCAGCCAGGGCCAGCGCCAGAAGACTCAACCAGATAACGAACATGAGCAAAGCCTACGCTACTGTAAACTACCCGGTCTCGGCTGTTTTGTAATAAAATAGGGGTCAGCAGCCCACGGCTGCTAGATTGGGGGCGACCGGCTTCGACGGGAGTAGTTGAAGCAGCAGATGCATGTCGAGGTGTCCGTACCCTCGTTAATCTACGGTCACAAGCATAACTGCCAATGATCAGTTAGCACTCGCTGCGTAATAAACGCAGCCGTTCCGAGTCTCGCAGCCCGCGGCGGGAAACGGAGCGTCGATTGGGCGGGCTCTTCGCGATTCCCGGTTTCTCCGGGGGAATCACGAGAACGTCACCGGGGGAACGCTTTCCGGGCTACTTTGCTGGTTTCGCCGGGCCCGGTCAGCGGAAAAGCCGAAACCGGATAAGCATGTAGAGTCTGTTGTGGAATACTTTCGGACGTGGGTTCGATTCCCACCGCCTCCACCAACCCCTCTATCTCCTTGACATAAGTCCAGTCGAATCAATATACTACCGCGAACTCTGAGCTGACGTTCCAACTGATTTTGCGTGAGAAAGATGTCCAAGAAGGATAGAACTGTAACTGTTTCCAGCTTGCAGGAGCCGACCTGGCAGCGCACTGTGCCGCTGCCGGTTTTGCGCCTGGCAGTTGCGTGCTTTGCAGCCTTCGTGCTCGGATTGGGTGCCTTTTCGTTCCACTACTACCAGATGTGGGAACGTAGCCGACACCTTGAGGATCTGGAGGCTCTGGTCGAGTCACTTCACCGCAGCAATGAACAGATTCGCTTCAAGGAAAGACAGCTCACGGAACGAATGTCCACGCTGGAAGTGGCGGCCCAGAAGCTGAGAGTTGTTTCCGGCCTGGACATGGAAGGCCTGGGTGGAGTTGGAGGACCTGTGGCGGACCAGCTGGAGGTTACCTTTGACGAGAAGAGTCTGCTTGATCAGTTCAATTCCCTTGAGAAAAAGAGCATCTCCCTGCGAGAGGAACTTCGCAAGTTTCAGGAGTACTACAAAGACCGGAGCATCCTGCTCAGCGCGACTCCATCCATCATGCCGGTGGTGGGCTATCCCTCGGATCGATTCGGAATGCGTCGCGATCCTTTTACAGGAAATCGCTCCTTTCACCCGGGGCTGGATCTCTCGGCTCCCAGCGGCGCCAAGGTTGTTGCCACGGCGGACGGGGTTGTCCGTTTCGCCGGTCGGCAGCTCAATTACGGAAGACTGGTGAAGCTCGAGCATCGGTTCGGATTGACGACTCGGTACGGGCATCTGAGGAAAGTGGCTGTGAAGCGCGGTCAGTTCATCCACAAGGGCGATGTCATTGGATACGTAGGGGCCACCGGCCGGGCCACCGGGCCTCATGTTCATTACGAGGTCCGCCTCAACGGCCGCTCACTCAACCCGCTTCGCTTCCTGCGCGAGCACCAGTAGTGACGATCCACGCGCCGGGATCCACGCGCTTACTGCGTGCGCGCTACCTTGCGTGCGCGCCTACAATAGCGCGCGTGTAACAAGCGCGTCTCCGACAACAGTAGCGCGCGTGTAACAAGCGCGTCTCCGATGAGCCAAAATCCGCCGACTTCCAACCCTTAACACACACCCTTCAACCGGTTTAGGGTTAAACTTTTCGTGTAACTCATGCATCTTCGTAATGCGAGCAGTCGTATGACACAGACGGATCAGTATTTGCTGGATCTCGCTCTTCGCGGTGACACGGACAGTTTCGGCAGGCTCGTCGAGCGCTGGCGGAGTCGTGTTTTTGGCTTCATTTTCCGGTTTACCGGGAACCGGGAAGACGCTCGCGATTTAACCCAGGACACCTTTACAAAGGCCTATCAGAATCTGAATCGCCTGACGGATCCTGCCAGCTTCCCCGCCTGGGTTTACAAGATCGCTCTCAATGAATGTCGGATGCGCTTTCGGCGGAGCAAGAGGTCGCAGCTGGTAGAACTGGACGAAGACAAGGTCACGGCTGCCGGAACCGCAATTGATGAAAGGACACCGGAGAAGGCATTTCGCCAGACCGAACTGCGGAGGGTTCTCCAGGCGGTGTTCGAAGAGCTGCCTGCAGAACAGCGGGCGGTCATTGTGATGAAGGAGTACCAGGGTCTCAAGTTCAGGGAGATTTCAGAAATCCTCAATGTTCCGCTTTCGACCGTGAAGTCGAGGCTGTACCTGGGCCTGAAGACGTTAAAGGCACTAGTGGAGAAGAGCTATGACTTGTGACGCGCGCAAGGAGCGAATGATCGAGGTTCTCTACGATGAAGAAATAGCGCCCGTCGAGTCGGCGGACTTCTTTCGCCATCTCGACGGTTGCCCGACCTGCCGGAGTGATTTCCTGGACCTGACCCAGACCAGGCAGTGGCTGGGTTCCTGGGAGATTGAAGCGGGAGAACAACCGCCGCCCGCCGCGGTGCCCGTCTCCAGATTCCAGTGGTGGACCACTGTTCAGAGGCTGGCCGCCTCCTTCCTGATTGTTTTCGGAGGCGTTTCCATTCTCAAGGGGACAGGGTTGTGGGGTGACAGTCTTTCGGTCTCAGAGAGACAGCTGATGGAACTCGTGACGGACGTCGTGGTTTCTAAACAGACCGAGCAGGAACACCTTTTCGGTCGTGCCCTTCACAGGGTGTCGGATGAGGTCAGCCTACAGCAGGCTGTCTATGCTGAAGATCTGATGGTGCGGCTGCAGGCGCTCGAAATGAGCATTCACGACGCCTCCCAGGAGCGGGACCGAATCCTCCAAATGCTGACGGTGCAATAAATGAGGACACCCATGCTTAAAACACTCTTGGTCCTTTTTGTCGTTCTCGTTCTCGGCCCACCGGCCCAGGGCCAGGCCCGGCTGAACATGATCGACTTGAAACAGGATACACACGTCTTTGAGAGAATTGTGGATGAACGGGTCAAGCTGAACTTTACCAACCCGTTTGCGATGACCGCGAGTTCGCAGGCCAGCTACATGCAGGGCTACGGGGTGGTGGTGACATTTCGTCTGCGCATCGATCGAGCGAGGATCCGGCTGCCTATTGGCGAGGTGGATGCGCCGGACAAGCTGAGCAGGAAACAGGTGGAAAAGCAGATTCGGAGAGTCCGCGAGATCCTCATGGAGTGCCTGTCGACTCATGCCGATTCCATCAAGCAGCTGGGAGCCCACGACCGGATCTCGATAAGCGCCCACATCGAAGACCGCAACCAGCTGGATCCCATCAAGCGGCGTCGCGTGCTGGTGGTTACGACCACCAAGGACAACGCGGATTTGCTGGCTATGCGTCAAATCACGCCGGCCGAGTTCCAGGAACGACTGCATGTTCTGGATTACTAGTGGACTAGTGTACTGTCCGGAAAGTTCTTGTAGTTAATAGTCAGGGTACTTTTCTATCCTTGGGCATGGCAAGACCACATATTCGACTCGATCTACCCCAACAACACAAAGCAATTCTACAGTCCTGGCTGCGGGCCTCCAACACCAAAAGAATCCTCGCCGAGCGAGCCCAGATGATCTTACTGTGCGGGGACGGACTCACAGCAATTGAGGTCTCCCAAAGGCTGTCCAAGCGCCTGGGCAGCATACAGAAGTGGCGAAAGCGCTACCTTGAGGTGGGGCTATCAGGGTTGGAGGATCAGCCCCGTTCGGGTCGACCACGGCGACTATCGCCAGCGAAGGTACGAAAAATTCTCAAGGCCACCGTGCAGACCATCCCCAGGGAATCGACTCATTGGAGCCTGCGCCTCATGGCAGAGTATGCCCAAGTCAGCAAACATCAGGTGACTGAAATCTGGAAAGCCGCAGATCTTAAGCCCCACCGGATTCGCTCTTTCAAGATCAGCAACGATCCTGATTTCGCCGAGAAGGTGATCGACGTGGTGGGCCTGTACATGGACCCGCCCGACAACGCTTTGGTTTTGTCTGTAGACGAAAAAACTCAGATTCAGGCTCTGGACCGAACCCAGCCCATGCTTCAGCTCAAACCCGGGCAGGTCCAACGCAGAACCCACGATTACAAACGCCACGGGACGGCCAGTCTGTTTGCCGCCTTCGACGTGGCCACCGGTGAAGTAATGGGCCGAATCACGAAACGGCATCGGGCCATAGAGTTTTTAGCCTTCTTACGTCAGATCGAGCAAGTCGTCCATCCAGATCTGGACGTTCACCTCATTCTCGATAACTCGAGCACTCACAAGACCCAGAAAATCCGAAACTGGTTCCTACGACGCCCACGTTTTCATCTCCACTTTACTCCTACCAGTGCTTCCTGGTTAAACGCTGTCGAAACCTGGTTTTCACAGCTTGAGCGGCGTTCCCTTTACCGCAACTCTTTCACTAGTGTTCAAGAGTTGAGGAACGAAATACGAAGATATATTCGAGTGCATAACCAACACCTGGCCAAGCCCTTTAAGTGGCGGGCCAACGCTACTTCGATCTTAGACAAGGTCGAAAGAGCTCAAAGATCCATCGATCAATGTTAACAACAGGAATTTCTCGGACAGTACACTAGTTAAGGGGGACTGCCAGGCCGTGGAAACGAAGAAAGTCAGAGGAAGACACCGGTCATGATCGAGCTGGCGACACTCAAGAGCCGCGACTATTTTGGGGAGGCACTGGTCCGCCAGGAGATCATTTCCAGGGAGGAACTGGCGGCGGCTCTCAACCTGCAGAGGCAGTCTCCAGACAAGCTGGGCAAGCTGCTGGTGGATATTGGAGCCCTGTCCGAACTGGAGATGGTGAGGCATCTCAGCAGTCACCTGGGTCTGTCGCAGGTGAGTGGCGATGGTTTTCCCCAGGTCCCGGTGGTGGAAGACACCTTCTCACCACGTTTCATGAAAGAGACCCGATGTCTTCCCATCGAAGTCCGAGACGATGGCACCCTGGTGGTCGCCATGGTGGACCCGCTGGACACGTCCATTCTGGACGCCGTACGCCTCTTTACCCATTTTCAGTTGATCGAGGTGGTCGTGGCCGCCGAGAGTGAACTGCTGGATCGAATCGACAAGTTCTACGGTAATGAAACAACAACCCTCGGACGGATTGTGGAGGGAATCGACGATCAAGAGAGCATCGGTGAGGATAGCGACGATATCGAGCACCTTCGGGATCTGGCCTCAGAAGCACCGGTCATCCGGCTCGTCAACCTCGTCATTTCCAGGGCCATTGAATCACGAGCCTCCGATATCCATATCGAGCCTTTCGAGAAGGATCTGAAGGTCCGCTATCGAATCGACGGAATCCTCTATGACGTCGAGTCTCCCCCCAAACGTCTGAAGGCAGCCGTCATTTCCCGCATCAAGATCATGGCCAGGCTGAACATTGCCGAGCGGCGGATGCCTCAGGACGGCCGCATCAAAATGAGGGTCCTGGGTAAGGACGTCGATCTCCGGGTCTCTACACTTCCAACCATGTACGGCGAGAGCGTCGTCATGCGGATTCTGGACAAGAGTAATACGCAGATCTACGACCTCGAGAAACTTGGCTTCTCTGCTCAGATGTTGGAGGGGTTCAAGAACCTGATCGAACGGCCCAACGGAATCATCCTGGTGACCGGACCGACGGGTAGCGGCAAGACGACAACCCTGTACGGCGCCCTCACGACAATCAACCTGCCGGACAAGAAGATCATTACGATCGAAGATCCGGTCGAGTACCAGATCGACGGAATCAACCAGATCCATGTCAATCCCAAGATCGGCCTCACCTTTGCCGCGGGGCTCCGGTCTATTGTCCGTCAGGATCCGGACGTGATCATGGTCGGTGAGATGCGCGACCTGGAAACAGCTGAGATCGGTATCCGCGCAGCCCTCACGGGACATCTTGTGTTCAGCACACTGCACACGAATGATGCACCCAGTGCGCTTGCCAGACTGGTCGATATGGGTGCCGAAGACTACCTCCTGGCATCCTCCATCCTGGGTGTGCTGGCGCAGCGCCTGGTTCGAGTTATTTGTCCTTCCTGCCGCGAACCGGAGGCCATACAGCCCGAGGTCCTGAGAGAGGCCGGCTTCACGGAGAGTCCTCTGCCCGTCGTTTATCACGGGGCGGGCTGTCAAGAGTGCGGTCAAACGGGGTTTCTGGGCCGTCTGGGAATTTTCGAACTCATGCTCATGAATGACGATGTTCGCCGCCTGACGATCACCAGTGCGGACTCTTCCCAACTGCGCCGTGCGGCCGTGGAGAACGGAATGTTCACGCTCAGGCAGGACGGGTTTGACAAGGTACGCCTCGGAATGACCTCGATGGGTGAGGTCTTGCGAGTCACGCAAGAGGGTTAGGGAAGTGCCTCTGTTTCAGTTCAAGGCGGTAACGCCAGAAGGTAAAGTCGTCGAAGGAACCCTGAAGGCCATGGACGAGCGGAGCGCGCTGGCCCGGTTGGAGGAGCAGGGCCAGATGCCCATCCTCCTTAGCGGTGAGCAAGTCTCGGGTCTGCTGGGACGGGAAATTCAGCTCCCCTGGAACCGGAAACGCGTTTCTCAACACGATCTTCTGGTCTTTACTCATGAGTTGAGCAGCCTCTCCAGTGCAGGCCTGCCCCTGGACCGCAGTCTGTCTATCCTGGCTGAACTGACCGAGAATGACTACCTCAAGGAGGTTGTTGGTGATCTCCTCAAAGAGATCAAGGGTGGCAAATCCTTGTCGGAGGGCCTCGCCATGCATCCGCGGGTCTTTCCCAGGATCTACGCGAATATGGTGAAGGCCGGAGAGGTGGGAGGAGCACTGGACGAGATCCTCGAGCGCTTACATGAGTATCTCGAGAACTCTCAGGAGTTGAAAGATTTCATCATCTCGGCCCTGATTTATCCGTGCATCCTGGTCCTGGTGGCAATCGCTTCTTTTATCATTCTGCTCGGTTTTGTGATCCCCAAATTCGCCATCATTTTTGACAATGCGGGGGCCCCGATTCCGCTTCCCATGCAGATCATGTTGTTCATCAGCGCCATACTTTCCGGCTACTGGTGGTTGATTCTGGCCGTATGCGGAACGGGCTGGTACTTCTTCCGACGCTGGCTCAATACCGAAGAGGGGCGTCTCAGTTGGGATCGGCGGTTGCTGGGGGTTCCCCTGCTGGGCCCGGTGCTCCAGAGGTTGGAGGTGAGCCGTTTCAGCAGAACGCTGGGAACCCTGCTTCACAGTTCGGTACCCCTGATTGCCTCCATCAACATTGTCAAGGAGGTCATCGACAATCAGGCCATGGCCCGGGCCATGGAGCCGATCAAGGCCGGTGTCAAGAAGGGGGAGGGGCTGGTGGTCCCGATCCGACGGGAAAATGTTTTTCCCGCATTTGCGCTGCATCTGCTGGAGGTGGGAGAGGAAACGGGGAGACTGGACACCATGCTGCTGCAGGTTGCCGAGACCTACGATCGTGACCTTAAGACCGCCTTGAAGCGACTTATAGCCTTTTTAGAGCCCGCCATCATTCTGATCATGGGTGTAGTCTTCGGGTTCGTTATCGTCTCGATTCTGTACTCGATTCTGAGTATCAACGATGTCCCCCTGTAGTTGGTTCAGCACAGCGGCCGTTGATCAATATTTTCCGCCGAACGGAAGGAAGAGAGGTTTAGCCCGCATGGAAAAGCAAGGTAGACGAAGTCGGGAGAGAGGGTTTTCCCTGATTGAGTTGATCGTAGTTCTCGTGATTCTGGGACTGCTGGCCACTGTGGTTGGTCCCCAGGTCATGAAACGGCTGGCTCAGGGGAAAGCGGAGATCGCCAAGCTCCAGGTCGACCAGTTCGAAGGGGCGCTGGGTTTGTTCCGATTTGACGTGGGCCGATATCCCAGTTCCACGGAAGGGATGGAGGCGCTGATTCGCGAAGCGGGGATCGAAAACTGGAGCGGTCCCTATCTGGAGAAGTCGACGGTTCCCAAGGATCCCTGGGGGCGTGAATACGAGTATCGGTCTCCCGGGCAACACGGCGACTACGACTTGTGGAGCCACGGGGCCGATGGAACGGCCGGGGGCGAAGAAGACTCGGCAGACATTACTTCCTGGTGATGGGCGATCGGGCCAGCAACGAAGAAGCATTCGCAGCCCGTGGACTGTCAGGCTTCAGCCTGTTCGAGCTGCTTGTCGTTCTGGTGCTGCTGTCACTGGCGGCAGCCGTCGTGCTGCCTTCGTTCACGAGTGGAATGGAGGGTGTCAGACTGAACACGGCTGCTCGGGACATGGTGACCAAGCTCAAACAGGCGAGATCGCGCGCCATCGCAGAGCAGAAGGTGTTTCGGGTGGTTTTTGCTTCGCCGGAGCAGGAAAGGGAGGGATCGACGGCTTATGCCATCACGGACGATTATGGAGTCGAGGTGGAAAAAATTGCGCTTCCCCGGGATTTCAAGATGATCCTCGATCCCCGGCTCGAGCCCATGGTCAGCTTTTATCCGAACGGGCGGAGCTCCGGCTTCCGGTTGATGCTGGAGAATAGGAGCCAGTACCGGCTTGTGGTGGAGGTGGATACGATCAGTGGTCTGGCCAGGGCCCGGAGATTGACGGACAAAGAGGACTCGTGAGACGACAGCGCGGATCTGGTTTTACGCTCATCGAGGTGGTCGTGGCCCTGGCCATCCTGGGGGTTACAGTTGCAATTGTGATGCAGATCTTCTCGAGCGGCCTGAAGAACCTGAGGCGAATCGACCTGGCCCATCGAGCCATGAGTCACGCCGAAAATGTTATGAGTGAAATCCTGGCCGATCAGGAGATCACGGGAGCCGGATCAACGGCAGGAGAGCTGGATAAAGATTTTCACTACACGGTTGAGGTGGCCGAGTGGGAGCCTCCGGGGCAGCAGCTGGCCCTGGATCTGACCACTCCTGGAATACACCTGCTTCAGGTGACCGTGCGCATACACTTCGTCAACGATCGGTTCGGAAAGCTCTATCAGATCGCCAGCTTAAAGACGGTCGCAGAGCCGAACCTGCCTGGGTCACTGGCCGACCCCGGCGTCTCACTCCAGCAGCAACCCGGTCGAAGGAGGGGCAACCGAATTCCCAGATGAGATCCACTGAAGAAAGGAAAAGGACCGATACCGGCTTCACTCTGATCGAGTTCCTGATTGCGGCCACACTGCTGGCGCTGATGGGGGCAGCGGTGTTCGGCAGTCTGAGAGTGGCTCTAAGCAGTTACACGAAGAGTCAAGAGGTTCTCGACAGGGAGGGGCGGCGACGTGTCCTGGAGGATATGGTGCGCCGTCAACTGGGAAGCCTTTATCCGCTCGTCCCCACTCTCAACGTCGGCGGAGCCACGCCTGGAAACCTGACCGGTATTACGCCACCCGACCCGTTTGGGGTGGATCCCCTGTTGGCCCAGGCCCCCCTTTTTTACGGAAGCTCGACTGCCCTTACTTTCATCACCGTAGCCCCGTTCGAGATGCTCCGACACCCGGGGCTGACTGTCGTGCGCTACGGTGAGGCCGAAGACGAATGGGGCGATCGGTACTTTGGCGCCATGGAGTCTCGCTACACGGGACTGGAGAGTTTCTATCGGATGGTAGAGCTCCCGGAGGGTGAACCGATCCCGGTCATAGAACAAATTGAGGATCTCACCTTTGAGTACTACGGCTTCGAGCCACAGGCCGGTATCGGGGAGTGGTACGGGGAGTGGTCGGCTGTGGACACGCTGTCCGTACCCAGTGCCATTCGCATCACCGCTGGAGAGACGCAGATCGTGGTGATCATCAACACCTCTGTAGCACCTGGGACACGGCTGGGATCAGATCAGATGCGAAAGCTCTTCGAAGGACCGACATGAAGCGGGTTGCTCAGCAGGAAAAAGGCGCGGTCCTGCTGGTCGTGCTGTGGATCGCCCTGGCTATGGGTCTGCTCGGGATGTCTTTCTCGGCTGCCATTCGAACCGAAGTCAATGCGGCTCGAAACGTCGTAGAGCAGAAACAGTCGTTTTACGTTGCTCGTGCCGGCATCGAGTATGCCGTGTACAGAATTCTGGAGTCGCAATCCGCCTTCAGCGGCACGCAGCAGCTCTCCGAGGGCAACCTGGACCAGATCCCTGAGGTTTTGACGGGCACCTTGTCGCTCGCGTTCCCGAACGCAAGGGCCACGGTTAAGGTCGCGGATGAGAGCGGAAAGATTAATCTGAACAGCGCTGTCTCACCGACCCAGATGGACCTGATTTATAACCTGCTGATCATGGTCGGGGTAGAAGCCACCCATGCTGACATCATCACGGACTCGATCGCAGACTGGATCGACCCGGACGAATTTGAGAGTCCGTATGGGGCCGAGAGTGATTTCTACCTTTCTTTGGACCCCGCCTATGTGGCGGCCAACGGGCCTTTTCAGGTTCCCGAAGAACTGCTTCTTGTTAGAGGTGTCACGCCCGAAATTTACTATGGGAAAAAGGGGCTGTCCGAGTCTGGAGAAAAAGTCGATTACTACGGTCTGCAGCACTACTTCACGACCTTCGCGGAAGGAAACGGGATCAACGCGAATGCCGCTCCCCTCCCTGTTCTGGCAGCGCTGCCTTACCTCGACGAAGAGACAGCTACGCGGATCCATGAAGTTCGCCAGGAGGGTTACATTCAAGACTCGAGCCAGCTGATGGCACAGGTTCCCGGTCTCACTTCGAATGTAGCCACCCTGCTGGCGGCCAATGCGAATGCCACGGTGTACGGCCTGACAAGCACCGGGCAGCTGGAAGGATCGGAGGTCGTGAGCAGTATCCGCTGTGTCATCCGGCTGGAACGGGGGTCACCGCGGGGGTACAGGGTCCTCTACTGGAACGAGTCGAACACCGAGATATAGGGTCGTGATGTTGAACCTGGACTCAGCACTTGGGATTGAGATCGGCGGCAGGAGACTTGTCCTCAGCCCCGTCACGAAGAGTCTGCGCGGCCTCAAGGTGGCACCCCATCTGGTCCTCGAGGACTTTCAGGATCTGGACCGGGCTGAAATCTACGCGAAGGTCCAGGACTTTGTTAACTCCAACGGTCTCAATACTGAGAATGTGATCGTGGGAGTGGGCCGCGACCAGGTTGTTGTGAAGGAATTGGAACTGCCCCTTGAAGTGGAGGAGAACCTGGATCAGGTGGTCAAGTTCCAGGTGAGTAAACTGGAACCGGCCGACAACCTGGGGGTCTGCTATGACTATCTGATTCTCAACCGCGACGAGAAGGCCAAGAAGCTTGCACTTCAGATCATTCTGTTGCCCCGGGAGACCGTCGATGAAGTGGTGAAACTGCTGGCGGACCTGGGCCTGCGGCCCGCGGCAATGCGCCTTTCTTCTCTGGGTCTGCATCAGCTCTTGGGATTTCATCAGGACGGGATCACCGGACATCCCTCCATCGTTTTTCGCTGCGAGGAGGATTCGGTAGAGGCCGTGCTGGTGAATGGGCCCGGCAGGTACTTCTCACAATACCGTCCCGCTGACGGTCAGGCACAACAGCTTCCCCTTCTCAGCTCGGCGCTGGACGACCTGTTGTCGCAAGTGGATCTCAGTGGTGTGGAGCAGGTGCAGGGAATCTATCTCACAGGCAGCGGAGCGAAAGAGGCACTGGAGCCGATTCGCGAAAGGTTTGGCGCGGCCGAGCTCCTGAGCGATGGCGTGAAGCTGAAACTGGGAGGTGTAGCGCGAGGCAGTCTGGAGCTGACCGGATGTTCTGTGGGACTGGCGGTCTCGTCCTTGACTCGTAACCCTTTCTCCGGGTTCGACCTCATCCCTCCTGAAATCCGACGCTCCAGGACCCAGCTCAGCTATGTGCCCACAGTTGTGCTGGCGGTGATCCTGCTCTTCATCGCAGGTCTGTCCACGGCGCGTGAATACCTGCAGCAATCGCAGCTCCTGGCCGGATACTCAGCTAAAGCCGACGAACTGAAGCCGCGGGTGGACTCAGTGGCCGAGACCCGGGGCGAGGTCGATCAACTGTCAGGCCTGGCGGTTGAAATGAGCACCATGTTGAACGGCCGCCAGCGGGTGCTGTCGGTTCTCCAGGAATTGACGGAACTGATTCCTGACGACGCCTACCTGCAAAGCGTTCGCATTGAGACTTCGAAGGTCAATATGACGGGATTTTCCGACGACGCTTCGAGCCTGATTCCCATTCTTCAGCAGTCCAGCTGTCTGACCAACGTGGAATCCAAGTACATCACCAGGGATCGCCGCTCAGGTAAGGACAAATTCAGCTTTGAGGCCAGCATTGCGGACTGCTCTTCATCCTCGAGGTAAAGGTTCAGGGAACTGAAATGAAGTTAGGGAAGCTTTCAAAGAGAAACCGGAGAGCCCTCATGGGGCTGGGAGGTTGCGTGCTGGCTTATGTTGCCTTATTCCATTTGTTACTGCCCTTCCTGGACAGACAGCGTCAGATGGACGGTGAGATTCAATCCCGGCGGCAGCAGGTTCAGCGATATCTCAAGGCCCTCGAAAGCGAACCCGATTACTTGAATCACCTGCAGGGCGTGAAATCTACGGTTCAGGCCTATGCGAATCACTTTCTTGAGGCCGGCGACGTCAATACGGCTACTCTGCAGATCGAAGAGATCGTTCGTACGCTGGCGGGACAGAACCAGATTCGGGTGACGCGAAGCAATCCCTTGCCGGATAAGAGGGTCGGCGACGGCTATGCCAGGATCGGGGTCCAGCTAAACCTGGAGGGCGACTACGATGCGCTCATCAATTTTGTGCATGCGGTCTCGGCCTACGAGAAATTTCTGCTTATCGAGGAGTTTCAGCTCACGAGCTTCCGCGTCCGCCAGGAGACACGCCTGCAGCCGCGTCTGAGAATCTCCGGTTTCATCAGACTTTCTTAGCGGGGTTTGCATCCTTAGAGGGGATGCAGCAGGAGGCATAGAGTTCGAGAAGCGGAAGGAATGTTAAGTGTTTGACAGTGGAGAGCGTTGAGTCTTGGGCAGAAAGCTGGTTTTGTTGAACACACTCATGCTGGTCGCCACTCTGGTGCTGGCACGGAATCTGGTCACATCCTGGGAGGAGTTTGCGGGAAGCCAGCCTCCTCTCCGCGCCGCCGGACCGGCCGTGACGTTCGAGGAGGCCAGGTCGCCCGAGAACCCCGAACCCATATCCTTCTTCCTGGATATCGCGGCGGCGAACCTCTTCAAGGAGAATCGCGGACAGGACCACGCCGAGGGCTTCGATAGCGAAGCTGAAGGTCCTCCGGAACTCGATCCGGAACCCATACTCACCAGCGTGATCACTTTCGGAGATCAGAAGACGGCGGTGCTTTCTTTTCCCAAGAGTCGGCGCAGCCGAGGTTCGGCCAAGGAAATCAAGGTCAGGCTGGGCGACGACGTTCAGGGTTACGCCGTGACGGAAATCGAAGACGATCGTATCGTGCTGAGCTGGCATGATCACCGCCACGAAATCTTCATCGAACCCCCGGAGGCCAAAGCGCGGAAAAAGGCAGCCCAGGCGGGTGCAGGCCCCAACATCATTGTGGTCGGATCTGCCGGGGCCGCAGTTGAGACCACGACGGTTACAGCGGCTGAGGCGGCAGAGCGGGGGGTTCAGGTTGGCTCGGCGGGCCAGTCCGGCCAGTCCGGCCGCGGCGGCGGTGGCGGCCGCGGCGGCAGCCGCGGCGCGTTAGGTGGGGGCGGGCGAGGACTGGCGGGCGGAAGCGGCGGTCTCGGAGCCGGCGGCCGCGGCGGCAGCGCCGGCGGATCGCGCAACACGGGGACTCTGGGGGGAGGCGAGTTGGGCGCCAGTGGCCGCGGAACGGGCCGACAAGCGCGTCCTCCCGGCGACTGATTTCGATAAGGCACTCGCAATGAATAGATCGGATCAAACACATGCGCACAGTTAAGGCGGTTATCACTATCCTGCTGCTGCAGAGTCCCCTTTTGGCGGCGGGACCCTTCAGCTCGTTCCTGCGGCAGTCGTCCACGACCAAAAGGTCGGGGCCTGCTCCGGAGTCCCAGGCGGCGCCAAGCGGTGTTCTGGGTGTTCCCGGAGTGGGCGGGCCCCGCCGCCCTTCGTCTTCTGAGCAGGAACCGCAGCCCGGGCAAGCTCCCAAACCGAGTGGGTCAAATCTGGAGGATCTGCTTCGTGGAAAGCGAGGCTTGGACCCCAGAGTCCGGGACAGACTGAAGCAGCTGAGGGGAGGCGGAGATGCGGCCGCGGAGCCCGACCCTGTCGAGCCGGAGCCGCCCAGGTCCGAGGCGGCTATCAAGAAAGGTGGAGCGGGAGTCACTCTCACCTTCAAGAACGCTGCCATCGAGGAAGTCGTGGAAGTCATCATGAAGGAGCTGGGCCATTCCTACATACTTGACCCGCAGGTGGAAGGAACGGTGAACCTCTTTACCCAGCAGGAGTTTCCTCGACGCCGGCTTTTTGGGATTCTGGAGCAGCTTCTCAAAATGAACGGCCAGGCCATTATTCGGCAAGACGATCTGTATGTGATCCTGCCTATTGCCCAGAGTGCCACCATTCCCGGGGAAATAATGAAGCGTCCCACTTCAACCCGGCCCAGGGAGACTCAACCCGCCGGTAGCGGCGCGGGCTCACCCGGTCAGGAGTCCCCGTCAACTCCACCCGAAGGGGGCCCGGGCAACCCGGCCGCGGCTGCGGTACCACAGCAACCGGGAGCGCAGCAGCCCACCACAATTCCAGTTCCAAAGACTACCGAGTCGGAGCAACTGGAAGCGGCAGAGGGCGTCATCACGTACATCGTGCCTCTTCACTATGTTCCGTCATCGGACATGGTGACGATGATTAAAGCCTTTGTGTCGGATGGCGCTCAGGTAGTGGACTTTCAGTCGGCCAACCTCCTCCTCCTGACGGATTACAGGGCCAACATCGAGCAGGCGCTCGAGATCATCCGCCTCCTGGACACCGAGTACTTTGACATCAATGTGGTCGACCTGGTCCCGGTGCGCTACCACCAGGCCGTGGATGTGGCGGAAGATCTGGGCCAAATCTTTGCCCCCGGTGAGACGGCGGGCGGGGTCCGGATCGTGGCTATCGAACGACTCAACAGCATCCTGGTCGTGACGCACGCCCCCGAGGTGTTCAGGGAAGTCCTGGCGTGGATTCAAAAACTGGACGCACCCTCCGGCGGTTCCAACATCCGCACTTTTGTTTACCAGGTTGAAAACAATACCGCCGCCAATATCGCAGAAATCCTCTCCCAGCTCTATGCGGACGGAGCAGGATTGCCCTCGGGAGGAGGAGGGCGGGAGGAACAGGAAGGCACGGGGCAGGGCCAATCACGGCAACGTGTCCGGGAAGAGGCAGCTTTTGTGCCCCAGCAGCAAGGCCGAATCGGCTCCGCAGGGCTTCCTCTGGGTCCCAGTCTGGGAGGCCGGGCGGTTGAGTCCGGGGTGAGGGCTGCCGTTGTCACCGGTGACGTCAAGGTGATCGTTAATGAGTTCAACAATTCTCTCGTCATCCAGGGAACGGAAGCCGACTATCAGTTTCTTCGTGAGACCATCGAGCAACTCGACGTCCTCCCCCGCCAGGTCCTGATCGAAGCCAAAATCTATGCCGTGGAACTGCGCAACGATCTGAGCTATGGAGTGTCCTGGTTTCTGCAGGACCGCCTGGCCGACCTCGGGCATCCCACGACGGGCTCGATTACCCGCGTCGGCGAGGAGGGCGGAGGGGGTATCTCGGCAGCCACCCGACTCTTTATTGGAGACGCACGACAGATGGACATTGTCATCGATGTCCTGCGGACCAAAACGAACGTCGAGATTGTGGAGGCACCCACCCTCCTGGTCGTTGACGGAACAGAGGCCCAGATCAATGTCGGGGCCGAGGTACCCGTGACAACGGCCTCCTTCGGCGACCCACTTCGCGCCGGTTCCAGCACGTCGTTCGTGAACTCTATAACGTTCCGCCCGACCGGGACGACTCTACTCATGCTTCCCCGCATCAGCGCCAGCGGCATCGTCGCGATGGACCTGGCAATCGAGGTCAGCAATGCAACCGGGCCTGCCCTGACTCCCACGATCAACCGCAACTTCGTCAGGACCTCCCTGATCGCCCGGGACCGGCAGCAGATCGTTATCGCCGGCGTCATCAGCGACAGCTATGACGTTTCCTCCGACCGTGTGCCCCTGTTAGGGGACATTCCTTACTTGGGAGCCCTTTTCGGTCAAACCAGCAAGCAAAGGCGACGCTTCGAGCTCATTTTCTTGATCACGCCCTACGTCGTGCGCAATCTCCCGACGATGGTGGAACTGACCGTGGAGTTCAGGAGGGCCCTGAGGAACGCTTTCGAATTTATCAACCGGAAGGAAGCCGAGGAGCAGGAGTTGAAGGATGAGCGGCGGAAAATGGAGACGGAAGGTGCAACCGGCGCGCCGCGCTGACACGCGCCCGACCCGGGACTACTCGGAAGAAACCAGAGCTTTTGCCTGCCGCAAAGTCTCGAGAGCCTTCGAAAGGCTGCCCTGCTCCTGATAAAGCTTGGCACGCAGCATCAGTAGCGTATGCCTGTTCTCCAGCTGTGCCAGTTCTCTCAGAGTACCTGCGACAATTCGGTGCACAACTTCGTGCTGGCCGGCGTTTCGCAGTTTTTCCACGATCTTCCAGACAGACTGAACGAGCAGTTTCTCCTGAGGCCCCGAGAAGCGCAGGTCCAAAAGTTCGTAGTAGCCAGCCTCGGCTTCCTCGAAACGACCATCGTCAATCAGCAGAGTGACAATTTCATGTTGACTCGCTGCAAAGCGGAGTTTTTCCTGCAGAAGAGCCTGGACCTGAATTTTCTCCTGGGGCCGGACCTGGCCTTCCCTGATCTGGGCGAGTCCGCCTGCTCCAAGCAAGATAGCGGATAGTGCAAAAGCTGGAACGAATCGAAGCCCCTTCATCTCAATTACCCCCCCCATTATAGAACGGATTCGAATTGCCGGTGAATTCGAGCATGAAAGGATTCTCCGGCACTTCCAGGTCATAGTTCTGGAGTTCTGCCAGAAGAGGATTCTCCATCCCGGAACGAATGGCGATCACCCCCCCTGACAGGGTCAATGCCAGCACCAGCGCAACCCCCGCCGGCTGCAGGTCCGGTAGCTCGAAGAGTTGACCGATGCCTCGTACGAACGCGCCCCATCCGGATTCTGGCTGACGCTCACGGATGCGAGCGTCGATCCGGGTCCAGAGTGAGTCAGGCGGTTGCACCTGGAGGCTTGCGGCCAGGTCCAGCAATCGCTGAAAATCTTCTTCCTGCTTGTTCATTTCCGGTGCTTCAAGTAGCTGTTCACTTGCTCTTTGACGGCCAGTCGTGCTCTGTATATGTCCGTTTTGACCGAGAGCAACGAGCGGCCAACAATTTTTGAAATGTTCTCGTAGCTTTCCTTTTGAAAGACGGCCAGCACGAACACATCCCGATACTTGGGTGCCATCGCGTCAAGCGCCCGGTGAATCACCCGGTTCAGTTCCCGAGCCAGAACTTCGGCTTCGGGATCAAGACCGCTCGACTCATCTTCCAAGAAGTCGTAGTACGAAACCTCCTCGTCATCAATCGACACCACCGTAGCCCGTTGAGACTTCCGAAGTTTCTGGTAAACCTCGTTCCGGGCGATTCGGTAGAGCCGGTACTTGAACTGGGCAGGATCCCTCAGTTCCTTGAGCTCGCTGTGAGCCTTCAAGAAGGTCTCCTGCGTCAGATCTTCGGCGTCGGCACTTTCGCCGACGAGCCTCCAAACAAAGTTGTAGATGACTCTTGAGTGAAGCTGATAGAGCTGGTGGAAGCTTTCCAGTGACCCTTGTTGAGCCTCTCGAACGATTTCCGCAAGCTCTTCCTGGCTGAGATGTGTAGGCATCCAACGCGGTCTGAGATGGCCATTGCCAACTCACGTTATCGAAGGCGTACACCGTATCAGCCCCTCCTGCTCAAGCGCAATCGTTAATCAACGCCCATTAAAGATGGAATTCAGGGTAGAAAGTTGCAAACCCGGCGGGAGTGTGACATCGCTCCTCGGCACCATGTCAGCATCAGTATATATAGTCATTATGGGTGTTTATCGGTTGAGAGACACCCATTTTGCGGCGACAGGCAGTCCGAGTGTAGAATAAGGGCTCGCGCGGGGATGGAAGTGCCGTAGCAGCCCGTGGGGCTTTTACCACTGACTGCTAGATGGGCAGTAGATGACCAAGAAGTGGATTTTCTGGCTGGGCGGTGGTTTGGCTGCCGGCTTCCTCCTTGTTGCCGCCTTCAGTGGCCGGAGGGCCGCAACGACCCCGGGCGAGTACGCAGCCGCAGCGGGCCCGGGTCTTTCCCAGGTGGATGAATCAGCCGCGGCCCCGAACCGTGGGTTCCCCTATGCAATGGATCGGCGCCCCACGACTCGGTCCGTGACGCGGAACCCGTCTGGTCTACTCCAGTCGCAGACGGGGAAAAAGTCCCGGGGGATCCCCGTTGAGAAGCTTTTCGACCCCGATAGAAGAAAGGCGGTGTCTCGGTCCGTGACTCCGGCCGCGTCGCTCAGGCCCCCCGGAGTGGCCAGGCTTCCCAATGCCTCGACGGCACAGGATCGACCTGCGTCGCGTTCCGGCAATCGTATCCCGCCGCGCATCGCGGGACCCCAGTCACCCGATGCAGGCGATGAACTGGTGGAACTCGAGCAGGGATATCAGGCTGCCCAGGCCAGGCTTTTCGGGGGAGGCGGAGGCGCCTTTCAGTCGGGAGCCAATGACCCTGCTGCCGCCTCGGATAACCCTTTCGACGAGGCCGGGGACGACAGTGTTGCCCCCGACGGGTCGGATGGGAGTGACACGGGCGATGGGAGTGACACGGGCGATGGGAGCGACACGGGCGATGGGGGTGAAGGTAACGGAGACTCCGGGGGCGATACGGGGGCGGGCGACGGAAACGCGGGCGGTCCCATAGAGCCGCCTTTTTTCGACTTCATGGTCACCGGTCCGGTGGGAACGGTCGAAGGCGGCCAATTGCATCGGGCCTGGAGGGCCAGTTCCAGCCTCTTTCTTCTGGAGGACCTGACCGAAGGTGGTGTTCCAGCCCGGTTTTACGCCCTTTGACCTGTTCGAAGACCAGCAGCTTTTTTTCGGCGATGCAGACGGTGACGACGACGTAGACGTCACGGTCGTCTCCCTGATCCCTTCGATTGGCTCAACCGTGGAAACCTTCCTGCAGACCGAGAACGGATTTCAGTTGCAGGCCTCGATCTTCACCTATCTCAAAAGTGTTCGCTGCCTCGAGTACTTCGATTGCAGTGGAAGCGCAGAAAACGAACTGGTCCTGGCCTTCGAGAGCGAGGAGAATCTTCACATCTATGAGCCTGTCGACGGCGCCTGGGTCTACCACAGTGAACTCGCTCTTTCTTTTGTCCCCGGACTCCTGATCAATTCAACCGAAGGTTCGGGAACGGCGGGAAGCGCTCTGTATATCGTGTCCGATGACTTCGACACGGTGGCCAACGTTCTCGCTGTGCGTCCCGATATCTTGCGGTTCACTTCGCGGCTGCCACTGAACAGAAGGCGTTTTCTGAACGTTCAGTGGAGGGGAGAAGCCTCCAGCGAGGAGGATAACGTCATGGGAGTGGAGATGGCCGACAAGGTCGTATTGGTGGACTGGAACCCCTGCCGCTGGCGCTGGATCGCCACCCTGAGCGCGTCTCCGTTTCAACGAACGATCATCGGACACTACAATAGCGGCAGGCTGCGCCAGATAGTCTGGATCCCGTAGCCGCCGCCGGGTTTTCGCAACGGACTGCCAGCCTTTCCGGTGTGAACCGGGAGCAAAAAAGTTGCGACTTTTTTCCGGAAATTGCATCCATTTAAACCTTGTAGCGATTCGCAGCGGCCGGCCGTGATTCTGGGGTACCCACTCCAGAGCGAGGAATTGCCTGCCGGACTGATTTTGTCTTGCTATTGCCGAAGCGGTTACATAAAGTTATAGCGCACTGAAATTCGATTCCGTTAGTTACTTGAGAAGGGTCCCACTCTCCACCGCCTGAAGGCGGTGGATTCGACATGCGACTGAAGTCGCCTAAAGACCTCGCTTCGCTCGCAGGCTGACTACTCAGTGACCCGAAAATCGTCGTCTCGGGTCTCGACATCTTGGGTTTCTATATACTCTGCAACCATCGTATCGCTCACATTCCCAGTCGTCGCCACGAAGTACCCTCGTGCCCAAAGATGTCGTCCCCAAAACTCCTTGCGCAACTTGCGGTGATCTTGCAGTAGATGATGCGACGTTTTCCCTTTGATCGCCTGCATCACTCGGCTCGGCGCCAATCTCGGCGGCACATCCAACAACAAATGCACATGATCGGGTCGCACATGCCCCTTCACGATCTCGATATCCAACGATCGGCAAATCTCTCGCGTCAGATCCCGCACCTCTTGCCCGATCTCTCCTCGCAGAGCCGGCTTGCGGTACTTGGTGATGAACACAAAGTGATATCTCAGCCGATACACTGCATGCGAACTTTTCCGATACTCAGACACCTCCGCAGTGTACCCCCAAGCCTCCTGAAGGCTTCGCCTAAAGGCGAGGGGGTTCACCCATCCCAGAGTGGGACCCTAACCCGCATAGATCACCGATAGGACCTGAAAAGGCCGCCCTGTTTGGTATAAAGCGTTTTGAATGAACGTTTTCACACGCAAACGGAGGCGGCCCTTATGAGAACAGAGTGTAAACAAGCCAGGTTCGAATTTCACGGACTATTTCAACGCAAAGTGAAGGCGCGGTTCGACGGCGGGAAGATCACCTCCGATGCAGGGGTGCTGCTGTTGCGAGAGGTCGAGAGGGGGACGGGTCTGATCGCCGGACTGGCTGAGTGTTTCAGGGATCACCGGGATCCGCGGTTGATCGAACACACGGTCGAGGAGTTGTTGGGGCAGCGCATCTACGGACTCTGTCTGGGGTACGAGGATCTGAACGATCATGATCAGTTGCGCACCGATCCGATGCTGGCGGTGGCGGTGAATAAGGCCGATCCGTTGGGGGAGAGGCGGCGGCAGGCCTCAGATCGGGGGAAGGCGCTGGCGGGCAGGTGTACGCTGAACCGGTTGGAGTTGACCGGCGCCGAGGTCGATGAGCAGGAGCGGTACAAGAAGATCGCGATGGACCCGGACCGGATCGACGGCTGGATGGTGGATGCCTTCGTGGAGTCCCACGAATCGGCGCCCGAGGAGATGGTGCTGGATCTGGATGCGACCGACGACCCGATCCATGGCCAGCAGGAAGGCCGGTTCTTTCACGGTTACTACCGCCACTACTGTTATCTCCCGCTGTACATCTTCTCGGGGGAGCATCTGCTGTGCGCCCGGTTGCGGTGTTCCAATATCGATGGGGCCGCGGGATCGGTGGAGGAACTGGAACGGATCGTCGGCCGGATTCGGCAGAGCTGGCCGGAGGTCTCGATCGTCATCCGGGCCGACTCGGGCTTTTGCCGGGATGACTTGCTCCGCTGGTGTGAAGACCATCACGTGGATTACGTGATGGGGTTGGCCAACAATGATCGGCTCAAGTCAGAGAGCGCCGAAGCGATGACTCAGGCCGAAGCCGAGTTCAACGCCACCGGGCGACCGGCGCGGGTGTTCAAGGATTTCCGCTACCGGACTCGCCACAGTTGGACCTCGGAGCGACGCGTCGTCGGCAAGGCCGAGTTCCTGGACAAAGGCGCCAATCCCCGATTCGTCGTCACCTCCCTGTCGCCGGAACGCCTGGGGGCCCGCGCGCTCTACGAAGACTTCTACTGTGCGCGGGGCGACATGGAGAACCGCATAAAAGAACAGCAGTTGGGTCTGTTCGCCGACCGGACCAGCGCGGCAACGATGCGCGCCAATCAACTCCGGCTGTATCTGTCCTCCGCCGCCTACATGCTCATGCACGCCTTGCGTCGTCTCGGACTGAAGCAGACCCCCCTGGCTCGCGCTCAGTGTCAGACGATTCGCTTGAAGCTCCTCAAGATCGGCGCCCAGGTCCGCCTCACGGTCCGCCACGTCTGGATCTCCATGTCGGAAGCCTATCCCTACAGCGAGGTCTTCGCTGCCGTCGTTCGAAACCTCCAGGCCATTCCTCTGCGCTGCTGAGGTCTGTCCCGATCAAACGCCCCCAAAAACGAAATCGTTCCATCGCTCAGGCCGAGCTCTGCCTGAATACATTCCGTCACGCTGTTCCGAACCCGAAAAACGCTCCATTCACGACCATCCACACCACCGCATCACTCGACCTGGACCGGATCGATAGCGAAACTCTCAGAAAACCGTTCCGGCCTGCCAAAATCACCTTCATTTCCAAATCGGTGATCTATGCGGGCTAAATCTTCAGAGGAGTGAAATAAGGATGGCGACACTGAGAGCACTCTTGGTATTCATTGCGGTGATCTTCCTGGCCGCTGGTGTCACGGGGTTTGGCCAGGGAGTCGACACCGGCTCCGGGTCCTTTGGTTTGGCGCACGAAACCACCGATCAGACAGCCGTGTTTATGACCTTTATGGCATCGTTCGCAGATGCGGGAGCTGCGCCCTTGGGACCGGACGAACCCGAACCCGATCCGACACCCGTTTCTACAGCCGTTTCGGTTTCCAATCCGCTGGCCTGGGACCCCATGAGCCCGTTTCTGGATCTGGGCGGTTATGTTACGGAAGGCACCGTTGAAGTGTATCTGTGGGATGCAGTCGCACAGGATCTGATCATGTACGAGACGTCCGACGATTCCGTTGGGCGCGGGCTCAATCCGGACGGAACTCTGCCTCCAGGCGGAACCTGAACCTTCCTGTTGGAGGAGGTGCTGACGGCCGCCGGTTGGGACAGCGACTTTTGCGGCTTCGGTTGGATCGTCGCCAACTTTGACGGCGTTGCGGGGACCAATACTTTGGTCATCTTCAAGGTTGGATTCTCCCAGGCTTTCCTCGGGGTCCCCGCCGCGGGCCAGGGCTTCCACGGGCTGATCGGCTTGCCTGTTGAGGTTCCGTAGTAGCATCATTTGTCAAACACGAACTTGTAACGAGGGGGGCCTTTTCGGGTCCCCCTTTCTTTTTTCGCCACACGACAGGAAGACCGGGATTGAATAGGAAGTATCTGGCGTTGTGGTGGTTTCCGATTGGTCTGTGCCTCTTCTCGTGTGGCCATACCGGCCACCCTTTGGATGACCGAGTGGCTGCGTTCTGGACGGCCCTGGTCGAGCGCGACCGGGTGACCGCTCAGCAGTTTGTGGCCCCCGCCTCTAGAAACGATTTTCTTCGCCACAGTGAGCGCCTTTACCGCTCCTGGAAAATCGAGAACGTTCACGAGAAATCGAGCGACGAGGCAATCGTCCGGGTTGCTTATGAAGGCTATCTCGAGGAGCTGCGGCGGTTCCAGCAGCTTCGAGAATCCCAGCGCTGGAAGAGGATCGATGGAGAGTGGTTCCTGCATGTCGATTCTCCCGAAGACGGCCTCAGTACAGCCTTTGAGAAAATCTATTCGGTCGAAGAGAGTACCCAGTGGAGTACCGAAAAAGACGGCCGGGTTGCCGTGAACAAGCAGATCCGGATCCCCTTTTTCAATCGAGCGCAGCTGGGCACGTTGACCATTCGAAACGGCACCGGGGAGCCCGTGCGAATCGCTCGCGTGGGTCTGGACGAGACTCTTTTTGAGATTTCCGAGAATCCCGGTCAGATTCCTGCCGGCGAGAAGCGCCACCTCAAGATTGTGCATCGAGGCTCGGACGAGTTGAAAGACCAGAAGAGTCCCATGACGGTGGTCATCGAACACGGCGGTGAGCTGACCGAGTATCCGGTTGAGATTCCATACAATTACCTCTCTCCGGGGGCGAGGGGCATTCTCGGTTTGACGCCTGAAAAGATTCCTGATCTGAAGAGAAGCGACAAGGTGAGCCCGGCCATCAAGGTCCAGGTCCCCGCCGAGCAGGAGGCGGAGATTCAGAAAATCCGGGAGCGCATAGGGCAGGGACAACAGCCGGGTTGAATCAAGGGCCGGTTGCTTGTTCGGCACCGGACTTGAGGCCTTCATTGAAGCCCCGCGACCACGCCCCCAGACCCCTGAAAAGGGCCGGGAGCAGCCGCACACATTTTCCCGTCTGGCCAGGACTGCTCCTGCAGACTCTCCAGACCACCAGGGGAAGTCTCCACAGGGGCAGCAGCCGGCTCAAGGCCGGCCAGTTCACCAGGAACGATCCCGGGGCTGGATACAGGGCCCGGTAGACGCCGCTCCAGTGGCCGTGTTTCCGTAAGTGCTCATGCACCTGGTCCGCTCCGGTGCGGTGAGGGTGCCGGACTCCCGTTGCGCCACAGAAAAGAACGGGGCCTGTATAACGATGGCAAAAGGCGGAGTCTTCGGACATTCGAAGCCGCTCGTCGAAGCCTCCGGATTTCAAGAACCGAGTTCGCTCGATCAGCAGGTTGGAGCTGGAAATGAAGGGTCGTGGCCCACCCTTTCCACCCGGCAGGAACTCGGAGAATTCGAGCCAGTGTAAAACCGACCCCTCGTCTTCCTCGGGGTTGGCGTTGACGACCCGGCCCCCCACGACTCCCCGGGGGTTGGTCAGCAGCGTGGAATGGAGCCGTTCCAGCCAGTTCTCCTCCAGGACGGCGTCTGCGTCAACAAAGGCGATCCACCGCCCCCGCGCCCTCTCGGCTCCCAGATTGCGGGCAGCTCCGGGCCAGCGGCGCGTCGACTCGTGGAAGAGTCGAAGCCCTGGATAGAGTTCCTCCAAAGATTCGGGAAGCCCGGCTGCCGAGGAATCGACGACCACGATCTCACGGGAAAGAGAGCTGCTTTGTCGCTGAATCGACTGAAGAGTCGGCTCGATGGTGGACCTGCCGGCGCAGGAGGGAACGATGAAACTAACTTCGGGAAGCGGTTCTTTCCAGCTGGAATCCATCAAAGACGCCTCGGCAGATTGTCCCCAAACGCTTCCACTTGAATGTGGCCAGATTGAAGGCCAGGCTTCCCACCAGAGTGGTGGCCCAGAAGCCCCACTGTTTCGGTCCGGCCCGGTGTTTCCTCAAGAAATAGACCGTGTTTCGGCGCAGCCAGTAGACCTTCTTTAGAGGCAGGCCCCGCGTGGCCGTGCCGCCGTGATGGCTGATGCGAAGAAAAGGGCAGTGGTAGATCGGAATCCCCGCCCGGCCACACCGGTAGAGCCAGTCCACCTCCTCATGGTACATGAAAAAGGTCTCGTCCCAGAGCCCGGTCGTCTCGAGCGCCCGGCTCTCGACGAAAAGCGCACACCCCAGCAGAAGCTCTGCTTTGCGGGGCTTTTTGTCCACGCCGGTCAGGGAGCGATTACGGTCCTCGAAGCGGGCCAGCACGTGACTCCAGCTGAGCTTGCCGGAGCCCGCTTCCATTTGCTGCGGCCGCGAGTGGATGACAACCTGGGGACCGCACACGCAGGGGCCCCGGTTAGAGGCGAATTGAACCAGCTCACCGATCAGACCGGATGGAACCTCGACATCGTTGTTGAGGAAGAAGAAGAAGTCAGGCCTGCCCAGTTCTGCTGCGCCTTTCGCAAACTGTTGAGTACGCTGCAGAGCAGTATTGATGGCGCCCGCGTATCCCGGGTTGTGATTCAGGCGCAACAGAGTCGCAGCGGAGGGAACCAGCCGCTCGGATCCGTCTTGTGAGGCGCAGTCGACGACCACGATCCGGAGGTTGGGATAAGGTGACGAAACCAGCCCCTGCAAGGCCCCTGCCAGAACGCTGCGTCCGTTCCAGTTGACGCAAACGGCTAGCACATACGGAACAGTTTCCGTCGCTGCTCTTTCGTCAGAGTGCATTGGTTGTTTCGCTCCCGGCGTTTGCGCCAGGCCCCGGGCGTACTCCGCAGGCCGGCCCAGATACCTCTCAGAAAGGCGCCGAAAAAACCTTCCTTCAAGAGGTGGAAAAGCCCGCTCTTCAACCACCCGAAGGCCAGGCTGAGGCAGTGGGCGGCGGGTTGATAGATGATCATCAGCGCCCATCGGTTGCGCGTAATCCAGAAGACCCGGGCTTCGGAGTAGTAGATTCCGGGAGGACCTGCCGCGGCCACGGCTTCCGGCGAGTCCTGCCGGGCCGGAGGTGTCAGGGCCCCTCTACCAGGATCCGAAGCGGCTTCCATGTGATAGACGATCGCCCGGGGCAGGTAACGGCAGCGGTGACCCAGCAGCCGCGCTCGCAGGCTAAACTCGACATCCTCCAGGTACATGAAAAAGTCTTCGTCCAGAAAGCCCACTTCTTCGAACATTGCGTGCCGATAAAAGGCCGCCCCGGCGCTGGCTCCCAAAACCTCGCAGGAAGTATCGAACCGGTGCTCCGGCTCTCCGGAGCCCCGCTTGGCTGGGAGGCCGCTGGCCGGATAACAATCCCCGGCACTGTCCAGATAGCGGCGATCGAAATAGAAAACGATCTTGGACGCGAAAAAACTGTAGTCGGGGTAGCGGGCAAAGCCCAGCAGCCCCTGCTCGGTCCACTCGGGATGGACTTCCGTGTCGTTGTTCAAGAGAGCCACGTAAGGTGTCTCAACCACCCTCAGGCCGAGGTTGGCCGACTTCGCGAATCCCAGGTTGGCAGGAAGACGCTGGTGCCGGATGCCGGAAAAGTGGGAAATGACGCTGGCGGTCTCGTTGTCCGACCCGTTGTCCACAACCAGCACGGACGGCTTCCGGGTCTGGGCCTGCAGGGAGGCCAGACATCCCCTGAGCAGTTCCGACTGGTTCCAGGTGGGGACAATGACCGTCAGTTCCGAAGCCTCAGTCCGGGCCATCGCGTCTTTCCGCAATACCGCGATTGTAATGGTAGGACATCAGGTCGGGGTAGAAGGGACTCAAATCCGGCCAGTCCAGGTGCTCCGTGAGGCTGCAGAGGCGGGTCAGTCCCCACATCTTGAGGCGCTTTGGCAGCGAATAGCGAGGAGTCTTTTCTATATTCAGGAAATCGGCCATCTCAGGATGTCGTCTATAAAAGTTCCAGGCCGTGCGCCCGACCTTGCGCTGGCGGCGCACGAAGGAGGCCAGGTCGATCTGGTGGTGGTGATAGGCGACCGCCGCGGGATTGTAAAGCAGTCGCATCCCGCTCTTCTTCAGTCTCAGACCCAGTTCCATATCCTCCCATCCGTAGTCGTCGAAGGATTCGTCGAAGCCTCCCGAGTCCAGAAACAGGTTGCGCGGCAGTGAGAGGTTGCTGGTGTAGAAGAAATTAAAGGGGAGATCCTCGGGGTTCTCGATGAGAGAAAACCCGAATTGCCAGCCCTGCTCCCCGATGTATTCGAGAAAAGATGAATGGGGGAAGTGTGGCGGCCAGCGCGTGTAGCCGATTGCAGCCAGCAGAGGGTCCCGGGAAGCGTGGCTGCTCCGGTGCTCATCCAGAAAAACGGGGCAGGGAACGACGTCGTCGCCCAGGAACAGGAGAAAGTCTCCTTCAGCCTCAAAGGCTCCCAGGTTACGGGCCGGGCCCTGCTTACGATTGGGCTGAAAGAAATAGCGAAGGGGCGCCGGGTAGGTGCGCACGAGACCCTCCACACGATCCCGTGTGGAGTCGGTGGACCCGTCGTCGACGACCAGAACCTCAAATCTGGGCAGCGGGCCGGACCCGGGGGCCGGGCACTGCCGGGCCAGAGCCTCCAGCGTGAGGGCCAGAATCCGACTGCGGTTGTAGGTGGGGATGATGACGCTAAAGTCCATCTTCCACTCGCGCCTTGAGGCGTTCCCACGTGATCCGAAATCCCTCCTCGCGGACACTCCGCAGGAGGCCGGCGAGAGTCGACTCCGGAACCCGAGACGACGAGCTCAGATGCCGATGAGCCATCCACTGAAGCTGCGAGAGTTCCCGGGTCAGTCTCTGGATCCGGTCCTCGAGCTGCCGGGGAAGCTTCGCCGCCGCGGCCCGGTGCCGCACCGGTTCCGGGATCGTAAAGTCGAGCTGGCCGAGCTGCTGAAGCTCCTGGTAGGCATAGTTCGGGTCTTCGACAAGCAGTCGAAACGGATCGATGAACAGGTCGAGAATGCGTTCATCGGGTCGTCTCCGCCGCTGCTGGACCTGCTTGCGCTTCTCCAGGAGGCGCGGAAACTGCTCCAGCACATCGTCGACGGCGACCATGTGAGTCAGCGAGTCGAGCAGTCGAGCCCGGACCTCGGGGTCGCCGTCGGGGAGTTCGGCTTCCACACCGGACCCTATATAAAACGACTCCCGGTTGATTCCAGAAAAGTGGACGGCCCGTTTGATAGCCATGACGATGGCCAGGGGAAGGATTTTTCGAAAACGCTGTTCGTCGTAGTTCTTGAGGATGGTCAAAAGGGCATTGCGGTGCATCAGGTACCTGACTTTGGGAAGCTGCTGGGTTCCCAGAGTCGAGTGGCCGCGGTGATAGGTGATGGAATCGGCGGCGAAAGCCACCCGGTATCCCATGACCCACAGACGCCATCCCAGGTCAACGTCTTCGAAGATGGCGAAGTAGTCCGGGTCAAAGCCCCCCGCCTCCAGGAAAACCCTGCGGTCAATGACCAGGGCCCCACCACACGCGAACAGAACTTCTCGTTCATGGGACACCTCTTCGACCAGCCGTCCCAGGTCTCGCTGCAGGGCGTATCCGAGGTATTGCAGAGAAGATCCGTTGAAGTCGATGCGCTCACCCTGCCAGTCGAGGATTCGAGAAGCGACGCACACGGTGTCTCCCTGCAGGAGAGGCAAGGCCGATCGCAGCCAGTCGGGATGCGCCCTCATGTCATTGTTAATGAAGGCAACGTAACGGCCCGCGGCCCGGGCAGCCGCCTGGTTGCAGGGGTGGGAAAAGCCCTGATTGCTGTCATTCTCGAGCAGCTGCACGCCTGGAAACCGGCTCTCTACGAAGGCCCCGGAGCCGTCCGTGCTCCCGTTATCGACGACTAGAATCTCACCGCACCCGGTTGCCTCCAGACTGGGAAGGAGCGTTTCCAGGTGGGCTTTCCCATTCCAGTTGATCGTCACGACACTGACGTCAGAGGGTGATGGGGACATCCTTCGATTCTACAATAAGATAGGCGAGATCCTGATCGCTTCGGACCCGGCGTCGCGAAATCCGCCGCCGCTCCCGGAGCGTGTCCGGGAGGACCCGGAGGTTCCAGAAGACATTCCGCAGTTGACCCATTTTCCGGGACCATGGCTGGGGCAGCAGAATCAGGCGCACGAGGGCTCGCAGCAGGCCGGGCAGCTGGTAGTTTTTGAGAAGACTCCGGATGTTGTGCCGTTCTCCCATCAGTTCGCGCCACCGCATTCCTTTGCCCTCCCGGGTGGAGGCGGAGAAATGATGCAGGGCCACCGCTTTGGGGGCCGTCACAACCCGGTGACCGAGCAGCCAGAGCCTCCAGCACAGGTCGACATCCTCGTGGTACATGAAGAAGCGTTCATCGAATCCTCCCGCCTCCAGGAAGGCTGAGCGGCGAAAGAGAGCGGCCCCGGCCGAGGCGAAGAGCACCTCCTGGGGCTGATCGTACTGTCCACGGTCCGTTTCGAACATCCCCCGGTCCCAGGTGTAGCCCAGAGAATTCATCATCCCACCGACTCCGTTGAGCCTGGCGGGGTCCTGGTAAAGAAGCAGCTTTGAGGCCACGGCGGCGATCCGGGGATCGGAGTCGGCGCCGTGGAGCAGTTCTCTCAGCCAGTCAGGGTGCAGTTTCAGATCGGGATTCAGGAAGGCCAGGAATCGCCCGGCACCCAGCCGTGCACCGAGATTTGCTGCCCGGGAGAATCCCAGATTGGTTTCCTGCTCGAGCGTCCGGCAGTCCGGGCGCAGGGCTCGAACCGTCGTCAGGCTGTCGTCCCTGGAGGCGTTGTCTACCAGAATCAGCTCGTAATCCTGAAAGCTCTGGGAGGAGAGCGAGTTCAGCAGTTCTTCCAGGTAGGCCTGGCCGTTGTAATTGATCACGACCACCGAGATCTCAGGGCTACTCATTGAGCCTTCGATCTGTCAGCCTTCCTCAGGCTGCGCAGTCTGCGGCGCACCCTCTGCAGGGCCAGTCGGTACAGCGGGACCCTGCGAAGTCTCGCCAGCTCTTTCCTGGTAGTCTCCAGGTCGTCCTCTAACAGGCCGATCAGTTTCTGTCGCTCGCCAAACAGGAACTGTGTATCGTGCAAATCTCTGGCGGTCTGGTCCAGCCGTTCGAGAATTCTCTCGTTGAGGAGCGCAAAATCGGCGTGGTTCAGAAAAGCCAGATCCCCGGGCGACGCGTCGTCGGGGTCTGTGCGCAGGCCCGCCAGTCCTGCAGCTGCCCCTGCGGAGAGGGGTTCCTTGCTGATGAGAAGGTGATGGCGGTAGGCGGGTTCAAGCTGATCCTGCGGGAATACCCACCGATTGTAGAGCTGGTTGAGAGTCCGGAACGAAACCCAGTCATGATGGCCAAAGTAAAGGCGGGTCAGGATCTGCATAGCCCTCCAGCGGGGCAGGAATCCGTTGGGCAGGGCTTCTACGACGTAACCCTGCTCTCGGTAGTGTTCCACAACCGATGCCAGACGGGGCAGCCCCAGTTCCCCGTGTTCTCGCAGAAAACGCTGGGAGGAGAGAAGACCGTCTCGGAGGGATTCTTCGACCTCTTCCACTTCCGCACTGGCAAAAGGGGCGGCCACCACAATCCAGCGCCGCGAGAGCCGATCCAGTTCTTCCAGAAAGCCCGTCCTGTCCCGGGCCGGCAGGTGTTCGAGTACGTCCAGCGCCAGCACCAGGTCGAAGGCGCCATCCTTATAAGGCTGGGCCGCTGCAGGGGCCGGCTGGTGAGTCGGCCAGTCCCCCTGGCGCAGGTCCGTGGAGCAGATCTTGTCAAATGAGCTCAAAGGCCGCGCACCGGCCAGAAAGTCCTGAACCGTGGCCAGGTGGCCGCCCTCGTCACCGAGGTAGCCCCCCACGTCGAGGACCTGAGAAGGGCCGAGCAGGGCGCAGATTTGAGAGGCCAGTTGATAGCGCTGAAACAAATCAAAGGGGAGAGACTGGACCAGTTGGTGGGGATTGCCTTCGGAGCTTTCGATGAGGACATCTCCCAGGGCTACTTCCGAGGAAGCGGGCTGCAACTCGAACCACAGGTGGTGACCGCCTACGGGCAGTTCCAGAGAAGGGAGGGCAAGGTGCTGTTGGGCGGGCTGTTCCGGTGTAAGAACCCGCTCGTCAAGAATGAGGCTGTTGAATCCAATACGGAGGGTGACGCAGCTGCCTCGATTCAGGATCCGGCAGGAGACTTCAGCGTGCAGGGGAGCAGGAGAGGGGTTGAGCAGATAGACCGAGCTCCGCTCCCGAATCCGGCGCCGCTCTTCGCGCAGTGTCCCCCACCCGCATCGCGGCACTGCCAGGAGCGGCCCCCGGATCTGCAGGATGTCGGGATCGGAGCTGAAGTAATCGTGTTGAAGAACGTTGAGTTTCGAGCTGAGCCGCGAGCCTGCAGGAGTAGCCACGAACTGGAAGTTATAGGCTTCTTCAGAGAATCGGAAACGGGATTCAAAGCCCAGCCGTCGCAAGCTCTCGATCCAGTAGGACGGGGGCCGCTCGAAGACATGGGTCGGCTCCCTTCGGGAGAAAAAAATAGGGTCCGGGGTGGCGCCGATGAGAAGCCCCTCGGGTCCCAGAATCCGGGCCACCTCGGCCAGGGCGAGGCGCGGCTGGCTGAGGTGCTCCAGAACGTCAAAGAGAGCAGCGATGTCGACACTCGAAGAACGCAGGGGGAGCGTTTGGGTGTCGGCTTCCACAAGTCCGGTGATTCCGGGCTCCCTGGACACGGCATAGGGGCTGATGTCGAGGCCGAAGGCCTGGTAGCCCCGTTGCCGGGCCTCTGCAACGAGATAGCCGAAGGCACACCCCAGATCCACCAGAGTGCCGTTCGGCTGGATGCGCCGGATCAGGTCGAGCCAGGGGCCCCAGTCGGGATGTGACTGATCGTAACCGGACTCCGGGTAGCCGCTCGATATCCCTGCGAAATAGTCGTGATCGTAAAGTTGTTTGAACTCTGTTTTCGACAAACGATTCACATGGGCCTCAAAACGGGGCAGCCAGGTTCCGGGCAGGTCCCTGGTCGCGTCCCCGGGGCGGGCCCCCGACGGGGGCTGATTGTCGCATTTTTTGTTTGTCTTTCAAATTTCAATTCGATAGCCCGCATAGATCACCGATTTGGAAATGAAGGTGATTTTGGCAGGCCGGAACGGTTTTCTGAGAGTTTCGCTATCGATCCGGTCCAGGTCGAGTGATGCGGTGGTGTGGATGGTCGTGAATGGAGCGTTTTTCGGGTTCGGAAGAGCGTGACGGAATGTATTCAGGCAGAGCTCGGCCTGAGCGATGGAACGATTTCGTTTTTGGGGGCGTTTGATCGGGACAGACCTCAGCAGCGCAGAGGAATGGCCTGGAGGTTTCGAACGACGGCAGCGAAGACCTCGCTGTAGGGATAGGCTTCCGACATGGAGATCCAGACGTGGCGGACCGTGAGGCGGACCTGGGCGCCGATCTTGAGGAGCTTCAAGCGAATCGTCTGACACTGAGCGCGAGCCAGGGGGGTCTGCTTCAGTCCGAGACGACGCAAGGCGTGCATGAGCATGTAGGCGGCGGAGGACAGATACAGCCGGAGTTGATTGGCGCGCATCGTTGCCGCGCTGGTCCGGTCGGCGAACAGATCCAACTGCTGTTCTTTTATGCGGTTCTCCATGTCGCCCCGCGCACAGTAGAAGTCTTCGTAGAGCGCGCGGGCCCCCAGGCGTTCCGGCGACAGGGAGGTGACGACGAATCGGGGATTGGCGCCTTTGTCCAGGAACTCGGCCTTGCCGACGACGCGTCGCTCCGAGGTCCAACTGTGGCGAGTCCGGTAGCGGAAATCCTTGAACACCCGCGCCGGTCGCCCGGTGGCGTTGAACTCGGCTTCGGCCTGAGTCATCGCTTCGGCGCTCTCTGACTTGAGCCGATCATTGTTGGCCAACCCCATCACGTAATCCACGTGATGGTCTTCACACCAGCGGAGCAAGTCATCCCGGCAAAAGCCCGAGTCGGCCCGGATGACGATCGAGACCTCCGGCCAGCTCTGCCGAATCCGGCCGACGATCCGTTCCAGTTCCTCCACCGATCCCGCGGCCCCATCGATATTGGAACACCGCAACCGGGCGCACAGCAGATGCTCCCCCGAGAAGATGTACAGCGGGAGATAACAGTAGTGGCGGTAGTAACCGTGAAAGAACCGGCCTTCCTGCTGGCCATGGATCGGGTCGTCGGTCGCATCCAGATCCAGCACCATCTCCTCGGGCGCCGATTCGTGGGACTCCACGAAGGCATCCACCATCCAGCCGTCGATCCGGTCCGGGTCCATCGCGATCTTCTTGTACCGCTCCTGCTCATCGACCTCGGCGCCGGTCAACTCCAACCGGTTCAGCGTACACCTGCCCGCCAGCGCCTTCCCCCGATCTGAGGCCTGCCGCCGCCTCTCCCCCAACGGATCGGCCTTATTCACCGCCACCGCCAGCATCGGATCGGTGCGCAACTGATCATGATCGTTCAGATCCTCGTACCCCAGACAGAGTCCGTAGATGCGCTGCCCCAACAACTCCTCGACCGTGTGTTCGATCAACCGCGGATCCCGGTGATCCCTGAAACACTCAGCCAGTCCGGCGATCAGACCCGTCCCCCTCTCGACCTCTCGCAACAGCAGCACCCCTGCATCGGAGGTGATCTTCCCGCCGTCGAACCGCGCCTTCACTTTGCGTTGAAATAGTCCGTGAAATTCGAACCTGTCTTGTTTACACTCTGTTCTCATAAGGGCCGCCTCCGTTTGCGTGTGAAAACGTTCATTCAAAACGCTTTATACCAAACAGGGCGGCCTTTTCAGGTCCTATCGGTGATCTATGCGGGCTAGAGGAACTGGCCACGGACCTCGCGAAACGACTCCACAAGAACTTTCCCTCTTTCCGTAGAGACTTTGGCGTTGTCATCTCTCCTTTCGGAAGCGCCGTCCGGAGAGTTCGTATTGCCCAGACGCTGTATCTTGTGATCAATCCTGTCGAGTTTGTGGAGGGGATGGCTCTGGAGAAGGACAAATTAAGGGTTTCCCACAAGCTCATTGCGGCTCAACTGGTACCGTATACCCGGAAATACAACGCGCTGGCCGGGGACCTGTTCAGGACGGGCATGGAACTGTTCCTGCTGGACCAGGCTTACCCGGATCAACTGCCTGAGGTTCTGGAGGTCAAGCCGAAACGCCTGGAACAGCTCGAGAAGCAGCTTCCCAAACTGAAAGAGAAGCTGGCTTCCGGTAAGAAGCTGAGAGCCGACGAGCAGCGTTACCTGAGTCTGAGCTTCGCTCGGGCACTCGCCTATACTTATCCTTTTCAAGGCCTGCTGAAATCTCCCGCCCCTGACATACTGAAGCGGCTGGTCGAGTTTATTCAACCTCCGGAGAAAGAGCCGGCCGTCCAGCCAGGTGGGGACGGCGAAGGGACCGGGAAGCGTAAGAAAACCAAATCCAGCGATTAGCTCCGGGAGCCGCCTTCAAGGGACTCCCTTCGTGAGCACGCTTGCGGTCAACTCACACGAGATCGACGATCAGCCGGCGCGTCCGGGAATGGACTGCTGCCCCCAGCCCCGCGACCGCCAGAGCGACCACAGCCAGATACAAGAGCCCTCCGGCCGAGGGCACAGGTTGACCGAACAGAACATAGCGGTGCAGTCCCACCAGGTGAGTGAGGGGGTTCAGGTCCAGGACCCAGGCCAGTTCGCCGGCCCGTTCCTGAGGGTAAACAATCGGGGTCGTCCAGAACAGGACCAGCAAAGCAGCGCCCAGAACCTGGGCCACATCTCGGATCAGAACCGTCGAACACGCCAGGACCAGCGACAAACCGAACGCGAGAACGACCTGCAGGAACCCGGCCAGGGGCCAGATCCACAGGGTCGTGGGATGGCCTTCACCGGTGGCGATCAGCACGGTAAGCAGAAGAAGAGTTCCCACGCACTGCTGAAGAAAGGCCGAGGCTGTGACCGTTAGTGGTAGTGCGGGCAGAGGAAAGCGAGTCTTCTTGATGAGTTGGTTGTGGTCAATGAAGGTCCGGGCCGATCGATTGAGGCTCTCCTGAAAAGACAGCCAGGGGAGAAGCGCCGCGAAGAGAAAAAGGGCAAACTTCCCGCTGGAGCTGTTCTCCCCAAAGCGCTGGCCCAGAAAGACCGAAAACACCAGTGTGTAAACGGTCAGTTGGAGAAGTGGATTGAGAATCGACCAGGCACCACCCAGGAGCGAGCCACGATAGCGATTCTTAAAGTCTCGGCGCACCAGCTCGCCGACCAGATGTCTGCTTAACCAGAGACTTCTCAGCATGGACCGTGTGTCTGCACTCGCAATCGGCTCCGGGAAACCGCGAGGAGTATACTATGAGCATAGACGGCTAACCCGCATAGATCACCGATTTGGAAATGAAGGTGATTTTGGCAGGCCGGAACGGTTTTCTGAGAGTTTCGCTATCGATCCGGTCCAGGTCGAGTGATGCGGTGGTGTGGATGGTCGTGAATGAACCGTTTTTCGGGTTCGGAAGAGCGTGACGGAATGTATTCAGGCAGAGCTCGGCCTGAGCGATGGAACGATTTCGTTTTTGGGGGCGTTTGATCGGGACAGACCTCAGCAGCGCAGAGGAATGGCCTGGAGGTTTCGAACGACGGCAGCGAAGACCTCGCTGTAGGGATAGGCTTCCGACATGGAGATCCAGACGTGGCGGACCGTGAGGCGGACCTGGGCGCCGATCTTGAGGAGCTTCAAGCGAATCGTCTGACACTGAGCGCGAGCCAGGGGGGTCTGCTTCAGTCCGAGACGACGCAAGGCGTGCATGAGCATGTAGGCGGCGGAGGACAGATACAGCCGGAGTTGATTGGCGCGCATCGTTGCCGCGCTGGTCCGGTCGGCGAACAGACCCAACTGCTGTTCTTTTATGCGGTTCTCCATGTCGCCCCGCGCACAGTAGAAGTCTTCGTAGAGCGCGCGGGCCCCCAGGCGTTCCGGCGACAGGGAGGTGACGACGAATCGGGGATTGGCGCCTTTGTCCAGGAACTCGGCCTTGCCGACGACGCGTCGCTCCGAGGTCCAACTGTGGCGAGTCCGGTAGCGGAAATCCTTGAACACCCGCGCCGGTCGCCCGGTGGCGTTGAACTCGGCTTCGGCCTGAGTCATCGCTTCGGCGCTCTCTGACTTGAGCCGATCATTGTTGGCCAACCCCATCACGTAATCCACGTGATGGTCTTCACACCAGCGGAGCAAGTCATCCCGGCAAAAGCCCGAGTCGGCCCGGATGACGATCGAGACCTCCGGCCAGCTCTGCCGAATCCGGCCGACGATCCGTTCCAGTTCCTCCACCGATCCCGCGGCCCCATCGATATTGGAACACCGCAACCGGGCGCACAGCAGATGCTCCCCCGAGAAGATGTACAGCGGGAGATAACAGTAGTGGCGGTAGTAACCGTGAAAGAACCGGCCTTCCTGCTGGCCATGGATCGGGTCGTCGGTCGCATCCAGATCCAGCACCATCTCCTCGGGCGCCGATTCGTGGGACTCCACGAAGGCATCCACCATCCAGCCGTCGATCCGGTCCGGGTCCATCGCGATCTTCTTGTACCGCTCCTGCTCATCGACCTCGGCGCCGGTCAACTCCAACCGGTTCAGCGTACACCTGCCCGCCAGCGCCTTCCCCCGATCTGAGGCCTGCCGCCGCCTCTCCCCCAACGGATCGGCCTTATTCACCGCCACCGCCAGCATCGGATCGGTGCGCAACTGATCATGATCGTTCAGATCCTCGTACCCCAGACAGAGTCCGTAGATGCGCTGCCCCAACAACTCCTCGACCGTGTGTTCGATCAACCGCGGATCCCGGTGATCCCTGAAACACTCAGCCAGTCCGGCGATCAGACCCGTCCCCCTCTCGACCTCTCGCAACAGCAGCACCCCTGCATCGGAGGTGATCTTCCCGCCGTCGAACCGCGCCTTCACTTTGCGTTGAAATAGTCCGTGAAATTCGCACCTGGCTTGTTTACACTCTGTTCTCATAAGGGCCGCCTCCGTTTGCGTGTGAAAACGTTCATTCAAAACGCTTTATACCAAACAGGGCGGCCTTTTCAGGTCCCATCGGTGAGAAATGGCGGCTAGGGTCCCACTCTGGGATGGGTGAACCCCCTCGCCTTTAGGCGAAGCCTTCAGGAGGCTTGGGGGTACACTGCGGAGGTGTCTGAGTATCGGAAAAGTTCGCATGCAGTGTATCGGCTGAGATATCACTTTGTGTTCATCACCAAGTACCGCAAGCCGGCTCTGCGAGGAGAGATCGGGAAAGAGGTGCGGGATCTGACGCGAGAGATTTGCCGATCGTTGGATATCGAGATCGTGAAGGGGCATGTGCGACCCGATCATGTGCATTTGTTGTTGGATGTGCCGCCGAGATTGGCGCCGAGCCGAGTGATGCAGGCGATCAAAGGGAAAACGTCGCATCATCTACTGCAAGATCACCGCAAGTTGCGCAAGGAGTTTTGGGGACGACATCTTTGGGCACGAGGGTACTTCGTGGCGACGACTGGGAATGTGAGCGATACGATGGTTGCAGAGTATATAGAAACCCAAGATGTCGAGACCCGAGACGACGATTTTCGGGTCACTGAGTAGTCAGCCTGCGAGCGAAGCGAGGTCTTTAGGCGACTTCAGTCGCATGTCGAATCCACCGCCTTCAGGCGGTGGAGAGTGGGACCCTTCTCAAGACTACTCAGGTAGTCCTTTGAGGTCACTCAGGAAGTCGGCCTGCCGGGGGCAGGACGCCGTCATTCATCTGGCTGCCGTACCCGGGCCCGGTCGTGCAACCCCCGATCAATTGTTGAATGTCAATGTCATGGGTACCGTCAACACGCTCGAGGCAGCAGTCGCTGCTGAAGTGCCGAAGGTCGTGTTTGCCTCCTCCGGCGCCGCAACAGGATTCTCATTCCAGGCCAGGGAGATCATTCCCGAATACCTGCCGATCGATGAGGCGCACCCCTGTGCACCACAGGATGAATACGGCTTGAGCAAGCGTCTCGGTGAACAGGTCTGCCGGCGGTACTCCGATGCCCACGGACTTGCGACGATTTGCCTGCGCATCAACCACAACTGGTGCCTCGATCGGGACGGGGCGCAGTTCGCCGTTCAGTCCGGTTCGGCCAAAGGGCAAACGGTCGACGAACTCTGGCGAAAGCGTTATCGAAAAGTGGTCAAAGACCCCGATGGCGACTGGCCCAGCCCGGGACCGCCTCGCCCGAGCGATCTGTTGTGGGCCGTTACCGACGTACGCGATGCGGTACAGGCATTGGTCCTGGCGCTCGAAGAGACGTCGATCGAGCACGATGTCTTTCATATCAATGCCGCCGACACCTGCAGCACCACACCGACGCCGACTCTCATCGAGCGCCACTTTCCGCAGGTCCCGATCAACCAGAGCCTCGAAGGTCATGCCTCTCTGATCTCCCATGCCAGGGCGTCTCGGCTACTGGGATATCAGCCGCGACATACCTGGCGAAACAGCGACTTCAGTAGATGGCTGGATGATAATGGGCGTTAACGCCCCGGAGTGAAATGAAGCAGGACGAAAAGATGACATTCACGGGCGGCGGTTGGGTGCTCGACGATACGCAGTTAGCGCCTGAAGCATTACAGTCCGCTAGGGAGTTAGATTGTCAACCGTTAGGCAGTCTCCTGGCGCACCCAGCAAACGGAGGTTCAGTCCCGTGTTGAGAGTCGAGATGTTTTCGCGAATCGCGGCCGCACAAGTGGCCTCGATCCCGTCGGCGCCATTGTTCCGGACCATGTTCCCGCTCACATTGGCTCCCGGGCCAGCCAGGATGCCGTCGGCCGCATTGTCCTCGACCGTGTTGCCGGAGACGACGCTCCCGAAGTTTGAGGCGTTGATGCCCACAGCCGGGCTGCTGGCGCCGAAACCATTGTTCGAGACAATATTCCCGGTCACAACGCTGCCTCTGCGCGCACTGATTCCCTCCCCGGCGTTGTCGCGGACGATATTGTCCTTCACGATACCGAAATTGTTCACAGCCAGACCGTTGGCCCCATTGGCGGCGGCGGCGTTGTTGATCACGACGTTCTTTGCCACGAGGGCTCCCACACCGGCATTGATGCCATTGCCGCCGTTGCCCGAGGAGGTACTGCCGGTCACGATGGTGTCGCTGCCGCTGACGGAGATACCATTACGGCCGTTCTGAATAGCCTGGCACGCGGACACGACGCTGTTCGAGGCGACATGGATGCCGGCCCGCTGGTTGTTGGCCACGCGCACGGCCTGGATCGCACTCTCTCCACCGCCCAGACTCACACCGTCGCGAAATCCCGTGATTGTCCCATTCAATACGGCGGTGCCGAGCTTGGGGTCGGTGGTGTCGAATCCGTCCGTAACGCCGTCACCCGAACCGTCTCCCGTCAGTACGAAACCTGCCAGGTTGATGCTGATGTAGCTGGCTTCAATCTCCAGGCAGTTGCCGGTCGCGAGCAAGCCCCCACTCCCGGGAAGGTTGTTACTCACCTCGTAGGCCCCTGGCGTGTTAATGACCTGGCAGTCCGGGATCAAGACTGACGAGGCCCCACAGGCTGCCAAAGGCGGGAGCATCGCAACCAAGATCGAAAGCTTTTTCATCTTCTCATCTCCTTGTGTTCTGTTTCGGACCTGGCAACCGCTTGATTTCGAACACCGGCTTTCCTGAAAAGGAAGCTCCGGCGACACTGAAACTGAGCAGCGAAAGACTCTGACAAGACAGGTTAGCATTCACTTGCCGAACGCACTAGCAAGGCCGACACCGTCGGAGCATCGGAGACCCTTCGACGCGGCACGCATCCCTGCCGGGGCACCTCAGAAATCGGATACTTGCCACTCAGATTGGGCCAAACCAGGGGTAGCGAACCCAAGGCGGGCAGTCCTAACATAGAGAGTGGACTCGGTTGTGGAGGGGTGGGCCTTTGTCGTCATCATGGCAATCGCGCTGCCGACTCGCGACCAGCTCTTGGAGCAGTACCCGCAACATCGACAGATCAGTAAAAAGCTGACGAGGAAACCATGACCATAGAAATTATGAGCGCGATGCGCGAAGAAATCGTGAGTCTGGTGATAGAACTGGGCACAGCGGACGAAGCACTTCATACGGGAATGCGCACCTATCATCGGGGCAAGCTGTGGGGCATTCCGGTTGTCATGGTGTTTTCGCGCTGGGGCAAAGTCGCCGCCTCGTCAACGGTTACCCATCTCATCGCTCAGTTCGGTGTCGACGAGATCGTCTTTACCGGTGTGGCTGGAGCCGTCGATCCCAATCTAAACGTGGGCGATGTGGTCATTGCCGGCAAACTTTATCAGCACGACATGGACGCGCGGCCCCTGTTGATGCGCCACGAGATTCCTCTGCTGGACATGACGACCCTGGAAACCCACCCCCGCCACCGGCAAATTGCCCTGGAAGCCGCCGAGCACTTCTTGACGCGAGATCTACGCACTTACGTTTCGGACGATCTCTTGGTTGAGTTTCACATCGACAACCCGAAGGTCGTGGCAGAGGACATCGCGAGCGGCGACAAGTTCTTTGCCAAGGAGGAAGACCTTGAGGAACTGAGAAAACGTCTGCCAACAGTCGCTTGTGTTGAAATGGAGGGAGCCGCTGTGGCCCAGGTGTGTCATGAGCACGGCATTCCGTTCCTGGTCATCCGGACTATCTCCGATTCTGCGAACGAAGCGGCCCCGATTGACTTCCCCAGATTTACCGAACGCGTCGCAAGTGCTTACTCGCACGGCATTCTGCGGAACTTTTTGAAACGCTTATACCCTGATGCCGCTGGTGAATGACGGAATCGCAAGTAATGATCTGCGCCAAAGGCCCAGAGAATTATGCGGTAAGATCTCCTACTGGACGAAGCACCCTGTGAGAGGTGCGAAGTCCGGGCTGGCTGTGATCCTGAACTGTGTCGAGAAGTTTGCGAGGCGCTCTTCACTTCCGGTATTCGTCACCCGGAGTATCGTAACCAGACCCCGGATCTGCCCCTCCACGACCGTGTCGGTGAAATTAAGCAGGGTGCCGGAAATGGGCTCATCTTCCCTGGTGCCGTAGCTCAGGTCAGGGGGATTAATGCCCAGGGTGCTGCCGCTGACAAACCACGACTGCACGTCTCCGGCAGACTGCAGGAAAACGACTCCCTCCCGACGTCCGCATGAGGCTAACTCTAGCAGGGCGTTTCGACAAACGCACGCAGCGATGATGACATGAAGGAGACGGGGCCCAACTTCACGCGTGACCGACAGGCAGAGAATATTCAATCCGAGGCGAGAACAAAGGTTCCATCCCGATAGAGCACGTCGGGAAATCCTTTCAACCATGTTCCCTGCAAGCACTTGCCGATCAGGGCCAGCGGGTTGTGATGCCCCACCTGCCACAGCTCCTCTTCCTCCACGAGCTTGAGTCTCGCCAGATCATTCATACACGCCATCAAACAGGCGCTCGAACCCACCAGATGGTCTTCCGCCGGATTCCAGAGACGACCGTTCTCTTCCAGGATGACGTTCTGGCCCAGCGTTCGATACTGCCCTGGAGGCAAGCCGGCTATGGGAGCTGAATCGCTGACAACAATCATTCGCTGCACTCCCAGGGCCCGGGTCACGACCCGGATGAAACTGTCGGGGAGATGGTGCCCATCGGTGATCAACATGGCCTGCAACCGCGCTTCGTCGAGCTGGTCCCAGATCGGGTTGGGGTGCCGGGGCAGGAGGTTGGGAAGGCCATTTCCAAGATGCGTGGCTGCAGTCGCCCCGAGTTCACAGGCTCGCGAGATGGTTGAAGATTCGGCCAGGTGATGCCCCAGTGAAACCACCGTGCCGCACTCTACAATGTGTTGAATCAAAGCGTCCGCACCGGCCAGTTCCGGAGCCAGCGTGACGAGGCTGATCCGGTCCTTTGCCAGGTGCCGCAGATGCTCGTAATAGGTGACGTCCGGGATACGGGCATGCCGCCCCCGGTGTGCGCCTCGCGCCCCTTCTTTGTCGGAAATGAAGGGCCCTTCCAGATGAACTCCGAGCAGATGAGGCCCCAGGTTTCGATCATCCATGGCTCGGGCGAGAACAGGCAGATTGCCTTCGTATATTCCCGCCGGACTCGTGATAATGGTCGGGCAAAAGGCGATGGTTCCGCGGCCGCGCAAAGCTTCCACCACCGAACCGACCTTTCCGATATCGAGGTCCGGGGCGGAGAAGTCCACGCCGCCATAGCCGTTCACCTGAAGATCAACAAAGCCTTTCATGGGGAGTCTCTTACCGGCCGCTTATCCAGCTCCAGTCACAGGGTTCCGGGGCTCAGGAGGGAAGCCGACCCTGCGTCCAGGAAAAGTACCGTGTTGGGATGACGGCGTAGAATCGAAGCGGGGTGTTGAGGGCTCACTTGACCTTCCAGGCAGTTCTTGACGGCCAGCGCCTTGCGCCGCTCCGGAACGCAGCAGATGATTTTTTCCGCCTTTAGAATCTGGCGAATCGACATCGAGATGGCCTGTTCAGGAACCTCCTGGAGGGTTGAAAACCAGCCCTCCCCCAACTGCTGTCTGCGGCAGGCTTCATCCAACTCGACTACCAGATAAGGCTCTGCCGTTTCAAAGTCAGCCGGCGGATCGTTGAAAGCCAGATGCCCGTTCTCGCCGATACCCACTAAAGCCAGGTCTGGCTGATAACCCCCGATAAGTGCGCCCAGGCGCGCGCATTCAGAAGGTGGATCAGGGTGATCTCCCTGAATAAAGAAGAACTCGCCTGGCCGCACTTTTTCTACAATTCGTTCTTTCAAATACTTTCTGAAGCTGGCCGGATGCCCTTCCGGCAGGCCCACGTACTCGTCCAGATGAAAGAAAACGGTTCGGGACCAGTCGATCGGATGCTCGACCAGCGCATCCAGCAACTGGAACTGCGACGTCCCGGTGGCAACAATCAGACAGGCTTGGTTTCGTTCCTGGATGGCCGCCTGGATCACAGGGGAAGCCTCTTTCGCCGCTACTTGTCCCAGCTCTTCAGCGGTCTTCATCAACCGGATGTCCATCGTATGCCGCCAGATTCTAGCAGCCACCGGCCAACCCTGAAACGTTTGCCGTAACAACTGTAAGGACCCGGCTGCAGGGGGGATGACCGCCGAGCGGCAGGGCGTGACGGGACAGGCGGGCGGGCGGCAACCTTGTTACGCCGGTCCTGAGTTTGTATAAATTCGGTCCATGCAGATTGCCCGGCTTGATTGGATTGTCCTGTTCGCCTACCTGGTCGCGATCGCAGCGATCGGCCTCGTTGCCGGCTTACGAGTCAAGGACACAGATGAGTATTTCCTGGGCAAACGTCGTTTCGGGAAATGGCTGATGATCGGGCAGAGCTTTGGAATCGGCACGCATGCCGAGATGCCGGTTTCACTGGCCGGTGCCGTCTACACAATGGGAGCTTCAGGCATCTGGTTTCACTGGAAGAACCTCTTTGCCACTCCCTTCTATTGGATCATGGCGCCCATCTTCCGCCGCATCCGCCGAACCACGATCTCCGAAATGACGGAAGACCGTTACGGCCTCTGGATGGGTGGGATCTACAGTCTCTTCGCGCTCTGTTTCTTTACTTTGAACACCGCCAGCATGCTCAAGGGAGCCGCCAAGGTTATCAATCAGGCTGTGGGCGGAGAAGTCGGGGTCGACCGGGTGGTCATTGCCATGACCGTCATTTTCATCTTCTACAGTTTCATCGGTGGGCTGTTGGCCACGGCCTGGACGGATTTCTTTCAGGGGTTTCTCATTATCGCCCTCTCCTTTCTATTGATCCCCATGGGCTGGAACAGGGTGGGCGGACTGGCCGGCATGCAAGGGAGCCTGGAAGCCTACAAGTTTTCGCTGGCTGCTCCCGAGGGAATCACTCTCTGGATCATTGTCATGCTGACTCTCAACGGGCTGATCGGAATCATGGCGCAGCCGCACATGCTGGCAGCCGTCGGCACCGGAAAAGACGAACGAACCTGCCGCGTAGGGTTCATGTACGGGAACTTTGTCAAGCGCTTCTGCACCGTGGGATGGACGCTGGTTGGCCTGATCGTAGCGGCCCTGGTGGCCCAGGGCCAATTTGGCGCTTCTTCGCTGGCCGACCCGGAAGACGCGTTCGGGTTTGCCTGTCGGCATCTGTTGTTCCCGGGGTCGCTGGGTCTGCTCATCGCCAGCGTACTGGCCGCCAACATGTCGACCTGTTCTGCTTTCATGGTGGATAGCGGAGCTCTTTTCACCCAGGGATTGTTTCGCACACACATTGTTGCCAACCGATCCGATCGCTATTACCTGTGGATCGGACGTGTGAGTGGTCTCGCGATCACGATGCTGGGCGTTCTATACGCCCTCTTCTTTATCGAAAAGGTTCTCTATGCATTTCTACTGACCGAGACGCTGGCCACTTACATGGGCATCAGCGTTATCGGAGGCATTGTCTGGGGGCGCGCCAATCGTTGGGGCGCAGTTGCCAGCCTGGCGGCGGCCCTGACCACAAATTTCCTCCTCTACTACTTGAGAGGCCAGCGTCTTGACCACTGGGACGCCGATGTATTTTTCCTGGCATTCCTGGCAGGAGTGGCCGGACTGGTGATCTTCAGCCTGTTGACACCCCCGGAACCAAGTCTCAAGACCGATTCATTTTACGGCCGGCTGCAACACTCAGCCGACGTGCTGCAGCCTGCTGGAAGTGAAACCTCGGTCACCGGGCTGCAGGGACCGGATGCTCCAGAGCTCTCCTCCCCGCAACCCACCCTGCAGGCCGCAGAGCTGGGCCAGCAGTCTTTGCTTGTGAATCTGCTGCAACTGCGAAAAGGGAGCGCGCGGGTGGGGTTCTGGAAAGCCTACCGAATCGACATCAGTGGTTTTGGAATCGGCTGGCTACTGGCTGTGGGACTTGTTCTGGGTACCTGGCTGCTGTTTCGCTTGTAGTGCTCCTGTAGAGAGCTGGAGACGCCTGGCGTTCCTCAGCACTGCTCCTCCATCAAAGGTATCAAGCCTCCGACCCTGCCGAGCGTGTCAGTCTCAGCATCAGCCTGATCGCTTCCTCGTCGGTCAACCCCCGGCCTCGCACCAGGGGTGGTCCCTCCCCCGCTTTTCCGTTTCAAAGTCGGGGGGACGCCTTCACTCAAGGGAATTCCTCGATACCGGGCACAAGTGCGGTCGGAGCCTGGTCGAGGCCATGCACAGCGCCGGGAGACCTCTTGCAGGGCAGGATCTACGCCGTGTTCTCGATTTCGGGTGTGGCTGTGCGCGAATCTTGCCCTGGTTGGCCAATCAATCTCCGAAGAAGGGATTGCCGGGATCCCTGGACGGAGCCACGACCCGAAGTCTGAATTCCGGTCCCTCACTTATCGGGCCGGAGCGCGTACCCCTTCTACTTCCAGTCGAGGTTCCTGAGCTATACTTCGACGGAGATGTTTTGTCCAGGGTGCGGGGCTGAATACAGACAAGGCTTTTCCGAGTGTTCGGATTGCCAGGTGCCCCTTGTCCATGAGCTCCCCGGGGAAGCGGAGCCGGAACCGGAGGACAGGATCATCCCGATCCTGGAAGTCGGCCCCGTGCAGTTCGGCAGGGTCAGCTCCATACTGGAGGAAGCCGGGATCGAGTGCTTTGCCGCCCAGCACGACGGGCTGGGCACGGTTCTGGGCACACGGCCGGGAAGTGGAGTCTGGGTCCAGGTAAGAGAAGAGGATGCAGAGAAGGCGAAACGGCTCCTGGGCGAGATGCTGTTACCAGGGGAGTCCTAGCCCGTCATGTCCCTGGCTACACCTCCGCTGTCTTCACTCCAGCCTCTTTCGCGGCAAGATCCCTCCGCAGCAGGCCGGCCTGGGAACAGATCACAACAATCGGTGTCAATTGACGTCGAGCTGTTGGGGAGACGACCGTATTCAAACCGCTCGAATCAGATGGCAGCATAACTGTATGTATTTGAAAAGATTGAACTTATGATGTGATCGAGATCACTTTTGTCCTTGACAATACCGTCTCGATCCTTCAATGTTCTGGGTGTCGTCAGGGGTGACGCAGGACACATAAACTCGCCATGGGAATAAGGAGGACACAGTGAAGGTTATCAAGTCAGTGAAGCAACTTTTCAGGCCATCTCCCGAATCCGAACGGGGACTGGCCGTCGTTGAATATGCCATGATGCTCCTGCTGATCGTCATCGCCATAACGGCCTTTGGCCAGGGAATCTCGGGAGCCGTAACCGGTGTGTTCTCGGCCATGCTCAGCGTCCTGGCGTAGCAAACCCGGGAGGGTTAAAGGTCCGGCTTGGCCATCCTCCGGAGCAAGGCCGCGCTAGCCCGGATTATGCAAGAACCGTAGTTCGGTGTTGAAAAACGACTCGAGAAGTGGCCCAACTCGGAAGCGGGCAGGTGTGACAGGCGGATTTGCGAAGGATATGGGTTGGCGAGGCGTTTGAGTGGTTTGGGGAGTGAATTTCAGACAGATCTGGGCCTGGATGAGTGTCGGAAGCGGTTTTTCGGGGGAGCTGGGAAAAGCTAACTGGAGTTGAGGCGACTCAAGACGAGGTGGAAGAGGGGTTGTTCGGGAAAGGCTGAGGAAAGATGGACCCAGATACGTCGAGTGGTTTGTCGGATCCGGGCCCCAATCTTGAGGACCCGACGACGTAAGGTTTCGATTTCGAGCTTGTGCCAGGGGGTTCCGTGAAGATAGTCGCGCAGGCGAACGAACATCTGGTAAGCCAGTGCATGCAGGAGGAGTCGAAACTGATTGGCCAGGAATCGATGACAGCTGAGTCGGTCCATGCTCAGATGATTCTTGAAGGCCTTGATGAAGTTCTCGGTCTGCCCTCGGTTTGTGTAGTGGTCATAAAGTGATTGGGAGCAGAGATCGTCCCGGTTGGTAACTACAAAGCGACGATTGATCCCACGCTGATCGACCTCCACTTTGACAATGACGCGACGGGATCGATCCCAGCTGTGGGCTCGATAAAGAAACTCGTCAAACTGACGCTGTTTTTCCTCCAGCTCAAGGAACCTTTCCCGAGTCGAATCCAGCAGGGGCTCGACCACTCGCTGCAGGCGAGGGTTTCGGCTTAACCCGATGACATATTGGAGTTTATTCTCTTCACATTCACAGAACTCGTAGAGCCGAGGCGTGGCAAAGCCGCTGTCGGCCCGAATCTCAATCTCGACATCCGTCCCCACTGCTTGTCGGATGGCCTCCACGACTCGCTTCAGAATGGGCACGATGTGAGAGGCAGCCCCCTTGTTGCCAGGTCTCAACACGGCACAGACCAGGTCTCCCGTGTCGGCATCGAAGATCAGCAAAGGATGCAAAATGTGGTTTCGGTAATACCCGTGGTAGAAGGAGAACTCCTGTTGGCCGTGAGTGTGGTCGTCGGTACTGTCCAGATCCAGGATGATCTTGCTGGGACGTCTCTTCTTCAGGGAGCGCACATAACGGTCTAGCAGCCACCGGCTCAGACGCATCAGATCCTTCTTGGTGACGGAGTTCTCCAGGCGGGAGAAAGTCGGCTGGGTGGCCAAATCGGGATCGCTCTCTGGCAACTGATCACAGACTGTCTTGAGCATCGGATCCGAGCGCAGCGTATCGGCGTCGTTACAGTCTTCGTAGCCGGCCACGATCTGCAAGACTCGTTGTCGGATCAACTTCAACAGGTCATGACGAATGTAGCGTTGGTCTCGACTTTCCGAAATACAGGAACTGAAGCCCTCGCACAATCGATGTTGACGATCCAGCGATCCAAACAACAACCATCCTGCGTCGGAAGTGAGGCTCCCCCCATCAAAACGAGCCGTGATGTTTCTGTGGCTATGAAATGGCAGGGTATTCTGGCAGACTGTTTTTGACATTGCCGTAGCTCCTGTTTAGGGTCTTTGTTTCTCTAAACCCTTTTATATCAGAGAGCTACGGCCTTTTGTCTGGGGCCACATCTCACTCGGATTTAGATCTCTTGCATAATCCGGGCTAGGGGCACCGCGCTCGGATCTCCTCGACCAGCGCCTGGGCCCTGCCCAGGGAGGTGCTCTTTTCCTGAAGCATGCGCCAGCGGACCTCTTCTAAGATCTCCGGCGTGGCTCTTGTCGTCACGAAGAGGGCGCGGCTGGACACCGTTTCATCGAGTTGCTGGGCGATTCGCCGGACATCCGGCCCCATTGTATGGGCGATCCAACTGGCGGACTGATTCACGGGCTGATAACGGAAATCGCTGGAGAGACGGATACGGTCCGAGAGGTTGGGCAGCCCTCGATGGATCGTCAGATTCGTAAAGAAGACAACGTCCCCCGGCTGATACTCCGTGGAAGCCCAACTGTCCTCCGGAACTTCCAACTGTACACCTGAAGCGCCCTGGTTCCCGGGGTCTTTATGCGAACTTGCGACCGTCCCCTCCAGAGCCAGCACGCCCTGGTGGTGCGATCCGGGCACCAGGGCCAGTCCTCCAATGTATTCAGTGATCTCCATCAGAGGCATCCAGCAGGTGTAAAAGACTTGCGCACTGTAGCCGAACTTGATCGCGCCGTCCTGGTGGGCCCCGACGTTGGCTGGCTCGGGAGGAGCGTCCGGAGCCGGGTAGATGACCCGGAAGAGGCGCTGTTTCCAGACCCGAACGGTTTCGCCGATCACACCCTCGAGCGTCGCGACGATTTCCTGAGACTCGGCCATGTCGTTGAAAGAGTCGAGCTGGACGACCCTCTCATAGACGGCCATATACTCCGTTTCCGTTGGGTGCGGGCCACCGCTCCACAAGGGTTCGGCTGCCCCGTTGTCTTCGATAATGTGCTGCTCGCGCAAAATGGCCATGATATCTCGCTTGACCCTGGCCACCAGATCCGGATCGAGCAGGCCGCGGAGCAAGAGATAACCATCCTCTTGAATGTTTCTCAAGAGGTGAGCCGGGTCATCAAGGCAGGCTGTTGAGTCCTTAAGTTCGAGCAGGTCAGACATTGGGGTCTCGCCTCTGCGTTTGCGCTTCAAACATCGTTACATAGCGGTAAAGCCGCCATCGACCAGAATAACGGAGCCTGTCATGAACGAGGCCTCGTCACTGGCCAGGTGCAGAACCATCTGCGCTACCTCGCCCGGTTCGGCCAAACGACCCAGCGGGTGCATGGCGCGCAGATCAGCCATTTGCTCGTCCGAGAGGGCCTCGAGCATCGGCGTGTTGATGGTGCCCGGGCAGACGGCATTGACCCGAATCCCTGCTCGGGCATGATCGAGCGCCATGCAGCGCACCAGGCCGACAACCCCGTGTTTGGACACGTTATAAGCCACCTGAGCCTGCTGCCCGATCACGCCGGAAGCTGAGGCGATGCAGACGATCGACCCGCCGCCCTGCCGTTCCATGTGGGGGACTGCAGCTCGAGAGCAGAGATAGGCCCCTTTCAGGTTGACCGCCATGACCAGGTCCCAATCCGTCTCATCGACGTCGACCACCGTCCCCATCCTGGCGATCCCGGCATTGTTGACCAGCACGTCAACGCGTCCAAGCTGTTCGACTGTTTTAGTGATGAGACTCTCAGCGTCCCGGGCCAGCGAAATGTCCGCTCGAACGGCCAGCGCTGAACCGCCTTCGGCCATAATGTCCTCCGCCACTGCTTGCGCCGCGACTTCATTGATATCAGCCACGACGACCTTCGCGCCCTCACGCCCGAACAACCGGGCAATGGCCTCACCCAGCCCCTGACCGCCTCCCGTGATCACAGCGGCAGCACCCTCCAGTCTTTTCACGGCTCCTCTCTACGCATTCTTGGGTGGTTCCGGACGTCCATGGGCGGCAGGCTGAGTTCGTGCTTCTGTGGCCAGGGGTTAATATACCAAACCAAAAGTGTCGCGTTGTTACCGTCCGTCGGCGAGGTAAGAGGCCGTATTGCCCGAAGGATCCGATCCTGCAAACAGACCCACGCTAAAGCGAGCCCTGGGTCTCCGGATGGCCCTGGTCATCGTGGTAGGGAATGTCATCGGTTCCGGCATCTTCCTGAAGCCGGGAGCGATCGCCGGGGAAGCGGGACACTTCGGCCGTATTATTTCCGTCTGGGTGTTTGGCGGAGTACTCTGCATTCTGGGGGCACTGTGCTTTGCCGAACTGGCAACCATGCTGCCCCGTGCCGGTGGGCTTTATGTCTACCTGCGTGAGGCTTACGGCCGGCCGGTGGCCTTTCTGTTGGGCTGGATGGAATTGTTGCTGAGCCGTCCGGCTTCGCTGGGCGCCCTCTCGGCTGCCTTCGTCGGCTCTCTGACCCTGGCCCTGGACTGGAGAGCTTCTCAGCTCACGGAACTGGTACTGATCCTGACCCTGATCGGAGGCATCGCCTGGGTGAATATCATCGGCGTCATCTGGGGGACGCGGGTGCAAACGGTGACCACCCTGATCAAAGGGATCTCCCTGGGACTCATGGCAGCAGCTCCGATCTTGCTTTTCCCGTTCACCGGAGTGGGGATCGAACTCGCAAATTATGCTTCGACTGCCGTGCCGAGGCAGACCGGAGTTGCGTCGCAGCTAGGCGTTGTCCTGCTGGCGGTCATGTGGGCTTACGACGGCTGGCACGGCATTACACCGCTCACGGAAGAAGTCAAAAACCCCCAACGTACTGTGCCCCGCGCCCTTTTTGGCGGCGTCGGCATTCTGATTGTGCTCTACATCTCGGCTAATCTTGCCTATCACGGGGTCATGAGCATGGGAGAGATGAAAGCAGCCGGCGATCACGTCGCCGAAGAGATGCTGCGCAAGCTCCTGGGCCCGCTCGGTGTCACTCTCATGTCGGCGGTGATCATGTGCAGCGTTTTCGGCGGCATCAACTCGAATCTGCTGCAGGCCCCGCGGGTGACCTTTGCCATGGGACGGGACGGGGTATTTTTCCGAACTCTCGGTGAAGTGCACCCTAAATATCGGACTCCGGCCGCCGCGATCTTCGTTAAGGCCACCCTGGGAATGGGGCTTGTGCTGATCGTCGTCATTGCCAAGTGGCTGGTGCGCGAGGTCAACGTCGCCTCCTACGACTCCAGGACGGCGTCGCTCATCATTGAGAGCCTGCAGAAAGACTCTATCTTTGGCCTTTTGACCAATATGGTCATCTTTGCGGCGAGCATCTTCTACGCACTCGGTGTGCTGGCGGTCATTGTTCTCCGATATCGCCTTCCGAAACAGGAGCGTCCCTTCAAGACACCGGCTTACCCCCTGGTCCCTGCAGCTTTCGTGTTGGTGTACGCCTGGTTCCTGTACCAGATATTCAGCGATAAACCACTCGAGTCTCTGGTAGAGATCTTGCTGATCGGCATGGGGATCCCCGTCTACTACATTTATCAATGGAGTGCCGGGCGCTGACAACCCGGGGGCCCTTCGCCGCGGGACTTTCACAACGGGCTGCTAGCATTGACCGAACCGTCGCGTTGTGGCAAAACCAGAACGATGGAAGATGAGCTGAACAGCAGGAGTTTGAAGTGGCCGACAACCTGACATCAATCGCCCACCGATACGTTGAAAAGACTCCGAGCTCGGCAGCTCTTTACGAGCGGGCCCGCCAGCTGTTTCCCAGTGGTGTGACCCATGACGCCCGCTACATGCTGCCTCATCCGGTGGTCATTGATCGGGCCCAGGGTTCCCGCAAATGGGATATAGACGGCAACGAGTACGTGGACTACTTCGGTGGGCACGGGGCTCTGCTTCTGGGTCACAACCAGCCAGCCATCGTCGAGGCCGTCACCCGGCAACTTTCAAAGAGTACCCATCTGGGAGCCTCGACTGAGCTTGAAGTGGAATGGGCTGAGCTGATTACCGAGCTGGTCCCCTGTGCAGAGAAAGTAAGATTCACCAGTTCCGGCACTGAGGCCGGCCTGCTGGCGATGCGAATCGCCCGGGCTTTCACCGGGAGGGCCACAGTCGTTCGATTGTTGTCGCATTTTCACGGATGGCAGGATCAGACGAACTTTGGCGTCCATTCTCACTTTGACGGGTCCCTTCCCGCCGGCATTACTGCGGAGGTCGCCAGCAACATCATCCTCAGTACTCCCAATGATGCGAATCATCTGAAACAGATCCTTGAGAGCCGGGATGACGTTGCTGCGGTCATGCTGGAGCCGACCGGCTCGAGCTTCGGCCGTTTTCCGACAACCCCGGAATTTATCGAGGCCATCCGCCAACTGACCAGTGAACGCGATGTTCTGCTCATTTTCGACGAAGTGATCAGCGGTTTTCGGTGTGCGCCGGGCGGGGCACAGGAATGCTACGGCGTCACGCCCGACCTGGCGATGCTGGCCAAAACCATGGCCGGAGGGCTGCCGGGAGGAGCGGTGGTCGGACGCGCCGATGTGATGGACACCCTGACCATGAGGAGCGATCCGATCTGGAATCGTGACAAAAGAGTCACCCACTATGGCACCTACAACGCGAACCCTCTCTCGGCCTGTGCCGGGATCGCCGCGCTCAAGATCATCGCCGGCGGCGCTGCCAACCGCCAAGTCAACGAGCGTGCCGAAACGCTGCGGCAGGGTCTCGGTCAGGTCATCGATGAGCAGGGACTGAACTGGCTCGTTTACGGTCGCTTCTCGGAGTTTCACATCTTTCCCAACTCCGAGAACCTGGAGATCGCCACTTCGGATCTCTACTCGAGTGCGGTTCCCTTCACGGCAATCAAGGAAGGAACACCTCAATCCATCGTGTTCGACGTCCGCGCAGGCATGCTCCTGGGCGGAGTGGACCCGATGCCATGGCCCGGAGGAATGCTCTCGACAGCCCATTCGTCGGCGGACCTCGACCAGACGATCGAGGCCTTTGACAAGCTGCTCACCATGTGGAAGGACCAGCTCGCCGACGGGTCCTGAAGGCCTTACTCCGACCCCCTCTGCGCACCCTTCGGAACTGAAAGATCCAGGCCCATCTGCCGGGCGACCAGAAGCTGCATCATCTGCGCAAAATCAGCCGAACCTGTGTCGGAATTCGTGGCATTTCCCCCGCCCATGACCAGAGACGGAACCTGACGTTGAGAATAAGCGCCGGCCCAGACCTGCTGAGCCTGTACGTATGCTTCCAGCTTCTGTGTTAGCGCTCCGTCAGCCCGCAGGACCAGGCGCTTTCGCTCCGCTTCACCCTGACCGATCAGGATCTCCTCCTGCTTCTTCTGCTCGGCAGCCCGGCGATCGAGGTCGGCGACTTCCATGCGCTGCTTCGCCTGCACGATCGCTCTCGTCTTGTCGAGTTCCGCGACATCGAGCCGTTCCTGTGCCTGGACAATGGCTCTGACCTTTTTCTGCTCCTCTTTGTATTTCTCGCGAGCGACGTTAGCCTTGCCTTCCGCTTCTGCCATGAGAGCCTCTTGTTCAGCCTGTTGTGCCTTGGCTCTGGCCGTGGCGACCGCCATCAAGGCTGTTTGTTGTGCTCCGATCTGGGACCGCACCTTATCCGTATAGTCAAACAGCTTGACCTCGAAGTTGACCAGAGTGATACCGAGCCCTTCCACCGGGTTGCGCTGATAAACGGGACCGCCCTGAGCGCTCTTTTTGATGATCTTGAAAGTCTTGGTGACTTCCTGCCCTGAAACGGGATCGACCACCTTGCGCGTTTCCTCTACAGTTTCGTAGATGCCGTTCTGGATCTGGTCCCAGGCCCAGAAAACAATCGGCGCGCTGTTCCGAGTACGACTCCCGGGCCGACATCAAGTTGGCTGTCAGACGAAGTGCGTTGCGGACCACGGGTAGGATGAGCTTTTGTTCCAGATCAGCGTAGTCGACGTAGCCGTACTTGCTTACCAGGTCGATACTCTGTTGCTCAGAACTCGGCAGGATGATCCGCAGGGTGCCGGAGACATCACACAAAGAACCGTCGTTGAACCGAACTTCGATGGCCCGGTCAACCGTCTCGGTACCGCGCTGCTCTTTCGTGAAGAAAAAGGTCTTCGCTTTCGGCCACGTCTCGATGTTACTGAACAGTTGCAGCCACATCCCGGGCTGCATCTTGGCACTCATGTGACCCGTGACGATCATCTGTCTGATCTGGTAGGTGCCACTGTCGACGGTCCGAACCAGTCCGTAACTCAGTGCTGCGAGCAGCCCCGAGATCATGCCGATAATGATGACCCGGGTGAGAGGCAGCAAAGTAAGCGATGTTCCCAGCCCCCGGCTGAAGGCTTTCAACATTTCGACTACCGCTTTGCTCACCTTCCCGGTCGCCGGGCCACGCCTGGGCTTTGGATTCGGTGGATTAAGTAAACTCATCGTAAACCTGCCTTTCTCGAGTTTTTCACAGCCCTCTCATTCAGGCTGCTGGGGTAAGAGACGACATCCACCGTAAAACAGACCGATCGGGTCAGCAGCAGTCGTGTTTGCGAATGCCGGAATGGGCGACGACAAGGGCGCTCATTCTCCGGGCTTCAGCAGTTCGTGCAACGACAACTTCTCAAAGACAAGGTGAGCCTGGCTGCCCTCGTAGACGATGCCGACGTGGGAATCGTCGATGCGGGTCATGCTCGGATAGCCGTTGCCGCGGCCCTCGTCCAGCAGAAGTCGGTACTCTTCGGGCCAGGTGCGGCCCTCGTCGAAGCTGACCTGGATAGAATGGTGGTCGCGGCCCGTCTGAGAGTGCGGGTTGGCAAACAGCAGAAGCTGCTTCGGCCCTCCCGGGTGCCCGTAGTCGAAGCCCAGGAGACTGCCGTTGCAGTGGGGTTCGATCAGGGTGTTGCGATGGGTCGGGTGGGGCCTCCAGGTTCGGCCCAGGTCGTCGGTCGTCCAGACCGAGCGGAAGTGGACGGAGGCGCGTTCTGTACGAGCATTGAGCAAAATGGATCCGTCGGCCAGTTCAACCGCCTGACTTTCGCTGTTCCCGGTCGCCGCAGGGGAGCCGACGGTCCAGGTGGTGCCGTGATCCCGGCTGACGATGAGGGTCGAGAATTGGCGGTCTTCCTGGTCACGGCCCTCGCCGGGCAAGACCAGGGTGCCGTCGCGCAAAGTGAGTCCGGCCTGGGGGGACGGAGCCAGAAGGATCCACTCGGGATGCTTCAGTTTCCGGGTCATGTTCTCGGGCCGGGTCCAGGTCAGGCCGTCGTCTGTGGAGCGCACCATCAGAAACTGAGCGCTTTTGCCGATCTCGTGTCCCGGTTCGGAGCCATCCTCGACCCATTGATGTTTACCGGGTTTGCCCCACATCCACACTGCGGCGCAGAAAATCTCACCGGTGTTCTGATCCACCACGATCCCCGGGTCGCTACAGCCGTTTAGTTCCTGCGGCAGCCCGCCGTATTCACCCATGTCCATGATCACGCGCACGGGTTCCCAGGTTTGGCCGCCGTCGGTACTGCGGCTCAGACCGATATCAATCTTCTCCTGCAAGTCTCTTCTCATGCGCCGCCGCATGTCGTACACGGACAGGAGTGTCCCTCTGGGTGTGGTGGTCAGGGCCGGAATGCGGGACGTGTGAACGCCGTCGTCGTAGTGCTTTCGGAGCGCCACGCCGATGCGCTTGCGGACACCGGGCGTCACTTCACGGGGCGCGACGATGCCCGCGGATGTCTCGATTCTTGCGCAATGGGCGTCCACTTTGTGGGACAGATTTGCCGTCGACATCAGTTTGCATGAAAGCCAAAACACATGGGTACCCGGAGGGAGTCGTAGATGGTCTCGAAACGTGACCTCGATGCCTGCGTGTGAAAGCCCGCCGAAAGGCCTTCCCGCCAATTCGGCGAGTAGTGCATGGCGATCTCCGGAATAGCCGGCGCCACTTCGAAGGCCGTCGAGTTCCTTCGGTCTCTTGTCTCCTGAATAAAACAGCCTCAGGGACTCGACGTCTGACGGATCGTCCATACCGCGCAGCGAAAACGTAAACGCGTTGAAGTCAACCTCCCCCTCCTTGACCTCAATGGCCAACTCCAGCAGGGCATTATGAGCATTACCGATGAGCACCGGATGAACTCGTTGTGAGGCGGTTGCCTGAACCGTCCCCGCTGTCAGAGCCTCAGCCCCGGCAGGATGGAAGGCGGACAGGAACGTCACCGCCATGCAAAGCGTCGTCGACCGTACCATTGTGTGCCTCATCAGATCCTGGTCTCCCGATCCTGGAGCATCCGGCTTGCCGGGCAGCGTGCTCCTATTCACTTCCCTGCCGGTTTGGGCCCGTGCGTGATGCCCGGTATTATAGGTTTTTGTTGAGCAGATCAAAATGTCGCCTCGTTATCAGATCGACGCCGGGAGACCCGATACTCGCCTGATCGACTCCTTTCCCAGGCCCGAACAGAGAGTCCTCCTGTGGTGTGCTCACGCTGGATCTGAAGCCGAAAAGCGGCCTTTCCTCAAGAATCTGCTCGCAGCGGAACTGGACTGGGACTACCTGTTGTCCCAGGGGTCGGATCACGCTCTTCTGTGCCTTCTCTGGAGATCGCTCAAGGGAACGGAGAATCAGGTTCCCGGCAGGGTCCTGGACCGCTTGCGAGAGTACCACCGTTTCAGTCTCTTCAGGAGCATCCAGCTGACTCGAAAGCTTTTCGAGATCCTCGAACTGGCCAGGCGGAACGGCGTTCGGGTGCTGCCCTTCAAAGGTCCACCCCTGGCTGTGCTCCTTTATGGAGAAATGGCGCTCCGGCCGACCAGTGATCTCGATCTACTGGTCTCTCCTGGAGAGCTGGAGACTCTGGGACGGGCCCTGCTCGAGGCCGGATATCAGGCCGATGAGAGCAACCTGGGCTCCCCAACCACGCCGTCCCGCAAGAAACTGCTCCACTGGAGTTTTTTCGACCACGACGGAGTTCGCGTCGAAGTGCACTGGGCATTTTCCCAGCCCGACCTTGGCTTTCGCTTTTCGTTAGAGGAACTCTGGAAAGGATCCCGCGGCGTCTACCTGGCAGGTCGTCAGGTCCCTTTTCCCGGTCCCCAGCAGCTCCTCATGGTTCTGTGCGTTCACCTGGCCAAACACCGTTGGAACGGGCTGCGGTGGCTTAGGGACATTGCCAACGCGGTGAACCGGGAGCAGCTTGACTGGGAAGGGCTTCTGGTCGCCTCAAACGGGCAAGGGGCCGGGAGGATGCTCCTGCCGTCGCTGATTCTGGCCCGGGACCTCCTCGGCGCCCGGGTGCCGGACCAGGTCCCAACGGATGATCTCAGAAGTCGCATCCTCGCAGCCTGGGCGAGGTCACTGTTGTTTTCGGACCCCTCTCTGCTCTCGGGCTTTCGGGAGCACCTTCTGGCGGTCGCCTTGAGGCGGCACTTCCCGGATAAACTGCGCTACCTGCTCAGGGGATTGGGTATAGTGGACTGGCATCTCGGAGACAGCCGCTCGGGCGGGCGCCTTTTCTTGCGCCGCTCACTGTCTTTTGTCAAGGACTACACTTCCAGGTCTCGTCCGAGATGACCTGCTTGGATGGACCGTGCCCGTCTGCTAGCTTGAAGCCGTAACTTCGCAGCCAGCTGGACCTCCACCACGAGCGGTTCAAGGAGAAAATCTGAACATGCAGAATCCGATTCGGGTCGAGGGCCTGGACATCAATGAGATGGATGACGGGTTCATGATCTACGACGTCCGGCAGGATAAGGTTCATTGCTTGAATCACACGGCGCGAGCCGTTCTTGAATGCTGTGATGGAGAGCTCTCCAGTACGGAGATCGCCAGCGTCCTGCAGGAAGCATGGATGCTCGAGAGTCCGCCGCTCGAGGAAGTGGCGACTATGCTTGAGCAACTTGTCGAGGAGGGTCTGCTACAGATTTGACCGAGCGGGTCTTTCAGCTTTTAGACACTTCGATTGGTCTGAGAACGAATTGTGAGCGAGTCGACCGGCGCTTCGGCGACCTGGTCATAGGCGCAGCCCAGTCAGCCAGGGTACGAGATCGGTGGGTTTTCGAGGTCCTTCGGGAAGGCGGAAGACTCACCTGCCGAGAGGATGGTCTGCCCCGTTTTTGTTCCCGGGACGAGGACTGGCTGGTTTATGCCGTTCACCGCCGGATCAACCTCCGGACTCTTCACCGTTTTGCAGGGCGTCTGCTGCTCCACGCCGGGTATGCTTCCTGGCGGGGCCGCAGGTTCCTGGTGGCAGGAGACATGGGGAACGGCAAGACAACGCTGTTGTGCAAGTTGCTTCTGGCGGGGGCGTCGGTTCATTGCGATGATCGGGTTGCGCTTCGAGGGCGCACGCGTCCGGCCCATTCCCCGCAAATTCCACCTCAAGGTGACTTCACTGGATCAGCTTCCCGAACTGCGGCCGGTGGCTGCCGATTGCGGAAGATATGAAGGACCGCGAGGGACGATCATTCCCATCGACCCGACGGTGCTGGGCCGGGAATGGGTTGCGGATCCAGGTGGCGTCGATGCGGTGTTTCTCCTGGAACGGAACTTTGCAGGGAATACCCATCTGTCCGCTCTTCCCGGTTCCTCGGTGGCCACCGCTCTGACGCACCACATCACCAACTACCATTCCGGGAATCGAAAGGAGATGCGAGCACTTCTGAAGCTGGCCGCCAGCGTTTCGGGCTACCGGGTGCGCGTCGGAGACCTGGGCCAGGCCGTCGAACAGATCAGGGAGGTCCTGGACGAGCGGATCCCCGCCAGAGCGATCAGACCATCAGCGACTCCGGACGCAGTCTCCGTTGACCGTGACAGGCATCTCGGCTAAACTCGGGCTCGGCTCATGAAACAAGAGAACAAACACAAGGTGAACGCGAGCAAGAGAGACTTCGTCAAGAAGCTAGCCGTCGGCACAGCATTCGCCGTGCCGATTCTGAAATCCTTCTCCATGGACAGTGTCAAGGCCAGGTCGTTCTATTCCGCTAACGCGACCTTCTGAGAAGCTCTTTTCGGGAACGGGTTTTCACCTGCCCCACTTTTGCGGCGGTGAGGTTTGACTTCAAGTCTGTCTCTGTCCGCTTGCATGCTGGTACTGGATGAAGAGGCGCACCTCGGCGGCTGCCTTGAGTCTATCCAGCCCCTTGTGGATGAGATCGTGGTCATGGTGGACGACCGGACCACCGATGGCAGCTACGAAATCGCCCGCCACTATGGAGCCACCGTCTCCACGTTTCAATGGCAGCAGGACTTTTCGCTGGCCCGAAACCAGACTTTTGATCGAATCCAGACCGACTGGGTTCTCTGCATAGATCCGGACGAGCGTCTCCAGCCCGTGGCCAGATCGGTCTTCGAACAGGCCCTCAACGACCCGGAGAGCGTCGGCATACGACTGCTCCTGTGTCCCGGTGTGTGCTGGACGCACATGTGGCAGTTACGAATCGCCCGGAATCACCCACGAATCCGCTTCGAAGGAATCGTCCACAATCGCCTGACTCCTTCCGTTCATCGATTGATCGCCAGTGACGGAGGAATCGTTTCCGATCTACCGGTCTTGATCGAGCATCTGGGCTACGACAACGGGATGGACAAAGTGAAAGCTCCGGCACGAGCATCCCTCTACCTCAAAAGCCTCGAGCGGAGCCCTCAGGACGCCTATATGTGGCGTGCTCTGGCGACCACTTGCAGGGTGCTGGAAGATTTCCCCGGCGCTCGAGAGGCCCTCGACAAGAGTCTCGAGGTGATTCGGGCGAGGTCGACAGGGAATCCCTCCGATGCTCTCACTTACTATGACTTGATCCAGGCTCTGATGGAAGAGGGAGGAGATCCCGGGGAGCTGATCGATGAGGTGAGCCGGCGCTTTCCCGATTACCCGACCACCCTGTGGCTGAAGGCAAAGTGGTGGATGGAGAAGGGAGAGTTCGCGGAATCGATCCCTCTCCTCGAGCAGCTCGTGGAGCTGGGCAGGACGAGGGCGTTCGACCGGGCTGTCTCGCACGACCTCAGGATCTTTGACGAGTTTCCTTTTACCTGCCTGGGAACCTGCTTCTTTCAAACGGGAAACTCCGAGAAGGCCGCACATTACTTCAAAAAGGCCCTGCGCCTGGACCCTTCGAACCTGGAAACCCGGTTGAAGGCGAAAGTGGCCGGTCAAATGCACTGTTGTAAGATCTGAAGCGACTCGAACACCCGGAGTCTGAAGAATTCACCATGGAGAAAGCGATTCTCGACCTGGAGCGCCTATATGCGCTCGTCCTGGGGAGGGCGCTTTGAAGCAGACTGGGAAAGACGGGGGCGTTTCCTGAACCTGTACCAGAGACACGTGAGGGAGCTGAAAGCCGCCAGGAGAACGAGGAAGTTGAGCGAGAGGATCAGCAGGAGCTCGGCGGTGGGGCGCTTCAGGAGCTGTCCTGCCAGGGGGTAGGAGGCCCACCTGTCCCGGTACTCCTCCAGCACCGGGGAGCCGGTGATCAGGACCAGCGCCTGCAACTGTTGCACGTGCAGCCCATGGTAGGTGCCTGAAGGTCCCCCGGCAGCGGAGTAAAAGGAATACCCTTCATCATCGAATAGATGGATCTCGGCTTCAAGGCCCTGAACCCCCTTTTCAAAGAGGGTCTTAGCCTCCGCGTCGTGGTTGCGGATGTAGAAGTCGTGAAGGCCGAGGAGCGCGGACATCATTCCGTTCAAGACCCTGGGACTGTCCGCCCCTTCACCGACGTATTCCAGGTACCACCAGCCCGACGGAGACTTGGAAGTGACACCTCCTTCTTCCACTGATCTTTTAAAAGAGCGCACCAGCCGCCGGGCTGTCTCCCTGTAGCCGGCCTTTCCCGAGTACTCGGCGACGCGGTCCAGAAGCTGCCACGCCCGGCTGTTCGCCAGACCCGAGCGCCAGGGTGGCTTCATTCCCGCTCGGGGCCAGGTAAAGTGGTACTCGAGGTTGGCGAAGTCATCCACGTGTCGGGCGTTGCTGACAAGCCAGTCGGCGCAGGACTGCGACCACTGGCACGCCTTTTTGTTTCCCTTCAGACACCGGCGCTGGAAACGGAGCCCGTGGGCGGCGATGAACAGAGGGTTGTATTGCTTTCCGACGTGAACACGGGACACCTCGCCGTAGTCGAAGACGGGAATGCCCGTTTCGAAGCTGGTGAACCGGTAACGCGTCGTCACGGAGAGCATCATCCTTGCCAGCGGGCTGATGACGTGTCGGCTCAGCTCGGCCAGGGGTACTGCGAAAAGCAGGGCCATTAGAAGCGTCAGCAGCGGGGTGCGCATAAGCGGCGTGAAGAGCAGCAGAGATTGTAGGCCGGGGACCATCTGCTGTCCACCCTGACCCTGGCCCGGGGGAAGGCGACGAGACCCCTGCGGGCGGCGTTGACCGAGGCAGATGCATCGCCTAGACTTGCACGAGGCTTATGAAGTGAGAGAATAAGCCCAGGATGAATCCGCTGAACATCCTCTTTGTGCAGGACCAACCCTGCATTCGAAACTACAAGGAAGCGTGCGCCCTCACTAAACGGGGACACTCTGTCGCTCTAGCCTATAGCCGCGGACGGCTCAGTGAGCGCTATGAGCTTCCGGATTCCACCTACACTGCCTGCTACAAACTCGATACCCCGTCAGATCTGCAGCAATTGTCCCGTAGATTCGATGTGATCCATTGTCACAACGAGCCCGACCTGTGGACCACGATCGCTCTCTGCTTCGATGCACCCGTGATTCATGACACCCATGATCTACTGACCTTGAGGCACCCCCAGGACCGGGGAGTTCGTTTTCAGGAGTCTCTGGCAAATCGGCAGTCGGCCGGCAGGGTATATGTATCCGAGTATCTGCTCCGGACGGCCCGCCGTGAGTACGGCGTGGACTCGCGTACATCGATCGTCCTCCCCAATTATGTGGCGAAGAAGCACCTGCCCCGGAGCATTCCGACGAAGCTTTCCCGGGCCGACGGCGCCACCCACATCGTCTACGCGGGCGGCGTGCGCGATCAACCCGGGACCCACCGCTATCTTTTGGATCAATTTCGTAAGATCACGGAGAGCGGCTTGAATGTTCACCTTTATCCCGCGGCTCGCGTCGAGTCTTACCGGGATGAGGCAAGAACCAACCCGTGGTTCTTCTGCCACGAAACCGTGTCCCCGGCGGCCCTGCTGACCGAGTTGTGCCGTTATGACTATGGACTGATCGCCTTCAATCGAATTCCCGGGCGGGCCGGACATCTGGATTCTTCAATGCCCAACAAGCTATTCGAGTACCTGGCGGCCGAGCTGCCGGTACTGGCGCCGGCCACCGAGAGCCTGCGTCGCTTCGTCGGCGAAACCGGTTGCGGGGTCGTCTATTCTACTTGCGAAGAGATCCCCTCCAGACTGTCGGGCTTTCAGCCGAAGGGCGACCTGAAGGTCCTTTCGCCGACCATGGAGGAGGCTATTCCGCGCCTGGAGAGCCTCTATCTGGACGTCCTCGCCTCGTAGCAGCGACTAACCGAGCGGTCCCGGTGTCCAGAGGGGAACTCCCAGAAGAGCCTGGACTGCTACGGGGACGCCATTGAGAAGGCCGGGCAGGAAAACCCATTTGCTCAAGGCGTCGAGTACGGGTTGATTCAAGAGAGGATCAGGGCTCTCCTGGATCGACATGTGCTCTATTTTCCCCTCTTTGTTGACTATGCCGTACACGATGACCAGCTTACGGATGTGCCTCTGAACCAGTTCGGGAGGGAGCACGGGCTGCTCTTTGATCTCCGGAACGGGCAGTACGAACCCCGGGCCGTCGCCGGGTTCTTCGGGCTCACGCTTTTCAGTCTGTATTGCGCCGGGCACAAGCAAATTCGAGAGTCCACAGAGGGGTCGTGTCCGTCTCTTCCTCTCGCATGTCGAGATAGACCGTCCGAATCTGGTGATCGTCGAACACACCAAAATAGGGGAGGCCACCGCCGTTGCTTTCTGTGGAGGTGACGGACACCTGGCCGTAATTGTCGATAACCGGGGGCGGTGTCAGGAGGTTCACCACAGAGTCCGGGTAATTCCCGATCCCATCCAGGCCACCCACAAGGGTGATCCCGGCGAGAGATCCCTGTGCGGTGTCCGTGCCGGGGCCGGAAGCTCCGACCGTTCCCGCGCCACCCACGATCGAGATGCCCGCAAAAGGCCCTCCGCCGGGGCCGGAGCCGGCGCCCGAGCCGGATCCGGAGCCTGTGCCCGAGCCGGGCCCTACGCCAGCCCCCGCTCCTGTGCCTGATCCCAGTCCGGAACCGGTCCCCGAGTCCCCGTCTCCACCACTCCCGGAGCCATCGCCGTGCCCGGTCCCGCCGGGTCCAAAGCTGATGTTGACGATTGAGGCCAGATCTCCGGAGACTTCATTGTCGACGGCAGCGCCCACGGTCGGGTCACCGAGTGCAACCGCAGAAGCTATTCCCGGTTCCGTTTCGGAGGTGTCAAGGTTCGGTTTGGGCGAAATCGCAAAACGTCCCAGTGATTCAGCAGCGGGAATCTCAACCGACACTTCAGTCGGCGTCGGTGTCGGAGACAGGGCCAGAATATTAAGAAGGCTGGTCCGTTTCGCAATCGGCAAATCCTGGAGTTGTGCCAGCGCCGGATGAGGTGCGACCTCGGCGGGTGGATCCACAGGCGGCTGTTCCTCAGGCCTGGCTGTTTCCTCTGGCTCGGCTGTCTCTTCCGGCGGCTTCTCAACGGCCAGTTCAACAGGCTCAGGCGGTGGAGGGGCCACCTCCGGCAGCGGGAGTCGGTCCGGGGTCCTATTCAAGATCGGCAAATCTTCAAGCTCCGCCTGTACCGGTTCGGGCGTCTCCTCTTCGGGCACCTCCACAGGCTCCGGTTCCTCGGGCTCGACGGGATCTGATGTCAGTTCGGGAGGCTCCGGGGGTGGAGCCAAAACAGGATCCGGCAGCGAGAGGCTATCGGGTACATCCAGATGATGGCTCAAAATCGGCAAATCCTCCAGTTCCACCACCAGAGGCTCGGGTGCTTCGCCATCGGGCGGGTCGACCGGCTCCGGTTCCTCGGGCAGGGGAGGCTCGACGGTGTCCGGCAGCGTCACGGCCACTTCGACCGGCTCCGGAACGGGGACGGGCTCCGGCATGGGAAGGGTGGACTCCACGGGCCGTTGCAGAATCGGCAAATCTTCGAGTTCGGCCTGCACCGGTTCAGGTGGCGCCGGTTCGGGTGGCACCTCTTCGGCTACCTCTACGGGTTCGGGCACGTCAACAGGTGGTGGTGCCTCAGGCTCAGCAGGCTCCTCCAGTGGTTCGACGGCCAGCTCGACAGGCTCGGGCGGTGTGATAACACCGACCTCCGGCATGGAGAGGAGATTCGGGAGATCCAGAGGCGTATCCAGGATCGGCAGGTCCTTGAGGTCCGGCTGGAGAAGAGTCTGGAGGCTGTTCGTCGGCAGCGGAGAATCGGTGTGTATCCACTGCGGTCCGGGAAAGACCAGACCCTCGGTGCCGGAAGTCGGCGCTGCTGACGGTTTGCTGTCGGAGGATTCCGATCCGTCTCCGCCGCCTTCCTCGCCCCCTCCAAGGGTTGGAAGCCACATGACCGCGCTGACCTCTTCCGGTATCGGGGGAGGCGGCGGGATGTGAATAATGGCCCAAAGTTGAACGACGGTCAGAAGGACGGCGTGAATGACAACCGAATAGCCGATACCCCGGCCTGGAGAATAAAAACTGGCCAGGTCCAGCGAGGCCATGACAGCCGATTTCGGCCTGCTTGCTGCAACCTTGGTGTGCCGAAGTTTGGGCATTGTTTCCACTCCCAGGGTGAGAAGTCAGCTAACCCGCGCAGCTGGAGTCAGTGCTCACCGAGAGATTGACCATGTCCTCGTTTGCCTTCGAGGTCTTTGCTCCGTAAAACGGATCCCCCTTCTTATCCGGCCCCGCAGCGAGTCGATCCGACCGTTGCCGCTGGACCCTTTCAGAATACGACACTCCAAGCCAAGCTTTGGCAATAGTGCTCACAGCAATTGAAAAAATGGGATGAGTGGCCGCGATCCACGTCGATGGACGGCCGGAGCCTCGAATGTGACCGGCCCTTGGGCCGGGCGACATGCCGGAATGCCGGCACATTTCTAACCCGGGCATAAGCCAACCACCCTGTTGTTCGCTTCGCTTTCCTCATCTATATCCGAGTTCGCATCAACGGATATCTCAAAGTCGCAGTCGGGATCGAAACATAACGATGGAAAGGGAATCGACCGGAGGGCAAGCGTATCGAGCGCCGCGATCGGCGGCGTGGGAATATCCTCGATGTGTTCACCCGCCCCGGTCCAAAAAAATCTCACCCTTGTTGTTGAGGAGGGAACGTCTGAGGTGCTGTTGTTCTTGACCTGGACAACCAGCCGGTTCCCGATAACAGGTGGTTCGTAGCCCGGCGGTGGAGGTGGTTCACTCGGTCGAACAGGTGGCGCTGTAACCGGTTCCAGAATGCAGAATCCGATCGGTCCGTCAATTGCAACGTCTGGTCGGGTTGGCTGCACATCACAACCTTGCACGAGCAGGCAAACCAGAGTCAAAGGTATGCAGAATCCGCAGTTGCGGAGCATGGTATTGTTCTCCTCTTTGGACAGGGATTCCCCACCCTGTCTCGTCTATTCTCGCATATTCGCCCCGCTTCGCTTAAAAAAACGGACTGGCCGGGCGATCTTGAACCGTTGGGGCTTGCTCAGTCCACTAGTAGAAAATGGTGGGTGGAACAGCGGAAAGAAAATCCAGGGATCCGTTGCCGAACAGTACCTGGGCCACGATCGGGCGGCTGGACCGAAGCGTAATGTAACCTCGGACCTGGCCGGCGCTCTCAGGCACCAGGACGGCCACGATTTCCGATAACCTTTCCCCGCGTCCCAGGCGGACTTCCGTCGACCCGGTTTCAATGCAATCCTCGGTGAAGACGGTGACGCGGATCGTCACCTCCACCAGATTGGGATTGTAGAGAGCCAGTCCCGTAAAGGTGCGCGCCGAAATCGGACCCTCATCCAGGTTGGCAACCTGGATGAAGGTGGCCTGGGTCAAGAGGGTGGGCTGCAGCGGCAGGGCCGCGGCGAATCGAGCCTCAAACGGGTCCCCCAACATGACGTCGCCGAGCAGGACGTCGGCCTCGGAGGTGATGCGGATGGACCCTGTGGTGGCCGGAAGATCGACGGAGCCCAGTCCGAAGAGTTCACCCACGTTGAATTCGGAAGACCCGCGGGCGCCCAGTCCCAGAATCTCTCGGTAGATTCTAGTTCCGTCAGCAGCCACGGCCTCCAGCGTATAGAGTCGTCCCTCATCGGAGGTGTTGATCACCTTCAATGAGGTGGTGACGGCAAAACCAGCTGTCCCGTGAGCCAGCTGTGCGGAATAGAGCTCTCCCGCGGTCGTCGTCCAGGCATTGAACCCCAGAACGGTGTCGCCGACCGCGATGTATTCGAAGCCGACCGCCCCTCCGCCGTCGGCGGTAACCACAATATAGCCTCCAACGGCACTCTCGATTCCAAACAGGCTGGTCACCGTCTCCTGCAGACAACCCAGCCCAGCGACCTCTCGGCTGACTTGTGCACCCTCGGGGGCTCCCACGGAGCCGTAGATGCGGAAGGTGACCATTTGCGCATCCGGGGTCGGGTTGGCCACCACCAGAGTGGTCGAGGCATCGAGCGCTCCCGAAACCACGGGATAGGTCTCACGGCCGTCGTAGACCCTCGTGAAGTAAAGTGTGGTGGAGAGCTCGGTGATGGCCACCGAACCGTCCAGGCGACCCAGACGCGACCCGGTCACTTCACCGAATTGAAAAAAGCTGGCCAGACGCGCACCGTCGGTCCGCAGCTGCATCCAGCCGTCTCGCGGCTGGGATCCGTCCACACCGAAGAACTCCAGCCCCAGCCGAGCTATCTGCTTCCCCGGCCCCAGGATTTCGAGATGGGGGTTGTCCGGGTAGGGCTGCAGGGCGCCGCTGCCGGCCCGGGCTTCGATTTCGAACTCGGTGGGGCCGCCAAAGTCGTTGGCCAGAGCGACTCCCGTGAAGGCACTGGCGTCCCCCATCAGAAGTGGGAAATAGAGGGACTGGGGTGCGCATTTGTAAAAGCCGTCGCGATCGGTCCCCACGAAAAGGACGGACGAATCACCCGGATGGATGGCGATGGATTGGATTCTGCGGGTGACCAGGCCGGAGCGGATGGGTTTCCACGTTTCACCGCCATCCAGACTGCGAAAAATGGCCTCGTCACTCGTCCCGGCATACAAAATGGACGGCGTCATGGGGTCGACAGCCAATGCACTCACACTATCGTCCGTCAGCCCGTCATTGATCGCTGTCCAGTTGTCACCCCCGTCCAGGCTGCGAAATGCGCCACCCCCGAGGGTTCCCGCGTAGAGCGTGCTGCTCGTGTCCGGAAGGACGACGATGGGTCGAATATTCAAAGAAGTCAGACCATTGTTGATCGCTTCCCAGTTGTCTCCTCGGTCCCGGGTCCGGAACAGACCATTGAGGGTCCCCGCGTAGAGGGTGGACGGAGTGTTCGGGTCGATCGCCAGGCTGGCCACGTTGCTGGTAAGACCGTTGTTGGCCGGCTCCCAGTTCTCACCGGCGTCGCTGCTGCTGTAAACCCCCCCGAAGCCCTCTGCGTACAGATTCGCCGGGGTCTGAGGGTCCAGGAGGAGGGTTGCGACTCCGGGGGTCAGACCGTTGTTGCCTGTCTGTTCCCAGCTTTCCCCCGCGTCCAGGCTCAGGTACACAGTGCCTCCTGCCGCCGCGTAGACGGTGGTCTCGGTCTGCGGGTGGATCTGGAAACTGAGGACTGAGAGCGGGTACAGATCTTCCAGCCGCTTCCAGTTGTAACCACCGTCCGTGCTCTTGTACGCTCCGTTTCGCAGAGTGCCGACATAAAGCGCCAGGGGTGAGTTTTCGCTCACGGCCACAGCTTCTATGCTGAGCGCCGTAAGGCCGTGGCTGGAAGCTTCCCAGGTCTGACCGTCGTCAGAGCTTCGAAATACCCCTCTTTCCCCGTGACCGGCGTAGAGCGAGGAATCCTGTGGATGAATGGCCAGGGTCCTGATGTCGTCGACAATGGGATCCACGGAATCCAGCGGGCTCCAGTTGTCGCCTCCATTGGCCGTCCGAAAAATACCGCTGTCAAAAACGCGGGCGTAGAGAACCCGAGGGTCCTCTGGATCGACGTAAAGGGCACTCGTGTTCGCGTCTGGAAGACCGTTGCCGGCAGCCGCCCAGCTGGCACCGAAATTATTGCTCCGGAACACTCCTTCGTCGCGAGCGCTAACATAGAGTGTCGGGCCGGCCAGCACCAGGTTGGAGAGGGATGAGCCGGGTAGTCCCTGGCCGGTCTGCATTTCCCAGGTGTCTGCGCCGTCGGTGCTCCGGAATACGGCTCCCCCGGCTGTCGCCGCCAGGACAGTTGTGGGAGCAAACGTCACCAGAGATCTGACATCCAGATCCGTCAACCCCTCATTGGCGGCCACCCAGGTATCACCGGCGTCCAGGCTTCGATAGACGCCCAGGCTGGTCGGTATGTACACTCGGTCCGCCGAGACGGCGTCCACTACGGGAGTCCCGATAATGGGACCGTCGCCGGCGGGAACGACGGGGCCCGCCGCCAGTGAATAGTGGGCCGGGATCTCGATACTCTGGGGCAATCCCTGCCCGATCGCTTCCCAGTGGGTTCCTTCGTCGCTGCTGCGATAAAATTCCTGGTTGGTGACTTCGATGTAGAGGTGTGCCGGGTCCGAGGGAGCGATCACGAGTTCACGGATGCCCTCACCCTCGGGCAGACCTTGTCGGACCGGGCTCCAGTGCCCCCCGCCGTCGCGGCTGCGAAACAGACTCGCTCCGGAGGTCCCGGCATAAATCGTGGCCGGGTCGACCGGATTGATGGCCAGGACAATGACGCGCCCGCCGTCCAGGCCCGTGCTTGACTTCAACCAGCGTCCCGCACCCAGGGCCATTCCACCGAGGCTGGCGACCAACAGGCCCACAGCCACACATTTTCCGATTCGAGATTGGCGGCCAGTCGTTCGTCGAGTCATCTAGCTTCTCCTTGTGATCCGGAATTCCCGCTGTAATGGGTCGCCTTCGCTTGAGCTGATCCAGAGGCGACAGGGTGGCGGGATTCTACTTTCCGGGTGTGTCGATTGAACATGTGTTGTCTCACACTGGGAAGACGAGCAGGACGGCCCTCCCGCGTGCCGGGGTCGTACTCACTTTTACGGGCTGCTAGGGGTTCGCGACTTTCGGCTCCGGGCAGTGCCCCGGCCAGTGCCACGAGGGCCATGACACTGATGACGAATCCGAAAATGTGCAGGCGGTACATCCAGATCCAGAGCGTGAGCTTTTCGTGGACCGTGGCGAAATCACCAGTTGTGAAGAAGGTGCCGATGTGCACGGGCAGCGCAATCCATCCGACCCAGAGCAGCGGGGCACCGAGAAGGAAAAAGGAACCGACGACGCGAGCAGTGAAATCTTGCTTCATAAAAGCACTCCGTTGCTTTCCAAAATTGCCGGGTAGGGGCCTCCTCAGGCCTGCGCTGCGTGGTCGACCGAGGCGGCCGCGCGCACCACCGACCTGAAGACTTCGACGTAGAGTCGGCCGGCCTCGGCCAGGGATCGACCCTCCAGGCTCCTTCGAGCCTCGCGACCCACTCTTCTTCGCATGGCCGGGTCGGTCGCGGCCTGCACAATCAGCGAAGCCAGACATTCGATATCTCCCATGGGGAAGAGCAGACCGTTGAGACCTTCGCGGATCAACTCTCTCGCCGAAGGAATATCGCTGGCCACCAGGAGCCGTTCACAGGACATGGCCTCCAGATAGGCTCGGGCCATGCCCTCCGACTCGGATGCCATCACCACCACATCGGCCAGATTCATCATCCCGGGCACCTTTGTGTAGTCGATCCAGCCGGTAAAGCGAAAGCTCTCACGGATACCCAGCCGGCGGCATTGTTGTTCAACCTGTTTCCGAAGGTCGCCGTGACCGAGCATGATGAAGACGAGCGCGGGATTAACGTTCAGTGCGACGGCGGCCGCTTTGACGACATCCAGCGGCCGCTTCCGCGAACACAGATTGGCGGGGACCAGGACGACAATCTGTCCCCTGCGGATTCGAAGCTCTTCGGCCAGCTTGCCGCTGACAGGTCGGGGCCGGAACCGCGCAGGTATCGATGGCATTCGGGATGGTCGTTACATTGGCGACGCCAAGATTTCTTAGTCCGTCTGCCTGGAATTCGGCGACCGTGACGATCTGATCGGCTTCCCCCAGGTCCCTGAGAAATCGTGCCGCCCCTGCTCTGGGATAAACGCCGCGGAGGACCTCTCCTGTGGGAGAGCCTCTGACCAGCTGGACCCACGGGAGCCCGTGAACCTGGCCCATGGGGGCCATGTACCGGGCAACGGTTTCGTGGCCTGCCACAACCAGTGCCGGCCGGAAACTCGCGACCGCGGCCGGGAACTGAACTCTCAGGCCGTGCGCTTCAGCCTGCACCACCTCTTTACGGTTGGGTTCATAGGGAGCGTTATCGTACTTCGGCATCAGGTAGCGTTCGATTTCGAGCTCCGGATGAGAGGCGGCGAAGCGCTTTCCGGCTGCCTTCGTCTCCTCGGTAATGGGGGCGATGACCCGCATCTGGTTCCCGGCCCTGGCAACTTCCGACGCGAGCTGACCGAGGCTGATAGCGGAGCCCCCGGGATGCGGCGGTAACCTTGAAATCAACAGGATTCTCACAAGCTTTTCCCGGGACCTGACCGCTTGTGATGGAGGGGCAATACGGGCAGGAGTTTGCCTCTGCCTGTCCGAACAGGGTCCCGTCGATCGATTCTCAGGGCACCTGCCTTACGTAAGAGCTTCACCATAAAACCATAGTAGTGCCGCTGCTTCCGGAGTTCATCAAAGAAGAACCGCTGGACCACGGTGTCCGACACGTTTCCGACTCGTGGGCTGACCAGCAATTTCAGGTGAGTCAGGCCGCCAGGTTCCTCCTCCTCGACGAGCTGGTAGGAATCGGGACCTCCTCCGAATCTGCCGGGGAGAGTTTCCTCGACCAGTCGGTAGAGGTCAGTTACCGCGAAGCTGGTCCCCCACAAGGTCACTTTCCGAAAACTGCGAATCGTGTGCAGGTTCACGTTGTACCCTGGTGCCGCGGCCGGAGCACTGTTCACACCAACCACGGCGGAGTCTCCAATCTCGGTGTTGAAGAGCACCTTGGGACTGGCCCGCCGCAGTCCTGTAAAGAGTATCGGCTGGCCGCCCGGGGCGGGGCTGCCGCGGTCAGGGTTCTGGATCACGGCGTAGGCATCACGAAACACGCTGACCTCGTCCGCTTCGCCGGCTTCGGGGAACTGGGCGCCAATCCAGCCGGCCTCGGAAGTCCCATAAGTGGGTACGGCGACTGCTCCGCTAGTTTCGATGATATCGCGCCTCGCTCGCGTCACCGGTTCCGCGCCGAGGAGAAAAGCCACTCCCGACAGGGACCTTCCCCGTTCCTTAGCCAGGCCGGCCAGGCGACAGGCAGCGCTGGGCGTTGTGTTCAGGATGGGCTGGTGTCCCTCTTCCCGAAGCTGAAGAAGAAACTCGAGCACGGTCGCCGCTCTGGCCAGGGAAGCCTGTTCCGGCGCGGGAAGACCGGTCAGGAAGCGGAGCGTACGGTGGAGGAGGGAGGCGCGGAGTGAATCCGCCAGGTTGTCGCTTCTTGTCATCCGGAACCACTTCAGGTAGGGAAAACCGAACTTCAGACATCGAAGGTAGCGGTTCGCGAAGCCACTCGTACCTGGAGTCCAGAAGACCAGCGGTCGATCCTTCCAGCCATGGGCGTCAAAGCAGACGGCCCAGTTGACGGCGGCCTCGGCCAGTTCTTCTATGTCAATCCGAACCCGAACCGGTGTGCCGCTGGTCCCTCCGCTGGTGGCTGTGTAATGTTCTCGGATCACGGGATTGTCAAAGTCTCCTTCCCGAACCGGGAATGTCAGGCTGCCGCGGCGCACAGGATTCCAGCCTTTGAACTCCTCCCAGGTCACGAAGACACCGGCCCGGCGCAACTCGTCCAGTGTTGCCTCGATGCCCTCCCGGTGGACCATCCCGCGGATGTCCTCCCGATTGCAACCGGCCCACTCAAGAAGCCGAAAGTAAGGGCTCGCGGGGCGGGAGAAAACAGCCTTCTCGAGCTTCTTGAGAAATCGCTCTTCACGAGTCTCCATTCGGCGCCTGATCGTCTCTCTGGCCTGCTCAAAGGTGATCTTCTCGGCCAGGAGCGGTCGGACTCCCCGGATCAAGCGAAAGAACCCCATCGTTTCCGACCAGGTTGGGACCAGCGTGCTCACGCCGCCATTCTGCCACAGGAGGCGGCCGCGCCGTTGCGATTCACTCTCCCGGTAATGAACCCTTCAGAGAACCGCCCTCTCAGAATGAAGGGAGCCGTGGCCTTAAAATCCATCGTGTGATTGACACGCGCACGCTGGTTCGTCGAAGCTTAGTACTCCCTTCTCAGGGACCTTTTCGATGGCTGAGACAAAGGACGGACAATCGGAAGCAACTCAGGCCGGAAATTACTTTATCTCGAACTATCCACCCTATTCATTCTGGAAACCGGAACTCGTGGAGAGTGCTCTGGAGGCGCTGGACAGGCTGCCCCGGACCGGTACTCCCCTGGGGCAGTACGTGCACATTCCTTTCTGCCGGAAACGCTGCCACTTCTGCTACTTCAAGGTCTACACTCGACAGAGATCCAGCGAAATCCAAGAGTATCTCGATGCCGCCATCGCGGAGCTGGATCTTCACCTGCAGCACGAGTTCGTGGGCGGACGCAAGCCGCAGTTCGTCTACCTGGGAGGGGGCACCCCTTCCTACCTGTCGACGGACCAGCTCGGTGGCTTCGTAAAGAAGCTCCAGGAACGATTGCCATGGGACGAGTCGCAAGAGATCACGATGGAATGCGAACCTGGGACACTGACCGAAAAAAAGCTCGCAGTCATGCGCAGGCTGGGCGTCACCCGGCTGAGCCTGGGTGTGGAGAATTTTGACGATCGCGTTCTGGCGCTCAATGGCAGGGCTCACGGCAGCCGGGAGATCCACCAGGCCTGGGAGTGGATCCAGGCGCAGCGCTTCCCGCAGGTGAATATCGATCTGATCGCCGGGATGCTTGATGAAAGTGACGAAAACTGGCGGCGATGCGTCGAGAGGACGGTTACGATGGGGCCGGAGAGCGTCACCGTATACCAGATGGAAGTGCCTTTCAACACGACGATTTTCCAGAGTATGAAAGAGGAAGGGCGCCTCACGGCACCCGTCGCGGACTGGCCTACCAAACGACGTTGGGTCGACCATGCTTTTCGAGAGCTGGAGAAGGCCGGCTACCGCGTTGTCAGTTCCTACACGGCAGTGCGCCGTGACACTGAAGCTTCCTTCGTCTATCGCGATGCGCTCTGGCGCGGCGCGGACCTTCTCTCCATCGGTGTGTCCTCCTTCGGCCACATCAACGGCACGCATCTGCAGAACGAGCAGAACCTGAAGCGATACATGGAGCGGGTGCAGGCCGGGGAGTTACCGATTTATCGGGCCCTCTCTCCGAATCGAAAGGAACTGATGATCCGCGAGCTTATCCTGCAGTTCAAGCTGGGGCATATTCGACCCGCTTACTTCGAAAAGAAGTTTGGTGTCGACATCCAAGGTGAATTTGCCAACCAGTTCGGCGAGCTGCGGCAAAAGGGCCATCTGCTGGCCGGAGACGAGGAGCTCGTCCTGAGTCGCGATGCCCTTCTGCAGGTCGACGCTTTGCTGCCGGCCTTTTTTCTTCACCGCCACCGACATGCACGCTATTTCTAGGACCGGTGGCAGGCGGGTCGCGGGTCGGTCTGGCTGGCCGACCTGAGGCGGCGCTTCTGTCACTTGCGGGCAGCCTACGCGATCTTATCGCCGATCAACGCTATTTTCTGGTCTCTAAGCCTCTTTTCATTGAGCCAGTAGGGACTTGTGATTTCCTTGAAGGCGTAGATCGCCGCCTGTATGCCCTCGGCCCAGGCCACGGTGATGAGTTTGATGTCGCCGTGGACATCCCCGACTGCAAAAATCCCTCGCCGACTCGTTTCAAAGTAGGGGTCGATGGCAATGCTGCCATCTTCGCTGAGACGGACGACGAGGCGCTGGAAAGTGTCCTTAGCCGACAAAAACCCGATCTGCACGATAATCAGGTCGCTCGGCAATGTTTGGCCTCCGGTGATCGTGAGGCGAATTCGATCTCCGACGAATTTTGCCGCCTGTACCTCGGATGACGAATACACAACGCCCCCCGATTCCTCCACTCTTCTCAGGGTGTCGGGTTTACCCACGGGAACGGCTTCCCGCACGATCAGATCCACGCCGGCCTGGCGTTCCAGTGCCATGACAGCCGCGTCCAATGCGGAATCTCCACCTCCGATCACCGCTACTCGCTGGCCTTCGTAGTCGCCGATCCTGGGTACCTTGTAGTGGACCTTCTTCGAACTCAACTCGTCCAGGACCGCCAGCCTGCGGGGGAAGTGCAGCAGCCCGCAAGAAATGATGACCTTCCGACACAGGTAACGATCCTGGTTAGTCACCACACACTTCAAGGAGTCTTCCTTTTCGACCTGGTCCGTTTCCTGGATGTCGATCAATTCCTCGTTGAACCGAAACTGCACCAGCGCGTCGACGGCCTGCCGGTACACTCGAGCAGACAGTTCTTCCCCGCTGATACCGTCGGGGAAGCCGGGAATATCCACGATTCGCTTGTCCGGATAGAGGAATCGCGGCTGCCCTCCGGGCCGGTCTTTTGCCTCGATGACCAGCGTGGTGAGCGCCCGGTGGGCCGTGGTCAGACCTGCCGCCAGGCCGGCGGGTCCCGCCCCGATGATGATCACATCCCAGTAGGGCAGGCTGCCGAAATCGAGCTCCTCATCTAGTTGGGTGACTCTGAAATCACTCATGCGAATGGTGCTCCCACCACGGACTGTTCTAGACTCTCAGGATAGCGCGCCGCCTCCGGCGATCGCCAAGAAAAACTGGTTTTCCCGTCGGATCGATACACGGGCCGACAACAGTCAGGGCCCTGTTCCCGAAAACGGTGGACCAGCCAGGGGTAGTGGATCGCGGCGTCGTCTTCCTCTATTATTTGAGCCTCGCCCTCTTGGCATTCTCTCGTTCCCGCGCTGCTCGGGGCGGCGTGGAAAACGGATCAGATGATTCTCTTGACCCTCAACCAACATGCCTGAGATCAAGGTCGCTTATACGCCTGACAGCGATGATGCCTTCAACTTTTACGCCTGGGAGCACGGGCGGGTCTCGCTTGACAGGAACGGCTACGAGACCTCTTTCTACCGGGAGCATATCAACGCCCTCAACGTGGCCGTTCGTGAGGGCCGCTACGACGTGGTCGCTGTTTCGTCGGTGGTTTACCCGAGTCTAGCCGACAGTTACTGGGTTCTGGCCTCCGGGAACAGTATCGGCCGGGGATGGGGTCCGGTCCTGGTGGCCGGGGACTATGCGACCGTGGACGAACTAAGAGGTAAGCGCGTGGGTGTGGGCGGGATCCCGACGACAGGGAGTACGCTGGCACTCCGGTATTGTCCCCAGGCGTGTTTGGTTTCCATGCCCTACGACCACATTGCCGATTCCATCGCTCGCGGTGAGATCGACGCCGGGGTGATGATCCACGAAGAACTCCTCTACTTCCCCGAAAAAGGACTCAGGCTGGTTTGTGACCTCGGCGTAGCCTGGATGGAGGAAACCGGGCTTCCTTTGCCGGTGGGCTTGAACCTGGTCAGCAGGAAGCTGGGCCTGGACCTGGCTCAGCGTGTCGCCGCAACCTGTTACGCATCTCTGCGCTGGGCCCAGGACCACCCTGATGAGGCTTATGCTTTTTCCAGTCGGTTCGGTCGCGGATGCGCCAGGAAGCATGTGGAAATGTTCAGTAATGAAGATACGCTGGTTGTTCCCCCGGACGTTCGTCAGGCGATGCGGATTCTGTTTCAGCAGGTCGCCGGGATGAAAATCGGGCCCCCGATCGACTCCTTCAGGATCATCGGACCGGGCCCGGACTCAACCGGTGCCCGGCAGTGAGAATCAAGCAAGTCAACCATGTGACCCTGCACGTCGACGACATTGCAGCCAGCTGTCGCTTTTACGGGGAGGTGCTGGGCCTCCAGCAACTGCCGAGACCGGACTTCGATATTCCCGGGGCCTGGTTCAGCCTGGGCAGACAGCAACTGCATCTGATTGGAGGCCGGGACGCGCCCGTGCAATCGTCCAATCGGGGTAACCATTTTTGCGTCGAAGTGGACGGATTTGATGGGTATGTCGGCAGGCTTCGCGAGCGCGGATTCGAGATGATCGGGCCCAGGCTGAGGCCGGACGGCGGGCGCGTCGTTTTTGTACGAGACCCGGATGGTCATGTGATCGAGTTGTTCGTTGATGGGGAGACCTGACGCGATTACAGAGGGGAACGACGCGTTCCTAGACGATCTTCGGTGAGACATAGCGCCGCACCTTTTTGAGAGGAGCACTGTGACCCCGGTAGTGGTCACGCAAGTAGATGGGGTAACCCAGGTTGACCTCGAAGCTGGCCCCGCCTACTTCAGGACCTGCAATATCGGCCCTTTGACAGCTCGAACCGACCGCCCCGATCCCCGCCGCCAATGCGGCCGTCGTCCCGGCCTTGAAGAATTCACGTCGGGTCGGTCCGGCCATGTTCAGGGTCCCCCTTTCGTGATCCCTTCCTGTCCCGCCCCTGGACCCGCCTCTCCGGCGATCTTCAGTTCAGGGTCCCGTTGGATCCGGTTTCGCTTGTCGGCTGAAACGCCATCGTCCCTCGTCGAAAAATGCCTGTAGAGCCAAAAGGTGACTCCCGTCGAGATAGAGAGAATCAGGCCGGGAACGAAAATCCCCCAGAAGAAGCTGTACTCAGGCATCGTCCTCCTCCCGCCCCGATCGCTTTTTCCGCCGCCGGTAGCTCAAGTAGGCAAAGAGCATTCCTGCAAAAGACGCGATGTACGCGATCGACATGCCGATGACGACCGACCAGCCCTGCTCCATCTTCCCTCCTGCCCTGCCAGACCATTGAACGCCCAATCCAGGAACTCAAGATCAACTCTAACCCAAACAGGCCGTCGATCCAAGGGAGGCCCTGGTGGAACCGGCTGCCGGGGTTGCGCTAAGGTTAAGACTGGCGGCCCGCAGAACTTTCACGACGGGCCTCCAGGGAACGAACCATGAAGGAAGCGGTCATTCTCGAAGCTCTGCGTACGCCCTTTGGCCGACACTCGGGAGCTCTCAGCGGCATCCGTCCCGACCAGCTCCTGGCGGATCTTCTGACCGAGCTGCTCGAGAGGGTGGGTATCGAGCCCGAAAGAGTTGAAGATGTCGTTGTGGGCACCGTAACCCAGATCGACGAACAGGGAGCCAATCTCGGGCGGCAGGCCGTATTGCTGGCGGGCCTGCCGGTAGAGGTGCCGGCGACCACGCTCAACCGCGCCTGCAGTTCCAGCCAGCAAACGGTTCATTCGATTTCTCAGGCCGTTGATGCCGGGGACGTGGCCTACGGGATAGCGGCGGGAGTCGAAAGTATGACAAGAGTCCCGATGTTCAGTGATATTTCCGGGGGGTTCGAAAACCTGAACCCGGAGCTGGTGTCCAGGTTCGACCTGGTTCACCAGGGAGAAAGCGCCGAAAGGGTGGCCGATATCTGGGGAATCAGCCGGGAAGAGTGCGACGAGTATGCGGCCGGAAGTCATGAAAAGGCGAGCCGGGGACCCCACCCTGAGCTCGTCCCGGTCACGACCCCGGGCGGCAACGGCGAGCCGGGGTTGATCGACCGCGACGAGGGCATTCGCGATCCCATCGACCGCGACAGGATGGCAACTCTGAAAACAGTCTTTCGTCCCGCCGGCAAAGGCGTCGTAACTGCAGGAAACGCTTCTCAGCTTTCCGACGGGGCGTCCGCCCTGTTGATCGGTGAACGAATTCAAGCCGAGGCAGACGGCTTTCGCGCCCGGGCCCGATTTCGGGCTCGAGTTGTGGTTGGAGCCGATCCCTCACTGCAGTTTACGGGCATTCTGGCGGCGACTCCCAGGGTTCTGAAGCGTGCCGGGCTGGCGCTTGAGGACCTGGACTGGATCGAGATTAACGAGGCGTTTGCCCCGGTACCCTTGATGTGGCTCCGCGAGTTCGATGCAGATCCTGAAAGAGTGAACCCCCACGGGGGTGCGATTGCCCACGGTCACCCTCTGGGTGCGACCGGTGGCGGCCTCATGGCCAAGATGCTGGCAGGCCTGGAATCGATCGATGGCCAGTTCGGCCTGCAGTTGATGTGCGCCGCCCAGGGCCTGGCCACCGCCACGATTGTGGAGAGGCTGTAGGAGGACCCTCCGTGGTCCGATCAGAACGGCGCGGCGTAAGCCGGCCGTTAACGGTGAGCTCACGCTTCACCGTTCTGTAGTGAGCTTACGCTCTACCGTTCTGTCCATCGCCGCAGCCGTCAATAGGACCTGGGCAAGCGCAGAGAATGCTGTGCCACAAAGTTCAGGATCATTTCGCGGCTCACCGGGGCCAGCCGAAACAGTTTAGTCACCCCCCACAAATCCGCCAGCCCGTATTCCGACGCGAGGCCGTTTCCACCATGTGTCTGAATGGCCTGATCCAGCGCCCGCCCGGCCGCCTCGGCTGCAGCGTATTTGGCCATGTTGGCCGCCTCCCCCGCCTGCAGTCCGTGATCGTAAAGCCAGGCCGCCTTGGACGTCATGAGCCGGGCCAGTTCAACGTCGATCTTGGCAATGGCGAGGGGATGGGCGAGACCCTGATGGGCTCCGATGGGGACATCCCAGACGACCCGCTCCCGCGCATATCGGGACGCCTTGCCCAACGCATATGACGCAATTCCGTTGACGATGGCCGCTCCCGTGATTCGCTCCGGGTTGAGCCCGCTGAAGACCTGCTGGAAACCCTTCCCAAGCTCGCCAACCAGGCTCTCCTCGCCCACGATCACGTCATCGAAGAAAAGGGTGAACTGCTTTTCGCTGGAGACAATCTCGACGGGAATCGGCGTCATCTCCAATCCCTTCGCGCCGGTCGGTACAATGAAAAGAGACAGCGCTTCCCTGGACCCCGTAGTCTCATCCGTCCGGGCCACGACCAGCAGGGCGGCAGACTCGTCGGCGCCCGAAATATAGGATTTGGTGCCCCGGATTCGATAGCCGCCCTGCACCCGCTCAGCGCTGGTAGAGAGTTTGTGGGTGTTGGAACCGGCATCCGGTTCGGTAATGCCAAACGCCATCTTGACTTCGCCCGAAGCCATCGGAGGCAGCCATTCTCGCTTCTGCTCCGCAGTTCCGTACTTCGCAATTACGGAAGCACAGATGGCCGGAGAGACGATCAGAAAGAGCAGGGGGCAACCCTGTGTGGCCAGTTCCTCGCAGACGATGGCCAGCTCCGATATACCGGTCCCTCCACCTCCGTATTCCTGGGGGGTGTTGACGCCCAGGAAACCGTTTTCCCCCAGTTCCTGCCACAACTCTTCCATTTTGCCCCCGTTTTTGGCCTGCTCGACGTAGTACTGGTGGCCGTAACGCGAACCAATGGAACGGACCGATTCTCGAATCAGTCGGTGCTCGGTTGACTCGATGAATTCCATGGTCTCCCTCCTCATCGCTCAAGGCATGCTGACTTTAAGGATACGTCGCCCCGCCACGACGTGCTTGCAGTTCTCTCACAGGCGAAAGGTAAAATCGCCTCTGCCATCATGAGCGACCCCTTCCTTCTTCTGGCTGCCGCGGCGACTCTTCTCTCCTTCTGGCTGCTCATCGCCTGGGCGCGCGGGAGGTTTTCAGCCTCTATTTCCTCGGACGGAATCAAAGTGGCGCTGTGTACGACACTGATTTTCTTCCTTTTCTTCGCGACTCCGGCTCGGGCACCCGAGCCGGAAACGGTCATTTTCATCGCGGATTTCGTGGCCTTCTACGCAGCCGGCCAGCTGCTGAGGGACAATCCGGAAGGCCTCTATGATCAGGAGAGTCAGGGTGAATACGAGCGGCAGGCGGTCGGACTGGATCAGGTGTCCGGGGTCCTGCTGCCGTTCCCCTACCCACCCCCGGTCGCGGTACCGTTTGCCGGGCTCGCTTTCTTCAGTTATACGACGGCGTATCAGCTGTTTCTGGTAGCGAACCTGATCGGGCTGATTCTGCTGGTAACCGGTCTGCTGGGAAAACTGACGCTCGGTAAAAGAGATGTTCCCGTGTTCCTTCTCTTTTGTTTGCTCCTGCAGCCCCTCCACTTTTGTTTGATCAAGGGGCAGCTATCTATTTGGACGACCCTCGCTTTTTCGTGCTACCTGTTGAGCGTCCGGCGCGGTTCACAGGCCATGGCCGGTGTATGGGTCGGCCTGTTGACCCTGAAACCGAGCCTGGCATTGCTGCCTGTTCTCTTTCTAGCCTTTAACCGCTACTGGCGGGGCCTGCTCGCCGCCGCTCTCTTTACCCTCTCCTTGTGGGGGCTTTCTGCCCTCTGGATTGGGACGGATGGGGTCCGTGGTTTCGTTGCCCTGGCCGGCGAGATCAGCAGGGGACAGCATCCTGCAATGGCTGTCGAGTCGATGTGGAACCTCCGGGCTCTGGACTATTGGGTCGGAGCCGGTGGTCTTCTATGGCTCCCCCTGAGTGCTCTGATTGTCTTCTGTCTGGGAATGTCCCTGTGGCGCGCTCCCACCAACCCCCTGAATCTGGTGGCTGTTTGCCTGGCCACACTCCTGGTGGCTCCTCACCTGTTCATCCACGACCTCTTGCTTGTTGTCCCGGCGCTGGCGATTTATCTGGAAGGTTCACCGACTCGGGGGAAGAGGAGGCTGGCCTATCTTTACTGGGGACTGGGCAGCATCCCGTGGATCGTTCCGACTCTCAGGATCACGGCTTCTGTCCAACCGGCCATCGTCGCAGTCGTTTTAGCGGTTCTGTTCGCACGGGTGATTCATAAGACCAGACGTGAGCAGTGAAGTCCGCACCCCCCCGGGGCGAAGATGGGCCCCGTTAGAGAACTCCTCCAGGCGACGGCCCGGTCCCTCTCGGCCCCGGGCTATTGATTCTCCGCGGGGAAAGTCACGCTGCTGCCCACCGAGAACTTCTTGTAGTCGGAGTACTCGCTTCTGGCCTGAAATCGAAAGCTCTTGAAGACGAATATTCGGCCGGTTCCCTGGAAGTGAGCCTCGGCCGGCAGCCAGACTTCGTCATTGATCTTGCGCCGCTGGAAGGCCATACGGGCTCCCTTGTTGAGTTTTGCAATGATACCCAGGCCGAACTTGATGGTCCCCAGGGTCTCGGCTTCGATGCGGACGAGCTGGTAGTCGTCCTCACTAATCCAGGCTCGACCGCTGATCTTCTTCAACGGCTTGACGTCCTTTATGGTCACCTTGAACTCGGGACGAGGGGTGAATGCGACGACAAGGGTTTGATGTCCGTCCAGGCACTCGCGGCCCTGAATCGTGAACTCGTAGAGCCGAAAAACTTCATGCAGAGCCCGCTCTTCCTTTCGAAGGGCCTCCTCCTCGCCGGCTTCCAGCTCCGATTGAACCGACACACCTCGTTTCTGGGCTTTCTTGGCGAACTTGCGGAGGTGCTCGGCATGTTCCTTGTCTTGCTTTCGAAGTTTGGCTTCTTCGACCTGCTTTCCGTTTTTCGAGACGAGCCTGCGGTAGGTGATCTCCTCAGCCGTTGATGGGAAGACCTCATAGACCATCGTCTGTGTCTTTTTGGGGTTTCCTTTCTTACCCAGGTCTACGATCTCCAGGGTTTCGTTGAAGGTATAGTTGCGGAGGAGATAACGGTCGCTCCTCAGGTTGCTGTGGACCTTGTCAAGAAGCTCTTCGACGCTCGGCAACGGGTCTTCGACGGGCGAGGGCAATAGAAAACAAAAGACCAGGCCCAGAGTGGCCCCCGGGATCCAGACTCTCAACGGAAAACTCTGGGCCCTTTGTCGTTGATCCGGCTCACGTGGGCCTGATTCCGGATGTCGAGTCTGTCAAAGACTGCCTGCATCTGGGCCGCGCATTTCTCAGCGGTTTCTCTGGAAGCGGTGAGCGCGAACACCGATGGTCCTGAACCGGCGATGTTGCAGCCCAGGGCCCCGGCGCGAAGTGCCGCCGTCTTCACGTCTTCATAACCGGGGATAAAGGCCGAACGCACCGGCTCAATGAGACGGTCTTCCAACGATCGGGCGATGAGATCCAGGTCGCCCCTCATCAGGCCGGCAACGAGTCCAGCAACATTTCCCCACTGGCTGACGGCGTCTTTCAAAGAGACCCTGTCCGGCAGTGCCTGGCGGGAGTCCCTGGTTCGGACCTCCAGCTCAGGGTGAACCAGCGTGCAGTGAAGCCGTGCCGGGTAGTCGATTCGAACGACGTCCAGGGGATCGTAGCTGCGCACGATGACAAACCCGCCCAGCAGAGCCGGAGCTACATTGTCCGCGTGTGCAGTCCCGCAGGCGATGCGTTCTCCCTCCATGGCGAAAGGCAGCAACTCCCGAACAGCCAGAGGCCTTCCCAGCAGTTCGTTGACGGCATAGACACCGGCCACCGAACTGGCTGAGCTCGACCCCATCCCTCCGGAAGAGGGCACGTTCTTGATCAGTTCGAATTCAAACCCACCCTGATACCGAATCTCTTCGAGATACTTGAGGACAGGGACCGTGACCGTGTTTTTTTTGGGATCGAGAGGCAGCCTTCCCCCGTCACCCCGGATCCGTTTGATCGTCAACCCTGACTGCGGTATCGCCGTGACCGTGACCTCGTCACCTGGCTGTTCAACAGCAAAACCGAGCACATCGTAGCCGCAGGCGACGTTGGCAACGCTTGCCGGCGCGAAGACTCGAAGCTTTTGTCCCGGAGTTCCCACGGGATGTCGGCCTGCCGTCCGGCTATTTTCTTCCTGCACCATGGCTTTTCTCCAGAGCTCCCTGTCCCTGCCGAACTCCCCCCGCGATTCCCACTGCAGTGCGCTAAAGATTGGAAATACGGATGATGTCGGCGAACACGCCGGCAGCGGTGACTTCGGCTCCGGCTCCGGGTCCGCGAACGATCAAGGGGCGGGCGAAATAGCGATTCGTCGTGAACGACACCATGTTGTCGTTTCCCTGCAGGGAGTAGAACGGATGCGAGCTGTCGATCGCCTGCAAAGATGCGGAGGCGCCGCCCTTCTCGACGGAGGCTATGTATTTCAGCTTGCGCTTTTTCGCCCTGGCCCTGGCCCGGACCTCTTCAAAATCAGAATCATGCCTGGAGAGTTCCTTGAACAACCTTGGAACCGAGTCGATCGAGCGACAGGGCTCCGGCACCAGGTTCTCAACTTCAACGTCCTGCAACTCCAGCCTCAGTCCACTTTCCCTGGCCAGGATCAGCGCCTTTCGGGCCACGTCCGTTCCCGCCAGGTCAAGTCTGGGGTCGGGTTCGGCGAATCCCAGTTCCACCGCCTCTCGAACGGCCTGCGAGAACTTCTTTCCGCCCATGAGCTCATCGAAAATGTAGCTGAGTGAACCGGAGAGGGCCCCCTCGATTTTAATGACCTCATCGCCGCTGTCGATCAGGTCCTTGAGCGTGCTGAGCACTGGGAGCCCGGCACCGACATTGGTTTCGAACAAGAACTTGACCCCGCGTTTCTGAGCGACGTTCTTCAGTGCCCGGTAGTCCGAGAACCGGCCCGAGCAGGCCACCTTGTTCGGTGTTACAACCGAAACGCTGGAGTCGAGTAGCTTGTTGTATGTTGATGCGACTTCTGCGTGGGCTGAATTGTCGACGAAAATCGAGTTGCGCAGGTTCAGCTCTGCGATTCTGTCGGTGAACTTCTCGATGTCGGCCCTGGTGCGGGATTTCTTCAGGGCCGCATCCCAATTCGCAGCCTCGATCCCTTCCTCGTTGAAGACCATTTTTCGACTGTTCGTGACGCCGACGATACGCAATTCGAGCTTGTTGCTGTCGAAAAGCGATTCCGCCTGCTCGTCAATCTGAGTCAGCAGCGTTCTTCCAACCAGCCCGGTCCCGGCGATGAACAGATTGAGAGTCTTTGTATCGGACAGGAAGAAGGATTCGTGAACCGCATTGAGCGCCTTGTTCAGGTCTTTCCTGGCGATCACGAGAGAGATGTTCAGCTCGGATGATCCCTGGGCGATGGCGAGGATGTTCACGCCGTTCACGCCGAGCGTGTGGAACAGCCGGCCGGCAACGCCGGGGATGTGGCGCATATTCTGACCCACGACCGCCATCACGGAAAGGCCCCGTTCGATGAGCACTGGATCGATCAGGTGAGTCTTCATTTCCATCTCGAACTCTTCTTCGATGGCCTGTTTGGCGACCGAAGCCGGTCTGGGGCTGACCGCGAAGCTGATGGAGTGCTCGGACGATGCCTGAGTAATCAGGATCACGTTGACCTCATGACTGGCAAGTGCCCGAAACAGGCGCATGGAAGTCCCACGGATGCCGACCATCCCACTACCCGACAGGCGGAGCAACGCGACGTCTCCAATGGAGGAAATGCCCCTGATCATGGATTGGTCCGTACGAGAGTCGGTTTTCCCCTTGATGACCGTACCCTCAAAATCCGGGTTGAACACATTCCGGACTCGAATCGGGATCCGGGGGTCCAGGGCCGGCTGAATGGTTGGGGGATAGATCACTTTGGCGCCAAAGTGCGAGAGTTCCATGGCTTCTTCGTAGGAGAGTTCCGCAATCGGAAAGGCCTTTTTGACCTTGCGCGGATCAGCCGTGAGGATGCCGTCCACATGGGTCCAGATCTCGACTTCCTTCGCCTTGAGCGCAGCAGCGAAAATGGCTGCCGTATAGTCGGAGCCTCCGCGGCTTGACCAGGTTCCCCGACCCAGCGTTGTGGTTTCTCCCTTGTCGGTTGATCCAATAAACCCTGTGATCACCTGAAGGGCATTGGCGCTCCTGAAGTGGCGGCGAATGAGTCTGCCGGTCTTAGCGAAGTTGACTGCTGCGCCTCCAAAATCGGCATCGGTTTTTACAACCTCTCTCGCATCCAGAAACTCGGCTTTGAACCTGGACTGCTTCAATTTCTGGCTGATGATGTAGCAGGAAAGCCGCTCACCGAAACTGACGATAAAATCGTGGGTTTTGGCAGAAAGTTCCTTGACCAGATAGGCCCCGTTCAACACGTCCTCCAACTCGTTGAGCACCAGCCGGGTCCGGGCCAGAACAGCCGGCTGTCGCTTCGTACCCAGCAAGTCCCGGACAACGGTGAGGTGACGCTGCTCGAGCGTTTTCAGAATGCGCAGGTAGGACTTCTCCCCGGCCGCCGCTTGTTCGCCTGCCCTCACGAGTTCGTCCGTAACCCCTTCGAAGGCGGAAAAAACCACCGCCATTTTGCCCTGGCGTACAGAGCTCCGCAGAATCTTTACGACTCTCTCGACCCGATCGGGCGTACCGATCGATGTTCCGCCGAATTTCAGTATCCTCATTTTCTATCCATATTCTTTCCGGGCCGTGTCAATCTTCAAGACCGGTTTCAGTCTGCCGTGGGCCTGCTCACCCTGAACCGTTCGGAAACCTGCACCGCACTGCTTCGGATCAGGTCGGTGACCTTCAGGGACATTTCGTAGGAACCGGCTTCGAGTTCCGTCAAAGGGAAAGGACGAACCAGAACCACTCTTTGGGGGGAGAGGAACTGGATTGATTCGCCTCGGTCGTCGACGACCTGAAGCACAGGGTCGCCCTCCCGTCGCATCTCGTATTCGAGCCTCAGAGACGGTTGCATGGTGGCCTGATCGAAGGCCGTGTTATAGACCTGCACATAGACATGGAGCTGATCCGAAGAGTCAAAGACCCTGTCCAGACTGGGTCGGATGTGCAGGTCCCCGAGAACGAACATCTCGTCTGTGCGGGGGGCTCTCCGCAGTTGCTCGACCGTTTTTGAAAGAAAAACGGAACTGGCCGAGAGGTCCTCGGCTGGAGCCGGGGGAATCAGGGCCAATCGGCGGACACCGACTCGTCCACTGTTCAGGTCTTTGATCACGAGATCCAGCTTGTAGCGGCCCTTTCGGGTCAGAACAAGGACTCTTTGAAAGGCAGATCGGCCATCCGGCATGCCGGCACCCGTCGTCAGATCGGCTTCGAACTCGTCGATGATCCGGTTTGCCAGGCTGGTTACGATTCCGTAGACGGCAACACGGACTCGTCTCCCCCCTGATTCCTCCTTAAAGGTCAATTCGCGATTGTCTATCTCGACGCTGATCGGAACCAGTGCCCGCTCCTGGTTGAGGGCGAAATAGTCGACCCGGTGAGAGAAGGGCAGGTCTTCAAAACTGACATCTATCTCAACCAGGCCTTTCAAGTCACGATATTTGACGGGGGTCGCCCGCTGGATCTGGGTATAAGTTTCATATCGACTGAAAGGAGTTTCCCCCGGGCGGCCCGGGTAGAGGTGGGAATCTCTGTTTCCGGGGGAGAAAAAAAGCCGATCCGCCTTGGAGGACAGCCCCATCGATTCCAGCGCCGTCGGACCGGCGCCGGGGACGTACAGAAGCGCATCCTTTTCCTCGGGTCGAAGAGCAAGGCGGTATTCTCCGCTCAGGGTGGGATCGACAAATTCAACAACGATGTCCGTTCCGATTCCTTCGATGTATCGGCACCTCCACACTTCAAAGGGAAAGGTGGAGGTGCTTCCACCGCCTTCATGGTGGGGTCGCTGATACTGTCCTCCCGCCGGATTGGACTGGATCTCAGCCGGGGGGCCGTGGATGATGTAAATGTGGCCCCGATCTGTTATCCATCCCGGAATCCCGCTGGTAAAGCGCTCATTCGCATAGGCAATCCTTCGGTAGTGCTCTTCCTTGAACTCGTTGGTGGAGCTGCGGGGGTTCGGATCCCTGCGAAACCAGAACTGCTCGATAAACTGATCCTTTTCTTGCGGCGTCGAAAGAGCTTTGAAGACCTTTCTCTCCTCGTCGCTGATAATGTGAAGCACATCCTCGTTGAGCCACTTTTTGAAATAGTCTTCGACTTCTTCCCGGGACGAAGCGGGGCGCTGTGCCCGCCCCGGGGCCTGCTCTGGGGTAAAGACTTCCAGAGCGGCCCCGGAGGGATACGCAAAGAGGGAACCAGCCAGGAACAGCACTGGGGTTGCAGGGGCTAGAGGAGCAGGGAAATGCATTTTTAGGATTATAGCAACGCCCTTATGGGTGCTCTCTTCGAAGCAGCGGACACGCGACCGCTGCAGGAACCGGTCGGTTTCGGGATGTTGTCGCCCTGGGGATGAGCGTTAACTTTCGAGTTCTGCGACCAGGCCGGCAATCTCCTCTCGGGTAAATTTGTTGAGTTTGACAATCCGGGCCTCAGGGCGAAATTCCGGCGGCACGATCCGGAGTGCTTCGTCGCGACTCTCCAGTTCGACGACCAGCCAGCCGCAATGAGTACCATCCCGGCAGCCCCAATCGAGGTGGGTCAGGAGGTGCGAGCCATAGTGCTCGATGGCTCGCAAGACTCTCACGCAGGTGGTGTGTTCTTGGCCATGGGTCAACTCGATCAGATAGCGAGACATGGTCGGTTCCTTTCTTCGATGGCTGTGCTCGCAACCAGTCTAGCAAGTCAGCGGCTCAGCGGCTCTTTGCCCGGCGTCCTGCCCCTTGACACAGGACCGGGTGTTTTGGCTAGTGAGTGTTAGAGCCCCGCGTGGGACTTCCAGGACGGGACTGCGACAAAGGATCAAAGAATGAAGAAACTGAAGAAAGGCAGCGACGTTTATGCCTTATGATCCCGGACTGGCCGAGCGCCTGACCGAGACACTGGGCGATCGCCCGGGCCTGCGGGAGCAGAAAATGTTCGGCGGTATCGGCTACATGCTCAATGGCAATATGTGTGTGGGTATCTACAAGGAGTTCCTGATCATTCGCGTCGGGACCGAGCGGGCGGAGAACATTCTAGAGGAGGCACACGTTCTGCCGATGGACATCACTGGCAAGGCCATGCGCGGCTGGGCCAAGATTGCCCCGGAAGGAATCGTGGAGGATCGGGACCTGGAGCGTTTCTGCAAGTATGCCATCGACTTCGTAAACACTCTCGAGGAGAAATGACCCGGGGGTGGTGGGACTGGCCATGAGATGGAACGGGTTTGCAGGTCAGAGCCTCGCGACTTCCATCGTGGCGGTAGCCTGGCTGTGCCTGCCCGAGGTTTCCTTCGGACAGAAAATCTCGAGTGGATACGTCGAAGAGTACTCCCTCGCCAGCCTGAAAACCTTTGCCTTTGCCGTCCAGGAGCGCGCCGCGCCCGACGAACTGGTCGGCAGGCCCAGCGCGGAAGCGCAGATCAAAGAGGTACTGGGAGAGGAACTGGAGGCGGCGGGTTTTCAAGAGGTGACACAGAGCCCGGACTTTCTGGTGGCTTTCTACAGCCACCACCAGCTGCGAATGTCGTATCGGGATCTGGGAGCAGGAGCTCCCCAGCAGTTCGGAACGAGTCACTATGAAGTCGGGCACCTGTATGTCGATCTGCTGGCTTTTCCCTCCAAAGAAGCCGTTTGGAGCGGCGTGGCGAGCAAGTCTCTTCGCCAGGGCCAGGGTGAGAAGCTGCTGCGCAAAGCCTGCAGAAGATTAGTGAAGACAGTCCAAAAGGACGCCCGCACACAGGACGAAAAGAAGCAGCGGTAGCCCCGCGTGTCCCGGCAGCCTCTTCCGCTTCGCAATCTTCTCAAACGGATCGTCTAAAACGGTATGAGTCAATCCAACGGGTCGCTGGTCGGGGCCATCGTGCACGACTTGCGCTTGAGCTGGCGGGAACTGGCTCTCACCGACGTTCTCTACAAGCTGATCACATTCACCCTCCTGACCCCTGTCGTCACAATTCTTTTTCAGGGATTCCTGTGGATGTCCGGGGGCGCGGTCCTGGCAGATGAAGACATTCTTCGTTTTGTAGCCACCCCTCTGGGCCTGACAAGCCTGATTGTGATCGGGGCCGTGGTGATCGCCATTCTCGCCCTGGAGTACACGGCCCTCATGGTGATCGTCGCGGGAGCCAGGCGGCAGCGGCGTGTCACGGTCGTCCAGTCCTTACGGTTCACAGCCACTCGCGCCTTGCCGGTGCTGCTTCTGACGGGCCGCATCGTGGCCTGGTCACTCCTGCTCCTGGCCCCCTTCCTGGCTGCTGCGGCCGGTGTTTACTTCACCCTGCTCGACCGCTACGACATCAACTATTACCTGGCGGTCCAGCCTCCCGAATTCTGGACGGCCCTGGGTCTCGGGGGACTGATCGCCGGCACCCTCACGGTGGTCGCCCTGCAGGCGGCGACCACCTGGATGTTTGCTCTGCCGCTCCTGGTGCTCGAGAAAATCAGCCCGAAAGAGGCTCTGGGAGCCAGTCGTCAACGCACTCGAGGCTATCGCTGGAGGATTCTGCTGTGGATCTGTGGCTGGGGGCTCTCTTCCATCCTCCTGGCCGGCCTGCTGAGTGGTGCGACGGAGTGGATCGGGCGGGCGGTCATTAACCGGGCGGACGGATCGTTGACGTTGCTGCTCTTCTCGGCCGGTTCGGTGCTGACGCTGTGGGGAGCAGCAAACCTGTCACTGCTACTGGCGAGCAACGCCGCCTTTGCGGCGCTGCTGTCGAATCTCGCCGCAAGCGCCGGGATTGGAAGGGACTTCGATCTTTCCCGGCTCGATCACATTTCAACGAGAAAGAGGCTGCTGACCGTTCAGATGGCCCTGCCGGCAGCCTTGATCGGCGCTTTGCTTGCTTCCGCGGTTGGGATCGTTGTCTTCAGCCGCGTTCAGGTGGAAGATTACACGGAAATCACGGCCCATCGCGGAGCCTCGGAGGCGGCTCCGGAGAACACCATGGCGGCCGTCCGGGGGGCTATTGAGGAGGGCGCCGACTGGGTGGAGATCGACGTTCAAGAAACGGCCGATGGGGAGGTCGTCCTGATGCACGACAGCGACTTCAAGAAGATCGCAGGAAACGCCGTGAAGATCTGGGAAGTGACGGCTGAGGAACTGGGGGACCTGGACATCGGCAGCTGGTTCGGGCCCGAGTTCGCCAATGAACGAGTCCCCACGCTCGACCGGGTGCTGGACGAGTGCAAGGGAAGAATCCGCGTCAACATCGAACTGAAACACTACGGCCGCGGGCAGGCCCTCGAAGAGCGCGTCATCGACCTGGTGGAGCGAAAGGGCATGGTAGACCAGATCGTGATCATGTCCCTGCAGCACAGCTCCGTGGACAAGGTGAGGACGCTGCGGCACGGCTGGAAGGTGGGTCTGCTCACGGCAGTCGCTTTTGGCAACCTGCGGCGAACGGATGCTGACTTTTTGGCGGTTCCATTCCGGGTGGCAACCCGAAGCTTCATCCGCTCGGCTCATCGGGCAGGGAAGGAGGTTCATGTCTGGACCGTCAACGACACGGTGACCATGTCCACCATGATGAGTCGCGGCGTCGACAATCTCATCACCGACCGACCCGCACTGGCCCGATCTGTGTTGGACCAACGTGCAGAAATGAACTCAGTCGAGCGCTTACTCGTAGAGCTGGCCCGTCTCTTTAAGGCCTCGCCTGAAGATCATTTCCGCATTGAAGATTTCTGATCTGCGGGGATGGCTGACGAGCTGACAAGCTGACAGGTTGAAGGTTGCTGCAACTTGGAACCTGGAACGGGGAGGACGGCTGCCAAGCCGACACCACCACCTCAAGCCAGAGAGTACCGGCCTCCGGAAGACCGGACTCTTCCCTGATCCTCGAGGGCTTCAAAATGGGCGTCCACTTCCGCCAGTCCCAGGAGAATGTGGATCCCCTGCAGATTACCGAACAGCCGGCTGGCGACTTCCCATACATCCATGTTCTTTTTGTCTGCGAGGATCTCGAGGATCCGGGTGCTGCGCCGGTGGTGGTGGTCCATCATGAAATCGAGGCGCTCTGCGAGCCGGCCGATCGGCGGCCCGTGACCCGGGAGGGCTTCCAGATCTTCGCGGCAGAGCGATCGAAGGCGCTCCAGCGACGTCAGGAACTGCTGCAGTAGGCCGCGACTGCGCCAGTCGCTTCCCCCGATATTCGGAGTATATTGCGGCAGGACATGATCCCCGGTCATGAGGGCGTTACCGTAGCGAATGCAGATCGATCCAAGCGTGTGACCCGGAGTGTGAAGGACTTCCAGATCCCGGCCGTTGATCGACAGTTGCCGGGCCTCATCGAGAGACTCCGCGTCCACTGACTCCGCCATCCCAAGAGTAGCCTGCAGAGCAGGTCGGCACTCCCCGATCTTTTCTTGAGGGGTTCCCCAGCTCCGCAAACGGCCGATCGTTCTGGAAACCCCTTTCTCATGATCTTCGGCAAACCGGATCACGTCTTCGCGATCCGATTCGTGAATGAAAACACGGGCCCCCGAAGCTCGCTGGATACGCCGGGCCAGGCCGAAATGATCCGGATGTTTGTGAGTGAGAAGAATCTGCTGGATCTCTTCGATCCGAAAGCCTATCCCTGCCAGGCCCTTCAACAGGGCGCCCCAGGCCTCTTCTGTCCCAATCCCGGTATCCACCAGGGTCAGAGGGTCGCCGGGCACGACGTAGCTGTTGACGTCAAGCTCGAAAAAGGAATTCGGTGTGCGGATACATTCGATCGATGATGGCTGCATGAACGTCCACGGATCGTCCCAAGATCATACTCTGTCGAAGGGACGGCGCTTGAGCCTGGTACCGAAGACGAAGTAGTCTTGACCGGTCGGAGGCAGGGAATGAATCCATTTCACAAGGGGCTGCTGGTGGCCCCGCTTGTCATTCTATCCAGTCTGCTGCCAGGCGCATGGCGAGTCTGCGCCCAGCCCGCCGGTCCCTATGACATTGTGCTGCAGGGCGGCCGGGCGATGGATCCGGAGAGCGGTCTTGACGCGGTTCGCAACGTCGGTATTCGCGGTGATCGGATCCTGGAAATAACGGAGGCTCCGCTAACGGGTCGCCAGGTCGTGGTTGTTTCGGGCCTGGTCGTAGCCCCTGGATTCGTCGATCTTCACGCCCACGGCCAGACCAACCGGGCCAACGAGTTTCAGGCCCATGACGGAGTAACGACCGCTCTGGAGCTGGAGTCGGGCAAACCCTTTCTCAAGCGGTGGCTGGCTGCTCGGAGCGGCAACGCGTTCATCAACTTCGGCGCTTCAGTGGCTCAGGGGGTGGCCCGCTGGATGTCCATGGAGCGCTACGAGGACCAGGCCCGCCGGGCCGAGCAGATCGTGCGGCGCGAAGGCCTCGAGAATCGCCGTTTGGGAGCGGTCTTCCAGGAAGTCAAGGAGGCTCGCTACGAGCATCTCAACTCGCGGGAAACAGACTCCATGATTAGCCGGTTGGCCGACGGGCTGGAGGCCGGCGGTCTGGGCATCGGCTTGCCGGTGGGCTACTACCCGAAAGCCACCCGCGGCGAGATCTTACGGGTCTACTCCTTTGCTGCCCAAAAGGGAGTTCCCATCTTCACCCATGTTCGTGAGAGCAATGTCGCGGGGATTCAGGAGGCCATTTCCAACGCCGCCGTCACGGGTGCACCTCTGCACGTCGTGCACATCAACAGTATGGCCCTGGGTGAGATCGAAGTCGCCCTGGCCATGGTTGCATCTGCCCAACAGCGCGGCCTGGACATTACGACGGAACTGTATCCCTACACCGCTGCCTCGACCTCTCTGGAGTCCACTATTTTCGATGAGGGGTGGCAAGAACGGTTTTCGGTTTCCTACGGCGACCTCCAGTGGATTGCTACCGGGGAACGACTGACCGAAGAGACTTTCCACGAGTACCGGGAGCAGGGTGGAACCGTCATCATTCATATGATGAAAGCGGAGTGGATCGACGCCGGCATTCGCTCACCCGTCACCATGATAGGCTCAGACGGAATGCCCTATGCGTCCGGCGCTCATCCGCGCTCGGCAGGCACCTTTTCGAGAGTGTTGGGACGCTACGTTCGGGAGCGCAAAACCATCAACCTCATGACGGGTCTGGGCAAGATGACCATCATGCCCGCTCGCCGCCTGGAGGGAGTGGCTCCTGCTGCCCGCCTCAAGGGACGTCTGCAGGTGGGCTGCGACGCGGACATTACGGTTTTCGATCCGGATGAGGTCATTGACACGGCGACCTTTGAAGACGACCTCTCGTTTTCCAAAGGAGTCCGTCACGTTCTGGTCAACGGAACCTTTGTGGTCGGGGACGGCCAGACCGTTTCCGGGGTCTCCCCCGGACGAGCAGTACTGGGGAAGTACCGCCGCTAGGCAGCCCGTGCGATTTTCACCACGGGCTGCCTAGCCCGGATTATGCAAGAGATCTAAATTCAAGTGAGATGTGGGCCCATGAAAAAAGGCCGTAGCTCTCTGATATAAAAGGGTTTAGAGAAACAAAGACCCTAAACAGGAGCTACGGCAATGTCAAAAACAGTCTGCCAGAATACCCTGCCATTTCATAGCCACAGAAACATCACGGCTCGTTTTGATGGGGGGAGCCTCACTTCCGACGCAGGATGGTTGTTGTTTGGATCGCTGGATCGTCAACATCGATTGTGCGAGGGCTTCAGTTCCTGTATTTCGGAAAGTCGAGACCAACGCTACATTCGTCATGACCTGTTGAAGTTGATCCGACAACGAGTCTTGCAGATCGTGGCCGGCTACGAAGACTGTAACGACGCCGATACGCTGCGCTCGGATCCGATGCTCAAGACAGTCTGTGATCAGTTGCCAGAGAGCGATCCCGATTTGGCCACCCAGCCGACTTTCTCCCGCCTGGAGAACTCCGTCACCAAGAAGGATCTGATGCGTCTGAGCCGGTGGCTGCTAGGCCGTTATGTGCGCTCCCTGAAGAAGAGACGTCCCAGCAAGATCATCCTGGATCTGGACAGTACCGACGACCACACTCACGGCCAACAGGAGTTCTCCTTCTACCACGGGTATTACCGAAACCACATTTTGCATCCTTTGCTGATCTTCGATGCCGACACGGGAGACCTGGTCTGTGCCGTGTTGAGACCTGGCAACAAGGGGGCTGCCTCTCACATCGTGCCCATTCTGAAGCGAGTCGTGGAGGCCATCCGACAAGCAGTGGGGACGGATGTCGAGATTGAGATTCGGGCCGACAGCGGCTTTGCCACGCCTCGGCTCTACGAGTTCTGTGAATGTGAAGAGAATAAACTCCAATATGTCATCGGGTTAAGCCGAAACCCTCGCCTGCAGCGAGTGGTCGAGCCCCTGCTGGATTCGACTCGGGAAAGGTTCCTTGAGCTGGAGGAAAAACAGCGTCAGTTTGACGAGTTTCTTTATCGAGCCCACAGCTGGGATCGATCCCGTCGCGTCATTGTCAAAGTGGAGGTCGATCAGCGTGGGATCAATCGTCGCTTTGTAGTTACCAACCGGGACGATCTCTGCTCCCAATCACTTTATGACCACTACACAAACCGAGGGCAGACCGAGAACTTCATCAAGGCCTTCAAGAATCATCTGAGCATGGACCGACTCAGCTGTCATCGATTCCTGGCCAATCAGTTTCGACTCCTCCTGCATGCACTGGCTTACCAGATGTTCGTTCGCCTGCGCGACTATCTTCACGGAACCCCCTGGCACAAGCTCGAAATCGAAACCTTACGTCGTCGGATCCTCAAGATTGGGGCCCGGATCCGACAAACCACTCGACGCATCTGGGTCCATCTTTCCTCAGCCTTTCCCGAACAACCCCTCTTCCACCTCGTCTTGAGTCGCCTCAACTCCAGTTAGCTTTTCCCAGCTCCCCCGAAAAACCGCTTCCGACACTCATCCAGGCCCAGATCTGTCTGAAATTCACTCCCCAAACCACTCAGACGCCTCGCCAACCCATATTCTTCGCAAATCCGCCTGTCACACCTGCCCGCTTCCGAGTTGGGCCACTTCTCGAGTCGTTTTTCAACACCGAACTACGGTTCTTGCATAATCCGGGCCAGGGCGGCTTGATGGCCGGATAGTCCTGAGCATCCCTGAAATGGTGATAACCCATGAAGTAAAAGTCGGGATTCTCTTTGGAACGGTTGTCGGTAGATCGCGTCGGCCGGGTCGGCGGCGTCTGGGAGTCACTGAGCAGGAAGCGGGTCATCCAACCCACTTCCTCTTCGGACAGGTCGCCGAAGGAAGGCATGAATCCCTTCCCTTCTCGAATACTGCGCGCCACGTCGGAAGGTGGAATTCGATCGGCAATTCCGAGCAGGGAAGGGATTTCTCCCATGAACGAGCCGCCCTGCAAATTGGCTCCGTGACAGCGGGCACAGAACTTGAGATAGAGATTGCGTCCCAGACCGATCGTGTCCGTGTCGTGTGCGGGAACCATCTCGAACATCGTGATCAGGTCGGGCGCTTCATTGGCGTTGACGTAGAGCACACCACTGTTCGGGTCATAGGCGGCTCCGCCCCATTCTGCGCCTCCGTCAAAGCCGGGAAAGAGAACCGAACCCCCCTCACTGGGAGGGATAAAGAGGGGTCCCCATCTGGCTTTCTTGAGAATCTCCCGTGCCCCCTTCGTTGCTTCCGGAGACAGTGTGGTGACGTCGCCGGGCCCGAAGCGCTGTCTGGTAAAGGGCTCGGGAAGGGTGGGCACCGGTTGTGTCGGCCAAGCTTGTTCTCCGGCCAGAGTCGAAGCGGGGAAGGGCGTCTCCTTGACCGGAAAGAGTGGCTCCCCGGTTTTGCGATCCAGCACGAAGGTATGTCCTGTCTTGGTGATCTGGGCAACGGCGTCAAGGTGAAGCCCGTTGCGCTTGACGGTCACCAGATTGGGCGGGGCGGGGAGGTCCCTGTCCCAGAGATCGTGGTGAATCGTCTGGTAATGCCAGATCCGTCGCCCGGTCCGGGCGTCCAGGGCGAGGACGCAGTTGGCGAATAGATTCTTTCCCGCTCTGTCGGCTCCGTAAAAGTCAAAGGAGGCCGAGCCGGTGGAGGCAAAAACGATGCCCCGATCCACGTCCAGGGAAAGACCCGCCCAGGAGTTGGCTCCCCCATTGCGTTGCCAGGAATCCACAGGCCAGGTTTCGTAACCGAACTCCCCGGGCTGTGGAACGGTGTGAAAGATTCAGGCCAGCTCTCCGCTGTGAACGTCAAAAGCACGGATGTGGCCCGGCGCGCTCCCTGGAGCCTCGTCTACGACTGCGCCAATAATAAAGAGGTCTTCAAAGACAATCCCCGGGGTTCTCGCAGCCACATACGGATCCTCCAGATGAGGTGCCATTCCAGCACGCAAATCCACGGCTCTCTGGTCTCCGAACTCGGGGTCTGGATTTCCAGTCCTGGCGTCGAGGGAGAAGAGATAGCGTGAGGCTGCTGCCAGAATCCTGGCCTCGGATCCGTCGCTCCAGTAAGCGACGCCTCGGTTCTTGTCCCTGTCCTTCTGCTCCCGGAGCCTGCCAGGGTCGAAGACCCAAAGCTCCTTTCCGGTGGCAGCGTCCAGGGCAAAGAACCTGAGGCCGGCTGTACTGCCGTAGAGAATCCCGTCGATGATGAGGGGGTTGCACTGCATCTCACTGCGCTCACCTGCATCGCCGGTGCGATACGTCCAGGCCACATCCAGGCGATCGACATTATCTCGAGTGATCTGGCCAAGAGGTGAGTACTGAGAACTGGAGGGGTCGCCCAGGTAGTAGGGCCAGTCATAATTGTCAAGATCCCGTTGGCCGCATGCGCCCTGCAGCAAGAGGGTCAAGAGTGGACTTGCGGCTCTGATCTTCACGACCTGCTTCAGACTCCCGCTTCGCTCCAGGTGCCGGCGCACTGGAGGTCAATCGGACCGATTCTTGAAGAGGGATTGTAAAGTACAATAGCTCAAGATGCAGACTTCCAACCTTCAACCCTCAACCTTCCACCTTCAACCGGTCGCCTTTGTCTTCCTGGGGATTGTCCTCTTTTCGGCCTCTCTCCCTGCTGAAGTCCCGGGTCGTGTCACCTACCGGGATGGCAGTCCCTGTGCTTACTGCTGGCTCAAGGTACAGCTGGCGGATCGTAGCTTGAAAGTCAGAGTCGATGGAGAAGGTTATTTCAAGCTGGAAATCGAAACTCCCGATCAGATCAAGAGAATGCGGGCCCGGGATCTGTCGGGAGACCGGTATGTCGAGAACGGATTCCTGTTCCTCTTCTTGCGCCGGCCGAACCCGCAGCTGCGGCCCGTGATCAGCGAACTGCGCAAGCGGCTCCAGACCTATCGCGTCTCTTCGTCCTCAGTCCTGATTCAACAGGTGATTGTGGAGAACTGTTACCTGATTATTGAAAGGGACTCCTCTTATCTGGACGGGCTTTCGACGCTGCGAACGGTGGAGGTCGACCTGAACAAGCTCGAGGTACTGGAGGTGTGTCCGGACGAGCAAGCGTGCATCCGTTTTCAGCCGGCCCGGCTCCTGGGCGAACGAAGTCCTTTCGATCAGGGTGGTGCGGCCGTCTTTTTCGACGCGAAGCACAAGGGCCAGGCTCCTGGCCTGCTTTATTCGATTGCGCATCTGGCGAGGACCTGTGGCAATTCGAGAACGCGTGTGAACCTTCATGAGGGGCCTCCGCTTACCGTCTCCAGTGGCCCGGGGTGATGACCGGTTCACCTTTTCTGCTTGTTTGCTGAAGCTTTTTCGACTGACTTTCGTTCCCGAATTGAACGAGCGCCCTCTCTCTCAGACTTTGAAAGCTCAGACTCTGGAAGCATTGAATTGTCGTGATTTCGTGCTATCATCCGCCCTCGATTCAGTAGATACTAGTGTGAGATTTTCCATGCCGAGGTTTGATAATGGAGAAAGGCACCCGCCGCTTAAAATCTGACAAAGTGAAAAGAGCGTATAAAGCGCCTGAATTGAGGCGTTGCGGCCATCTGAAGCAGATTGTGCAACTGGGCTCAGGGCCCGAAAACGATACGCTTAGCATTGCGTCGTCAACCACATTCTGATTGATCTCAAGTCGTTCCTTTCTCCGGAGCGTCTGGTCGGTTGCCGTTTTCTCGATTGAGCTTCGCGGTAACTATTCACCTCATCTGGAGTCACGCTGACTGTTAGAGCGCCCACCCCTTATTTCATCCCGGAAGGGCTCGTCTGCCCTCCCAGCCTCGCTGCCAAGCACCGAAGAAACGATCCCATAAGAATCCCCCGGGCCAGCAGCAGCTGTTCCCCGAAAAACCTTGTGGAGGGGCGAGACCGGGCCCGCTCAGCCCAGGTGTCATACAGTCGCTCCAGCCTGGGCAGGTCCAGGTAGCGTCTCGCCCGCGCAGATTTCCCGATCTGTCCCAGCAGTTCGCCGGCCTCCTCACGGAGTGGTTCCATGCGGAGAGCGAGATCGACGCCCTGGGAACCGTGTAACGTTCGGAAACGGACCTTGTCGGGTAATCGCCCCTTCATGGCCCGGCGAATCAGACTGCGGCTCTCGCCGTGGCGCAGAAACTGATCCGAGGAGAGGCCCAGACAAAACTGGGTCAGCCTTGCATCAGCTGTCGGATCGGGAAGATCCATCCCCGACCCGAGGCGCAGGCCTGTCTCCTGAGAGCTCAAGTCGTTTCCCAGCATCTGGAAGGATCGGGCCGCTCCTTCGCGCCAGGCCCTGGGTTCTCGACCGTAGGGGTCGTGCCCCGCCGCCTTTGCTCTCTTCAGGACCTGCACCTCACGCAAAAAGGTCGGGTTGCTCGGAAAAAAACCGTGCCACCGCTCCGGGTTTCGGTGTTGGAGCCGGCCTGACCAGAGAAGCAGTGCCGCTGGAGCGAAATGAAAGAGGACGCGACTCCTGAGAACCTCCCAGAACGAGTACCCTCGACGTCGGGCGTATGCCGCGACTTCGGCGTACAGGCTGGCCCACCTCCCGCTGGCGGCCAGCTCGAAGAGACGTCCGTGCCCTCCCTGGGAAAGGAAGAGATTGCCGCGGTGCCCGGTGAGAAGGGTTCGGATACCGCTATTCCGGGCCTCCCGGGTCATGGCGATGATCCAGGGTTGATAGCCCGGGTTCCGTATGGGATGGCACGTCTGCCACATGAATTCCTGCGCTTCGGTCAGGAAGTTGAGCCCCCGGGCCTCCAGGGGGCGAAGCTCGATGCTCTGGTGCGACTCTGCCACGGCCTCCATGAAGGGGCTTTCATCGTAGATTTTTCCCCTGGGAGGGACAACCCGAAACTCCTTGAGAGGAATACCCGCGAAAGCCGGCAACGTCTCCTGACGCCCCCCCAGGAGCCTGGCGGCAACTACGGCGACGGAGGAAGAATCGAGCCCTCCACTCAGAGTGACGCCCACCCGAGCGGAAGTTCTAAGTCTGCAACGGACTGCCTCTTTGAGCAAATCGACAAATGCATCGGTGTGATCCCTGTCTGTGTCCATTCGGAAGTGACCGAATTGCCGAGAAGAAGATTGCTTCAGGCCGGAAGGACATGGTGGTCATGAACTCGGCAAGTTTGAGTTCGTCGAGTTCCCCGGGGACCTCCTTTCGGACGAGGAGGCCTTGAATCGCACTCCCGAAGGCAACGAGCGAATCACTCTGGTGGTAAAAAAAGGTGCGCTCTCCCACCTGGTCGCGGGCACAAAAGAGGATCTGTCTCCGCTGGTCCCAGATGACGAACGAGAAACCGCCGAGCAAATGGTCGACACATCCCTCTTCCCACTCCTGATAGGCAGAGAGCAGAAAGACGCTGTCGGGAACTCTCTCCGGCTGTGTGATATGGAGCTTCGATGCCAACTCTTCTCGATTGTCGAGCCGTACATCGGCAGCCAGGATTAAGTTGCCGTCTCGACTCACCAGGGGCTGGGATTCGAAGTCATCTTCGGGAGTGATTCTCCTGAGGAGATGTCCCACCCCAAACGAACCCCGAAACTCAACGGCTCTCGCCTCCGGTTGGAACTGGGGGATCGCGTCGATCATACGCTCGATTTGGCGCCGCTCTACGGGACGGCCATCAAGGAAAAGCAAGCCGGCGAAAGCACTCATAGCGACTCGAGTGTACAGGGTCGGCAGCCCGTGGTGAAGGTCGCTCGGTCCGTATTGCGGGCGCCGTCGAGGAGCGCGGCCGGGGATTGTTGCGGCCGGTTTCCTCTTAGAACCGGGAGAGTCTTGAGATGCGAAAGGGTTTGAACCCAACGGCGCATATTTGTCTCACCCTTGCGCCTTTAGAGCCAGCCCTTATAATCACGGAGCCTCCGTCGCAACAAAAGCAAGCAGGTCAATCGGGTCTTTTTCAGAAGCCTCAGGCCTATTAACCAGGTTGCGGGACTGGCTTTGGAGGATCCGACGACGGGAACGCAGACACATAAGCTGAGAGACAGACTTCTCCTGGCCCTCCCTCCCATTCTCCTTTGCGTCGTCGGGTGCACGCAGATCTATCTGGCCCGCACCTCTTCACTTACCGCCTGGAGGGGAGGTGGATTCGGCATGTATTCTGCAGTGGAATCGCCCTTTACGCGATTCCTCAGAATCTTCCTGATCACGCACGAAGAGGAGATTCCGATCTTTCTTGGAGAGCGTTTTCAGCAGATGGCCGGGGAGGTGAGGGCCGCGCCCGATACAGGGCGCCTCGCCAGGCTGGCGGAGAAACTGTCCGCTGCGACCTGGGCTTCCGTAAGCCTCACCCCGGAGGTGGAGGGTTATTTGAGCCATGCCTCCAGTGTTGCCCTGCAGGAGCCGGGGGCTGATATCCGAGGGGTTATCGACTTCGACGACCTTCCTGCTGCAGGATACTTGTATCCAGGTCGCCTGAAGCTGATCAGAATGGTGGACGAAGGACAGCACCTGAAAGATCCCTCTGAGGTGGTTGAAGTCCGCAGCATAAGGGCTGAGGTCTGGGCCTACACATTCGATGCGGTGGATCCCGGCTTAAGGGCTGAAAAGCTGCTCGAGGTTTCGTCAGCTGCCAAGGGTCGCTGAGGGGCACGGTGTGACGGAGACCCGGCAAAGTGGCGTACCACAATCGTTTCCCGGCTCCGTTGTTTCCCGCGCCCGGATGTGGCTTGAAGTGACCCTGGAACGACTTCGCCTCGTCATCGCCTCAGACCGGGGATCCCTGGATTTGTACGCCCTGATGACGTTGCTCCTTCTCCTGAGCTTGTCGGTACCGTTCTGGTATCTGCGCGGCCCCCAGGTCGTTCTCGTCCTGGCGGGGTTTGTTTTGGCACCTCTGCGAAAGAACGCCGGCTTCTGGTTGGTGTTGGCCGTTCTGATCCTGATCGAAATCTACCTGGACTGGCTCTGGCTTGACAGTTTCCAGTACCTGATCGCCTACTGGTGCCTGGCTCTTTCTTGCAGCCTCAGGACAAACAATCCCGAAAAAGCCCTGGCCGCGACTGCTGGTTGGCTGCTTGGCCTGAGTTTTCTGTTCGCCGTGTTTCGGAAGGTTGCCGGAGGCGATTACATGGACGGTTCGTTCGTCCAGTACTCACTCCTTGTGAATCGCAGTTTACAGACACTTGCCACGTCTCTTGGGATTCTCACCGACCACGCGAGACAAATCAACGATGCTGCGGTCGGGGCCCTCTTGAGTTATGAGAGTTCGCTGCAGGCCGTCAGGCTGGAGTCTTCACCCGGGATTCCGACATTGGGCCTTCTCTTGTCCTGGTGGACTCTGATTATCGAGGGATTCCTCGCCCTTGCTTTCCTGCTGCCCGATCACACTCGTATCGCAAGAGCCAGAAACGTGGGTCTATTGCTCTTTGTTGTGACCGCTTTCCCGGTTATGAAAGTTTTTGCGTTTGGTTGGGTTCTGCTCATCTTGGGAGTGGCTCAATGCGGCAACAGGTTGCTGTACACCCGCCTGGCATACCTGCTGGTCTTTGTCTTTCTTCGGATGGCAGCTTTCAGATGGGAGAAGATCGTGAGCTATTTTCTGGAATTCGTTTGAGGAAGTGGTTCGGAGAGCTCAGGTGCTCTGGACCTGCACTTAGCACCGCGAACTCTGCCGAGTATGTTAGCCTGTGGGAAATGAGCATTCCTGAAGCCTCGAGACTATGAGCAGGGTCCCTCTGGAATCCACTTCACCCGTGGTTCGCAGGGAAGAGATTCTCGGTGCGGAAGTGGGAAACGAACTCGTCCTCATGAGCGTGGAAAAAGGTGTCTACTATGGCCTCAACTCGGTTGGGGCCAGGGTCTGGACACTGCTGAGGGAGCCAGTCCGTGTGCAAGATCTTTGCGAGAAGATCGTGGAGGAGTTCGAGGTCAGTCAGCAGCAGTGCCAAAAGGATATTCTCGAGCTGTTGGCCGACTTGCAGGGGCAGGGGCTGATCCGGATTGCGGAAGAAAGCCCATCCTGAACCCGGCCGTCCTGTGAGGGGTGTCCCTTGATTTCGTGGTCGAAACCGGCGCCGACTTCTGTACAGAGCATCCTGCTGCATTGCTGCTCCTTGCCCGATGGCGAGAGTCGTGTCCGATTGAGGAAGCTTCTCGACGCCCTCCAGGACTGGGACGCGCTGGTAACTGTGGCCGACGAGCGGCACCGGCTGGCACCGATGTTGTTGAGGCACCTGCAGGACGGGTGTGAGGATCTGGTACCGGCCCGGGTGCTGGAGGGTCTCAAAGCGTCTCACCGGCACAATGTCACGATGTCCCTGCAACTGGTGGCCACGCTGATTCAGGTGGGGGAAAACCTCAGCCGGGCGCAGATCCCCTGGATCTGCTTCAAGGGTCCGGTGCTGGCCCAGGTCCTTTACGGGGACCTGGGTCTGAGACATGCGATCGACGTAGACCTGCTGGTACCCGAGAACCGATTCAGCGAGGTTGATTCGCTCCTGCTTTCGCACGGTCTGGTACCGCGGACGCCCGAGAGTAGACAGGATGATCTGGTCTCGAGTCTACACTTTTACAATCTTGAAAAGCGGCTGCAAGTCGATGTCCACTGGAGGCTTTTCCGGCCCTACTACGGAATGAATTTTCAGTTCCAGGCTTTGTGGAACCGGAAACAACTGGTGAAAGTCGGAGGTCGCGCTCTGAACACGCTGCATCCTTTGGATCGGCTCGTTGTCCTGGGTGTCCACGACAGCAAGCATTTTTGGAACCATTTCAAGTGGCTGTGCGACTTTCACCTGGCCGTGAACCAGTGCCGGCCGGATGACTGGCCGGCAATTCTGGTTCGGTGTCGGACACTGGAGGCAGAAACGCTCTTCGTCCCGGCCCTGTGGACACTGCATCACCTGCTGGGGGTGCGGTTTCCGGCTTCGGTCAGGACGTTTTTGCAAGAATCGCCAAGGCTGGTCCGCCTGGGCCAGCGGCTTGCGGAGGAGGCCTTGTCTGTCGGGAAACCGGTCTCCGGATCTCTCTCCGGTGCCCTGCTCAAATTGAGATTGATCCCCTCGACCCGACACCGTGTCCGTTACCTGGCGGACGGAGTCTGGAGAAGGATTCGGGGAAAGGGTTTCTAGATGAGATTCTTCTTGCGCAGGAGAATCAGCTGGAAAGTCGTGACCACGATAACGACGCCCCAAAACCCCGGGTAGCCCAGTGTCCAGCCCAGTTCCGGCATGATGTCAAAGTTCATGCCATAGATTCCACACATAAAGGTGAGGGGAAGAAAGACTATGCTGACGGCAGTCAGTCGCGTCACCACCTTGTTGGTGCGGTGCGCCACCAGGGACATGTGCAGGTTGAGCGATTCCGAAAGAATGTCGCGGGCCACCAGGAGGTCCTGCAAGGTTCTGTCCATTGTCGTCTGCATGCGGCTCAGATATTCCTGCGTTTCGCTGCTGATGTAGGGGGACTTCCTGGTTGCCAGCTCCGTCAACGTAGCCCGCGCCGGGAGAAGGACCTTGCGGAACTTCAAGATGTCTGACCCCAGCTCCGACACGCGTGTGAAGATCGTCTCATCAACGTCACGGACGAGAGCGCCTTGAACCATCTCTACCTGATTCTCGAATTCTGCCTGAACACTCTGGTAATGGCCAATCAGGAAATCACAGATGTCGTAGAGGAGGAAACTTGACGTCTCGGCATACTCCCGGAAATCAGTCCGGTACTGGTCGATAAGCTTTTCGACAATCGCGTTGGGACCCCGATGAACGGTGACGAGAAACTGCGCTCCCAGGATCACGTGAAAGCGGCGTTCCAGAAAATGAATCCCCTGCAGCTGGCAGGAGCGAAAGGAGAAGTGCAGGCAGTCGTCGTATCTGTGATAGGTTGCCGGGAGATCCTGAAGGACATGATTCTGAATGGATTCGTTAACCAGCCCAGCGGCCCGAAAGAGAGACTTGAACCGAGCTGGATCCCTGGAATCGAAGTCCAGCCAGACAAAGCGTCCTCTGCGGATTTCTGCGGCGACGGCTTCGGGGTCGATCTCGAACTCTTTTTTCTTGTCGAAATCGAGAGCCACGGCCCAACAGCACTCTTCGACGGAGGGTTTTTCTTGCTGCTGCTCTCTCGCTATCACGGCTTGCAGTTTAGCGGAATTGAAGGGAAACCGTCATCCCCATTAACTTTTTGTGTGGACTCCGGCGCCCCCGGCCCAACCCGTGGGGCTTTCACCACGGACTGTTAGGCTTATAGAAAGTCGAAGGCCGAAAGTCTCAAGGTGGAGGGTTGAGAATCGTGCACCGCCAGCGGCGAGTCATACGTCGGAATCTGTTGATCGTGGGCGCGGTGTACCTGCTCGGGTCCTTTCTTGCAGGCCCGCTGCCCCCCTGGGCGGCATCCAGTCGATGGCATTTCAAGGTAGGGCCCCTGTACGTGGGCCGGCCGGTCACTTTCACGGGTGACAGCCCCCACTATCTGTTGATCGTGAACAGCCTGATTGAGGATGCGGATGTCGATCTGGGTAACAATCAGCGGCAAGTCCGGGAAGGCGATTGGGATGCCGGCACGCGTTACAGGGCGCTTCCCTTCGGCCATCATGTGGACGTCGACCTTTCGGTCGTGCCCTGAGTATTCATCCTCCCTTCATGCCCGGTCTGCTGTCGTTGGTTTTGTGGCCTTTTCAGGGAAGCGAGTGGGTTGAGTCGCTGGCTGTATACCTGTGTCTGCTGGTTGTGTTGGGGGGCATCTACGCGTTCATGCGGTGGAAACCCCAGCATGCGAACTGGGGTCTGGTACTGGGCCTGGGGAGCCCACTCTTCTGGTACGGACGGGATCTCTGGACCGAACCCTGGCACGCCACCCTGTGGGTGTTGTTACTGGCCTGCCCCAGTTTGCCGTTGCTGGCTGTAGTGGCGATGTACGGAACTCTGATCAAGTACACGTTCGTGCTGGTTCCTGTGAGCATGGGAGCCGTAGACCTGTGGCAAAGCAAGTATCGGCGCGGGGCCTGGTCCTGTGGGCCGGGGCCCTGGGAGGTCTGCTGACGGCTTTTCTTTGGGCCCAGTACACGTTCCGCTTTACCGATCACTTTGATCTTTTTCACATGGCCTTTCACGGCTCGGTAGGTGCCTACAACTCGGTCGCCGGCCTGCCCGTGGTGGAGTCAGGATTTGATTTCCAGAGCGCTTTCTCGCGGCTGGCGGTTTTCTTCGGAAGCTTCAGCGGCAGAGGAGTCTGGGGACTTCTATTCTCGCCGTCCCAGGGGCTTCTTCCCTTTTTTCCGATTTTTGCCTGGGGACTCTGGAGCTTTCGTAAAGGCGGCCGGGTCTACATACCGGCAATGGCTTATTTTCTCCTCCACGCCAGCTACCTGGGCTGGAGCGCCGGCACCGGTTTCTCCGCCCGCTATCTGGTGCCGGTGCTGCCGGTCCTGGTGCTGGGAGTCGCCGAGGCGAGGAGGCGGCCGCGATGGCTTTTCGGAATCTGCCTGGTTTACAGCGTGATGTGGGGGCTGCTGGCGGGACTTCTGCCGGTCGCCGTGGTAGAACGTGGTCCGGTCGAGGTCCTTCTTTTTCTGGCCCGGGAACTGGGGCTGGGAAGTGAGGCCGTGGGGAGTTGAATGTTACAATTGGTCTGCTGGCCGGAAGGGAACTAATCCCGCCTGTCTCCGCGGCTTGAAGATGAAAAATTATTCCGTATCAGCCATTATCCCGGTTGGCCGGGGAGAATCCCGGGCAGCTCTTTGTCTCGAGCACTTTTCCCGGCTTTCTCCGCCGCCGGAAGAAATCGTCCTGGTTTGTGACGGGGCCAATAAGGTGGCGCAGGAGGCCGCTGAGAGTTTCGGGGCCCGTCACGTAGAGCTCCCCCGCAGGCTGGGTCCGGCCCATGCCCGCAACCAGGGAGCCTTTGCTGCCCGTGGCGACATCCTCCTGTTTGTCGATGCCGATGTTCTCGTCCCCACCGATGTGGTTGCGAAGATCAACGCAGCGCTCGACCGCGAAAACGGAGTGGCCGCCTGCTTCGGGTCTTATGATGACGCTCCCGCAGCCACCAACTTCCTTTCTCAGTACAAGAATCTGTTCCATCACTACGTCCACCAGAATTCGCCCACGGAGGCCTCTACTTTCTGGACCGGATGTGGCGCGATTTTTAAAGATGTGTTCGGGAAATTGGGGGGATTCAACGAAAATTTCGACCTGCCCTCGGTTGAGGACATCGAATTTGGTTACCGCCTCCGAGACGCCGGTTATCGAGTCAGGCTGATCCACGGTTTGCAGGTCAAGCATCTCAAGCGATGGAACGCCCTGTTGCTGCTTCGCACGGATCTGTTTCGGCGCGCAATTCCATGGACTCGACTACTCCTCACCCGCCCCTCGATTCCGCAAGAGCTGAACCTGCGGGTCAACAGCCGCGCGAGCGGGCTTCTTGCCGTGGTCCTGTTGGGTGCACTTGTTTGCTTGCCTTTCTATTGGCCGATTGGGCTGGGCATCGCATCTCTGGCGGCTCTGGGATTATTGTCTCTCAACCTTCCTCTATACCGGTTCTTCAGACAGAAAAAGGGACTGCTCTTTACAGCCGGAGCGATTGCCTGGAGCTGGTTCTACTATTTTTACAGCAGTCTGGGCTTTGGAACCGCTCTCGTGCTCCACGGGCTTGCCAGGTTGAAACCCGGAGTGAAGCGTGCCCGGAAGAGCGAGCGAATCGGAGCCGAGTTACCTCTTGAATGAGAGTTTGAAGGTAGCGGTCATCGGTGCCGGCCCTGCCGGTTTGACAGCCGCTCTCGAGTTGACGAACCACGGGCTCGAGCCCGTGGTTTTTGAAAGGTCTGCCTTTCTTGGGGGGCTGGCCCGAGCGGAAGAGCACGAGGGCAACCATTTCGACATCGGAGGGCATCGCTTTTACACCAGGATACCCGAGATCCAGGAGTTGTGGGAGAGGATCCTGACAGACGATTTCAGGAAAGTCCGCCGACTCTCGAGGATCTACTATCGCGGCCGTTTCTTTAAGTATCCCCTGGAGCCCTTCAATGCGCTCATCAATCTCGGGGTCCTCGAGAGTCTCCATATTCTGGGCAGTTATCTGGCCATCCGGCTCAAGCCCCTGCCCAGGGAGGACACTTTTGAAGAGTGGGTGATCAATCGCTTCGGCAGACGGCTCTATCAGACCTTTTTCAAAACCTACACCGAAAAGGTCTGGGGGATCCCCTGTTCCAAGATTCAAGCCGACTGGGCCGCCCAGAGAATCAGAGGCCTGTCGCTGATGGCGGCTGTGCGCGAGGCATTCTTCGGCAACAAGGATGTAAAGACTCTGATCAACGAGTTCCACTATCCGGTTCTGGGACCTGGAATGATGTGGAAGCGGGTAACCGGGAGGATTCTGGAGAAGAACGGCCAGGTGCGGCTGGAGAATGCCGTCACGCGGGTCAACCGGGATGCGGACCGAATCCGATCGCTGACCGTTACAAGGGGAGGTTCGGAGTTCGAGGTGTCGGTTGAGAAAGTTATTTCGAGCATGCCTTTGACGTCCCTGGTCTTTTGTATGAATCCAAAGGCGCCTCGCGAGATCCTCGACGCCGCTCGCCAGCTCAAGTACCGGGCGTTTATCATCGTGGGTCTAACGCTGAACAGCGAGCAACTGTTCCCGGATCAGTGGATTTACATACACAGCCCCGATGTCCGAGTGGGGCGCATCCAGAACTTTAAGAATTGGAGTCCTGAAATGGTGGCCGACCAGAAGAGCACGACGGTGGGCATGGAGTATTTCTGTACGGAGGGCGACGACCTCTGGGCTATGGAGGATTCGGCGTTGATCGAGCTGGCAGGCAAGGAACTGGGCGCCCTTGGCCTGGCGGGTTCCGCCGAGCTGAGAAATGGAGTCGTTATTCGCCAGACCAAAGCCTATCCCGTCTATGACGGTGACTACCGGGGCAGCCTGAACCGTATTCAAGAATTCCTCGGTGAGCTTTCCAACCTGCAGACGATTGGTCGAAACGGAATGCACCGCTATAACAATCAGGACCATTCCATGCTCACGGGGATTCTGGCAGCCCGGAATCTCCTGGGCGAGGACCACGATCTGTGGGAGGTCAACACCGAGAGATCTTACTACGAGCAACTCACCACCACACCGAAATGACCTGGGCTACTAGGAATGGGCTACCGGGCAGAATCTCGTTCGTGGTATCTGGATCCGCTGGTGGCTGCCCAGAAGCGGGCAGAATTCAGGCGCCTGATTTACCGCTGGGGGAAGGACTTGCAGGCGAGGTCGCTTCTCAAGACCGATCTCTTCGAAGAGGCAAACGGCGAGGACCAGCTTTTGTTCGATTCTTTTTCGGGAGTTGGATCGGTGGTGGGAATCGATATTGACGAGGAAGTGGTGCGGGGCGCACGTCGCAGGTCCCCCCGGCCGGGACCGCTTATGCTCGTGAGTGATGTGCGAGATCTTCCTTTTCCGGATGGATCCCTGGACTACATCATTTCCACTTCCACGCTCGATCATTTTGAGAGCCGGGATGAAATCGATCGATCGCTGCGGGAGCTTTCCCGGGTTCTGAGTTCAGGCGGGCGAGTCGTCGTTGCCATGGACAATCCCTGGAACCCCCTCTATCCGGTCCTTCGCTGGGTCAGCAGGGCGCGGATCTCGCCCGTCCGGCTCGGCAAGACTCTCTCTTCCTCCGAGCTGCGGAGCAGCCTCACGGAATGCCAGTTGGTCGTATCGGGGGAAGAAGCGGTCATCCACAATCCGCGTCTGCTCTCGACCCTTCTCTTCCTCCTCCTCAGGAGGCCCCTGGGGCCCTTCGCGGACAAGCCGATCGCCCTCCTGCTCTGGGTGTTCGGGCTGCTCCGGCATCTGCCCACACGGTGTTTCACAGGCTGCTTCGTGGTCGTGTGTGCCGAGAAGCCCGCAGGGTAACACGGGCTGCCAGAGGACGGATTCCAAATGAGAGAGACCAGCGCAACGACCACGCAACGCGATTTTATCCGGGCCAAAATAGAAGACGACATGAGGACCGAGAAGTTTGGCGGTCGAGTCGCCACGCGTTTCCCTCCCGAGCCCAACGGCCGTCTTCACATCGGTCACGCCAAGTCGATCTGTCTCAACTTCGGAGTGGCCCGGGAGTACAACGGCACCTGCAACCTGCGTTTCGATGACACCAACCCGGTTACCGAGGATGTCGAGTATCAGGAGGCGATCAAGGAGGACGTTCGCTGGCTGGGATTTGACTGGGCGGAACGGCTTTACCACGCCTCTGATTATTTCGAAAGCCTTTACCAGTTTGCCGAGGAGTTGATCGAGAAAGGTCTGGCCTACGTAGACACCCTGGACTACAAGCTCATCCGGCAATATCGCGGAACTTTGACGGAACCCGGTCGTGACAGTCCCGACCGGGACAGGCCGGGCGAGCAGAATCTGAACATGTTTCGGCGCATGCGAGCGGGCGAATTCGAGGAGGGTGCCTGCGTCCTCAGAGCCCGCATCGATATGGCCTCGCCCAACCTGAATATGCGGGACCCGACGATCTACAGAATCAAGCGCGCTTCTCACCACCGCACCGGTGACGACTGGCTCATTTACCCGATGTATGACTTTGCCCACGGGCTCTCGGATGCGTTAGAGCGGATCACTCATTCCCTTTGCACTCTGGAATTCGAAGACCATCGACCTCTCTATGACTGGTTTCTGGACAATCTGGACGTTCCATACCGCCCGGAACAGACTGAGTTCGCTCGTCTCAACCTGTCTTACACGATCCTGAGCAAGCGAAAACTGCGGTGTCTGGTAGAAGAAGGGCATGTCCAGGGTTGGGACGATCCCCGAATGCCGACTCTCAGCGGGTTACGCAGGAGGGGTTACACTGCCGCGTCCATCCGCGACTTCTGCGATCGGATCGGCATGGCCAAGAAGGACGCCATCATCGATGTAGCCCAGCTCGAGTACAGCATCCGGCAGAATCTGAATCGGACATCCCCGCGCCGGATGGCGGTTCTGAATCCGCTGAGAGTTGTGCTCGAGAACTATCCGGAGGATCAGGAAGAGCTGGTGGAGGCCGTCAACAATCCTGAAGATCCTTCCCTGGGGACGCGAGAAGTGCCCTTCGCGAGGGTCCTGTACATCGAGCAGAGAGACTTTATGGAGGACCCTCCGAGAAAGTTTTTCCGGCTGGCCCCGGGGCGAGAGGTCCGATTGCGGTACGCCTATTTCATAACCTGTCACGAGGTGGTGAAGGACGAGACAGGGCGCCCGGTGGAGCTGCGTTGCACCTATGATCCCGAGACCAGAGGCGGGGATGCTCCGGACGGGCGCAAGGTGAGGGGTACCCTTCACTGGGTTTCGGCTGCCCATGCCGTCGAGGCGAAAGTCCGCCTGTATGATCGACTCTTCTCCCACCAGAACCTGCTCTCCTTCGATGACTTTCGGGAAGCTCTGAATCCTGACTCTCTCGAGGTCCTGACGGGTTGCAAAATGGAACCTTCTCTGGCCGGGCTGAACCCCGGGTTTCGCTGCCAGTTCGAACGGCTCGGATACTTTCGTCTGGATTCAGACTCGACCCCCGACCGGCCGGTTTTCAATCGAACGATCACTCTTCGCGACACCTGGGCGAAGGTGCAGCGCCGGATGGCCGGCTAGGAGAGCCCTCCGCGGTCCGAAACTGAGCTGTTCGTAGGGGCCGGTCTTGTGCCGGCCCGTCTAACGGGCGACCACCAGGGTCGCCCCTACGAGGTCTCAACAGATCGCCGCGTGGAAGCGGCCCTACATCTCCGCCAGACAATCGTCCAGAGCCTGCAGGGCAAAATCAACATCCTCGGTCGTCAGGCACAGGGGGGGCTTGATCCGCAGTACGTTGCCGTGGGGGCCTCCTCTGCCGAAAAGAATCTGTTGCCGGCGGGCGAGGTCGAGAAGCTGGAGGGTCTCGTCCGGAGCGGGTTCCCGGGAGCTCCGGTCCCTGACCAGTTCCACCCCCAGCATCAGACCCTTGCCCCGCACATCGCCGATGAGTGAGTGCCTCTGCTGCAACTCCAGCAGACCGTTTTTGAGACGTCGGCCCTGGATGCGGGAGTTCTCCACCAGATCTTCCTGGTCAATGACGTCCATGGCGGCGCTGCCCGCTGCCATGGAAACCGGGTTGCCGCCGAAGGTGTTGAAATGAAGTTTCTGGACCAGTGTTTCGGCGATCTCCCGACGGGTGGTCACAGCTCCCAGGGGGATTCCGTTCCCAAAGGCTTTGGCCATGGTCACGATGTCGGGTGTGACCTCGAAGTGCTCGAACCCCCAGTACCTTCCGGTCCGGCCAAATCCGGTTTGCACTTCGTCGGCAATACACAGACCCCCATGCTTGCGAACCACTTCGTAAGCGCTTTCCAGATAGTTGGGGGCTCCGTAAGTGACCCCTCCCACGCCTTGAATCGGCTCCGCCAGGAAGCCTCCGATCCGCCCCGGGGTGGCGCTCAGGATGAGCTGTTTCATGTCCTCCACACTCTTCTCTGCGATCTCTTCGGGAGTGCCGCTGAAGAGGCTCCGATAGGGGTCGGGACAGACCGTATGGTGGATATAGGTTCCGTGGGCGGAAGGGTACTTCCAGGTATGCACGCCCGTGAGCCCCATGGTTCCAAAGGACCCGCCGTGATAGCCGCTTCGAAGTGCCAGGACGTCGAGACACCCGGTGTACAGTCGAGCCAGGTGAACCGCCAGGTCATTGGCCTCGCTTCCGCTGTTGGTGAAGTAGGTGACTTCGAGGCCTGCCGGGAGTTTTCCGGCCAGCTTCCGGGCCAACTCTGACAAGTTGGGGTTCAGATAGATGGTTGAGGCGTGCTGGAGTTGCTGCAGCTGCCTGCTGACGCGGCTCGTCACCAGCGGGTGACAGTGCCCACACGAGACCGTCGCCACTCCGGACAGCATATCCAGGTAGCGGCGGCCCGTTTCGTCGAAGAGATACTGAAGGTGCCCTTCGACAATCATGATCGGTTCCTGGTAGTAGGTGAAGATGGCCGGATTGCAAAACCGTTGTCGATCCTTCAGGACCTGTTCTCGACCAGGCCCGACGTAGGCAACCGGACGGTAGTCGCAAGGGGGCAGCCGGGCTGCCCGCCTTGCCCTGCTCTGAGTCATTGACTCCACTCCTCTGAATGGAGTATATCTCGGCTCCCGAAGATGGCGAAGACCGCCAGTTCAAAACACGCTTTCGCCCGGCAGTACAATGCCGACCTGTCGGCCTCCTCGAGATCGAGAGCTCTGACCGCAGCACTGTTCTTGATCGCGATCTCCTTTTTCGCGGTATCCACTCTCCCGGGGCAGGCTCAATCGTCCTCGGCTGATCTGGCGGGCGTGGTTCGGGACCAGTCCGGTGCCGTGCTTCCAGGCGTCGATCTCACGGTGACCAGGGTGGACACGGGCCTGTCCCGGACCGCTTCTACAAACCACTCCGGCCGCTACAAATTTCCGTTGCTCCCTCCCGGAGATTACGAGTTCAAGGCGGAGTTACCAGGTTTTGCAACCCAGATTCTTAGTGGAATCCGGATCACGGTCGGCCAGTCGGCTACCCTCGACATCCTCATGGGCATCGCTGAGACAACCGAGGAAGTGATGGTCCGGAGCGCCGCCGCCATCATTGAGCGGGAGCGAACGGTTCAAGCTTCCACCCTCACCCAGGTGGAGATCTCAAACCTTCCCATCAACGGCCGCCAGTTTCTGGACTTTGCCCTCTTGACTCCTGGAGTGACGGATCGCAACAGCCTGGTCACGGAGTCAGCCGTGCAGGCTCCCGACTCGGGACTTTCCTTCGGTGGACAGGACGGCCGCAGCAACCATGTCATGATCGACGGTGTCGACAACATGGATCCGATTTCGAATGCTGTTCGATCTACGCTCAGCCAGGAAGCGGTGCAGGAGTTCCAGATCAACCGCAACACGTTCTCGGCCGAGTTCGGCCGTGCTCGCGGGGGGCTGATCAACATCGTGAGCAAGTCCGGGACCAATTCTTTTCACGGATCCGGCTTCTTTTTCTGGCGCGATGACCGTTTTGATGCGACCAACACCTTCGCCACTTCCAGTCCCCGGGACCCGACGTTCGAGCGTTATCAATTCGGGGCTACCCTGGGAGGTCCCCTGGTCAGAGACAGAACATTCTTTTTCACTGCCTATGAGCGGCTCGATCGGGAGGAGTCTCTGTTCGTGACCTTCCTGGATGATGATGCGATCTTCGCTCCGACTCCGTCCCAGTTTGAACTGTTTTCGTTTCTGGGATCCACGGGTGTCCCTTCGCTGGAATTCCTGGCGGCGGCCTTCATCGATCCAGACTTTGGTGCACTGTGGACGCTTCCAACCAATGCACAATCCACCCTCGACCTCTTCGAACGGGAAAGCGGGGTCTTTCCCTTCCAGGCCGACTCGGATACGTTTTCGTTCAAGCTGGACCATCAGGCGACGTCATCAAACCAGATGAATTTCCGCTTCAGCTCCACCGATTCCTTTACCGACAATGCCAGCTTTGGGGCGCTCGAGGGTGTCAGCAACGGGGTCAAGTTCGATGTCCGGGATCTGGCTCTGGTTGTTCGCCGACACTCACGTCTTCAGTCCGTCCACTCTCAATGAGTTCAGGTTTCAATATTCCCGACGGGATCTGAAGGTTCCGACCAACGATCCGGTTGGACCCCAGATCACGATCGCAGGCGTGGCCGAGTTCGGCCGTGAGTTTTTCAATCCGAGCGCCTATGAGCTGAACAACCTGCAGTTTGCCAACAACATCACCCTGATTCGCGGTTCGCACACTCTGAAAATCGGCGCCGATTTCAACCTGATGGACATGACCGGATTCGCCGAGGTGTTTCTGGGCGGCCGCTTTTCTTTTGGCGAGCGAGTGCCGCTGGCGTCGATTCTCAACTCGACTCTGGGGCCCGGGGTGGCAGAAGGTCTGATCGCTCAGCTCCAGACCCCGACAGAGGCTGGGGGCCTGGGAAGACCAGACCTGACCGGCAACGTTCTGGCGTCCATTTCAGCGGTCCAGTCGTTCAACTACGGTCTGCCCGTCACTTTCCTGCAGGGCTTTGGCGATCCCCATACGGAGATCCTGCTCCCCCGGCTGGGTGTGTATGGGCAGGACACCTGGAGGATCCGACAGAACTTCACCCTGAACCTGGGCCTTCGTTATGACCTGGACTGGCCGACCGACACGACGAATGTTGTCAATGCTGCGCCGCCATTCCGGTTCGAAACGGCCCCGCTGAGAGACCGCAACAACATCGTACCCCGAATCGGTTTCGCCTGGGATCCCTTCAATGCCGGAAGTACTGCTGTTCGAGGCGGATACGGAGTTTTCCATCAGAGTGACTTCCAGGCCATCGCTTTCATCTCCAGAGTTTTATCCGGCTTCATCAGCGCTGAGCCACACGGGATCGCTCAGGTGTTCCTGCCTCTTACGGGACTCCCCGGGATTACGGATGTCACCTCGGCAGACGTGTGGCAGGAAGTACTGGGCGGAGCTACCGGACAAGAGGCGCTCGAGAAGCTGGGACTGACTCCGGGAACGACTCCGTCGGTCATTCTTCCGGGATCTTCAAACGCTGTGACCCCGTACAGCCAGCACGCCAGTCTGGGGATCGAACAGGCCCTGGGGAGGGACTGGGCGGTGGAGTTCGACTACAACCTGAATCGTGGAGTTCACCTGATCCGTTCCCGGGACATCAACGTGAATGAAATCGCAGACAATGTCTTCGAGGGGGTCCTGGACCCACGCTTTGTTCAGATCAATATGATCGAGACCAGCGCCAGCTCCGTTTACCACGGATTCGCGAGTTCTCTGCGAAAGCGCTTCAGCAACAGCAACGGGTTTAACCTCTCTCTGACCCTGGGGAAGGCAATCGATGACACCACCGATTTCATTACTCCCCTGCAGCCTAACAACCAGAGAAACCTGAGAGGTGAGCGTTCCCTTTCCACCTTCGACCAGCGCGTCCGTTTTGTCGCGAGTGGGGTTTTTCTGAGCCCCTACAATACCTCGAAATCGAACACTTTCTCCCGCAACCTCGTGGCTGACTGGATCTTCTCGCCAATCGTCACGGCCTCCAGCGGGAAGCCCTTCAATTTACTGAACGGGTTCGACCGTAACCAGGACACCCACGAGGAAACCGATCGTCCACTCCAGACAGACGGCTCACAGATCGGCCGCAACACGGGAATGGGCCCGGGATTTTTCTCTGTTGACATGAGACTGGCCCGCCGCATCGCTCTCCCCGGAGAGGGAGCCTTTCTGGAGTTCATTTTCGAGGCATTCAATCTCTTGAACCACGTCAACTACTCGGGTGTGAACAATGTTGTCGGCAATCAGCGACTTCCGGAAGCGCGGGTCCAGGGGAGCTCCGACCGCGCCGCCAATCGGCCCCTTGGATTTACATCGGCGTTCGCTCCTCGCCAGATCCAGTTTGGGATCCGGGTGAGCTTTTAGACGAGGTCGAAGCAGAGGGACAGAAAAATGTCAAAACTCGCCCGCGCCTTCCTTATCTTGTTTCTGATCTCCCGGTCGGCCGCATACGCCCAGGAGCCCGTCAGCTTTCTAAACCTGGTCAGCGTTGGTGACAGTATCGCCGCCGGTTTTCAAAACGGTGTCCTGAGCGAGTCAGGTCAGGTGAACGCGTTCCCCTCGCTGATCGCACGCCAGGCGAGGACCTTCCATTTTCTCCCGCTGATACCTGCTCCCGGTTTCGGAACCGAAGTCAGGCTCATCGATCCAGGCCCGCCGCCGCTGGTGGAAATCGCAGAGGCCACCGTAGGGACGAAGGGCTTTCCCCTCATCGTTCCTCAGAACCTCGCCGTTCCCGGCCACAACATCGGAGAAGCGCTCGGGGTTCGCCCCGATCTGCCGGTCGACAGCCTGGAGGATGCGATTCTGGGAGTTCCGATTCTGCTCCTGGGAGAGGCGTCACCTGTTCCTCCCCTGAGTCAGATTGAACTCGCGGTTGCCCTGCAACCCACCCTGACTCTCTTCTGGCTGGGGTCGAACGATCTCTTCCAGACGGTGATCAGCAATGTGGACCCGACTCCGCTGGAAGAGTTGGAGCAGGCCTTCAGGCAATCCCTGGGAGCACTGTTGAGTCTAACCGATTCGCAGATTGTGGTCGCCAACCTGCCCGATGTGACGATCGTGCCTTTTCTGTTTGCTACCCGGAAATTCGAGGAGCTTACGGGTATCTCCCTGCCCATCCTGAGCTTTTTTCTGGGAGTCGGCGAAGGAGACTTCATCAGAGCGTTCTTTCTGGAGCAGGCCATTCAGATTCTCCTGGGAGACGTTGAAGGACCGCTCCCCGAAGAGGCCGTGCTGCGCGCCTCGAGGGCGGCTGAACTGGTGATACGGGCGACCCGGATGAACGCCGTGGTTACGGATGTCTCCGACCAGTTCGGTTTCCCGGTTGTGGAGATCGACACCCTCTATAGGGAGGCAAACGAGAACGGGGTACAGGTAGGGGGGGTGAGGCTCACTACGGGAATCCTGGGAGGCCTCTTTGGCCTGGACGGGATTCATCCCACCAACACCGGTCAGGCCATCGTTGCCAATGCGTTCATCGAGACCATAAACGATTTCTACGGGCTCTCCATCCCGCCGGTGGACGTGGAGGCGGTCGCGGCTGACGATCCTCTCGTTTTCGGGCTGGCTCCGGGACCCGGCACCAACACACCCGATGTTTCGTCAATGTCTCCTGAGGCTTATCGAAGTTTTACCGCGATTTTTGCTCCCCCTCCGAAGCCGGGCCGGGACACGGGCGCCGTTTTCGATCCAGGAAGCGATCCCCACCGGGAGGGCAACAGGCTGCCTGCGGATGCCGGTGATTTCCTGGACTCGGTTCGAAGGTTTCGGCTGCATCCCGGTCCCGTATGGCAAAACCGGGAGCTGTTCCCGTACGGGGACCGGCTCGGTCACCCCGGGCGCTAGCAGCCCGCGGGATTTCCACCACGGACTGCTGGCAGCCATGGGCCAAGATTCATTGACACCCGGCGAATTCGTGTGCTAAACGTGGGTTCTTTTCCGGCCGGATGGAGGAATTATGCCAGCGCGTGATCCACACCTTTTCACCTCAGAGTCGGTAACCGAGGGTCATCCGGACAAGATCGCCGACCAGATATCGGATGCTGTCCTGGATGCCATCATTGACCAGGATCCCGCAGCGCGAGTCGCCTGCGAGACCATGATCACAACCGGACTTGCCGTCGTGGCCGGCGAGATCACCACCGACTGCTACGTCGACATTCCTCGGCTGGTGCGAGAAACGATTGAAGAAGTGGGATATACGCGTGCCAAGTTCGGGTTCGACAGCGAGACGTGCGGCGTCATCTGTTCACTCGACAAGCAATCACCTGACATCGCCATGGGCGTCGATACGGGAGGCGCCGGCGATCAGGGTTTGATGTTCGGCTTTGCCTGCCGGGACACTCCCCAGTTGATGCCCATGCCGATCCAGATGGCCCATGACCTGTGCCGTCGTCTCAGCCACTGCCGCAACCAGGGAACGCTGAAGTGGTTGCGTCCGGATGGGAAATCCCAGGTAACGGTAGAGTACGACGGGTTCACGCCGCGTCGAGTCGACACGGTCGTCATTTCCACGCAGCACAGCGATGCCGTGTCCAACGAAGACATCCATGCCGGGATTCGCAGCCACGTCATTGAGCCCATAGTTCCCGTGGAACTGATGGATAGTGAGACAAAGATCCTTGTCAACCCCACCGGACGTTTCGTCACCGGGGGGCCGCAGGGTGACTGTGGCCTGACCGGCCGCAAGATCATCGTCGACACCTACGGCGGAATGGGCCGTCACGGGGGTGGAGCCTTTTCCGGGAAGGATCCTTCCAAGGTGGACCGCTCCGCCAGCTACATGGCGCGCTATATCGCCAAGAATCTGATTGCAGCAGGCCTGGCTGACCGGATCGAGATCCAGCTGGCTTACGCGATCGGAGTGGCCCAGCCCGTGTCCGTGATGCTCGACACTTTCGGCACGGCCCGGGTGGACGACCAGCGCATCGTAGAGCTCATTCGAGAACACTTCGAATTGAGTCCCAGAGGTATCATCGAGTCCCTTGATCTGCGCCGTCCAATCTATCGGCGGACGGCCGCCTTTGGCCACTTCGGACGTGAGGAAGCAGGCTTTACCTGGGAGCGAACCGACAAAGCCGACCAGCTGAGAGAGGCTGCAGGGCTGGCTGTGGAGAGCGCCCCGGCGGTCTAGCACTCCGCGGGACTTTGACCACGGGCTGCTAATCCCCCGCCCCGGAAACTTCGAACTGCGCTTTACGCTATCATCGCTTCATGCGCTACAGCCGCCCCGGAATGGTGACGATGGGCCCCCGCCTGACGCCCGCCGTGAAATACATCATCCTGGCCTGCCTGGGCACCTATCTGCTTTCCTGGCTGGGGGACGGCCGGGAAATGAATCGTTTCTTCGGACTGACGCCCAGCTCCGTCTTCACGAAGCTCTTTCTCTGGCAGCCTCTGACCTACCTGTTCTTTCACGCCGGCTTCGGGCACATCTTCTGGAATATGTTCGCGCTCTGGATGTTCGGTTCTGAGATGGAGCGCTACCTGGGGACCCCCGAGTTCGTCCGTTTTTTCTTCATCACCGGCGCGGGAGCCGGTCTCATTTCGATTCTGGTTCATCCCATGTCCGGGGTTACGACCATCGGTGCCAGCGGATCCATCTATGGCATCCTCCTGGCTTACGGGATGCTCTTTCCAGAGCGGCTGGTTTACCTCTATTTTCTGTTTCCCATCAAGGTCAAGTACTTCATCTCCTTTCTGTTCGTGATCACGTTCTTCTCGGCCTTTAGAAGCAGTGGCACCGGGATCGACCATTTTGCCCATCTGGGAGGCGGCCTGGTTGCCTTCCTTTACCTGAAGGGTCTTCTTTCCTGGAAGAAGCTGCGAGAAGCGTACTATCGGCGTCGTCTCAAGCGCCTGCGAAAGAAGTTCAAGGTTTACGAGAAGGAGCGGAGCAAGAAGGAAGACGATTTCTGGATCAACTGAGAGTGACGCGCTCAGATCTGCGCACTGCAATCCACGCGCAGAAATCTACGCGCTTACTACGTGCGCGCTACCGTGAGTGCGCGCTACTGACTCCCCCTCCAGCCCCGAGCTAACAACGCGCCCTCTGGCAGCTCTGACGGTAGCGCGCGTGTAACAAGCGCGCAGGGTACCCATCTGCTAAGATGTCGGCGAAGGATTTAGCAGTAATGCAGCTGTCTCAGATTGGCAATCGTTGGAAACTCATGTCCGGGTATCTCACCGGGCGACCGGATCTTCAGGCCTACCCGATCACCCTGATCGTCGAGAACACCGCCAAGTGTAACTTCAAGTGCCCCATGTGTCCGCGAGAGTTCGGATACTATCCCCCGGAGGACTTCGATTTCCGTCTCTTTCGAGACATCATCGACGAGATCAGAGATCAGACGGAACTGGTCTTTCCCTGGGGAGGCGGTGAGCCCCTGATGAATCCAGAGCTGTCGAAGATGGTTCGATACTGCCGGGATGCCAATATCTATACGGTGGTTTCGACCAATGCCAGCCTGCTCGATGAGGCCAAAAGCAGAGAGCTCATCGAATCCGGACTGGACAACCTTATCCTGGCCTTCGACGGTACGACTCCCGAGGTCTACGAGAGATACCGGAAGGGTGGCGATTTTCACCAGGTGAAGTCCAACATCGAGGGGTTCCTGCGTGTCAAGAAGACTCTGAAATCGGATATTTTTACCGTTCTGCAAATGGTCCGGCTGCCCTACAATCAGCATCAGGTCCGGGACTTCCACAAGATGTGGTCCATCGAGGGCGTCGATGAAATCCGAGTCAAGGAAGACGAGATCGTCATTCCGGAAGTCGCTCTGGAAGAGAGAATCCAGCACGAGCGCAGGCGCCATCCCTGCTACCAGCTCTGGCAGGGCCCGGCGACGATCAACTATAAGGGCGACTTTTTCCCCTGCTGCCATACCTGGCGCTCCGAACCGATCGGCAATGTGAACGACCAGTCGGTCTACGACTTGTGGAATTCCGAGAAGATGCAGAAGATGAGGGCGGCCCATGTGCGGGGCGACTTGACGGACTACCCGGACTGCATGGATTGCCATGCACCCAATCCCAGACTCCCGGTCATTCTGGGGAGTTTTCTCGTGGACATGTTCAAAGTGCGAAAATGGATTCCAAAACTCGAAAAAATGGCCGTTTTCTACAAAATTCCTCTTTTCGTTGATCGCTGAGCGGGATTTGCCTGACGGGGTGGACGCCTGATGAATATTCTCTTGGTACGAGGGAAGCCGACCTTCATGGATATGATCGTGGGCATTCCGATCGGACTGGTCTATATTGCTCCCATCGCGCAGGGCAGGGGACACCACGTCGAGATTCTGGACCTGGCTCTGGAAGAGGATCCGGAAGCGGCTCTGGATGCCAGGCTTCGTGAACGGTGCTGGGATCTGGCCGGCTTTACCTGTATGACCGCTGAATATGAGGGTGCTGAGATCGCGGCCCGGCAAATCAAGGAATTCGACCCTGCGATCAGAACGATTTTCGGGGGACAGCACCCGACGATCGTTACTGAGGAGGTGCTTGGCACCGCGTATTGTGACTTCGTCTGCATGGGTGAAGGAGAAGAGACCTTCGATGAGTTCCTGGAGGTCGTGGAAAAAGGGGAAGACCTCGCGGCCGTCACCGGACTGGCCTTCAAGGGCGAAGACGGAAGCGTTCGGCGGAATCTTCCCAGGCAGCCGATCTGGAATGTGGATGAGATCCCGCTTCCGGCCTATGAGTTGCTCGAACTGGACCGCTACGCGACCGCAGAATCAGCCCGCTATACACCCAAATACAAGCGGGCGATTCAGATCTTCAGCAGCCGCGGCTGTCCCTGGCACTGTACCTATTGCCACGATCTTTTCGGCAAGAAGTTTCGCGGCCGTTCCCCGGAGCACGTCCTCAAAGAAATGAAGATGCTCTACTACGACCACAACATTCAGGAATTTATGATCGAGGACGACATATTCAATTTTGATATGGATCGCGCCAAAAGGATCTGCGACCTGATCGTGGAAGAAGGAATGGAAGTGGCTCTCCAGTTCGGAAACGGCATCCGTCTGGAGCGAATCGACGAAGAGCTGGTTCAGAAGCTTGCCGCCGCGGGGACGCACCATGTCTCGATAGCCATCGAGTCGGCCAGTCCAAGAGTTCAGCGCCTCAGTAAGAAATACCTCAAGCTTCACATGGTGAACGACATCGTGGGCTGGATGCGGGAGAATGGAATCAATTGCCTGGGCTTCTTTATGATCGGCTTCCCGACGGAGACGGTGGAGGAAATCAGGATGACCATCCGGTACGCCTGCCAGACCGATCTGGACGAGGCCCTGTTCAGTATCGTGATTCCCTATGCCGGTACCGAGTTGAGCAGGCAGATCATGCAATCAGGCATGTATGATCCCAGTCGGAAAACGGATCATCTCCATGAGGTTGCCAAGATCAAGACCAGCGAATTCGACTTTGCGACGCTCAAACAGCTCCAGCGGCGGGCCTACCTGAAGTTCTTCCTGACCCGTTTTCGGTTCATCCGGATTATCCCCAAGTTCTTTAGTTTCAGGTCGAGCAAGCGTTATCTGAAGGCCATTGAGCGTAACTTTCTTCCCGAGTCTCTCACCGGCGAGCTCTCCAGGGTCAACTAGCGCTGATGTACTCTTACCCTGACTTTCCCGATCATGTTTATGTTGAGTTGACGAACATCTGCAATGCGCGCTGCACCATCTGCGCCACCCCCCAGATGGTGCGTCCCCGGCGCATCATGCCGTTTCCGTTGTTTCAACAGATCGTGGATGAGTGCAGCCGCCGCAAGGCCACTAGAATTCTGCCCTTCCTTCACGGTGAATCTCTGCTGGTTCCGGGCGTTCTGGACTATTTCCGATACATCCGCAAGGCGGCACCGCTGACCGAGTTGAACCTGACCTCCAACGGTTCCAGGTTGAGCGCGGAGCTGGCGGAACAGATTCTCCAGGAAGACCTTGTCGACAGCCTTATCTTTTCCATCGATGGAGGGAACAAGGAGACCTTCGAGAAGATTCGGCTCAACTTGAGCTACGATGAAGTGCGGAGCAACATACTGCACTTCATTCGCCGCCGCAACGAGCTGGGTAAGAGATCGCCCCGGGTCTCGATTGCCATGGTCACGGTGGAAGAGAATCGACATACCAGGCGCCAGCTGAGGGAAGCCTGGAAGGAGGCAGACGACGTTCGCTTCTCGGTTTACTTCAACTGGGCCGGCAAGCTGGCCAATTTCGAACGGACATCGAACAAGATCAACTACTGCGAGAGGCTGCAGCACTACATCACCATTCTGGCCGATGGGCGGGTTGCCATGTGCTGCTTCGATTCGGAGGCCGAGTTTGCAGTGGGAGACGTCAACACGCAGAGCATACACGAGGTCTGGCACTCGGAGGAGTTCAACAAGAGGCGTGGCCAGCTCTTCGACCGGGACTTCAACCAGCTGACCATTTGTGCCCAGTGCGACTACGTGAATCATCCGTCCTGGGTGACCCCGCTGGCTCGAATGCGCCCGTATCTTTCCCAAAACTTTCCGCAACTGGTGGGCGTGGCCGAGGGCCTCTACAAGTCGTGGTTGCTGCGCAAGAAGTCGGGAGCGAGTGAGAGGAGAGGAAACAACAGGCATGCAGCCGTCAATGCCGTTGAAAACTGAGCCTGAATTTCCCTGGGAAAACCGTCGCAGTGGAGATCTGGGCAAGATTCTGCTCCTTTATCCCGTTACCGGGATGGACCTGGCGGGCGTAAATGTTGGTTTGCCCCTGGCCTGCCTCTACCTGGGGACCGTCCTGGGAAGAGCAGGGTACCGGGTCGAGATCCTTGACGAGCGTCTGACCAATCGATTTGACCGGGACGTGGCCGAGTCGATTCAGAAGGAACGCCCCGTTCTCGTCGGGGTTTCCTCGATGACCGGGATGCAGATCCGAGGAGGACTGGAGGGTGCCAGGGCGGTGCGCTCCGTAGACCCCTCCGTGCCCCTGGTCTGGGGAGGCGTTCACCCCTCACTGTGCCCTGATTCGACGCTCAAAGACGAGCTCTGCGACATCGTAGTGGTCGGAGAAGGCGAGGTCACTCTTATCGAGCTGGCAGACTGTCTCGGGTCCGACGGAGATCTCGCTGAGGTGCAGGGGATCGGTTTCAAGCGGGAGGGGAAATCCCACATGACCCCGGGCCGTCCCATGATCGAAGACCTGGATCGGATCCCTCGCCCTGACTACGGGCTGGTCGACATGCAGCACTACTTTACGACGGCTCCCACCACCTCGGAGCGACAGCTGCAGGTTGTGACCAGCCGGGGCTGTCCGTATGACTGCGAGTTCTGCTACAACCTCAAGTTCAACGATCGCCGGTTCCGCTACCACTCGGCCCGTCGGACCGTCTCAGATATTACTCGCCTGGTCGAAGAGTTTGGTGTTCGGGCCATCTTCGTAGAGGACGACTACTTCTTCGGCAATCCGCGCAGGGTCGAGGAGATTTGCGATCTGCTTCTGGCGGAAGATCTGGACCTGCTCATCCAGGTCCCGTGTCGGATTGATTATCTGGATCGGCAGCAGCCCGAGATGCTCGACAAGCTCTATAGCGCGGGGTTTAAAGAACTGTGGGTTGGGGTCGAATCGGGCTCGGAAGAAAGACTCAAGGAGATCATGAAGCGCAACACGCTGGACCAGGTCAGAGAGGTTAATCAGCTGCTGGCGCGATCTGAAGTCTATGCCAAGTTTGGTTTTATGGCCGGCTTTCCGAATGAGGAACGCCGGGAGACACTGGAAACCGTCGACTTTATGTTCGAACTGGCCGCTGACAATCCCAACGCAGGCCTGGCTCCGGTAGCGATCTATACGCCCTATCCGGGAACGACCCTCTACGACAAGGCCAGGCTGGTCTACGGCATGACATTTCCCGATTCTCTGGAGGGCTGGAGCCATTTTCACTTTGCCCACAATAACAATCCTTTCTTGAGCGATCGCCAGAAGAAGTTCATCAGCAAGGTGAACGTGATGAGCCGGTTCTTTGAAAGAAAGGCTTTCGAGCGATTCAGCCAGAACCGGTTCCAGCCCCTTCTCATGTTCCTCTTCGACCTCTACTACCCATACCTCCGGTTGAGGCTGCGTTGGCGCTTTTTCGGTCTGATGCCCGAGATTCCTGTCATTCGCCTTCTGGAAAAGGTCTACCTGAAGGTTGCGCACCGTTTCCAGGTGTCGAGGATGGCTTCCTAGGTTCGGAGCCGTTGCCGGCTCTAGGTGCTCGTTGCGCTCGCACTGTTCCAGGTTTCAGGTTCCACCAACTTTCAACCTTCAACCAGTAACCTCTAATCAGCTCGATCCTGGAATCTGGAATCAGATAGCATGCGGTATTGAATGGCGGAGATGAGACCCGATCAGATTCATCAAATGAAGCAGGCACTGGGCAGGGAGGCCGCCGGTTACGTCGAGTCGGGGACCATTGTCGGACTCGGCAGCGGCTCCACCGCCTCGCAGGCCATTGCTGCCATTGGTCAACGCCTCGCTGCAGGTGATCTTCGCGACGTCCGCGGCGTGGCCACCTCTCATCAGGCCGGCGGTGATGCGCAGGAAGTCGGAATCCCTCTCCTCGACATCCACCAGATTGACGAGATTGACCTTACGATTGACGGAGCCGATGAAGTCTCGGCGGGAAAGTGTCTGATCAAAGGAGGAGGAGGCGCCCATGTCGTCGAGAAAGTCGTGGCCGCCCTCTCAGGAACGTTCATCGTAATCGTTGACGCGACCAAAGTCAGCGGGGAAACAGGCAAGCTGGCCCCAGTTCCGGTTGCCGTTGTCCCGCAGGCCTGTAAGCTTGCCTTGAAACAGTTGCGGGCACTTGGCGGCCGGACCGAGGTGCGGCTGGCGACCCGAAAACTGGGCCCCGTGATCACGGATAATGGCGCCATGATCATTGACGCCTGGTTTGACGACGTACCCGACCCGGCCCGGCTCGAGCGAGGAATCAACCTGATCCCCGGTGTCGTGGACAGCGGACTGTTTGTGGGTCTGGCCGATCTGGTTCTGGTGGGAGAAGTCCAGAACGGGAAGACAGTGGTCTACGAATACTAACTTCCCGCGTGCTGTGCCGGCTCCACCTTGTTCGGACTGCTATCAGCCCGCGGGATTTCCACCACGGACTGCTAGCCCGCATAGATCACCGATTTGGAAATGAAGGTGATTTTGGCAGGCCGGAACGGTTTTCTGAGAGTTTCGCTATCGATCCGGTCCAGGTCGAGTGATGCGGTGGTGTGGATGGTCGTGAATGAACCGTTTTTCGGGTTCGGAAGAGCGTGACGGAATGCATTCAGGCAGAGCTCGGCCTGAGCGATGGAACGATTTCGTTTTTGGGGGCGTTTGATCGGGACAGACCTCAGCAGCGCAGAGGAATGGCCTGGAGGTTTCGAACGACGGCAGCGAAGACCTCGCTGTAGGGATAGGCTTCCGACATGGAGATCCAGACGTGGCGGACCGTGAGGCGGACCTGGGCGCCGATCTTCAGGAGCTTCAAGCGAATCGTCTGACACTGAGCGCGAGCCAGGGGGGTCTGCTTCAGTCCGAGACGACGCAAGGCGTGCATGAGCATGTAGGCGGCGGAGGACAGATACAGCCGGAGTTGATTGGCGCGCATCGTTGCCGCGCTGGTCCGGTCGGCGAACAGACCCAACTGCTGTTCTTTTATGCGGTTCTCCATGTCGCCCCGCGCACAGTAGAAGTCTTCGTAGAGCGCGCGGGCCCCCAGGCGTTCCGGCGACAGGGAGGTGACGACGAATCGGGGATTGGCGCCTTTGTCCAGGAACTCGGCCTTGCCGACGACGCGTCGCTCCGAGGTCTAACTGTGGCGAGTCCGGTAGCGGAAATCCTTGAACACCCGCGCCGGTCGCCCGGTGGCGTTGAACTCGGCTTCGGCCTGAGTCATCGCTTCGGCGCTCTCTGACTTGAGCCGATCATTGTTGGCCAACCCCATCACGTAATCCACGTGATGGTCTTCACACCAGCGGAGCAAGTCATCCCGGCAAAAGCCCGAGTCGGCCCGGATGACGATCGAGACCTCCGGCCAGCTCTGCCGAATCCGGCCGACGATCCGTTCCAGTTCCTCCACCGATCCCGCGGCCCCATCGATATTGGAACACCGCAACCGGGCGCACAGCAGATGCTCCCCCGAGAAAATGTACAGCGGGAGATAACAGTAGTGGCGGTAGTAACCGTGAAAGAACCGGCCTTCCTGCTGGCCATGGATCGGGTCGTCGGTCGCATCCAGATCCAGCACCATCTCCTCGGGCGCCGATTCGTGGGACTCCACGAAGGCATCCACCATCCAGCCGTCGATCCGGTCCGGGTCCATCGCGATCTTCTTGTACCGCTCCTGCTCATCGACCTCGGCGCCGGTCAACTCCAACCGGTTCAGCGTACACCTGCCCGCCAGCGCCTTCCCCCGATCTGAGGCCTGCCGCCGCCTCTCCCCCAACGGATCGGCCTTATTCACCGCCACCGCCAGCATCGGATCGGTGCGCAACTGATCATGATCGTTCAGATCCTCGTACCCCAGACAGAGTCCGTAGATGCGCTGCCCCAACAACTCCTCGACCGTGTGTTCGATCAACCGCGGATCCCGGTGATCCCTGAAACACTCAGCCAGTCCGGCGATCAGACCCGTCCCCCTCTCGACCTCTCGCAACAGCAGCACCCCTGCATCGGAGGTGATCTTCCCGCCGTCGAACCGCGCCTTCACTTTGCGTTGAAATAGTCCGTGAAATGCGAACCTGGCTTGTTTACACTCTGTTCTCATAAGGGCCGCCTCCGTTTGGCTTTGAAGTCTTTCATTCAAAACGCTTTATACCAAACAGGGCGGCCTTTTCAGGTCCCATCGGTGAGAAATGGCGGCTAGGGACCCTGAAAACCCTCAGGCTGGTTGATGGTGTCGATCAACTGACGAAGCCGGCTGAAGCCTCTCTGGTTGAACACGAAGACCAGCCTGGGCAGATCCCTGGTCTCGGGTTCATCCCTCTCCTCGGGAAAGGGAGGACATCTCTCAATCGAACCCTTCACGACAAGGTCGCCAAAGTCCCGGTTGAGCCGATCCAGACGCTGATCCGAGATCGGTCTGCGAAGTCTGAGAACCACCTTCTGACGACGGTGGACGTAACGCAGAGAATGGAAGCGCCGATAAAAACCCAGGATCTCTTCTACGGTCTCTGAGACGGACTGCGTCATTTTCAGCAGCGATCGGTCGGCTGCTGAAACGAGCGAGCCTCCAACCAGCTGGCCCTCTACGAAGGTCAGCCAGTCCTTCCAATAGGAACCGTTCTCTTCCTCCAGGAGGACGATTGGACACGGGCTGTCCTTTCCGGTCTGCACCAGGGTAAGCGATTCGAAGCACTCGTCCTGCGTCCCCATCCCCCCCGGAACAACGACGATGGCATCGGTTTCCTTCACGAAGAACAACTTCCGGGTGAAGAAGTATTTGAAGTTGGTGAGCTTCACATCTTCATCAATGAACCGGTTGGCCGTTTGTTCAAAAGGAAGGAGAATGTTCAGCCCGCAGCTCCCGGACCTCCCGGCCCCGAGGTTTCCCGCCTCCATGATGCCCGGCCCGGCGCCGGTAATCACCATCCAGCCCTGCCTGACGATTTCTCGTGCGAAGTCGGTTGCCATCCGATAGTTGGGATGATCGGACGCGGTCCGGGCCGAGCCGAAAATAGAAACCTTGGGAATGCCGCGGTACCTGTCGAAGATTCGAAAAGCGTGGCGCAGTTCTTTCACCGCGGTCCGGAGAATCTTCACATCTCCCCGCGCAGCGCCCTGTTCAGCCAGTTTCACGACCGTCACAAGGACTTCCCGGAGCAGGTCCTTGTGTTCGTAATCCGGAAGGCTGTTCAAGAGCTGCTCGATCAGCTCTCTGTGGGTGCGCCCTCCAACATCATAGTTGTGTTCGCACGGGTCCAGGCCGGTGTGAAGTCGGGACATCGCGGTTCCGAGGCCAGTATACAATAGGGTTTGTGTCCGCCAATCTGACCCCCCAGTACAAAGAAGCAGAACAGGTCTTTCGGCACGCCAGGACCTCCGGGGAGAAGCTGGCCGCACTCGAGAAGATGCTCCGGATCATCCCCAAACACAAAGGGACCGAGAAACTTCAGGCGGATCTAAAGAAACGCCTTTCCAAGTTGAAGAAGAAGGCGACTGCTGCCGGCCCTCGAACTGTTCACCGCCCCTTCTATCAGATCGACCGCGAGGGAGCGGGCAGGGTCGTGGTGTGCGGTCCTCCCAATTCGGGCAAGTCGGAACTCGTGGATCTGTTGACGGCGGCACGGCCACAAGTGGCCGACTATCCGTTCACAACCCGACGGCCTCTGGCCGGAATGATGGAGTTCGAGGATGTCCAGATTCAGTTGATCGACACTCCCCCCCTGGATCCGGCGACGGTGGAGAGCTGGATGCTGCAGCTGATCCAGCAGTCCGACGTGGTTCTGCTGGTGTTTGATGTCAACGCCGCCAGACTGCTGGAGCAGACCGATTTCGTCCTCAACCTCTTGTCAGACGGGGGCGTGCTTTCGGGCAGCCAGCCGAAACTGGTCGGTCTGGCCGGCAAGTCGGACATCCCGGGAGCCAATGAAAACCTGCAGGTCTGGGAGGACCTGTTCTCAGAACGGGTCCACTTGCAGGCCTTCAGCAGCCGGGATCCGGATATGCTGGAACACCTGAGGGGCCAGCTGTTTCGATGTCTGGAGATCGTCAGGGTCTACACCAAGCGGCCAGGCCAAGCCGTGGAGGCGGACGCCGCTCCTTTTCTCCTCAAAAAGGGGGCCACGGTGATCGAGGCGGCCGGGTGCGTACACCGGGACTTCGTCAGCAGCTTCCGGTTTGCGCGGATCTGGAGGTCAAGAGAACTGGAGGGGCTCATGATCGACCGCCACGAGGAGGTCCGGGACGGCGATCTGCTGGAGATTCATACGTCTTAACCCTCAGCGCACCCCCAGCAACAGTTCTACCGTCAGCTGGTCAAGCTCTTCGTAGGCCAGCCGACGTTGCGCCAGGCTTTCGCGGTCCACTTCGGTTTCACGGATCCGCCCCGCTTTCTCCGTCGTGTAGGGAATCTGTTCCTGCCAGAGCTCACTTGCATCACCCTTTAGATCAGCCAGGATCTCTTGAATCTGAGGATCTTCCTCAAACTGGCGTGCTTTTTCCTTGAGAATGAGGTAAGTGCGCATACACCCCGCGGCAAAATCCCACACCCCTTCGGGACCCTCGGTTCTCACGGCATGAGCATCAAAGTGACGCGGACCCTGATAACCGACTCCCTCCAGGAATCTCACCAGGAAGAAGCACGATTTCAGGTGCTCTGAGCCGAAACGGAGGTCCTGGTCGAAGCGGCCGGGCTTCTGATCGTTGAGATCGATGTGGAACAGCTTGCCCGCCTCCCAGGCCTGGGCGACGGCATGGTAGACGTTGAGCCCCGCCATCTGCTCGTGAGCGACTTCGGGATTGACTCCAACCATGGAGGAGTCGTCCAGAGTCTCTATGAAACCCAGCATGGCCCCCGTGGTGGGAAGGTAGATGTCGCCCCGGGGTTCGTTGGGCTTTGCCTCCAGGGCGAACCTCAAGTTGTAGCCGTTGTCCTTCACGTAGGCCAGCAGGAAGTTTAGACACTCGCGAAACCATTTGAGAGCCTCGGAGGGGTCCCTGGCAGCGTCGACTTCGCTTCCTTCCCGACCTCCCCAGAAGACGTAGGTTTCCGCACCCAGCTCTACTCCGAGATCGATGGCCGCCATGGTCTTTTGCAGCGCATAGGTTCGTACGCGCGCGTCGCTGGACGTGAAGGCTCCGTCCTTGAAAACCGGATCCGTAAACAGGTTGGTGGTTGCCATCGGCACACACATGTCATGGTCCGCCAGGGCTTGGAGAAAATCGGAGACGATCCGCCGCTGTTCCCCACGGGATGCATCGATTGGAACCAGATCGTTGTCATGGAGGTTCACGCCCCACGCCCCCAGCTGGCTCAACTTTTCCACGATCCACAGAGGCGATAGTGGCGGCCGGACGGCTTCTCCAAATGGGTCCCTGCCGGGGTTGCCCACCGTCCACAGACCAAAAGTGAATCGATCTGACTTCCGAGGCTCATACATTGGCGTTCTCCTGGTTGCTGATCAGCTCCCGGTGGGCCGGGAAAATCGGGGACTGTCGGAGATCGTCGCTGAGCCGGCAGTACAACCGGTAGGTTGCTTCATATCGACCCCGCGTCTCCCGACTGGGCTGGCATGCCTTCCCGGGATTCAAGTGAAAAAACTCATCGACAAGATCCTGAATCGATCCGCCTCGGACGCACCACCCGGCTTGCAGAGCTGCTCCAAAAGCCGCTCCTTCCTCGATGGCCGGGGCGACGACCGGGACACCGAAGACATCGGCCGTGATCTGCCTCCAGGCCGAACTCCGTGAGCCGCCACCGATCAGACAGAGTCTTTCGCCGGAAACACCGAGTTCTCGCAACCGATCAAAACCGTAGCGGAGTCCAAAAGTTACCCCTTCGACAGTGGCCCTGGCCAGGTGTTGCGGCGTCGCCGTTTTGCCCCGTAAACCCAGCACCGTGCCCGTCCCGGCCGGAGTGTTGGGCATTCTTTCTCCTTCCAGATAGGGAAGGACCACCAAACCGTCCGAGCCGGCTGGAACCGAGGCCAGGTGAGTCTCCAATTCCTCGAAGCTACAATCCAGAAAGCCCTGCCGGACGGCCTCTGTCGCAACCGTCACGTTCATCGTACAACCCAGGGGCAGCCAGCCTCCGGTGCTTCCACAGAAAGCGGCAATGTCCCCCTCCGGGTCAATGACAGGAACCTCGGCATGGGTATACAGAGTGCCGGAAGTGCCGAGACTGACTGTGACCATGCCTTCACGCACGTTGCCCGATCCTATGGCTCCCATCATATTGTCGCCGCCGCCCGAACTGACCAAAGGGCTGGACGACATGCCCCACTTCTCGGCCAGCTCGGGACGGAGGGCTCCGGCCGGACTCCTGGAGTCGATCAGACGAGGCAAAAAGGAGAACAGGTCGATATCCTCATCAATCCATTCCAGAGCAGCCTGTGACCACTCTCGCTCACGAACTCTGAAGTACCCGGTGCCCGAGGCATCCCCAAATTCGGAAACCAGTTCCCCTGTCAGGAACAGGTTCAGGTAGTCGTGAGGAAGCAGAATGTGGCGCAGGCGGCCATAGTTGCCCGGTTCGTTCTGATTCAGCCATAGAATCTTCGAGGCCGTGTATCCAGGCGGCAAAAGATTCCCGATTTCCCGCTGGTAGGCTTCCGGGCCGCCGGCAGTGTCCATGATTTGCTCACACTGCCCGGCTGTGCTGGTGTCGTTCCAGAGCTTGGCAGGGCGAATGACTCGATGTCCCTGGTCAAGAGCAACCAACCCGTGTTGTTGACCCGAGACCCCGATTCCCTCGACGCGCGAGAAGTCCAGGCCCTGTTGCCGGAGGGAGCCCATACAGTTTTCAAGGCCGTCGATCCAGGCCCGTGGGTGTTGCTCTTTGTGCCCCGGAGGAAGATCCGCGATCAGGTCGTAAGACTGGCTCGCGGTCCAGATTCGAGCCTTTTCAATGTCCCAGGCAACGGCTTTGATCCCCTGCGTCCCGCAATCCACACCAATGGACAACATGCAGCTGAGATCATAGTGGGAGGTGGGCTGTCCGGGCAATTCTTTCCCCGCTGTGTTGTGAACACGACCAGATTTTCTCAGAACCGGTATACAGATGAAACACCGGGGCCGCCGCTCCGTATCCTCCCTGTTAGCATCAGAATCGCCATAAACGAGAGGATACAAAGCAATGAAACGAAACCTGTTTTTAAGTCTCAATTTGATTGTGTTATTGATGGCCTCGCTGGCAGCTCAGGGACGCACTCCCAAACGCGACGGGTTTTCCGGGGGTCTCCCGGACCGAGGCAGACTCGGAGCCGAGGGTGACCATCTGTTCGCACTTCGAGATGGCTGTTGTCGCGTGATCCCTCCAGGAAAGGTCCTGGATCGAGTTCTGCAGCTCGACGAAGACCAGATGGAAGATGTGGCTGTCCTGGCGGAAGAAATCGCTGGAGCCGTCGGTCCCCTTCGAGAGCAACTGAGGGGGAACATGATGGCCCAGAAGGACGAGTTGGGATCGGACAGTCCGGACGCCTGTACGGTAGGAGAGCTTCTCCTCGAGGGCAAGCGCCTGCAGGCGGAAATCTGTGCGATCGGACAGTCTTACGCAGACGATTTTGCGGAGATTCTGTATCCAGACCAGCTCGAGAAGTGGCTGACCATTAAGGACCGCTTCTGCCATAGGCGGCCGCCTCGCCACCACGGGCCGGACCACCCTGATGGGGACGGCGAAAACTAGCCCGGGTTGCCAGGGTCCGAAGTGAGGGGGGCGGGTGTTTCCCGTCCCCCCTTTTTTAGTGCTCCTTACGGGTCACCCGATCCAGTACTTCAAAAGTCGCCGCGTACTCGTTCTTTTCGTCCGCGGGATGTCGCTCCGCACTTGTGACTTTCCACTGACTGGTGTCGATATCCGGAAAGAATACATCTCCCTGGATAGCGGCGTGCACGGTGGTCAGGTAGAGGCGGTCCGTGCAGGGAAGGGCCAGTCGGAAGAGTTCAGACCCCCCCCCAATGAACGGCTGATCATCAACCGAAGCCAGCGCCAGAGCCCGCTCCAGGGAGTTTGCCACCTGGACCCCGGCGGGACGATAATCGGCGTCGCGGCTGAGCACGACCATGAACCGACCCGGCAGCGGCCGGCCGATTGATTCAAAAGTCCGGCGGCCCACGATCAAATGATGCCCCATTGTGAGGGCCCGGAAGCGACGGAGATCCGACGAGAGTCTCCAGGGCAGCGAGTTGTTGTGCCCGATCACACCATTCTCTGAAACGGCTGCGATCATTGCGACCATGGGCTACACCGCTATTGGGGCTCGGATGTGGGGGTGCGGGTCATAATGGATCAGGCTGAAATCGTCGAACTGGAAGTCGAAGATCGATTTCACGTCCGGATTCAGCAACATATGGGGGAGATCTCTGGGCTGGCGAGCCAGTTGCTCATGAGCCTGGTCGAGGTGGTTCGAATAGAGGTGGGCGTCTCCCAGAGTATGGACGAATTGACCGGATTCGAGTCCGCACACCTGGGCCACCATCATGGTCAGGAGTGAATAGGATGCGATGTTGAATGGTACACCCAGGAACACATCGGCACTGCGCTGGTAGAGCTGGCAGGACAATCTGCCCCCGCTGACGTAAAACTGAAAGAGCGTATGACAGGGCGGCAAGGCCATCTTCTCAACGTCGGCCGGGTTCCAGGCACTGACGATCAGGCGACGGGAGTCCGGATTGGTTTTGATCTGCCGGACGACGCGCGAGATCTGATCGATGCTCCGGCCGTCCGCTGTTGGCCAGGAACGCCACTGATGCCCGTACACCGGGCCCAGTTCACCGTTTTCGGCCGCCCACTCATCCCAGATTCGAACACCCTTCTCATTCAGGGGTCGAACGTTGGTGTTGCCCCCCAGAAACCACAACAGCTCGTGGATGATCGATTTCAAATGAAGTTGCTTGGTCGTCAGCAGCGGAAACCCGGCCTCGAGATCGAAACGCATCTGGTGTCCAAAGATGCTCCTGGTCCCCGTCCCGGTTCGATCCTGCTTTTGACTTCCGCTTTGGAGAATCTCGCTCAGTAGCTGCAGATAGACTCTCATCCTGCGCCTCTCTCAATTTGTCGGTTCGTTGTTCTCAGCCCCGAAAGTGCCCTTCTTTTGCTCACATTACCATACGCCCCTGTGCCGCGGGCGGCGGGCCCTGACGGCCCCCCGGGCCCTCGCGAACCCGGCGCGCTTGTTGCACGCGCGCTACTGTCGTGTAGCAGTACCGACGCATCCAGGTCGAGCCGGCCGCAGTAGCGCGCACTCAGTGCAGTAGCGCCCCCGCACGGACAGCGCGCACGCAGTGAGCGCGTAGATCTCCCCGCGTAGTTCCCAGCGGGTCAATCGCAGTGGCTGTGTCTCAGCCTACCTGCGTCGCCGGGCCTGTTCAATGAGCCGCACGGCCGGGTCATAACCTGCTCTGGCAGCCCGGCTGAGGAGCGGCCAGGCTTCTTCCTTCTTCTTCAGGCGGAGCCGGCAGGCGCCCAGGTTATAGAGAAGCTCAGGCGATTCGTCACCCAGAGCCTGGGCCTTCTCAAAGGCCAGTTCAGCTTCCGGATGACGGGCGAGATGGGTCAGGCACAGCCCATACCGGCGATAGGCCCCGGCTGACGGGTGGTGGGAGAGAACGGTCTCCAATTCCGCCGCCGCGTCGCCATACTCTTGCTGGAGGTAGAGTACCGATGCCAGGTTCAGACGGGCCCATTCGACCGAAGGTTTCTTCCTCAGGCCTGCTCGATAGTTGGGCACGGCTTTTTCGAGTTGGCCCAGTTGCTGGTAGCAGTAGGCGAGATTGAACAGGAAATCAGGCTTGGGCCCGTGGGTCTCGACCAGAGATCGGTAACCTTGAAGGGCCTCCTTCCACCGCCCCTGGCCCTGGAGGCCCCACGCTTGCTTGAAGTGCACTTGCGCCACCTGAGCTTCAATTTCTCTCAGGCCCGGAGCGACCTGAGCGGCTGTCGCCAGCTTCGCGAGAGCTTCTTCGTGCTCGCCCACCTGGTTCAGACAAAAGGCGATCAGCTGGAGCAGTCCCGGCAGCAGCGGGTTGTCGTTCCGGACCCCCTCAAATAGAGTCAGGGCGGCGCCGTATTCCTGGTTCTGCATGGCCTGATAGCCTTTGAGCAGCTCCACGTTCTCCCCCCGGGCCTTCCCTTTCTCCAGAGTCGACAAGGCCAGGTCGACCGAACCCTGAGAGAGCCGGATTTGAGCGGTCTGAGAAACGGCGACGGCCTGGGTCGGGTCTTGCCTGAGAATTTCACTGTACAGTTCCAGAGCCTTCTCATCATGGCCCTCCCGGGAGTAGAGAGTCGCCAGATAGAGCCTGGCGGTGGTAAATCCGGGAGCCAGGTCGAGGGCCTGGTGAAGAAGCTCGGAGGCCTGGTCCAGACTTTCCTGGTTGGCGGCGCGAAGAGCCTCCAGGTAGAACTCGAAGGCTTTTCGATGGACCAGCCACAGCCGTTCTCGAACCGCTGCCTCCTCGTTTCGCCCGACCTGACTGTAGAAACGACTCAGAGTCCGATGTCGCAGCGGGTTTTCCGGATCAAGCCGCGCGGCTCGCTCGGCCAGTTCAATGGCCCGCTCTCTGTTCCCTTGTTGCCACTCGTCCTGACTCACGACGATCAGCGTCGAGATGTCCGAGAGAGCCAGCTGGAGGGCGATTCTCAGTTGTTCGGTCGACTCTTCCTTATGCCCTTGAAAGCGAAGGAAAAGTGCGTAGAGCCGGCGGTAGGCCACATTCAGCGGACTCCGTTCAACGGCATGCCTGGCCTGTGCGAGGGCCTCCTGATCCCGTTCCTGGGCAAACCGCACAAAGGCCAGTCGATAGCGTGCCTCGGCGTCCGTTGAGCGCTGGCTGAGGGCACTCTCGAAGAGTCGGGCGGCTTCCTCAAGGGATCCTTTCCGGAGTTGGGCCTCGGCCTTTCCCTTGATGGCTCGTCGGTCAAACGGGCGAACGACCAGCGCCTCGGAAAGAAGTCGGTCTCCGGCCTCCAGGTTCTCGGTCATGATGAGGAGCAGTCCCAGCTGGATCAGGACGTCTGGATGGCGAGGGAAGGTTTGAAGGCCCTGCTGGAGGATGTCGCGGGCCTCATCCATTTCATGCCGTGCCACCATGGAAGCAGCCTGCTGGAGGTAATCCTCCGGGCTCTGGGCCACGACATCGGAGAGGGTCGCCAGCGCCACCAGGATTGAGATGCTTCTCCCCAGGGGAACCACTGCTATAGCTTACTGCAATCCACGCGCTAGTGATCCACGCGCTCACTCCGTGCGTGCGCGCTACCCTGAGTGCGCACCGTTGCCTGGCTGACGGCTCGGGACTTGACAGGATGACATCAAATAACCGAAAATAAAGTAATTTCAGAAATTACAGAAATGTCACTTACAAACGTACAGGAGCGGTTCATACTTCACTGGGGTGAGATGGGCACGCGCTGGGGAATCAACCGATCAGTGGCCCAGATTCACGCACTCCTTTACCTCTCCCCCGGGGCGCTGCCGGCGGACCAGATCACCCGCACACTCTCGATCGCACGCTCGAATGTCTCCACCAGCATTCGCGAACTGCAGGCCTGGGGGCTGGTGAGAACCGTTCATGTGCTGGGCGATCGGAGGGACCACTTTGAAGCCGTTTCCGACGTCTGGGCCACCTTCGAGCGGGTCCTGGAGCAAAGGAAAAGACGGGAGATCGATCCCACGCTGGCCGTTCTCCGGGATTGTGTTGCCGAACTGGACTCCTCGACGGCTGACGATTCGCACACGCGAAGCAGAATCTCGAAAATGCTGGAGTTCTTTGAGACGACCACCGCCATCTACGAAGAGTGCCATAAACTCCCCTTGAGCCGCGCCGGAACGATCGTCAAGCTGAGGTCACAGCTCAGGACCCTGATTTCCCGAACGAAAGACGATTGAGTTGGGTCGAACCCTGGAATGGCTCCCACGGTGAGGAGAAACGTTGTGGACCGGCTGGGAACGCTTTTTCGGATGGACGGGGAGGTAGGAAGGGCCTTTTATGCGGCGGTGGGGATCATCGGGTTCCTGCTCAAGCATCTGGCCGATCGCCTCGTCGCGGAGTTCCTTTTTGGGCGCACCTGGGAGGTGTTCAGCTACTGGCATTCACCGTTTCGGCCCGCTGTGCCGTTCTCCGTACTGGGGGATGCGCGATTCGCAGTCACCATGCTGGCCATTGCGCTTCCTTTTATCTGGGTGGGCCTGGCGATGACGGTGAAGCGACTGCGTTCTATCGGCCGGCCGGCGTGGCTGGCCTTCCTGTTTTTCGTGCCTTTCGTCAATCTCCTCTTTTTTCTGCTGCTTTGTGTGCTCCCTCCGGCAACCGTGTCGGGGCGGCCTGTCCCGGAACCGGAAAAACCGGTGCTTCAGCGCTGGATTCCCAGACACCCGCTGGGCAGTGCCGCTCTTGGGGTCGCTTTTGCTCTCTTGTTTCTGTTACCGCTGGTCTGGCTGGCGACTACGATTGCAGTTTCCTACGGATGGAGCCTGTTTGTTGGAGCGCCCTTCTGCATTGACTTGTTTGCAACTCTGGTTCACAGCTTCCATCAGTATCGTTCTCTGACCAACTGCATTCTGGTCGCCACGCTCGCCCTTCTTTGTGGCTGTCTTCTCCTGCTGACTCTGGCCTTTGAAGGTGTGGTTTGCGTGATCATGGCCTTTCCTCTGGCATGGATTCTGGCGGTCTGCGGTGCGGCCCTCGGATATGCGATCCAGCGCAACGCCCGACGGTTCTCGGCTACTCTGCAGGCATTGCCCCTGTCGGTTTTGCTCTGTGCCACCACTCTGGTCGAGGACCGCTTCAACCCGGAACCTCCTCTCTTCAGGGTCGTGTCGGAAATCGTCGTTGATGCTTCTCCCGCGCGGGTCTGGGACCATGTGGTTTCGTTCTCGGATTTGGGTCCTCCACGGCATTGGCTCTTCAAGATCGGGATCGCGCATCCATTGCGGGCTGAGATCCAGGGAAGAGGCCCCGGGGCCCTGAGGCATTGCATTTTCTCAACAGGAGCCTTTGTCGAGCCGATTCTGATCTGGGATGCTCCCCGGCACCTCAGATTCCCGTGATTGAGAACCCGCCCCCGATGGAGGAATGGACACCCTATAAACGCATTCACCCGCCTCATCTCAAGGGCTTTCTGGAGTCTGAAGGAGGGGAGTTCCGGCTGGAGCCCCTTTCAGGTGGCGGGACCTTGCTCCAGGGGACGACCTGGTACCACCACCGGATGTGGCCGGCCTTTTACTGGAAATGGTGGTCCGACTTCATTATTCACCGTATCCACCTGCGCGTTCTGGAACACATCAAGAGACGCTCCGAGAACGCGCTTACTGCTCGTGCACGCTACTGACCCTTCGCTCACTGGCCGTCCCCACGGTAGCGCGCTTGCAGCAAGGGCGTCAGGATGAGCCCGGGCCACAAAACACGGGTACCCGGCGCCACCGCCCAACTACTTCTGGTTCGAGCGGAGGAGCCGCCATGCTTCTTCGAACTCGTCCCCATCCAACCACTCGGGTGCTTCGTCGATGTCGGCAAGGGCTCGGACGGTACTGGTGAAGGCCTGGCTGAAGCGGAGCAGATAGGAGTAGTCGAAATCATCACCCGCTTCGTCACCCGGGCGGTGATAGTACTCCATAATCTCGTCATCCATGCTCCGAAATCCAGGGCTGAACGTGAGTGCCGGGATCCCCTTTCGGGCAAACGGGAGATTGTCAGAACGATAAAACAGATCCTGGTTCTCGGCGGGCTCGGGGACGGCTTCCAGGCCGAAGCGTGAAGAGGCCGCTTCGATCAGACTTCGGGCCGAGGTTCGCATCAGTCCGAAAACTGTGGCGACCTTCGTGTCATTGAATCCGGCTCCATCGGTATTCAACACGAAGACGCTTTGCTCCAGTGGGATGGCTGGATCGGTCACGTAATAGGAACTGCCCAGCAGGCCCTGTTCCTCACCCGTCGTCGCGATGAACACGACGGACCTCCGTGGCGCCTTCAACGACAGGGCTCTGGCTGCGGCCAGGAGAGCCACGACGCCCATGCCGTTGTCCCGAGCACCGTTGAATATCGAATCCTCGCGGGTTGCCCCCGGGAGATCGAGGTCTTCCCCCAGATGGTCGTAGTGGGCGGTCACTATGACGTACTCTTCTCGCAGCTGCAGGTCATTTCCCTCGATCACTCCGACGACATTGGAGGTGGCCAGGGGGTCTCCTTTCACCGGGGGGACATCGACGAGCAGCGTGGTCCACTCGGGCGGATCCTCCGAGGAGTTCAGAACCAGGGCGTGGAACAATTCATTCTGGTTCGACTCGAGGTTTTCCCGCAGCACGATTCGGGGACTGGCCAGGTACTTCGAAAAACGTGCCCACCGCCTGGAGGACGTCAACTCCAGAAGTCCTGCGGCACCCCGTTGGGATGCCAGAGATCGCTTCAGGCCCGACCAGGAGCATCTTCGCCCGCTTCGCCGGGATCCCGTCGCCGGGGACGGGGCGCCGAATTCGACCACCACCAGCTTGTCCTTCACATCCAGATCCGAATAATCGTCGACTCCAAGTTCCTCATCCACGAGGCCATGCCCGGCAAACACCACTTGAGCCTTCAGGTCCGCCTTGCCCGCGAGAAGCAGGAAGTCGGTGCCCGGATGCAGCTGCTCGCGGCCGGTGTCGATGGTGCCTCGAGAAGGCGGAGTCTGAAGAAAGATGGGAACGGGCTGCAGGAATCCCTCCAATCCCGGCGCCGCCCGGAGACCCCAGAGCCTGAATTGTTCCGCCACGTACCGGGCTGCCGCCCGGTTACCCGAAGTCCCCGTGCGGCGGCCTTCCAGTTCATCCGCGGCAAGAAACCGAAGGTGGGCGCCAAGTTCATCGGCACGGAGGCCGAGCTCCGGAAGGGTCTGCGGGTGGGGGCCGTGGGCAGTCCCCAAAAGCGTCTCGAGGATCAGAAGCAGGAATACGGCTCTCATCGAGTCCCTTTCTCGGTCTTTAAGAACAACGAATAGAAAAACATAGCATGGAAAGGCCTCAATCCGGGCCACTTTCACTCTGGCGGACTGCGGCTCCGTCAAGTTGACAGCTGTCGTCGGGCAAAGTTACATTTCTCAGAAGTTACCGGCCCCACATGGACTTGAGCGTCATCATCGTCAACTGGAACGCCGTTTCGCATTTGACGCGGTGTCTGGATTCCGTTGCACCCCTGAATGAGGACGTTGATGAGATCGTGGTGGTGGACAATCATTCCAGTGACGAGAGCTGCGAGCGGGTAGGCCATTACCCTAGCGTCCACCTGATTTCAAATCAAGACAACCGGGGATTCGCCGGGGCCGCGAATCAGGGTATCGCCGCGACCCTCAGTCGCTTTGTTCTTCTGATCAACTCCGACACCCGGGTTTCGCCGGCAAGTATTAGAAGACTCTACGAGGCCATGAAGTCCGACTCCAGCTCAGCGATTGCCTGTGGTTTGCTGGTGAGCCATGACGGGGTACCCCAGACCAGCTTCCAGTTTCGCAGACTTCCGACCTTTTTCTCCGTCCTGTCCGATGTTTCGGGCCTCGACGAGCTGCTCACGCTCTTTTGCAAGAAGGAGCCGTTCACCTTGAAGTCGGGCTCGCTCGCTCCCTCCGTTCAGCCGGCGGCGGCCTACTGGATGGTGCGCAGAGGGGCCTGGGAAGCACTGCAGGGCTTCGATCCCCGCTTTTGGCCGGCCTGGTTCGAGGATGTCGATTTCTGCAAGAGACTGCAGCCCACTGAGTGGCAGATCCTTTTTTGCGAGGACGCTCCCGCCGTTCACGCAGGCGGAGTCTCCGCACCCCGGCTCGGACACCGCCGGTTTACCCGAGTTTTCTATGCGAATCTCAGGCGCTATCTGGGGAAGCATCACCCTTATGGCCTGGCCCTGCTCTGGCTTCCGATCCAGTGTGGAAGTCTGGTTCGCCAGTACCTTTGGACTCCGATTCAGGCTGTGAAGGGCTGGTGAAGGCGATGCGCGTACTGGTCAGCCTGGTGACTCTAAACGACGCGTCTTTCCTGGAGGGCTGTCTGGACTCTCTGAGGAAGCAGACGGCCCCGCTTAGAGTGGCGATTCATGACAACGCCTCTACGGATGGAACCGTCGAGATTGCGCGCAATTCCGGTTTCAACCTGCGGGTCAGTACGGGAAATGACGGCTACTGCGCGGGGCACAATCTGAATCTGAAAGACCGAGAATACGACTATGCCCTTCTGCTGAATGCCGATGTAAAGCTGGCTCCCGACTACCTGGAGATCCTGCTGCGCACCGTTGAAGCTCTACCCCAGGTGGGTCTGGTGGGCGGGAAGATGCTGCGGATGAACGGGAATGGGGAGACCGCTCGGCATGGGAAGCTGCCCGTCATGGATAGCGCCGGCATATACTTCACTCCCTCCCTGAGGCACTTCGACAGGGGAAGTGGAGTGCCGGACGGCGGGCAGTTCGACGTCCCCCAGTTCGTGTTCGGCGTTACGGGAGCCGCGCTGCTGTGCCGCCGCAGCCTGATCGAGGATCTCGAATCGCGCACAGGCGAGTTCCTGGACGAGGACTTTTTTGCTTACCGGGAGGACGCCGAGTTGGCGTGGAGGGCCCAGATCGCTGGATGGCGGGCCCTCTATGTCCCTGCCGCGGTGGCACGCCACCACCGGCGGGTGGTTCCAGCCGGGCGTAGGACCGTGCAACCCCTGATCAACTATCATTCGGTCAAGAACCGTTACCTGATGCGCATGAAAAACATGGGAGCGGCGGTTCGACGTCGGTGCTTTCCCTATGCCTGGATCCGCGACCTGGGGATTCTGGCTTATCTCCTCCTGTTTGAGTGGAGTTCCCTTCCGGCCTTGCGGGAAGCGTGGAGGCTGCGTCACAGATTTCGGGCCAAAAAGGCGAAGCTGGAATCCAGCCGCCTGGTCGGCGACGCCGACATCGCCGACTGGTTTTCGTTCACTCCACAGGCTCGCGACCTCCTTCCCCCGGCTTCCGCCGGGGGCTCTGATTTGCCAGGTTTCGGGAGATGATCAGAGCCGGTCGCGGGAGCGGCCGGAAGGCAAGGCCGCAGACCGTTTCTGTCCTTCCCCCGGCTTCCGCCGGAGGCTCTGATTTGCCGTCAACCGTGAACAGGCAGGTTGGGGTCGGCCTGCAGATCCCAGGGGTCCTGCTGGCCGTTGTTGAGTCTGAGATAGCCGGCTGCGGCAATCATCGCGGCGTTGTCGGTCGTCAACAGTGGACTCGGATAATAGACGCGGATACCGCGACCCTCGAAGTCTTCCCGGGTTCGTTTCCGCAACTCAGCATTGCAGGAAACTCCACCTGATAGTTGGATGGAGCAGACGTTTCTGCCTCGCAGTCCCTTACTGAGCCGGTTCAGGACCTGGTCGACCACACTTTTCTGGTAGCTGGCCAGCAGGTCGAGAAGGACGGACGGAATCTGTTCCGGATCGGTTTCGGCTCCCGTCGCCACCGGAGCGATCTTCTGCGCCCTTACGTATCGGACTGCGGCTGACTTGAGCCCGCTGAAGCTGAAAGCCAGCTCCCCACTGCTGATCCTGGGCAGCGAGAAGGGGACAGCTCCCGAGTTCCCGAACCCGGAGAGCCTGTCGATGACTGGACCTCCGGGATAGCCGAGGCCCACAAGTTTTGCTAGCTTATCCAGCGCCTCCCCCGCGGCGTCGTCCAGAGTTCGGGCAATCATCTCCGCCCGGGTCGGACTTTTCATGTGATAGAGCGAGGTGTGACCTCCGGAGATGACCAGGGCGAGGGCGGGGAACTCGGCAGAGGGATGCTCCAGCAGCACCGAAGCGATGTGTCCTTCCAGATGGTTGACTCCCACGAAGGGCAGTCCCAGGGAGAAGGCCAGCCCCTTGGCGTAGGTGAGACCGACCAGGAGAGCTCCCACCAGGCCAGGACCACACGTGACCGCGATCCCGTCGACGGATTCAAAGCCCACGTCCGCCCGCGACATTGCCTGGTCCACTACATGACAGATATTAGTGATGTGTTCACGGCTGGCCAGTTCGGGCACCACGCCGCCGAAGTCATGGTGAGTCGCGGTCTGGGAGGCAACGACACTCGACAGGAGCCGGCTGCCGTCCTCCAGGACCGCAGCCGCCGTCTCATCACAGCTCGACTCGAGTCCCAGGATAATCATCCCGGCTGCTGCAGGGCGGCTTCCCGGAATTGTTCGGCGATAGACTCCGTGTAGGGAGCTCGCGCGATCCCCATTTCGGTGATAATGGCCGAAACCAGATGGTTGGGCGTGACGTCAAAAGCCGGGTTCTGAACCAGCGTGGCTTCCGGAACCAGGCGGATGCCCTTGATTTCCCTGACTTCGTTGATGTCTCGCATCTCGATAGGGATCAGGTCACCCGAAGGACAATCCCGATCGATCGTGGAAAGGGGAGCCGCCACGTAAAAGGGAATCTGGTGCTGGTGTGCGAGAACGGCCACCGTATAGGTGCCGATCTTGTTGGCCACGTCGCCGTTGGCAGCAATGCGGTCAGACCCGACCACCACAGCATGGACCTCGCCCTCTCGCATGAAATAGCCGGCCATGCTGTCCGTGATCAGCGTGCAGGGAATCTCCTCCTTCATCATCTCCCAGGCGGTCAATCGGGATCCCTGCAAAAAAGGTCGGGTTTCGTCCGCGAACACGTGGATACTTTTACCGTGTTCGACAGCAGAGCGGATGACCCCGAGGGCCGTCCCGTGACCGGCCGTGGCCAGGGCTCCGGCGTTGCAATGGGTCAGCACCTGCATGTCTGACTTCAGCAATTCCTGCCCGTGCTCTCCGATTCGCCGATTGATCGCAATGTCCTGTTCATGTATGAGTACGGCTTCGTCCCGAAGAGCCCGCTTGATCTCTTCGAGTGATCCGTCCTTGTTAGCTTCAAACACTCTACGCATGCGCTCAATCGCCCAGAAGAGATTTTGTGCGGTGGGGCGGGTATCATGAATCTGTTTACAGATCCCTTCGAACTCCTGCTCCAGGATTTCCTTGTCGAGTAAGTTCTTGACTCCCAGGGCGATGCCCATGGCGGCGGCGACCCCGATTGCCGGTGCCCCCCGGATCACCATGTCGACAATGGCCTCAGCCACCTCTTCGACGTCCTGGTAGGTGTTGTACACTTCCTCCGTTGGCAGCAGTCGCTGGTCTATCATGACCACCCCTTGCTCCGTCCACTCAATCGTCTTGATCATGTCAGGAAATCTATCACGAGGGCAGTTTCTTGAGAATTCAAAAACGAACTCCAGCCCCGCGGCACCGTTTCTTCCCTGCTTTATTTCTGCTAAGATTCTCGCCCTATTCCGAGACCGATTTTCTTGCACTCCGTGGTGAAAGTCCCGCGGTCTGCTAGCGTTTCATGACATCGACCGTCATCACTTCAGAAGACCTGGCCAGCCGAGATCGCTCCCACAGCCATCTCAACAGATGGATTGCGCGAGCGGTGATGGCAACGGTGATCTGTTCGGTCGTGAGCGTCGCCGGCAGCGGAATCTTTTTGGGAACTGCCGTTGCGCTGTGGCTGTATCAGGTGCTGACCACGGGTCGCGTCCATTTGAGGGTTCCGCCTTTTGGCAACGTGGTCTTGCTGTTTATGGCCCTGGTCGTCGTGGCGATTGTCTTCTCGACGGATCCATGGTTCAGCCTTCAATACGCTAAGAAGTTCATTCGCTTTGTGCTCGTCGTCTTCATCTTTACCTACTTCACGGACAACGAGGTTGGATGGACGATCAAGGGAATGCTGCTCTTGCTGGCGTTGAGCGCTGTACTGGGGATCGTCCAGTTTTATTGGCTTTTCGACATTGATCTGTTGAACCGAATCCGCGGCTTCATGAGCCACTGGATGACGTTTTCAGGTCAGATCATGATGGGAATTGTGGCCTTGTCCGGCCTGTTTCTGGTTCCCCTCCTGGCTTCTGACCAGAATCGTGGGTCCGCCCGCTGGAGAGAGCTGACCAGCCCCTCTCCGTGGCTCTGGCTGGCTGTCCTCGCGCTTTTGATCGGAGCTCTCCTTCTAAGTTTTACCCGCAATGCCTGGCTCGGCACTATGGCGGGTTTGTTCGGGTGGCTGGTCATCCTGAGACGGAGATGGTTGATCCCAATGGTCGCCGTGATGGCAGGGTTTTTCATCCTGCTGCCTGGCGCCTTCCACCGCCGGGTTCTGGACGGCTTCAATCCCAGCGACACAACGACACGGACGCGACTGGAACTGTTGGCCACAGGGGGACGTATCGTGGCCGACCACCCGCTCACAGGTGTCGGGCCGAAGATGGTTCCACGTGTAGCGGATCGCTATCGCAGTCACCAGGAGTTTCCCGACTGGCTTTACCAGCATCTGCACAATACGCCACTGCAGATTGCTGCGGAGATGGGTGTGCTCGCCCTGGTGTCGTGGCTCTGCATCTGGGTCGTGCTCGTACGTGACTACTGGGCGATGGCCGGGAGCAGCACACCCTCCGATTCTTCCTTTTTGATGTCACGATTTCTTTGTTACAACGGAATCTGCATCGTCGTTGCTTTTCTGGCAGCGGGCCTGCTGGAACACAACTTCGGTGACTCGGAACTCGTGACGCTGCTGAGTTTTTTCATAACGGCACCCTATGTCCACTCGGACGGGATCCAGACGGCCGCTTGACATCGCCATCCTGGGTACGCGAGGTATCCCCGCGAGTTACGGCGGGTTTGAAACTTTCGCAGAAGAGCTGTCGGTGCGCCTCGCCCGGCGAGGTCATCGCGTGTGTGTCTACGGTCGAAGGCATTTCGTGCATCCACGCCTGGCCATGTATCGAGGGGTTGAGATCTGTGTTCTCCCCAGTATCCGGACCAAGTATCTCGAGACCATCTCCCATACCGCCTTGAGCGCTGTCCGGACTCTGTGGGGGGGGCACGACATCGCTTTGATCTGTAACTCGGCAAATGCAGCGCTCTGCTGGGTGCCGGCGCTGTCGGGTCAGAAGGTTGTGCTCAACCTCGACGGTATCGAGAGAATGCGGCGCAAGTGGGGTCTGCTCGGGCGCTCCTTTTATCGACTGGCGGAGTTTCTTGCCCTTGAGGTACCCAGCGTAGCCGTGAGCGACGCGCGTACGATCCAGTCCTACTATGAGCGCGAGTATGGAGTCAGGACGCCGTTCATTGCCTACGGGGCGGACACGGAACCGGCCACGAGCCGTGAGACTCTGAAGCGGCTGGAGGTCTTGCCCGATCGGTTCATTCTGTACGTTTCCAGGCTCGAACCCGAGAACAACGCCCACCAGGTTATGGAAGCCTACCTGGCCTCGGGTATCCCAGATCCCCTCGTTGTAGTTGGCGACGCGCCCTACGGTCGTCGCTACATCGGCGACTTGAAAAAGATCGCTCGGAGGGGAAACATCCGGATGCCGGGCGCGATCTATGGAACCGGTTATCGAGAGCTTATTTCCTGCTGCCGTTGCTATGTGCACGCGACGGAAGTGGGCGGCACTCACCCCGCGCTCATTGAGGCGATGGGTGTAGGCTGTCTGGTTGTTGCCAACGACACACCCGAGAATCGAGAGGTCGTTGCCGATGGAGGAATCCTCTACCCGTTTAATGACGAACAAGTCCTGTCTACTGTCCTGGCCTCTATCTGGCAGGATTATGGCAAGTACGAGTATTTGCGGAGGAAGGGAAGAGAACGGGTGTGCCTTCACTACGACTGGGAGCAGGTGACTCAATCGTACGAGAGTCTTTTTTACGAAGTACTAGACTAGACTGGCAATCCGCGGGACTCTTACCACGGGGTGCTGGAGGAATCGGAATGTTCTCGGACGCCCTGACGATAGCAGCCAGCTTTCTCCTCAAGCTGTCTTCCCGACGGCGACTTATCCTCAGCTTCATCAGACGGGATCTCGGGAGCCGCTATCTCGGGTCCAGTCTGGGGGTTCTCTGGGCGGTCATCCACCCCCTCGTACTGCTGGTCAGCTATACCTTCATTTTTACAGTTCTATACCGCCCGGGAGTCTCGGAAGGCCGCTCGGGTGAACACTTCGTGCTCTATCTGTTTGCCGGTCTCCTTCCCTGGCTGTACTTCCAGGACACCGTCCAACGGTCTTCCATCACGCTGATCGAAAACAGCAATCTCATTCGCAGAACCGTCTTCCCTTCGGAAATACTCCCCGTCGTGATCGCGGGTTCGAACATGGTCACCCATCTCATCGGTTTCGGATTACTCTTGTTCGTGCTTGCCATCTTCCACGGTCTGACCTGGCACCTTGTGCTGGTGCCGCTACTCTGGGTCCTGCTGATTACCTGGACCCTGGGCCTCTCCTGGTTGATGGCCGCCTTAACTGTCTTTGTGAGGGACCTGAGTCAGTTTCTGATGGTGGCATTGGTTCTCTGGTTCTGGTTTACTCCCATTTTTTACAGCATCGAACAGGTTGAAGAACGTCTTCCGACGCTTGCTTTCTTCCTGAAGCTCAATCCTCTGACCTACATCGTCAGCGGGTACCAGGACCTGCTCATCCACCACCGCCTGCCGGAGCCCTGGATGATGTTGGCCCTCGCCGTATCTTCCGCCGTCGGCCTGGTGGTGGGAGGTGTGGTGTTTCGAGTTTTGAAACGAGAGTTCGTGGATGTCCTCTGAAGCGGACGGTCCGGGTATCATTCAACTTTGCCACGTTTCCAAGAAGTACCCGATCTACAGCGCCTCGTCGGCCAAACTGTTGGAGCTGCTGTCTTTTCGAAAATGGAGGCTTCACCGGGATTTCTGGGCGCTCCGCGACGTCAGTCTGAATATTCCGGAAGGTGAAACGCTGGGAGTCGTGGGTCAAAACGGCTCGGGGAAAAGCACATTACTTCAGCTTCTGGCCGGCATTCTCCGGCCCTCGATCGGGACTTGCCGCGTGAGCGGCTCCGTTGCAGCCATCCTCGAACTGGGAGCAGGCTTCAACCTTGAATTCAGCGGTCGGGAAAACATCTTCATCAATGGCGCGGTGTTGGGCCTGTCACATCGCCAGGTCCAGGAACGGATGGACGAGATCCTGGAATTTGCCGAAATCGGTGAGTTCATCGATCAACCCGTGAAGACCTACTCCAGCGGTATGTTCGTCAGACTCGCTTTTGCAGTTGCGGTTCATGCCGATCCTGAAATCCTGCTGGTCGACGAAGCGCTGGCGGTCGGTGATCTCATTTTCCAGCACCGTTGCATGCATCGAATGCGCCGGCTCCGGGATGCAGGTAAGACGATCGTGCTGGTCACGCACGATCTTCATGCAGTGACCGGGTATTGCTCGCGTGCGATTCTTCTGGACAAGGGGAGAAAGATCCACGAAGGAACCCCGGAGTCGGTGGTGCAGCGCTACCATGCTCTGGTTGCGAAGCGTCAGGCGGACCTTGGTGAAGGGGAGACGAAAAGCGCGGCTTCTCCGAGGGCAGCGCTTCCCGTCATTCGCTCCATTCCTCAGATCGATAACCGCTACGGCGAAGGCGGTGCTGAAATCATCGGTATTGTCCTCCTTTCCCTGGACGGAGAGGTCCTGAATTCAATTCCTGCCGGAGGGTCATGCACCCTGTTGGTTTCCGTTCTATTCAAACGGGATATGGTGAGCCCGATCATTGGCTTTACCGTTCGCGATCGGCTCGGAAACGAAATGACCTCGTCCAACACCGCTTACGAAGAGGTCCATCTGCCCGACTCCCGCCAGGGTCAAATCTGTACCGTGGGGTTCCGGCTTCGGCTGCCGCCTCTGCGGCCGGGCACCTACAGCATCTCTCCGGCTGTCTCGCGGGGAGACGTCTGGGAGCACACAGTCGAGGACTGGATCGACAATGCGTACATCTTCAGTCTGCTCGATACCGGCCTGGTCTATGGACAGATGCGCTGGTCGGTAGACGTCGACTTCCAGATCGCGAATCCCACCGACGGAGAGTCGCAAGGGGATTGAATGGCGGATCGGATCGGGGGCCACTCCGTTGGGGAAATCACTCCTTTTTTCAAGAACTGGCGTGCCGTCGCCGGTTTGGCGCTGGTGATCGTCATTGACGTTGTGTGGGAGCTTTTAAATGAAGCTCCAGCGATCTGGGATATGGCCTACCACCAGCTCCTGGGGTGGTCTCACCTGGAGGCCTTTCGGGCCGGAACCCTGATCTCGGAGTTCGCCAGCCAGTCGCCAGCCTACCCGCCGCTGTATTACCTGCAGGAGGCGCTGGTTTTTGCCTGGATTCCGGGCTCCGATTTCAAAACGCTGATTGTGAACTTCCCGTTCATCCTCCTCACCGCCTGGGCCACCTATCGGATCTCCGTGCTCTTCCTGCCGGCCCCCGCGGCCGGCTGGGCCTCGGTGCTGGTTCTGCTCTTCCCGGGGATGGCAATGGTTCACAGAGAAGCCCTTCTGGACGGGGCCCTGGCGGCCTGGGTGACCGCGGGTGCCTGGCTGATTCTCCGCAGTCACTGGCTGACTCACGCCGGATGGACCATCGCGTTTGGTCTGGTTTGTGCGCTGGGAGTCCTGACCAAGTGGACGATGCCGATTTACTTGTTCGTGCCCCTGGTTTTCGGCGTGGTTGCCTCGCGGCAGCCCCGTCGCGCCATCGGGAATCTGATGGCCGCGGGTCTGCTCGCCCTGCCTCTGGTGCTCTCTTACTACCTCCCGAACCTTGCCGCCATGATTTCCCGCTACCCCACGACCCAGCAGACGGGTCTGATCCCCTGGCTCCCCTTTCCCAGACACGGCGAGCCTGGGCTGAACAATCTGTGGGGCTGGATCTACTACCCCCGGGTTCTGGCGAGCTACTTCCTTTATTTCCCTTTGACCGTGCTGTTCGGGGTCGGGCTTCTCAGAAAACGGGTCCGCCGACCGGCCCCGCTCGTGAAGAGGATTCCGCTCTTTCTCTGGAGCTGGCTGATAGGTGGACTGATTATCCTGATTTTCCTTACCCCCAAGGATCCCCGTTTCGTGCTCCCGCTTATCCCTCCGATGGCCATGCTTTTGCTCTTTTTCTGGGAGGACAAGCCCCGGCTGATCGGTTTCATTGCGGCCTTGGCTCTCATTCAGTTCGTGACTTTCTCGCTGCCGCTGTTTCGGCCTGTAAAGCTGGCGTTCTTTGAACTCAAAGGAGACCGGGATTATCAGAGCCTGCAACGGGAGTGGGTGCTCTATGCCAACCACTACTTTCATCTGGGAGGACCGCCGGTCAGGGAAGACTGGAGGCTGGCCGAGATCCTGGAATTGATTCCGGAGGGCGCACGGGTGGGAGTTCTTCCGACCATGCCTCGATTCCACTCCGGGTCTCTGCAACTGCTCTCGGTGACCTCCGAGAGGAACGTCAGTTTCTTCGATTTCAATGAAGGGCCGTTTGGAGCGAAAGCACTTAGCGCTGCGGACTTCCTGGTGGCCAAGACGGGTCACCAGGGAATATCTTTCATCACCAGCGGGAACGAGCAGGTGATGAGGGGGTTGCGAGAGAAGGGCTGGCGACTGCTTCGAGAATGGCCGCTGCCTGACGGCACAAGAGCGCAGCTCTGGCAAGCCGGCTCAAGGTGATGCTGGAGCGATTCGAATCTCGGGCAGAAGCACGGTCTGCCCGATCAGGGGCGGCACGAAGGGCACATAGACCCCATTCTTCCGGCGAATCCATCGGAACCTGCCGTCTTCGAGTTGGTGCTGGAAGTGAAAAGCTACTGCCAGAGGGCGCCCGCTGCCGGGGCCAGCCGCCAGACTCTGAAGGACATGGGAGGCTATCATAGAATAGTTCCCGGTTCCTGGCGCGCGATCCCAGCACCGGCCTGAGAACACGAGGCCTTTCGAGTTTTGACTTTGGACTGTCGCCCTGGACCCGGGTTTCGGATCGTATTCGAAAGGAGAGGTCAGATGGGTATTGCCGCCACAATCACGCCGGACCAGGCCCTGCCGGGCCGGGCAACAGAGATGCAGGTACCGGAGCGACACTTTGTTCTGGACACACCACTTCGACCCCCTTTCCCAGAGGGGCTGGAGCGGGCGGTTTTCGGGATGGGATGTTTCTGGGGGGCTGAACGGAAGTTCTGGGAGGCCGCAGGGGTATACACGACTGCCGCCGGGTACGCCGGGGGGTACACACCGAATCCGACCTACCGGGAGGTGTGCAGCGGCTTGAGCGCCCACGCCGAAGTTGTGCTGGTGGTTTTCGATCCCTTGCAGACCGGCTATGGGCGGATGCTGAAGCTGTTCTGGGAAAACCACGATCCGACCCAGGGGATGCGCCAGGGAAACGACCTCGGGACCCAGTACCGGTCGGGAATCTATTTCTTCTCCAGGGAGCAGGAGCAGGCTGCACTGGACAGTCGGGGCACTTATCAGGACCAGCTCAGCCGCGCCCGATACGGTGAGATCACGACCGAGATCAAAGAGGCATCGGATTTTTACTACGCGGAAGACTATCACCAGCAGTATCTGGCCAAGAATCCAGGCGGGTATTGTGGGCTGGGCGGCACGGGAGTCGCCTGTCCCGCCGGGGTGCGGGCTGCTAGGGATGGGGTGAACTAGCGGCCGTAGCGGTAATAGCCGCTGCGGCACTGGACCTTCAATCCGCTGGTACGGGTTGTGAGGCTGATGGAACGAAATCCATGCGCTTCGGAAGGCGGAGGGTAGCCAATGCTGTACTGGTGGCGCAGTTCATCCTGGATCTGTTGAAAAATGCTCTCTAGTGTGCTGTCCGAGAAATTCCTGTTGTTAACATTGATCGATGGATCTTTGAGCTCTTTCGACCTTGTCTAAGATCGAAGTAGCGTTGGCCCGCCACTTAAAGGGCTTGGCCAGGTGTTGGTTATGCACTCGAATATATCTTCGTATTTCGTTCCTCAACTCTTGAACACTAGTGAAAGAGTTGCGGTAAAGGGAACGCCGCTCAAGCTGTGAAAACCAGGTTTCGACAGCGTTTAACCAGGAAGCACTGGTAGGAGTAAAGTGGAGATGAAAACGTGGGCGTCGTAGGAACCAGTTTCGGATTTTCTGGGTCTTGTGAGTGCTCGAGTTATCGAGAATGAGGTGAACGTCCAGATCTGGATGGACGACTTGCTCGATCTGACGTAAGAAGGCTAAAAACTCTATGGCCCGATGCCGTTTCGTGATTCGGCCCATTACTTCACCGGTGGCCACGTCGAAGGCGGCAAACAGACTGGCCGTCCCGTGGCGTTTGTAATCGTGGGTTCTGCGTTGGACCTGCCCGGGTTTGAGCTGAAGCATGGGCTGGGTTCGGTCCAGAGCCTGAATCTGAGTTTTTTCGTCTACAGACAAAACCAAAGCGTTGTCGGGCGGGTCCATGTACAGGCCCACCACGTCGATCACCTTCTCGGCGAAATCAGGATCGTTGCTGATCTTGAAAGAGCGAATCCGGTGGGGCTTAAGATCTGCGGCTTTCCAGATTTCAGTCACCTGATGTTTGCTGACTTGGGCATACTCTGCCATGAGGCGCAGGCTCCAATGAGTCGATTCCCTGGGGATGGTCTGCACGGTGGCCTTGAGAATTTTTCGTACCTTCGCTGGCGATAGTCGCCGTGGTCGACCCGAACGGGGCTGATCCTCCAACCCTGATAGCCCCACCTCAAGGTAGCGCTTTCGCCACTTCTGTATGCTGCCCAGGCGCTTGGACAGCCTTTGGGAGACCTCAATTGCTGTGAGTCCGTCCCCGCACAGTAAGATCATCTGGGCTCGCTCGGCGAGGATTCTTTTGGTGTTGGAGGCCCGCAGCCAGGACTGTAGAATTGCTTTGTGTTGTTGGGGTAGATCGAGTCGAATATGTGGTCTTGCCATGCCCAAGGATAGAAAAGTACCCTGACTATTAACTACAAGAACTTTCCGGACAGTACACTAGCGGTCTGGCCGTTCACTGCTTCGGCCCCTGGGGGGCACCAGCTGGTGGATCGTCATGAGCTCAATCTCCTCTCTAAGGCTCCGGCTTCAGCCGCCGCTCGGGTCTTTTCCGCCGGCCTCGGCCAGCCCGCGGAGGGCTCGCCGCCACTCCGATCACGATAAGCTCTTAAGCCCCGTTCCTCCAGGAACCGCCCGGCAGCGCCAGCGCCCGGGAGGCGCTGTCCCTGCCTGCGCAATCCAATGAAGGCGAGGCACGACCTATCAATGGTGAGAACAGGAACCTACAAGCGGGGAGCACGCTGGACCGTCCGGAGCCTCCGGTGATCTCGACCAAGAACTATGGGAGAGGTCGGAGTAGACGGCCTTGCGGAAGTACCGAGGCTCGGAGCTCAGCCGACCAGCCGCGAGTTATGATCAAAATCGGGGAGTAAGAATGAAGATGAACATCGCCACGAAAGAGTACCTGACTCTTCTCGAAATACTAGAAATCGCAGACTGCGTCCTGCACGCCCATCACTCAGAAGAAAGATCAGAAACGGGGAAGTACAGGGACTTCGAACAAAAGGTCTTCTCCCACGCGAAAGACAGGGGATACGAGAACCTCATCGAATACGACGAAGAATTGGGAGCGTACTTTCCAACCAGAGAACTCGAGGACACCAGCCCCGCGATGGAATTCATCCGCGAATTTGAAAATGGCTCCGGAAAGCTTGATTCATGGGAAAAAGCTTCATTAGAAGGTCATTGAGAATCAGCTGGTTGGTGTTTGTCTTCGCCTCGTTGCTGGCGACGGACGCCTATGCCTGCCAGCAGGTGAGAGCTGCCCTCGACATCGGCTCTGGCAGCACGAAGATGGTAGTGGCACGGGTCGATTTCTGCCGAAATCGTGTTCTCCGGGTTCTGGCTCCGACTCCCGGTAACAAGCTCGAGCGTAAGGTCGAGTACAAGAGATTCACTGTTGAAGATGCCGTCGGTAGAGCGGTCTTTACGGAGGAGGTCGTCGCCAAGGGCATAGCGGTCATTCTGGAGCTAAAGGCGCTTGCGCTCGCGCACGGGGCTGAGGCCTTTTCAGCAGTGGCAACCTCGGCTTTCCGATCGGTGGATCCCTTCCACGCACAGACTGTTATTGATCGGATCCGGCAAGAGACCGGACTGCGCGTGGCCGTGATATCGCAGGAAAAAGAGGCAAGGATCGGCTTCCAGGCCGCCGGCGCGAACGTTGGGATCCCGGTAGAAAATCTCGTTGTCTGGGACATCGGCGGGGGCAGCATGCAGATCTCTTACTGGGACCACGCCTTGAATGCGGTCGGCGGCTATCGTGGCAAGTTCGCCAACGACGCGATGCATCGATTCATTTTCCAGCGACTCCAGGGTAAGGACCCCCTTACTACTGCCTCCCCTAATCCCATAGGGAGACTCGGAGTCTCTCGAGCAATACAGGAAGCAGAGCGAGTTGCCAGAGAAGACGTCCCCGCAGGACTTGCCAAAAAACTGGAAACTCTAGAGGAAGTAGTGGTCGGGATCGGCGGCCCCCATTTCTGGAGCAACTGTGAGTTTCTGCGTCGCTTCTCAGCTGATGGTTGCACGTTTACTCGGGAAGAGTTGCTGAACCAGGCTCAGCGTCTTGCTGCTCTTACGGATCACGAGTTAGTCGAGCAGGGGCTTTCAGCGACTCTTGACTTCGCTCCCTTTCGGGTTTCGGGTGCCGCGCTCACTGTAGGATTCATGAATGCGCTCGGGATGGACAAGATTCGCGCGATCGAAGTGAATATGGCGGGCGGGATCCTCCTCGAGTCGGATTTCTGGATGGGTGCCTTAAAGGGAGGATCGTCCGAAGAAAGAGTAGAGAGTTCGGGTTGGATCTGGGCAATAGCGATCCTCCTGGTTGTCGCGGTTTTCACTGCCGTATTTGTGACTCAAAGGCAGTTGTTTTCTTGGACCTGTCGAGCTTCAAACGCCTTGACCACCCACCGAGGGGCTTTGTCTCCCAAAGACGTAAAGGGCAGGATCTTCCCCTCGTGCTAACGGCGGGAGAGGGCCTGGACAGGGAGTCTGGGTCCCGGTCGAGGCTTTGTGACCGGGTTCGATATGGCAGCTTTGAGAAGTCGACGGAGCGGGGGCGGCTCCGGTTTAGAATCACAAAGGCCTCGCTTTTTTGGAGACGGACTGCGGCCTTCCTGTGGCTGATCCTGGCGGCACTCGTCCTAGGGCGCGGTCCCGGGTTAGATCCTCTGGGAGGCACCATTCCTCTGCTTTTTTCTGTTTGCCTGGCTGCTGGAGTCCTGATCTTATTCTTGGTCGGGTTCTTTCCCACCGAAAGACAAATCGCCGTTGACCGGGAGACAGACCGCCTCGAGCGAGACGGAAAACTCATATGTCATCTAGGCGAGATCGACGCAGTGACAGTGACAGAGGAAGGACGGGTAGATTTTGAAGATAACGCCGTCGAGGTTGGACTTGTAGGAATTGCTCTACGGAGCGGAAAGGAGATCAACATCTTCACAATGGTCGATCAGCGGGAAACGGTCATGGCACTAGCCAGAACCATTGCGAATTACGCAGGAGTCGATGTCAGAATGGAGCCCCGCACAAAACCCGCCAGCACGAGAATTATTACCCTCGACCTCTAGGGGGACCACCCCATCAAGCGGGCAAGCCAATCGTTTGCGCCGATCGCTGTGCCATCGAGCACACTGCCCCCCGCCCTTCGCGGTCTGTCCTCGGCACCGCTTCACCGCCACCCGGACCGGAGGACGTATAATACAGGCACGTGGAGGAAAGCGAGATGAAGGCCCAGCTTGTGCAACAATCTCAGGGAATCCTTAACGAGACCCCCGTGTTTGCCGGAACTCGGGTCCCGGTCAAGACTCTGATTGACTACCTCGAAGCGGGCGATTCACTTGAAGAATTCCTGACCGACTTCCCGACTGTGTCCTGGGAACAGGCCATCGCTGCCCTTGAAATAGCGAAGGAGCCCCGCAGGATCTCGAACCTCTGATCAACGATCTGATCCGCTCTCTCGAGACCATCGGTCCGCGGCAAGTTGTGACGCTGGGGGAATGAAACTGCGTTCCGTGCTCGAACTGCGTGCAAGGTTCGCATCGTAACGGTGTACTGGCCGCCCCATCCCCCGCCCGAGCGGTCTGTCCTCGGCACCGCTTCAGCCCCTCCCGGACGCCTGAAGCCCCTGCTTCAGCCGCCGCTCGGGTCTTTCCGACGGCCTCGGCCAGCCCGCTCGGGCTCCCAGCCAACCCGGCACGTCGAGCCATAAAGCCCCGTTTGCTCTTGAAAGGCCCGGCAGCGCCAGCGCCCGGGAGGCGCCGCTCCTGCCTACAACCCCGAGGAGTGCTGTCATCTCGACACCAGGTGCTCCAGAATCGTTGAAACCTGATCAGTATCGCTCAACAAATCACCGTGTTGCCGGTCCGTTTTGTACACGACATGCCGTACACCCTCGGGGGGCACTGACGCTGCGAAAAGGACACGACCGTCTCCGGGCTGTTTCGGGGCGGTCCGGAAATCCCATCCTCTCACTTGGCCTGGCCCGCCTTTCACCACTGTTAAAAGCGTTCGGCGAGTATCACTCGCCAGGACAGCAATCGGTGGGTAGCGAAACGAATCGTTTTTGCTCACCAGCAGCGACCTGAATTCCCGGGCGCGTGCGAGTGCATTGCGGAGATGTGCACGGTGCCCGTCGACAATCTTGGGTTCTTCCAGAGAGAAAACTCCCAGCTTGCGACGCTCCCAGTCCTCTGCAGAGTACCAATCGTGAGGAATCGAATTCCCATCCTGGTCCTCCAGGCCCGATACCATGCCAGGTGAAGGGAACAAGCAGAATCGCGAGACGAACGTAAACAAGACCTTGGGGCTGAGGATGCGCCTGTTCAAGCCGGTTGCAGTATCCACATGCATGTCTTCCAGAAAGCTGATTCCGGACCCGAATGGAACGCCAGCGAAGAGCATGCTGTGAAACAGGTTCGGACGACGGTTGAGAGCGACAAAACTGATGAGCCCCCCCATACTGTGGGCCACGGTCTGAATCTTGCTACCATCGTGCTGCCTGGAAACCTCTGCTGCAGAGGCTATGAACCTGGCGACACTCTCCAGAGGGTCCCGACGCCAGTCGTATGCGAAGGGATAGAATGCCCGCCCGGAGGCAGCGGCCCAATCCAGGAAAGAGCCGTAGATGTCGCGCCAAAGCACTCTCCGGAGCGGTCCTTCCGCAACCAGATGATCGGCCTGCTGCTCGTCACCGTTCCACTGCAGTGGCAAGCTCAAGTCGCAGGATGCGAGTCCCAACGCCTGTGACCCGGTAATCCAGCGCCTTCCTCCGCCGGGTCCGGATAGGAGGCTCCCTTTGAAGCCAGGAATGAAAACTAGCGGGGGTAATGGGTCGCTCACAGGACTGAAGTATTATAGTGCCCCGACCGTCGGCAGTACTCTGTTGGTCCTACCAGGTCGACTCACGTTAACAGTCTCCGAAGGGGGTAGTGAACGGGCCTCCTGATTGACCATAGTATTGTACTATAATAGTATTGACATGTGATACGGTCTTTCGCAGACAAAGAGACCGAGAAGATTTTCAGCGAGCGCTTTTCGAAGCGGTTGCCGACTGATATCCAACGTAGAGCGCTCCGTTGTCTGCGATACCTTGACAGGGCAAGAGCCCTTGGCGACCTGAACTCGCCGGCCCTGGCCCTAGAGAAGCTCAGAGGAGATCGAAAAGGCCAATAGTCGATCAGGATCAACGACCAGTGGCGCATCTGCTTCAGGTTTGAATCCGGAGACATGTTTGAGGTGGGGATAACGGATTACCACTGAACAGGCGCTTCCGTCGAAAGGGAGGGGTCCAAAGGAGAGGAATGAACATGGCAGAAGAACTTATTCCGCTCGATCACCCGGGAGTCATGCTGCTCGAGGACTACCTCGAGCCTCTTGGGATCACGCAGTACCAGCTGGCAAAGGCGATCGGCGTGCAACAGACCAGAATCAGCGAAATCGTACGGGGAAAGCGCCGCATTACCCCCGAAACCGGGATTCGAATCGCACGAGCGCTTGGCCACTCCGACGATTTCTGGATTCAGCTCCAGGCCGACTTCGACATGCGAATGGCGCGCAGAAGACTTGGTGACCTGAGCATCCAACGGGTTGTCACTGCCTAGAAACCTTCTCATCAAATCGGCCCACGGAGCAGGGCTGAGCCAGAGATGGGACATGATCACACTCGTCAGCAGCTTGGATTCTCAGCCACCGGCAGGGTGTATCGGATGATCTAGTTTGGCTCGAGCAATGATCCAGCTGCCCAATTGAGCGATGCAGGGGCCGTTCTGTTTTGACCTCCGCTGACCGAAGCATGAGCGCCCACGGCTTCATTCCCGATGCCTCCGCTCACGGACGAGCTGTCACCCCTGGCTTCGTTGTCCTCACCACCACTGATCGAGGCCTGGACGACTCCGTCGGTGATGATGTTTTCTCTGCCGCCGCTGATGGACGACTGGAGCCCACGCGATACGTTGCGAAGGCCGCCACTAACCGAAGCCTGCAGGCCGGTAGCCAGCCTGGTGTTCCCACCGCTTATCGACGCTTGCAGACCACGAGCGTGGTTGCTGGTGCCCCCGGTAACAGTCGGTTGTAGGCTGGCATCGTCTTCTCGTGAGCTGCGACCTGCGACATTGAAGCCTCCGAGAACAGTGGCGCCTGAACCCCCCGCCTCATTGCGATAACCCCCCACCATTGCTCCGAAACCGGTGTAGGCGTGTTCCGCGCCCACAACCAGGTTATGCGACCCACAGCGATGGTCCTCGACCACCTGGCCCTGGCTGAGAGGGATCTCCGGGTCTACACCGATGACCCTCTGCTGGGTAGCTTCGTTGTACCCGATGAACAGATTACCCAATCCCGTCAATAATGGCTCGTTGCCGCAATTGTTCGTCCCTGCGGGCGGCGTGTTGAACGCGTAACCGTCAAAGCTGTCACCCGAACCGCTTTGAATATGAACGTTGCAGCCCTCGATGATGAGGTGTGGCCCTACGACACCGTTGATGACACCTTCTTCCAGGCGCATGCACTTCAGCAGTGCCCGCAGGCTCCCGGGTGCGCCTTGATCCTGTTTTCGTGTCAGCGTTGCCACCGAGAAAGATACGATCGCCGCTATTACGACCGCCACCATCAATTGTATTGGTTGCTTCATGACTACATCCCCTTGCTTTATCTTCCCGAAGAATAGTGTTTGCCTTGGCCCCGGGACCGATTGGCTTTTCGTGCCGTCAATCCCGGGAAAGTTCGGCTAAAGGTCGTTATCCGTGGTTTGTGACCAGCACTTAGGATCCAAGCTTGCTGGATTGTCGCACATTTCTGGATTTCCATAGCTCCGTTCACCCGAGAAACTCCATCCAGCGTATGTCGTGCTGAAAGAAAAACGTCACGGCGTTGCATGCCAGACTAAGTACCCCTCTCGGTCATAGGCGCCAACTACGACTTCCTGGGTGTTTGCGGCTAGAAGTTGCAAACTCTCGCGAGTGATCGAGGACGAACTGTGTACGTCGGCGGGCTCCGCAGGATACTCGGTTAAGGCACATACAAAATGCCAGACCGCATTGGCTTCGTTGATCTTATGAAGAACGTCAACCCGTTCTTGCCGGCATCCAGAAAGGCTTTCGACCATTTGTAATAGATCGAAGGCTGAATGCCTTGTTGTCGACACAGCTCGGTGATCGGGACTTCACCCCGAAGTCCCTCCAGGACAATCCGGATCTTCTCATCGGCGGAAAACTTCCGGCGGGTCCTTCTACGAATCTGTTTCACAACGTCTGTGGCCATGGTGTTTCTCCTCTTGTGTTACGCCATGACCAGCTTCGGTACCCCGACACGGAGTGTCAAGGTCCACTCAAACTGTCTCTAAGACCACAGGCTCAATCTGTCTCATTGCTGCTGACGGTAAACACCAATCTCCCTAGACATACTACCCGCTGAGGGAGAATTCGAAATGGCCCTGACTCGCCTTGTTCTCTTCGGCTGCCCTGAGGTTTCTTGCGATCGCTCCGTTCCATCTGGTCGCCCAGGATCAGACGCCGCGTCGCGAAACCAGCGAGCGCGAATACTGCTTGATTCGGGCCACGCCGCATACTGGACGGGTCGAAGACGGGGACGTTCCAAAGAATAGTGCGTCATCCGGGGACGTATTACAGCTGAAGCCGGTTCGTCAGCGATGCAACTGGCAGGGCACTGGAAGGCTCTAGCTGTCCAGTTTCAGAAAGGGAGGATACTATGGCACGCAAACGATTTGATGGGACACGTTCAAGAGGAGGTGGAATTCTCTTTGCAGCAGGCACCGTGATCGGTGTTCTGATCCTGATCGGGCTCATCCTGGCGGGGTGGCCCCGCTACGGCGTGTATCAGCAGAGACTGGCCGGTCAGGCGGCGCTGGAAAGAGCCGAGTGCGAGAAGAAAGTGGCCATTGAGGAGGCCAGGGCCAAAGACGAAGCAGCAGACCTCCTGGCGGCAGCCGAGATCAAGCGAGCGTGCGGTGTGGCCGAGGCCAACACAATCATCGGCGACAGCCTCAAAGGAAATGATGCCTACCTGCGATATCTATGGATTCAAGGGTTGCAGGATGGCAGTAGCGAGGTGATCTACATCCCCACCGAGACCCAACTGCCTATTCTGGAAGCTACAAGAAAGCTGCAGTAGTGGGGTTGACGCCCTCGGTTCTGGTGCATCCTTGTCTAGAAACAGGTGCGTTCGCCTCCGAAAAACGGGGCTTAGGGTCCCACTCTGGGATGGGTGAACCCCCTCGCCTTTAGGCGAAGCCTTCAGGAGGCTTGGGGGTACACTGCGGAGGTGTCTGAGTATCGGAAAAGTTCGCATGCAGTGTATCGGCTGAGATATCACTTTGTGTTCATCACCAAGTACCGCAAGCCGGCTCTGCGAGGAGAGATCGGGAAAGAGGTGCGGGATCTGACGCGAGAGATTTGCCGATCGTTGGATATCGAGATCGTGAAGGGGCATGTGCGACCCGATCATGTGCATTTGTTGTTGGATGTGCCGCCGAGATTGGCGCCGAGCCGAGTGATGCAGGCGATCAAAGGGAAAACGTCGCATCATCTACTGCAAGATCACCGCAAGTTGCGCAAGGAGTTTTGGGGACGACATCTTTGGGCACGAGGGTACTTCGTGGCGACGACTGGGAATGTGAGCGATACGATGGTTGCAGAGTATATAGAAACCCAAGATGTCGAGACCCGAGACGACGATTTTCGGGTCACTGAGTAGTCAGCCTGCGAGCGAAGCGAGGTCTTTAGGCGACTTCAGTCGCATGTCGAATCCACCGCCTTCAGGCGGTGGAGAGTGGGACCCTTCTCAAGAACTCGTGAGATGTCTACGGGCCGTGACCTGTTCGATTGCCACGATGACCGCCAGGCCAACACAGGCAACTCCAAGGATGTGAATCGGTACCAGGCCAGGGCTCAGTGTCAACACACCCACGATTGCCGCTAAGACCGCGAGTCGGTTCCACAACACACACCGAACGGCACGCCAGAGAGCTCCGGCTGTCGCCGACAGAAACAGCGTCAGACCGACCCCGACTGCAGTGCTGACTTGCGCGGACGTGTACTCTTGTGGGTGAAAAGCACCTTCGAAGCCGATGGCGAGTGCAACGATTCCGCTCACGAGGGGAAAGTGGAGCAACGTGTAGGCGTCTCTACCCAGGCGAGTGCGGTCGCGGCCGGCCGCCTCGGCCAGTTTCTCCTCCAGGAGTTCTCGAATCCACCCAAAATAGGTCCACCACAGCAGGCACGTCAGGAGCACGGCGATAGCCCCGGTAGCCAGGACTTCACCGCTCGCCCCAGCCGTGAGCGCACTGCCTGCCACAATCAACGATTCGCCGAGGGCAATGATGACAATCAAACCGTGCCGCTCGGCGAAATGACTCGGGTGGAGTCCCCAGCCGCGACGGTCTCCGACAAGACCAGCGGCCGCCAGATCCAGACCGATGGCAGCCAACCACAGCCACGTTCGCAGTCCCGGGTCGAGCAGACCGCCAACCACAACCGCCACCAGCCCCATTCCGGACAATCCGGCGAACAAACGCACCGCTGACCGCTGATCGGAGCTACCGCGCGCAACTCGATAGTAGAGACTCAGGCCCAAAAGCCGGACACCCACGTAGGACAACGAGAACCACGCGGCATCCTCCCGAGACGTGGCAAAGGCGTTCTCCACCGAGAACGCCATCGCGAACGCGACCCCGGTCGACACGAGCGTCACCACCCGCACATGGTGATGATCTGTATTTGCGGCGTTGAGCGTCCAGGTGAACTGCGTCCAGCCCCACCAGATCAGCCAGAAGACCGCAACAGTACGAAGAATGCCCGGCAGGTCGAGATGGTGGGCCGCGTAATGTGTCACCTGCGTTATGGCGAAAACGAATACCAGATCGAAGAACAGCTCGACAAACGTCGCGCCCTGGTCCTCTGGCGATGTAATGGAATCTTTGGTCACACGTGCCCTCGTTTAGCTCGATCCTTGCCCGAACACGGATTCGGCCTTAGCTCGCATACCGCCACACCCGTTGATTGGGCCGTCCACAGGATCGGCATTTTTCCACTTGCCGCCGATTCTGTCGAGCCGTCGCGGTAGGGACGATCCTTTCGGATCGCCCCCCGCACAGATCCCAGCGAGCGGAACTACCGCACTGGGCTCTTACCTCAGGTAATAACGCGCAGTCGCTGTTCGGGATAAGGGTGTACAACTCGCAGTGCAGGAAGCCATCTTGTCGCTAGCCCGGATTATGCAAGAGATCTAAATTCAAGTGAGATGTGGGCCCAGAAAAAAGGCCGTAGCTCTCTGATATAAAAGGGTTTAGAGAAACAAAGACCCTAAACAGGAGCTACGGCAATGTCAAAAACAGTCTGCCAGAATACCCTGCCATTTCATAGCCACAGAAACATCACGGCTCGTTTTGATGGGGGGAGCCTCACTTCCGACGCAGGATGGTTGTTGTTTGGATCGCTGGATCGTCAACATCGATTGTGCGAGGGCTTCAGTTCCTGTATTTCGGAAAGTCGAGACCAACGCTACATTCGTCATGACCTGTTGAAGTTGATCCGACAACGAGTCTTGCAGATCGTGGCCGGCTACGAAGACTGTAACGACGCCGATACGCTGCGCTCGGATCCGATGCTCAAGACAGTCTGTGATCAGTTGCCAGAGAGCGATCCCGATTTGGCCACCCAGCCGACTTTCTCCCGCCTGGAGAACTCCGTCACCAAGAAGGATCTGATGCGTCTGAGCCGGTGGCTGCTAGGCCGTTATGTGCGCTCCCTGAAGAAGAGACGTCCCAGCAAGATCATCCTGGATCTGGACAGTACCGACGACCACACTCACGGCCAACAGGAGTTCTCCTTCTACCACGGGTATTACCGAAACCACATTTTGCATCCTTTGCTGATCTTCGATGCCGACACGGGAGACCTGGTCTGTGCCCTGTTGAGACCTGGCAACAAGGGGGCTGCCTCTCACATCGTGCCCATTCTGAAGCGAGTCGTGGAGGCCATCCGACAAGCAGTGGGGACGGATGTCGAGATTGAGATTCGGGCCGACAGCGGCTTTGCCACGCCTCGGCTCTACGAGTTCTGTGAATGTGAAGAGAATAAACTCCAATATGTCATCGGGTTAAGCCGAAACCCTCGCCTGCAGCGAGTGGTCGAGCCCCTGCTGGATTCGACTCGGGAAAGGTTCCTTGAGCTGGAGGAAAAACAGCGTCAGTTTGACGAGTTTCTTTATCGAGCCCACAGCTGGGATCGATCCCGTCGCGTCATTGTCAAAGTGGAGGTCGATCAGCGTGGGATCAATCGTCGCTTTGTAGTTACCAACCGGGACGATCTCTGCTCCCAATCACTTTATGACCACTACACAAACCGAGGGCAGACCGAGAACTTCATCAAGGCCTTCAAGAATCATCTGAGCATGGACCGACTCAGCTGTCATCGATTCCTGGCCAATCAGTTTCGACTCCTCCTGCATGCACTGGCTTACCAGATGTTCGTTCGCCTGCGCGACTATCTTCACGGAACCCCCTGGCACAAGCTCGAAATCGAAACCTTACGTCGTCGGGTCCTCAAGATTGGGGCCCGGATCCGACAAACCACTCGACGCATCTGGGTCCATCTTTCCTCAGCCTTTCCCGAACAACCCCTCTTCCACCTCGTCTTGAGTCGCCTCAACTCCAGTTAGCTTTTCCCAGCTCCCCCGAAAAACCGCTTCCGACACTCATCCAGGCCCAGATCTGTCTGAAATTCACTCCCCAAACCACTCAGACGCCTCGCCAACCCATATCCTTCGCAAATCCGCCTGTCACACCTGCCCGCTTCCGAGTTGGGCCACTTCTCGAGTCGTTTTTCAACACCGAACTACGGTTCTTGCATAATCCGGGCTAGAGTTTCCCCGGGGCGTTGACGCGGACTCGCTGGAGTCCGCGTTGAACTGGCTGACCGACCCCTCTTGAGCTTTCGCAGCCGCCCCAAAACTGACAAACTAGAGCTATGACACCCGAAAAACAGTTGGAAGCGCTCGGCCTGCAACTTCCGCCGGCACCCCTCCCAGGGGGGATTTACAAACCCCTTCTGATTCAGGGAGACCTGGCATACGTTTCGGGTCATACTCCCGTTCTCCAGGATGGGACGCTGGTGGTGGGGAGAGTCGGAGCAGATCTCACCCTGGAGCAGGGCGGGGCGGCGGCCCGGCAGGTGGGTCTGGCGATTCTCGCGACACTGAAATCCGGCCTGGGAAGTCTGGATCGGGTCTCCAGGCTGGTGAAGCTGCTGGGGATGGTGAACGCCACGGAAGACTTCGCCGACCATCCGAAAGTGATCAACGGGTGCAGCGAATTGTTCGCGGAAGTGTTTGGAAAAGAACGAGGCATCGGGGCCCGCAGTGCCGTCGGCGTGGCCTCGCTTCCCGGTAATATCGCCGTCGAAATCGAAGCCGTTTTTGAGATTATGCGATGACGGATAGAACCCTTTCAGTTTCAGCAATCGGCCCACTACATGATTCATGAAGAATGAACAGAAGCGTTTTGAAGAGGCAGCCAGCTGGGACGAGATCCGCCAGATCCTGAGGGAGGATGCGGAGCGCGTCCGTCTGGGAGGCGGCACCGCGAGAATCGACAGTCAGCATCAAAAGGGGCGCCTGACGGCGCGCGAACGGATCGACCTACTGATCGACGACGGGTCGGACTTCTTCGAATTGGGCCTCTATGCCGCCTCCGGCATGTACCGGAAATGGGGCGGGGCTCCCGGTGCCGGAGTGGTCACGGGGATGGGCCGGGTTGAGGGGAAGCTGTTCATGATCATCGCCAACGACGCCACCGTGAAGGCGGGGGCTTTTTTCCCCATGACGGTGAAAAAAGTGCTGCGAGCGCAGAACATTGCCATGGAGAATCGCCTGCCTCTGATCTACCTGGTCGACTCGGCAGGTGCTTTCCTTCCCCTCCAGGACGAGATTTTCCCCGACATGGACGACTTCGGCCGGATCTTCAGAAACAATGCGCGCATGTCGGCGGCCGGCATCGCCCAGATCGCAGCCATTATGGGGAACTGCGTGGCCGGGGGAGCTTACCTTCCCGTTATGTGCGACAAGATTCTGATGACCGATGGAAGCGGCCTCTATATCGCGGGCCCTTCACTCGTTAAGGCGGCGATCGGCCAGGATCTCGCCAGCGAAGAGCTGGGGGGAGCCGAACTCCACTCCCAGCTTTCGGGCACCATCGACTTCAGGGAGGAAGACGATCCATCCTGTATCGAGCGCCTGCGGGAGCTGGCTCGTGGCCTGTCTTCTCCGGACCGGGCACCTTTCCCTCGCACGGAACCGACACCCCCCTTGCGGGATCCCGAGGAAATCTACGATCTGATACCGATCGCGCCCGCAGAGTACGACGTCCGAGGTGTCCTGGAATGCATTCTGGACGGTGGCGAGATGGTGGAATACAAGGCCAGTACGGGCGCACACTGATTTGCGGGTATGCCCGACTGGGAGGGTTTTCGGTCGGGGTCGTAGCCAACAGGAAGGAACACGTCCGTGAAGCGGGCAGACCCTTCAGATTTGGTGGCGTGATTTACACCGAGAGCGCCGACAAGGCCGCCCGCTTCATCATGGATTGCAACCAGAACCGTTTCCCAATTCTCTTCTTCCAGGATGTCAATGGCTTCATGGTGGGGCGAAATGCGGAAATCTCAGGAATCATTAAATCCGGCGCCAAAATGGTCAATGCGGTCGCCAACAGTGTTGTTCCGAAGCTGACCGTCATCATGGGAGGCAGCTACGGTGCAGGAAACTACGCCCTGTGCGGCAAGTCCTACGATCCTAGACTCATGCTGGCCTGGCCCACCTGCCGCTATGCGGTGATGGGGCCCGACCAGGCAGCTCGAACCCTGACCGATCTCCGGGTTCGCCAGCTGGAACACGAGGGAATCGTTGTTGACGAGGAAGGCAAGCAAACGGTCTTTGATGAGATCCAGCAAAAATATCTGCGCGAATTGGATCCTCGCTATGGGGCCGCCAGACTTTGGCTGGATGCTCTGATTGAGCCACACAACACTAGAGAGGCGTTGATCCTGGCGCTGGAGGTTGCTTCTCACAATCCTGAAATCGCACCCTTCAGGACGGGCGTGCTCCAGGTTTAGCAGCGCGCGGCAGACCTCGTGCTGCTGTTCTTCCCAATCCGGGGCTCCTGAATTTGTTGTCAGAATGCTCTGGTACAGTCCGTTCTGGTTCAGGACCTCCTACTTTTCGTTCCTGAAACCAGACGGGGAGAAGGGAGCCCTTCAAGCTATCCAGCCTCTTCAGCCTCTCTGAGAAATAGCCTGAGCCCTTTTCCCCGACCGTCCCCCCCCCGTTAAGTTTCCGATTGTGAGAGAATCCATTCGGATCGCCTCCCCTGGAGCGGGCTAATGATAATCATGAGCGAACCCGGAACGATCTATTCAGGCCTGTTGCTGGCTGCCTTGAGCCTGCCCATCCATCCCGAGTCCGAAAACGTCAAGATCAAGCGCTTCGCCCGGGCCCTGCAACCGGGAGAGGTCGTCCGACTCACCTTCGAATCCCCGCGACCGGTGCTGCGGCTGGAGGCGCGAGCTTTCGAAAGGTCGTTCGCCGGATACTCGGACTCCTCCCCAAAGGTCTGGCATGTATTGCTCGGTGTTGATCTGGACACGGGTCCCGGAGGCCAGGATGTCGAGCTCATTGGAAAGTGGGAAGGAGGCGTTGATTTTTCAAGGGTGTACCGGCTCATTATCGAGGACAAGACTTTTCCAACCCGACGTCTGACTGTCGACTCCAAGTATGTCAACCCGCCCCCCGAGACTCTCGAGAGAATCCGCGAGGAGTCCCGAAAGACGAAGGAGATCTTTGCGGCTGAGAGTTCCTCGAGACTGTGGGACGGACCCTTTCTGGCACCCGTGTCGGGCCCGGCCAACAGCAGCTTTGGAAAGCGCAGCATCTTGAATGGCCAGCCCCGCAGTCCGCACAGCGGGACCGATTTCTCGGGTGCTACCGGGACGCCCGTGAAGGCTCCTCATTCGGGAAAGGTGGTTCTGGTCGGCGACCGCTACTATTCGGGCAACACCGTGATCCTCGACCACGGTCTGGGACTCTACTCCTATTTTGCTCATCTTTCGAGGGCCCTGGTCTCGGAGGGTCAGATGCTGGAGCAGGGAGATATCCTGGGAGAAATCGGCGCCACTGGACGCGTTACCGGGCCTCACCTGCACTGGGCTGTCCGACTGAAGCGTACCCGCGTCGACCCGTTGTCACTGATTGCGGTATCTGACCACTAGCCTGGTTTCCGGTTCCGGCGCTGTTGAACAGAACGGTAGAGCGTAAGCTCACCGTCGGGAAACGGCAGGCTCACGCCTTGCCGTTCTGTGGTCTCAGGCCCTACCCCACCCTGGCAATCACCATAGTCACATCGTCGTGCTGGGGCTGGTCTCCCTGGAAGCGTTCCAGTCTGGCCTGGATGAGCTCCAAAAGGTCCTGAGGGCTCTTGTCTCTATGCTCGAGGATCGCCTTGATCAGCCGATCCCGTCCAAAGAAGTCTTCCCCAGCTCTCTGAGTCTCAGACACACCGTCGGTGAACAGGAACAAGAGGTCTCCCGGCTGTAGCGTTTCCTCACCCGCCGGGAATGGGAGGCCCTTCTGGAAACCTACGATCGGCCCGCCCTCTCTCAGTTCGTGAATGTCTTCGGAGCGGACGAGAAGCGGTGGATCGTGGCCGGCGTTAACGTAACTGAGGGACAAGTCCACGGTGTCAAGCACACAGACGAACAGGGTTGCGAACTTCCCAACCGGCGTGTCGTCAACGAGCACGTCGTTGACACCACCGACCATCGTTTCGAGGGAACTGGAACTCTTCAATCGAGCGCGCAGGACCGCCCGTAACTCGGCCATCATCAGGGCCGCCCCCACTCCCTTGCCGGAAACATCGGCGATCATAAGGGCAACTCGACGCTCATCAACGGCAATAAAGTCGTAGTAATCTCCTCCCACGTGCCGGCCAGGGAGACTCGCGCCGGCCAGGGCTACGGACTCGTACTGGGGGATTTCCCGGGGCCAGCATCCAGACTGGATGTCGGACGCCAGCCGGAGTTCCTGCTCGAGACGTTCCCTCTGCAGAGATTCCTTGATGAGCCGATCTCTTTCCAGGGCGATTGCGGCCTGGGCCGCCAGAGTGGAGAGAAGAGCGACGTCGGCCTCGCGAAAGGGCTCATCCGCCGTGTGGTTGATGGCCTGCAGCGCACCCAGGACGTTACCCTGGGGTCTGGTGATGGGAACGCAAACCAAATCGCGGGTCTGGAATTCCGAGCCGGCCACATCCCCAAAAAAGCGGCTGTCCCGGGAAGCATCTTCGATGAGCAGAGGCTGACGGTTCTCGACCACCCAGCCCCCGAACCCTTCACCGGGTGGAATCCTTACTCCTGAGATCTCCGACTCGGCAGGACCCGTGGGCAGAGCGATGACGAGCTCTGCCGTATCCTGATCCACGAGCATGAGAGAACTGGCTTCTGCCTCCATGACTTCCTGGGCTGCTCGCATGATTGTCCCGAGAAGGGTATTCGTTTCCTGGCTGGAATTGATTTCTGCAATCAGATCAACCAGATGAAGCAAGCGGTTCGTGGAATGGATCCACGGCTTGAGTAGATCCGCTGAAACCGAGTCAGGCCCGGCGTCGCCCCCGGGAAAGTGAGTCCTCTCACCGGGTGCCACGAGAGGAGCCAGCAAAGCCTCGGGATTTTCCCGGTAAGCAGCGGCTACCGACTCTACGCTGACTTCGGTCTCAGTCCCGGAATCAGCATTCAGGGTAGAGGGTCGGGCAGAGCCCTCCAGGAGGGTGATCTCGTAAAGGTCCAGGGCAAATCCATACAGTTTCTCCGTCAGGGGTTGGGTCGTTTCCACCCAGAAGCAGGTCAGAGGACGAGAAATCCGTGTAACCTGGCCGCGAACAGGATCGGCCTTGTCTTCACCGCTCCAGAAGCGCACAGTCAGACGGCTGCTGACGGGATATTTGATCATCAATCAGGATTCCTTTGCAGCATGTAGAATAGGAGCCTTTGCATCAGAGCGGCCGCTGCACATCCAGTCGGGTCGAGCGAATGGTATCTGAAGTGGAGAGTGAACAGAAAGATGCCCCTGGAAAAACCATTCCTTCGCAAGCAGGAGTCAGAGGTCGAGAGAGCGCCTGATCTATCGGGTGCTTCGGGAATCCGCTGGGATCTGAGCGACCTCTATACCTCGATCGGGGATCCGGACCTGGCACGGGACCAGGAGTCGGCCGGGCGTCTGGCGGCCGACTTTCGGGAGCAGTTTGAGGGCCGTATCAAGGCGAAAGAAGTCTCGGCTGAGTTCATTGCCCGCTCCCTGCAACAATACGAAGAGCTGCTCGAAGTTGCCTATAAGCCGGTCGTCTACGCCCGCCTGCTCCATGCCGCCGACTCCGGGAATGCCGAGCACGGGGCTCTGCTGGCGTCTACGCAAGAAAGTTTTACAGCGATCCAGACGACCGTCATGTTTTACGAACTCGACTGGATCGCCCTGCCCGATGAAGCGGCCGCTGCTCTTATCCGGAGCCCGGAGTGCTCGAAATGGAAGCACTTCCTGGAACAGCTCCGGGTCTTCAAACACCATACGCTGGCGGAGCCTCAGGAAATTATCCTGGCCGAGAAGGGCGTGACCGGCGTGTCTGCTTTTCGGCGGCTGTTTGACGAGATCACGAGCGGTATGGAGTTTGAAATCGAGATGGCCGGACGTCCCACGAAAATGACTCAAAGTGAAGCCCTCTCGCTTCTCTATCATCCCGACAGGGCGGCCCGGGAGGAGGCACATCGAGGGTTTACAGCGGGGCTGGAGAAGACGAGCCATCTGGCCACTTTTATCCTCAATACCACCGTTAAGGACCACGCCGTGGACTGCCGGCTGCGGGGGTACTCGAACCCCGCCCAGCCCAGGCATCTTTCCAACGAGATCACGCATGAAAGTTTTGAAAACCTGGTGCTGGCGGTTGAGAGGCGGGCCGACATTGTTCGTGATTACTATGAGCTGAAACGGAAGCTCCTGGGTGTGGACAAACTGTACGACTTTGATCGCTACGCTCCCGTAGAGGTCGAGGGCGTGTCCGTTCCGACCAGCAGCTGGGGGGAGGCTATCGAGGTGGTGCGAGATTCCTACCATCAGTTCAGTGCCGAGCTCGGCGCCATTGTCGATCAGTTCCTGTCAGGCCGCTGGGTCGATGCTGAGATCCGCCCGGGTAAGAGGGGGGGAGCCTTCTGCAGTGCCGCCGTGCCTTCGGTGCATCCCTATATTTTGGTGAACTTCGGCGGCAGGCTCAGCGACACCATGACACTGGCCCACGAACTGGGTCACGGCGTCCACCAGTATCTGTCCAGGAGCAGGGGGATTCTGCAGCTCAGCACGCCGTTGACTTTGGCCGAGACGGCGAGTGTGTTCGGGGAGATGCTTGTGTTTGATCGTATCCTGCAGGACCAGAATGATGCCCCCTCCAGGCTGGCCCTCCTGTGCCATAAGCTGGAGGATTCCTTTGCAACCGTTTTTCGCCAGGTGGTCCTGACGCGGTTCGAGCAGGAGGTCCACTCAGCACGCGGTGAGAGGGAGCTTGTGACAGAGGATTTCGACGCCCTCTGGATGGAAGCCAATGCCCCGCTGCACGGGGCCGCCGTGGAGCTGACACCCGAGTACCGCCGCTGGTGGACCTACATTGGCCATTTCGTCCATACGCCATTCTATTGTTATGCCTATTCCTTCGGAGAGCTGATGGTTCTGGCGCTCTGGAACCGGTATCGCCAGGAAGGGCAAGCCTTTGTTCCCCGTTACCTGGAGCTACTGAGCGCCGGGGGAACCGACACGCCCGAAAATTTGATCGGGCAGGTTGGATTGAACCTCAACGACCCGGATTTCTGGGACTCGGGCCTGGATATCCTGGCCGAGATGCTGGCCGATGCCGAAAGGACCGCCGAGCAGGTTCTGGGTGGCTCAGTGTAGGAGCCGCTTCCATGCGGCGATCGGCACGCTGTCAGGTATCGAACCGGATCGGACCACAAAGGGTCCTCCTACGTTTCACTCCGGGCTTTTTCGAGATGGCTGGCCACGAGGAGGGCGATTTCGAGAGCCTGCTCGTAGTTGAGCCGGGGGTCTACCTGGGTTCGATAGGCGCGGCCCAGGTCGGCTTCCGTAAGCCCCCGGGCTCCTCCGACGCACTCGGTTACCTTCTCTCCCGTCAGCTCGACATGGAGGCCTCCCAGTCGAGATCCGAGTCCCTGGTGGATGTCCAAGGCCTGGTCTACCTCTGAAAGAATGCGGCTAAAGTCGCGAGTCTTGTAGCCGCTGGCGGTGAGTTGTGTGTTTCCGTGCATGGGATCACAAGACCAGAGGACTATCCGCCCGGACTGCTGAACGGCGCGTATGAGCGGGGGAAGGTGCTTCTCGATTGCCTGGTCTCCGAACCGGTGAATCAAGGTGATCCGCCCGGGTTCGTTGTCGTGATCGAGTGCGGCGATCAGAGCCACCAGGTCATCCGGCTCCGAGGCGGGTCCGATCTTGATCCCGATCGGATTCGAGACTCCCCGAAAGTACTCCACATGGGCGCCGTTGATAGCCCTGGTCCGATCACCGATCCAGGGGAAATGAGTAGTCAGGTCGAACCACCTTCCGACCCTCGGGATGAACCGCGTCTGGGCTTGTTCGTAGGGAAGATGGAGGCCTTCGTGGCTGGTGTAGAAGTCGACTCGCCGGACTTTCCCCACCACTGTACCGGCCAGGGTCTCGAAGAACTTGAGCGACTCGCTCAGGGTTCTGACCCGCTCCTGATACTCGGCCGCCTTGGGAGAATGCTTGACGAAGTCCAACTCCCAGTACTCGGGATGGTGGAGATCGGCAAATCCGCCGTCGCTCAGAGAGCGAATGAAGTTCAGTGTGAGTGCCGCCCTCTCGTATCCACGCAGCAGCAGCTCCGGGTCGGGTTCGCGGTCTTCCTGTGTAAAGGGGAGACGGTTGATCAAATCCCCTCGATAGCTGGGGAGGCTGACCTCTTCACGTGTTTCCGTGTCCTTGGACCGGGGCTTCGCAAACTGGCCGGCGAATCGACCCATCCGAATGACCTGCTTCTGGGCGCCGTGTATGAGAACCAGACTCATCTGCAGCAGGATCTTGAGCTTGATGGCAATAATGGGAGATTCGCAATCCTCAAAGCTTTCTGAGCAGTCTCCCCCCTGGAGAAGGAACTGTTTGCCCAGAGCTGCCTCGGCCAGCTGCTCTTTGAGAGTCTCGATTTCCCAGCTCGTGACCAGGGGGGGCAACCTGGACAGCTTCTCCACGGTCTCGGCGAGACGCTTCGGATCGGCGTAGATGGGCTGTTGAGTCGCCTGCCTGGTCTTCCAGCTGGAAGGGGTCCAGTCTTCGCCTGCCGCCCGGTTCCCCATCACCTCAGACACGGAGTCTCCATCCTTCGCTCATCATATCAGAACCGGGAAGGGGCGCCGCGCCCGGGCGCTTCCCGCTCTAAGCACAGAACGGTAGAGCGTCAGATCACTACAGAACGGTGAAGCGTGAGCTCACCGTTAACGGCCGGCTTACGCCGGGCCGTTCTGGAATCTGGAATCGACTAGGGCTACCGCCACCAGGAAAGGATGAGCAAGGTCAGAATGACGGTGGTCAGCCAGAGAAAGAAACAGACAGAGGAGAGCATCGCGAACTGGCGCCGGTCCAACTCGGGCCGCTGGATCTTCAGGTAGAGCATCAGGGCATTAGGAGGAACCAGAAGGAGAAGGGCGATGCCCAGCGGCTGCGCCAGGGTGGATCCGGTCACTCCCAGGCCGACCATCAGAAGGATCAAAAGCAGCAGTCCGCCGATCGGAAGCCAGGTTCTTGATGTCTTGAGCCAATCAGGCAGATGCAGGGCTGTCATGAATCACCGGGTCAGGAGACGGTAGAAGGTTCCGTCCTGTATTGAAGCGGCCGGAAACAAGTGTGATTCCAAATCCTCTCTTTGATCACTTCATCATAAACCCAGGGGGTGAAAGCAACCGTGATCGGCGTTTACTGGATCCGAAGAAGACAGGGTCTCACCTTGCACCCAGTGGCCTCTTCCAGTGCCAGTGCATACCATTGAATCTGATTGCGGTATTCGGAAAGATGATCCTCGAACTCGGCGGTCGTCTTGAAATCGATCAGAGTCCAGGTCCCGGAGTCTCGGTAGGCGAGGTCGATCGTCCCTTCAACGAGTTGATTGGCGTCCAGACGGTGTGTGATCGGATACTCTCTCAGGAAGCGCTCCGCTTCAGGTGCCCTTCGGACCAGCGGGTTCTGAAGAACCCGGTGTACGGTCCGAACCGCTCCCTCGGTCTCTTGTTCTGTTGCCCGCATGATGCGGCCGTGAAAACGTGCCAGTCTGTCGAGTTCTTCGAGGCCGGCCAGGAACGGGGCGTCTCGCAAAAGCGTGTGTACCAGAACGCCAAATCTTTTCCCCGGGAAGGAGGAGCCGCCTGTTGCAAGCTCATGGATCTCGACTTCGTAGAGCCTGGGTGGAGGAGAGTCCACTTCACTGGGACGAATAATCGAGAGCGATGCCCTGGCACCGGATTGCAGGGCCTCCTCCCGTTGAGTCTTCCAGCTCTCATACCGGTCCCATCCCTCGGTCGAGCCGGCTTCGTCATAAATCAGCACTTCCTCGTCGCGGAGTCCCAGGTCGGGCACTGCATTGAGCTGAAGGATGGTCGGGTCCCACCACAACACCCGGTGGGTACCTTTCATGGGCCGGTGCAGGCCCGGTTTGATCATGGGGAGCCCGACACCGTCGCGATTCGAGGGAGGAATGACCGCGGTTCTGCTTCCGAACTCGGGGCAACCGGCTGGAGGAGGGGCGGGTTCGTACCAGGACTCCCGTGCCGGATAAACGGCGGGATTGAGTGGTGAGATCCAGCCCCCTTTGTAGTAGTCGGGGCCGATTCCCAGCGCCGGAACAATTAACATTTCTCGCGCCCGAGTGGCCGCGACATAGGCAATACGCTCTCCTTCCGCCACGTCTTTTCCAAACTCGAGCTGGCGGTTCTGGACCAGCTCCCAGGGCTGGCAGAAGAGGACGGGTTGAGCACAGAGCCTTTTCTGCTGGTCGACGTGCTGAGAGGGATTCGGCGCAGCGATTCTGGCCATGATGTCGGCCAGCACAACGATCGGAGCTTCCAGTCCTTTGGCTGCGTGCAGGGTCATGAGGCGAACCCCGTCCGCGGCTTCCTCGAGCACCGGCGAGTCAGCCGAACGAGGCTTTTCTGACTCCTCGACCAGAAAGTCCACAAAGCCGCGGAAAGACAGCCCACCGGTCAGTTCAAAACTGCGGGCCAGGTCGCAGATCTTCTGCACGTTGGCCAGAACCTGTTCTCCAGTCGGGCGAAGTGCCAACCCGGCATGAGCCCGGCAGAACTCCAGAATTCGGTTGATGGTGTCGACGATGGGACGATGATTCCGGGAGTAATGCAGATCGGCCAGTAAGTCCAGAATCGGGACAATCCGTTTGAACTCCTTTCTAGTAGCCTCGTCGACCTCGCGGAAGGGGTGGAGGTTCCCAACCCTTTTCCGGAATTCGAGAAGGAGGGAGTCTTCCACTGCGAACAGTGACCCGCGAAGGGTCGCAAAGACATTCAGCTCGTCGTCCGGCCATTCCACGGCAGTGAGGGCCGCCCGGATGCTTTCCACTTCTTCGCGCTGATGAAATGTTCTCGATCCCACCAGCAAGTGTGGGATCCGACGGGCATCCAGGGCCCGGATATAGGGTCGCGTTATATCCCGGTCGCCCGAGATGAATCTTCGAAAGAGGAAGGTGATATGATGAGCTTCGATGCCTGTTTTCGCGCCTGGCTTTTCGGGATCGTCCAGCTGCCAGGGCTGTGTCCTGAGGAGCCAGTCAATGAAGGCGGCTGCAGCATCCGGAAATGATGAATGAAACGACTTGTGGGTGACCTGTCCCCTCCAGATGCGGGGCTCGGGAACCGGGAGCGCGATCAACTCGGGAGGGCCCTCCCCGACGCTGCTGATGGGGATGACGGGCTCCGATTCTAAAGGCGATCGGAGGGGGACGTAGAGGGGCTGGATGCGCTCGGTGTCTCCGTCGAACACCTCTTCGAAGGAAGCGTTAATGGCCCTTTGCAACGGTGCGACCGACCTGAAATTGGTCTGCAGGTGGAGAAGCCGAACGCCCGATCCCCGGACAATTCCCTTGACCTCCTCATAGAGCTGCACGTCGGCCCGTCGAAAGCGATAAATCGACTGTTTGGGGTCTCCGACGATGAAAAGCTTGCCTTTCGCGATCTGCACGCGTCGCCAGTTGTCCTCTTCGACGTTGGAGGCGGACAGCAGCAGCAGAATCTCAACCTGGAGAGGGTCGGTGTCCTGGAACTCGTCCACAAAAATGTGCGTAAACCTCTCGTTGAGATGCTCTCTGACCTCCGGATAATCACGGAGGACGCCCCGGACCATAAGGAGCAAGTCAACGAAATCGACCCGGCCCTGCTGCTTCTTGACCTCCACGTATTCGCCGACGGCAGACTCGAGGACAAGCCGCAGGGACGCGGCCAGGTCGGCGTCGGCCCGCTGCTTGAAGTCCCCCAGCATTTCGATCAGGTGGTCGCGCCTTTGCAGGGCCTCGGGACGGGACATTCTCTTCGAGAACTTTCCATGCCCCTTTCTCGACCTGCGGGTGAGGTCCCGGAGCAGTTCGCCGCTCAGGTGTGCTTCCAGTTCGTCGTAGTCACCCGAGCTGAGTGTTCCGGAGGGTTTCAGGTCAAGCGAACGCCTGTGATTGTCGATGAAGCGCCTCAGGGGCTCGAGGTCGATTCGCAGGTTGTCCCTGTGGTTCGGACATTGCTCACTGGCCTCGGCCAGTTCGCCGGCCTTTTCCAGGATATCCGTGATCTCTTGTTTCCGGTCAAAGGGGCGCTTTTCCCAGGGCTCAGGGAAATCTCTTCGCTCAGCGAGCTTCCATGCTTCGGTTCGCAGGCGTTCCAGGGGAGCAATTCGATCCCCGCCCCGCGTGCTTATCCTGGCCAGGGCCCGGCTCAGGGCTTCCGGCATCTCATTCAATTTGCGTTCAATCCAGGTCTTGAACACTTGCTTGAACAGGCGCGGAGCCTCGTCCTCGGATAACTCTCGAAAGTCGGGGTCAACCCCCGCTTCCACAGGGCGCTCCCGCAGAATCTCGGCACAGAAGGAGTGGATGGTTCCCACACGGGCTTCCTCGAGGGAGGCTATGGCTGCCTCGATATTCTCCCGGATGGCGGTCTCGGAGGTATTCTGGCGGGCCCTTTCAAGTCCCTGGCGAAGGCGCAGCTTGAGCTCTCCTGCCGCTTTCCTTGTGAAGGTGACGGCGACAACCCTGTCCACGCTCGTCCGACCCGATTGCAGGAGGGCTACCAGGCGGTCCACCAGTACCGTCGTTTTCCCGGTTCCAGCGGCGGCCTCGACCAGGAAACTCTCATCGAGATTGTTCCTGATTTCCTCCCTCTCCCGACGGTCGATGAGATTGGCCCCGGAGGTCGTCACGGCAGCTTCCTCAACTCGCTCAGATCGACCAGTTGGCGCTCGTCCTTGCGTTGGATTCGGACTTCTTCATAGGGGCCGCAAACAGGCCGGAAGTCGCAGTACCTGCAAGCATCTTTTCGGGGTGCCGCGGGGAGAAAGCCTTTCTCGAGGTTTCGGTCGACTGCCTCGAGGACCTGCTTGAGCTTACCGCAGGTTCCAGAGTGAAGGGCGACCCTCTGACGCTGGTACCCTCCCCGGCGAGTGCAGTAGAAAAGCTGGCCGTATTCCACTTCTTCGTCCAGTAGCTGCTCGGCGGCCAGACTGTAAATGATGGGCTGGAGAATCTCGCCCCCGCCGACCTCCAAACGCTCCCTTCCGGTCTGCATTCTGCCCCGTCCCGTCTTGTGGTCCGTCACCCGGACGACGGTCCTGCCATCCCGCCTGCTTCTGGTTTCGACCAGATCGATCGATCCACGCAGCCTGATTCCGTTCAGGATTCGGACAGCCTCGGTACGGCTTCCGGGATCACGGTTCTTGTCAGGTGCCAGGCCGAACGCCAGCTCGAAGTGAGTTGGCTTCCAGGTCCTGTCACTTCTGGCCATCTCGCGCAGCCAGCCCCGCAGGTCTGTTGAAAGCTCCTCCATAGCACCGTCCCAGATCCTCGGAATCGCGGGTGCGAGATTCTCGCGAGCCGAGCCGGCAACTTCCGCAAAGACCCTGTCGAGGTGATCCATGGCGGCCGCTTCGGAGGCCGGAGTCACCGGGAGTCTCCCGCTGCTTCGAAGCTCGGAAAGAAAGCGGAACTGAACTTCGTGGAAGAGAGATCCCCGGGTCAGGGGATCCAGCTGCTGGAGCGCGATCGGCTCTTCTCTGACCCTGAGCCCCTGCACGGCATGAAGAAAGAATTTGTACGGGCAGAGTGCATAGTGCTGCAGGGAGGTTGGAGAGTAGCTCCGGTTTCGGAGCCCCTCGCCGGCCAGAATCTCGGCGGCCCTCGGCCCCGGTTCGACCAGCCCATCAGCCGGGTAGAAACGGCGACGCCATCGCCCGGCCCTGGCTCGCAGCGAAGCCGCCAGATGGGTATTGGCCTTGAGCAGGAACTGAGCCCTGCCGCGGCGTCCTTCGGGACCCAGCTTGAGCATCGGATGGAGCAGGGCCAGGTCGAATTCAGTATTGTCTATGGCCAGGGCCGGCTCCCTGGGAGCCGGCCACCCGAGGCGGCTGGAGGAAGCTTCGGCAGCCCGTTTTGCCAGGGTCCGCAAGTCGGGCAATGTTCCCTCAGCCGCCCTCAAGATGTCGAGGGCATAAAAAGACGGGACCCGGGACCTTCCCCGGGCAACGTCGACTCTTGGATAGGACACGACAAGTTGTCGGGAGGCGACGGCCAGGGCTACTCTGAGGAGCAACCTTTCTTCCGCGCGCCGGCGCGTCAGAACCGGCAGGATTCCGGCTCTGAGGCGCTGCCGGTCGAGAAGCAACGGATCCTCCAACGACTTCCGCGGGAAGATACCCTCTGCCAGTCCGGGCAGGAACACGAGTTCGAAGGCGCGACCCCACAATTCGGAAATACCGGCCACGGTGACGCGACCATAGCGGTTCGCCGGGGGCTGCTCTCGAAGCAGAGTCAACCGCTCACCCAGAACCCGACGGACTTCTTCCAGGCCAACCGGCTCAACCTGGCCCATCGGCTTTAGCTCTGCCAGAACAGAAAGCACGGATTCCGGGTATCTGAGTGCCCGGACTGCAACTTCTTCCAGGCTGCTGAGCCAGCCGCTCCAGCTGGCGCGGGCAGGCAGCCGATCCAGGAGGTCAATTACAGGGAGGGCAAAGCTGCTGAGGTTGGCCAGGAGGGCCAGCTTCCGGTGCAGTCTTTCTCTCCTCCCGGAGCTTTCACTTCCAAGCTCTCTGATTTGGAGACGGACCTCATTTTCGAGCCCCCTCAACCTCCTCTCCCAACGATCTTTACCTCCAATCACAGCCGCATCGACGAGCAACTGCTCCCACCGCTCCGGAGCCCTCAGGCTTCCTGAGAGGTCACGGGAGTCCTCGGGAACGGGCTCTTGCACAGGTTGTGTATCCCGCTGCTCGTGGCCCGAGAGCAGAACCGTCTTGAAGCAAAGCTGTTCGGTCTGAGGCTCCACCCACTCGATGGCCTGGGGTTTTTCCTCCCCTGTTTCAGCGGGAATCTGGGCCAGTGACAAATACTCCGCGAAGCGGGTTGCCGAAAGACTCTCTGCGGCACACTCCAGCAGAGCCAGAAAGGCTCTCCCGGCCGGGTCGGGCCGGCGAGTACCCCTGGAAAAGTAGGCCGGGACCCCGGCCCGCCGAAAGGCGTCCTCCAGAAGGGGCAGGTAGCTCTCCGGATTGCGCAGGGCCACGGCGACCTGGTCGAATCGAATGCCATTCTCTACTGCACGGCGAACCCGACGCGCTATCTCCACACTTTCTCGGCTCTCGCCGGGGGCCGAGAAGAATTCGAAGGTCACGTCTCCGTTCGCCGGGGACGGAGGCGGCACCTGCGGAGAGAAAAGATACTCTCGAATCCTGTCCAGGCGAGTGCCGCTTTGGGGAGCCTCGACGACACGCGCCTCCGTGTTCAGAGCGGCGCAAAGGGACTGAATTGCCTCGGGATCGGAATCGAGTGCCAGGGCCAGAATCCGGGATGCCTTGCGGGCCAGCACGGATGCGAAGCGTGCCTCCAGCGGGTGGTTGAGTCTTTGATGGTAGAAGAGAATCGGAATCTCCCCCTCCGATATTCCTTCCTTCTCGACCCTCTCGATGGCGAACTGGTAGGTCAACGCGGAGTCTGCCAGGCGGTCTCTTTCGAGGTAGTTCTGGAATCTTTGTCCCATCGCGTGCAGATCGTTACCAGCCTCTCCGACTTGTTGGAGCCTCGCCAGCTCGATCTCCTGAAGGCGCAGCTCGAGCAGCGTGCGAGCCAGAGCTCGCGGCATGCCCGGAGTGTCGGCGACTTCGCTGAAGTAGGAGAGTTGACCGGCCCTGAGGGAATCATTGACGGCGCGGGTGCAAAGCGCTTCTACAGCCAGCCCGGTGACCGGCAATATCCCCCGCTCCGCCATTTCCGGGATGGCCAGTTCGGAGGCCAGTCGCAAAAGGGTCTTTCGATAGAAGCTGGATACCCTGGAGGGCAGGGCTTCTGGAGATCGGACAAAGTCATCTGCGCTGCCCGGTGTGGGGGCAACGATGAGAACCGCACCCGCTTCCAGGCCGGCCACCCACTTCCAGGCTTCCCGGATGAGGGGCAGAAATGAGCTGGAGACCAGGATCGAATCCATAGTGGCAAGGATCTCAAGATAGCGACAACTTGGCTAGTTGTCGAGGCCGGCTGCTAGACTCTAGAGCTGTCCATGCTCGGAATGAAACGCTTGATCGTCCCACTCATGTTTCTTATTTTTGTCGGCGTCGTGGTCTATTCAACCCTGCAATTGAGGGTCGTATCCTGCCTCGTTTGCATTGAGTATCGTGGACTCACCGAATGCGCTTCCGCTTCCGGGACCAATGAAGAAGAGGCCCGCGACGCGGCAGTCTCGGTTGCATGTGCTCAAATCTCTTCGGGAGTGACCGAAAGCATTGCCTGCTCGAACAGCCCACGGGTCCGGGAGGAGTGCACACAGGCAGGCGGGGTCGTTGAGGGTCAGCCGTTCCCTCCGGAAGGTGGAACGCCGGAACGTCAATCAGGCAAGACGGGCGTCAGCGACGGGCGCGAGGGCTGGGGAAAGGCAGACGGGTCTGCTCGCGTCGCTCGATCTCGTAGCGCGTCAATTTCTTGACCACTTCGTCGATCAGCTTCCAGGAATGGATTTTCCGATTCGTGTACTCGCCCAGCAGCCGGTCAATACCATCCACCGTGGCTTGACCCTCATCACCAAAACGGGGGAGTCGATTCCGTTCTTCGAGGAGCGCGGCAACCCGTTCATCGATCATCAAGTCGAGCAGGGTCCGGAGCTGTTCAATGGACGTGAGGACCGTCCGGCTCAGGCGAGAGCCTTCCTGAGAGAGGGAAATGGGCGGGTCTTGTTTCTGGGCGGCACGGTTGTCGCCTCCCTCCGGATTCGTGACGGGAACGACTCCTATTTTCGAGGCCATTTGCTTTCTCCCCCTTCAAGAAACCCCTGAATCATCGCCAGGGCGGCCATGTTATTGGAGATTGTGCTTTTTCCCGGTGATTCCCGTTACAGCGGTCCGGGCTGCCGGGGCTCGCTACCGTGCGTCTCAGCCCTTCAGCCCATCAGTCTGGTGGCCGGGGCGGAGGGTTGACACCTTCACTGTGAGCGAGCAACATTGCACATCGATTTTGAGAGTAAAACCTCTGATTCTGCTGGCAGCTCTCGGGGTCAGTTGCGGCTCGCAACCGCCCTACCCTGCTAAGACCAGAATCGCATTCGTCACGAATGGCGTTGCCTCCTTCTGGACGATAGCCGCAACAGGCGTGAGTCACGCCGGTACCGAATTCAACGTCGACGTGTCGGTACATATGCCGGCCGAGGGAATCAGCGACCAGAAGCGCATCGTTGAAGACCTGCTGACGGTGGGGGTCGACGGCATCGCCATCAGCCCCATCGATCCGGCCAACCAGAGCGATCTCATCAATGAAGCGGCCCGCAACAGTCTGGTCGTCACCCACGATTCGGATGCGCCCGGGTCGGGCCGGTTGTGCTACAGCGGGATGGACAATTACCAGGCCGGCCGGCTCTGTGGACAGCTTCTCAAAGAGGCCGTCCCTGGAGGGGGAAAGATCATGATTCTGGTGGGCCGGCTCGAACAGGACAATGCCCGCCGCCGCCGTCAGGGCTTCATAGACGAAGTCCTGGATCGGTCCCACGATCCGCAACGATACGATCCGCCCGGCGGCGTCCTGGAGAGTGAGAAATATGTCATCGTGGGAACCCTGACTGACCAGTTCGATCGAGTCAAGGCAAAGGCCAATGCCGAAGATGCAATGTCCCGCTTTTCGGATCTGGCTGCGATGGTGGGCCTCTTCGCATACAACCCGCCTCTGATCCTGGAAGCTGTCCGGCAGGCCGGTCGTTCCGGTGAGATTGCCATCGTGGCCTTTGACGAGGCGGACGAGACGCTGCAGGCGATTCAGAACGGAGAGATTTACGGCACGGTGGTTCAGGATCCCTACCGGTATGGATACGAATCCGTACGGGTTCTTTCCGCTGTGGCGGCTGGAGACCGCTCGGTGATTCCTCCTGGTGGATTCCTGGACATTCCAGCACGACAGATCCGGCGTGACAGCGTCGATGAGTTCTGGACGGATCTCAAGTCGAAACTTTCTGAACCCTGAGCTTCCTGCCTGCAGGATACCGTTGGTACAGACGGTGTGACCGGTATCAGGGCCGCCTCGAAGCGGGAGAGTACTGACTGCCAATGACCGAAGGAGCCGACTACGCCGGTGCGCCGGGTGAACCTCTGTTGTCCGTGGTGGGGATGTCCAAGAGCTTCGCCGGGGTGCAGGCTCTTGATAACGTCGATCTGAGCCTGATGCCGCAAGAGCGGCTGGCCGTAATCGGCGAAAACGGCGCCGGAAAAAGCACCCTGATGAAGATCCTGGCCGGAGTACTTCCGGCAGACGGCGGGCGCATCAGAATCGGGGGAGAGGTGGTTGACTTCTGTTCAGTGGCCGAAGCCCTCGAACACGGAATCGCGCTGATTCACCAGGAACTCAACCTGGTGCCCAATCTGGACCTTGGAGCCAACATTTTCCTGGGAAGGGAACCTCGCCGTCTCGGTTTTATTGATCGTCACCAGATTCGCCGGGACGCGGTTCGCCATCTGAAGATGGTGGGGCTGGACATTTCTCCGGTCCGCCGGGTCAGCACCCTGTCGATCGGACAGCAGCAGCTTGTCGAGATTGCCAGGGCCCTGGCTACCGAGGCGCGGATACTGATTATGGACGAGCCCACCTCCAGCCTCAGCCGGCGTGAGGTGCAGCGGCTGTTTGAGGTCATGGAGGACCTGAGCGGCCGGGGCGTCAGCATTATTTATATCTCCCATCGTCTGGGTGAGGTGCAGAGCGTGGCCGATCGGGTCGAGGTTCTCAGGGATGGACGGAACGCCGGCGGGCTGGAGAAGGAAGAGATAAGCCACAACCGGATGGTCAGGCTCATGGTTGGCCGGGATATTTCCCAGTTCTATCATCATCTCGAGCGGCAGCCCGATTTGCCCCGGCTGAAGGTCGAGGCGCTGTGCACCCGAGCCTTTCCGTTGGAGCCTCTTTCCTTCCAGATTCGAGCAGGCGAAATCGTAGGGATAGCTGGTCTTGTGGGGGCCGGCCGAACCGCTGTTCTCGAGACGCTCTTCGGAGTCGTGCATCCCCTCTCGGGCCGGATCGAGGTTTCGGGCCGCGTGGTGCGGCCGGGCCGTACATCGGAGGCGATCCGGGCGGGCATGGCGCTGGTACCCGAGGACCGAAAAAAGCAGGCCCTCATCGTGGACGCAACGGTCCGAGTCAACATGAGCCTGGCTCGCCTCCACCGGGATCAGAAATTCGGCTTTCTGGACGTGGGCCGGGAAAAAGAGCTGGTCAACCGGATGATGGAGAATTTAAAGGTCGCGAGTCAGGGTGCTGAGCAGCCGGTGAAGGACCTGTCGGGAGGCAACCAGCAGAAAGTCGTCCTCGGAAAGTGGCTGGCTTTGAACCCCTCCCTCCTGCTTCTGGACGAACCGACTCGCGGCGTGGATGTCGTATCGAAACAGGCAATCTACAGGCTCATCGAGGAGTTGGCGGCTGAAGGCGTGGCCGTTTTATTCGTTTCCAGTGAAATGGAGGAGATACTGGGCCTCTCCGATCGAGCGATAGTGATGCATGAGGGCGGGATCTCAGGAGAGCTGGCACGGGAGGACTTTAGCGAGGAAAAGATCATGGAGCTGGCCACTGGAATGTCGTGAGACTGGACCCTCCCTGCTGCTCCTGCTACCGTTCGGCCAGGGGCAGTCATGAAGAAAATCCTGGGAATTCTTGGACTGCTCGTCGCTATTTGTGTACTCACGGCTCTGTTCACCGACCGTTTCCTGACCCCCTACAATATCGAGAATCTGCTTCGACGAAGCGCGCTGTTTGGGATCATCAGCATCGGAGCCGCGTTCGTGATCATCACGGCCGGGATCGATCTGTCGATCGGATCGGTCATCTGCCTGACCGGAGTTTTTCTACCCTTTCTGCTCACCCGGTATGGTGTTCCCGTCCCCCTGGCTGTGCCGGTAGCACTGGGTGTACCCCTCCTCCTGGGTTCGGTCCATGGACTTCTGATTACACGCCTCAAGCTCCAGCCCTTCGTGGTGACGCTTTGCGGCCTGCTGCTCTACCGGGGGTTGGCCCGAGGACTCACTTCTGATCAGACTCAGGGCTTTGGGAACGAGTTTACCGGGCTCAGGACTCTGGCTACCGGAAAAGTACCCGTGCCCTTCACGGAAAGTTTTGGCATTCCCGTTCCCTGCCTCATCCTGGTGATCGTAGCCGTGCTGGGAGCGGTTTTCCTGAATCGCACCATCTACGGCCGCTATCTTCTGGCACTTGGAGGTAACGAAGAAGCCGCTCGTTACAGCGGGATCAACACGGCCAGGATGATCGTGCTCGCCTATGTGATTTGCGCCGGGTTGGCAGGCCTCGGGGGGATGCTGTTTGTTCTGGACGTGAACTCCGCCCAGCCCGTGGACTTTGGGAACTTCTACGAACTCTATGCCATCGCCGCTGCAGTTCTGGGAGGGTGCAGCCTGCGAGGGGGCGAGGGAACCATCCTCGGGGTCGTTATCGGGGCGGCCGTGATGCAGGTGCTCCGTAACTCGATTACACTTCTCGGAGTGCCGACCCAGCTGGAATTTGCCATCATCGGAGCGGTGATCCTGGCGGGTGTGGTGACGGACGAAACACTGAAACTGATGATTGCCCGCCGCCGTCAATCCTGAAACAAACCCTGCCCCACCCGGTAGTAATAGCAGAAGTCCGGATCGGAAGATCGGAAAGGAGATCTGAGATGATATCGAAGAAATGGACCACTGGATTTGTACTGATGGGGACATTGTTGCTGGTGCCGGCAGAGGCCGCCGCCCTGAGGGCGCGTGTGAGTATCGGGTTTGGACATCGGCCGCTGTACTCACCGGTCCGGTGTTCGAGTATGAGCTCTCACAGGCATTTCGCACCCAGGGTAGTGACCGTGGAGAAGGTCCGGTACGGGAGCATCGATTTTAATATCCGGCCCCAGAAATCGCGGGTCTATATCAACGGCAGGCTGCTGGGGCTGGCCGACGATTTCAACGGATACCCCCAGACCGCTCGCCTTCCGGCCGGAACCTACACAGTTCGGGTCGTTTCTCCCGAAGGCCGCGTGGAAGAGCGGCGCATCTATGTTGGGGCCGGTCGCGAGCTCAATTTCAATCTTCGCTTTTGATCCCCCGGCCCGCTCGCTGCGGGCCCCGGGGGATCTTCACCACCGGCTGCTATGGTGTATTCGGCATAGTTGTACCCGGCGCCTATGGAACCCAAACGGCAGGACAGGCAGTGGTGGGGCGGTTATCGATTAGCCCTTCCGGGCGTCTTGAGCCTGCGGCTCGGGCCCCTCTCGCTCACCATTCGGAGGGCCCGGATGGAGTGGAATATCACTTACGCCCGGGATCCCGCCCGGGTCCCGCCCGACGACCATAGTTGGGAACTGCTGGCCGGTGAAATCAACAACGGCCGGTCGATCCGCTTCGTCATGAAGGAGACGTCTGAGACTCTCGAGTTGTCCCCTTTGCTGGCCGACCGACCCATTGTCACTTCGCCTCGTATTCCTCTTTACCTGCCGCCGCGAGAAAAGGCCCTGCTTTTTGTAGGTTCTCCGTTGTGGCTGCGTATGACGCCTGGAGAGGAGGAAGAGTCCTGGCCCGAACTTCCCATCAAGCGTCCCAACGACACCTGGTTCGGAGGGTCAACAACAAAGGGGGAGCTCTGCTATTCCATCCGGACCAGGGCCGTGCTCAACGCTGACGATCTCCGCGGTTCTGCTCGCAGCGCCATCACACCGGTTCTCATCCACAATCAGACCGCGCAACTTTTTCAGGTGGAGCGTCTCAAGATTCCGGTGGGCCATCTGTCTCTTTATTCGGATCCGGGCGGTCTCTTGTGGACGGATCAGATTGCCGTCACCAATAGCGACGACTCCGATCTTGCCCAGGTCCGGATCAAGCGGGGTGCTCCCGCCCCGGCCGGGGCGGTGGCCCTGGTCAGTCAGGCGCGAGATCAGTCGGACGACGACTTCTGGTCCCGCATGTTCGCTCCAGTCCAGTGGTTCCAGGACTTCACGAAGGTCTGAAAATGGGTGAGTGGCTGTCTCTGCTCAGTGAGTTCGTAACCGTGGGGACGGTGTCTCTGCTGGCCCGAATCCTGACCCTGCTGCTGGTCGGGATCATAGTGGCAAGGCTGGCCTCCAGCTCACTGGTACGTGTGTTGTCCAAGAGACTCGACAGGCAACAGGTCCGGCTGGGGCAGCGGCTGGTGTTCTATGTGATGTTTGGACTCTTTGTTACTACAGCCCTCCACCAGCTTGGTTTCAACCTCGGAGTCATCCTCGGGGCCGCCAGTGTGGTTACTGTGGCCATCGGATTTGCCGCTCAGACCTCCACGGCCAATATCATCAGCGGACTGTTCCTGATCGCTGAGCGACCTTTCACCATCGGGGATGTGATTCAGGTCGGTGGCACCTTGGGCGTGGTCCTTTCGATTGACTGGCTGTCTGTGAAATTGCGGACATTCGACAACCTCTATGTCCGGATCCCGAACGAAACGCTCATCAAGTCTGAGATCAGGACCTTGACCCGTTTTCCCATCCGCCGTTTCGATCTCAAGTTTCTGGTTGCCTACGAGGAGGACTTGAGTCACGTGCGCGAGTTGCTGCTCCAGATTGCTGCCGAGAATCCACTGGTTCTCGAAGAACCCACACCCCTGATTGTGATGCAGGGCTTCGAAGAGTCGGGAGTTTCCGTCCAGTTTTCGGTCTGGGCCAGGCGCGAGAATTCCCTGGAGGTTAAGAATCGTGTCCTCGAAGAGGTGAAGGAAGTCTTTCAGGATAATCAGATAGACATTCCCATCCGTCCCGTTACTCTCCACCTGGCGCCGGGTTCCGGGCCCCTCCCGACTGCGAGTCAGCCGTCGCGGGTTCAGCCAGGTTCTTAGCCCGCATAGATCACCGATTTGGAAATGAAGGTGATTTTGGCAGGCCGGAACGGTTTTCTGAGAGTTTCGCTATCGATCCGGTCCAGGTCGAGTGATGCGGTGGTGTGGAGGGTCGTGAATGGAGCGTTTTTCGGGTTCGGAAGAGCGTGACGGAATGTATTCAGGCAGAGCTCGGCCTGAGCGATGGAACGATTTCGTTTTTGGGGGCGTTTGATCGGGACAGACCTCAGCAGCGCAGAGGAATGGCCTGGAGGTTTCGAACGACGGCAGCGAAGACCTCGCTGTAGGGATAGGCTTCCGACATGGAGATCCAGACGTGGCGGACCGTGAGGCGGACTTGGGCGCCGATCTTGAGGAGCTTCAAGCGAATCGTCTGACACTGAGCGCGAGCCAGGGGGATCTGCTTCAGTCCGAGACGACGCAAGGCGTGCATGAGCATGTAGGCGGCGGAGGACAGATACAGCCGGAGTTGATTGGCGCGCATCGTTGCCGCGCTGGTCCGGTCGGCGAACAGACCCAACTGCTGTTCTTTTATGCGGTTCTCCATGTCGCCCCGCGCACAGTAGAAGTCTTCGTAGAGCGCGCGGGCCCCCAGGCGTTCCGGCGACAGGGAGGTGACGACGAATCGGGGATTGGCGCCTTTGTCCAGGAACTCGGCCTTGCCGACGACGCGTCGCTCCGAGGTCCAACTGTGGCGAGTCCGGTAGCGGAAATCCTTGAACACCCGCGCCGGTCGCCCGGTGGCGTTGAACTCGGCTTCGGCCTGAGTCATCGCTTCGGCGCTCTCTGACTTGAGCCGATCATTGTTGGCCAACCCCATCACGTAATCCACGTGATGGTCTTCACACCAGCGGAGCAAGTCATCCCGGCAAAAGCCCGAGTCGGCCCGGATGACGATCGAGACCTCCGGCCAGCTCTGCCGAATCCGGCCGACGATCCGTTCCAGTTCCTCCACCGATCCCGCGGCCCCATCGATATTGGAACACCGCAACCGGGCGCACAGCAGATGCTCCCCCGAGAAGATGTACAGCGGGAGATAACAGTAGTGGCGGTAGTAACCGTGAAAGAACCGGCCTTCCAGCTGGCCATGGATCGGGTCGTCGGTCGCATCCAGATCCAGCACCATCTCCTCGGGCGCCGATTCGTGGGACTCCACGAAGGCATCCACCATCCAGCCGTCGATCCGGTCCGGGTCCATCGCGATCTTCTTGTACCGCTCCTGCTCATTGACCTCGGCGCCGGTCAACTCCAACCGGTTCAGCGTACACCTGCCCGCCAGCGCCTTCCCCCGATCTGAGGCCTGCCGCCGCCTCTCCCCCAACGGATCGGCCTTATTCACCGCCACCGCCAGCATCGGATCGGTGCGCAACTGATCATGATCGTTCAGATCCTCGTACCCCAGACAGAGTCCGTAGATGCGCTGCCCCAACAACTCCTCGACCGTGTGTTCGATCAACCGCGGATCCCGGTGATCCCTGAAACACTCAGCCAGTCCGGCGATCAGACCCGTCCCCCTCTCGACCTCTCGCAACAGCAGCACCCCTGCATCGGAGGTGATCTTCCCGCCGTCGAACCGCGCCTTCACTTTGCGTTGAAATAGTCCGTGAAATTCGAACCTGGCTGTGTTTACACTCTGTTCTCATAAGGGCCGCCTCCGTTTGGCTTTGAAGTCTTTCATTCAAAACGCTTTATACCAAACAGGGCGGCCTTTTGAGGTCCTATCGGTGATCTATGCGGGCTAGGCCGGATTATGCAAGAGATCTAAATTCACGTGAGATGTGGGCCCAGACAAAAGGCCGTAGCTCTCTGATATAAAAGGGTTTAGAGAAACAAAGACCCTAAACAGGAGCTACGGCAATGTCAAAAACAGTCTGCCAGAATACCCTGCCATTTCATAGCCACAGAAACATCACGGCTCGTTTTGATGGGGGGAGCCTCACTTCCGACGCAGGATGGTTGTTGTTTGGATCGCTGGATCGTCAACATCGATTGTGCGAGGGCTTCAGTTCCTGTATTTCGGAAAGTCGAGACCAACGCTACATTCGTCATGACCTGTTGAAGTTGATCCGACAACGAGTCTTGCAGATCGTGGCCGGCTACGAAGACTGTAACGACGCCGATACGCTGCGCTCGGATCCGATGCTCAAGACAGTCTGTGATCAGTTGCCAGAGAGCGATCCCGATTTGGCCACCCAGCCGACTTTCTCCCGCCTGGAGAACTCCGTCACCAAGAAGGATCTGATGCGTCTGAGCCGGTGGCTGCTAGGCCGTTATGTGCGCTCCCTGAAGAAGAGACGTCCCAGCAAGATCATCCTGGATCTGGACAGTACCGACGACCACACTCACGGCCAACAGGAGTTCTCCTTCTACCACGGGTATTACCGAAACCACATTTTGCATCCTTGGCTGATCTTCGATGCCGACACGGGAGACCTGGTCTGTGCCGTGTTGAGACCTGGCAACAAGGGGGCTGCCTCTCACATCGTGCCCATTCTGAAGCGAGTCGTGGAGGCCATCCGACAAGCAGTGGGGACGGATGTCGAGATTGAGATTCGGGCCGACAGCGGCTTTGCCACGCCTCGGCTCTACGAGTTCTGTGAATGTGAAGAGAATAAACTCCAATATGTCATCGGGTTAAGCCGAAACCCTCGCCTGCAGCGAGTGGTCGAGCCCCTGCTGGATTCGACTCGGGAAAGGTTCCTTGAGCTGGAGGAAAAACAGCGTCAGTTTGACGAGTTTCTTTATCGAGCCCACAGCTGGGATCGATCCCGTCGCGTCATTGTCAAAGTGGAGGTCGATCAGCGTGGGATCAATCGTCGCTTTGTAGTTACCAACCGGGACGATCTCTGCTCCCAATCACTTTATGACCACTACACAAACCGAGGGCAGACCGAGAACTTCATCAAGGCCTTCAAGAATCATCTGAGCATGGACCGACTCAGCTGTCATCGATTCCTGGCCAATCAGTTTCGACTCCTCCTGCATGCACTGGCTTACCAGATGTTCGTTCGCCTGCGCGACTATCTTCACGGAACCCCCTGGCACAAGCTCGAAATCGAAACCTTACGTCGTCGGATCCTCAAGATTGGGGCCCGGATCCGACAAACCACTCGACGCATCTGGGTCCATCTTTCCTCAGCCTTTCCCGAACAACCCCTCTTCCACCTCGTCTTGAGTCGCCTCAACTCCAGTTAGCTTTTCCCAGCTCCCCCGAAAAACCGCTTCCGACACTCATCCAGGCCCAGATCTGTCTGAAATTCACTCCCCAAACCACTCAAACGCCTCGCCAACCCATATCCTTCGCAAATCCGCCTGTCACACCTGCCCGCTTCCGAGTTGGGCCACTTCTCGAGTCGTTTTTCAACACCGAACTACGGTTCTTGCATAATCCGGGTTAGTGGACTGTAACACCTGAATCGCTAGCACCTGAGCAACCCTCTTTGGTGCTATCGGTTTCTCGGCTATCATGCTGCGATGGCCTTTCGCCCGGGCTGGTTTCCGATCATCGTCCTGCTTGCTTCCTCCTGTGCGGGAGATTCCGACTCGTCCAGGATCCACCTGGCTTACGTCACCAACGGTGTGACGTCGTTCTGGCAGATTGCCAGGGCGGGAGCAGAGCATGCTGCCCGAGACTTCGACGTCAGCGTGACGGTGCAGATGCCGGTTGAAGGGATCTCCGATCAGAAGCGCATGGTCCAGGATCTGCTGACGGTGGGCGTCGATGGGATTGCGATCAGTCCGATCGACCCCGCTAACCAGAAGGATCTGGTTGACGAAGCAGCCGCAAACACCATTGTGATTACGCAGGATTCGGATGCCCCGGGGACCAATCGGCTCTGCTACATCGGAATGGACAATTACCTGGCGGGCCGAATGTGCGGTGAGCTGGTCAAAGAGGCGATTCCCCTGGGCGGAAAGGTTGCCATTCTGGTAGGGCGACTGGAACAGGACAATGCCCGGCGCCGCAGGCAGGGGGTCATCGATGAACTTCTGGACCGTGCCGGCGATCCGGACCGATACGACCCGCCCGGCGCCGAGCTGGCCGGTGAAAGATACAGTGTGGTGGCAACGTTGACCGATCAGTACGATCGCGCAAAAGCCAAGGCCAACGCGGAAGATCTCCTTTCGAGGTTCCCCGACCTGGCGGCCATGGTGGGACTGTTCGCCTACAACGGCCCCCTCTCGCTGGAGGTGCTGAAACAGGCCGGCCGCGTCGGCGAAGTCCAGATCATCGGCTTCGACGAAGCAGATCAAACCCTTCAGGCTATTCGCGACGGTGCGATCTTTGGGACCATCGTGCAGGATCCTTACCGCTACGGGTATGAATCGATTCGGGTGCTGGCAGCCCTGGCCAGGGGCGATCGTTCGGTCCTTCCGGCTGAAGGTTTTCTCAATATCCCTGCCCGCCAGATTCGAGCCGACAACGTGGCCGGTTTCTGGACCGATCTGAAGGCGAAGCTGGAGGGCAGGTAGCCCGGATGGACAGTCCTGGAAAAGGGATCAATAGGCCGTTTCAGGCGGAACATTCGTGAGCTGAAATCCTGCTACGCTCTCCTCCAGCCGAACCACCGTCAGGAACAGACTTGCCTCCCCCTCGATGCGAAGAGATCCTATGAAATCCGCCAGAAAGTCAAAGAGCTCGGTGAACAAGAGAGCGTCGTGGCCGTCGTAGGGCCAGGTCACGGTCCCGACCTCAACCCCGTTTTCATCGATCAGCGTGGCTGAGAGGTTGAAGGGCTGGCCCCCGTCCAGAGCCGCGTACGCGAAGCCGGTGTCCGCCTCCGGTGTCTTCTCGACCGGGAACACGAAAGCCTTGGCCGGGGGCGTGTCAAAGGTCGCAATCGAGTCCACCAGGTCATCACCACCGAGCTGGTAAAAGAAGGAGACGGCGACGTGATGGTTGGGGGACCCGGCGCTGCCGACGAGATCTAGAAAACCTTCGCGGATCTCAGCATCTCCAGTCACAACGAACTTTTTCGTTCCCTCCGGTGGCAGGAAAATCTCGAAGTGACTGGTTCCGGTACGGTCGGTCCCGTTCAGGGCCCAGGAACCTCCCCAGGCGGCCTCATTCCCGCGCCGCAGGAGCCCCTGACCTTCCCAGGGGGTGAGGCCTTTGTTCGAAACGAGAAGCGAGAGGCTGAAAACGTCCCCCAGGGCCAGCTGGGCAAACCTGCGTGGGAGGACTCCAACTTCGAAAGCCGAGGTGGAGATGCTCGCCGAGTCGTTTCCCGGATTGATGTCCTGGCTGTTGGACACGCGGGCTTCGTTGATGACCAGGGGGACTGCGCCTGGCCCGACCAGGACAGCCAGGGTCAGTCCCCTGGACTGGCCTGGAGGCCGACTGTCCTGAAGGGAGCAGAAAAGGGACATCGCATTCGTTTCGCACGACCCGCCGGCCGAATGAGCGGAGAGCAGGCCCAGTGAAGGAGGAAGTTCATCACTGATTGTGACAGGGCCGCCGGGAGCAGCGTTTCCGACATTGGATACCAGTAAACGGTAGTAACCGGTGCTGCCCACCACGAAGGGACCCAGATCCGTCTTCCTAACTTCCAGGTCCGGTGTGGCCACGATCGTGACCGAGACGCTGTCGAAGTTATTTGTATCCACGGGATCGACCTGGCTGGCGCTGACGGTGGCCGAGTTGTCTATCTGTCCCGTCTGAGCGGCTCGAACCCTGAAGTCAACGGCCCGGGAAGAGTTCGCGCCGATGGCTGTGAATTCGCAGAAAAACTGCTCGTTCTGAAGAAAGTGGCACGGGTCGGGTGCCGAAACAGGTGAGAGCCCGGTGGCGAGGGAGTCGCGCACGAGCACTTGCGTGGCCGTTGAGGGGCCGTGATTGGTGACCTCGATCGTATAGTCGAATTCCGTGCCGATTTCGACCAGAGTCGATTCCACGGACTTTTTCAAGGAGAGGTCCGCACTCTCCCCGATCATCCCGGTGAAGTCCCCGCTGTTGTTGCCGTTGTTGGAATCGGGTGGGTCCGATACGGCCGAGGCGCTGTTCGTGAACTCGCCAGGCTGGACCGCCTTCGCCGTCAGCGTTACCTGGGCGCTGGAATTGTTGTCGATGGCTCCCAGGTCGCAGGTTACCGTGCTCCCCTGGCTGGAACAGCTGCCCTGAGACGGGGCGGCGGAAACGAAAGATAGTCCAGCGGGCAGGTTGTCCGTCAGCGTGACGTCGGTAGCGTCACCGGGACCCTGGTTCTGGACGTCGATCTCGAAAACGATGTCTTCATCCGGGAAGTAGTTGTCTTCCTGGCTGTTCTTGGTGACGACTAGGTCTGGTGCAGGAGTCGTGGTCGTGCTCGTGAGTTTCAGAATGCTCCCGTCGTGGTCCACGAGGTACAGCTCCAGGTCCTCATCCACTCCAAAGCTGCTGATGCTGCGAGCCGTGCTGAACAGCTGCACCCTGGACCAGCCGCCCGGCTCCTCCGTCAATGCCCAGATTCGACCCGAACGGTAGTCGCCAAAAACGTAGTCACCCACCAGGGAGGGAATCTCCTGGCCCCGGTAGACATAACCTCCGGTCACGGATCGCCCCACGGAACGCCCGTACCAGTGGATGGGAGACTCCAGCCCCGTGAAATCGCATCCAGATGACGGCTCGAAGCATTCCGGGCCCTCTACGACGTCCCATCCGTAGTTTTTTCCCTTTTCGACAATGTCGACCTCCTCCCAGGTTCCCTGTCCTACGTCCGCCACGAAAAGGCGTCCGGTCGGGGGGTCAAAGGACGCTCGCCAGGGATTGCGTAAACCATAGGCCCAGATCTCATCGCGGGCGCCTGTGACCCCGTCGAACGGATTGCCCGAAGGGATGCCGTAAGGAGATCCGCTGTCAACGTCGATGCGAAGCATCTTGCCCAGCAGGGTGCTCAGATCCTGGGCTCGCTCCTCTGGATCTCCCCCGAGGCCGCCGTCGCCCGCGGCAATGTAAAGCAGGCCATCCTCCGGACCGAACCCCAGCCAACCCCCGTTGTGGTTGTCGTAGGGCTGACTGTAAGTCAGCAGGATCTGGCCGTTGGAGTTGGCTACGTTGGGATTAGCCGACACCTGATGCCTTTGAATCACCGTCTCGTCCTGGTTGTTGATGCGGCGGGTATAGTTGATAAAAAAGCGACCATTGCTCGCGTAGTCGGGGTGAAAGGCTAGCCCCAGGAGCCCTCTCTCCCCGCTCGAAATCAGATCGAAGCCGCTGGAGATATCCAGAAACGGCGTGCCCAGGAGCGATCCGTTCTCGAGGATTCGAATCCGACCGGGCTGTTCCGCAATACAGATGCGGCCGCTTCCGTCCCCGGCAGAAGTCAGAAACAGCGGGCGGCTCAGGCCGTTTACGATCTCCTGGAGCTGCAGGTCTCCCGTTCCAGGCCAGCAGGGGACCGCCGTCACGCCCAGCAAGATTAGAATGGAACAGCGCCGTACGAAGCTCATTCTCATTGTGAAGGGCCGCAACTGCTGTAGAGCCCGGAGCAACAGTGTTTATTATCTCGCAGAGCGGCTTCGAGACCAGTGATCGCACGGTGGGCGGCTTTTCGGGTCAAAATCAGCAAGGGCGCCCGAACCTGCATGGCCCCCCGGGCCAGTTCGATTCCGGAGCGGATGAAGCGTATATTTGAGACACAAGCATGACTTTTCAGAGATCCTTGGTTTCCCTGATTCTGATCCCGGGAGTCCTCACCTTCACAGGGTTTGCCAAAGAGCGCTGGATTCGGCTGGAGAGCCCCAACTTCGAAGGGGTCAGCAATGCTTCTGAGAAGAAATCGAAGACCCTGATCCGCGAACTGGAACAATTCCGCCACGTCTTCTCGGATCTTTTTCAGCTTCGGGGGGACCGCGTCCCGGTAACGGTCTTCATATTCAAGAACGACAAGTCGTTCAAGGTCTTCAAACCCGTTTACGATGGAAAGCCCGCCAATGTAGCTGGTTTCTTTCAGGGGAACCCTGACCGTAACCTGATTGCGCTCAATGTCAATGCCAATCAGAATCCTCTGCATGTCATCTTCCACGAATATGTTCACCTTCTCACCAGTGACACCCGACACCCCTGGCCGCTGTGGCTGAAAGAGGGTCTGGCCGAACTGTACTCCACGTTTGAAGTCAGGGGGACACGGGTGTTGCTGGGGGCGGCCATTCCCCGCCACGCTCAGACGCTCAGAGGTGCGCGGATTCATTCGATCGCCGAGCTCTTTGCGATTTCTGGTGATTCCTCGGAATACAACGAGCGTCAGAAGCAGGGCATCTTTTATGCTCAGTCGTGGGCGCTGGTCCACTACCTGATGTTCCACGACAAGAGCAGGCTCCGGCCCCAGCTGGTTCGTTTCGTACAGCTCGTATGGAGAGGAGTCGAGCCCCTGCAGGCTTTCGAGCAGGCCCTGGAAGGGTCCTTTGAAGATCTGGAAAACGCACTCCAGAAATATGTTCACCAGCAGGCGGTGTACTCTCAGCTGGTCAGGCTCGAAGTCATCGCGGCCGCCGAGCAGATCGACGTAGCCAGCCTCGACGAGTCGCAAATCCAGGCTCAACTGGGGGGTCTTCTCTACTATATGGGCCGGCTCGAGGAGGCAACGGTTCGCCTCAAGGAGGCCCGCCGTCTGGCTCCCGAAAGCCTCCAGCCAAAGGAGGGCCTGGCCCTGATTGCGCTGCGTCTCGAGGACCGAGAAACGGCCAGGGGGCTGCTGGAAGAGGCTTCTGAAGGAGGCTCTCGCAGCTATCTGGTTCACTATTACTACGCTGAGATGCTCATGGATGAGGTCAGCCGGCAGCCCGCATTGAGCGACCTTGAGTTCCAGAGCATCTCCTGGGCGCTGCGAGAGGCCATCCGGCTGGCTCCGGCCTTCGATCGATCCTACTACCTTCTGGCCCGGGCCTATCGCCAGTGGAAGAGCGACCTGGACGAGGGGCTGCGTATGATCGATCGAGCCCTGGCTCTCAAACCCCAGAGCGACTACTACCAGATGGCTCGCGCCGACCTGCTCCTGGAAAAGCAGGATTACGAATCTTCCGAAGTGCTTTTTCAGAAACTGGTCGGGTCGGCTGAAGAGGGCATCCGCCAGTACGCGGAACAAAACCTCGAATACCTGGCGCGTCTCCGCCAGCAGGAAAAAGCCGAATTGGCCTCCTTTGAGGAGCGTCGGAAGCTGCTGGCGGAGCTCAGCCGGGAGAGCGAATCCGAGAAAGGCCCTGCCGGGAAGGCCGAGGTGGTTCCGGCCATACTGGAGGATGCTCAGCGCCCCCCGCTCAGACCGGCCAGGTCCGGGGCCGAAGACGGCTCGGAAGGGGACGAGGGATCCGGGTCCGCCCGGCGGCCGTGCACTCCGACTTTCGCCGGGACTTCCTCCATCCAGCCTATCCCTGCCCGTCTCCTCCGGGTCGACTGTTCCGGAGCCAACATTCGATATTGGGTTGAGATCGACGGTCGAGAAACAAGTTTGGTCGGCCGCGATCCCGGTCAACCGGTTCTGTTCAGCTGTACGGTGCGGGTGAAGGAAATGCGCTGTGGCTCGTTTGACTACGACGCCCTGATCTATTTCGCACCCGGCCGGGAGCGGGAAGCTGAGACAGGAGCCCTCAAAGTTGTTGCCATCGAGTTCAACTGATCCGCACCCATCGATCACTCCGGGACCCTGCGGGCGACCAGAATGATGACATATTCATCGAGCCCAATCGTTTTCGTGCTGATGGGAACGGGCTCGATCCGAATCAGTTCGATGGTGTAGTCGCCGAACCGGACCGGTGCCGGCCCCAATCCGCCGCGTGCAATCACTTCGATCTCCTGCTGCTCTTCTCCGTCCCGGGCAACTCTGAGGGTCACTCTCGCCTGCCCCTCCCAGACGCAGTTCACATCGGAGGGACAGCGTGAATCCTCGGGCACGTTCCAGAACTGAATATGGAGATCTTCGTCTTCGATCACAGCCGTATCACCGACTTTGAGCTCGAATTCCGTATCCAGGGTAACTTCCAGCATCGGCGCCGGGCTCTCTTCCTTGGGTATCACCGAGACGGCCGACAGCGGGAGCCCCTGAATGGTACTGAAGACGGCGAGTCCCAGCGGGGCATCCGAGGTCACGCTGGCGAGCTGTTCCAGTCGCAAGGGAAAGATCTCAGGCACTGCAAAGGTCCAGAACTCATCGAAGTAGTCGGAAAAGATCTCCCCCGGACGCAGCTCCACGGATTCCAGGTTGTCTGGCCGCAGGGTCAATTCCGCCAGCGCCGGAGCAGCAGAAAGGTTCACGAGCGCGAAAGCGGTGTTGAGAGTCTGAAAGCCGTAGTACAACGACACCGGGAAGACAAAGGACCTGCCGGAGATGACGGGATGGCTCTCAATCTGCCGGATGATGTATTCCTCAAAATTAAAGATCGGTCCCGCCCCCGACAACCCCTCTGCGTACTGGAGGAGGGTCTGGACGTTCAACGGGCCGGCCCGCGAGAGGCTGGCCCATCAATAGCGGGAGCGTTCCCGGGCTGCATGATCAGGCGCAGAGTCGAACCGGCAGGAATGGTAAAGTCAGCCCGGTTCTGCTCGATTTGAGACTCGCCCTTCGTCGTCCAGACCGCAACCAGATCGGAATGAAGGGATGTCCCGTCGGCAGCGGTCAGGAGGAGAGATCCCTCTATCGGCTCGGTGCCCTCGTTGGAAAGTCGAAATACCGTACGGACGCCGGAGTCACCGAATCGGGCGGCCCCGATCTGGACGAATACGAGGTCCGGCTGTCTTGGCTGGGCGGCCGCGACGAAGACCAGGAACAATGACAGGGTTGAAAATTTGATCAGGACTCTGGGCAAAACGGCCTCCTCCATCCGCTCCCCGCGATCCCGTAACATTATACGTGAAACGGTCGCGCCTTTCTCAGAGCGTGTCGGTTACAGAACAGACTCGCCAAAACATGAACACGTTCAATAAAGTGATTGACAGACAAAGGGAGCCGGGAGTATTTTATTGAACGTGTTCAATACTGACTCACTCATTTCGAGCCGGGATCTACCGCTGAAGCGTGACAGCGGGACGACCCGCAAGGGCGAAAGGACGCGGAGCAAGATTCTGGAGACGGCTCTGCGGCTGTTCAAGGAAAGGGGATACGAGAAAACCACCATGCGGGCCGTTGCGGCAACTGCCGGAGTTTCTCTGGGCAGTGCCTACTACTACTTCGAATCCAAGCAACATCTCGTTCAAGCTTTTTACCTGCACACTCACCTGGACCACATGGCGGCCAGCGAAGAGATATTGAAAGAGCATACGGACCTGGCCGACCGGCTGCTTGGAGTCATGCGGGCCAAGCTGGATACGGCGATGCCCTATCATCGTTTTTCGGCGATCCTTTTCCGGACCGCCGCCGATCCGCGAAGCCCTCTCAGTCCTTTCAGCGAGGAGTCGGAACCCGTAAGGGCACGGGCCACCGCCTTGTTTCGGGAGGTCGTCGAGGGATCGTCCATTCGAGTCAGCGGTGAGCTGAGACGCGAGCTGCCGCGCCTTTTGTGGCTCTACCAGATGGGAATCATTCTCTTCTGGCTGCATGATCACTCTCCCGGATGTGCAAGGAGCCACCGACTTGCGGAGCGGACGGTCGCAATGGTGTGTCGCCTCATTCGCCTGGCCAATTTCCCGCTCTTCCGTCCCCTGGTCCGGTCAACTCTGGACCTCCTGTCGGAACTTCGAGAGAACCCGCGGCTTTCCCCGGAAGGAGCGTCTGGATGACTGGAAAGACCATTCGCGGTCTGCTGGCATTTGTTGTGAGTACGCTGATCATCCTGCTGGCCGGCTTCGTCTTGCTCTACGCGGCCGACTCCATGGGAAGCTTTGGCCTGGTGCTGGTCGTGCTCGTGCCTTTCAGCATCGGCTTTGCCGTCGGCTATTCGGGACCCGTGCCGCCCATGCTCTCGGGAATTCTGGCGGTCTTGTCGTGTGGACTCGTTCTCCTTTTTGGCGTCGTCCTTGGATATGCCGGCATCCTGTGTGCCTCGATCCTTCTGGCCCTTGCGGGCGTCCCGCTTGTCGTGGGCGCGGCGATGGCGGTGTATGCCCGTCGTGCCCTGGAAAAGAAACGACGGCGGCCCAGAGTTTCTACGACCCTGTCGATCCTGTTCTTTGCCAACCTGCTGCTGCTCTACGGGGAGATTCAGCTCCCATGGTCGTTCCAGCCGGAAACCGTTGAAACGGTACGAGTGGTGGACCTCCCTGCGTCGGAAGTCTGGAACCGTTTTCTCTTTTATGAGGACTGGGATCATGATCCGCCGCTACTGTTGAAGTTGGCTGTGCCCCGTCCCCGATTTACGGTGGGGCCGGTCACGGGTCCCGGAGACATCAAGACCTGCGTCTACGACAGCGGGCACCTGGTGAAGCGGATCACTCGCCACCTCGCCGCGCAAGAGTTGAGTTTTGACGTCATCGAGCAAATCGGGATCGAGGACCGATCCGTGCAGCTCCTGGGCGGCAGTCTGCGACTCGACACCCTGGGGCCGGGCCGGACGCGAGTCGAGCTGGTCACCCGCTACATCCCGAAGCTTCAGGCCCGCCTGTTCTGGCGACCCTGGGAACAGAGGGTCACCCGCTTCCTTCACGAGCACATCCTGGATGGGGTCGAGTCCCGGGAGGCCGGCCGGGCGAGTCCTCTGTGGGGCCTGGAACCTTGAGGCCGCTAACCTCAACCATCCCGGCGCAGGTGCGCTCCCCGGAAGTCGAGCTCCAACCCGAAGGCCAGGTCCGGATGCAGACGGACGTCCCGCTGCCGGTCCGGATCGAACAAGCCTGGAAGACCATCTCCATGGTCGAGTCCTTTGCCTGCATCGACTACTTTCACTACCGCATCCGCTCAGAAGATCCCGCCAGGCCGTGGGGCAGGATTCTCATCGACCACGGGTTCTTCGGATTCCGTCACATGCGGAGGGGAAAAATCTACGGCTGGCGGGATGGATCCGAGTACCGGTTCAGCGATCTTGCCCTCCGCGACAAACGTCGTGGGTTCCCGCATGTGTACATCTTCAAACTGCGCCCGGCCGAGGAGCATCACTGCTCACTCAGAATTGAGATCAACGGCCGGTGGACTGCGGCATGGATTCCCAGGACCCTGGTGCTCTGCTGGCTGCACCTCATCTTCGCGAAAATCGTAATATCGGCCAGGAGTGCGATCCTCCTGGATGCCCTCGAGGCCCTTCCAGCGGATGAAAGCCTCCCCTTCGAAGCGGGCTGCTAGACACCCCAGATCGCTTCTCCTATAGTCAAATCATGTTGAGCCGTCACTGGAAAGCACCGCCGACTGGACTCCGGGGCATTTTGCGCTCCATTGGTCCGGGATTGATTATTGCCGGTTCTATTGTCGGATCCGGAGAACTGGTGGCGACGACCAAGACGGGCGCCGAGGCCGGGTTCTGGCTGCTCTGGTTGATTCTGATCGGGTGTGTGATCAAGGTCTTTGCCCAGGTTGAGTTCGGCCGTGACGCGATTACCAGGGGGGAAACGACTCTGGCGAGTCTCAATCAGGTCCCCGGACCCCGTCTCCGGGTCAACTGGATCGTCTGGTACTGGCTGATCATGTTCATGGCGGGCGTCGCGCAGCTGGGCGGCATTGTGGGGGGAGTGGGTCAGGCCCTGGCCATCAGCACGCCACTTACCAGGGCCGGTGCGGAGTTCAATCTCTATCACGATAAAATCACCCGTAGAGAGGTTCTCGAGGCCCTTGTGGACCGGGCCGGCCAGGAACGCCCTCCTGCCGACGCACGCCGGCTGGAGTTGCTCAGTGAAGAGCTCGAGCTCCTGACCGCTGACCTGGCGGCTCTTCCGGTTGCACCAGAGGCCCAGGATGACGTTCTCTGGGCTCTGCTGTTGACGATTGTGACGGCCCTTGTATTGATGCGGGGACGTTATCGGCTCATACAGACGCTGGCGTCGATACTGGTGGCCATGTTCACATTCGTGACCGTGTGGAACCTGTTCGCTTTGCAGGGCCTGCCCGATTGGCGGGTGAACTGGGCCGAGCTGAAGCGCGGACTCAGCTTCCATCTTCCTCCCCCGAGCGTGACAGGCACTTCTCCCATGGCGACCGCCCTGGCCGCCTTCGGAATCATCGGGGTGGGAGCATCGGAGCTCATCGCCTACCCGTACTGGTGTCTCGAAAAGGGTTACGGTGCCTGGACGGGGGTCCGCGAAGAGAGCGAAGCCTGGGTCCAGCGAGCCCGCGGATGGCTCAGAGTGATGCGCTGGGACGCCTTTTTGTCAGCCGTCGTCTACACTTTTGCGACGGTGGCCTTCTATCTCCTGGGCGCCGCCGTTCTCGGTCGTGCCAATCTGAACCCGATGGGCAGTCAGATGATCCGTACACTTTCAGAGATGTACGTGCCCGTTTTTGGCGAGACCGCGCACGCCATTTTTCTGTTTGGCGCTATCGCGGTTCTCTATTCGACATTCTTCGTCGCCTGTGCCGGTCACGCCCGGGTGGTTTCCGATGCGCTCGGGGTTTTTGCCCTGGTCAAACACGATGAGGCCAGCCGGAAGTTCTGGATCAAGGTTCTCAGCGGATTGATACCGGTCCTTTGCTTCGCCGTTTACGCCTTTGTCAAAGCACCCGTTTTCCTGATTCTTCTCAGCGGTGTGACCCAGGCGGTGATGCTCCCGATGCTGGCCTTTGCGGCCCTCTATTTCCGCTATAGGAGGTGCCACCCGAGGCTCCGACCCGGGAAATGGTGGGATTTCTTTCTCTGGTTGTCGAGCGTGGGTCTGATCATTGCCGGAACCTGGGCCGCCCTCACCCGACTTGTTCCTGCGCTGGGCTAGCCCGCATAGATCACCGATGGGACCTGAAAAGGCCGCCCTGTTTGGTATAAAGCGTTTTGAATGAGAACGACTTCAAAGCCAAACGGAGGCGGCCCTTATGAGAACAGAGTGTAAACAAGCCAGGTTCGAATTTCACGGACTATTTCAACGCAAAGTGAAGGCGCGGTTCGACGGCGGGAAGATCACCTCCGATGCAGGGGTGCTGCTGTTGCGAGAGGTCGAGAGGGGGACGGGTCTGATCGCCGGACTGGCTGAGTGTTGCAGGGATCACCGGGATCCGCGGTTGATCGAACACACGGTCGAGGAGTTGTTGGGGCAGCGCATCTACGGACTCTGTCTGGGGTACGAGGATCTGAACGATCATGATCAGTTGCGCACCGATCCGATGCTGGCGGTGGCGGTGAATAAGGCCGATCCGTTGGGGGAGAGGCGGCGGCAGGCCTCAGATCGGGGGAAGGCGCTGGCGGGCAGGTGTACGCTGAACCGGTTGGAGTTGACCGGCGCCGAGGTCGATGAGCAGGAGCGGTACAAGAAGATCGCGATGGACCCGGACCGGATCGACGGCTGGATGGTGGATGCCTTCGTGGAGTCCCACGAATCGGCGCCCGAGGAGATGGTGCTGGATCTGGATGCGACCGACGACCCGATCCATGGCCAGCAGGAAGGCCGGTTCTTTCACGGTTACTACCGCCACTACTGTTATCTCCCGCTGTACATCTTCTCGGGGGAGCATCTGCTGTGCGCCCGGTTGCGGTGTTCCAATATCGATGGGGCCGCGGGATCGGTGGAGGAACTGGAACGGATCGTCGGCCGGATTCGGCAGAGCTGGCCGGAGGTCTCGATCGTCATCCGGGCCGACTCGGGCTTTTGCCGGGATGACTTGCTCCGCTGGTGTGAAGACCATCACGTGGATTACGTGATGGGGTTGGCCAACAATGATCGGCTCAAGTCAGAGAGCGCCGAAGCGATGACTCAGGCCGAAGCCGAGTTCAACGCCACCGGGCGACCGGCGCGGGTGTTCAAGGATTTCCGCTACCGGACTCGCCACAGTTGGACCTCGGAGCGACGCGTCGTCGGCAAGGCCGAGTTCCTGGACAAAGGCGCCAATCCCCGATTCGTCGTCACCTCCCTGTCGCCGGAACGCCTGGGGGCCCGCGCGCTCTACGAAGACTTCTACTGTGCGCGGGGCGACATGGAGAACCGCATAAAAGAACAGCAGTTGGGTCTGTTCGCCGACCGGACCAGCGCGGCAACGATGCGCGCCAATCAACTCCGGCTGTATCTGTCCTCCGCCGCCTACATGCTCATGCACGCCTTGCGTCGTCTCGGACTGAAGCAGACCCCCCTGGCTCGCGCTCAGTGTCAGACGATTCGCTTGAAGCTCCTGAAGATTGGCGCCCAGGTCCGCCTCACGGTCCGCCACGTCTGGATCTCCATGTCGGAAGCCTATCCCTACAGCGAGGTCTTCGCTGCCGTCGTTCGAAACCTCCAGGCCATTCCTCTGCGCTGCTGAGGTCTGTCCCGATCAAACGCCCCCAAAAACGAAATCGTTCCATCGCTCAGGCCGAGCTCTGCCTGAATGCATTCCGTCACGCTCTTCCGAACCCGAAAAACGCTCCATTCACGACCATCCACACCACCGCATCACTCGACCTGGACCGGATCGATAGCGAAACTCTCAGAAAACCGTTCCGGCCTGCCAAAATCACCTTCATTTCCAAATCGGTGATCTATGCGGGCTAGCAGTCCGTGCGATGTTCACCACGGGCTGCTAGCACCAGGTTGAATCGCCTCCATCCGTATATAATCCAGCGAACCTATAAGAAAGGTCCCCATGTTCTGCAAAACCCTTTTCCCGTCGGTTGCTCTCTTTGCCTTGGGGCCGTTGTGGGGTGCTCTCCAGGCGCAAGAGTCCAACGACGGGACCTACTCTGAGAAGATCGCCGAGTACACGACCGATGCCCGGTTTCTGAATGAACTCGTCGATCATCTGCCCCGGTCGAAAGACGTCCCGTCTCCCCTCGACTACTTCGGGACCATTGTGGGAGCGCCCGATGTGCTCCACTACACGCAGGAGATCCACGACTATTTCCGGGCTCTGTCCGAGGCGTCTCCGCGGGTGGCGATGCGCACCATCGGCAGGAGCGAAGAGAACCGCGACATGGTCGAAGTGATTGTGTCGAGCCGGGAAAACATTCGCAATCTTGAGGTCCTGCGCGAACATCTGAACCAACTGGCCGATCCGCGCGGTCTTTCGGAGATGGAGAGGACAGAGCTCATCCGCAAAGCCAGACCTGTCTACTACGTCACCGGGGGGTTACACCCCGGAGAGACCGGTCCTCCCGAAATGCTCATGGAACTGGCCTATCGCCTGGCCGTGGAAGACTCTCCATTCATTGAGGCGATTCGCAAACACGTCATCTTCATTTTCTGCCCGGTGGCCGAGCCGGACGGCCGGGATCGACAGGTTGACGTGTACCGGTATCGGGCCGCCAATCGGGGCCAGTATCCAAGGCTGATCTACTGGGGCAAGTACGTGGCCCACGACAACAACCGTGATGCTCTGGGCATGGCGCTGAGGTTGAGTCGCAACCTGATGGATACCTTTCTGTACTGGACTCCCCAGGTCATGCATGACCTTCATGAATCGATGGCCTTCCTCTACACCTCCACGGGGCAGGGGCCCTACAACGAGCATCTGGATGCCATAACTGTCGATGAGTGACACACGCTGGCCTACCAGGAGGTGAGCGAGCTGACCCGGCGCGGCATGCCCGGCGTGTGGACCCATGGTTTTTACAATGGCTGGGCCGCCAACTACATGTCCTGGATGGCGAATCTTCGAAACAGCATCGGCCGTTTTTATGAGACCTTCGGGAACTCGATTCCAGACACGGTGGAACGCACGGTTTCATCCAGCCAGACCTCGAGACGGTGGTATCGGCCCAATCCTCCCCTCGGGAAGACCCTCTGGTCGCTTCGCAACAACACCAACTACATGCAGAGTGGTGTTCTGATTGCTCTCAAATACACGGCGGACAATCACACGAAATTCGTGGACGACTTCTACCGAAAGACCGCCCGGGCCATTCAGCGCGGAGAGACGGAAGCGCCCCACGCCTGGGTGATCCCGGCTCAGCAAAGGCGCCCCATCGCGGCGGCTGAGCTCGTCAACCTGCTGGCGGACCATGGAGTCGATGTCCACGTGGCCAGCGAGGAACTGCAGTGGGCCAGGGATCCGCAGAAACCCGAGGGAAAAACGGACGGTGCTCCGGCCGGGTCCTATGTTGTTCGTCTCGACCAGCCTTACCGTGCTGTGGTGCAGAATCTGATGGCAAAGCAGAACTTTCCGGCGGCGGCTCGTCCTCCCTATGACGATACGGGTTGGACCATGCGGTACCTGCGAAACGTGGAAGCATACGAAGTGAAAGATCCGGAGATTCTCAGGGCCCCGGTGGAACCGCTGGCAGCACCTGCCACGGTCAGCGGGAAGGTGGAGGGCACGGGCAGTCCCGTTTACCTGCTGAATCAGAATACGGAAGACCATGTGGCGATCTTCCGATTCCGGCTGGCCGATATTCGGATGTCGTCGGCCGAAGAGCACTTTGAAGCCGGAGGGCAATCCTACAATCCCGGCACCCTCATCCTGGCTCAGCAGGACAACCCTCGCAACCTGGTCGATCGGGTGGATCAGGTAGCCCGGGAGCTCGGCCTCACGATACGGGGAGTCGAAGCAGTTCCGGATGTCCCGGCCCATGACCTGGATCTCCCCAGAATCGCCTTTGTACACAGCTGGGTTTCGACTCAGGATGCAGGTTGGTGGCGATTCGCCTTCGACCACTACCAAATCCCCTATTCGCACCTCTCTACCCAGGATCTGGCTGGTACCGACCTCACGGGTTTTGACGTCGTGGTGATGCCTCACTCAGCGGGCACCCCCCAGATCCTGGTGGCGGGAACGACGCAGGCGGGCGATGAGATTCCCTGGAAAAAAACGGACGAGTACCGTCACATTGGAGTCATCGACGAAACCGATGATGTGCGCAGGGGCATGGGGTACGAGGGAGTGGCCAACCTGAAGCGCTTCATTGGGCAAGGAGGCGTGTTCATTACCGAAGGTTTGACGACGAAGTTCCCGATCCAGATGGCCATCACAAGGCGGATTGCCATTCAGCCGGCCGGGCAGCTGGTCGTCCGGGGTTCGGTGCTGCGGGCGGAAAGCAGCGACGCCCGAAGCCCTATTACCTACGGGTACGCGAAAACCCTGCCCGTTTACTTCAACCAGGCGCCGCTGTTTCGGATCAACCGGAAGGTTGGCGATTACCGGGTACCCGAGTGGCTAAAGGACGAGATCTGGAAGCAGGAGGTGCCCCGGGCCGTGGTGAGCTGCTCGAAGAAGAACCTCCTGATGAGCGGGATGCTGCAGGGAGGGGCTGACCTGGCGGGAAAACCGGCAGTCGTCGATGTCCCGGTTGGAAAGGGTCACGTCGTACTCTTTGCCAACCGACCCTTCTGGCGCTGGGAGACGCATGGCAGCCACGCCCTCGTCTTCAATACGATGTTGCACTGGAACGACCTGCGAACCGGCTGGCCGGAGAGGCCCAGGAAGTAGCAGCCCATCGAGCGCTGGACAAGCACAGAACGGTAGAGCGTAAGCTCACCGTTTCCGGGGCTCAGCCTGGAATGCCTACGATTCGGCCGGCAGATCCACTGCCTGGTACCCGCCCTTCGCCCGGAAGTACAGGATCAGACCCAGATAGCAGAAAAACATGATGACGGGCAAGACCGCGACCCGCGCAAGGGTGCCCTGGTTGGTGACGGCCACCACCTGTTGCACTTCTTCTTTTTCCTGCTGGTCCAGGGCTTCGATCTTCTGTTTGTCCAGGGGCTGGTAGGTGGTCAGGAATCTGTGTTCCTCGGTTGTCGCGAGCCGGGCATGCAGTGCCGGATTCTGTGACTTCAGGGCGTCGTCGAGGGACTTGTCCTGCAGGACTCCCAGGAAGGGATTGCCCACGACCCCTACGGCAATGACCCCGACTCCGGCGATGGCGTTGAGGGTCAGCGCTCCTCCCTTTGGAAACTGCTCCGAGACCACTCCCAGCGTGGTAGGCCAGAAGTAGGTTTTACCCAGACCGTAGAGAGTCGCGGCCAGGAACACGGCCAGGGCAACCGACCCGGAGCGGGCCAGCCAGAACAGGCCGACGGCTGCGATTGCTGCGCTGGATGCCAGTAGTCCCAGCGGGTTGATCCGGTGGACGATAGGACCAGCAAAGAAGCGCAGCACGAACATGATGAAAGAGGTGTAGATGAGAACCCAGCTGCCTGCGTTTTCACCGAAGGCTCGAAGCACCGGCGTCATGAGAGAAGCGATCCAGCTGTCTGTCCCCAGCTCCGTCGTGGCCAGCAGAACCATGACCAGGAGGAGGAAGATGAACATGGGGCGCCCGAAGCTCCGGATGGTAAAGATGAGGATGAGCGTGGGGACGATGGTCAGAAGACCGATCAACAAGCCGGGAAGCGCCAGGTCAAAAATGTTTCGAGCGACTTCATCCAGCGCCTTGGCGACAAAGAAAGCTACGATTAGACAACTTCCCCAGCCGAACTCCTGCAGCATTTCCCGGTAGGAGACCCTGGCCGCCACCCGTTCCTGGACAGGCCACTTCTGACCCAGCAACAGAAAGCCGTAGACCAGGGTCGGAATCAAAAAGAGGCCAATCTTGAGGCGCCAGACGTGTGCTCCTTCCAGCCCGCTCATCGAAATGGCCAGGATCCCCCCCAAAACCAGTCCTCCGGGCCACCCGGCATGAAGAATGTTCAGGTAGTGTGTCTTCTTCTTCGGAAACATGGTCGCCGTGGCCGGGTTGATGACTGCTTCCACTGCCCCGTTGGCCAGAGCGAAGAGAAAGGTCCCGAGATACAGGTAGGTGTAGGAACTGGCCGTCATGGTCATCACTGCGGAAACCACGTGGAGGACCCAGGCCACAACCATGAGTCTCCCGTAACCGACCCGGTCAATAATGAGGCTGAAAAGGATAATGCTCAGGGCGAACGGGAAGAGCCCGGCTCCCTGGATAGCGCCTTTTTGAGTCTCGGTCAGGTTGAAGAGTACGCCCCACTCATTGAGCAGGATGGCCCGGACGATGAATCCGAAGGAGGTGGCTACCAGTGAAATGATACAGGCAATGAAAAGCCGGCTGACGTGCATGGACAATATTCCTCATTGGCTGGGGCCTCTTCATGAGCTTTCGACCGTCAGGCGATCGAGCTCCGTCCTGATGATGTCGCAGTGTTCCTTTTCCTCGGCAGCAAACTTCAGGAAAATGTCGCGTCCCCGCGTGTCCTCGAAGCGCTGGGCGTACTCGGTGAAGAAGGCGTAGGCCTCCCTTTCCATTTTCAACGCTACTTTCAGAGCTCCCAGCTCGCTCAGGTTTTCGAGAAGCCCCTCGCGAACCTTCAGTTCCGAGGGGAAGATGGCCTCAAGAGCCTCGAAATCAAAATGCAAAAACACGGGTGCGCTCACGATCTCAGGTGTGTCGGTGACCAGCCGGTCCCATTCAACCCGCAGGTGGCTCAGGTGCCGTTCCTCTTCTTCCAGCATGCTCAGGAAGGCCTTCTTGGCGGACTTGGACGTCGCGGATTCCGCGGCGGATCGGTAAAAGCTGACGCCCCGCTCTTCGGTGACCATGGCGATACGGAGGGCATCGCGAGCGAAGACCTTTTCGTTATCGTAAACTTGCATTGAAGGAGTTTTTTTCTCCAGGCATTCCTTGCAGATGCCATAGATCTGCAGCCGCTGCTGCACCGGCTTCAGGCCATACTCGGAAGCGATGCTGGACTGCAGCTCTTCCAGCTCAGGGCTGAAGAACTCGATGGTCTTGTGGCATTCCTGGCAGACGATGTGGTGGTGCTTGGGGCGTCGGTAGAGGCGTTCAAAGCGAGTTCGGCCATCGTTCAGATCGGTTTCCCGGGCCAGACCACACTCGGTCATCGCCTTCAGTGTTCTGAAAACCGTCGTGTAGCCGATTCCCGGGTCCTTTCTCCGCGTGGCTTCGTACAGTTCATCGGCGCTCAAATGCCCGTCGGTATACAGAAAGGTTTCCACGATCAGACGACGCTGCCGCGTCATCTTTAAACCGTTTTCCTTGAGGTAATCTGAGAAAATCTCGAAATACTGTTCGTTAATCTGGGCCATATTCGGTCGCTCGATGCTTTATATTAAAGTATTGCGCCAGCCCCTGCCGAGTTCAGGGGGAGTCTCAGAAGAGGAATACTATGCCAACACTTGATATCGAAGGTCTGGGTACGGTTGAAGTCGAAGAAGGAAAACGCCTGGTTCTCGCGATTGAAGATGCGGGAGTCGACATTATGCATGCGTGTGGAGGAAATGCGCGCTGCACCACCTGCAGGGTTGAGTTCCTGGAAGGTGAGCCGGGCCGGATGACTGTGGCCGAAAGGGACAAGTTGGCCGAGCGACAGTTGTCCGGGATTCGACTTTCCTGCCAGATGCAGTGCCGCCACGGCATGAAACTGAGGGTCGTTCACCGGCTCTCGGAGACGGGGCGGCCCGATCCCGGACCACGGCCCGCTGCCGAAATCGCTCCTCCGCCCGAATGGGTGGAGGCCTGAAATGCCTCCACTTCTGAGCGCTGACGGGCAGAGGTTTACCAGCCCCGGCGTTCCCGCAGCGACATGATGTGGGCGGTGTGGTGGGTGCCAGGCCAGGCATAAAGCGCAGTACTCATGTCAAGCGAGACCTGACCCAGTTCGGGGTGCCGAAAGCTCTGGGCCCAGGTGGCGGGTCCGAAGGATCGAAGAACCGCGGTCCAGCGGCGGTGAAGAGCTTCCAATAGAGGCAGGGATAGTTCCAGATCGCCGCTCCTGCTGTCCGACAGCTCTGCCCAGCGGTCCTGTTGGTAGGTCCCGATCTCGGGGTTCTGCTCGGTCAAAGCCAGCTTCATTCGTATATAGCTGTTGAGATGGCTGTCGGCCACGTGGTGGACCACCTGCCGAAGCGTCCAGCCCCGGGGGCGGTAGGGGGTGTCCAACTGCTGGTCGGAGAGGCCGGAAACGGCTGCCCGAAGCTGTGCGGGGGCACTCTCGATGGCCTCGGTCCATTGTCTTCGAGTCTCCGGATTGGCATCTCTGGGAGGCTTGAAACGACCGATTGGATAGCGTAGTTCTTCCATGGTTATCCTCACATCGGATGTTGTAGAGGCCAGCCTAACACTCTCCGCGGGTTGGGTCCCGGGTTGTGGAATCTTTCCTGGATTCCTTCTACACTCCTGTCACCGATGGATCGATACCGGTACCTGGGTGCTGCGCTCTTGTTCGTCGGGCTGGAAGCCTGCTCGGCCGGCGAAACGGGCCTCGCCCCCGACTCCACCCCGGTCCGCCACCTCATGCCCGAGCTGGACGCCGTCCGCAGACAGCGCCTGGCAGACATCTCGGGCCGCTTTGTTACTCCCGAAGGGTTTCGCGTCGAGCAGGTGGCCGGCCACGATCTGGTCGGCTCTGTGGTCAACATGACCTTTGGGCCGCGGGGCCGGCCGGTGATGGCGGTGCTCGAGGGAGGAGTCATTTTTCTGGAGGACCGGGACGATGATGGCGAATTCGAGCACAAGATCCAGTTGACTTCTGAGATTGAAACGGCCCATGGCCTCGAGTTTCTGGGTCCCGGCGATCTTCTGGCCCATGCACTGGGACCGGAAGGGACCGGTCTTTATCGGGTGCGCGATGTGGACGGGGATGACCGAGCCGACCGCCTGGAACTGGTCACCCCGACCATTGGAGAACTGGGCGAACACGGCCCTCATGAGATCGAAGTAGGTCCCGACGGCTCCCTTTACGTTCTGTTTGGGAATCATGCATTTCCGGATGCCCGGATCGATCCGCTCTCCGAGTCGAGAAACCTCCGCGAGGACCACCTGCTCCCCCGTTATCTGGATCCTCGAGGGCATGCCCGTAACATCACGGCACCGGCCGGCACCATCCAGCGTTTCGATCTGCTTTCCGGTAAGTGGGCCCAGGTCGCGGGAGGTTTCCGCAATCCGTTTGACTTTGCTATAGACCGGTTCGGAGAGATTTTCACCTTTGAAGCGGACATGGAGTGGGACTACGGACTCCCCTGGTACCGCGCTATTCGGGTTCTCCATGTCATTCCTGGTGGCGACTACGGCTGGAGGACTGGATCAAGCAAGTTTCAGCCCTACTACATAGACACTTTGCCCAGCGTGGATGAAGTCGGTCGAGGCTCCCCGGCCGGTGTGGCTTTTTACGACCACAATGTCTACCCGGAGCAGTATCGGGGTGCACTCTTTACGGCAGACTGGTCGCGCGGAAGAATCCGGGTCTTGTTTCCCAGGGCCCAGGGAGCGACGTACGGGGGTCGTTCCGTCGACTTTGTGCACGGTGAACCGTTGAACGTATCGGATCTGGAGGTCGGTCCCGACGGCCACCTGTATTTTTCCACGGGCGGGCGTGAAACCACCGGAGGTCTGTTCCGCGTTCGCTACGGGGGAGAAGTTATTCCCCTCCCGACTTCTCCGCTCGACAGGCTGGTGCACCAGCCGATGCCCCGCTCGGCCTGGGGCCAGGCCGAGATCCGCCGCTTGAAAGTCGCCTTTGGAAAGTCCTGGAAGGAATCCGTGGAGGCAGTGGTCCTGGACCAGGGGAGAAGAGCTGAAGAGCGCCTGAGGGCCCTGGAAGCGTTGCAGATTCATGGGCCCAGGCCAAACCTTTCCATACTCATGGAGCTGATCCGGAGTGACCGCCCTGAGGTCCGCGCCGCAGCGGTTCTGCTGATTGGAAGCTCTTCCGACCCCTCGGCCGGGTCGGTTCTAACGCGGGCCCTCCAGGATCGCGATCCCAGGGTCGTGCGCCGGGCAGCGGAAGGCCTGGTTCGCTGGACCCAGAGTCGACGGAAGCCGCTGGAGCGCGGGACAATGCTGATCGACAGTCTCTTTTCCTGCCTCGGGCACACGGATCGGTTCGTTCGCTACAGTTGCCGCCAGGCCCTCTCCCGATTTCCCGAAGCATCCTGGCTTCCAGTGATCGAGCAGTTGAGTGCCAATGCCGATCCCCGGCTGACCCTGGAGGCGCTGCTGGCCTGGGTCCACAACCTGGACAGCGAGGAGGACGCCGGGCAAGTCTTCGAGAAACTGAAGCAGGTTCGACTGGCGCGTCTTACTACGGAGCTGCTGCTGGACTACCTTCGGGTTCTCCAGTTGGCGCTGTTTCGAGACCCTCGACCGGTCCCGGGCCAGGGTGTGGCTCCCTCGCTGGGCCGACGGCTGATCCTGGAGTTTCCTCACCGGGACTTGCGAGTCAACCGCGAACTGCTCACGGTGCTGTCTTTCCTGGAGACGCCCGGAATCATCGAAAAGGGACTTTCTTACCTGGTGTCCGGGCTCTCCGGGGAGGAGCAGATTCATGTGACCTACTGCCTGCGCACGATCGAGTCCGGCTGGACTCCGGCAACTCGAACCTCTCTGATCGAGTGGTTTCGCGAGGCCTGGAAATTCCGCGGTGCCGCAAGCATGGAGGGCTTCCTGGAGGATTTGTGGGATTCGTCATTGCAGCTGCTGCAGCCGGCCGAAGTGGAGTGGGCCGAGCAACTGAAAGATGAGGTTCTGGAGGAGCAGATGCGCCGCCTGGCTGCCTATCTCGCCGAGGATGACGAGAAGCAGAAAAAACACGCGGCACGACCCGGCGATCGCTTGCGCAACATGAGTTTCGAGGAGTTGAGTGAATTCCTCGAATACGACCCCACGGCCTATGCGGAAGGCGACGTTGAACGGGGGAGAAAAGTCTTTTATCTGGCCGGGTGTGTCAACTGCCATGTCTTTGGCCAGGAAGGCAAGGGTGCAGGCCCCGACCTGTCGACCGTCGTGAAGAGGTTCCGTCGACGCGAAATACTGGAATCCGTCATGTTCCCCTCAAGAGTTGTCTCCGACCAGTATGTGTCCTGGGACATTCGACTCGAGAACGGAGACGCGTTCACGGGAATGTTCGTAGGCGAGAACGAAGAGGAATTGACCCTGATCACGGTCACCGGCGAGCGAGTCGACATTCCCCGAGCTCAGATCGCGGAGCGTCGCGAGTCAACTCTCAGCATCATGCCCGAAGGGTTGATCGACAGCATGAGCCTCTCGGATCTGATCAGCCTGATCCGGTTCCTGGAGGAAGCCGGGGAATGACAGAACGGCAAGGCGTGAGCCTGCCGTTAACGGTGAGCTGACGCTCTACCGTTCTGTGGCGTATTTTCCCCGCATGGCGCTCAGAAACTTGATGGCGTCTTCTGTTACGTCCCAGGCGTCGGGCCAGAAACAGAGGTCGACAGTCCACCAGTCAGTGGGGCAACCGCATCGAAGCAGTTCGGGGATGAGTTCGTCGAAGTCGAGGTCGCCCGTCCCAAAAGGGTTGTGCGTTGATGTTTCCTCGCCGTGCAACGTTCCATCCGAGTCGATGAGGTGGAGATGCCCGATTTTGTTGCGAAGCTTCTGGAGCAGTTCGAGCGCTCCTCCAGGCAGGGTTTCTTTCTCTCCGGGCTGGCGGGCCGCGATAGCCGCGCACATGTGCGCGTGGCAGGTGTCGTAAAGAATTCCAAAATTGTAGTGTCCCGCATCCCGCATCTCATCCACGATGGAGATGATTTCACCAGGTTTGTTGAAGGCGAACCCGGGTTCGAACTCCCATACGACGCGCATGCCGCGATCCGCGGCCAGGCGGCAACAGGTACCCCAGGCCCGGATGATCCTTTCCCGGCCCAGGCGGGGGTCAACTCCCGTCGTTTCGAACACGTCAGGTGGCTCCAATGTGTCCACACGGATGACGTCAATGCCGAGGTCCTCGGCGAAAAAAAGGTTCTTGGCAAACTCGGCGATGTAGGGACCACTGTCCTCCACGCTGGGAAGCTTGTGCATCCACAGGTTGGGGGCCAGCCCTGAAAACTCGAGTCCATTGTCCTCAACCAGGCAGCGCAACTGCTCCCGTCTGGCCGCGGTGTTGTGGCTGTCGGGGTTGGGATGGGGTGCGAACGCTCCGAACTCAATGCCGTCCATTCCCAGTTTTCCCAGTGTCTCGACAACCGTGGTGAAGTCTACGGGGCTCTGCTCGTAAGGTCCAAAGCAATAAGCCCAGCTCCCAATCGATAGCTTTGTCATCTCGCCTCCTGTCCCAGGTCGATCATTCTCCCCTGCTCGACCGAGGCTTCCATGCCCTCGATCATCTCCTGGGCCGTGATCGCGTCCTGGAGTGTGGACAGGGGCGGTTCCCCCTCCCTGACACAGCGATTCAGAAAGAAGTCCACCTCGTTCCTTATCGATTCATAGTAGGCGCAATAGGTCTGTGAATGGGCGGCCTGCGGCGCCAGGACCACCCAATCCCGATAACTGTAGCGGGTGGAGCCACCGGTTCCAATCACTCTGACCTGCACTGTCCAGGGGTCGGCCGCATGGTCATCCGCTGCAAAACTGGCGCACAAATGGGCCAATGCTCCGTTCTCCAGCTCCAGGTTGACCATGGCAATGTCCTCCCGCTCGAGGGTCTCGTAGTGGAGGGTGGCCTTGAGCGCACTCAACCGCCTGGCGGGACCGGCCAGGAACAAGAGGATATAGCAGTGGTGGGTCAGTATCTGGCGAATCACTCCCGGAAAACGCCGCGCCACATCCTCCGCATGGTGGATGTTGTAAAGGACGTAAATCGAGATGAGCCGGCCCAGTTCTCCGCGCTCGATCAGGTCCCGGGTCCGCGTAACCCCCTCCTCGTAAATATAGTTGTGGCCGGGCGCGCAAATCAGCCCCCGCTCCGCAGCCCGGTGCTGAATCTCCCGGATCTCCGCCGTGTTCACTCCCACGGGCTTCTCGATCAGGACATGCTTCCCGGCTTCCAGCGCCAGGGTTGCGTACTGGAAATGAGTCTCCAGGTTGGTCAGAACAAAAACGACGTCGATCGCCGCATCGGCGAGCAACTTCTCGGCGCTCTCGTAGGAGCGGCATCCGAACCCGGCAGCCTTGGCTTCGGCCCGCGAGGCGGTCCGATTCCACAAACCCCGGAGCTCTGCGCCCGCACAGGCATTTACAGCCCTGGCATGCTGGTCGGAGATATCCCCCGCGCCTATGAAACCAACACCGAGAGTTGCGGAAGATGACATCCCTTACACTCCATCCCCTTCGAATACTTTCAACTTTCAACCTTCAACTTTCAACCCCTAATCCCCACACGGCCAGGCGATCAGTTGACGGAGGCGCAGCTGATTCGGCATTGCCCGATTCCAGGGCCTGAGTCTGGCCAGTTCCCAGTCTCCTTCCTCGCATCTGGACTTGGCCTCGAGACGGGTCCGAGTCCATCCGGGTTTGAGCTGGTGAAGTCTGCGGCCATCCGTCACCAGTACTCCCAGGTACAGGAGCTGGACGTGGCTCCGGGTGGTGCCCATCAGCAGGGCGGGACTTCTCTCAACTGTGCCGGAGCGGTGAAAGGCTGAGGCAAAGTAGGGGGCTTCGATCCCGGCGAAGCCTCGAGAATGCAGGGCTCCGTAGAAGCCTCTCACTTTCCGCCAGACACCCCGTTCCTGGAGCGTAACCGTTGCAGCGATCAGTATGGAAAGAGCCAGCACGCTTCCCACTGCCAGCCGGTTGAGCCAGAGCAGGCGCCGGCCCCTGCCGGCCAGAGCATAGGCCAGTGTGCTGCTGCCGGTGAGCGCCAGTCCCGGAAGGCAGGAGGATAGATACCTTGAAAAGAAGGTTGCGGGCAGGCTGACCACGAGGACCCCGAAAAGCAAAAGCAGGGCTCCCAGCTGAAAAGGCCTGGACGAGCGTACCGGTTGCAGAAAAAGTCCTGCCAGGCTCAGAAGGAGAAAACAGAACCTCAGTTTGGAGTCCGTCCAGAGAAAGTAAGCCGGAGCTTCAAAACGCCCCCCGCCGCCGGCCAGAGCCACCTGCTGGTAAAGGAAATCGACAAATCCAAAGAAGGGTGATTTCCAGAGCGGAGGAAAGCAGAGGATAAAAACCGCCCATCCTACGAGGCCGAACAACAGCAAACGGATGACCTCCTTTCGGATCTGAGGGAGAATCCCGCGGGCGGGTGACCCGTAAAGAATTCGAACGACTGAGTAGGCCGTGGCCGCGATCACGACGACTCCCGCGTTCACCCGAGTCGCAAAAGCCAGACCGAAAACCGCCCCGCCCAGCAGGGTGAGGAACAGGGACTCCCGCTCCCGCGCGAGCGCATACAGCAGCAGCGAAACCGGGATGGTCAAGGTCAGGAACGACTCCAGGTGAGCCTTGCTGCCCATGTCCAGAAAAACAGGATCGAAAATCAGATAAAAGAACAACCACAGGCGGCCGGTCCGCCCCAGGCCCAGGCGGCCCGCCAGAAGCAAGCAGCACAGGGGTGAGGACGCTACACCCCACGTGGAACAATCGCGACAGCATCACCTCCGCGAGAACTTTGTCGATTCCCCCGGTGCCCGGCGCGAGCGGCAGGAGCCGCCGGCCCAGGCCCGTCAGAAAAGCGGTCCCTGATCCGGTGGCAACGTAGGAAGTGAAGATGCGCCGGCTACCTTCCTCACCGGCGACTGCCCAGTGTTCGTCCTGCAGGGCCGCCCAGTTACCTTCCGACAGCGCTTGCACGAAGAAATCACCCCGGGCCATCCAGAAGGGTTCGTCGAAATGAACGACGTCTCCCAGCGCCATAGCCAGACGGACCACCAGAAGTAGAACAAAGAGCAGGAGAAGGATGGCATTCCATCCCCGGATTTGACTAGCATAGTCCGGCGAAAGCGAGGTTTGTCGTGCAGTCAAGATCATGGATTTTAGCTGACTCCCGTAAAAAAGTCTGGACCGACCAGTGGAAAATGACCTCCTCGGAGCTGGGTCTCGAGGACAAAGGCTTTTCCATCCGGAAATCCACCCTGCGGGCCGGCATGAGTGATGGTGTCGATGCTGTCGAGGTGAATAACGGAGAACTGAACTTCGTGGTTTTGCCCACGCGGGGAATGTCGATCTGGAGAGGAGCCTATCGTGGTCTGGGTCTGGGCTGGGAGGCTCCCGTGGCCGGTCCGGTTCATCCCCAGTTCGTGGACCTGCTGGACCGGTCGGGTCTGGGCTGGCTGCAGGGGTTTGACGAGTGGATCGTGCGTTGCGGGCTGGGCTTCAACGGGGCGCCTGCTAACGACGTGGTCACGGACAACAACGGAAATCCCTGCGAGACCTTTCTGAATCTGCATGGGAAGGTCGCCAATCTACCGGCCCACTACGTTGAGGTGCAGATGGAACTGGAGGAACCTCACACCCTGACGGTCATCGGGAGAGTGAACGAATCCATGCTCTTTGCCCCCCGCCTGCAGTTGCAGACGCGCATTATGACCTGGCCGGATTCGAATCAGCTCGTGATCGAGGACGTGGTCGTCAACAAGGGTGCCACCCCCGCCGAGTTCGAACTCCTCTACCATTGCAATTTTGGCCCCCCTTTTCTGGGAGACGGGTCGCAACTCGTGGCTCCTCTGGAGACCGTCTACCCGCGCGACGCCCGGGCTGTGGAGAACGTCGATTCGTACTCAGAGTATGCTGGGCCGCAAGCCGGTTTTGTGGAACAGGTGTACTGGCTGGAGGCAGCTGCCCGCGAGGACGGGAATACCCTGGCGCTCCTGAAGAGTCCCGACCCGGCACGGGCCGTAGCCGTTCGCTTCAATCGGAGACAACTGCCCTGCCTCACCCTGTGGAAGAATACGGCGGCCCTGCAGGACGGATACGTGACCGGAATTGAACCGGGAACCGACTATCCCAACTCGCGCCCCTTTGAGCGCGACAAGGGAAGGCTGGCGACGCTGGGGCCCGGCGAGTCCTTCCACTGCCGGGTCGGCATTGAGATTGCTGCCGATGCCGGAGCCACCGCCCTGCTCGAAGAAGAGGTGAAGGCGATTCGCGAAGAGCCGCCGCGCGTCGGCGCTTCCCCCCATCCCGATCTGTCGTGCCTCGACTAGTGGGCGGGTCTATTCAATCGGCACTTCATAGTATTGCAGGGCCCATTCCTGCATGTAGCGTACCCGGCTGGGTTCGACACGATAGACGATCAGATCGGGGTGATCCAACGAGCCCAGAAACTGTCTCAGCAGCGGGTTGGCCTTCCAGATCTCCTGGAGCAGAGTGCGATCGGATTCAATCCGTGCGATTCCGGTGATCCGAACCTGATTGTGGTCGCCATCGAGGTAGCAGAGTTCCACCCTGGGGTTGGCGGCAATCTCTTCGGTCTTGTGATAGCTTCGCAGGTTGGCAATGTGTACGGTAAAGTCGTCCGTACGCACAGGAGAGACCGGGCGCAATCGAGGCTGGTCACCGTCCAGGCTGGCAAGCTGGGGAAAGCGGGCCGCCTTCATAGTGGCCCGGGCCAACTTGGGAACCTGCTCCGAATCAATGGGTTGCGGGATCGGTCTGGTCATGCTGCCATCATAGTCTGGAACTTAATCTGGAACGTGCGGCGCCCGGGAGATCCGAGCCGAACCGGTTTGGCTCGGGGGACCTTCTCAGCAGTGGCCCGATGCCTTGAGAAATGAGGAATGCTCCGCTTCGCTGTTTTTTTCGCCGTGATCAGTGTGGCCTTCCTGATCCCGTTTCTGATCTGGGGGGATCGGTTCGACGCCGTCCTGACCCGGGAGGGGACGGTGCTCTGGATACAGACGTTTGGCGGGTGGGGCTGGCTGGCCGGGGTCGTTCTCCTCACCTCTGACCTGCTACTGCCCATTCCCTCCACTATTGTCATGAGCGCTCTCGGGTATCTTTATGGTCCGTGGGTGGGGGGTCTGCTGGCCGCCCTCGGGTCCTCTCTTGCGGGAGTCCTGGGGTATTTCCTGTGTCGCCGCTTCGGCGTCGCCGCAGCGTTGCCTCTGGTTGGTACCGAGTCTTTGATCGAGATCGAAAACAGTTTTCGACGCATTGGGCCCTGGCTGGTCGTGTTCTCGCGCTGGCTCCCGCTTTTCCCGGAGGTGGTCGCCTGTATGGCCGGGCTTGCGAGAATGCCTTTCTGGATTTTTCTGTCCGCTCTCGTCTGCGGCTCCATGCCCCTGGGGTTCGCGTTTGCCCTGATCGGATTCCTGGGCGTGACGAGGCCCCTTGCCGCTTTCGCGCTGAGCGCGGTCCTGCCACCGCTCCTCTGGCTGCTGGCCCGCCGCCGGCTTCTGAAACCTGAAACCTGAAACCTGGAATAGTGAAGCCAGCTGGCAGCCCGTGCGATTTTCACCATAATGAGATGGACTCCTCCTTTAGGCTTAGACGGCATCTAAAGTGCCAGAGCCAAAGTTTTTAACTGTATCAGGAGGAGTCTGAAATGAAGCATAGAACAATCGCAGTGGATTTGGCAAAGTCGGTCTTTGAGATTGGGATTTCCGAGCAGCCTGGTCGGATGGAGAAGACGCATCGCCTGGGTCGAGCTCGGTTGTTGAGGTTCATGGCCAAGCAACAACGGGCAACGATTCTGATGGAAGCCTGCGGTTCGGCTCACTACTGGGGCCGGCGATTCCGGGAACTGGGGCACGAAGTTGTGCTGCTGCCGCCAGCCTACGTCCGGCCGTACGTGTTACGCAACAAGACGGATCGCAGTGATGTGAAAGGGTTGTTGGAAGCCCACCGCAACAGTGCCATTCGACCGGTTCCGATCAAAAATGAATCGCAGCAGCAGTTGACCGCCTTACATCGGGTGCGGACGGCATGGATGCGCACCCGCACGGCACGGATCAATACGATGCGGGGCATTCTACGGGAATTCGGTTTGACGATTCCCGTTGGAGCCTGCCAGGCCGTGGAGCGGGTGCGAGGATGGATCGAAGATGCAGAAGTGGAGATTCCGAATGGGATCCGATCGGTGCTGGAGGAGATCTGTCTGGAAGTCAGAGAGCTGGAGGGGCGAATCGATCGGATCGAAAGGAAACTGAAAGCGCTATCGCGACAGAGTGTTGCGATTGAACAACTGCAGTCGATCCCCGGGGTGGGATTGCTGACAGCCACAGCGGTGGCCGGTTTTGTGGGAGATCTGAGGCGCTTTGATTCGGGACGACACTTTGCCAGTTATCTGGGCTTGACACCGCGGGAGCACTCCAGCGGTCTGCGGCGTCGACTCGGGTGCATCAGCAAGCAAGGGGACATCTATTTGCGCACTCTCTTGATCCACGGTGGGCGATCGGTCTTGTGGACGGCCAAGTCCAAGCAGCGGCCAGACCGTTTGCACAGGTGGGGTTTGGAGATTGAAAAACGACGGGGGCACAACAAAGCGGCAGTGGCTGTGGCCAATAAGCTGGCCCGTCTACTCTGGGCCGTTTCCACCCGTGACGCCGCCTATGAACCCCAGCGAGCTTAAGCGATAAAAGATTTGTCAAGATCTTTCCCTGGGAACTGCATGAGAGGATTCGAACTGATGGCGAACCGGTCAGACCGGCGCGGGGAACACGCCGATAGCAGCCTTGGCCACTCGATGGCCGTCACCACGATAGGCGCCCCACGCGCGAATATTCATCATGGCCCGGAGCCAGAACACAGCTCCACTAAGAGGCCGGAGATACGACTGCAGTCCACACTGAATCGCAAAAAGTCGATGCTTTCATGCCAGAGACCCAAGGAGGAGAAGATGATCCGATAGCGATTCTGGACCTGCAGCGAAACTCCTGGCTTCAACCCAGCATCCGAGTTTCGTCGCCAGGGCCCAGATCAGCTGAATTCGAAAAAATGAACAGGACCCTTGACAGGAGGAGTCCAGATACGGGCTGCTAGAATGGGCGCCATGAATCTCAGTGATGCCGGTCCTGAAGTCGAATTCGCCGTCAAGGTGGCAGAGCGAGCCGGACTTCTGGGTCGAAGCATCCAGGACCGCTTGACCGAGCCGGCTCTATCGAAGGAAGATCAGTCGCCTGTCACCGTGGCCGATTTTGCGATACAGGGTCTGATCGGCTGGTCGCTCCAACAGCAACCCGCCGGGGACGCCCTGGTTGCCGAGGAAGACACCCGATTGCTCAAGCGCGAGGGGGGAGCAAAGACGTTGAAGCAGGTTACCGAGTTTCTCTCCGAGGCGGGTCTTCCCGCCGACCCGGAGTCCGTCTGTCGATGGATCGACAGGGGATCAGGCGCGCCCCGGGGACGGTACTGGACTCTGGACCCGGTCGACGGAACGAAGGGCTTCCTGAGACAGGCGCAGTTTGCCACGGCGCTGGCTCTGATCGAAGACGGCCGGGTTCGGATTGGTGTTCTTGCCTGTCCGAATCTGCCCACTCCGGGAGACTCCTCGAAGCGGCCGGGTTCTCTCTTTGTAGCGGTTCAGGGCCAGGGATCCTGGCTGCGTCCTCTGCAGGGGGAAAAGGACTTCCAGCCGCTTCATGTCTCAGCGCTTTCTGACCCGGTACAGGCGAGGCTGGTTCGTTCTGTCGAGGCTGGCCACACGGATACGGGGCTTTTCGAGCAGATCATTCATCGACTGGGATCCGCAGTCGAACCTGTACTCATGGACAGTCAGGCGAAGTACGGTTTTCTGGCTATGGGCCAGGGGGAATTGATGCTTCGCCTTATCTCGTCTGCAAGGCTGCATTACAAGGAGAGAATCTGGGATCACGCAGCCGGGTCTCTGGTCGTGGAAGAGGCTGGCGGAAAAGTTACGGACCTCGATGGCGAGGCCCTGGATTTTTCTCAGGGCTCGACCCTGGCCCGGAATCGGGGAATCGTCGCCTCCAACGGAGCTCTGCACCAGAGGGCCCTGTCGGTCGTCCGCGAGCTGGGCGGCTAGCCGTCCCTGCCGGGAATTTCCCGCGGGACCCTCACCGTTCTGATGGTTCCGCTTCTGACGAAAGCACCCACTTCAGTTCCTGCAGTTCCGCCTCCAGCAATTCGGTAAGCTCGAGCCAGTTTCGGGAGTAAAAGCCGTCGTGGTTTTCCAGGCTTCGGTACTTCTCTACGAGCCGGTCGAAGGCTTCGGCCTTGAGTTTCCAGGCCAGCGGCGCTTGTTGATGCATCAGCCCAGAAATATAATCCACAAGTTTTTGCTACGCAAACCATGTCGAATCATCTAATACTGTTTGACGTAGGCGGGAGTGGTTGGGTTAAGAGACCGGGAATTATGGAGATTCAGTCCGTTCTCGAAGACATTAGCGGGGTCAAGAAGAAGCTCTCGATCGAAGTCTCGGCTCAGGTGGCCTCCGAGGAGTTCAACCGGATAGCAAACGAGTTCAGACAACAGGCGAGCCTGCCGGGCTTCCGAAAGGGCCGCGCACCCTTCGGGTTGGTGAAGCGCCGATTTGGGAAAGATATTCGGGATGAGGTGATCAAGCGCCTGGTCCCGGAATCCTATCACCAGGCCATTCAGGACAAGAACATCGCCCCGGTGCGGTCTCCAAGTGTTGACGAGCTGGACTTCGAAGAGGGTCGAGCGCTCAGGTATGTGGCCGAATTTGAAGTGCAGCCCGTCTTCGACCTTCCCGGTTATGAGGGTCTCCGGGCGAGGCTCGATCCTCCGCCCGATCCTGACGAGTTGTTGGAAAAGCGCCTGGATGCCCTCCAGGAACAGCACTCGACGCTGGCGACGGTCGAGGACCGTGGCATCGATCTGGGTGATTATGCGGTCATTGATCTCCACGGACGGTATGTTTCCGAGGAAGGGTTGCCTCTCGTCGGTCTGGATCCTATAGATGATGAGAACGTGGTTCTGGAAGTTGGAGGCGAGCAGACGTACGCAGCTTTTACCAGGGCGCTCCTAGGCCTGCGGGCCGCCGAAGAAAAGGTTTTTCAGGTCTCTTATCCCGCGGACTACCCGGAACGAAAGCTGGCAGGTCAGCGGGTCGAGTTCACGATTCACGTCAACGAGATCAAAGACAAGCAGGTCCCTTCGATGGACGATGATTTCGCAAAGGATATCGGTGACTTCGACAGTCTGGAAGCGCTCAAGGAGAGTCTCCTGGAGGAGATTTCACAGTACGCAGAGACGGCCAGAGAGGAGGCCATCCGGAACAAGACGGTCGAAGCCCTGGTCGATCTTACAACCTTTGAGGTCCCCCAGGTCCTGGTCGAGGAAGCTGTGGACGGCAAGCTGCGCGACTTCGCCTACAGGCTCGCGACTCGAGGGGTGGATCCCGCCAAGGCAGGCCTGGACTGGCCCAAGATGCGGAATGAATTCCGCCCTTCCGCAGAGAAGGAGGTCCGAGCTCACTTTGTGCTCGAGGCAGTTGCGGGCGGGGAAGGAATCCAGACCGCGGATGCCGAAGTGGATGTCGAGATTGCGAAGCTGGCTGAGTCAAGCGATCAAGCTCTCCAGAAAGTCAAGCAGCACTTTGCAGAGGAAGGGCGTCGTGAGGAGCTCGCCGAAAGGTTGAAACGAAAAAAAGTGATTGACCTCCTCGTTGCGAAGGGGACCGTCGAGGGATGATACGAAATGCTGATCCGGGCCGGCGGCGAACCACACGGAGCCAGGCCGCCTCTCTGGATTGAAAAGGGTGAAACTATGACATTGATTCCGATGGTTGTCGAACAGACGAACCGCGGCGAACGGGCCTTTGACATCTACTCCCGGCTTCTCAAGGACAACATCATCTTTCTGGGCACTCCGATTGACGACAATGTTGCCAATCTGGTGACTGCCCAGCTGTTGTTCCTGGAGGCTGAAGACCCGGATCGGGATATCTCGCTGTACATCAATACGCCTGGAGGATCCATCACTGCCGGGCTGGCCATTTACGACACCATGCAGTTCGTCAAGAACGATGTGACGACCATCTGTATCGGCCAGGCGGCTTCCATGGGTGCGCTGCTTCTGGCCGCGGGAACCTCCGGAAAACGATTCGCTTTGCCGAACAGCCGCATCCTGATCCACCAGCCCGCCATGGCAGGGCTGTCAGGACAGGCTACGGACATTGATATCCATGCCAAAGAGATCCTCCGCATGCGTGAAATGACGAATTTGATCCTTTGCAGACATACCGGGCAGGATCTGAAAAAGATTGAGCAAGACGTGGAACGCGACTACATCATGAACGCTGAACAGGCCACGGAGTATGGTATTATCGACCTGATCATCGAGAAGCACGCATAGCCGGTTTGTCCCTCCTTTTCCCTTTTTTTGGGGCGGGGGTTGATCGGCAGCCTGGGGAGGTCACTGAGAGCGTGGCCTCGATTAATGGCGTGGCTGGGACAGGGGTAGATCTGAGTGAAAAAAGAGAGTGAAGAGGTTCTTCGTTGCTCCTTCTGCAACAAGAGCCAGAATGACGTCAAAAAGCTGATAGCCGGGCCCACCGTCTTCATCTGTGATGAGTGCGTCGACGTGTGCAATGAGATCATCTCGGATGATCTCGCGTCGGATGCGTCGGGGGTACAGGAAAAACTACCCAAACCTGCCGAGATTAGAGCGTTTCTCGACGAGTACGTTATAGGCCAGGAACTGGCCAAGAAAAAGCTGGCTGTAGCCGTCTACAATCATTACAAGCGACTCAAAATGGGTGCTCGCCGCCATCAGGATGTGGAGCTGGCGAAGAGCAACGTTATGCTGATTGGTCCCACTGGAACGGGAAAGACGCTGTTGGCCCAGACGCTCGCCAAAATGCTCTCTGTACCCTTCGCCATTGTCGATGCAACCACCCTCACTGAAGCCGGCTACGTTGGGGAAGATGTGGAAAACATCATCCTCAAGCTGCTACAGGCGGCAGGCGGCGATCGAGACCGATGCATGCAGGGCATCATCTACATCGATGAGATTGACAAGATCTCTCGAAAGGATGAGAACCCATCCATTACGCGCGACGTTTCGGGTGAGGGAGTACAACAGGCTCTGCTCAAGATCCTGGAGGGGACGGTAGCCAATGTCCCCCCTCAGGGCGGTCGCAAGCATCCCCACCAGGAGTTCGTTCAAATTGACACGACCAATATCCTTTTTGTGTGCGGAGGAGCCTTCGTGGGTCTGGACAAGGACATTCGAAAGCGCCTGGGACGTTCCACGCTGGGGTTCAGGTCCGCCACGACGGAAAGACGCTGGCAAAAGGCAATAGAGGCCGACGTCCTCAATCACGTCCTTCCCGAGGATCTCATCAAATACGGGCTGATCCCTGAGTTTGTAGGGCGGCTGCCTGTCATATGCACCCTTCATCATCTCGACAAGGGCGCCCTGGTGGAGATCCTGACGAAGCCAGCCAATGCTTTGACCAAACAATACCAGCGGATGTTCGAGTTTGAGAATGTTGCCCTCAGATTTACTGAAGATGCCCTGGAGGCTATTGCGGAACTGGCGATGGAGCGGAAAATTGGAGCACGCGGCTTGCGCTTGATTACTGAAGATCTTATGTTAGATTTGATGTACGAACTGCCCAGTTCCAAGAACGTCAAGGAGTTCGTGGTCACTCGAGAGATGGTTGAGAACAAGGAGGTTGTTTTCAAGCTCCTGGAAAAGGCCGGGTAAACCCGAGCCACATCTCTTGCCTGTTTCGCTCTTTCCGCGTTCCAGATTTCCAAAGGTAGAAACTCGGGGCAGCAAGAATTTTGAAACGGTTGGGCGCGAAGGAAGTCTAAGGTAGCAGGTGAGAAGGTACAGGGGGCTTTGAGTCGGAATGGAAAAGACCGAGGGTGAACAAACTCGATACATCTGCCCGATGGTGCCGATTCGGGATGTAGTGGTCTTCCCCCACATGATGGTGCCTTTTGTCATCGGGCGGACTTCGTCCGTTCTGGCTCTCGAGAAGGCCCTGCAGGGTGACAAAAGAATCTATCTGGCGACCCAGATGGATGCGACCGAGGATGAGCCCGAGCCGGATCGTATTTTTCGTGTCGGGACGGTCGCTGCGATCGTGCAGAGCCTGAAGCTTCCGGATGGAAACATCCGGGTTCTGGTCGAAGGCTTGAAGAGGGCTCGCACCGTCCGGGTGAGCAGCCAGCAGGGTTTTATGGTTGCCGAGGTCAAAACACTCCCGGTGGTTGCTGTTTCGGAAGCCAAGCTGAGTGTCCTCAACAAAAGGCTTCACAACCTGTTCGAGCAATTCTCCAAACTCGATCCGAATGTCAACTATGAAGCGGTTGTTCAGGCGGTTCAAAATTCGGAAGACGAGCGTCTGGCCGACAGCGTCGCCGCCAACCTTCCGGTTTCCGTGGAAGAAAAACAGTCGCTTCTCGAGATTGCCGATCCACTCGAGAGGATGGAAAGAATCTGCGATTTGATCGAGGTCGAGATCGAGAAAATCAAAATGGACAAGTCCATTCAGGGACGCGTCCGCAAGCAGATGGAGAAAGCCCAGCGCGAATACTATCTGAACGAAAAGATCAAGGCGATTCAAAAGGAGCTGGGGCGGGGCGAGAAAGACGAAATCGAGGAACTCAAGGAGAAAATCGAAGAGGCACAGTTGCCTCCCGATGCTTTACAAAAAGCGGAGACCGAGATCAAACGGCTCGAGCAGATGCCTCCCATGAGCGCGGAAACCACGGTGAGCCGCACTTATCTGGACTGGCTGCTGGCTCTTCCCTGGAACAAGAAAAGCCGGGAGATCCGGAACATCAAGAAGGCCGAGAAAATTCTCCATGAGGACCACTACGGGCTCGAGGACGTCAAAGAACGAGTCCTCGAGTTTCTGGCGGTGCGCCAGCTGTCCACTAAGAAACACCAGGGCTCTATTCTCTGTTTCGTGGGGCCCCCGGGAGTGGGCAAGACCTCTCTGGGCCGTTCCATAGGCCGAGCGACGGGGCGGAAATTCGTCAGACTGTCACTGGGTGGGGTTCGTGACGAGGCCGAGATCCGAGGGCACCGGAGGACTTACATTGGAGCCCTCCCAGGCCAGATCGTGCAAATGATGAAAAGGGCCGGGACCAAGAACCCGGTCATGCTCCTGGACGAGGTCGATAAGATGAGCATGGACTTTCGAGGCGATCCCTCGGCCGCGCTCATGGAGGTTCTCGACCCGGAACACAACGCGACCTTTGTGGATCACTACCTGGACACCGAACTGGATTTGTCACAGGTCTTGTTCATCTGCACGGCCAACGTCCTTCACACGGTGCCGAGACCGCTGCAGGATCGGATGGAGATTATCCACCTCTCGGGCTATACGGAATACGATAAGAAGCAGATCGCCAGGCAGTTTCTGGTGCCGAAACAGAAGGAGCTGAAAGGCCTCAAAAAGTCCAAGATCAACTTCATGGATGAGTCCATTCTGGCCATCATTCAGGAGTACACTCGCGAGTCGGGCGTGCGCAACCTGGAACGTGAGATCGGTCGAATTTACCGAAAAATCGCCCGCAAGGTCGTGGAAAGCGGAAAGAAAAAGCCGGCCTCTTTCGAGTTCGACGTCGACAAAGCGGCGATTGTTGACTTCCTGGGTCCGGCCAAATTCCGAAACCAGATGGCGTCGGAAACCAACGAGGTGGGACTTGCAACCGGGCTTGCCTGGACCGAGATGGGCGGCGAAGTCCTGCTGACCGAGTGCACCACTATGGATGGGAAGGGCGATCTCCTGCTGACCGGCAAACTTGGCGATGTGATGCAGGAATCGGCCAAGGCTGCTCTTACCTATGTCCGCTCCCGGGCAGAGCAGTACGGTTTGAGCAATGACTTTCACAAGGTGTTTGACATCCACGTGCACGTCCCCGAGGGTGCAATTCCCAAGGATGGCCCTTCTGCAGGGATCACGCTGGCCGCAGCGATGACGTCTTCCCTGACGGGCATTCCGATCGACCGTGATGTTGCCATGACCGGAGAAATCACCCTGAGAGGCCGCGTGATGCCGATTGGAGGGATGAAAGAGAAGGTTCTGGCGGCTCACCGAGCCGGAGTCAAGAAAGTTATTCTTCCCGAAGAAAACCGGAAGGACATGAAGGACATCCCAGAGTCAGTGCAGCAGGATCTTGAGTTCATGTTTGTCGAACAGATGGACGAAGTGCTCGAAGTGGCCCTCGTTTCCTCACCGACCTCAGCCAAGAACAAGGATGACTATGTGAGCAAGCTGCCACCGAAAATCGAAGGCGATGACCGACCGAGAGTCCATCATTAATCCGTGAAGAGTCGCCACGGCTCTCGCGGACCCGGGTTTCATCCAACGCCCTAAGACGACACAGATACTAGGTAACAACAACCACCATCGGTTTCGCACGTTCGGATTTCCGGAGCGTGACGCTTGTCAGGAACTGTGGAGTGCACTTTTTTAACCTCGCTCACCAGCGCGGATGGAGCGGAGGCCGGGCATGTTCCCGATCTTCCCAGGATCGTTTTTGCAGGCCGTTCGAATGTGGGAAAGTCGAGTCTGATCAACAGCCTGGTCGGGAGCAAGAAGCTGGCCCGGACCAGTTCGATTCCCGGTCGAACGAGAGCAGTCAACTTATTCAACATTAACAGACGATGGGTCTTCGCCGATCTGCCCGGTTATGGATACGCTCGGGTTCCCCAGGGAATCCGAGCGGGCTGGAAGACCCTGATCGAAGGTTTCTTGAGATCGGATGGCCGAATCGAGCGCGCGATTCTGATCGTCGACTCGCGCCGCGACCCGGGGCCTCTGGACAGAGTCATGCAGGATTTTCTGAATGCCTACCAGATTCAGACGCAGGTTGTTGCGACCAAGATCGACCGAGTCAGATCGAGCCGACGAGGCCGGTCGCTGCAACAGATTGAAAGGTCTATGGGAATCGACGGCCTGGTTGCTTATTCCTCTCGCACCGGAGAGGGCAAGAAGGCACTCTGGAGAATCATCAAAGAGGTTTGAATCATGAGTGATACCAAGACGGCTGAATCACTGGATATCAAGGAACTCAAGGATCTGAATATCAAGGCTCTGAACCAGATTGCCCAGGAACTCGAGATCGAGGGAGCCACCGGGATGCGGAAGCAGGAACTGATTTTCCAGATTCTCAAGGCCCAGACCGAGCGCAGTGGACTGATCTTCTCCGAAGGAGTTCTGGAGACCCTGCCCGACGGGTTTGGCTTCCTTCGAGCCCCGGAATACAACTACCTGCCGGGACCGGACGACATCTATGTGTCGCCTTCCCAGATCCGAAAGTTTGATTTGCACACTGGCGACACGGTTTCCGGCCAGGTCCGGCCTCCCAAAGAGGGGGAACGCTACTTCGCCCTGATCAAAGTCGAAGCCATCAATTTCGAGCATCCTGATGTGGCCCGCGAGCGGACGTTCTTCGAGAACCTGACGCCCATCTATCCCGACCAGCGAATCGGCCTGGAAACGGTCAGGGAAAACCTCAGCGGTCGCGTTATGGACCTGCTGACCCCCATTGGAATGGGCCAGAGGGGGTTGATCGTCTCTCCGCCCCGGGCGGGAAAGACGATGATTCTGCAGAGTATCGCCAATTCTGTGACGGCCAACCATCCCGATATCGTCCTGATCGTCCTGCTCATCGATGAGCGCCCCGAAGAAGTGACGGACATGCAGCGCTCGGTCCGTGGAGAAGTCATCAGCTCGACGTTCGACGAGCCGGCGACCCGCCATGTCCAGGTCGCGGAAATGGTGTTGGAGAAAGCCAAGCGGTTGATCGAGCATCAGAAGGACGTCGTGATCCTCCTTGACTCCATCACTCGATTGGCTCGAGCCTACAACACCATCGTACCGCCTTCCGGGAAGGTGCTTTCAGGTGGCGTTGATTCGAACGCGTTGCAGAGGCCCAAGCGCTTTTTTGGGGCGGCGAGGAATATTGAAGAAGGCGGCAGTCTCACCATTATGGCCACGGCACTGATCGATACGGGAAGCCGCATGGACGACGTGATCTTCGAGGAGTTCAAGGGCACCGGCAATATGGAGCTGCATCTGGATCGAAAACTTGTCGACAAGAGGGTTTTCCCGGCTATCGATATCAATCGTTCAGGGACCCGCAAAGAAGATCTCTTGCTGAGCAAGGACGAGCTCAACAGGGTCTGGGTATTGCGCAAGGTCCTCAATCCGCTGTCCGTAACCGAGTCAATGGAACTTTTGCTCGACAAACTCAGCAAGACCGAGAGTAACGCAGACTTTATGAACGCCATGTCCGGAGGCTAAAAATGCTTGACTTTCTTCCCGTGTCGTCTCTATTCTTCCCGGTGGGAAATCACAGCATGAAAAACAGAGCCTCCTGGCGAATCTGAAACAAGACAGGAACCGTAAGGGGGAGTCATTTTCAAGGGCTGAGACATAGATTCAGATCAGAGAAAAGGCCGTGGGGCTTCCTCCACGGCCTTTTTTTTGAACAGGTGCGGAAATGACAGTTGCAGGGAGCGAGACGGGCTCTCAGGGCGAAGTCTTCTATCGATGCCTTCTGGCGGACTGGTTGACTCCCGTTTCAGCGTTTCTCAAGATTGCGAAGAACGAGAGCAGAGCGTTTCTCCTCGAATCGGTTGAAGGTGGCGAGCGAAGCGGGCGCTACTCGTTTCTGGGGGTTAGTCCGGAACGGACCTTTCAGGGGACCTGGAAGGATTTCCGGGAGAGTTTCCCACCGCTGCTTCCGACCCACCCCGATCTCCCGCCGTTTACCGGAGGGGCGGTCGGGATCCTCGCGTACGACGTGATAAGGGAACTGGAGAGCCTGCCCGCGCCGGCCCCTTCCGGCTGGAGAGGGTCTCCGGTGTTGATGGACTATTACTCAACGATTCTGGCCTTCGATCACGTCAAACACCAGATCGTGATCCTTTCGCATCAGGGCAGGGAGGAGCTGGATGAAATCGAAAACCGCCTCCTGGATGGCGGGTCGCTTCGTAATCCAGGTGTTTTTTCAGCCTCCCGGGAGCAGGAAGGCCGGCAAGGCGTCGATCTGCAGTCCAATTTCACTCAAGAGGAGTTCTGCAGTGCCGTGGAGACGGCTAAGGAGTACATTCGCGCAGGAGATGTCTTCCAGGTGGTGCTTTCTCAGTGTTTTACGACTGATTTCCCGGGAGACCCCTTTAATGTCTACCGGGCGCTGCGTTATATCAATCCGTCCCCGTACCTTTTCTTTCTAAAAATGGGAGAGCTTTCGGTGGCGGGTTCGTCTCCCGAGATGCTCGTCAGGGTCAACGGCTCGGAGCTCGAATATCGACCCATCGCCGGTACGCGTCGAAGGGGTCGCAGTCCCGCAGAGGAACTGGAAATGGAGGAAGAGCTGCGCCGCGACGAAAAAGAAAAGGCCGAGCATGTCATGCTCGTGGACCTGGGCCGAAACGATCTGGGCCGAGTCAGCGACTACGGCTCCGTTGAAGTCAAAGACCTGATGTTCGTCGAAAAGTACTCCCATGTGATGCATCTCGTGAGCGCGTTGAAGGGGAGGCTCCGAAAGGAATGCGATCGGTTCGACGCCCTGGGGGCCTGCTTTCCAGCCGGAACCGTTACGGGGGCGCCCAAGATCAGAGCCATGGAAATTATTGACGAGCTCGAGCCTTCGAATCGTGGTGTCTATGCCGGTGCCGTGGGATACGTGGACTTTTGCGGCAATCTGGATACCTGTATCGCCATCCGTACCATGGTGTTTGAAAACGGCAGAGTGTCAATTCAAGCCGGCGCCGGCATTGTTGCCGATTCAATTCCCCTCAGGGAGTACAACGAGTGCCGAAACAAAGCGGCTGCCCTGGTCACGGCCCTGGAGCTTTCCAAACATCTGGAACCCGCTCCGGAGGACTCCTCGGGAGCAGGCCCGTGAAAATTGTTGTCATCGATAACTACGACAGCTTTACGTACAACCTGGTTCAGTATCTGGGCGAGCTGGGCTGCAACCTGGAAGTTTTCCGCAACGACCAGACAGGGCCTGATCGGATTCTTGCCCTGGAACCGGACCGGATTGTGATTTCGCCGGGCCCGGGGACTCCCGACGATGCCGGGATCTCTCTTGCCGTGGTCAGGGAACTCGGTCAGCAGATTCCGATTCTGGGCGTTTGTCTGGGCCACCAGGTCGTGGCGCAGGCTTTTGGAGGGTCGGTAACGGCTGCGCCGGAGTTGAAACATGGTAAAACCTCCTCGATCCATCACCGGGGAGGCGATCTCTTCAAAAGAATCCCCAGTCCTTTTACGGCCACCCGCTACCACTCCCTGATCGTGGCAAAGGAGGACCTGCCTTCCTGCCTGTCTGTTACTGCCTGGACCGCGGATGGGACCATCATGGGATTGGAGCACGAAGAACTCCCCGTTCATGGAGTGCAATTCCATCCCGAATCGATTCTCACACCCTCAGGCAAAGACCTTCTGGAGAACTTCCTGTGCTTGACGAACTGACGCAAAAGATCGCTTCGGGCAGGGACCTCTCGATGGAGGAGTCGCAGCATGCTCTTGAAAGCCTTTTCGACGCTCGGACGCGCGATGCCGCCATTGCCGCTTTCCTGACAGCCCTTTCCGGGAAAGGGGAAACAGCCGAGGAAATCGCGGGTTTCGCCCGGACCATGCGTGACCACGCCGTCCGACTCCAGAGCGACAGGGTCGATCTGGTCGACACGGCGGGGACGGGCGGGGGAGCCGCTTCTTTCAACGTGTCAACAACGGCTGCGTTTGTGATCGCAGGCGCCGGAGTCGCCGTGGCCAAGCATGGAAACCGGGCCGCCACCTCGCGCTGTGGGAGCGCCGATATGCTGGAGGAGCTGGGTGTGCGCATTGACTCTCCTCTCCAGACAGTCCAATCCTGCCTGGATCACAACGGCCTGGCCTTTCTTTTCGCTCCTTCGTTTCACCCTGCAATGAAACGGGTTGCCGCTGTCCGTAAACAGCTCACCCACCGTACGATCTTCAATCTACTGGGGCCCCTGACCAATCCAGCGGGAGCCCTTTTTCAGCTGATCGGTGTGTTTGACCCCGGCATCGCACCGCGCCTGGCACGAGCCCTGCATCTGCTGGGGACCGGCCGTTCCTGGATTGTGCACAGTCTGGATGGCCTGGACGAAATCTCGGTGCTGGCCCCTACGGCAGTCGTTGAAGTCACGTCGGACAACGTCCGGGAATTTGAATTGAATCCGACAGATTACGGCTTTTCTTATCCGGCCGGGTCTGAACCGGAAGCAAAGGGAGGCGACCCCGCCTCCAATGCCGGCACCTGCCTCGAGATCCTGCGGGGAAAACGACGTGATTCCCTTCGAGACCTGGTCGTGATCAACGCAGGTGCCGCCATTCATCTGGCCACCGATGCGACCCTCGAGGACGGTTTGAGGCGGGCGCAGGAGTCGATCTCGAGCGGGATGGCCTACCGGAAGCTTCAAGAACTGATCGAGACCACCACGGGTCGCTGCTCATCATGATTCTGGACGAAATCGTCGCCGCCAAGAGGCAGGAACTGCAGGTCTTCAAGCAACAGTTTCCGGAAGAAGCTCTTCGGGAGCAGATCCCGGAGAACGACCCTCCGCCCTTTGCTGCTGCGTTTGAGGAAGAAAAGCTCAACATTCTGGCCGAGATCAAGTATCGGAGCCCCAGTAGAGGGTCCTTCCCCTGTCTGTTGAAGCCGGTAGAGATTGCCGAACAGTACCGTTGCGCCGGGGCGGCCGGGCTATCCATCTTGACCGAAAAGAAGTACTTTGCCGGGGCACCCGAGTACCTCAAGGACGTACGGATAGAGCTCCCCCAGATTCCGATACTGCGCAAGGATTTCCTCTTCGAGCCCTATCAGGTGCTGGAGTCGAGGGTCTGGGGAGCTTCCGCCGTTCTGGCGATCGTAGCCTGCCTCCAACCCGGACAGATTACGGGGCTGCTCGCTTCCGCCCGGGAGTGTCTGCTCGACGTCGTGGTGGAAGTTCACGATCCGCAGGAACTGGAAACAGCCGTGGAAAGTGGAGCTACCATCATTGGAGTGAATAATCGAAACCTGAAAGATTTCAGCGTTGACATCACGACCTCTTTCGAGATCGCCCGCCGTCTGGAGGGAGAGAAAGGATATCTCTTGATTGCTGAATCCGGACTTTCCGACCGGACCCAGTTGCTGGAGCTCCAGGATGCAGGTTTTCGGGGCTTTCTGATCGGATCCTACTTTATGAACAACCAGAACCCGGGGGAACGGCTGGCCCAATTGCTGTCGGGGTGAACACAAAGGGAGCACTGCTGGAGCCCGAAAAAAGAATGCTGGTCAAGATTTGCGGGATCACATCAGTCGAGGATGCAAGCTGGGCCCTGCGTTGTGGAGCCAATGCCCTGGGATTTGTTTTTTATCCCGGGAGCCCGCGTTATCTGACGCCCCCGAAGGCGCAGGAAATCATTCGAGCACTCCCCGGGGAGTGCCTCAGAGTCGGTGTGTTCGTCGGGTCGCCAGAGGCTTCTCCAGCGGCTGGAATCGATATTGTTCAGTTGCATGGACTGAAGAGTGAAAGTGAGATCCGCGCTTTTGGGAGGAAAGTTTGGGTGGCCACCGGGCCGGCCGAAATCGAACTGTTTCCCAACAGCGATTTGCTCATCGACACTTCCTGGGGACGGGGGATCGCAGCCGACTGGGAAAGCTTGAGGTCGGTGCCGCGTCCCTTCATCCTGTCGGGAGGACTGACGCCCTCGAATGTCTGCGAGGCGATTCGGCTCCTCCATCCGCTGGGAGTGGATGTCAGCTCCGGTGTCGAACTGTCTCCAGGCCGCAAGGACCCGGAAAAGATCCGACAGTTTCTGCAAAATGTACGGAGGGCGACGGATGGACTTGATTCGGAGCGAGAGGACTAGCTATGGCAGATACGAATGAGAGTGGTTCCACCGGGCGGGGCTCCGGATCCGTCCAGCGGCCTGATTCCGACGGGCACTTTGGTGTTTACGGAGGCCGGTTTGTGCCGGAGACACTCATGTCGCCACTGGAGGAGCTGGAGGACGCCTACCGAAAGGCAAGCTCCGATTCATCCTTCCAGGCCGAACTGGACGACCTGCTGAAACACTATGTGGGACGGCCCACGCCACTGTATCGAGCCGAAAGGCTCTCGCGCATCCTGGGCGCTACGGCTTACTTGAAACGTGAGGACCTGGCCCATACGGGTGCTCACAAAATCAACAACGCCATGGGCCAGGCTCTGCTGGCCAGGAGGATGGAGAAACGGCGTATTATCGCTGAAACAGGGGCCGGCCAGCACGGGGTTGCCACGGCCACGGTTTGTGCGCTTCTGGAGATGGAATGCGAGATCTACATGGGTACCGAGGACATGAGACGGCAGGCTCTGAACGTCTTTCGCATGGAGCTGCTGGGCGCTCGCGTAACACCGGTAGAGGCCGGCTCCCGGACCCTCAAGGACGCCATCAATGAAGCAATGAGGGACTGGGTGACCAACGTTGAGACCACCCACTACCTTCTCGGTTCTGTCCTGGGAGCTCATCCCTATCCAATGATGGTTCGCGACTTCCAGGCCGTGATTGGACGAGAAGCAGAAAAGCAGATTCTGGAGCAGGAAGGCCGGCTGCCCGACCTTCTGATCGCCTGTGTCGGCGGAGGAAGCAACTCGATTGGGCTCTTCTACGAGTTCTTGAAGCATCCGGACATCCGCATGATTGGCGTGGAAGCCGGGGGGTTTGGGAAGGAGCTGGGGGAACACGCCGCCCGTTTTCAAGGGGGAAGACAGGGCGTCCTCCACGGAACCTTCAGCTATGTTCTTCAGGACGCAGGAGGGCAGATCGCGACCACTCACAGCGTTTCGGCCGGCCTCGATTATCCCTCGATCGGGCCGGAGCACGCGCTGCTGCACGATACGGGACGGGTCATGTACACTGCTGTATCCGACCACGAGGCGCTGGATGCCTTCCACGAGCTGAGCCAGCTGGAAGGTATCATGCCGGCTCTGGAATCCGCCCACGCCGTGGCCGGCCTCTTAAGAATCGCGAGGGATGGAGCATTGCAGGAGCTGGGCGAAAACCCGCTCGTGATCGTGAACCTTTCGGGACGCGGAGACAAAGATGTCGAGACTGTCAGAGATTTTCGCCAGGAAGAATAGGTGCTTCCTCCCGTTTGTGACCGGTGGCCATCCAGACCTGGAAACGACACTTCAGATACTCCTTGAGCTGGCAGACGCAGGGTCGGACATCATCGAACTGGGGATACCCTTCTCGGACCCGATTGCCGACGGCCCGATTATTCAACGGTCCTCGTTTTCAGCGTTGCGCCGCGGATATTCTCTGGACGACCTGCTGGAAGTTGTGAGGGAGTTTCGGTCGAAGTCGGACAAGGGCATCATCCTTATGACCTACCTGAATCCCGTTTACCAGTACGGGCTGGAAAAGCTGGAAGAGCGAGCCCTCCAGGTCGGGCTGGATGGGATTCTTATTTCTGACCTGACACCGGAGGAATACGTGAGGCTGAATCCCTTTCGACGGCTCGACACTATTTTTCTGGCCGCCCCGACCTCATCCGATGCGAGACTACGGGCCATTGCCGAAAGCAGCCGTGGGTTCCTGTATGTGGTGGCACGGACCGGGGTGACCGGTCGCCAGACTGATCTGGCGGACTCGATGCCGGCCACTGTTGAACGCATTCGTCGCTACACCAGTCTGCCCGTCGCGGTGGGCTTTGGGATTACCACGCGAGAAGATGTGGAGATGGTCTGGCAGTGGGCCGAAGGTGCCGTTGTGGGATCCGCGATTGTGCAGTTCATCGAGGAGAACCGGGAGTCCAGGGACCTGCCCGCGCAGGTGGGAGACCTGGTCCGCAGTCTCATCCCTGGAGTGTAGGGTCCGGCCTGGTGCCGTGCCCTTTCTTTCTCCCACCGGGGGATTGCCCCTGCGAATCCGGAATGGCCGGGCAGCGTGTCGTAGGGGCCGGCCTTGTGCCGGCCCGCCGGACGGGCGACCACCAGGGTCGCCCCCAACGAATCCCGACATGAAGTTGAACCTCGAAGCCGAGTCAATGCCCTTCTCGCTGAGTCGGTTCCCTGACCATCTCCCGGCGGGGCAGCAAGCCAAGCCCGGGGCCCGGCTTCACGTATCGGTAGAGTTCAGTCCAGCTCAATCCCGGTTTGAGATGATGGACGCGGTGCAGGGAGAGTCCCAGAGAAAACCAGTACATCAGGTGACCGTAGTAGTCGTGGGATCGGGTCTCGGCGGAGCCGGTGGAGAATCCTTCGTGGGTCTTGAGAGCGAACGGGTACCAGAGCAGGATGGATACCAGGATCAAGGCAGGTGTCACACCCCAGAATAAGCGGTGTGGGCCCACCAGAAGCAGCATCGCTGCGTAGAAAGCGACGATGGCAGCATAGTTCAGCATCAGTTCACGCAGGTCCGCTCGCCGATTCAGTCCCCGCTGTCGCAGCCAGAAAAACCATTGATGGGGCATAGCGACGGCTCTAAAGGGAATCTCAACCGCGTGGTGGGGCTTCATGAACAGGTCCGGGTCCTTTCCGGGAACGTTGGTGTGGGCATGGTGGAGGCGGTGGGTCTTCCTGAAGTTGGTGTAGGGAACCAGGCTGGGAAGCAGAGCCAGGCGGCCCCAGAAAAAGTTCGTAGCTTTGCTGGGTCCGAGATGCCCATGCACGGCTTCGTGGGCCATGACGGAGCCCAGAAACATGACGTAGGAGCGAAAGAGGATGTCCAGGGTCCAGCCCACCGGTCCAACCGGCTCATAGAAAAGACCGGCAACGGAAAGCGCCACTACGGTCAGAATGACTCCGCGACTGATCAGGTAGATCTTCTGCCGGTCCCTCTTCCTGCCGGTCGCGATCGCGGACTGGGTCTGGAAGTCGTGTTTTCTTACCATGCTTTCTCCATGACTCGTGCTGACGCAGTACTAACGGAAGCGCACTCAGAGGTTACGCGTGCTCAATTTTCTTTCCCCTTGATTTTCGTGCTCCATCGGTCACACTGAGTAGTTATGGCGTTCCTGGTTCTTCTGGCCGGTATTCTCTTTGTCCTCGTCGCCATCACTTTCTTCAAGGTGCACCCTTTTCTGGCGCTCATTCTGGCGGCGTTTCTGGTCGGGCTGCTGTCTCCGCTACCGCTGGGGCTCAAAGAAGAAGCAGAGTTTGAGCAGGCCGGGCTCAGAGCTCAACTGGACAATGGCGAGCTAACCGAGGTTGAGTATCGAGAGTTGAATCTCACGACCCGGGACCGCGTCCGCAGGCGGCTCCAGGCCACACCGGGCAAGCCGGGAGCCCACGCGGTTCAGGCGCTCGAACTGACAACCCGGGAATTCGGCTCTACCGCCGCCAGCATCGGCCTCGTGATCGTGCTGGCAGCAATTATCGGCCAGTGCCTCATGGAGAGCGGGGCGGCCGACAAGATTACGCGCAGGCTGCTTGCTTTTCTGGGTGAGAAACGATCGCCCCTCGCCCTGCTGGGTAGCGGATATTTCCTGTCAGTTCCGGTCTTTTTCGACACCGTGTTTTTCCTGCTTGTTCCCCTGGCTCGAGCACTGCATCTGCGCACGGGGAAGAACTTCCTGCTCTACGTCCTTGCTATCTGTGCCGGAGGCACGATCACCCATTCGCTGGTTCCTCCGACTCCCGGTCCGCTTCTGATGGTCGAGAACCTGTCCGGCCAGGGCTTGACCCTGGGCACTGCCATCGGGCTTGGCTTCCTGCTGGGACTCCTGCCTTCGGCGGCGGGTCTCTGGTTTGCCCGGGCCGCGAATCGTCGACTGGACATCTCGCCTGGAAAGGCAATGGGTGTCGACGATGAGCAGCTCCAGGAGATCCTGCAAAGGCAGGAGTCGCAGCTACCCGGATTATTTCCCTCGGTTCTGCCGGTTGTTCTGCCTGTTCTGCTCATATCGGGCAATACGATTCTAGAAACCTTGGTGGACGGTGCGAGCTCTCCCGTGCCTGACTGGATGCTGGCAACTGCTGCAGTCCTGGGCAACAAGAACATGGCGCTGCTGCTGGGGACGGCTTTTGCCGCCGCTCTCCTGATTCGGCAGCAGCGACTCTCACTCGCCGCCTTTCGCGACAAGCTGGAACCCGCAATGCTCAGCGCGGGTGTTATCATTCTGATTACCGCTGCCGGAGGAGCCTTTGGGAAGATGTTGTCCAGGTGCGGTATCAGCGATGCCCTGCAGGGATGGATGGGGGACGGGGGCTTCGCAGCTGCGGGGCTGCTGCTGCTGGCTTGGGTGTTGGCGGCGGTTATGAAAATCGCCCAGGGATCAGGGACGGTGGCCATGATTACGGCCTCCGGAATGATGGCGGCAATTCTGGGAAGCGAATCCCAGCTACCATGCCACCCGATCTACCTGTTTGCGGCCATAGGATTCGGCTCGATGCTCTTTTCCTGGATGAACGACAGCGGCTTCTGGGTAGTGGGCAGGATGAGCGGCTTCACCGAGAAAGAAACCCTGAAAACGTGGACGCCGCTGCTGGCTGTTATGGGCCTGGTAGGACTGGTTGAGGTGCTCATACTGAGCTTCTTCCTGCCACTGCGGTAGGGGCGACCCTTGTGGTCGCCCACCAAACGGGCCGGCACAAGGCCGGCCCCTACGGCCGCAGCCCGACCAGCGGCACCATGGTGCCACTCAGCGTGTCTCGACCTCCTGCGGCCCGTCCAGACGCAGGACCTCGTCCGGGAAGAGGACGACCACCTGTCTGAACCTGTCTTCTCGCCACTGGTCTTCTCGCAGCAGCCAGTCCCTGATGAAGCGGGCAATGGTTTGACGCGATTTGTCCCTGACCACGCTCAGATGTCTTTCGTCAGCAGCGTACTGCCGAAGAATCGGGGTCACGCTCTTCTCCAACTCTTCCAGCTGGTTGTCGGCGTTGAACCTGGTCCAGTCGCTGTGACTCCGCTTTTCCATTTGATCTGTGTGAATCGCCGGCGGCTGGCTGGGCCGGATCCGGGGGGCGAAGACCATACAGGTGGGCCCCGAAACTTCGACTCTCCAGGGATCCGACAGCTCGACATGGTAGCGGTAGGTGACGGGAACCTGAATCTGGCTGACCGTCGATCCCATCGAGAAAAGACCCCAGAGAATGGTCTGCTCGGCGCTTCTCTCAAAGCTTTCGGTTACGGTCGAGGTCGCGACTTCGAGCCGGCCCGCGCCGGCCGACTCGATCTGGGGAATCGAGGCCAGGAAGGTTTGAGTGATGTTTTCCGAGCGAAAACGGTCAACCAGACCGTTTATGGATTCAAGGGTGTTCTCCAGCCTGTCCCTGGCCTCGGACGCCGCATCCCGGGCCAGCCGATCAGCCGTTCGAACCGTGTAGCAGTATCCGTACAGGGCGATCAGCGCGATTGCCGGTAATACGAGGGGCCACAGCAGTCTCCGTTCCATTCCCTCCCATTATTTCATGTTAGAAAAAGGGGACAGTCTACTCTGTCCCTTTTTTTGTTCTAAGCGAGCTGCTTCAGGGCCTCCGCAACCGCCTTGAGCCCCTCTCGCATGTGCGGTACCGGATCTTCCTTGTGGAGTTCGAACTCGAGGGAAAGTGGCCCTGAAAATCCGACATCGACCAGGGCCTCAAAGGTAGCGGCCAGGTCGAGCCGCCCCCGGCCCACAATCTGTTCTTCGGAGCTGGCGTCGAAGTCCTTCAGGTGAACGCCCCAGACGCGGGAACCCAGCGTGCGGATGGCTTCCACGGGGTCCACATCAGCTCGCAGGTAGTGCCCGGTGTCGACACAGGCCCCGATTCTCGGATCCAGGTCCTTTACCGCTTCCAGAATCCATTCCGGGCGGCGCCACAGCTCGTCTTCCGGGCCGTGATTGTGGATGGCGATGCGGATGTCGTACTGATCCACCAGTTTCTCGAGGCTGTCGAAGGCATCCCGCTCAGGGTTGGCGCTCAGATTCTCCACGCCCAGCTTCCGACCGAACTGGAAAACTCTCTCATTGGCGGCGTGATCGGCGCTGAATCCCTCGACGCCGAAGGCGTTGATGCCGACTCCGATTCCCTTCAGGACCTGCTGGAAGTGGTTGATGTTCTCATCCGAAGCGTCGATCGGCAGGTGGCCTCGGTAGACTTCCATCCAGTCCAGCCCCAGTTTTTCGGCTTCCGTGACAAGCGCTTCCGTTTCCAGAAAGTGTCGCAGAGAATAGCTCTGGAAGCCGAAGCGAAAAGGAGAGCTCTCGAATACCGAGGCCGGGGATTCGGCCACTTCGGGGGCAACCTCCTCCAGTTCCAACCCTCCCCCGCTCCCACAACTCCAGACGCTCATCCCTGCCACTCCGAGGCTGCCCTGCTCTAGAAACTTGCGGCGATTCATGGTCTTCTACCTCTTCACTCCGGCCGGGCCGGGGTCAGGACGATGGCGCCGGTGCTCTCCTGCTGGGCGCCCACCACCGCCACCGGAGACGTGCATTCAATCCGACGTAGGCCGGAGGCACTGGACAGGTTGGCAAAGAGCTGGTCGACGAAGAGTGCGTTCTGCTGACCGGGCTCAAACTCACGCTCATCGCTGGCCGCCTCTGCCCCAGCCGGATCGTAGGCGGTAAAAGCGCAGGTGTTGGCGACGTTCTCCACGTTGTGGATGGCGACGCCCGTGTTTCGGGTCACCGCTGCGCCGGCCGGCTGGCGTCCCAGGCCCGCCCCGGCCGCCGCCGGGTTTTCGTAGGGCATGGTCCAGGCGCTGGCGGCAGCAACTCCGGGTGCGCCGAAGCCAGGGGTGGCCACAATCGAGGAAAGGTCGACCAGGGCCTGGATCGTCAGGCCGAAGGCGGAACGAAAGTAGGCGGAGCCCGGCAAGCCGACATTGGGGCTTTCCACCTCGACCTCAATCGTCTGATTGGCAGCCAGGGTCTCTGATCCCGTTTGAAAGTCGGAGCCATCCTGCTCCGTAAACACCCAGTCAACCTGCTGGGGGAAGCTCTGGGGGTTGGATACAGAGATGGCGGTGAGACCCTGACCCTGTACGATCTGAGGAACGATCGAGCTCTGGTCGGTAAGAATACGTCGAAAGCCGAAAACCGGGGTGCCGGCACCCTGGGCGGCGGGGCCAACCGCTGACGCATTGCTGAAGAACAACCCGTCTCCAGGAACACCGGTATTGTCGGAGTTTCCCGGGACGGGAAAGCTATCGAACTCAGCGCCGCCACCAGCAACAAGACCGGTGGTCTCGGAGCCGGAGGGAACAGGCCCACCGGGATTCTGGCCCGCCCCCGGCCGCTGCCGATAGAGGAAACCCCCAACCGAATACCAGCAGTTGGGGATGCCGCTCAGCAGATTCCCGCTGCAGTAGCTGCCCACATACGGAAAACCGGAAATGAACTCGGGGCAAACGACAATCGGGCAAGGATCCCCAACCGGATCTGGAATAAGAATTCTCAGACACCAGTGGAAATCCAGGAACGCGTAGACAGGAACCAATTCGTTTTCAGTCGTCGAGCCCGACACGGAAGCTGATTGAGGTCGCCTGCGAAATCCCACCCCGCCTGTCGCGTCTCTGTTCATGCCAGGCGTAGGGTGATCCCCGCAGGAGAGGTTTGTCCCCTGTACCGTGGCTGCCGGTGCAGCCCCGGCTCCCGGCAGAGCTGCGTTGTCCAGATCAATCTCCACGTTCACCAGCAGGCTTATGTCAGCCGTAAACTGCTGGGCCGTCCAGAAATAGACCAGGTTGCCCTCGAACACCCCGGGAGAAAAGGCCATGCGCGGTGCCCCGTTAACTACTCCCAGGTAGTTGCCGACGAGCCCGAGTTCGATTTCCTCGAAGACAAAACGACCCTGCGGCGAGCTCCCCGGCGCGGCTCGAAACACTCGCGGCTGGAAGCGCGTGCGGTCGAGGCTTATGAAATAGCCCATGACGAGCACTTCACCGTTCGGCGTGACCAACAGATCAGACGACCAGAACTCTTTATCCGACGTCACCGTTTGCATCGAAAACCCGCCGCCCTGCGGGGTCTGTTCAGCGTCGATATACACCAACTTGAGTTCGAGGTCGTCAACGAAAGTAAAGACGGTTCCGCCGCCGCCGCCCTGACCAAGCGTTCCTCCCGCGCTGGTGTATCCCAGCTTGGACACGTTAAACAGCAGAGGCCTGTCCTGAAGAATGGAAAGGCGTTGTGAGAAGTTCTCGCCGAAGTAGTAGTCCAGATCATTGGTGGTTCCGGAATCGTTGCGAGTGAGTGCCAGAACCCCTCCCGGCGCAACCGAGACCTCCAGCGCAGGCCGGTCATTCATAGGGATGAACGGACCCGTCCCCGGGGTTCTCGGCAACTCATCGTACCCGGGCGGCTGAGCGATTCCGGATCCGATCAGCGCCAGAAAGAGGGCCAGCAAGGTGGGGGTGAGAGACTGTGCGGGCAAATCAGAATCCGGGCTTCATCGCAGTTGCCTCCTGGCTGAACCGGGGCTGCCACCCCGCTTAAAGGTTTACAGGGGACTGGAAAGTGGGCCAAGGATATCCCTTTGGCCTTGCAGCCGCAAGCCTAGCAGCCCGTGGTGGAAACCCCTGGCGCGCGACCCGCGCGATTGCCACCACGGGCTGCTAGGGGAAGCTGATCGAGCCCGGTTTTAACTCAGGGCGAAGTCAGGGCAGGGATGCACTTAGGGTGGGCCTGAGAGGACGCACAGGCACCGCCATCAACGCCCGGGGAGAGGCGGAAGGGGAGATGGGGCCACCGCTCCCGGGAAGGAGCTGCTAGGTGGCCGTGCCGAGAATGGAAAGCATTCTGGAAAACGTTGAGGTCACCGAGCCTGAGATGCCCAGACCGAAGCTGGTCACCGCAATCACTATCAGGGCCAACATGACAGCGTACTCCACCGTGGTAACCCCTTCGTCACTACAACGGGCTCTGGCCACAAGCTCTTTCAACAAGTTCAACATGATTCAACCCCTGAATGTTTGATCCACATTCATTTTAGGGTACACAGGGGCCCTTATTTAGTGATTACAGAGACTGAAAAAACGCAGCGCTGCGATCCGTTAGTTCTCGTTTCAATTCGTGGTTCTGCGCTTTGGACGAGGGCTGGGCGATCCCGTGCAATCGGTCCTCGATGCTCGAGATGGGGGCCCGGATCACATTCCCGGAGGCCACTGTGATCGAAAAAATCGATCCAGGCGCACCTTAGCCCGGATTATGCAAGAATCGTAGTTCGGTGTTGAAAAACGACTCGAGAAGTGGCCCAACTCGGAAGCGGGCAGGTGTGACAGGCGGATTTGCGAAGAATATGGGTTGGCGAGGCGTTTGAGTGGTTTGGGGAGTGAATTTCAGACAGATCTGGGCCTGGATGAGTGTCGGAAGCGGTTTTTCGGGGGAGCTGGGAAAAGCTAACTGGAGTTCAGGCGACTCAAGACGAGGTGGAAGAGGGGTTGTTCGGGAAAGGCTGAGGAAAGATGGACCCAGATGCGTCGAGTGGTTTGTCGGATCCGGGCCCCAATCTTGAGGACCCGACGACGTAAGGTTTCGATTTCGAGCTTGTGCCAGGGGGTTCCGTGAAGATAGTCGCGCAGGCGAACGAACATCTGGTAAGCCAGTGCATGCAGGAGGAGTCGAAACTGATTGGCCAGGAATCGATGACAGCTGAGTCGGTCCATGCTCAGATGATTCTTGAAGGCCTTGATGAAGTTCTCGGTCTGCCCTCGGTTTGTGTAGTGGTCATAAAGTGATTGGGAGCAGAGATCGTCCCGGTTGGTAACTACAAAGCGACGATTGATCCCACGCTGATCGACCTCCACTTTGACAATGACGCGACGGGATCGATCCCAGCTGTGGGCTCGATAAAGAAACTCGTCACACTGACGCTGTTTTTCCTCCAGCTCAAGGAACCTTTCCCGAGTCGAATCCAGCAGGGGCTCGACCACTCGCTGCAGGCGAGGGTTTCGGCTTAACCCGATGACATATTGGAGTTTATTCTCTTCACATTCACAGAACTCGTAGAGCCGAGGCGTGGCAAAGCCGCTGTCGGCCCGAATCTCAATCTCGACATCCGTCCCCACTGCTTGTCGGATGGCCTCCACGACTCGCTTCAGAATGGGCACGATGTGAGAGGCAGCCCCCTTGTTGCCAGGTCTCAACACGGCACAGACCAGGTCTCCCGTGTCGGCATCGAAGATCAGCAAAGGATGCAAAATGTGGTTTCGGTAATACCCGTGGTAGAAGGAGAACTCCTGTTGGCCGTGAGTGTGGTCGTCGGTACTGTCCAGATCCAGGATGATCTTGCTGGGACGTCTCTTCTTCAGGGAGCGCACATAACGGCCTAGCAGCCACCGGCTCAGACGCATCAGATCCTTCTTGGTGACGGAGTTCTCCAGGCGGGAGAAAGTCGGCTGGGTGGCCAAATCGGGATCGCTCTCTGGCAACTGATCACAGACTGTCTTGAGCATCGGATCCGAGCGCAGCGTATCGGCGTCGTTACAGTCTTCGTAGCCGGCCACGATCTGCAAGACTCGTTGTCGGATCAACTTCAACAGGTCATGACGAATGTAGCGTTGGTCTCGACTTTCCGAAATACAGGAACTGAAGCCCTCGCACAATCGATGTTGACGATCCAGCGATCCAAACAACAACCATCCTGCGTCGGAAGTGAGGCTCCCCCCATCAAAACGAGCCGTGATGTTTCTGTGGCTATGAAATAGCAGGGTATTCTGGCAGACTGTTTTTGACATTGCCGTAGCTCCTGTTTAGGGTCTTTGTTTCTCTAAACCCTTTTATATCAGAGAGCTACGGCCTTTTTTCTGGGCTCACATCTCACTTGAATTTAGATCTCTTGCATAATCCGGGTTAGCAGTCCGCGGGACTTTCACCACGGACTGCTAAGGGCGGGACACAAGGCCAAGCGGGGCGTTTGCGGAAAGAAGTTACCTGGCGAGGCCTCTCACTACAGGGGTGCTCGAGGACACAATCCTCAACACACAAAGCCCGGACCTGCCAATCCTGGCAGGAGGAGCTGTCTTCCGAATGCCTGGCCTTCGCTGACTCAGCTGGCCTGGCTGAGGGTCCCGACGATTCGCGAGAAGACGGACATGACGGAGCCGCTTAGATTGGCACCGAACGTTGCTACGGCAATGGCAATGAGGGCCATCATCAGCGCGTACTCCACCATCGTAACGCCCGTTTCCCGATCCTTCTGAAACAGTTGTCGAACAGTACCTAAGGGGTTTTGCATTCTCCCATTCCACAAGGGCCGTGGCGTTCTCTGAGGCAAGAACGCCTACCCTCTCAGCTTGAAGGTAAATCCGCCTAACCGGGTTCAACTATATGGTTTCGTTCCCCCGAGTTAAAGGGCATTTGGTGATTTCTGTCACTTTTTCCCGGACTCTTATACGGTCCGGTCCCCTCCGGGGTCCGATTGACGTAAAATCTAGTTCACGGGTATGACGCGCCGTCCCAGGGCCAGCCGGCAAACTCGGTATCGCTGGACCCTTGGAGGCTGTGGGAAGGGGACCAAGAAGTGACCGTTAAAGAAGACCACTATTTTCGTGGGATGGAGCTTTTCGGGGAGGACGATCTGGATGGAGCCGTCTCCGAGTTGCAGAATGCGATCGATCAGGATGAGAGCTACGGAGATGCTCTGCACGCCCTCGCCATGTGCTATTACCATCAAGGCAAGCTCAACGAAGCGGTCGAATACGGCGAGCGGTTGAGGAAGGCCGAGCCGGACAACACGCTCGCCTATACCGCCCTCTCCATGTTTTACAATGCCAAAGGAATGATCGCCAAGGCGGAGGAGATGGGCGCCAGGGCCGGGGCTGTTCCTCCTCCCGAAGACGTCTGAGGACTCCCGCTCTCAGATTGCTCCTCTACCAGCTAAGAGTTGAGTTCACCGCGGGCGGCTAAACTAAAGCGGTCCGTGGTTCCACCACGGGCTGCAAGGGGGCTGCACAAACGGTTTAGCATGGTCAGGAGGATTGTCTATCACGGTGGGACGCGCTGGGAGCGGAACCGCTTCGTTTTCGAGCGGGCGCTCGAAAGGCATTCCCACCCCGCCTTCGACTTCCTCTACCTGGTCAGGAACCCTTTACGCCGGCGCCAGCTCGAGGCCATGTACATGAGAAAACATGCCTCGAGTTTCGAGATTCCGGTTCTGACTCTTCGGGGGTTCGTCAATCGGTTGCTGGATGGGTCCGATCAGCGCCCACCTCTTTCTGCCACGACCAGGCTGGTGATCCTCGAAGAGATCATGGCATCCCGGAAATCCCCTTTTCCCGAGGGTCCGATCGGCGCCGGTAGGCGCCTGAAGAGAGTCGCCCGGGAGATCTTCAACCTGAAGCTGCAGAACATCCTGGAGCCGGAACTGATAGCTCCCGCGGGCCTCGACGGGCCCCGGACTCCCTGGACCGAGGAACTGGCCTGGTGCTTCACTCGCTATCAAACCAGACTTCAAGAACTTGGCCTGGAAGATTGGGCTGGACAACTGGCGCTGGCCTACAGGGGCCGTCTAACCGGAAAGATCGAGTTCGAGAAGCGATTCTGCGATTTGCGCTCCCTTTGCGTAGAAGGCTTCAGCGACTTGCTCCCGCTGGAACATGCTCTCTTCAGGCTTTTGCGAGACCGTGTTCCGGAGTTTGTGGTTAGCAGTGATTTTCAGCCGCCGGGAGAGGGTCCGGATGAGGCTTCTTCCTTTGGCGAGATGGGGAAGTTCCTGGGTGATACGCGCTTGGAATGGCAGTCTGTCGAGCACCGGCGAGTGGGGCTGTCGCCGCGGGTTGTGTGTCTACCCGGTCCCGAGGAGGAAGTGTCCTGGATTGCCGAAAAGGTCGCACGCCTGCAACCTGATCGGCACACCGTGGCGCTGGTATCCGCGAAGCCCGACAGTTACCGGCGGGATTTGAGGCGGGCGCTTTCGAAAAGAGATATTCATTTAACCGAGCCGGGGTGCGCCCCCGCCGGATCCAGGATGATGCTCGATCTCGTGAGGGGCTACCTGGAACTGATCGTGGCAGGCTTTCCCCGGCGGCTGCTCTTCGATTGTCTCAGTCACCCCCGATTTGACCCGGGTTTCACGGCGGATGATCTGAATCGACTCGAGAAGTGGGCGAGGGTCTGCGATGTCCAGAGGGGGTTGCGAAACTGGACGATCCATTTCCCCAGGACAGTCGAGGCCATTCGGTCCGGGCTACCGGACGACGATCCCCGGACCCGTCCCGGCATGCTCTCGCTGGCAGCGAGTTTGAGTCGATTGATGTCCCGACTCAATCCCGATCTCGAGGAAGGCGCGGCGGGCGAGTGGTTGAGCCTGTTGGAACGCCGGCTCGGCCCATTTTTAAAAGCTGCTCCTTGGGCCGACCTGCGGGCGTTGAGAGGGGCGAATCAGATACTCCAGAACATGCTGCGGGAGATCCGCTTGCTCCAGGATCACTACCCGGCACCTCTGAGGCTGAGGCAATTCGCCCGCCTCATCGAACTTTTTCCCGATTCAGTAGCGCAGGAAGTTGATTTTGAAGCCCCGTTGACCGTCCTCACGACGCCGGATGAAGTCGCCCATCTAGAGGTGGATGTCTTGATCTGGATGGGACTCAGCGAAAGCGAATTCACGCCCGGATTCTCTTCCCTGGCGGATGTTCAGCGGGGTGGCCGGGCTTCTGAGACCTGGGAGGATCAGGTCAGGGCCCGTGAGCATCGGTTTGGCTGGATCGGCGGTCAGGCCCGGTCGTGTGTCGTCTACACCTGCCCGGAAAGATTCTTCGGTACCACAACGGTGCCCAGCCCGCTATTGCGAGGTTTTCCGCTCGAGAAGCGAAACTGGACAAAAAGTCTTCCCCTGACTCCTGCCCGTGCCCGACCCAATGTCCGACGAGGCAGGCGGGCCGTGCAATTGAGAGAGGGTTCCGAGGCTTCGGTTTTCGACGGGGTCGTGTCCCCAAACAGGCGTCTCACCGCGCTACGCCAGGGGCCGGGAGGACGAAGGGTCTCGATTACCCCCAGTCTGCTCGAGGAGTACATGCGCTGTGGATTCCGATTCCTGGCCGAACATCACCTCGGCCTGCAGCAGGAGACAAAGGAGCTGGAGTTAACGGGCGGCACGTTGGGTGGCCTTCTCCATCGGGTGCTGCATCGTTTTGTGCGAGGTCTGGACCCGCCTCGCCTCCGTAGCCTGAGTGCCTGGGACCGCCTGGGCCGTCGGCGGCTGCTCGATATCCTCGAAGAAGAGCTTGCAGCCCTGCCTTTTCGGGAAGTGCTGCGTCGCAACTCGACGTGGTCGACACAGGAGGAACTTCTTCGTTCCGGTCTTCACCCGGATGAGCCGGGCAGCGGAGTCCTGAGTGACTTTTTGACTCAGCAGGCCACCTGGCTGCGCCGGAACCAGGTTGCGGACCTGGAGAAAAAGCTGGCTCCCTTGTCTCTGGGCAAGATCGAGACGGACACCCACAGCCAGGTTGAGATCGTCCTCACCGGGACCGTTGACAGGGTTGATCGAAGCCCCAAAGGGTTGCGGATCATTGACTACAAGACTGGCAAAGTGCCATTGCGTCGCCTCTACCAGGGATGGGGATTTCAATTGCCCCTCTACTACCTTCTGGTGCGGAATCACTACGGCGAAAAAGTTGAGAATGCCTTTTTTTTCCGGGTTCAGCCACCTTTGGAGACAGGCCTGAAAACGGTCGCTTTCCCCGACCAGGACAAGAGCGGCTGGGCCGTGCTGGCGCGCTACTATCGGGAAAAGGCGCTGGAAGCCGTTCAGTCACTCCTCTCCGGGAAGTTTCCGGTGACACTGGTGGGCGCCGCGCAAGCTGGATGTCGAGAGTGCAGTTTCCGCGACATTTGCCGAAAGGATGCAGGGAAAGCAGCGGATCTCAAGGGTTCCGGCCGATTTCCCATTGCCCGCGCCGTGATCACCCGTGGAAGCTGGGCGGTTCCCGAAACCCGAGAGCGGGAGGTTTCAGGTGCCTGATGCCTCACAATCAACACTGGAACTCAGCCGGCCCCAGACCGAAGCGCTTGATCTGTCATCCAACATCCTGCTGACGGCCGCTGCAGGTTCCGGGAAAACCACGGTTCTGATCGAACGGTTTCTCCGAATCCTGGAGCACAATGATTACAGACCTGAAGAAATCGTTGCCATTACCTTTGCCGAAGAGGCGGCCCGCCAGATGCGGGAAAGGATTCGGGAGGCCGTCGAACGTCGCACGACGCAGGCATTGCATGCCCTGGCAACCGATCCATGGGCCCGGGCGTTGAGGCATCTTCCACGTTCTCCGATAACCACGATCCATGGTTTCTGCCACCGCCTGCTGCGGGACCCTGCCCTCAACGGGCATCTGGACCCGGAGCTTCGACTCTTGGACCCTGCCAGGCAGCAGCTGCTGGCCGCCGAGGCGGTACGGGAGTCTCTGCACGACTCTTCCAGGCGGGGAGATTCGCGCCTGAAGACGTTGCTGCATTATTTGCCTCCGTTTCGTCTCGAGGAGTTTTTCGGAAATCTGCTGGGTCGCAGACATCAGTGTGCCGCAGCAAGCGGCGTGAGAGATGGGAGTAGGCCTCCCGCAACCGGCTTGCAGGAGCAGGTTGCAAACCACCGTAAGTGGCTGTGGTCAAAAGCCGCGGTCGTGAGCGTTACGGAAAAGGTGCTCTAGAAGCATCAGGTGTGGATCAGGAAGACGAACACAAGTGAACCACCGTTCAAGTGCCGAAAGGACGAGATGGTGTCGAAACCGGGGAGTTGATGTTGCCCCGGGACGAATCTGGCGGAAACCTGTCTACTGGCCAGGTGGCACCCGGCATAGAGGTGGCGTGAGCTTGATCTGGGCTCTCATGTTGAACTGCGGGAACCTGGAGCAACGATGCTAAGAGAAAGGCACAAGCAGAGAACCTGCGAGGCCGACAGTATCGAAGCGTTGCCCAGGGGCGGACAAGCTCGTAGTAGCGATGAGGCTGTCGTAATGGCAGCGGAGCGAAGGGGCTTGGTCACTCGGCTACAGACAAGCGGCCAACTGCTAGGCAGGAGGAGCCCTTGAAAGTAGCAAAGCCATTTTGTGGCTTGAGTGATAGGAGCCGGATGAGCTGAGAGGTTCACGTCCGGTTCTTGGAGGGGCTGGGGGTGAGACTCCCCCGGCCTACTCAACCCTGTCTGTGGAGAAGGAGCCGGACGAGGACTGGCTGAGAAATCTCTATCTGGAGGAAGCCGCCACCGTTGTGCTTCGCATCCCGGCCTGGGATGAGCTCCTGGAGTTGTTGCGTTCCCTGCCCGCGGCTCTTCTGAATCACCCAAATTCTTTCAGCGTGCGCTGTCGGAGGCAGATCGAGCTTCTTCAAACTCGGTCAACCCTGGCTCCCAGAGACTTCATCGAGAGTTTCGAGCTTACGCTGGAGTCGCGGGCGGTCCCGACTCTGCGTTGGAGACGCCACGACTCTCGCCCTCGGATCGTGTCTCTCTGGAAAAAGCTGAAGAACCTCATCGAGGAAAGGACCCGGCTCAACCATTGTACCGAGGAGGCCGATCGCCACTTCAGGCAGGCCCTGCGGTGTGTCCTGGAGTTACACGCCGAAATCGTACAGCGCTATGAGCGAAAAAAGAGGGCGGCCGGAGGGCTCGACTTTGACGACCTTCTCGTGGAGTCGGCCAGACTGGTCAGAAAGCGTCAGGTTGCGGAGTTGCTTCAGGAACGCTTCCGGTTCTTTCTGATCGATGAGTTCCAGGACACGAACGAATTGCAGTGGCAGGTCCTTCGCCCGCTGGTGGACAGATCCACCAATCTCCTCGTGGTTGGAGACGCCAAGCAGTCGATCTATCGCTTTCGAAACGCGGATGTTTCGGTCTTTCGTGTGATTCAAGACCGGATTAAGCGTGGCGGTCGAATCGTGGAAATGCCCCAGAATTACCGTGCTGCGGGGGAGCTGGTCCGCTTCTGTAACCATGTCTTCCGGACTCTGTTTTCCGGGGACCTCGTCTATGAGGCGTCCCATCAGGAGATGGTGGAGGCGAGGCCTGATTCTCCATCTGGGAGAGTCGAATCCTGTTTCTTCGAAATGCTCCCGGAGGGACACCCTGCGCCCGGACTGGAGCCGGGGCTGGTGGCCACAGCGGTGCAACGACTCCATCTGAGCGGGTATCCATATTCTGATGTCGCGATCCTGCTCAGAGCCAGGACTCGGCTGAAGTCTTTCGAAGAAGCGCTGCGGCTGCGAGGAATACCCTTTCAGACGGTCGGCGGTACCGGGTTTTATCAGTGTCAGGAAATCCTTGACCTGTTGAATCTTCTCCGTTTTCTGAACCGTACCAGCAACGACACGGCGCTGGTCGGAGTTCTGCGCAGCCCGATTTTCAGCTTTTCCGATGAAGACCTTCTGACCCTCTCCAGCAACCGCGGCGAAGGTTACTGGGAAAAGCTGGGGAACTCCCTCAGCAATGGCGATGGTGCTCCCGGGCACTGGCGCTTCGCCCGCGAAACATTAAACTCCTGGCTGCGGCGAAATCCAGGAATGGCCGTCTCGGCTCTCCTCCATAAAGTGTTTCAGGAAACGGGTCTCCTTTCAATTCTGGAAGTGTCCGGGCGGGGCCGGCAGGCCCTCCAGAACGTGAGAAAGCTGGTGGCTCTGGTGGCTGATCTCGAGGCCTCAGACGGGGTCTACCTGCGGCAGGTTGTGCTCTCTCTCGAGAATCTGACCCGATCCGATCCCAACGAGTCCGAAGCAGAGGTCATCAGCCCGGGCCAGGACGCGGTCAGAATATGCACCATCCATGGAGCCAAGGGCCTCCAATTCAGAGCAGTAGTCCTTCCTGAACTCGGTCGTAGGCTGGCCGACCTTCGAAAAGACCGGTTTGTAGCAGAGAGCTTTGGGAGTGGCTCGGGCCGCCTCGGCTACCTGGGATTCAGCATCAGGAATCCCTCCAACCGGTACAGGGACCTGAGACATCCGGCCTACCAGATGCTGCGCCGGCTCTGTGGCCTGCGCCAGTTGGCCGAGGAAAAACGGTTGTTGTATGTTGCCCTGACTCGGGCTCAAGATCGCTTGATCCTGATCGGGCAGAAAACCGAAGAGGAGTCTTATGCCCGCTGGCTGTTGGATGCAGGAGCCGCTGAAGTTGCGGAGTCGTCGCGGGAGCTCCAGAGCCAGGCTCAGGACTGGCCGAAGGGGAGGCCCGGGCGGGACTCGGCGCCCGGGGGTCCGTCCCGGGAGATGCCCTCGTGGAAATCGTGTCCGGCCCCGGTTGCAGAAACAGAATCTGGCGGGAATTCAGCGGGAAGCGCTCTCCGAAAGCGCATCTGGTCGCCGACGGAGCTGGCCGATTTTCACCTTTGTCCCCGTCGGTTCTTGCTTGGAAGGCTGCTGGCGCATCCTGAAGTGAGTCCCTTCAACGCTACAGGCACAGACCCGGTTCCACTTCTATTTGGAGAAGTCGTTCACGATGTGATCGAAAAGGCCGAGAACGTTGCGGATGCTGAAGAGGTCGACGCCCAACTGCGGAGGTGGGCCGGGACTTTGAGGTCCAGGCTGGAGGGCTCGAAAACGGGTTTTGAACGTCGCGTAAGAAAGCATCTGAAAACAGTCGCCGAGAATCGGATCTATCATGAGATGTTGCGGGCTCGGCCCTCTTACCGGGAACGCGAATTTCGAGTCAGGCTGGACCGGCGGGAGCTGGCAGGTGTCTTCGACGGACTCTACAAGAGAGCGAACGACGAATGGGTAGTCGTTGATTTCAAGACCGTTGAACAGGGAAGGCGTTCCGCCACCGGAATGGTCAGCGATCGGGGCTTCAAGCTCCAGGTGGAGCTCTATCTCTGGGCCGCCGGCCGGATCCTCGGGACGACCGCTTTGAAAGGCTTCATACTCTTTACTTCTTCCGGAGAGTTGGTTGCTGTCGACTGGTCACCCCGCCTAGCCGAAAGCTGCGAGGAGTTGATCGGCAACCTTCCAGGCGCAATCAGTGAGAAAGCTTTCCCACTGACGACCCGGCCCGCCCTGTGCCGCCGCTGTGGATTCCTGCAGCAGGGTCTGTGCCCCGGGGCAGGGAGCGGCCAGTGACGTATAATTTGCCGGTCGTGGAAAGAGAGCAGCTGAAGGTAGATGTCCTTTTCGTGGGGGCAGGGCCGGCCTGCCTGGCCGGCGCGCTCCATTTGTCGAACCTGATCCGGGGTTACAACGAAGCCGTTTCCAGCGGCAGGAAGGAGGGCCCGAAGCTCAAGAAGCCTACCCTGCTCGTGGTTGAAAAGGGACGGGACATCGGATCCCACATCCTGAGCGGGGCTGTTGTGGACCCCCGGGCTTTTGACGAACTACTGGCGCCCTTTCCCGACTCGCCGCCGCCCTACGACTGCCCGGTTTCCGAGGATGCCCTTTACCTGCTCACCAGGACCCGGGCGATTCGGTCTCCCGTGACGCCGCCCCCCTTGAACAATCAAGGCTACTATGTGGCCTCGCTGGGAAAGCTTGTCAAATGGCTGGCCGGTCTCTGCGAGGAAAACGGAGTGGAGGTCTACCCCGGATTCCCGGCGGTGAAACTCCTTTTCGAGGGTGACAGAGTAGTTGGAGCTCGGATCGGCGACAAAGGAAGGAACAGCGCCGGGGAGCCCAAACCCAACTTCCAGCCCGGAATCGACGTGCGGGCCAGGGTTACGGTGCTGGGTGAAGGCGCCCGGGGGACCCTGGCCGGACAGGCCTTCGAGCGCCTCGGTTTGAGGAAAGAGAGTCAACCGCAGATTTATGCCGTGGGAGTGAAGGAGATCTGGGAGGTTCCGGGTCCCCTCGAACCTGGTCTTGTGTATCACACGTTTGGCTACCCCCTCGGGCTCTCTGAATTCGGCGGTGCCTTCATCTACACCATGAAGAAGAATCTGGTCGATCTTGGTTTCGTCACGGGTTTGGATTACAAGGACCCGGGCCTTGATCCTCATGCGGTCTTTCAGCGATTCAAAACCCACCCCTTCGTCCGCGGTCTGCTGGAGGGAGGCAAAGCCATTTCCTACGGGGCTAAAGCCATTCCCGAAGGGGGATACTACTCCCTCTCCGGGCTTTCCGCCGACGGATTGCTCATCGTTGGAGACTCCGCGGGATTCCTGAACTCGCAGCGGCTCAAAGGGATCCACCTGGCGGTCAAGTCAGGCATGATGGCTGCCGAGTCGATTCTGGGAGCATTGGCCAGTGCCGACACCAGCAGTGGGGCCCTGAGCAGTTATCGGACGAGCTTTGAAGCCAGTTGGGCGCGGGACGAACTCTGGAAGGTGAGGAATTTTCGCCAGTCGTTTCAGCGGGGCACGATGAGGGGCATCGTTCATGCGCTTCTGCAATATGTCACCGGGGGCCGCGGCCTGTACGATCCCTTTCCTGCCGTCAGGGGCCACTCGCTGATGCAGAGGCTGGAGGAGTTTCAACCCGACGATCAGCAGCAGCAACCCCCGTTCGACGGCAAGCTGACATTCGACAAACTGAGCGACGTGTTCCTATCCGACACCGCCCACGAAGAGGACCAGCCTTGCCATCTGAAGATTCAGGACCTGGACATCTGTCACAATCGGTGTTCCGTCGAATATGGCAACCCCTGCCGCCATTTCTGCCCTGCCGACGTCTACGAAATGGTTCCCGCAGAAAGCGGAAAACGGCTCCAGATCAACTTCACCAATTGTGTGCACTGCAAGACCTGCGACATTATGGACCCGTACCAGATCATTCTCTGGACTCCTCCCGAAGGAGGAGGCGGGCCGGACTATAAGGGTATGTAGGTGAGGCGGGGGGAAAGGCTAAAAGTTGTTTCAGGTTTCAGGTTTCAGGTTTCAACCTTCAACTTTTAACCTTCGACCGGCCAAGCCTCAGCCCAGCCCCGACCCTCAAGACAGATTCAACGGCCAGCCATAGACTCAATCCAAGGATGATCCCTCCGACAACCAGGAGAACGTAAGTTCGAAGGGTCCAGAAATCACGCATCTTTATGGCCATGGCAACCAGAGTGGTCACCATCATGAAGAGCATGGGGACAGCGGTGAACCAGTAGTTACGACCCCGCTGCATCAGGTAGAGGGTGACGGCCAGGAGAGTGAGGGCACCCAGCACCTGATTGGTTGTTCCGAACAACTGCCACAGTGCCAGACCTGCCGCCTTTCCGCCGATCTCGTAGAAGGCAAAGAATCCGATTGTCAGAACGGCAAGTGCCGAGGCGGCATAGCGGTTTTGCAGAATCGGAAGCCTCAGGGTCTCGCTCATCTCCGTGATGTTGAAACGCAGAAGACGTATCGCTGAATCGAGAGTCGTGAGCGCAAACGAGATGGCCACAAGGGCTACGAAAGCCTTGGCCAGGGCGGGGGAGACCCCCAGCTGGCTGAGAAAGTGGCCGGACCCGTCGATGAAGGCCTTCATGTTGGGTCCCAGGCCCTGCGCCAGGCTCCAGGACTGGTAGTGGCTGCGCCACAACGAGGTGCTGGCGAAACCGGCCGTGCAGGCCAGTACCGAAATCAGGCCAAGCAGAGATTCGCCGATCATTCCTCCATAACCAATGAACCGGGCATCTGCTTCGCTGTTGATTTGCTTGGCTGTTGTCCCTGATGAAACGAGACCGTGGAAACCGGAGATGGCGCCGCAGGCGATCACGACGAAGACAAAAGGGAATATGGGTGGGGCGCCCTCGGGGTGCATTTCGAGGGCCGGGGCGGCAAACTGGGGTCGGAGGACGAAGAAGCCGGCGAAGATCGAAAAAAGGCCGACGTACAGCAGCAATGAATTGATGTAATCTCGAGGCTGGAGCAACAGCCAGACTGGAAGTACGGAGGCCAGAAAGCTGTAAGTCAGAAGGATGATGCTCCACTTCCCCAGCCCAAGATCGAAGACGGGCATTCTAAGACCCAGCCAGACACTGGCCAGGGTTAAGAGAAAAGCCACCATCGTCACCTTCGTGAGGGAGACGCCCCGCTTGTAGACCAGCCAGCCCACTCCCAGGGCCAGCACCATCAGTGTTCCGCTCGGATAGATGGCCTCCGGATTGTATGCAGGGCCAAGGAGTGTGGCCGTCACGTGGACGAACACGCCCATGGCCAGGGCGATCAGAAAGAATATGATCAGGTGGAAGAGGGTCTTGGCCCGAGGCCCAATGATGTCCTCAGCTACCTTGCCGACAGACATCCCTCTGGCCCGCATGGAAACGACCAGCGCGCTGAAATCGTGGACCGCACCAACCAGAAGCGTCCCCAGGACCACCCAGAGCAAGGCGGGCAGCCACCCCCAGATCACAGCGATCGCCGGACCCAGCATTGGTGAGAGGCCGGCAATCGAAGCGTAGTGGTGGCCGAAGAGGACAAGGCGCCGGGCCGGGACGTAGTCGACACCGTCGCGCAAAGCATGCGCCGGGGTCTCTCGAGTCGGGTCGAGGCGGAACACGTGGTGAGCCAGATGCTTGGCGTAAAAACGGTAACCCAGGAAGTACAGACAAAAACAGATCAGGGCTGCCAGAACCGGGGTCATGGCAGGGGATTATACAGATCCGAAAGCCCTAAGGGTGAACCTATTCTTGTGATCCCGGAGCACGTAACCGGCTCAGCTTGCCAGAGCCTGCTCCAGCATGCCCTCAAAGATCTTGCGCTCAGCGGTCCTTCATTCTTCCCCGGCGGGATTCAAGCGGTCAAACACCTGTTGCTGGACCCACTTTTTGTCCCACCATTCCCGGGGATTGACCGGGGTTCCCTGAACCAGCGTGGTGAAGTGCAGATGGTCGCCGCTGGCCAGACCCGTCTCTCCGCTCCGTCCCAGTGACTGACCCTTGCGCACCGCCTTCCCGGCCTGAGTCTCAATCGAGCTCAGGTGCCCATACAGCGAGGATAAGCCGAGCCCATGATCCACAATAACGCAATTTCCGTAGATTCCCAGGTAACCGGCCCAGACCACCTTTCCATCATTCGCACAGTCGACCGGGCTGCGAGCCAGCGAAGCCAGGTCGAAACCAAGATGAGTCTGTCGATCGATCACCTTTCCGCCGTAGGTATAGTCTCTTTCGTCGGCAAAGGCAGCTTCCACCTTCGTCTTGACCATTTGCATGAAAGGACCTTCGAAGAGCGGTCGACCGGCGGAGTCGCGAGTCAGGCGCCGAATCTGTTCGTGGTTGATCTTTCTCAACCGGTTGTTGATTCGGACGAAGGTCTCAGCCGGAGTTGCCGCGGGAGAAACCTGGCTGCTCCGGGCCAGAATCTCGCTGGAGACCTTGCTGATGAACCTATCCGAGACTGTCAGGGTGCGCCTGCGGAAAGAAGATGTAAGAATCGTATGGGGTATATTTAACTCGGATCGATTCCCGGCCAGATCCTCAGCCCAGGCTCGAATCGGAGTTTCGGCAGCGTGGTTGTAATCGAGTCCAATCAGGGCCGCATAGCGGTTGGGCCCGGAGCTCTGAAGAAAACCCCGGAAAACGCGCTCACCAACTCGGACGCCGCTGGCGTGCGCCTTCTCGTCAACGGTCGAATAGAGAACGACCTGAGCACCGCCCTTCCGGATGTAGTGATTGGAGGACAGCAACTCGAGGGGTGGTGGCTGCGAGTCCAGCGTCAGCACTCTTTGGGAACGGGTCGTGCGATCGAAGAATCGGAGGCTGGGCTGATCGCTGGCTTCAACCAAAACTCGAAACTCTCCGTCCACAAGCCGGATCCCTTCCAGAGCCGCAAGATCGACGTAAGCTTCCCTCTGGATGGGTGCCTGGACGGCGGGGAAGGTTTCGTGCAGGAGCCGGGCTTCCGAGTCGTGCTGAGCCAGGACCACGGTCCAGGCCGCCAGGCCGTTCTCCTGATCGCTGACATTGATTCTCAGTCTGGCTTTGTTGCCCACCACGTTGCCGTCTTCGAATCCCCATTCAATAGCCCGGATTATGCAAGAACCGTAGTTCGGTGTTGAAAAACGACTCGAGAAGTGGCCCAACTCGGAAGCGGGCAGGTGTGACAGGCGGATTTGCGAAGAATATGGGTTGGCGAGGCGTCTGAGTGGTTTGGGGAGTGAATTTCAGACAGATCTGGGCCTGGATGAGTGTCGGAAGCGGTTTTTCGGGGGAGCTGGGAAAAGCTAACTGGAGTTGAGGCGACTCAAGACGAGGTGGAAGAGGGGTTGTTCGGGAAAGGCTGAGGAAAGATGGACCCAGATGCGTCGAGTGGTTTGTCGGATCCGGGCCCCAATCTTGAGGATCCGACGACGTAAGGTTTCGATTTCGAGCTTGTGCCAGGGGGTTCCGTGAAGATAGTCGCGCAGGCGAACGAACATCTGGTAAGCCAGTGCATGCAGGAGGAGTCGAAACTGATTGGCCAGGAATCGATGACAGCTGAGTCGGTCCATGCTCAGATGATTTGTGAAGGCCTTGATGAAGTTCTCGGTCTGCCCTCGGTTTGTGTAGTGGTCATAAAGTGATTGGGAGCAGAGATCGTCCCGGTTGGTAACTACAAAGCGACGATTGATCCCACGCTGATCGACCTCCACTTTGACAATGACGCGACGGGATCGATCCCAGCTGTGGGCTCAATAAAGAAACTCGTCAAACTGACGCTGTTTTTCCTCCAGCTCAAGGAACCTTTCCCGAGTCGAATCCAGCAGGGGCTCGACCACTCGCTGCAGGCGAGGGTTTCGGCTTAACCCGATGACATATTGGAGTTTATTCTCTTCACATTCACAGAACTCGTAGAGCCGAGGCGTGGCAAAGCCGCTGTCGGCCCGAATCTCAATCTCGACATCCGTCCCCACTGCTTGTCGGATGGCCTCCACGACTCGCTTCAGAATGGGCACGATGTGAGAGGCAGCCCCCTTGTTGCCAGGTCTCAACACGGCACAGACCAGGTCTCCCGTGTCGGCATCGAAGATCAGCAAAGGATGCAAAATGTGGTTTCGGTAATACCCGTGGTAGAAGGAGAACTCCTGTTGGCCGTGAGTGTGGTCGTCGGTACTGTCCAGATCCAGGATGATCTTGCTGGGACGTCTCTTCTTCAGGGAGCGCACATAACGGCCTAGCAGCCACCGGCTCAGACGCATCAGATCCTTCTTGGTGACGGAGTTCTCCAGGCGGGAGAAAGTCGGCTGGGTGGCCAAATCGGGATCGCTCTCTGGCAACTGATCACAGACTGTCTTGAGCATCGGATCCGAGCGCAGCGTATCGGCGTCGTTACAGTCTTCGTAGCCGGCCACGATCTGCAAGACTCGTTGTCGGATCAACTTCAACAGGTCATGACGAATGTAGCGTTGGTCTCGACTTTCCGAAATACAGGAACTGAAGCCCTCGCACAATCGATGTTGACGATCCAGCGATCCAAACAACAACCATCCTGCGTCGGAAGTGAGGCTCCCCCCATCAAAACGAGCCGTGATGTTTCTGTGGCTATGAAATGGCAGGGTATTCTGGCAGACTGTTTTTGACATTGCCGTAGCTCCTGTTTAGGGTCTTTGTTTCTCTAAACCCTTTTATATCAGAGAGCTACGGCCTTTTGTCTGGGCCCACATCTCACTTGAATTTAGATCTCTTGCATAATCCGGGCTAGGGTCCCACTCTGGGATGGGTGAACCCCCTCGCCTTTAGGCGAAGCCTTCAGGAGGCTTGGGGGTACACTGCGGAGGTGTCTGAGTATCGGAAAAGTTCGCATGCAGTGTATCGGCTGAGATATCACTTTGTGTTCATCACCAAGTACCGCAAGCCGGCTCTGCGAGGAGAGATCGGGAAAGAGGTGCGGGATCTGACGCGAGAGATTTGCCGATCGTTGGATATCGAGATCGTGAAGGGGCATGTGCGACCCGATCATGTGCATTTGTTGTTGGATGTGCCGCCGAGATTGGCGCCGAGCCGAGTGATGCAGGCGATCAAAGGGAAAACGTCGCATCATCTACTGCAAGATCACCGCAAGTTGCGCAAGGAGTTTTGGGGACGACATCTTTGGGCACGAGGGTACTTCGTGGCGACGACTGGGAATGTGAGCGATACGATGGTTGCAGAGTATATAGAAACCCAAGATGTCGAGACCCGAGACGACGATTTTCGGGTCACTGAGTAGTCAGCCTGCGAGCGAAGCGAGGTCTTTAGGCGACTTCAGTCGCATGTCGAATCCACCGCCTTCAGGCGGTGGAGAGTGGGACCCTTCTCAAGGTACTCAGTATCTCCTCCACCCCCCGTTCCCCAAACTCCTGGTAGATAAAATCCATGGACTCGGCCCACTCCTTCTTGTCTGCGGATAACTTCTCGATGGGTGCTGTGGGCCTGGTCATGTTCTCGCTCGATGCGGAGCCGATTCGGTAAACATTATAGAAAGATTCCTGAAGAGAGAATTGTCGAGTCTCTTTAGCCGGCGGGGTGGGGAGCCATGAAGACCAGGCACGTCAGGCGATGTTTGCCGGTGTTCTCCACGCCGTGGGGCTGGCATGACAAAGCACAGGTGATCTCCCCCGGCTCCAGCAGGCGTGTTTGTGCTCCGACGGTGAAGCGGCCTGTTCCCTCCAACACATAGTAGATCTTGTCATTCCCGTCGTGGCTGTGAATCTTCTGCCTCTGACCCGGTTCCAGACAGTAGACGTCACAGAACATCCGAGAGCTCTCAAAGAGATTGATTTTTTGCATTTTCTGCGAACTGAATCGAACCGCTTTCGAGACCTTCTTCACTTCCATGTGATTATTCTAGCCAACTCGGCCCCGCCGAGACGTTCCTGCACTCATTTCACAGGCAAAAGCGGCCTGATTCTCGAACAAAATGCTCTCCATTCTTTCCTGAGGGTTTGGAAGGATGCTACATTCGTTCGCGGCCAGGCAGTCGCAGTTCGAAGCACGTCAGACACCCCGATCAGCATATGCGTTTCTCCCACTCCTCTTCTCCGCCCCGACAGCCTGCGTTTCTGATCACGGTGATCCTGCTCTATTTCTCCGGCTGGCCGGGTGTTTCCCTGGGCGCCGAATCCACCCTGACGAGGTGCAAGCCGCCTCAGCTTTTCCGTGGCGGGTCCCACGATTCCGCGGTCACTCCCGAGGCCGGACCCCTGCGGGTCATGAGCTTGAACATGCACGGCATGATTGACTGGGAAGTCGTTCATGCAGAGCTGAAAACCCGTACGGAGTTCGTTGACGTTGACATTTTCCTGCTCCAGGAGGTCAAAGAGGCTGGCCGGAAACTGGTGGAAGCGGCCTCCGCGGCCATGGATTATCACTACGTGTTCGCTTCCAACCAGAACCTGGGGCTGGCTATCCTGAGTCGCTTTGCCCTCAGTGGTGAACAGGCCCAACGTCTCCCCTACAACAACCTCCGGCACAACAGCCGGTGCCGAATTGCTCTCTCTGCCGTCGCCCGCACAGGTCTCGGACCGCTGAATCTTTTCAACGTCCACCTGGACACCCGGATCAACGCGTCCCGGCGGGTTCGTCAGGTCCGCCCCATTATGGAAGCCGCCGAACGGGCGGACGGCCCCAGCCTGATCGCGGGTGACTTCAATACGGCCAACCTGCTCTGGATCCAAAGCATCGTGCCTATCCCCTTCCTGCAGTGGCACAAGGGCGCTGTGAAGAAAGCTATGAAGAAAGCCGGGTTCACTACCCCGTTTGAAAGCACGGGAGCGACCTTTGGCTTCCCCCCGCTCAAACTCGACTGGATTTACCTGAGAGGGGTCCGCTCTCGCGCTCGGGGACTGGTCCCCCTGAACTTCTCAGACCACCGCGTCCTCTGGGTAATCCTCGAGTAGCGCGGCCGTCACCTGCCCAAATGGAACTTGATTCCTCCCATCAGCATCCGTGGCAACCCCGGCCGCGCACCTGCAGGCCTTCTGGCAGCGATGTAGGCCTGATTCGTCAGGTTCTGAACCGTGACAAAGAGCGTTACCGCTCGTTTCTCACTCATCAGGTCGTACTCCCCCGATAAACCGAAAAGGAGAGGAGCGTCCGTGCTCTCGGAGGTCGGTACGGGTCCCTGGCCCGCTACGGTCCGCATGCGGCCGACCAGGCTGGAATCCAGGTGGAGACGCCACCTTGGCGCCTGCAGAGACAAACCAACAAAAAGCTGATGGCGGGCAAGGTAGGGCATGTGATCGCCGGCACTGACGCTGCCCCAGGGCTCGAAGTCACTGTCGAAATTTTCCAGGAACCGGCCCTCAGTCAAAGTGTAGGCAAAGCGTAGAGGGAGCCGGATGCCTCCCAGCCGGGACCCGGCCAGGTCGGTCGACCCGGAGAGTTCCGCTCCCCAGACCCGGGCCCTGCCACCGTTGAAAAGCCCTCCTTCGCCGCTGCCGCCGGAGGACAGCGTGTCGGTTCCCAACAGGTTGGCATAGTCGTTGAAAAAGCCGAGACCCTGAAGCTCCAGGCCTCTCCCCGTCCACCCCAGACCCGCCTCGTAGTTCAAGCTGCTTTCAAACTCGGTCGCTTCGGATGAACCGGGACTGGGAGGAGAGAACCCTTTGTGCAGGCCGCCGAAGAGGCTCAGATCGGTGCGCCAGTCAAAACGAAAACCGAGCCCGGGGATCAGGGCCGAAACCTCATTCTCACGAATTCCGGTGGGTCTGGTCCGATCCGGGTCAGTCCCGGAAAAATCGGTCCGAACCAGCCTGATTTTTTCAAAGCGAATACCCGGCATCACGCTCAGTCTGCCCCTTTGAAGGGTGTCTTGAGCAAAAACAGCCAGAGCCGTGGCATCACCGAGGCGGTTTGACTGGCTTCCTGGAGCACCGGCACGGGTCCGAACCATCCTCCCCCTGGTCATCCGGAAACCATCTTCATGCTGGAAACGATCTTCCTGGTCCTGATGATATCGAATCCCCACCTCGAGAAGGTGCTTTGAAACGGCTGAGTCCAGTTGGACACCGATGACAGACTGAATCCCCTGGGAGTAGTAGCGCCGGTTGTTGGCCCGCACCGCCAGTGCATCTGCCTGGCTTTCGGCCCCTTTCAGGATGGCGAGCTCGTTCACGAAATCCCCCGGATCTTCCAGAACCTCGGAGATCCCCGTTCCCTCGACACTCTGGAGCTTGTACCAGTTCCGGTGGAACTGATTCCGATAGGCCGTCGTCGTGATGTCCACCCGGCGGAAAGGAGCCACCAGGTAAGTGATCTGCACCTGCTCGTGCTTCGAATCGAAGCGATCCAACCGGGACGCGCTGTAGCGCCTCAACGGATTGCGGCCGAAATCTTCATCGGTCAGACCCAGGTAGGTTTCGTTCGATTCCTGGGACGTCATTCCAACCTTGAGCTCCAGCTGCTGATAAACGGAAGCTGAGGTGCTGCTGTTGAAACGCATCTTGCCCAGGTAGTCCCCGATTCTGGCGCCCGTGTCGCCTCCGCCGTCGAGTTGCTTGAATCCATCGGTGGAGAGCTGATACGTCTCCAGCAGCCACCCAAAGCGGGGAGTCGAACTGCCAATCGCAAGACGAGCCCTGCCCGTGGTGTTTTTGCTGACCGCGAGGTCCCCATCCACCTCGAACCCCCGGGGAATGTCTTTAGACACCAGGTTGAGGGCTCCACCGGTACTACGCGGCCCATACTTGATCTGGCTTGAGCCCTTGCGAATTTCGACCGCCTTCATCCGGCCCATGACCGGAAAGTAATAGGCGGCAGGAGCGGAATAGGGCGCCGGAGCAATCAAGACACCATCTTCCATCATCGTAATCTTGGAACTCCGTTCGGAGCCGGTACCGCGCATCCCGATGTTGGGCCTCAACCCGAATCCCTCTTCTTCCCGAAGGTTCACTCCCGGAACCTCACGCAGCAGTTTGTGCACGTCGTCGAAGACCTGAGGGGACCCTTCCTGTCGATCCAGATAGTGGGCGGAGCCGGGCAGCCGGGCCGCAGCCGACGCCTCACCGATCACCATAATCCTCTCTTGAACGACAGCCTCGGAGAGGGACAGCATGATGATCTCAATCTCGAGGTGGCCGGATTGATCCATGCGGAAGTCTCGCTTCGTACTCCGGAAGCCCTCCCTTTCGAAGGCCATCACGAATCGGACGACCTTTCCGATGTCCAGATCAAAGCGGCCTTCCAGATCCGTCTGCGTCGTCAGCCGGCGGGGTGAACCGGGGTTCTCGAGAGTAACGAACACGTCGCTCAGGAATTCTCCGGCGCGGTCGAGAACCACGCCGGAGATCCGACCCTGAGAGGGCGGTGACTCACTCGCTTCGAGCCCTCTCTCCCAACCCCAGAGCAGGACAGGGAAAAAAAGCAGACAGAGTCTGAACCTCAGTATTTGAAACATTCCCTGGTGAGCCAATTTTTTTAAATGCTGTCAATTGAAAATGAAATTCATTTTCAAAAAGACTTTACCCCGGTTCCGATGCGGAGTCAAAGGGAGTGGGAGCGGGAAATGACCAGGCCGGGTGGAGGGATCGCGCCGTCAGAAACCTGGCGGCGGCTTCTTTTCGATCAGGATCCTTCTTCTTCCTCGCCCTCTTCCTCAGGTTCCTCATCCGGCGTCAGCGAAGAAGTGAATTCCGGAGGGAGAGGCTGGGGTCCGGGCTTGATGTGAGCGATGTCCGGGTCTTCGACGCCCTGCGGGGGCGGAGGGGCACTGGCCCTGCGTTCTTTGGCTACCAGCCGCCGGGCCTCTTTTCTTTTCTTCTTTTCCATGCGGGCCCTTTCCTTCTGCCTTTTCTGCATCGTCTGCTTTGATCTCTTCGCCATCATTCTCTCCCGGTCGTCGCCCCGCCCGCTTCCCCGGCAGCCGGGGCTCAGCAGCGTGTGAGGAACAGTTTTCACGTTCAATAGCGAGGGCGAAGCCCAACTCTAACAGGTCCGCCAGAGATGCGGAAGCAGATCGGTACCCGGCACGCCCCAGGGAGCCGGCGGCGCGGGCCTCGGGGGCACTCTACCTGTTGGGAGTCTATCGAGAATCCGAGGAGGGCCCTCCGGCACTCGGTCTGTTTGTATCCCGCAACGGAGGGGATTCCTTTGCTCGACCCGTTGCTGTGAGTTCTCCCTCATCGGTCGTCAGTTCCCACGGAGAGAATAGTCCCACGCTTGCCTTTGGACGGACCGACATCTATGCCCTCTGGGAGCAGCCGGGCCAGGGTGGACACACAGAGCTGATGTTCGCCCGCTCGCTGAATTTCGGTCGCAGCTTTGAGCCACCGGTACGCGTGACCGACAAAACGCGGCCATCCACAAATGCCTTCTCGTCCATCTCGGTCTCCCCCGCAGGTGAGGTCTATGCGGTGTGGCTGGACGGTCGTCATCCGGCCGACCGGCAAAAAGGCCAGGCATCGGTTTACCTGGCCCGGTCGACGGATCGAGGAAACAGCTTCGGTGCCAATATCCGTGTGACTCCGGGAGCCTGTCCATGCTGCAGACCCACCCTCGCGTTCGGCGACAAAGACCGGGTCATCGTCTCCTGGCGCCACGTTTTGAAGGACTCCATACGAGATATCGCAGTCGCCATCTCTGAAGACGAAGGGACCCACTTTGGTCCGCCCATTCGAGTCGGTGAAGACAACTGGCAGATCAGGGGCTGCCCTCACTCAGGAGCTAGCCTGCTTCGAACCGGCAACCGTCTTTATGCGGCCTGGTACACGGCGGGTGCAGCGGTTGGTCCCGGCGTGCGCCTGGCCTGGTCTGAAGACGGGGGCGAATCGTTCAACCCGGCCCGGACGGTTTCCGGAGAGATCCTGGACGCCAACCACCCGGTGCTTACCAGGAGCGTGGAAGGTCGAACTCTATTGCTGTTCCAGGGTCGTGATCCGGTTCTCGACGACGGCTGGTCGCCGATCTCGGCTTATCTGGCTGAGATTGACGACCAGGGCACAGTGTCCGAGCCGGTACGGATTCCGGGGCGCCGAGAATCGATCAGCTACCCCTGGATGGCAACCGCCAGCGAAGGGCGGGTCTTCGTTGCCTGGAACGAGGAGCAGTCCGGCGCCCAGCGGATTGTAGTTTCGAGGGGTCGGAGGTCCGGCAGCCCACGGGCCGCCGGGGCCGGCGGAGGCTCGTACTAGTGCAGCCCGCCACAAATTCTGACCCTCGTTCAGAACTTATGGCGAGCTGCACTAGTGAGCTTGCCGTCTTGGGGGCGGCTTTTCGACTGTCATTGGCTTGGCTATACTCTATCTTTGGACCCTCGTTCCGGACCCGTTGGACGCAAGGGCCACCCTGGCCGATAATCGGCAACCTGGAGAGATCGTGAGTGCTCGGAGACAGCTTCAGAGATTGGGGAGCATGAGCCGTCAACGCCTTCTGCCCGGGCTTTTGAGTGCAGTGATCATGCTGGCCGGCTGTATGGTTGCCGCCCACGGCAAAGGAGCATCCGAGTCACATCTGCTGGGGCTTTACGAAGTCCCGCTAGCCCACCTCACCACCAGGAATATGGAGCTGGTGCCACCGGAACCCGTGTTTCCAGGAGAGCGATTGGTGCTCACCACGATCGGCTCCGAACACGAGAGTGAGGAAGGCCTGGAGTTTCATCCGCTGGTGAGTGTCCTGGTCGACTATTCTTTCGGTGAGGCTCCCCAGGGTCAGTGGCTGGCGTTCTGGAATCTGGGGCACAAAACGCCTGGTCTTCCAAGTCATTTAGCCTCGGTGTTCCCGGGTCTCGTGACCAACAAACAGAGTCACAAGGGCCAGCTCGAGAAACTGGAAAAGCGCCGCCGCCGACTGCAGGAAGACCCGTCTCGAGCCGGGAGCAGCTTTCCCGACCCTTTTCTCAAGGCCACGAAAAAGAAGCATCGAGACAACGAACACCTGATTTTGAACGGGTTCAAGCGGGGTCTGGGGACGATCGTGGGTTTCTGGTCGAAGGTCGGACCCATCACGTACTCGGCGAACCTGCTGTACCGTAATTATCTCCTGCGCCACACCGATCGCAGAGAGCGACAGTTTGAGCAAGCCTATCTGGGCCTGACGTGGTACACAGATCTGGCCTACACGACACCCGGTTCAGACTTGCTTTCGGCTGAGGCAATCGCAGATTTGAAGTTCAGACTCCTGGCCTCCCGTCACTTCTTTGGCCGCTGGGTCACCGAGGAAGAGGCGGCGGACTTTGTGCATGGTTTTGAGAGCCGGATGCGTGAAGGCCTGTGGGGGACTTCCTGTTATCTGGCAAGCCTTGCCAATCTTCATCATCTGGCCTATGAGGAGTTCCACCGCTACACGGCTGGAGGGGTTCCCGTAGCTCTGGGCGGAATCCTTTATTACGATCCGGCGCTGGCCCCGCAACCGTCGCAGGTGCTCTGGCCCGGTTTCAACCCCTTTGACCTCACCTACAACCCCTTCGAAGACCGGCAGGTCCAGGAGGCGGCATCGTCCGGCCGCCGGGTTCCGCTGGCCGTCTATGTTTATCAGAGCAATATGGCTCTCAAGCCGATCATCGCGGTGGACTTCTTTGATGCAAACAACCCGCGTACCCGGGAAGCGGCCACTTACTGGCACCAGCTGGGAGACCAGGCCCTGGCTGTTTATACCGGCGCGGGCCTGATCGTGTGGGCAGCCAACAAAACGGGCAGCTTTCTGGCTAACCGCAAACAACTGACCTATTTCAGCGACTCCAAGCACTCACTGGGACTCGAGGAACTGCGCCTATCCCTGATGAGTCATCTCTATTTCGAAGAAGAGGCCGCCGACGACCTGGCTGATTCCATGGACCGCCTGCTCATCAATCCCCTCACCCAGCCGACCCGGGTCCAGGCTGTTCGAGCCCAGATCCAGTATCTGCAGCTGGCCCGACCGGAGCCGCTGCTACGACTGGGCCGCCGCCTTCGAACACGGCAGATTGGCGACGCCATCGGGACCGAGGGACGGCTCGGCGAGGAGTCCCTGGCGAGCTATCGTCGCTACCTGAAAAGGCGCCAGGACCTGAAAACCCTGAGGATCTTCTTGCGCGACGAACACCTGCCCAGCGTTCCGCCGCAGCAAATCACGGCCGCATTGGGCGACCTTTCCCTGCAGGCTCGGGACCCCGACCCGGAGCTGGTCGATTTCCTGATGGGCTTTCGCCTGGAACTGGAAGCCCGGACCCCGGTGCTCCCTTATGCGAGCGGATGGATTCAGGATATTGACAAAGCGCTGGTGCGGTTCTATGAGGCCGCAGGTCTGGGCGGGCGGCAGCTGACCTCGGATCTGGAGGTCCTGGAAGCAAGTAAGAAAAAGGAGGAACAGGAAAGGCTCGCGGAGCATCGTCAGCACCAGGTTGAGCGGTTTCAGCGACAGACCGATCGACACTTCCTGGTTCTGAAGCAATTCGCCGACAATGACGGTGACCTGATGCGAGTCCCGCCCTGGCACCTGAACAACTCCCTGGAGTTTTTCGCAAGGGCCCCCCTGGTCATGGAGTTCTATCCAGAGGCCCGGATCGGGTTCCGCGAAGTAGAGGAACAGATCGCCGATTACCTGGATCAGGCGCGCTTACACCTGGCTTCGGACCGGAATGACGAGAGTGTCTCCTGGATGGAAGAACACCGCCTGGCATGCCTCCAGACAACCGACCTGGCCCGCCGGGAGCTGGCCCGACTGCTGGGGCCACGCCCGTCCCGGGCCTATGCTGAAGCCGCTGAGGACAGGTCCGTCTCCGGACCGCAGGGAGTTCAACCATGAAGCTGCGCGTGGCGGCGGGCTTCCTGGTGGCTCTGGGCCTGGCCATGGGAGTCACCCTTCCGGCGGAATCGGGAAATCCCCGTCTCGTTCTCATCAAGGCAGACGGACTGCCCCCCGACCTGCTGGCCGCTTTGAGTTTTCCGGAACGAGAGGACTACTGGCGGCGGTTGCCTTACCGGGAAGATCTTCGGCAGACTCTGCGCTTTTACCAGGAGCAGACAGGAAAGTCTATCGTTTTGCCCAACCTGCGCCACTATTTTTTCGAGGACGGCGTTTACGTGGAGAACTTCTTTTCGGAGACTCTGACGCTATCCCCGGTTTCCTGGGGCGTCATCGAGACGGGGCAACACAGCGTGGTCAAGGGGCATGCCACCTTCAGTCGCGATACCGGTTACCTGCGCTACCACCTGGACGGGCTGAGGGAGGTGCTCGACGCTGTCCGGCACGGAGAAAGCAGGAGCACCCCCCTTTGGAACCTGGACCAGATCGGCTTGAGCCTGATGCCCGATGCTTTCGATCCGGACAGGGTGTGGTCGGGCCTTCAGATCTATCGCCGCAGCGCCAATCGACAAACGATTCTGGAGTCGGTCAGACACTTTGCGCACAATGATAAGCGCGGCGTATTCAGAATCATCCAGTCACACTTGTCGCGCCTGGTCACAGGCCGCGACTACACAGAGTTTGCCCAGGACATCTCGGGTCTTATGACCGCCCGAAAAATCCTCGAGAAAGATCTGCTGGGCAGGGAGAAGTACGATTACCTGAGCCCTTGCTTCACGCTCATCGATCATCAGCAACACGTGGATCCTCATCCTCAGAATCTCATCCACTGGACGGTCAAGCTGGACGGCCTGGTGGGCGGTATCTTCGAGGCGGTCGAGCAAAGCGCGCGCAGAAACCAGACCGTGGTGGCCATCGTGTCCGACCACGGGTCCGAGATCCAGCCTGGAAAAACCGCCTTCTCCTTCCCGATCACGGAGATGTTCCGCACCCCGCTCTTCGGAGGGCACACGGTGAAAACCCTGCTCGTGGAAAACGCCTGGAATTCGGTGACGACACCGATAGCGGCCGTCGATTCCCCTCGAGTCTATGAGAGCCGGCACTCTCCCTACGGGGACGATGCCGGCGGGGAAGAGGGGTTCGTTACGTGTTTCATCGACAATTTCGGCAACGGTCGATCTGCCGTCAACCTGCGCAACGACGACCTGAACCGCCTGCACCTCATCCTGCTGGAAATCAAGCGATCTGAGCCGGACTCGGAGCGCTGGCTGCGCCTGGGATCTCTGTTCCGTGAGACCCTGGGACAGACCAGGAAGTGGCTGGAGCCCGATCTGGCTCTTTACAGGGACTATCGTGAAGGAACCCGGGACCTGGCCGTCAATCTCCTTTCCAGAACGGACAAAGACGCTCTGAATGCAGCCTGGCGCCTGCAGGAGGAAGCCGATCGCGATGCCCCTCAAATTGCCGCTCTGGAACTGCTGCTGGGCTTACGGTTCACCCCCGAGGAAGAACGGAACGGTCTGCTTTTCGATGCGATGGTGCGCTCCGACTTCCGGATCTCCAGCCTGATCCCCAAGGCCTTTCTGGGAGTTCCGAACCAGGTGCATCAACTCTCTCGTTACACGCTGGGCCTGGACCGGGACCTGAACTGGGTGACGACGACGGTCGACCCCAAGGGCCGCCGCCTGCCTCTGAACTATTACCAGATCATGTCCGATTACAGGGCTCCCAATGCACCCGCGAACGGCGATTTCAATCCCCACGATCTGATCGTGACGCGTCTTCCCGCCCGGCAGGCCGCCCGGGCACTGCGGGCCATTGCCGGGGATGACGCGGGGGAGCGCGGTCTTCGCAACGTGGTCTGGGTCAAGTCAACCGCCAGAAACCGCTTCGACAAAGGAGGTGAGGCCCTCATTGTCGAAGACGATGATCGCCAAATCCGGTATCTTCCGATAGCCGGCCTGGAGCAGGCTGAGGACCACACTATCCGTTTCACTCCCGGCACCGGCCCCGACCCGCTGGGGCTGCTGGGGCAGAGCGGCGTCAGGGTTCCGGATCAGGCTTCCCGCTTCGACTGGGTCCGCCGCTTTCATTCCCGCCGGGACTGGCTCGAGGCAACCTTTCGCACGGAGTACAGTACCGCCGTCTGCATACTTCTGGACATTGTCAACAACCCCACCGAAGCTTTTATCGACTCACCCGATTTTCAGAGCTTCCTGACACATTTCAGTTCGCCCGATCTGAAAGCCCGTTACCTGCGGGGCCTGAAGCGAAAATACGCGAATCAGCAACCCGATTTTCTGGTCTGGTCCGAGGAACTGTGGAATTTCAACTCCAGCACCCGGACTTCGGGTGGAAGTCACTCGGGATTAAGGCCGATCGTCGCCAGAACCGCCTTCCTGGTGTGGGGCGGAGACGACACGCGGATCGGCCGGGGAAAAACGGTTTCCCGCGTCGGAACCACACTGGATGTGGTGCCGACGTTGTCCCACGCGCTGGGGATCCTGGACGAACAGAACCGAGTGATCCCCCAACCGGGCTCCAATCCCGAGCGTGTGTTTCTTCCTTTTCCGGGACGGGTGATCGACATCTTCGGACGTCACCGCGCGTCCTACGAAACGGGTCCTGCGCGGGACGACTAGTCGATGTCTGGCCGTACCACACCGCGTGGGCTGCTCCTCTCTCTGCTTGTCGTCCCCTTCGTCAGCGGGCTTTCCGAAGACCCTCTTCTGGTGAGTGGAGCTTTTGCCGGAGAAACCCCGCCTGTTCCGCCCTCGGTTCGGGTCGTCAGCTACAACATCCACGGCCCAGCCCCAAAGCGCTTTGAGCCGATTCTTCAGGTTCTTGCCCGGAACGAGAGGATTCGCGCCGCCGCTGTTTTCGCTCTACAGGAGGTGAGTCGAAACGGGCGCGCGTCGGGAGGGCGAGATGCAGCCAGGGATCTGGCCCGGAAACTGGCATTGAATTTTGTCTATGCCGCCGAGAAACAGGGCGAAAACGGAGCCGCTGAAAGAGGCCTGTCCATCCTCAGCCCCTACCCGATCAGCCAGCCCGTGCGCCTGCTCTTACAACCCGGCAGCCGACAACGGATCGCTCTGGGCGCCACCCTGCAACTGGGAGGATCGGAGTTACGTGTGTACACTCTGCATCTGGACCCCTGGATCTCCGGCGAAAAACGGCGCGGCCAGGTGTCGGCACTTCTCGAGCACGCCAAACAATACTCGCATTTACCAACCGTCATCCTGGGGGATTTCAACACCTTTCTGGCCGGCGACCGCAAGATCATGTTCCAGGTCATGCAAGGGGACGGTTTCACATGCCCTTTGAAGGGCGACAAATCGACCTTTCGGGCCAGACTGGTCCTCAGACTCAAACTGGACTGGATCTGGTTGCGCAACCTCGAACACCTGGAGGCCGACGTCGAGGGTTCCGTGAAGGCTTCCGACCACCGGCCTGTGTGGGTCACCCTCCCGGGCCGGCAGTTCCAGGAGGCGGGAACGACAGACCGCTGAGGCTCACTGCCTGACCCCTTCGACGGGCACGAGGTCTTCACATTCGACCGTCTCGAGAGCCTCAGATTCCTTCGAGGGCTCGAGATTCATCTCGATACCCAACCACCAGCGGGGCCGGTCCAGTATACGCACGGGCACGCCTCTGAGTCCGCCTTCGACTGGAAACCACAACGTAAAGTCATGGTTGCCGCGAACCGACATCTTGCGCAGTCGGAAATCAATTCTGGCCACTAAATCGTAGACATCCGGGGGCTCGTCCCCGGGCCCGGGCACTTCCAACTGCTTGACTAGCTTTTTGCCACGCACCACCAGCTCATAAGTCTGGGCGTTGTAGATGTAAATGAGAGGCCGGATGTTCTTTTTCAGTCTCCCGCTCTTCGAAAACTCGGACAGGGCGCCCTGGATCACCGAATGGACCGCCGTCAGAAAACCATAGGGCTGGCGATAGGTGTCGTTCGTGTTGATCAGCTCTCTTTTCTTGTCGGGAGCTGAACCCATCCTCTTCTCATATCCGCAGCGAATGGAACGGGATTTGCGATAGTCAAAGTCTTCGCTGGTGGAAAACTGCCGGATCTCTGCCACCGCCTGGTCAGGGAGCACGTGGCTGCGGATACCCTCGTACCAGTACAGCTCTCCGCTGCGGGCTGCGGCTTCATTCTTCATGGCCTCCGAAAGACCCTGCTCCGGCGAGTGCTTCATGAATCCCTCAAAAAGCGTCTCTTCCAGCGGCGCGGTGCCCCCGGCTTCTTCGGTCCCCCACTCGGAGCTCTCGCTGCCGTATCCCCAGCGGTTGATTCCGCCCGGAACCCGCTCCGGATTGGAGCCGAAAAAGACTTCCACAAAGCGCGAGATCCCACCGTTTTCTCTTTTCGTGCTGCCCACTGAGATCTGGCCACCCCCCACATTGTCCTTGCCCACCCAGAAGAAAAGCAGGCGCACCTTTCCCTTCAACCGATAGTGGTAGACGTTGACTTCTCTGGTGGCGCTGAAGGGTGAATCAGGCTCTTCTGCAAACAGAAGAGAAACCGTCAGGGCCATGCCCACCATGGCAATCAGAGCCGGGCGGGCGGAGCGCTTCGAGAGCATCGCTTTTTCCAGATCGAGAATTCAGGCGTCGGGTTGAGGTCAGCTCGCGGCGGATCTCATCCCCGAACAGAATCTTAAAGACGTTCTCCGGCCAAAAGCAAGAAGTGTGTGTTGCAACTGACCCGGTAGCTTGCGGTGAAGATTCTGGTAGCGTATCCCCCATGCGAGCTTTTCTTACCCTGGTGCTGGATCCAGATCAAGGTGAGTGGCTGTGATTGCCGGTGGTCGGTTTCCGTGGAAGGCAGAACGCTCTTCGGTATAGCCGGGCAGGACAAGGACCGTTTCACACTTCAGACGGGTTTCCTCACGATTTGCAACCCCCATTTCTACACAGATGAGTTCGAACCTTTCACTCTGATCCCGGTATTTCCTAATAACCGCTTCGTCCCCGGGGATGGTGCGGATGGGAGCGCGGGGAAGGCGAGTGCCGGGCTGAAAGTGTAGCGGCGAGGTCGAGAACCGCCAGTGTGAACGGTTTCTAATCGGTCTGCATCTATTCTCGAAACCCGCCGGCGGTGTGAGGAAACTCCTTGACCAGGACCGACAGTGCGACGGATCATGAATCTCGAGCCCGGGCGTTGCAAAGCTTTTGTGGCATTCTGAGGATGTCGCTGCAAGCGGCCTGGGGGGAGCGCGTATGTTGACAAGACGGCTTTTCGGTGGTCCGGTGCTATTGCTCGTTCTGAGCTGTACCTCACTGACTGCCGGGCCCGGGCAGGATCAACCCTGCACCGTCCAGAATCCCGACGGGACCCACAGACCTTGTTGGGAGGGTGAGCAGGAACAGAACCCGTTCAAGCTGCTCCCACGTGATTTCAAGAATGTCTTCACCCGCAAAGAGAACGCCTACACGATCGGAATCGGCCTGGGGGCGGCCTGGGCAGCCAGTTCCCTGGACGATCGCATCGCGGGCAGCACCTTCAACTCGGAGCGCTACGAAGGAACAGGAACGGCCCTGGATAAGACGTTCGAACCCGGAGAGATGCTGGGCAGTGCAATCGTCCAGATGGGTGGAGCGTTCGCGACCTACGGCATTGGGAAACTCTGGCCCCAGTCGGACATGGTGTATCTGGGACGTGATCTGATCAGGGCTCAGATCGTCACCCAGTCTCTCACGATTGGAATCAAGACCGCAGTGGGAAGGGAGCGGCCGGATGGCACCAACTGGTCTTTCCCCTCGGGCCATGCCTCGACCAGCTTCGCAACGGCGACCGTGATTCAGCGACACTACGGATGGCACGCCGGGATTCCCGCCTACGTGCTGGCCGGCTTCGTCGCGGCTTCGCGGCTCAACGAGGACCGCCACTACCTGAGCGATGTCGTTTTCGGTGCCGCGCTGGGAGTCATGGCGGGCCGCACCGTGACGTTCCAGCTTGGCAAAGGGCGGTTTCTCGTCACACCCACCGCCGGCCCCGGTCAGGTCGGGATGCAATTGACACAGCTTCCCTGATCTGCGCGGTTCAAACCCTCGAACCACCACAGACGCGTCAGTCCCGAGACAAAGCAATCACCCGGCAGGCAGTAAGAATCGAAGCTCCCAGCGCGAATCCTGCCACAGAATCCAGCACGTAGTGAAAACGCCCGTAGACGGTCGCCACGATCAGACCCCCCACAACGGGCGTGAGCATGACAGCCAGCCGTCTTTGCCGATACCAGGCCACACCCCAGATAATGACCGCTCCCGACACATGGGCGCTGGGAAAAGCTCCACCCCTGGCCCCACCCTGCCCGGACACAAACTGGACAAGCTCGTAGAAGGGATATCCGGCAAAAGGTTCACCCAGTGGCTCACTCAGATAAAAGGGACTGTCGACCGGGAAGATCGTGAAGAACAGGAGGCTCCCGGAGTACGAGATCCAGTACAGCAACAGGAGCTCGTGGAAGGCGGCTCTCCTTCCCGAAAAGTACCAGTATCCTCCCACAGCCAGAAGCAGGAAAACAAAGGAGAGATAGCAAAAATGGAGGTATTCCGAAAGAGCAATCCAGGGCAACTGGTGACTCAGATAAATGGCAGGATGGCCGTTAAAAAGAGCGGCCTCCCAGGTCCGGATCAACCCGGTCAGACGCCAGTTGCCAAAGGCAGCGGCGAAGGTCTCGACCTCCTTGAAAAACAGCGGCATGATCAGAACCGGGAACCAGTCTCGAAAGAACTGTAATGGCGCCGGAAGGTGGCCGGGCAGCCGCCGCAGACCCAGGATTGCGCCGGCGGCAACGCAATGGCCCACAAAGTAGAACCCCCAAACCTCCAGGAAGGGGTAGTGCATGAGGACCAGACCCGCTGTCGCAGCCAGGTAACCGGCCATCAGACTCTCGGTTTGCGTCCTCAGTGAGTCTATCTTCAGAACGAAAGTGCGGATTCTATGCCATTTCCGAAGCTGCCTGCCTATTCGTGCTTAGAGCGCTGAGCTTCTTTCAACAGCGCGGCCACTTCCTCCAGGCCCTCCTCTGCCAGGTGATCGACCGGGGTCACGCCCTGACTGTCGGGGGCCCGCATGTCCGCCCCCTGCGCCATCAGGGCCCGGGCAATGGGCAAGGCCCTGCTTGACACCCTTGTGTATCCGGTGGAAGACCCCTCTGTGGTTGCTGTCGCGAGCCGCCGCGCCGGTGATTCGACGTAGTCCTTCCAGGCAGCCCAGCTTTCGAAGCCGTACTCGCGCGCCAGCACCAGTTGGGCGTCACGCAGAGCAAAGCGGCTACGGCGGACGGCCTCAGGAGAGGACTTACGGAAGGATGGATGGGATGATCGGATCCGCTCCAGACAGCGGAGGTCTGCACTCCGAAAGTCGCGCACCAGTACCTTGGCTTCTTTTCGGTCGCGTTCCAGATTGGGCCGGGTAGGAATGGGCCGGGTGGCCTTCGACATAACGACCTCCTTCTACAGCGCCTGTGTCCGCTTCTTCCAGGCTGAAAGAGAGTCGTGAGACCGATCGAAACCTTAGACCAATAGGTGGGACAATCCCTTGCCGCGGACGGGTGGCGCCCTACGTGCGCGCACCTTCATGTTGGCACCCGGTCGGGGAATGTGTCAACTGAAGAGTGGTCGCAATGTGAAAGCTCTTCTCCGTGCCTCTGTGAGGGAATCCCGGGTACAGGGATACATCCGTCTGATAGGGTTAAGGGATGAGCGCGGAGCGGATCGCCGAGTTCAAAGAAGCCGTCACAACCGACGACCGCGAGACCATCGCCGCGCTGCTGGAACCAAGGCTCGGCCAGCGGATCGACGTTACGTTCCCCGACCCTGGATTCGGGGTGACAGGCAAACACCGTGGCGCCGAGCTACTGGTGCCTCTACGACTAACAGTTGATAAAACGGCCTGAAAAGGGGGCAGCATGGCAGATAACATCTTCACAGCGATTGCAGACGGCGATCCGGAAGCCGTCAGAACGATGCTCGGGCAGGACCCCGGACTGGCCCGTAAGGATGATGGGAAGAAGAACCGGCCCTTGCACTACGCAGCGGCTCATGGCCATCTCGAAATCGCCGGATTGCTGCTGGAACACGGCGCCGATGTGAACGGCCAGAACAAGGAGTGGGAATGGCGGCCGATTGTCTACGCCGCCTGGAACAATCAGCTTGAGATGTGCCGGATGCTGATCGCCGCGGGGGCGGATGTGACACAAACGGGCGGGCAGCCCATCCACTACGCCGGACAGAAGAAGCACACAGAGGTCTGTCGCCTGCTGGCAGAGTCCGGCGCAATCGACGAACTCATCGATCCACCCGATCCACAAGCCATCGCCTTCTTTCGCGCAGCCTACAGCTATGATCCCGAGACGGTGGCCGGTCTTCTGAAGAAGAACCCGGCCCTCATAGAGACTCGAGATACGGCAGGACGCACGGCTCTGCACGAAGCAGGGACCAACGGGGCCATCGAGGTTATCCGGGTACTCACCGGCGCGGGAATCGACGTCGATGCCAAAGACGAGCGTGGCCAGACGGCCATTCAGCGGGCTTCATCTCATCGACAACTGGAGCCCTGCGAGATGCTCCGGGAGGCGGGAGCCGACGTGGACATCCTGACGGCCTGCGACCTGGGCTGGACGGACGACGTTACGAGAATCCTGGCAGCCGACCCCGCCCAGGCGCGAACCGAACGCGACGGCTTCCCACTGATCGAATCGGTATGTGAAGCCGGATGGCAGGAAATCGGCACGGCGCTGGTCGAGGCGGGAGCGGACGCGGACATTTTCACCACCTGTTCTCTGGGAATGGAAGAGCGGGTCCAGGAGTTTCTGGAAGAAGATCCTTCGATCGTCACCTCCAGGCGGCGCCTCTTTGAGTACGAACCCCTCCACTGTGCTGCGGAATGCGGCCATCTGGAAGTTTCCCGGCTGCTCCTTGACGCAGGCGCCGACACGAACGGTCACAACAGCTGGAAGTCTACCCCGCTTCATCTGGCGGTGATTGGAGCACGAGAACAGCTGCTCAGCAGAGCCCACCTGGAGATCGCCGAACTTCTGGTCAAGCGGGGAGCCGACGGCAACGCCCTCGATGACTACGAGCGCAGCCCGCTGGATCTGGCCCGGGGGAACATCGAGTACGGCCGCGAGCACGGCGAGGACTTGAGCCTCTACGAGGAGATCGCGGAATTTATCGAAGCCGAGTCCGGATCCGGCTGAAACAGCCCACGAACGGCGGGCCCAGGGAGAAGAGGGGTCGTCGGATCGTTCGCCCGGATCTCATTCTCCAAAGCGGCCTCTCAACTTGCACTGGGAAGACATTGCACGACGACTCTGCCGGCCGGGGGTGACCTGGTCTTTGGCCCCCCTGCGTCGTCGGTAGTACAATGGGGAGCCATGCACAGGAAAGCGGCACGGCTGGGGTTGCTCCTCTGTCTGGTGTGCCCGGTCGTCTTGTCAATGCAGCCCGGAAGGGGAGAGAGCGGGAATCCGCCACCCGTGGACTTCGACCGCGACATCCGGCCCATCCTCTCCGAGAACTGCTTCACCTGCCACGGCCCCGATGAACGGCAGCGCTACGCCAACCTCCGGTTGGATACCCGCGAGGGAATCTTCGCTGACCGGGGCGGCTACCAGGTCGTCGTACCGGAGGACCCGGAGGGCAGCCGGCTCATGCAGCGCCTGGGCGCAGAGAGTCCCGCTCAGCGGATGCCTCCTCCCGGGTCGGGGAAGGAGTTGACGGCGGATCAGGTCCACCTCCTGCGCAGCTGGATCGAAGAGGGAGCAGAATGGCGGCAGCACTGGGCCTTTTCTCCCCCCCGACGACCCGAGTTACCCCGGATCCAGGCCAGCCACCGGGTCCGGAATGCCATTGACATGTTCATCCTGGAGCGGCTGGCGAAAGAGGGGCTGGAGCCTTCACCGGAAGCGGATCGAACGACTCTAATCCGGCGCGTTACGCTGGATCTGACGGGTCTGCCCCCCACGCCCCGAGAGGTGGATGCTTTCCTGGCTGATTCCTCGCCGCATGCCTACCAGCGGCTGCTGGATCGTCTGCTGGCTTCACCCCGGTACGGCGAGCGCATGGCCTGGCGCTGGCTGGAAGCGGCCCGGTACGCCGACACCAACGGCTACCAGAGTGACGGAGAGCGCTACATGTGGCGATGGCGCGACTGGGTCATTGGCGCCTTCAACCAGAACATGCCTTTCGACCAGTTTACGATCGAGCAGATCGCGGGCGACATGCTGCCCGGCGCCACCCTGGATCAGAAGATTGCCACCGGTTTCAACCGAAATCACAGCGGCAACGGTGAAGGCGGGGTTATCCCGGCGGAGTACGCGGTTGAATACGTGGTCGATCGGGTGGATACCACCTCCACCGTGTGGCTCGGCCTCACCATGGGCTGTGCCCGCTGCCACGACCACAAATATGACCCGATTACCCAGAAGGAGTTCTATCAGCTCTTCGCCTTTTTCAACAACGTTCCCGAAAAGGGGGACGCCAACAAGCACGGGAACTCTCCTCCCATGATCAAGGCTCCCACTGCGGAGCAGCAAATTGAGCTGCGGGCTCTGGAACACCGGCTGGAGGCGGCCCGCAACCGCTTCTCCGATCTGAATTCGCAGATTGCGTCGGCCCAGGTGGAATGGGAGACATCCCTCCCCGGGGACCAGAGCCTGGAGTGGACGATCACCCGGGGGCTGGTCGCCCGCTACCGCCTGGACGGCAAGCTTGACGCCGAGCTCTCCGAAGAGTCGGAAAACTCTGAAGATCCCGTAGAGCCGGAAGACTCCGAAGCTCCCACGCCACGATTCGCAGAGGGTGAGGCCGTCTTCGTTCCGGGCCGACTGGGAGAAGCCGGCGCCTTTGACGGTGCACGCTTCATCGAGGCCGGCGAGGTGGGCGGGTTCGGCTATTTCGACAAGTTTTCGCTGGGCGCATGGGTTTATTTGACCGGGTCGGAAGGTGGAACCGTCCTGTCGAAGATGGAGGACACGGACGAATCCCGTGGTTACAGCCTCGAGGTCAGGGAAGGCAAGGTTTACCTCACCCTGGCCGTCCGCCGTCTCGATGACGCTCTGCGGGTGCAGACGGCAGAGCCCCTGGTGCCGGGGCAGTGGCACCATCTGCTGGCCACCTACGACGGTTCCCGGGTGGCCTCCGGAATCACCGTTTATGTCGACGGTCACGATCGAAAACTCGAGGTGCTCCTGGACGACTTGAACCAGTCGTTCACATCGGAAGAGCCGCTCCGAATCGGTGCAAGGGGGGGGGCCGAAAAACGTTTTCACGGCTATATCGACGACGTCCGTGTGTATTCCGTCGAGCTCGAACCGGATGAGGCTGCGACCCTGGTTACCTTCCAGTCCGTGAACGAAATCGCCGGCAGGGCTTCCTCCGAGCGAACTGAGAAGCAGGCCACCAAGCTGCGTCTCTGTTTTCTGGAGAGCTACTCGCCCCCGCCAATCCGGCGGGCCTGGCAGGACTTGCTCCGATCGCAGGAGCGCCGGGACGAGTTCTTCGAGCAAATACCCACCACAATGGTCATGGCCGAGCGAGAGACTCCCAGGGATACGTTCTTTCTGAACCGGGGCGAGTATGACAAGCCGGGTGAGAAAGTGACCCCCAATGTGCCTTCGGTCCTTCCACCCTTACCGTCTTCACCGAAAAACGACCGGCTGGCTCTGGCCCGGTGGCTGGTCGACCCGGCCAATCCCCTGACCGCGCGCGTCACTGTTAATCGCATCTGGCAGATGTATTTCGGAGCCGGACTGGTCAAGACTCCGGAGGACTTCGGCACCCGGGGAGAGCTGCCCACCCACCCCCGGCTCCTGGACTGGCTGGCCACGGAACTCATCAGTACCGGCTGGGATCTGAAAGCCCTCCACAAGACCATTCTGATGAGTACTACTTACCGCCAGGCCTCACGGGTCACTCCGTCCCTTCAGAAGATCGATCCAGCCAACCGATGGCTGGCCCGAGGCCCACGGCTGCGACTTTCTGCCGAGATGATCCGCGACCAGGCGCTGTTCTCGAGCGGTCTTCTGGTCGAGCAGCTGGGCGGTCCTTCGGTTCGGCCCTATCAACCGGAGGGGCTCTGGAAAGAGCTCTCCGACTTCTCCGGCTACACGCAGGACTCCGGGGAAAGCCTCTACCGACGCAGCCTTTACACCTTCTGGAAGCGCACGATACCGCCCCCCTCGATGGGTACCTTCGATGCGGCCACCCGCGAAACCTGCACGGTTCGGGAGACTCGCACCAACACGCCGCTTCAGGCCCTCACCCTTCTCAACGACATTACGTTCGTGGAAGCCGCTCGGGTCCTGGCCCAGCGAATGATGAGGGAAGGAGGGGCGGCGGCTGCGGATCGGATCGATCTCGGTTTCCGTCTGGCCACGGCGCGCCGGCCCAATTCACGAGAACGGGAAATCCTGCTCGACGGGCTGGAGTACCATCTGTCCGACTCTAGAAAAGATCCGGATGCGGCCCTCGACCTGACCGGGATCGGGGAAATCCCCCGCGACGACGAGTTGGAAGTCACGGAACTCGCCGCCTATACTGCGGTAGCAAACCTGATTCTCAATCTGGACGAGACGGTAACCAAAGAGTGAACATGAACCCGCTGTTGGAAGAACCCTTCTCGATGACCCGGCGTCATTTCTTCGGGCTCTCGAGTGTCGGCATCGGAGCGGCGGCGCTCGCCACCCTGCTCAACGACAATCTTTCAGCCTCCGCGAGGACAGGCGGGTTGTCGGGTATTCCGCACTTCAAGCCCCGGGCCAAGCGGGTCATCTATCTGTTTCAGTCCGGCGCCCCCTCCCAGATGGATCTGTTCGACTACAAGCCGAAGCTGGATGGCATGTTCCGCGCTGACCTGCCCGCCTCGGTGCGCATGGGGCAGCGCCTGACGACCATGACCTCGAGGCAGGAGAGCTTTCCCATCGCCCCCTCCCGCTTTCGTTTCGCGCAGCACGGGGAATCCGGGGCCTGGGTCAGTGAGCTCATGCCGCATGCGGCGGAAGTGGTCGACGATCTGTGCTTCGTCAAATCCATGTACACGGAAGCCATCAACCACGATCCAGCCATCACTTTCTTTCAGACCGGCGCTCAACTGGCGGGCCGGCCCAGCATTGGGGCCTGGCTGTCTTACGGACTGGGGAGCGAGAGCCGCGATCTACCGGGTTTCGTCGTGATGGTCTCGCAGGGCGATGCAAGAGTCGGGCAGCCTCTATACGACCGGCTGTGGGGCAGTGGCTTTCTGCCCACCCGGTATCAGGGAGTCAAGTTCCGATCGGTCGGGGATCCCGTTCTTCACCTTTCCAACCCCGCGGGACTCAAGGATCGGACGCGCCGCCGGATCTTGGACGACCTGGGCGAGCTCAACCGGCTGAAACTCGACGCATTCGGAGACCCCGAGATCTCCACCCGTATCGCTCAATACGAACTAGCGTATCGCATGCAGAGTTCCCTGCCCGAGTTGACCGACCTCTCCAACGAACCCGAACATATTCTCGATCTTTATGGTCCTGACTCGAGGAAACCGGGGACCTATGCCGCCAACTGCCTGCTGGCCCGGCGGCTGGCGGAACGGGGGGTGCGCTTTATCCAACTCTTTCACAGAGGGTGGGACCAGCATTTTTTCCTGCCCAAGCAGATCGCCCAGCAGTGCCAGGACACCGACCAGGCCACGGCGGCCCTGATCAAGGATCTGAAGCAGCGGGGAATGTTGGACGACACACTCGTGGTCTGGGGTGGAGAATTCGGCAGGACCGTGTACTGCCAGGGCCGCCTGACCGAGGAGAACTACGGCCGGGATCACCATCCACGGTGTTTCACCATCTGGATGGCCGGAGCCGGGGTCAAGCCCGGTCTCAGCTACGGAGCAACCGACGAGTTCAGCTACAACATCACAAGAGATCCCGTGCATGTACACGATTTGAATGCCACCATCCTGCACTGCCTGGGAATCGACCACAAGAAGCTGACTTTCAAGTTTCAGGGCCGAGACTTCCGGCTGACCGACGTGCACGGACGGGTCGTCGAAGAGATTCTGGCCTGAGCTCCCGAATCCCCAATGGCACCAATTCGTCTCTGTATTCTAACCACGCTATGTCTGCTGACTTGGGTGGATCTAAGCGCCACCAGGCTGGTCACCTATAGTTTCCGCGGCGAGACCAGACTGGGTGAATGGGTGGACGGTGAGGTGCTCGACCTGAACCGATCTTACCGATTGTTGCTGGAGCAGCGCCGCACCCCGCGAGCGCGGGCCCGCGCCGACGCCCTGGTGCCGCCCGGGATAGTGGACTTCCTGAGTGGGGAAGAAGACTCGCTGCGCGCTGCCCTGGAAGCTCTGCATTTCGTCAGGCAACTTCTCGTTCACGGGCAACGAGACCGACTAATCGAGAGCGGAGTCCTGTTTTCCGAATCTGAAATCCGGCTTCGAGCCCCGGTGCCCGATCCGCCGAGCCTGCTGGCCATCGGCGGCAATTACCGGGCCCACGTTCTGGAAGGCGGCGGTAAGATACCCGAATACCCGACGGTCTTCAGCAAGCACGGACGGATCATTGGTCCGCAGGAACCGATTGTCATTCCCGCATTGGTGGAACAGCCGGACTATGAAGCGGAACTGGCCTTCGTCATCGGGCGGCCGGCCCGGCGGGTCAGCAAGGAAAAGGCACTCGATTATGTGGCCGGATACGTGGTCTTTAACGACGTCTCGGCCCGAGTTTTCCAGCACCGGGTGAGCCAGTGGACTCTGGGGAAGAGTCCAGACACATTTTCAGTCATGGGACCATTCCTGGTGTTGAAGGACGAGGTGCCCGATCCCCACGGACTCGCCATCAGCACCAGGATCGGGGACGAGGTCCTGCAGGATGCCAACACCGGGGACATGATTTTTACGATTGCCGAAATCGTCGCCTATATTTCGCAGATCATGACGCTGGAACCCGGAACGGTGATTGCGACCGGGACTCCCTCGGGAGTCGGCGCTGCCCGTAAGCGCTTCCTGCAGCCCGGCGACGTTGTTACCGTCGAAATCGAAAAACTGGGGGCCCTGGTCAATCCCGTGACACGGGAACCCGAGAAAGAAAGGATTGGGAAATGAAACGACGTCAGTTCATCAAATCCACGGCAGCCGCGTTGACTGGAGCGAAACTGACGCTGGCCGAAACCGTGGGTAACCGTAGATACCGGGCGGCTGTGATCGGCCACACGGGACGAGGGAATTACGGGCATGACTGGGATACGGCGTTCACCCACTTCGACTTCATAGATGTGGTGGCCGTGGCTGACCCGGACGACGAGGGGAGAAGCGCTGCTCTGGGCCGAATCGGAACGGGCACAGGTTACCGGGACTATCGGGAAATGCTGGAGAAGGAGCGGCCCGACATTGTGGCGATCGCACCTCGCTGGCTCGATCAGCGGCTGGAGATGGTTACGGCAGCGACCCGGGTGGGCGCTCACATCATGCTGGAGAAACCGTTTGCCCCGAACCTGATGGAAGCCGACGCGATCGTGCGGATGGTGGAAGACAGCGGCGTGAAGTTACAGCTTGGACAAGGCACGCCCTTCTCGCCCCTGGCCGGGCACATTTTTCAGATGGTGCGAGAGGGTGAGATCGGCGTCCTGCAGGAAATCCGTCTGCGAGGAAAGGAAGATCGCCGCGCCGGGGGAGAAGACCTGATGGTCCTGGGCTGCCATCTGGTGCATCTCACCAGGATGTTTGCAGGAGACCCCGAATGGGTCTTTGCCCACGTCACCGGGAACAATCAGGAACTGCATCCGGGCCACGTCCATGAAACGCCCGAGTGGCTGGGACCCATAGCGGGAGATCAGGTGTCCGGGGTGTTTTACATGGGCGATGGATTGCATGCTTATTTCGGCTCCAGGGCCAACGACGTGCACACAGGCGCTCGGTTCGGCATGTATTTCTACGGGAGCAAGGGAATCATTTACCTGCCCACGGTGGATTTTCAGGGCGGAGGCCTCCTACGCAGCAACGACTGGCACAGCGGCTCGTGGGAAGTTATCGAGCTGCCCGGGCAAAAGGACATCGGCCTGGAGGCGCATTCCATCTGGCTGGTGGGAGATCTCGTCCGGGCTATCGAAGAGGATCGCGATCCCCTCGTAAGTGCTCGGGATGGTCGCTGGACCATCGAGATGATCCTCTCGATTTATGAGTCTCAAAAAACGGGCGGCCGAGTGACCTTTCCCTTGACAGACCGACGGCATCCACTCGAGACCCTGTAGCCCGGGTCTAAGCCGGCGAGTCGATGAGCCCCAGGATGAGCCGGTTGACCCGTGCGGCGGATTCCATCTGCACCATGTGTCCCGCACCGGCAACAACGGCGGTCTGCACGTTGTCCGGCAGTCCTTGAGCATGGTGAGCGGGGATGATCTGATCTTTTTCACCCCAGATGACGAGCAAGGGTAAAGACAACTCATCGAGCCTCTTGCCCAGGACCACATTCTGGCTGCCCCCAGCACAGAGTTGTTCGGCAATCGTCTCCAACGCCTTTCGAACACCGTCCATACGCTTGAATCTGAGAATGTCTTCCACCATCCGACGAGTGACCCGGGTGGGGTCGCCGAAGAGCCGTTCAACCTGGGTTTTCATATCCCTTCGGCGCCTGGCCTTAATGAAGCCTTCAATGTAGTTCGTGTTGATTTCCTCACCCAGCGCCGCGCTGCAAATCAAGCTGAGCGACTTCGCACAGGCCGGCTCGTTGAGCGCGAGAGTCAGGGCAACCGCGCCGCCGATCGAGTGGCCCACCAGGTGCGCCGAACGGATCTCCAGAGCCGCCATAAACCCCTCGAGGGATTCAGCGAGGCTCTCCAGGCTACCGTTACCGACGTCTTTACCGGAACCTCCATGACCGGGTAGATCGAACGCGAGCACCTTCCGATTCGCCGCCAGTTCTTCGTGGTTGAAGAGCCAGTTGTTCAGGTCTCCGCCGAACCCATGAATCAGGATGACCGGGTCACTTCCCCGCCCCCGGCTCAGAAATTGAATAGTGCGGCCGTTCGCTTGTATTCTCTCGGTTTCTTCCGTCGCTGCTTGCACATCCTCCTCAGGGGAGACAACTTTCGCCCGAAACTTCTCGATGAAACCGTCAATCTCAGAATCCGCAGTTTCTGTATCGGTAAAGACGGCCAGCAGGCCTCCTACCGGCACGACGTCACCCTTCCCGGCAACGCGTCGTCGCAGCACCCCCGAATCCTGCACCTCCACTGCCGCCAGAATCTTGTCGGTCTCTACCTCGACGACTCCGGCACCGCTGGAAACCTCGTCGCCCTCCTCCACCAGCCAGTCCACAATCCTGCCCTCCTCCATGGAAAGGCCCCATTTGGGCATTTTGAGGGGATGCAGTGTCATTGCTGATAATCCATGACCTGCCGGATCGAGTTCTCCACGGCCGCAGCATCCGGGATGTAAAGATCTTCAAGCGAGTCGCTGAAGGGCACAGGAACATGAGGAGGGGTCACCATTCTTATGGGGGCCTTCAGCGCCCCAAATGCCTTTTCGGAAACGAGAGCGGAAACATCAGTGGCGATATTGCAACAGGGATAGGACTCGTCCACGATCACCAGCCGGCCTGTATTCTCGACACTCTCCAGGATGGTTTCCTCATCGAGAGGCGACGTCGTGCGCAGATCGACGACCTCGCAGTCGATCCCGTCCCCGGGCCAGGTTCTGTGCAGCCCGCGAGGCCTCATGCACCATCCGCCCCAGGGCCACGACACTGACGTCGGATCCCTCCCGAACGTACTCGGCCTCTCCCAGAGGAATGGTATAGGCTTCCTCAGGAACGTCTCCCTCCACTGGATACAACATCTTGTGCTCAAAAAAGATGACCGGGTCGTCGTCCCGGATCGACTCGATCAGCAGACCCTTGACGTCGTATGGCGTCGAGGGCACCACGCACTTCAGCCCGGGGATGTGAGTGAAGAGAGGATAGAGGCACTGCGAGTGCTGGGCGGCGCCCCTCAAGCCCGCGCCAATCATGGTGCGGATGACCACCGGGGTTCTTGCTTTCCCCCCGAACATGTAGCGGAACTTGGCAGCTTGATTAAAAATCTGATCAAAACAAACTCCCATGAAATCGACAAACATCAACTCGACGACCGGGCGCAATCCCGAGGTGGGCCGCCCCAATGGCCGCTCCGATGAAGGCCGATTCGCTGATCGGTGTATCCATCACCCGGTCTCCAAAGCGGGGCCAGAGACCCTTGGTGACGCCCAGAACTCCGCCCCAGGCGTCCATTTCTCCGGGAGAGCCTGAACCCCCGACAACGTCCTCGCCCATCAAGACGACGCGGTCGTCCCGTTCCATCTCCTGGGCCAGGGCCTGGTTTACTGCCTGCTGAAAGGTCATTTCCCCCATCACCGTTTCTCCTCAGTAGGACACGTAAACATCGGTCTCCAATTCTTCGGGCCCGGGCCTGGGGGCTCCTTTGGCCCCGACCACCGCGTCCTCAATCAAACTCGCTACCTGCTGGTCGATGGCCGCCAGATCCTCCTCTGCAGCCAACTCTGATGAGATCGCTCTTCGGGCAAAGTTCTTGATGCAATCCTTCGTTTCCCGCAGTTTCTTCACTTCGTCTTTAGCCCGGTAAGTCTGGGCATCCCCTTCGAAGTGGCCGAAGTAGCGGTTGACCTTGCATTCAATCAGGCTGGGGCCACCCCCCTCGCGGGCTCTTTGCACGGCCGCCCCGGCAGCTTCGTAGACGCTAAAAAAGTCGTGTCCATCGACGACAACACCGGGGATATTGAAGCCCGCTCGCTCGATCGGCGATGTCGTCGCAGGAGGTTGAGTATTTGACCGATGTCGCCTCAGCATAGCCGTTGTTTTCAACCACGAAAACGCAGGGGAGATGCCAGACGGCAGCCAGGTTCAGGCTCTCAAACGTCGTGCCCTGGTTGGACCCGCCGTCCCCCACGAAAGCGACGGCAACGTTTGACAGGCCGGTTATCTTGGCTGCCAGGCCGGCGCCACAAACAAGAGGGGGACCGCCTCCTACAATGCCGTTGGCACCCATCATCCCCTGCTCCAGATCGGCAATGTGCATTGAACCTCCTTTGCCACCGCACAGACCACTCTGTTTGCCATAGATCTCAGCCATCATTCCGTGAACGTCACAGCCCTTGGCGATGCAATGTCCGTGGCCCCGATGAGTACTGGCGATTCTGTCTTCAGCCTTCAGATGAAGGCATACACCTGTGGCAACCGCCTCTTGACCGGCATACAAGTGCACAAAGCCGGGGACTTCACCTGTCTGAAACTCTACATGGACCCTGTTCTCAAACTCCCGGATCGTTTTCATGATCCGATAGGCCCTCAAGACCTCTTTCTTGCTCAGATGCATTCTCAACCCTCCTTGAACGATCCAATTCAGGCGCCTGGCCCTCGGTCAGCAAACCCTTCTCTGCCGCAAGCTCCATGACCCGGTCGACCATGATGGTACACGGTCCATCCCGGTCGAGCCAGATCCTCACTTGATCGCTGCTACCAAACTCGAGTTCTCGCTCACCATCGACAGCGATCACTCCTTGCCGGGTACGGATCGCATGCCTTTCGTCCGGCCGCAACTCGTGGATGGCTGCCACACCGACCGGCCTGATGTGTCCCGGTGCGATGGGAGCTGTTACCGTCATAGCGGCTTCCTGGAGAGGGGCCAGATCGAGCCTGAGACCATATCCCGCCCGTCGAGACACGGGACGAAGCAAGCCCGCAACCGCCGACAGACCGATCGAGTCGGCTTCGGCAAAGGTCACGAAGAGCTGGTCCAGTTCCTGGGGGTGCCAGAGCGCGCGGGCGCCGGTCCACCGCGCCCTGCTGACACACACGTCCACCAGGGCCAGTTCTTGAATCCCGTTGACCTGCACCCGCAAGATCTTGTTTTTCATGGTCGCGGCAGCTCTGGACAGCCGGCCGGTTGCAACCAGCCCGGTGGCGATTCCGGCCGTCGTGGCCTCGCAAATGGATGGGAAAACGTTGTTCGTGCCGGTTGACAGGGCGGTCATGGGGATGTCGCCGCAGACCTGAGCCACCAGGCGGTGTGTCCCGTCTCCCCCGAGTACGATCAAGGCTCGGACACCAGCTTCCGCCATGGTCCTGGCGGCAGTCAGGGTACCTGCCGGACCATCTTCGCGGGTCTCGACGAAACTCACCCGTGGGAGTCGGCGCTGACGCCAGGCCGGTGTCTCCAGGATGCGACTGATCCGGGCCGCAACCCCACCGCGGTCCTCCATGATGTGGGCTTCCTCGACTCCCGAGACCGTCAGACCCGACAGGATGCGAAGAACCATGTTGCATTTTTCGGCCAGGGGAAAAACCGACGCCTGGGCCACGAGCCTCCGAATGTCGCGACCTGCCGCGGGGTTCGCAACAATGCCAACGCCGGCTCCGCTACTGCGGCGGGTCAAAGCCGCCCCCCTTTGTATAAAGCGTCAGTCGGGGAACGTGCCAGCCTCAGACATCGCGAGTCCGGGGCGTGGGGCCTGAAACGGCGGAAGAAATCCGTCACAACGGCTGTCGACATGCTAAATGGCCTGGAGTAAGAGAGTTGACCTTTTGTTGACACCCAAGGTCAGTCGAAAATCTCGAGTCTCACCCTGGCGGTGCCAGACTCGGCCATGCCCAGCTCTTGTGCTGCCGCCCTCGAGATGTCAATGATCCTCCCGCCGTGGTAGGGACCACGAGCGTTGATCCTCACGTCTACCGACTTCTGGTTCTCCAGATTGGTGACCCTGACCCTGGTTCCAAAGGGCAACGTATTGTGCGCCGCCGTATAGGCACTTTTGTCGTAGGCTTCGCCGCTTGCGGTATCGTTCCCGTGGAGCGAGTCCGCGTAGAACGAGGCCACGCCCTCCTCCACGCTTGAGGGCGAGGCACACGCAATGAGTGCCAGGAGGCTGACAACGCAGATAGCTACTTTATGTGTTGCCATATATGAATTATGGTATCAGGACTAGCAGTGCGGGAAGGAGAACCATGGAACAGAGAGTTCAGATCAATGGACTGAAGGTCGATTCCAGCCTGTACAGCCTGGTGGAAAGCGAGATCACGCCTGGAACCGGCGTTGAGGCGGGGGACTTCTGGGCGGCCCTCGCCCGGATCGTTCAGGATCTCGAGCCCGTCAACAGACAGCTTCTGGAGCAGCGAGACGCACTACAGAGCCTGATCGACGAGTGGTGTCTGGCTCGCCGGGGAAAACCTCTCGACCCTGCCGAATACCGGGCCTTTCTGGAGGAGATCGGGTACCTCCTTCCCGAGGACGAGGACTATCAGGTGGGCCCCGCCGGTGTGGACCCGGAGATAGCGGAAATATCCGGCCCCCAGCTGGTCGTACCCGTTGACAATGCCCGCTATGCACTCAATGCAGCCAACGCCCGCTGGGGAAGTCTCTACGATGCCCTGTACGGCACCAACGTGATCCCGGCAGAAGGCGGCGCAACGATGACTGACACGTACAACCCGGTGCGCGGAACTCGAGTCATTACTGAGACTGAGGGTTTTCTGGACCAGGCGACTCGCCTGGAGCGAGGTTCGTTTTCAGACGTGACTCGCTTCTCTCTGGAAGACGCCGGAGGAGTGAAACGACTGGTGGCATCACTCGCAGGCGAGACGGAGGTGGGTCTGGCCGATCCGGCCCAATTCGCCGGCTTCAATCTGCGCGACAGTGAACTCAGCTCCATTCTGCTGAGAAACAATGGCCTGCACATTGAAATCCAGATTGACCAGGACCATCCGGTGGGCAAAGCCCACCCCGCAGGTGTCAAAGACGTGTTGCTGGAAGCAGCGATAACAACCATTCAGGACTGTGAAGACTCCGTTTCCGCTGTAGATGCAGCCGACAAGTTTCGAGTCTACCGCAACTGGAACGGGATCATGAAAGGGAGCCTGGAAACGACCTTTGAGAAGAACGGGCAACCCTTGACCCGCCGCCTCAATCCGGACAAGACCTTCACGGACCCTCACGGCCGGATCCTGATTCTGCCGGGCCGCAGCCTGCTGCTGGTGCGCAATGTGGGCATCCACATGTACACGGATGCCGTGACCACGCAAGACGATCGAGAGATCCCGGAAGGGTTTCTGGATGCTATGGTGACCGCGCTGGCCGCACTGCACGATCTCAAGGGAAAGGCAAGATATCGCAATAGCCGGACGGGAAGCGTCTACATCGTCAAGCCCAAATTGCACGGGCCGGAGGAGGTGGCCGCAACGGTGGAACTGTTCGGACGGGTTGAAGAGGCCCTGGGGCTGGAACCAACCACTCTCAAGATCGGGATTATGGACGAAGAACGCCGCACGACCGTAAACCTGAAGGAAGCGATTCGGGCTGCGAGAGAGAGAGTTGTCTTCATCAACACGGGTTTCCTTGATCGAACCGGGGATGAGATCCACACCAGCATGGCCCTCGGTCCGATGCTCCCCAAAATGCAAATCAAAAGCCAGCCCTGGATGAACGCATACGAGGACTGGAATGTGGATATCGGCATTCAAACCGGATTGGTTGGAAAGGCTCAAATCGGCAAGGGCATGTGGACCATGCCGGACCTGATGCGGGAAATGGTCGAGGCCAAGCTGGAACACCCCCGCTCCGGCGCCTCTACCGCCTGGGTGCCGTCGCCCACCGCCGCCACGCTCCACGCCATGCATTATCACCAGGTGAATGTCGCCCGACGACAACAGGAACTTGCGGCAAGAGATCGCGCCAGCCTGACCGACATCCTCACGCCGCCCCTGCTGGATCGGGATTTGACACCCGGCGAGATCGAGCAGGAACTGGAGAACAACGCCCAGGGCATACTTGGTTACGTGGTGCGCTGGGTAGATCAGGGTATCGGATGCTCAAAAGTACCGGACATCCATAATGTGGGATTGATGGAAGACCGGGCGACGTTGCGTATATCGAGTCAGCATATGGCCAACTGGCTGCATCATGGGATCGTGACCGAAGCACAGGTGATCGAGACGTTGAAGCGAATGGCCATCGTTGTCGACCGGCAGAACGAGCGCGATCCCGGCTATCGAAACATGGCCCCTGACTATGACGGGAGCCTTGCCTTCCAGGCGGCACAGGATCTTGTCTTCGGCGGGACGGAAATTGCCAACGGGTACACCGAGGACGTGCTTCACCGGCGCCGCAGAGAAGTCAAGAACAGCCTGACGGGCGACCACACACACAGGGGATGAGCCGGCTCATCCCGGGCAACCCCAACGATACGCTTCGATCGCCTCTTCGTTCAGATCCACCCCCAATCCGGGTTCCCGGGGGACCTCCACAAAGCCGTCAATTGCCCGGATCGTTTGCACGGTAACTTCTTCCCGAAGCGTGGTCTCCTCCTCGACCACGAACTCCATAATGAAGGAGTTGGGAATCGAGGCCAGGAAATGTAGAGCAGCGGCTACGTTGACGTAAGTGGTGAAACCGTGATTCACACAGGGAAGACCGCGATCAGCCGCCAGAGAGGCAATGTTCATGCCCTCCGTAAACCCGTTCGCCCAGGATTAAGTCGCTGTCAATAAAGGGTTTAAGCGCCAAGACACCAACATAACAGGTTCCCGCTGACTCACCGCTCATAGACTTGATCGCTGAGCGGAGCGAGATCACGCGATCGCCTGTATCTAAGACGTAAACGTCCAGTTCGTCTCCGCCCAGATCCACCTTGCCCCGCCATTTCGCAAAGGGCATTGGTTCAACAACTTCTAGGGGTGTCTCGGGCATGGGGATCGTGACGGCAGCACGTGCGAGGTTATCTGGTGTAGCGTCAATCTTGGTCCATCAAGTGGATGAAGGATTGCCGTTCGCTCTCTTCTTCTCCGGCCGCGATGCGATGCGAAGTGGATTCCGACAGCCTCCGATAACCCTCGTAGTTGTCCGGCATCAGAGGCTCTTCGAGCCAGAATACATTGAACTCTTCGAAGCGCCGGGCTCGCTGTAAGGCGGTTTTGGCATCATAGCAAAGTCCGGCATCGATCATTAAATCGGCTTCTTCGCCGATGCCTCTCCTGGCCTCCCGGACCAGCGCAACATCCGTTGCCTCATCTTGCCCCATGGGCTCCCAGCCGAACTTGACTGCAGTGAAGCCCTGATCAATAAACCGTTTGCCCCCGATCTCACCGGTTTCGTGGGGGGTTGCACCGAACAGGGAACTGGCGTAAGCGCGAACCCTGCTGTGGAACCCTCCCCCCAGCAGTTTCCATATGGGCAATCCCAGAGCTTTCCCCTTGATGTCCCAGAGAGCCATGTCAATCCCACTCATGGCGTGCAGCCCCACTCCTCTACGCCCTCCATAGATGTTGCGGGTGTACATCTTGTGCCAGATCTTTTCAGTCTCAAACGGATCTTCGCCCAGTACGATTTCTTTCAGGCCGGAAGCAACGTTGTGAGAGAAAGGGCCTTCGATGGCACCCTTGACCGCCAGGGGAGCAGAGTCCACTTCGCCGATTCCAATGATGCCCTCGTCGGTGTGGACCCGGACGATCAGGGCATCCTGGCCGCTGTCGCTCTGTTCCTTGACTTCGGGTAGTCTCAGGTAGATCGCTTCAACATCGGTAATCTTCATGCCTGGTGCCCCCTGACCGTATTCTTGACCATCCGTTTTCGTAGCGAAGCAGGGGGAAGACCCGTGCTGACAAGGCTGGCGACCGATGTCGGGGCATCGACTCGTCATCTCGCCTCGATCGGGTCTCCGTCGCGCTCCCCACCTCAAGTCGATGGCTCAGTGTGCATCTTGAGGCCAAGTCAGGTAAAGGCAATGTTGGCCTGGCCCAGGAATCGCAGTGAGCGAAGTGAACAGACATCACCGTGTTTATGGAAGGGAGTACCAATCGGGGCGGTAAATTCCCACGCTGCGGTAGACGATTTATGAATTATCCGGGCAGGTGGCAAGACCGACGGGGCCGGGCACTCCAGCTTTCGGCACCGCGAGCCAGCGAGACAGGAATCACAGGAAAGCATCCCGTCAGTAATGGTAAAGTGAAGCTCTTTGGAACCGGAAGCAGATGAGACGTATATTCGGCATTAACAGGTTCCTTCCCCTTGTGATCCTGCTCAGTACGGGACCGGGCCTGGCTCAGCCGGCCACGTCGGGAGTCCGCTGGGTAACCTCCCAGGACCAGCAGCCGCCTGACGCCTGGGGAGTTTACGATCTGGAATCCCGAAAGTGGGTCAATCAGGCTTCGAAACAGTGGGGGTCTGCTGCTGTTCCCCCCGGACAATACAGTATTTATCTACGCTGGAAGCCGGACGACCAGCTCATCTGGTGGACAACTCTAAAAGTCTACGACGGAACATTTACTCCGGTCGATTCGCGACAACATCTGGCTCTTCTGAATGGGATCGCGCAGCTGGTGAAGCATGCGTACGTTGAGCCCCCCCCCATGGAAAGTGCTGTAAACGGGGCCCTGGTGAGTATGCTTGAATCCATCGACTCCTACTCGAGTTATGTCAATGCGGCCACTTACAAATCGCTCGACCACGGGCAGCAGGCTTCTCCCGGCCTGATCGTCTCGAAACGCTTCGGTTACCTCTACGTGGTTTCCGTGGTAGAAGGAAGCTCGGCAGACCAGTCCGGGCTCTACAGCGGGTCCCTCATCGAGTCCATCCAGGGAACGACGACGGCCTTCATGAGCCTGTGGGAAGCAGAGCAACGACTGAAGGGAGTTCCGGGCAGCAAGGTCGAGATTCGAGTCATCCTTTCCCGTAGCGCCAAACCGATTCAGCTGACTCTGGAGCGTGAAGTCGTCGAACCCTCAGCCCTCTCGATGAGCACGCTGGAAGGAGGGATTACCCTGCTTCACCTCCCTCACTTCAACCCTGGTGTGGCACAGGAACTGGGCGCAATCCTGGCGGGGCTCCATCCGGCCCAACCCAGGGGGCTGGTTATTGATTTGCGCGGGACAGCCGAGGGTTCCCTGCACGAATCGGTGGAGACAGCGGATCTTTTTCTCGAGCCGGAAACGACCATCATGACCCTGTCGGCCCGCGGGAACGGGCCCGAGGAGTTTACCGCCAGAGCCGAGGCTACGCTGGCGGGCGTTCCCATCGTGGTTCTTATCGACCGCGGCACAAGCGGCGCAGCCGAGGTCTTCGCCGCCGCCCTGCAGGACCACGGCCTGGCACAGACCCTGGGCATCAGGAGCAACGGAGAGGGCGGAATTCAGGAGAAGCAGACCCTGGAAGACGGATCGGTGATGATCCTGACGACCCGGCAGGTGCTTCGCTCTACCGGCGACCCGATTCAATCAACCGACGCGCGGAAGTCAGGGATCAATCCATCTCTTCGCTGGCCGGACCTCAGTTTTGAAACTCGCTTTTACTATGATCACCTGCCCGCAGAAGGCGAGGTTGGCCCGGAATTCTACCGCAGCCTGCACCAGGCCATCCGTGAAGAGCAGGTTCGTAAGGCTATTGAAATCATTCATGAAACTCTGAAGACCCGGAAACGAGCTGCCTGAGATACCTTTTTCTCTGGTCTACCCACTCGTCGCGCAAGACCTTGATGACACGCACTGAAACCATTTCCACGATCATGCTCCTGGCCCTTGTCCTGGCCGGACTCCCCGTGCTTGGGCAAGAACACGTCATGGCCGCCGGCGACAAGCCGGATCCCGAACTTCTGGAAACTCTTCGGCACTTCGCTGGAGTACTGAGCATCGTGGAAGAGCGCTACGCGACTGAAGTCAATCCAACCAAGCTGGTCGAGAGTGCAGTTCGTGGAATGCTGAAGACTCTCGATCCTCACAGTGCCCTGTATGCGGCTTCCGACTTCTCCCAGCTCAGAGAAGAGCAGGAGGGACGATACTTCGGTCTGGGGATATTGATTCGGCCCGTGGTACCGGGCTCGGGTCGAGTCGTGGTGGTCGAACCCCCCTCGCCGGGTACCCCGGCGTACAAGGTTGGTCTCCGACCCGGGGACGTGATCTTTCAGGTTGACGGGGAACCCATCGACGAGTGGATCTATCCTGACGAGGTCGTTCCCAGAATCAAGGGGCCCAAGGGCACGAAGGTCAAGATCAGCGTGCAGCGTCCCGGCGAGCCGCTCCCCATGGAACTGGAAGTCGAGCGGGACGCGATTCCATTTCATACCATCAGGCACGTGTTCCAATTGAGGCCCGGTGTGGGTTATATCCGGGTCGAGCGCTTTGGCGAAAACACCGGAAAAGAACTGGACGAGGCTCTGGAAGAGCTCGATGAAAAGCATCTCGAGGGCCTGATTCTGGATCTTCGCAACAATCCGGGTGGGTCTCTCAGAGAATCGATCGCCGTGGCCGATCGATTCCTCGAACGTGACCAGGTCGTGGTCAAGACCTTGAGCCGAGGCGGTAAGTCCCAGAAGTACAAAGCACCCAAGGGACGCCAGCACCTGTACCCGATGGTGGTTCTCATCAATCAGCACTCGGCCAGTGGTAGCGAGATCGTGGCCGGTGCGCTTCAGGATCACGACCGGGCCCTGCTTCTGGGGACAACGAGTTTTGGCAAGGCTCTGGTGCAAACCGTCTTTCCGCTGCCCGGCGAGCGGGGGCTGGCCCTGACCACCGGACGGTATCAGACTCCCAGTGGTCGGTTGATCCAGAGACCTTTTCGACCCGGTTTCTTCGACTACCTGAACAACCGCGAGGAGGAGTTGGTCATTCAGGGCCAGGTCTTTCTGACCGCCGCCGGGCGGCCCGTTTACGGTGGCGGCGGAGTGCGTCCGGATGTCGATGAGGAGATCGGTCGCTATACGGATCTCGCGGCCCGAGTCAACCGCGCGAACCTCTTCTACAAGTTCGCCGGTATGTTGATCCGCGGAGAAGTAGAGGGCGAGGAACGTTTCGAGCACCCCCTCGAAGAGATACGGCAGCTCGACGCTGGAGAGAGCGATCGGCTCAAGCAAGAGCTCCAGATCTCAACGGATGACGACACCCTTGATCCGTTTCGAACTTTGCTGGAGGACGAGGGTCTGGAGTTCGCGAGCGAGGACTTCGATGAAAGCCGATGGCTTCTGGCCAATCGGCTGCAGCAGGAAGTTTTTGTCGCGCTTTTCGGTGCCTCCGAAGCCCATCAGGTTCAGCTCCAAATTGACAACCAGATTCAGAAAGCGATCGAGCTCCTGCCCGAAGCCCGGAAACTGATTCAAACCAGGCAAAAGGCTGCGCCCAGCCGGTCCCGGCTCAAAGTCGAGACTTCCGGTTAACCGCCGTAGAAGGACCCTCAGTGGTCCGACCGGATCTGTTCGTAGGGGGCGGCGGCGCCGGCCCGCCTGGCGGGCGACCACCGGTGCCGTGCGGAAAAAAGGGGACAGTCTACTCTGTCCCCCTTTCTTTCCTCCCACCAGGGTCGCCCCTACGAGGTCCGATTTCCGTCCCTGGCAACCGGTCGTAGGCCGACCATGGTGAGGGTGGCAAAGATAGCGACCGCGATGCCCTGCCAGGGTGAAAAGAAGGCGATCGCAAAGGCAATCAGGAGAGCCGTGGCCCGCTCGATTCGAGTGTGCACAATTCCAATCGCCACGTAGAAGCAGGCGAACCCCGTCAGGATCAGCGTCAGGGCCAGCGCAATCGGCATCAGGGGTTTCAGCGCCGTCACCACGGGCAACAGCAGGTAGAGGACAGGGATTCCAAGCGAGTAGTAGGAGGAGATCCCGCTGAAGAGTGAATCCATGGCCCGCCTCCCCTCCCCCCAGCGCTGCACGATCAGCACATGCACACCCGTCCACAGCGCACCCTGCGTCGGGAAAAAGGGTGCGAAAAGGGCGCTTAACAGATTCCGGATTCCCAGCGCCAGGTGGGACCGGGTTAAATTGATATCGATTTTCTCGTCCGGCCGGGAGGGCATTGCCGACCTCAGGACCTCCATCCCGGTAATCAGATCGCCAACCAGGATCACGTATCCCATCAGCGCCAGCGGCATCACTTCCAGGAACATCTGAGGGCCGGGCCAGCCGATGCTCAAGGGCGAAGCCTTCTCCCACAAATCGAAGACCGGCGGGATCAGAATCCCATTTTCCAACCGATATTCGACTTCGCCCACAAAAGGACCCACCAGCGCTGCCGCCAGAAAACCGGGCAGCAGCCCGAGTAATGCAACCCGTGCCAGCCACTTGTGCTTCTGCTTGTATCGGTGCAGGGGAATGGAAAACATCAGAATGAGGCAGATTCCCAGCGCTACCAGGGTACTCATGGGCTGCACGTCAAAGGCCTCTCCTTCGACCAGAAAGACACGGTGGACGGCAGCCAGCGCTGCGCCCATGACAATTCCCGCCTTGAACGTGGCCGGGAGCCAGCCCACAAACTTCTTCCCCAGGCTGGTGACACCCATAAAAAGGAGAATCAGGGCGAAGTTAAGGGAGACGGCCGTCATGAGCTGGAACTTTTCGACGGCGCCGGGATAGACCTGCGTACCGTCCTCAGCAGTGGCCAGGACCACGCCCAGGGCGAGCGGAAGTGCCGGGGTGACCCATCCCGGAGCAAAAGGATCACCGAAAACGATGAAGGCGCTGCACACGAGAAGAGTGAGCACAACGATGAAGGCCACGGCCTCTTCGAAAGTCAGACCGAACTGGCCCGTGAGAAGAGGAACCAGTGCCAGACCGGTTGCGCCCGCTACCAGAAAGCCCTGAAGCAGCTCCGAGACTTCCACGCGGGTGTGATAGAAGGGCACGCGAAGTGTAAACGGACCCCATTTCCATCCCGGATGCTCGGCTCCGGGCTGCCGACGGACTGGCATGAAATCGGCTACTCACTGGAGATCCGGTAGAGCCTGCTTCCCCTCAGGTAAATCTCGTCTCCGACCACGGCCATGGAGGCGTCGAAGTCGTCTTCCAGGGAGTTCGTGGCCAGCACTTCCGGCTTGGATCCGGCTTTCACGACGACCGTTGTTCCTTTTCTGTCGGTAATGTAGACGCGGCCATCGGCTCCTACGGGGGAGGCGTATATGTTGCCGAGCCCCTCCAGGCGTTGCTGGTAGTGACGCTCCCCGGTCATAGCGTCGAAGGCCGACAGTATTCCTGTATTTCCCTTGAGCAGATAGAGTATCCCGCCGTAAAGGAGGGGCGACGGAACATAGGGGGTGTCCCGGTCGTGGTCCCAGACAATGGCCTCGGAACCTGTGACGTCACCCCGGGCAGCCGAAAGCTGAATCGCCAGCAGGGCGCTTCCGCGAAACCCGCTGGTGAGGTAAACGATGCCGCCCTCAGACACAGGGGTCGGAATCGTGTTCCTCGTCATGCCGCCCACTTCCCAGATCAGGGTTCCGTCGGCCAGGTCGTAACTTCGGGCCCTGCGGGTAGCGCTGGTCACAACCTGTGCCCGGCCTTCATGCTCGACCACGAGGGGCGTCGCCCAGGAGGTCGCTTCATCGCGATCCTCTCGCCACAATTCCTCTCCCGTGCTCTTGTCCAGGGCCACGATGAAGGACTCGCCCTCGTGGTCCCAGGGCAGAATCAGGGTCTGTCCGTGAAGAACCGGTGACGCCGCTTCTCCAAAACTCATCTTGATCGACATCGTCCCGAGGTGCTTTTTCCATTTTATGTTTCCGTCCCGGTCGAGACAGTGCATTCCGCGGGAACCGAAAAACGCGTAGATATTCTCCCCATCGGTGACAGCGGAGCTGGAAGCATAGGTCGCTGTCTGGTGGTGGCCTTCGTGGGGAAGTGATTCCTCCACCGTTGTTTCCCAGGCGGTCCTGCCCGTCTCCCGGTCTATAGCCAGTACCACGAAGCGCTGGACCGCCTTCGGTGGAGCCATATGGCCGTGGAAGCCACGGCCGCGGCCGGCGGGCGGAGTATCCGGGAGCGACTGGGGAAGAGGTTCCGCGCCCGTCCCCGTGGCAATCGCGGTGGTCAGGTAGATCCGATTTCCCCAGACGATTGGACTGCTCGAGCCCTTTCCGGGGATCGGCGCCTTCCAGGCGACATTCTGATCTTCGGCCCATTCAGCGGGAGGACTGCCCGAAGCGGTCGATCCATTGAAGTGGGGGCCCCTCCACTGGGGCCAGTTCTTATCTGCCTCTGCGGGGGGCGGACCCCCGAGAACTGCCGTGGTCAGCACTTGGGCAGCAAGCAGGGCAATCCGTATCGGCTTCATTAGGAATCTCCTCGTCTCTGTGAGCACTCCCAAGTTTAGCAGTCCCGGGAGGAGGCCGATGGACGTGAACCGTGAATTGCTTTGCGGGACAGGACTGGGCTACGCTAGGTACTTCCGTAGACACGTACGATGGAGAGACTGAATGCGGCAGTTTAGGCCGACCTTCCTGGTGGCCGCCCTGGTTTTCTCGGGAACGGTTCGAATACGGGCCGAGCAGGAGACCACGCCGTCTTCGTCGACTTATACCCCTCTATTGTCCACCTGTGAGACTACAGAGCCCTCCCCGACCGCGTTGTCCGTGGAAGTCCCGCCTGATCTGGCCGCAACGGAGCGACAGATCAGAAGCCGGCTTCAGGCGAACCCTTCGGACGCGAAGCTTCAATTTGACCTGGCTACCGTGTTCGAGATTGCCGGAGACTTCCCGGCTGCCCTGGTTGGTTATCAGGAGGCTCTGAAACTGGACCGATCCTGCGAGGATTGCCTGGTGGGACTGGTTGCGCTGCTCACTCACTGCAAGCAGGATGCCGATGCCGTTGGCGTGACGGAGGAATTTCTCAGCCGAACCCCCGAATCTGTCCGAGGGACCAACCAGCTCGCCCTGCTTTATTTGACGAAGGAGAAGTATCCGGAGGCGCTGCGCGCTGCTAAGAGAAGCCTGCAGCTCGATCAGAACTCGGCTACGGGTTATCAGTTCCGGGCAATGGCACATCTGGGCCTCGAGCAGACGGATGAGGCGGCAGAATATTTCGAAACGGCGCTGGAGCACGACGAGTCTCTGGCCGATGCGCACGTTCAACTGGGGTTGATTTACGCCGGACAACCCGAAACCGTCGATTCCGCGGCCCTTCACTTGCGAAAGGCGGTAGAGCTGGGGATCGTGCACCCCGAAATCCACAAAGACCTGGGCCGCATGCTCTTGAACAAGGGCCAGTACAAGGACGCCATCGCGCACCTGCACAAGGCTTTAGACATGACCGCAGGTTATCCGGAGCCCTACTCTCTGCTCTCCAGGGCCTACCGAAAAATGGGACAGGATGCCTACGCAGAGGCGGCGATGGAGAGGTTTCGGACCCTGGAAGCATGGGAGAAAAACACAGAAGTAGCAAGTCAGGCCGAGACACACTACGGGATGGGCGTGGGCTTCCTGGAGCAGGGAAAGGGCCTTGAAGCGCGTGCCTCATTGCTCAAGGCGATTGCAGAGGACCCGGGTATGGATCCCGCTTACTTTCTGCTGGCCCAGATCTCCTTGATGGCATCCCGTCAAGAAGAAGCGGTCGAATGGGCACGCAAAGCCATTGCCGTCAACCCGGTCAGACCCAGGTACCACCAGCTACTGGGGGACAACCTCCCGGTAGCGCAGGCCTCGGCAGCCATTGAGGCGGTCAAAGAGGCGATCAGGCTCGACACTTCCGAGGCGGAGTTCTACAATTCCCTCGGAAATGTGCTGTTTGCCGACAATCGTAACGAAAGCGCCGTGAAAGCCTATAGAGAGGCGATCCGCCAGGATCAGGAGAATGCGATCTTCCACCTGAACCTCTCCTCAGTTCTGAAACGGCTGGGAGATGATGAGGGCAGCAAAAGGGAACGCGCGATCTACTTCCGCCTTTCCGCGCGGCCAGGCTACTAGTGCAGCTCGCCATAAGTTCTGAGCCAGGGTCAGCGCGTCAATCGTCGTCGCTGGCTAGTTACTCCCCGATCACCTGCTCCCACCCCCTGCGGGAGAGGTCCCAATAGATGATCCCGGCGGCGAATCCGCCGACCAGAAGAAAGAGCAGGCCCAGCAGGTAGTGGCCAAAAATCAGTTTTCCCACCCCGAACAACCCGCTGTACACGAGAACGGTTCCACACAACCAGTCGACGAACAGCCACCCGAGCCCTGAATCCGGTTCAACGTGGGGTGCAAGGCGCCTTAGCCTGGCCCATCCGAAGCCGCCGGGCCGTACTTTTTCGTAAAAGCGCACCAGATGCTGCTCTTCCACAGGCGGCGTGAGCACCGTGGCAACGACCCAGGCAACCGTGGCCACTGACACGATGTAGTAGAGCGTGACCGGAAAGGCAATGTCTGTAAAGACTTTGACATATCCGTAGACGAAAAACGGCACAACCGTAGCCACGATCTCGCTCCAGGCGTTGATCCTCCACCAGTAGAAACGCAGAATCAGCACCAGTCCGATTCCCGCGCCTGCCTCGATGATGAACTGCCAGGCCCCGGAAATAGTGTGGATCACGAGCGTCACCAGAACCGACGCAACCATGAGAAGAAAGGTCGAACAACGGGAGACGAAGACGTAGTGCCTGTCGGCAGCTCCGGCGTTGAGAAAGCGCTTGTACAGGTCGTTGACAAGGTAGGAAGTCCCCCAGTTCAGGAGGGTCGTGATCGTGGACATGTAGGCCGCCAGAAAGGTGGCCACCAGGAGACCCTTCAAGCCAACGGGCAAGAAGTCGCGCATGGCGTATATGTACCCGAGTCTCTTTTCTTCGGGACCCAGATCCGGGTACAGAACGAGCGTCGACAGACCGACCAGGATCCAGGGCCAGGGACGCAGACAATAGTGGGCGATGGTGAACCAGAGGGTGGCCAGAAGGGAGTGCTTCTCATTCCTGGCGGAAAGTATCCTCTGGGCGATAAATCCTCCTCCTCCCGGCTCAGAGCCCGGGTACCAGGATGCCCACCACTGAATGAAAACGTAGGCCACAAAAGCGCTCACCGTGAGGGAGAGGGCTCCGCCGGCGACGGCCTCGACTCCTCCGACGACCGGCGTGAATCGAAAGAGCCGGTCTGGAAGCTGGGCCTGCAGTCCTGAGATTCCACCCACTTCAGGCCTTCCGAGCACCACGAACATCAGGACCGTCGTTCCGGTCATGGCAATCACGAATTGAATGGCATCATTGAATGCAACGCCCCAGAGTCCGGCCAGCGCCGAGTACACCGCCACGAAAAGCATGGCGCCGAACACGTAGTAGCGGACCTGGGACGAAGGGATCCCGAACATTCCTTCCAGGATGGAAATCATGGCCAGATTGACCCAGCCCATGACGACGACGTTGATAAAAAGGCCCAGATAAAGTGCCCGGAAGCCTCTCAGGAAGGCTCCGGATTTACCTGAGTAGCGAAGCTCAATAAACTCCACGTCAGTGACCACCCCGGAGCGGCGCCAGAGGCGAGCAAAGAAGAAAACGGTGAGCATTCCCCCCACGATGAAGTTCCACCAGAGCCAGTTGCCGGCGATGCCGTTTCTGGCTACCAGTTCGGTAACGGCCAGAGGAGTATCGGTGGCGAAGGTCGTCGCGACCATGGAGGTCCCGGCCACCCACCAGGGCAGCCTGCGACCCGACAGGAAGAACTCCTCGATGTTTTTCCCCGCTCTTCGCGAAAAATAGGCCGCCACGGCAAAACTCAGAAGGAAGTAGAGGCCGACGATGATCCAGTCGATCGCGTGCATAGCTACCTGGCCATCAGGCCGCCATCGACCACCAGGACATGTCCCGTGACATAATCGGAAGCCCGCGACGCCAGGAACACGGCCGCTCCTTTCAGGTCATCTTCACCTCCCACCCGACCCATTGGGATCGCCGAAATGAGGCGCTCCCGCCGATTCTCGATGATCCAGCCGGACAGGTGGGTAGGGAACCATCCCGGGGCAATCGCGTTCACCTGAATGTTGTGCCGTGCCCAGCCGCTGGCCAGATCCCTGGTCAGGGTGGCGACCCCTCCTTTGGAAGCGTGGTAACCGGAAGCCTGCATGATCTCGGGGTCCGATCCACTGAAAGCCGCGACCGACGCCATGTTGATAATCTTTCCCCGTCCCTGCTCGATCATCACCCGGCCCGCCGCCTGCGCGCACAGAAATGTCCCCGTCAGATTCGTCTGGATCACCTGATTCCACCGCTCCAGAGGCATCTCCTCGGCAGCAGCACCCCAGGCTGTGCCTGCGTTATTGACGAGAATGTCGATCTTACCGAAGGCTCCCCGGGTGAACTCAACGAGGGCAGCGATCTCGTCCGGCCGAGTGACGTCACAGGCGCGCGCCAGCGCCCGGATTCCCTTCAGCTCGAGTTGCTCGGCTGCCTGGCGGCAACGGTCCTCCCGGCGAGAGCCGAGCACCAGATCCGCACCCATCTCGGCGAGCCCGTCGGCGATCTGCCGGCCCAGGCCCGTGCCCCCCCCGGTGACAATGGCCACCTGGCCCGAAAGATCGAACAACTCTTGAGTATTCATCCTGTCGCTCGTGACTTCAGCCGGAAGTCCCGGGAGCGGCACCGGACTCTCCCGCAGAAGGATCTCCTCAAAAGAACGATAGCGGGCGTCAAGTGCGGCGTCCACTCCCTTCCTTCCAATGAAAAAGGGGGCAGAGTAAACTGTCCCCTTTTTTGCGGGCATAGTAGAATCTCGGCGCGGACAGCTCTTCCGGCTGTCCTGGAGCCCACTGCTTGAGTCAATAAGTTCATGGAGAGAACGAAATGAGAACCTGCCGGATCCTAATCGTGCTTGCTGCGTCCGTGACCGTTCCCCTGTTTGCCCAGACTGACGAGATCGAGTTGACACGCTCGCTGATCCAGACTGAACGACAGGCCATCATCGCCAAAAATCTGGAGCTGACTGAAGCGGAGGCTGAGGAGTTCTGGCCGGCGTTTCGTGCCTACCGGGGCGAGCTGACGAAGTTGGGAGATCGTGCGTTGGCCATGATCAAAAGCTATGCGGAGGCTTACAACGCTGATTCAATGACGGATGCAAAGGCCGACGCACTGATCAAGGAATACTTGTCCATAGAAGAAGCCGAACTCAAACTCAAGAAGCGGTGGTGGAAAAAGTTCAGAAAAATCCTGTCGGCCCGCAAAGCGGCCCGCTACTTCCAGCTCGAGAACAAGCTGGACGCGGTGGTTGACGTGGACCTGGCAGACCAGATACCCCTGATTCCCTGACCCGGCAGATTTCTGCGAGTGCATCTGGCGATATCGGCAGAAGGCCATCCCCGGTGGGGCGCCTTCAAGCAAAGGAAAATGGAGAGAAGAGAATGCATCGAATAATCCTCTTGATCGTCGTTGTTTTGATCCCATCAACCGCCCGGGCGGACCAGAAGGGACAGGAAAAACGTCTCCGGAACTCGGCCATTGTTCTGCGCGAAATCCTCAACGTACCTGACGGAATCCCCGAGAGCCTCCTCCACAAGGCGAGGTGCCTCGTGATCCTGCCCTCGGTAAAGAAGTTCGCCATCGGGATTGGCGGCAGCTATGGGCGGGGAACGATGGCCTGTCGCTCGGGAGATGAATTCGACGGACCCTGGGGATCTCCCTCGATGATGAAACTGGAAGGGGGCTCGATCGGCCTGCAGCTGGGAGGGTCAGCCACCGACTTCGTCATGCTGATCATGAACAAGCGGGGAGCCAACGGAATTCTTTCCAGCAAGGTCAAACTGGGCGCTGATGCCACTGCCGCCGCCGGCCCCAAGGGTCGAACCGCCGAAGCCGCCACCGACGCCTCCATGAGTGCCGAGATTCTGAGCTATTCACGCTCCAAGGGGCTGATCGCAGGGATTTCGCTGAAGGGCAGTACTCTTCGACCCGACAACGGCGGAAACAAGGCACTCTACGGCAAGAAGATCAGTGCGAAAGAGATCGCGCTCGAAAACGCCGTGGACGTGCCCGACGGCGGTAAAGATCTGATCGATCTGCTTCAGGAACAGTCCCCCAAGCACCGGTCCAACTGAGAAACGGTCCGAGGTCCCCAAACGATGACCGTGGAACGTGGAACCTGAAACCTGGGACAGGGGAGTAGCCGGCATCCGGGTTCCAAGACACGTCCACGTCTGCAACAATGGACCTTCGCGGAGGTGTCGTGTGAACCGGCTTATCGTTCCGTCCCTCGCTCTATTCTTCCTGGTTCCACTCCGGGCCGATACCTTCACCGTGGGACCGGGCGGAACCCATTCCACCATTCAGGCAGCCATTGACGCAGCGGTGGGGCTGGGGGGAGAAAACGCGGTTCAGATCCAACAGGGGATCTACAACGAACTGGTCCAGGTGCCGGCCAGCATGAACTCGGGAACTCTCGCCATCAGCGGGGGCTGGAATGCCGGGTTTTCGGAACAAATGGCGGATCCTGCTCTGACCGTAATCAGCGGCGAGATGACCCGACGCGGCCTGGAGATCCTGAACCAGGCCGGCCGGGTCGAAGTGGAAAACCTGACGGTCAAAGAGTGCGCCTTCAACGTACAGGCCGCCGGAGTCCTCATCCAGCCGGCCTTCGGGGAGGTGACCAGCGCTCAGATCCGACTGATTGACGTCGTCATCACCGAAAACGAGATGGATGCGGGCGCCTTTTCCTGGGCGGTCGGCCTGCACGTGGAACTGGGCGAGGGAGATTCCCGGGTAGATCTGCGGGCATGCCAGATCCACAACAACACCGGAAAGACCGCTGCAACACCGGGAGCGGGCTTTTTCGTGCGCGGCATGTCTACCGTCGTGCTGGAGGACAGCTTTATTCGTGAAAACAGTCTGGTTGCCACCTCCAGATCCTGGGGCGGCGGCCTGGTCGTTGACGCCGCCGATGGAGCGCAGGTCTTCCTGGACGACAGCGAGTTCAGCCGTAACTCCATCACGGGTGCGGATCTGAAAGTGGAAAATGTCGACTTATTCGGGGCCGGCTTCTTTGCCCAGCTGACCGGCAATGCAGCCCTCGTTGTCACTTCCTGCGATTTCAGTGAAAACATCGTGAATGCCGGATTATCGACTGGATCCGGCGGTCCGGCCCAGATCACTCTAAACGACGAATCCCTGCTTTCCTTTGGAGGCAACTTCCTGACTCGAAATGAAACGCACGGCGCCAACTCCTCGGGACTGCAGGTTCTGATCCGAGACGACTCGCGGGCTCAGATCGACTCTAACTCCATGTTGGAGGATTGGAACGACACGAGTTCCGGCCAGGGTCGGGGGATTGTCCGCGTCTTCAGCGGCTCCTCCGCGACCTCAACGTTCGAGGGCAACCATTTTCGGCGAAACCGGGCCACAGCCCCGACTACGATCAACGGGTTCGAATTCTCCCTGGTCGGCAGCCGGGGTCTTGTGTTCGGGGGCAACACTTTTCGTGATACCTCTCTGGAACCTGCAGTGGATGTCCAGTCCGAGGCCGTGAGAATCTCGGCTTCGGATGATTTTTCGCTCTCCGCCCGCTCGAATCTGGTGTGGGGGAGCACCGGTCCGCCCGGTTCCAGCCAGGTGAACGTGAGCGCATTCGACAACGCCCAGGTGATCCTCTCCGATTGGCTGATCGCAGCGGGTAACGCCAGGGGCCTCAGTGTCTCCGCTGCGGGCGGTTCCCGGGTGCAGGCCACCAACCTGACCCTGGCGGATCATTCCGAGATGGGCTTTCGGGCTGTCGGGGACGGTACCACGACTTTGTACAACTCCATCTTGAGCGGCAATGGACAGGATCTCTTTGCTCCGAACACCATGCTCAGTCACAACCTGATTGACAGCGACCCCTTGTTCGTAAACCGTTTCGGGCTCGACTACCGGCTGCTTCCGGGTTCGCCGGCCATCGATGCAGGCAGCAACGACCCTCCGGGCGGCCTGGGAGAGTTCGACCTCGACTCAGATGATCGGATCTTCGGCTCCACGGTAGATATAGGGGCCTATGAACTCAATGAGGCGGAGGAGCTCTACGTCTTCGCCCAGGCGGCCGATGGAGTGGCCGGTAACATCGGCTTCAATATGGGATTCAATGTAGCCAATCTGGGGGCCAACCCGATGGGCTTTACGCTCGACTTTCTGGACGACAACGGCCAGAACATGGAACTGCCCGTGCAGGGTCTGGCGGGTAGTGAAACGGGACCGGCAGGAGCGCAGTTGACCGGATCGGTCACGATGCGCCTGGACTCGGGCCACTCGGTAACCCTGGAGACGACCGGGGTGGAGGAACTCAAGTCCGGGTATGCGGTCCTGATCACCGGAGAGGGAATCGGCGCCAATGCCGTCTTCACCCGCCGGGACGTAGCGACCGGGACTATTCTCCTGGAAGCCGGGGTGCCCGCTACCAGGACGCTGCAGTAGGCTACCGTTTTTGCCAACTCTCTGGGCAACCTGGAGACCGGACTGGCTGTTGTGGACGGCAACGTGGGCGGAGACGCCCCGGCCGGAGAAGGACTGGATCAGATCCCGGTCCGGCTCTACGACGAATCTTTCAATCTGGTGGATGAGACGATCCTGGAAATGTCCGGGGGGCAACACCTGGCCCGCTTCGTCACCCAGTTTTTCCCGGACTCGGAGCAAGCCGCAGAGATGCGCGGTGTCGTGACCGTGGAAAGTGACGTGCCGCTGGCCCTGGTCACGCTTCGGCAAAACGACGCCCCGGGAGTGGAGTATCCAGCCGAGGTCCCGACCCTGGCGGCCTTTCCGGTGATGGAGGGGCGGGCCGATGCCGAAGCAGCGGGAGATGGAGAACCTGTGGTCTTTTACTTCGCCCAGGTGGGGGCGGGCGTGGCCGGAGACATCGGTATCGAGACGTCGCTGAACCTGGCCAACCGGGGCATGGCGGCAGCCGCTGTTCTGGTGGAGTTTTTCGATGACAACGGCAACCCCATGGAGCTGACTCTGGGAGGGCTGGGAACGGATTCGAGCTTTCAGTTCAATCTGGCCGGGGGAGAATCGAAGGTCCTGGCCACGGGAGCGGCCGGTGATCTGAAGGTCGGGTACGCCCGGGTCACCACTGAAGCGGTGGTGGACGGAACGGCTGTTTTCTCCCGCACTCATGGGCCTACCGGGACCCTGGTCTATGAATCGGGGGTGCCGGTGAGCACCCCATCCGAAGGCCTGGGTGTGTTCGTGGATACCAGCGGGAATAGAGACACGGGCGTGGCCCTGGTGAATACGGCTGAGGCGGCCATGGCAGGCGACGGTCCCCTCACCTTGAGACTCTACAATCAACTGGCCGTCCTGCAGGGAGAGGTCGAGCTGGAACTGGGCCCGGGCGAGCACGTGGCCCGCTTCGTGACCCAGTTGTTCGCAGAAGTCGAGGGAGTCGATGAGATGCAGGGTCTGATGACCATCGAGGGGGCACCCCTGGCAGCGGTCACCCTGCGCCAGAACGACGACCCGGCTGCGGCGTTTCCCGAGGACGTCCCCACCCTGACGGCATACCCCGTCCTGGTCCCCTGATTGGGTGCTCTCTTAACGTGGGAGGGGCCTCAGGGCCGCGACCGCCCGAGCGTGAATCGCAGGGGCGACCCTCGTGGTCGCCCTCCTCAACGGGCCGGCACAAGGCCGGCCCCTACGGTCGCCGCCCCAAGGCGCCTCCCACTCTTCGACTTTCGACCTTCGACTTCCCTATAATGTCGGGTTATATTGGACACGGCGGGCAGACTGTCCGCTCAGACCTGCGAGGGAGGAACAGCATGGAACTCCGGAGGACACGGAAGCTCTGTTTTTGCGCGCTGCCGTTTATCTTACTTTTCATCCTGTCTGCATGCGGAGGAGCGCCCCCTGTGGAGCCGGAACCTGAGCCGGATTGGCCGGAACTCCCGGGCTACGAGGCCATGCAGATTCCCGACGACAACCCCATGACTGCCGCTAAGGTTGAACTCGGGAAGCAACTCTATTATGACCCCAGACTCAGCGGAGACGGCGAGCGCTCCTGCTACGGATGCCATTTGAAGGAACACGGGTTGACCGACGGAAAACCGGTTGCGATCGGAGCCTTCGACAAGACTCTG
>CBDBHK010000025.1:0-510731 GCA_965205615.1 Acidobacteriota bacterium | reverse complement strand
CAAGCGGGCGGCATCGAACAGGCTACTATCGTGGCGATGACTTTGGCTGGCAAATATGACATCGCTATTTCCGGCATGGGGGGAGGAATACCACCTCATCCCCGTGACAAGATGCGCTGGGCATACATGCCTTGGGATATGGTCGACCAGTTTCTTGTGCACGGATCGAGTATCCCGCCGGAGTTGCTGAAGTTTATTGACGATGTGGCCTGGGATACGCTGACTCAGGCAGTCCATATTCATGCCGTGGATCCAGAGGGTACCGATATCAGTTGGTCGACCACGCCAGAGGATTGGCAGAGCCCAGGTCGCCATACGCCGGGCCATTTCATGTCTCATCCATTGATCGATCTGCAGGGGATACCGGGCGCTACCGGAGTGGTTGGAGGAACCTGGAACCACACGGGGCCTCACCCCCACATCCGGCTTTCTTTCAATAATGATCGGCTGGAGGGGATCGAAGGCGGGGGTGCCTATGGACAGAAGTGGCGTGGCATCCGGGATCAGTGGAAGGATGTGGAATGGCCGGGAAAGAAAGGTCCGGGACTGTTTAATTATTTGTTCGAAGCCTCGGTCGGAACGAATCCGAAATCGGCCCGCCCCAAGAAAGCCCTGGAGCGCGCCATGGGCAATATCTGGGAGAGGACTCGCGCGGGGGTTATCCACTGGGGAATCGGCGGTGATGCGAAAATGATCGACTTCTTTCCGAGCGATTCAAGCGATCCCGCAGTCGCCAACTACTTCCAAGAAAATCCGGATACACCAACTGGCCACGTCCACGTGCACAACTACTTTCTGACGATGGTGCTCACCAACGCCGACGGAAGCAAGACCACCTTCGTCGACAAAGGCCATATGACGGCGTTGGACGATCCCAGGGTCCGCCAGGAAGCCGCCAAGTATGGGGATCCGGATGAGTTGCTGAGGGAGAACTGGATTCCGGCCATCCCGGGGATTAACGTGCCGGGAGATTACCGGAGGGATTACGCCAGCGATCCATCTGCCTGGATACGCAAGGATCTGGAAACTAACTGGAAGTATTGAGTGCGGCCTGTTCTTGTTGCCGCATCGGGAACCTGGCTTCAGGGAGCAACAACTGTAACCTGCCAATTTCTAAGCAAAAGAAAGAAAAGAGAGAAAAACATGTCAGGCAAAATTAAGCTGAAATTTTTGTTCGTTCTGATTGTGTTTGTAGGATCGCTTTTGCAGGCGCAACAAGTCTCTTACAAACCGGGGCAATATCCCGCCCCCCGCTATCCCGAGATACCCAAGAATCCCACAGTAGAGGACTTGATGCCGACAGCCCGGACAGTTGTAAAGCGGGGCGATATCGGCGCTATGTTCTATCCCGGCTATGAGATTAAACCGGGCGAAAGAGCTCTGCTTGCAGTCGCTCGGCATTTTGACCCGCTGGTGTTAGAGGCTATTCAGCGCGCCATTCGGGAAGCGGGTGGCAAGGTGGATGTACTGATAGGCAACGACTCGTATTTACCCGGCGGGGATGGCGCCACGGAGTGGCAGTACTTCACCTTCATGAAGGATATCATGGACGCACAAGCCGGCGGCATTGATCAGGCGACCATTATTGACATGACTTTGGCAGGCAAGTATGACATTGCCATTTCGGGCATGGGAGGAGGCATACCGCCCCATCCCCAGAACAAGATGCGCTGGGCCTACATGCCGTGGGATTTGGTAGACCAGTTTCTAGTACATGGGGCCGGCATCCCCCCGGACCTGTTGAAGTTCATCGACAATTCGGCTTGGGATACCCTAACCAAGGCGGTCAGTATCCATGCCACTGACCCGGAGGGGACCGACATAACTTGGTCTACCAAGTCAGAAATCTGGCAGCGCCCCGACCTCCATAATCCCGGGCATTTGAGTTCTCACCCATCTCGCGGGGGCGCTACGGGTGTGCTGGCGGGAACCTGGAACCACATAGGGCCGTTCCCTCACATTCGGGCTTCCTTCAAAAATGATCGATTAGAGGGAATCGAGGGCGGCGGTGCCTATGGGCAAAAGTGGCGTGCTGTCCGTGACCAGTGGAAGGATGTGAGCGTGCCCACCAAGCCGGGTCCGGGGCTGTTTATCTGGTTGCAGGAAGCCTCGGTGGGAACGAACCCGAAATCCCTTCGTCCGAAAGACGCTTTGAAGATAGCCATGGGCAACATTTGGGAGAGGACCCGCTCGGGTGTCCTGCACTGGGGAATCGGTGGGGGACACAGCGAAGAGAGCAGTACCGTGGCCGTCGACAATGCGGGTGGCCAGAGCTCGAACAACTTTGTGCTGGCCAACCCAAGTCTGGGTGATTCCCCGCTTGCCGAATTCTACGTGGATCACCCAGACACGCCTACCGGTCACGTCCACATCCATAACTACTTTGTGACCATGGAGTTGACAGACGCTAACGGCGGCAAGATCGCCTTTATCGACAAGGGTCATCTGACGGTGTTGGACGATCCGAAAGTCCGTCAGGAAGCCGCCAAGTACGGCGACCCGGATGAGCTACTGCGGGAAAGCTGGATCCCAGCCGTCCCAGGGATTAACGTGCCGGGAGACTATCGGAAGGATTACGCCAGCGATCCGGTTTCCTTTGTCCGCAAGGACCTGGCGAACTGGTCATACTGAGGGCAGTGCCGCTTCTTCGCGGCAAACCGTTCCGGCCTAAATGTTCACGTATTCATCCAGTGGAGTCCAGACAAGAGGGTCTGGGAGGCCATCCGGCAGGTCTGGGCCGAAAAGGGTGCGGAGATTCAAGCAGGCACCTACGAGTACGTCGTAGAGGATTACTCGTTTGACGTTCTGCGGGAGCGCTCGGTGCTGGCCGCTTGTGAAGAGCTTGCGACCGATAGCGAATGGAACGTCGTATAGAAGCTGGTGAGACCATCGGAATTTGTTTTTGCTACGGTGACGGTCAATGGAAAGAAAGGAGAAAACTATGATTTGTCGTGATCCCTCGCATAGAAATTCTTTTCATTCGACGAGGTCTTGGTGGACGGGCTTGGTTATTTGCCTCGTCATGAGTTTGTTGAGCTTTTCCTGTTCCCGGCAGCAAGAGGAGGCCACGACCGAGGTTGATTACCCGCAACCGCGTTATCCCCGGTATCTGGTCAACCCTGGCATGGATGAGCTTTTGAATGCCGCGCGCTTTGCGGTTCGCCAGCCGACAGGGCGTGCGCCCTTAGGGAAAATGCAGTCTGGGCAGAATATTTATGTTTTCATCCAGTGGGGCCAGGACATGAGCGTCTGGGAGGCAGTCAAGCAGGCTTGGGGCGAGAGAGGTGTGGAGGCTCATGCGATTGGAATCTGGGATGTCATGGGAATTACGAAGGAAGAGTATGACATAAGTATGGAGCTGAACATAGTCCACGGCCAATGAGGGCTGGAAGGAGGCCGGGATATTCCTCCGCCAAGACTACAGACAGTATTTTTCGGAAGAAATCCAGAACCAGTTTGGCGACCCGATTGTTGACTTCCAAATAATTGACCCCTATCTGATCGCTTATCTCGACAAGCATCCGGAGATCACGAATATTTATGCCGGCATTGGTGGCCGCAATTTTTTTGTGAGTTGGCTTGGACCGAAGCACGCCGATAAGTTCCAGGGGAACTGGATTTACTACCGGCCGGTCGATCTGCTCTCCAAGGCGGCGGAATTTCCTGCCGATGTCTGGAATCTGGTAGATGAGAAAACGTTGCGCCCGATCCCCTTCGTTTCTGAGGTGACCTTCCAGGACCCCGAGGGAACGAACCTGCACTGGACCTTGACTCCGGAACAGTCCCAGATGTGGAGCCTGAATAGCGGAATATCCAATCACATTTATATTTATCCTAGTCCTCTACACTCGACTTTCCAGGAAGGAGGGGTGCTGGCAGCACATGCTAACCATACCGGCATTTTCCCGACCATGACCGCTCACCTCGATCGTTACGGGGCTATCGAAAGGATCGAGGGTGGCGGACGTGTGGCAGAAATGTTCAATATACTGCTGAATCATTTCGCATTCCAGGATGTGAAGTTTCCGAAAGCGCCCGCGCCGGGTTACTGGTTTTTCCGGCAGGATGGGTTCGCGACCAATCCAAAATTCATTCGCAGCATACCGGCGCTGATTGAAGGGGGGGCGTTTTTGCCGAATGCCTCCGAGCGCAACCGGGCAGGAATCCAGCACCTGGCGTTTGCCTACAATTCCACAGATCCCGAGGATCTGGCCTATGCAGAGGAGCGAGGGATTCCGTTGGGGGATGGGCAGCATAACTTTCACATGCACGTTTATTTCCCGACCGTGCAGTGGAAGCTGCGGGATACGGGAGAGTGGTTGACGGTAGCGACAAAAGGATATGTGAGGATGTTTGACGACCCGGAGATTCGTGCGCTGGCGGCGAGTTACGGAGATCCTGACTTGCTCTTCCGGTATGAGTGGATACCATCTGTTCCAGGGATCAATATGCCGGGAAACTACGAGAACGATTTCGCCCGTGATCCCTGGGGCTGGATTATGTCGGAATGGCAACGGGATCCAAGAAGGAACCTACGAGTACTTCGTAGAGGATTATTCGCAGGACGAGCCGGTGGCAGCGCTCCATTCTGGCCGCCCGTGAGAAGAGGAAGCGGATTGTCAAAGACTCGATCCCTCTAGTTTGCGTGAGTGTCAACGGAAAGGGAGGACGGGACAATGAATATAGGTGATTGTTCACACAAAGCATTTTCTAATTCGGAGCGATTGCGCTGGATAGGCTTGGTCACGTGCCTCGTTATGAGTTTATTGAGCTTTTCCTGTTCCCGGCAGCAAGAGGAGGCCACGACCGAGGTTGATTACCCGCAACCGCGTTATCCCCGGTATCTGGTCAACCCGAGTGCGGAAAAACTTCTAGACGCTGGACGTTTTGCAGTCCGCCAGCCGGTCGGTCGCGCGCCGTTGTGTAAAATGCAATCTGGCCAAACCGTGCACGTGCTGATCCAGTGGGGTCAGGACATGCAGGTCTGGGAGGCGGTACGGCAAGCTTGGGCGGAAAAGGGTGTGGAGGCCCATGCGATTGGAATCTGGGATGTCATGGGAATTACGAAGGAAGAGTATGACCAGAGAATGGAAAGCAATGTGGTTCTGGGAAACGAGGGATGGAAGGAAGCGGGCATTTTCTGGACAGGAGATTACAGAGAATATTTTCCAGAAGATATTCAACAAGAATTCGGCAACCCGATTGTCGATTTCGCGATCGTTGATCCCTATTTAAATCAGTATCTGGACAAGCATCCGGAGGTCCAGAACCTGTATGGTGCCATTGGCGGAGGTGGTTATGCCAGGTGGCTTACGGAAGCACATAGGGAAAAGTATCAGGGGACTTGGATCTACTATCGTCCGGTTGATCTGGTGAGCAAAGCGGCCGAATTCCCGACGGATGTTTGGAATCTGGTCGAGGAGAAAACGTTGCGCCCGCGCCCCTTTGTTTCCGAAGTGACCCTCCAAGACCCGGAGGGGACGAGTCTGCACTGGATGCTGAATCAAGGACAGGCTCAATTTTGGAGCGCTCGGGGTGGAGCTGCTGGTGATAATGCCTCCAATCACATTACCATTTATCCCAACCCATTGCATTCGACATTACGCGACGGCGGCGTGATCGCTTCCCACTCGAACCATACTGGGATCTATCCTACTATGAAGGTTACCCTCAATTCGTATGGAGCAGTCAATAACATCGAGGGAGGGGGGCGGACAGCTGAGATGTTCCGGTATTTACTAAACCATCCCAAGTTCCAGGATATCAAGTTCCCGAAAGCCTATTCGCCGGGTTACTGGTTTTTGCGACAAGATGGCTTCGCGAGCAATCCAAAGTATGTCCGCAGCTTGCCGGCGCTGATTGAAGGAGAGTCGTTCTTGCCGAATGCCTCGGAGCGGAATCGGGCTGGGGTGCAGCACTTGGCCTTTGCCTATAGTTCCGAAGACGCCGAGGACATGGCCTATGCGAAGCAGAAAGGCGTTCCTTTGGGAAATAGTCACAACTTCCACATGCACGTTTATTTTCCGACGGTGCGGTGGAAGTTGCGGGATACAGGAGAATGGCTGACAGTGTCGGAAAAAGGGTATGTCACGATGTTTGACGACCGCGAGGTCCGTGCGCTGGCCGCGCGTTACGGAGACCCCAACTTGATCTTCCGATATGAATGGATTCCGTCTATTCCGGGGATCAATGTCGAAGGAGACTATGAGAAAGACTTCGTCCCGGATCCCTGGGGCTGGATGATGTCGGAATGGCAACGGATCCAAGAAGGAACCTACGAGTACTTCGTAGAGGATTACTCGCAGGACGAGCCAGTGGCAGCGCTCCATTCTGGTCGTCCCTAAGAATAGGAAGCGGATTGTCAAAGACTCGATCCCTCTAATTTGCATGAGTGTCAACAGAAAGAGAGGACAGAACAATGAGTATCGGTGATGGTTCACACAAAGCTTTTTCTAATTCGGAGCGATTGCGCTGGATAGGAGTGGTCACGTGCCTCGTTATGAGTTTATTGAGCTTTTCCTGTTCCCGGCAGCAAGAGGAGCCCATGGCCGGGGCAGCTTACCCGCAACCGCGATACCCCCGGTATCTGATAAACCCCGATACGGATGATCTCTTGAGTGCTGCACGCTTTGCGGTCCGCCAGCCGACCGGGCGTTCGCCCTTGGGGATAATGCAGTCTGGGCAGGTCGTCCATGTGCTCATCCAGTGGGGTCAGGATATGCGAGTCTGGGAGGCGGTCCGGCAGGCCTGGGCCGAGAAAGGTGTGGAGGCCCATGCAATTGGGGTTTGGGAGGTCATGGGCATCACGAAGGAAGAGTACGACAATAGGATGGAGCCGAACATAGTCTACGGCAATGAGGCGTGGAAGGAGGCGGGAGTTTTCCTCCGAAGAGACTACAAACAGTATTTTCCGGAAGATATCCAGAAACAGTTTGGCGACCCGATTGTTGATTTCCAGATAATCGACCCCTATTTGATCGCTTATCTCGACAATCACCCTGAGGTCCAGAATATTTATGCTGGCAATGGTGGCGGCGTTTTCTTTGTGAGGTGGCTTGGGGAAAAGCACGCCGATAAGTTCCAGGGGAACTGGATTTTCTATCGGTCGGTCGATCTGCTTTCTAAGGCAGCGGAATTCCCGCCGACGTTTGGAATCTGGTGGACGAGAAAACGTTGCGCCCGATCCCCTTCGTTTCCGAGGTTACCTTCCAGGACCCCGAGGGGACCGATCTGCACTGGACCGTAACTCCGGAACAGGCCCAGTTTTGGAGCAAGAATAACGGGAATTCCAATCACATCTATATTTATCCCAGTCCTTTACACTCGACTTTCCAGGAAGGAGGGGTGCTAGCAGCACACGCCAACCATACCGGCATTTTCCCGACCATGACCGTTCACCTCGATCGTTACGGGGCTATCGAAAGGATCGAGGGAGGTGAACGTGTGGCAGAAATGTTCAACATCCTACTGAATGACCCGGCATTCCAGGATGTGAAGGCCCGCCAGCGCCTTCCCCCGATCTGAGGGCCTGCCGCCGCCTCTCCCCCAACGGATCGGCCTTATTCACCGCCACCGCCAGCATCGGATCGGTGCGCAACTGATCATGATCGTTCAGATCCTCGTACCCCAGACAGAGTCCGTAGATGCGCTGCCCCAACAACTCCTCGACCGTGTGTTCGATCACCCGCGGATCCCCGGTGATCCCTGAAACACTCAGCCAGTCCGGCGATCAGACCCGTCCCCCTCTCGACCTCTCGCAACAGCAGCACCCCTGCATCGGAGGTGATCTTCCCGCCGTCGAACCGGCGCCTTCACTTTGCGTTGAAATAGTCCGTGAAATTCGAACCTGCCTTGTTTACACTCTGTTCTCATAAGGACCGCCTCCGTTTGCGTGTGAAAACGTTCATTCAAAACGCTTTATACCAAACAGGGCGGCCTTTTCAGGTCCTATCGGTGATCTATGCGGGCTAGCGCTTCGTGGGAGCCTGGCAGCCCGTGGTCAACAAACTGACAGGCTGACAGGCTGACAAGCTGACGGGCTGACATTATAATCCCCTTTTTGGCAGTGACCGGGGCGCTCCAGTCGATGGAAAACAAACACAGCCTGCTTTTCGTCGACGACGAGGTCTCCAATCTCCAGAAGCTGAGGCGCACCTTCTTCGGAGACTTTCGGATTTTCGAAGCGATGAATGGTCCCGATGCCATTCAACTCCTGCGGGATCGGGCCGTCGACGTCATCATCACGGACCAGAGAATGCCCGAAACGACGGGCGTGGACGTTCTGCGGGAATCGCTCCTTCTGGCGCCCGAGGCGGTACGGATTATTCTGACCGGCTACACCGAGATCGACTACCTGATGGACGCGATCAACGAGGGACAGGTCCACCGCTACATCGCCAAGCCCTGGGAACCCTTTTCCCTGAAACAGACCGTGATGCAGGACCTGGAACTGGTCCAGCTCAAGCGCGAAAACCGGCTGCTCCAGGAGCAACTGCGGATTGCCCGCCAGGTTCAGTCCAGGTTATTCCCCCAGAAGCTTCCGCCCATTCCGACCTTGAGCTATTCAGGAGTCTGTCAACCCGCGGGAGAGGTCGGTGGAGATTACTACGACATTCTGAAGCTCTCCCGGGAAACCTTTTGTCTGGCTGTGGGAGACATCTCGGGAAAGGGCATTTCGGCGGCGCTGCTCATGGCATCCCTGCAGGCACTGTTGCGCAGCCACGCCTCCCAGACCGCCGAAGACCTTTCGGCCGTGATCGCCGAAGTGAACCGGCTGCTCTGTTCGATGACGGAAGAGAGCCGGTTTGCAACTTTGTTTTGCGCTGTTTACGAGGCCGCCACCAGGCAGTTGACATACGTGAATGCGGGGCATAATCCTCCGCTTCTGTTCCGGGCCGGGCCCACCCGAGCCGATTCGGCGACCCCCGCAGCCAGCCCTGCGCAGGGCTCTAACTCCGTCCTCAGGCTCGAAGGGAGCGGAACCGTCCTCGGGATGTTTCCGGACGGAGCCTACGCCGAGGAAAGACTACTCCTTGAGCCCGGAGACACCCTCGTCGTCTACACCGATGGGGTTACCGAAGCTCAGGACAACCGCGGCCGGGAATTCGGCGAGGAAAGACTCACCGACGTCGTTCGGGCGCAGATGTCCCTTCCCCCGGCGCGGCTTCAGGAACACCTCCTCGCCAGCGTACGGGAGTTTGCCGGTGACACCCCGATCCGCGACGACCTGACCCTGCTCCTACTCAGAGGGGTTGAGTAGGACCCTCCGTGGTCCGATCAGACCTGTTCGTAGGGGCCGGCCTTGTGCCGGCCCGGGTGACGGGCGACCACCAGGGTAGCCCCTACGATGTCCGATCAGATCGCCGCGTGGAAGCGGCTCCTACCCTGTGCTTCTGCACTCCAGGAAGTCGCCGATAGCCGACAACTCCCGCCGGCTCAAAATCTACGGCGATCATCGCGGGCGGGCAGCTGCAGAATCCCTCGATAACCGCAGGAAGAGAGCCGTTCCAGAGGCCAGCAGGACGGCGCCAACCACGACGTGGGACACGGAGTGCCAGATATAGGAAAGGGATTGCTGTCCCGTCGCCGCGGGCTCCGGAGCCTGCACGAGAACGGTAATGCCGAGCAGAATCTGGGCCAGGACACCCGCACCTATGAGATAGGCAACCCTGGACCTCCATCCCTGCAGGACAGCGGCCAGTCTCAGCGCAATGCTTAAACCAGCGATCGTGGCTCCAATCGCCAGGACCACGTGCAGCATCAGAGCACCCAGCATCACCCCCTGCGTTTCCGCATGCCTGACGATTGCACCCGCCAGCATCTGGAGGAGGATCATCGAGGTGAAGGCCCGAACACGGCGAAGGTTCCGGGAGTCTACGGCCTTCCCGGCTGCAACCGAATCTGCATGAACCGCAGCCACCGTGGCGGCGGCCAGGCCCACGAAAAGATGAGCCAGAGCAGCGTGCAGCACCCGCAACAACCAGGGGAACTCCTGGAGTACTCCCAGTCCTCCCAGCACGATCTGAACCACAATCAGCGCCATCAGGGCATTGCCGAGTCTTTGCAACAACGTGTCGGAAGTCTTGAGCAACACGGCTCCCAGAAGCAGCGAGACGAGACCTGTGGCCAGGGCCAGCACTCTGTGAGCGAATTCCCAGGCAATGCCCCCGGCCAGCGGCGTGGGAACCAGACGTCCCAGGGCCAGCGGCCAGTCCGGGATGGCGAGGCCGTAACCACTGCTCGAAATCACGCTTCCAACCACCAGCACAACCAGACTCAGGAGTAACACGGTCCACGCAAGAACCTTCATCTGCTCAAACCTCGACTTTCTCTGCCTCACCTGTCTCGGTCTCGTAAATGACGAAACTCGAGATCTGCTCCCGGGACAGACCACCCATGATTTCCCCGGGGTTGATGAGAAGTGTGGAACCGGCTTCGCTGATCTCGAACTGGTGATTGTGCCCGAAACAGACCAGATCAAACTTCCCGCTGCCGGCCACTTCGCGGGCCACGTCGTCGAAGTGGGTCATGGCGATTCGTTTCCCTCCCAGTTCAAGAGCGGCGAACTCACCGTGAAGGTGGATTTGCGGATAGTTTCGCGCCTGCTGGCTGATGCGAAAGAGGTCACCGTCGTTATTGCCAAAGACGACGTGAATATCGCCCTCAAAGTTCTCCCCCAGCCGGGGCACGATAAAGGGAGAGCAGAGATCACCGCAACAGAGGATAACGTTAACGCTTCGAAGCCTCTGCAGGGCTGCACTCAACTTCCAGATGTTGGCGTGAATGTCCGAGATGATGCCGATCTGCAAGTGGACCGCTCCTGTCCCACTGGAGTTCTATCTTCGCTGTTGATCCGCCTGCCCGAGCGGGGCCATCGAGGTCACCCGAAAGGGAGTTCCCTGCATGTAAATCGTCACGGCGTCAGGTGCTTCCTTTCCCCTGACCTCAACTCGCTTCCCCTCCCGAAACCAGATCTCCTTCCGGTAGGACGAGGTGGAGAGCAGGAGGTAGTCTCCTGCATCGCTCTCGAGGATCCAACCTCCGGCTTCGACGGTTCTGGCCAGGCTGCCGCGGAGCAGCTTCTCATTCGGATCGCTTTTCACCAGTTCCTCGTGGCCTCGAGCCGGGGGCCCGGCCTGTTCGGGTGTTGACCGGCAGTGCGAAGCGCAGCCCAGACCGGCCAGGCTCACTGCCAGTACGAGCCGGCGCCAGGGGAGGCGCGCTGTACGTGTCACTTTCCCTCTCCCGTTTTTCCGGAGGCGTCGCTCTCACTCTGCGCCTCCCAGGCTGCCGGCCCGTTCGCCCGCAACCGTTGCAGCAGCTTCCGAAGCGCGGGCGTACTCCTGACGCGATAGCCCCGCCGGCCGGCCGCTGAAGACGGTGTGATTTCTTCTTCCACGGCTACCGTGAAATCGATCCCGGATGTGTCCAGGCCCGCCTCCACCTTGACGGGGAGGGTTTGGCTCGAAACAGGAAAGGATCCGCAGAATTCTCCCTCGTCGCAGATGAAGCCGTCGTCGTCCCTGTCGGTGCCGGCCAGAATCAAGTACTCCCCGGCAGGAAACGGGTATATCTCGTATTGATAGCCGTCGCTCACGCGGGCTGGCTCGGATTGGCCCTCCGCGTTGAGCGTCCGAGGATCAATGGCCAGAACGAAGACGTCTCCAATATCCGAGCTCTCGTCAATCCCGACCTGCATGCCGATATCCAGAGCTCCATCTCCGCCGTTGGACATCAGCTGGATTGTTCCCTCGTACCGACCGTCCGCCAGGCCCGTGCGGTCGACACGGACCGTCAGGTCTTCGCCCTCCAGCTCGGCACTCAGCCAGCTGCCTCCCGAGGTGGTCTCCACCACCGGCTCCTCCACACTCAGATCTCCACTTCCGAGATTGAACACCCGGGCCTGCAGCTCGTCGTGAAGGACCCCAAAATCGAGTGTCCCGGGAGTCCAGACCATGCGCGGCCCCGTCTCGACATCGGCTGCTGTGGCCACAGCCTGAAAAGCGTTAATGATACCGACGCCGTAAAAGGGATCCAACCCTCCTGTCGGAGACTGGGCTGCACCGGCCGGAACCGTGGACGTCAGCCCCAGTATGATCATCACCTGTTCGCGGGTCAGATCGGGGTTGGCGGAAAGCATCAGCGAGACGAACCCGGAGACGTGCGCCGAGGCCATGGAAGTGCCTTGATAGAACTGATAGGTAGGGGTTTCCTGGACCTGGTTCCAGAGGGTGCTGATGACACCGTCGGGGCGGTTGTCCCCATTGATGTCGGCAGCGAGATTCCCCCCTGGAGCGGCGATGTCATTGTTCCCGAAGTTGGAGTACGGAGTCTTGTCGCCGAGGACGTCGGTGGCTCCCACTTCAATGACTCCGGGGAGATCGCTTGGGAAATGAGGGGCGTCGCTGTTCGAGTTGCCTGCGGACGAAACAATGATCGCTCCCGTGCCCAGGGCATCCTCGACCGCCTGTCGACCAAAGGGTCCTATTCCTGTCCCTCCAAGCGACATGTTCACTACCCGGGCCGCCACGAAATCCCCGGCGGGCTGCTCGCCCAGTACGTTGGGCAACCCGACGGCGAAGAGTAGCCCGTTATAAATTTCGAACTCCGTACCCACTCCCTCGGCGCCCTGGGTCCGGACGATCATCAAGGGAGAGACCTGGTTCACGCCGGCCACTCCCAGATTATTGTTGGTGACGGCGCCTATCGTACCGGCGACATGAGTCCCATGATAACTGCTGTTCGTACCCTCAGGATCATCCCCCGGATCGTCGGCATCAAAATCGCGACCATCTCCATCCAGTGAGTTCTGCGGGTCGTCGATCATGTCTGCCTGTCCAGCCGTCAGCCGAGGACCCAGATCCGGGTGGTCGGTCTTGGCGCCCGAGTCAATTACGGCCACAACGATAGCGGGGCTGCCGGTCGTGATTTCCCAGGCCTCCGGAATAAAGACGTTGTTGAAGTGCCACATAAAACGAAAAAGAGTGTCGTTGGGCGTGTTGGCACCCTCAATCTGAAAGAGGTGATTGGGCTGAGCATAGACCACATCGTCTCGACTGTTGAGCGCTTCGACCATCTCCAGGGTCGTCTTCTGGAGGGCGACCCTGCGCCCCGACCGTTGCAAAGCGATCGTCCCCTCATCCAGGCGTACCAGGCAAACGCCCCCGGGAGCCCGGCTGCGGATCTGCAGGGACATCCTCTCGGCCACCGAGGCCATCCCCTCCAGAGTGGTTGCAGCATTGAAACGTACGATGGCTTCTCCCGGGCGGAACCGTGCCTCGGGATCGAGCCGGACACCCTTCGCCCGGCTGGCCGGAAAACGGCCTTGCAGCTGGTGGGTTCGGATCGCTTGCGCACCGGGGAACTCTACAGCGCCCTGTCCGGCGGCCGGGACGACCCTTCCCGAGACCGTTCCTGCTCCCCGCTGGGGAGGGACCGCTGAGAGGGAAACGAGGGCGTTGTTCTGCAAGAATCCAAACTGCTCGAACGAGAAAATACCCTGGCTCGCCGAAAGGCGAATGACCCCCCCGACCTGAGGTTCAAAGCCGGGAATAATTTGACTGAGGAGCCGGGGACCGTGCTCGAAACCCGCCAGTTGAAAGCTTCCGGATCCGGTCATGTCACCCCCCGGATTAAAGACCTCCACCTCCACGTCCGTCGGATCAGGCGTAACGTTCAGAAAAGTAAGCCCCGTAAAAAACCCCAGACCGTCTGCCAGATGCGAGTAAACGATCTCCGTCAGCGCCGTTCCCTGCATCTGTACGGAAGAGAGAAAGGTTCTGGCTTCATCGCCAAAAGTAACGTTCCCAACGACGTTCGAGACGTCACTATCGACTCTCAACCAGCCCACAAAGTCGCCGGCCGGCAGTTCGATCAGATCCCGAATGTTTCCTTTGACGACACCGCCGGGAGGAAGAACCACGGGGGCCATGGCTTCCGCATTGCCGTCGGACACCCCGGTTCGAAAGGCCGAGACATTGAGCGTCGCAGAAAGGGTCGTCGGGTTGATCAGCGTGATGTCGCTCGTAATGTCGGGAGTATCGGCCACCTGGGCTGCGAAAAGTGAAAAGGGCCGGCTGCTTCCGGCCAGCAGGGAAAGCGCGTCCCGCCCTCCCCGGAAGTTCTCGCCGCGGAACTCCTGATAGCCGATGGTCAGGCCGTTGGGAACGTTGACGGTGACGTAACTCTGATCGAATACGGCTTCACCCGCCGGTCCCGGCCCTCCAAATAACTCGGCAACCGTTGTCGAAAATCGTGCCACACCGACGGGCCCGGAGGGCAACAGTCGGACTTCCCGCCTGCAGGCACCGTCGGCTCCGCACAGATCGAACTCCAGAGTGAAGTTGCGAGGGGCGGGATCGGAACTGGCGAATACGATGACATTGAGCTCTGTGGACTCTCCCTGGCCGGTCAGTAGCTCCGGAACAATAACCGCGCGGGACAGGATGATGGCCAGGCTTGCCTCCGCCCCGTCGATCTGCGAAATGTCGGGAGCGAAGGTCAGAAAGAAGCCCACCACACCGATGTTGTCGCTGAAGGCTACGATGAAGCCGTTGATGTTGGTCGCCGTCGGGAAAAAGTCGGTCAGTACCTTGGCCTGCTGTTCTCCGGCCGCGATGACCACTTCCGCGAGCCCCCTGAAGGTGCCGTTGTTCTGAATCAGAAACAGCTCGACATTGGCGACCCGATCGGTGGGATTGGCCAGGGCCAGACCGGTCTGGCCCGCCACGCCCCACCGCACCTGAAAGACCAGGACACTCTCAGAAGACGCCCCGCCGGCAGAAACAAAAGGGCAGCTCACACCCAGGACAAGAACACCCAGCAGGGTTTGTCGGAATGTGCTCTTCAGTCGCATCCTTTCTCCTCGTCCAAGCTCACGGCTCAGACAGCATTTCGACTTGCTCAACCGGGCCGAAAGGCAGCCACCAGCTCGTCCTCGCCAAACATAGGCCGCGCCGCAGCGCCTCCCGACTGACTCAGAGTCCGGTGTATTTCCTCCAGCGCCTCCCGCTCGAACGACTCGAAGCTGAGCTCAATCTCCCCGCCCCGGGAAACCAGGAAGCCGGCAGGGACGTAGTCCACTTCCAGGCTCTCACCGATGGAGTACGGGTCCTCGTCCAGCAGAATCGGTATGCTCAACTGGTTCTCGTCCGCCATCCGCCGGGCCGAGGCCTCCCTTTCCTGAGCCAGCAGGACGATGGGTACCGATCGCCCGTGCAGCCGGTGCAACCTCTCGAAAAAGGGCAGGCTGTAGGCGCAGGTCGGACACTCCTTCTTGACGACGGCGATGAAGGCTGCCGACTGGGAAACGAGGGCCGCACCAGAGATGGAGTCAGATCCGCCCTGCCAGAAGCCCTCCGCCTGATGAGGAAGAATTCCGGCTTCAAAATCGGGGAGAAACTCCCCTTTCTTTAACACTTCGAGTGCCGCCTCAAGCTTAACCGCCGCAAACTTCCATTGGACCCCATATCCCGTTTCATTATAAACAGGCCCAATGGGCAACTCTGTTGACGGGCTCACAAATGAGGGTTTGATCGAGAAACGCGTGGTCACTAAACTAGTGCGCCATGAACGAGCGTAACCCTCTCCCCACGTCGAGCACTTCACCAGACCTCGTCACTTCTCTGGAGGCCATGGCTACCCGATTGCGGCGGCACTCCATTATCTCCACTTCGGAAGCGGAATCCGGACATCCGTCCACCTGTCTCTCCTGTGCCGATTTGGTCTCTGCTCTGTTCTTTCACGCCCTCCGTTTTGACGTACCCAACCCGGCAAATCCTCTCAACGACCGTTTCGTGCTGTCCAAGGGGCACGGGGTTCCCGTCGTGTGGGCCGCCTGGGCGGAAGCCGGAGCTTTTCCCCTGGAAGATCTGATGGGCCTTCGCAAGATCGACAGTTCCCTGGAAGGACATCCCACACCCCGCAGCCCCTGGGCCGATGTCGCGACGGGCAGTCTGGGCCAGGGGTTATCCATCGGCCTCGGCATGGCTATCAGCGCCCGGATGGACGGGCTCGACTCGAGAGTCTTTGTGCTGATGGGGGACGGGGAACTGGCCGAGGGGGCGGTTTGGGAAGCGGCGATGCTGGCCAGTCACAGGAGGGTTGGCAACCTGATCGGGATCCTGGACATCAACGGCTTCGGCCAGAGCGAGAAGACCATGTACGGAGACGACGTTACCATCTACGACCGCCGGTTCCGGTCCTTCGGCTGGGAAACGGAGATCGTAAACGGTCACGACATGACCCGGATCCTGGCGGCCCTGGACCGTGCCATCAACCATCAGGGGGCGCCCTATGCCATCGTGGCCGATACGTTGAAAGGGAAAGGTGTCTCGTTTATGGAAAACCGGGAGGGCTGGCACGGCAAGCCCGTCTCCCGGGGGGAAATGCTGGAACAGGCCCTGGCCGAAATCGGAGACGGGCAGGAGCTTCTCGAACCACTGACAGTGAGCCCGCCCCAGCCGCAAAGCCTGGTGGTCGGGACCGCCGGACCCCTGCCGGCTCCGAGTTTTTCGGCCGACACTCAGCTTGCTACCCGTCAGGCTTACGGGAGGGCTCTGGCGGAGCTGGGTCGAGTGAACCCGCGCGTGGTGGTGCTGGACGGGGACACGAAGAACTCCACTTACTCCCAGGACTTTCTGAAGGAGTTTCCGGAGCGATTCGTAGAGTGCTTCATCGCCGAACAAAACATGGTGGGTACGGCGGTGGGGTTGAGCGCCATGGGCAAGATTCCGTTTGCTTCAACCTTCGCCTGTTTTCTGACCCGGGCCTGCGACCAGATTCGTATGGGGGCGGTCTCGCAGGTCAATCTCAAGCTCTGCGGATCCCACTGCGGCGTCAGCATCGGTCCGGACGGTCCTTCGCAGATGGGCCTCGAGGACATCGCAATGATGCGTGCGATTCCCGGCTCCGCGGTGCTCTACCCGTGTGATGCGGTTTCGGCTCATGGGCTGGTGCGTGTGGCTGCAGAAACAGAAGGAATCGTCTACATCCGAACATCCCGTCCCAAGACACCTCTGGTCTACGACAACGCCGCGGAATTCAGGCTCGGGGGTAGTCACGTTTTGCGCGCCGGCGAGCGTGACCGGGCCACGCTGGTATCGGCAGGAGTCACCCTTCACGAGGCTCTCCGGTCCGCTGAACTACTGGCGGAAAAAGGAATTCCCGTACGCGTCATCGACCTCTACAGCGTCAAACCCGTCGACGGGAGCACGCTGCGCCAGGCAGCGGAGGAAACGGGACTCGTGGTCACGATCGAGGATCACTATCCGGAAGGGGGCCTCGGGGAAGCGGTTCTGGGCGCGCTCGCCAACACGTCTACCCGCTATCACCAGATCGCGGTCAACGGCCTGCCCCGCTCTGGACTCGGGGGCGAGCTGCTGCGCATGTTCGGCCTGGATGCCGCATCGATCACCGAGGTCGTGGAGGGGCTGGTCGCCCGAGGCTGAAACTCTGCATTCCGCTGTGGGGAACTGCGGGGTCTACTCATCAACTCATCACCTGGCCACCACAGAGGTTATAGGACTGGCCGGTGATGTTGCGTGCCTTCTCTGAGGCGAAAAAACAGACCATTTCGCCAACCTCGGAAGGCTGCACGATCTCCTTGAGCGGCACCTGATCCAGAGCCTGGCGGCGATATTCCCGATAATCGATCCCTGTCGCCCTGGCCCCGGCTTCCATACCCTGCCGAGCCATGTCCGTTTCCACCCAACCAGGACAAATGGCGTTGACCGTGATTCGTCGCGGGGCCAGCTCCAGGGCCAGCGCCCGCGTGAATCCGATCAGCCCGTGTTTGCTGGAGCAGTAGGCCGTGTAGCCCGGCACCCCGAATCTCCCCAGGATGGACGAGATGTTCACGATTCGACCTCCGTCACGCAGCCAGGGGAGGGCTGCCCGGGTGCAGTAGAAAGGACCGTCCAGATTGGTAGCCAGTATCGTCCGCCAGCCGGCATCGCCGGTGTCATCGATGGCATTGCCACCACCCGCACCGGCGTTGTTGACCAGGACATCCACTTTGCTCCATTCCTTCCCCACGCGATCGAACAGGCCGGCCAACTCGTCGGGACGTGTGACGTCGCAGGTGATTGCCTGTGCCGAGGCACCCGCCTCCCGGACAATCCCCACGGTCTCCTCCAGGCTCTCCCTGCTCCTCCCGCAGACCACGACCGAAGCCCCCGCGGTGGCGAGTACCGTGGCGATTCCTCGCCCGATGCCCGACCCGCCGCCTGTCACGACGGCTGTTTTTTCCTTTAAACTCATGGCCGGGACTATACAGGGTCCGGGGGGTGGAGGCTAGGTTCGCCCCAGTGGGTGCGACCGTGGCTGTCGGGGCGGGGATGCGTCGCGGGCACCGGTTGTCAGTAGCACGCGTGCAACAAGCGCGTCGGGATGAGCCATGCGAATCGCTTTCGATGGGACGACACTCATACCAGCCAAGAGCGGGGTCGGGTTCTACTCCGAGCACCTCTTGAGCCACCTGGCCACGGAGTTCGGCGACGATGAATGGATCGTGCTCTCCAACCGGCCTGTCTCGACATCAGAGCCGCTTCCGGAGCATTTGCGAGTCGACCTATCCGGAGGGCTTCCCTGGCGGGTCCCCTGGATCCAGTTCACGGCTCCAGCGAGGCTGAACCGCCTGCAGGTGGACCTCGCCCACTTCACAAACTCAATCTGTCCCCTCAGGTCGCCGGTCCCGACCGTTTTAACCATCCATGATATGAGTCTGGAACTGTTCCCGGGACTCCATCCCCGACGCCGGCGTCTGACCCGCCGGCTGGTGCGCCGCTGCGCCCACCGCGCCCAGGCAATTATCGCCGTCTCGGAGAGCGCCCGTGGCAATATTTGCTCTATTCTGGGGATCCATCCGCGGAAGGTCGTGGTGGTCAGAGAGGCTGCCGCTCCTGCATTCCGCCCCGTAAGAAACCGCCGGCTGCTGAAGGCTGTCACGAATCGCTACGGCCTGCCTGACCGGTTCATGCTTCACGTCGGCACCATCGAGCCGCGCAAGAACCTGGTCAGCCTGGTTGAGGCTTTTGCCCGAATACGGGCGCTCAGGCAATCCGGGTTGGGACTGGTCCTGGCCGGGAGCTGGGGGTGGGGTTTTCGAGAAGTCAAAAAGACGATTCGGCGGCTCGGCTTGAGCGGCTCGGTCCGGCTCCCGGGATACGTGGCCTTTGACGATCTTCCCGCTCTCTACAGCCTGGCCTCGTTCACCATTTACCCATCCCTTCACGAGGGCTTCGGCCTGCCCGTCATCGAAGCCATGGCGTGCGGGTCCCCGGTGGTCACTTCTCCCAACTCCTCGCTCTTCGAAACAGCGGGACAAGCCGCCCTCATGCTCGAGGAAACCGATCCGGGGAGTATTTCCCGGGCTATCGGGCGACTTCTCGATCATCCCCGGCTCAGAGAGGAACTCTCCAGTAGATCACTCCAGAACGCTGAGCGCTTTTCGTGGACGGCGGCGACCAGGGCAACCTATGAGGTCTACCGGAAAGTGGTCACTCGCGGGACCCTGGAATAATCTTCAGTTCGATTCTCTCGCCCTCGCGAAGAACCGTCACAGGCGCCTCCTGGCCGATCTTCAGGGCGTCTATGGCGTAAGTATAATCGTAGATATTCTCGATCGGCCTGCCCGCCAGTTCGACGATCACGTCATCTGCGCGCAAGCCGGCCCTGTCGGCCGGACCGCCCTTGGTGACCCCGGACAGCTTGACTCCTTTGATATCTCCCTGAACATAGTCCGGAATGGATCCCAGGTAGACCCTCAAGCCTCGGTTGCCACCCTTGTTCTGGGGTCTCTCCTGCTCCACGTAATCGGGAGGCTCTTCAGTGGAGGCCAGCGAACCGGCAATCAAAGCCAACAGACGGGAAATGTTTTCCATGCCCTGGTAATTGATCTTGTCGGCGGTGTCCCGCGGCGAGTGGTAGTCTTCGTGGACTCCCGTGAAAGCACTCAGGATGGGGACCCCGGCCACATAGAAGGAGGTTGCATCGGTGGGCAGGTAGCTATCCTCCGAGGTCGTGATGGGGAGCCCTACGACGACGTTTCGCTGCTCGATTTCCCGGCGCCACACAGAACTCGAGCCCACACCCTGCAAAGACAGGCGCTCGCGCAATCTTCCGACCATGTCCAGGTTCAGGTACGCGCTCAGCTTGCCCTCCAGGGGACGCGAGCCGGGGGACGCCTCGGAGTCCGATTTCCAGGCCACAAAGGCTCGAGAGCCCAGAATGCCCAGCTCCTCACCCGACCAGGCTGCGAAAAGCAGATCCCGAGCCGGGGCCAACCGCCCCGCAACCTTCCGATCGACCAGATACTGGGCGATTTCGAGCAATGCCGCGGTCCCCGAGGCATTGTCGTCGGCCCCGTTGTGAATCTGCCCCTGCTCTTCCTTCCTGGCCAGGGAGCCGCCGCCCAGGCCCCTGCCCAGATGATCCATGTGAGCACCCACCAGCACAGCCCCGCCAGGGGCCTGAACCTCGGGGCCCGGCAGGCGGGCGATCACGTTTCTTCCCCGTCGCTTCCTGTGAAAGATCTGGGCTTCCGCCTCCACCGTGAGCCCGGGGATCTGAAACCCCATAACCAGCTCGCCTACGTCCAGTTTATCCTGAAGTGTTTTGAGGTCACGACCGGACGTCTTCAGAAGGTCTTCTGCGACCGTATCTCGGAGAGAAAGGGCCACGATGCCCGAAGCAGCCATGGAAGCATCCAGCCCCAGCCCAACCAGCTCGTTCTCCACCCCGGAGTTGGGACCGCTCACGATCAGTAGACCCCTGGCCCCGCGCTCGCGGGCCACTATTGTCTTGTAGCGAAGGCTGGAGTGACGCGAGAGATGCTGTCTTCGCTTGGGGCTAACCTGCTCGGGAAGGTAGCGAAAAATCAGGGCCCACTTGTCCTGTACGTCGAGATGCACATAGGAGTCATACTTCTCCTCTCCCTCCCGGGACGGGGCAACGATGCCGTAACCGGCGAAGACGACGGCCGAGGGCACGACCGAACCCGACTTGGAGAAGGCCAGAGGTTGCCAGTCGCTGCCCGCTTCCAGGTGAACTCCAGGGGCCGCAACCAGGCGGTTCCGCTCCCCCAGGTGCACCCCGGCAGTAAACGTGAAGGCCTGAAAGTAAGAGCCGTTTTCCCCCGCGGGCTCCAGCCCCAGCTGAGAGAAAAAGCCGGCGATGTACTTTCCGGCCTGTCGCGCCCCCACCGACCCGGTTCGTCTTCCTTCCAGTTCATCGGAAGCCAGAAACTCGACGTGGCGTTTCAAGTCCGAGGAACGGATGGCTCCGAGTGTCCCGTCGACTTCAGGATCCAGCCCGCCGGGGCTCGCCGGACCAGGGGACGGGCTGTCCTTGAAGAGGAGTGCCTGGGCCTGTTCGTGGTCCCAGTCGGCAAAAAATATCTGGGAGCTTCCCGAGGCGCTCGTGCGTGTCCAGGCCAGACGCCGGCCGTCGGGGAAAAAAACAGGCAATCCGTCAAAGCCTTCAGTCCAGGTGACCCGCACGGGGTCCTGGCGACCTTCATGATCCACCAGGTACAGCTCAAAATTCGAAAACCCGTGAAGATTGGTGGTGAAGATCAGGTAGCGGCCCGAGGGATGAAAAAAAGGAGCCCAGGACATGGCACCGAGTTGAGTCAACCGTCGTTCCCCGGAACCGTCGGGCCGAAGCGTGAAAATCTCGGCCCGGGTCCCATCTTCTGAAAAGCGCCGGAAACAGATCTGCCGCCCGTCCGGACTGAAAAAGGGTCCGCCGTCATAGCCGGGAGACCTGGTCAAACGCTCGATCTCACCTCCCTCGATCTCAAGCAGGTACAAATCGAGCATGTAGGATTTGTCGGTTTCAAAAAGCTTCTGCTGGGAGGATGTCAAGGGGCCGCTGTAGGCGTGTCGATTGGAAGAAAAAACGATTCTGGTGCCATCCGGAGAGACCGAGCCCTCAGCGTCGTAGCCCCGGGCCCTGGTCAGCCGCCGGTGGGCCGATTCCTCCCCACCCGACAGGTAGAGATCGAAGTTCTCGTCGTAGTCCCACTGGTAACGGCGAGTTTTTCCGGAGGCCCGGAACTCGAGTTCTGTTTTCTGCTTACGTTGGGCTTCCGGGTCCGCATGAGTCGACGCATAGAGCACTCTGCCGTCCGGATGGATCCAGCCACAGGTCGTCTTCCCGGTGCCCGGAGAGACCCGCCGGATGTCCCCCGTGGTGAGATCCATCAGGAAAATCTGATAGAAGGGGTTACCAGCGTCTCGTTCGCTCTGGAAGACCATCCTCCGCCCATCCGGGGAGAAATAGCTTTCTCCGGCACGCTTGCCCTCGAAGGTCACCTGGCGAACGTTCCTGAGCAGTTCCTCGCGCCCCGTGTCGGGCTTCCCCTCGGGGGGCGCTTCAGCCAGGGCGTAAGGCAGGGGGCCTATGAGCAGGAGAGCGATTAGCACGACTCGAACCCGCACCGGTTGGTCTCTCACCTGCCTCTTTCCTCTCAGAAAACGTTCATTCTATCCTACTACCCCAGGGCTACCGCTTTTGGATCGAATCTCTGGTGCTGAGTTGCGTGTTCGAGGTTTCGCGTTCCGAGAGCGGATCAGAGCCGGCCGCGGAAGCGGTCGGGAGGCAAGGTCGCGGACCGGCCGTCCTTCCCCCGGCTTCCGCCGGGGGCTCTGATTCATCGTCCATCAGTAACCGGTAGCCGGCAAAACCAGTGACCCCTGACAGCCCGTGCTATGCTCGGAATCATGAGCGAACAAAGTCGTCTTCAGCGAGTCCCTTTTCAGGAAGCAGAGCCTGTTCTGATCGTGGACGACAGGGGCCGCCAACACCTGCTGCACCTGCAGAAGGGTTATAAGTCCCACCATGGGAGAACAGGCAGAATCTCGCACGATGACCTCATCGGAGAGCCTCCGGGGCTTCAGTGCATCACCGATCAGGGACGCGAATTCGTTTGTCTGCGACTCACGCTCGAAGAATTCGTCCTCCAGAAGCTCAAGAGGCACACCCAGGTCATTTACCCCAAGGATATGGGCATGATCGTGGTGCAGGGAAACCTCTTCTCAGGCGCTCGGGTGCTGGAAGCCGGGCTGGGTTCGGCATCGCTCACGATTCTCCTGCGCAGCCTGCTCGGCCCCGATGGCTACCTGGTGTCCTACGAAAGGCGACCCGAGTTCGTGGAGTCGGCTGAATCGACGCTGGCGCTCTACGGCAAGCTCTACGGCGAGCCCCTGGCCAGGCATCGCATCGCGGTGCGCGACGTCTACGAAGGCATCGATGAGACGGATCTCGACACCGTTCTTCTGGATGTCCCTGAACCTCAGCAGGCCCTGGGGGCAGCAGCCTCCGCCTTACGAATCAATGGTGTACTTGTCTGTTGGCTGCCCACGGCGCTGCAGGTGTTCGAGCTCGTTCGGGCCCTCCAGACCTCTGCAGAGTGGGCGAGGGTGCGAAGCAGCGAGACCCTGCTGCGTCCCTGGCGGGTTGGGCCCCGTTCCATTCGACCGGCTCAGAGGATGGTCGGGCATACCGGTTTTCTGATCAGCGCCCGTCGCGTTGAGAGGACGGAGATCAGGAATGTCTGAAGGGGAGAGTGGAATGGGCCTCGGTGCAGCGGCCGTTTAAATCCCAGTCGTGGCACCGAGGCCCATTCCACTCTCCCCAACGTCTCCGAACGCGAATGTGGGAAGGCCCTGGTGCTGCAACCGGGGGGATTTAAACGGCTCCAGCACCAGGGCCTTCCCACATTCTCAATCTAACCCTGATCTGACTATCCTACGGGGCCAGGCGCTCGATCTTCCAGGCGTCACCACTCTGGAGAGTGTAGAGGAAGCGGTCGTGCAAACGGTCGGGTCTGCCCTGCCAGAACTCGATGGCCCGCGGCCGGAGGCGGAATCCTCCCCAGCTTGCGGGTCTCTCGGGGCTCGCACCGGGCACGTTCTCCAGTTCCCGGTAGCTGTGCTCGAGTCGTTCGCGGCTCTCAATAGCCTCACTTTGAGGTGAGAGCGAAGCGGCGATCCGGCTTCCGCGGGGCCGGCTTTCAAAATACGCGTTTGACTCGCCTTCGGAAACACGCTCCACCCGGCCCTCGACCCGTACCTGTCTCTCGACCCCCGGCCAGTAGAAGACAAGTGCTGCATGGGGATTCGCCTCCAGTTCACGACCCTTGCGGCTCTCATAGTTCGTAAAGAAGACAAACCCGTCCCGGTTGGCCTGTTTGAGCAGTACCACCCTGGCCGAGGGCCGCCCGCGGCTGTCGGCCGTGGCCAGGATCGTGGAATGGCCGTCCAGATCGTCCACTTCAATGGCTTCCGCCAGCCACTTCCCGAACAGCACAACAGGATCGCGACCCAGGCTGGAGCGGCGAAGGCGGGACCGGTCGTAAGGGCGCTGAGGGGACGCGAAGAACGCGGAGTCAGACATGGGTCCAGCAGAATAACATGTCCGGTTTCGCGTTTTCCAAGGCTCGCAGCCGGTCGGAAGCGAGCGGCCCCTTTTCTGCTAGAATCTTTGGATGGCCGAGTTACGGAAGCTGTTTCCTTACATCAGGCCTTACTTTCCGCTCCTCTTCGCAGCCCTTCTGCTCGTCATCTTCAGTGGTGTCCTGGAAGCATCGATTGTCATGCTCCTGGAGCCGATATTCAACACGCTCACCGGGGGCAGTCCGATCTCCAGCGGAGGTGGCGAACTGCAGCCCGCCACCTTTGCATTCATCCATCGTTTTCTGGGACTCGAGGGTGAAAATGTGCTGGCACGAGTGGCCGGCTTTCTGGTTCTCTTCTCGTTCTTCAAGGGCATCTTTCTTTACCTCTCCGAATACCTGATGGCCTATTCGGGCCAGCACGTCGTTGCCGGACTTCGCAAGTCCATCTACTCCCACCTCCTGGACCAGTCGATGGCCTTTTTCTCCGACCGGCCCACCGGGCAGCTGATGGCCCGGATTATCTCGGACACTGAACGTCTCCAGGAAGCCGTCAGTAAGACCATCACCGATGCGGCCCGCCAGCTGGTTTTGCTCCTTGCCTTCCTGGCCCTGGTTCTGTACGCCGACTGGAGGCTTTCTCTGCTGGCTTTTCTGCTGGCTCCCCTGGTCCTCTTTCTGACCCTGCAACTGGGCAAGAGAGTGCGACGGATCAGCTGGTCCAGTCAGGAGAAGATCTCCGACCTCTCCAATGTGCTCCAGGAGACGATCACGGGCCGGCAAATCGTGAAGGCTTTCGGAATGGAGAACTACGAGAGGTCGAGATTCGAATCACTGACCGATGGTCTGGTTCGTCTCAATCTCCGGTTGACTCGTACGGCCGGCCTCAGTTCGCCGTTGATGGAGTTTCTGGGATATCTGCTCTTCGCGCCGTTTCTCCTGTACGCCAATAGCCAAATCGGCGTGGGTCTCTCGGCGGGTGCGTTTGTCGCCTTTGTGGTCGCTCTTTTCAAGCTCTACGAACCAGTCCGGAAGCTTTCGCGGATGCATCTCCATTTTGAACAGGCTTTCGCCTGCGCCGGACGTGTCTTCGAGTTGCTGGAAACGGACGTGGAGATCAAGGAAGCGGAAGACGCCGGAGTCCTGCCCCCGTTACGGCAGGCCATCGAATTTCGGGGAGTCTCCTTCTACTACGACCGGCAGGACTCAACGCCGGTGCTCGAGGAGATTCAGCTGCGGGTTAAAAAGGGTGAGATCGTGGCCCTGGTGGGAAGGAGCGGCGCCGGAAAAAGCACGCTGGCAAGCCTGCTGCCACGCTTTTACGACGTGACCTCCGGCCAGATCACGTTTGATGGGACCGACATCCGGGACGTGACACTCAGCTCTCTTCGAGAAAAGATTGCTATCGTTACTCAGGAAACCCTGCTCTTCAACGATACGGTCCGGAACAACATCGTCTACGGACGCCTGGACGCCAGCCAGGAAGAGGTCGTGGAAGCGGCCAAAGCAGCCTATATCCATGATTTTATTGTCAGCCTGAAGGGCGGCTACCAGACCCTGATAGGAGAGCGCGGCGAGAGGATGTCCGGAGGCCAGCGACAGAGGATCGCAGTGGCCAGAGCCATTCTGAAGAAAGCGCCGGTGCTGATTCTCGATGAGGCGACCTCGGCGCTGGACAGCGCCTCCGAGAAACTGGTGCAGCGTGCCCTCCACAACCTGATGCGTCACTCCACAACCCTCGTGATCGCTCACAGGCTTTCCACGATCATACGCGCCGACCGAATCGTCGTGATGCAGGACGGCCGTATCCTCGAGGTCGGGGACCACAACAGCCTGCTGAGTCGCCCCGGGGTGTACCGGGAACTCTACGAGTTACAGAGCGCAAGCGGGGGTGAACGGGACGACCGACATGCGGAGGCCAGCCCGGACTCTTCGGAAGGAACAGCCCTGTGAGGAGCATGACGGGATTTGGCCAGGCTTCCCTTTCTACGGATGTGGTGGAGGTTGAAGTCCAGGTCAAGTCGGTGAACGGGCGCTATCTGGACATTAAGTCGCGTCTGCCCAGAGACTTGCTCGCAATCGAATCGCAACTGCACAAAAGCATCCGGGAACGGCTTCATCGCGGCCGGGTCGACCTGTGGGTGGAGGTTCGAGGTCGAGAGGCCGGCGTCGCCCGCATCAATCTGGCTCAGGTGGAGTCTTATCTGAGGGCTTCCCGGGAACTCGCCGTCGCAGGTGTAGAGGGCGAACTGGACCTGGGCACATTGCTGGCCCTTCCGGATGTCTTCGACCGCCGCAACGACCAGGAGCTTCCTCCAGATGCCGTGAACCAGGCGATCGGGGAGTCTCTGTCTCAGGCCCTTGATCAGGTGGTCCGACATCGTGAGAAAGAGGGCCTCTCTCTCAAACAGGACCTGTTGGGTCGTCTCTCGGCCCTGTCCGGCTTGACGGACCAGATTGAAGAAGGATCGGGATCTATTGTCGATTATCAGAGACAGCGTCTCGAGGACAAAGTCGCATCTGTGCCGACCCTGGGGGATGTGGACCAGACCCGTCTTGCCCAGGAAGTGGCCTTTATTGCCGATAAGGTTGATATCAGCGAGGAGATCACCCGATTACGGTCACACTCGAGTCGTTTTCAGGAGCTTCTGGGGAGCGAGGAACCGACCATAGGAAAAAACCTTGATTTCCTGTGCCAGGAGTTGAATCGGGAAATCAACACCGTGCTTGCGAAGTCGGGGAGAGTTGAGATCTCAGAAGTCGCGATTGCCGCAAAAACGGAAATCGAGAGAATCCGTGAACAGGTGCAGAATGTCGAATAGCGGAGACCTGTTTATCGTCAGCGCACCTTCCGGCTCTGGTAAGACCAGTGTCTCCACGTCCACGCTTGCCCAGCTGGAAGGACTTCGCTTCTCCGTCAGCTATACGACCCGAGCTCCCCGAGAGGGGGAAAAAGAAGGAATCGACTATTATTTTGTGCCCACCGAGAAATTTCAGGAAATGACGGCCGGCGGCCAACTTCTGGAGTGGGCCATGGTCTATGATCACTATTACGGGACCGGTCGGCGGTTCGTGGAGCAGCAGCTGGACCGGGGCTCGGATGTCCTGCTGGATATCGATGTCCAGGGTGCCAGATCCGTCAGGAGCGCGCTCCCGGAAAGTCACCTGATTTTCGTTCTCCCCCCGTCGTTCGAGACCCTGAAACGACGGCTCAAATCGAGGGGTCTCGATGACGAGGAGACCATTCTCTCGAGACTGCAGAACGCTCGCACCGAGATGCTGGCTTTCAGCGAATACGACTACCTGATCCTGAATGATAATATCGAGGAGGCCGTTTCTGAGTTAAAATCAATCATCCGCGCAGTCCGGTGCAGGCGCCATCGAAGAACACGACTGGCCGAGGGGGTCCTGGCCAGCTTTGAAGAGAACGCGTAAGAGGAGAGCATGATCATCAACATTCCCAGAGACTATGACAGTAAGTTCCGCTTCATTCGGGTGGCGTCCCTGCGGGCCAAGCAAATCCAGGCAGGGGCTTCGCCCCACCTCGAGGTGAAGTCCGGAAAACCAGCCTATGTGGCCATCCGTGAAGCCGAGAAGAATCTGGTCAATTACACAATTCTCGAGCCGGAAGAGGAAGAACCCTTCGTCTATTGAGCCATGAGAATCGTTCTCGGGGTCACGGGGTGCATCGCCGCCTACAAGGCAGCCATCATTGTGCGCTTGCTGCGGGACAGCGGCGCCGACGTTTTCCCCGTCATGACTCAATCGGCACGCCACTTTCTGGGGGAGTTGACTTTGGAGAAACTCTCCGGCCACAGGGTCATCTCGGGGCTCTTCGAAGATCGAAGCGCCGAAATCGAACACATCCGGCTGGCTCGAAAGAGTGACCTGCTGGTGGTCGCGCCGGCTACGGCCAATGTCCTCGCCAAGTTCGCCAACGGCATCGCCGATGACTTCCTGACAACCCTATACATTTCCACCACCACCCCGGTTGTCGTGGCTCCGGCGATGAACGTTGAAATGTGGCACCATCCGGCAACGCGGACCAATCTTAGCCTCCTCCGAGAGAGGGGGGTTGCCATCATTGAGCCGGAATCGGGGTACCTGGCCTGTGGCGAAGTCGGAGAAGGCCGCCTTGCCCAGGCCGAGACCATCGTTGCACAGATTCTCGACAGGCTGCGGTTCTCCGACGACATGCAAGGGCTCGAGGTTCTGGTAACAGCCGGCCCCACTGTCGAAGACATCGACCCCGTTCGTTTTCTGTCGAACCGCTCCTCTGGAAGGATGGGCTACGCCCTTGCCGAGGAGGCACAAAGGAGGGGAGCCGGCGTGACCCTGATCAGCGGGCCCACTCAGCTTCCCCCTGCGCCGACACCCACCGTGCACGTCCGTTCAGCCAGACAGATGGAGGCGGCGGTCCTGGAGCGATTCGAGGCCGCCGACATCACCGTCATGGCCGCCGCGGTATCCGACTTTACTCCAGCCCGACCCGCCGATCACAAAATCAGCAAACAGGAGTCTTCCGATACGCTGCAGCTCGAGAGGACGGCGGACATCCTTCATTCTCTGGGCCGACGCAAGAAGGACGTTCAGGTACTGGTGGGCTTTGCAGCCGAGACTCAGCGTGTCCTCGAATCGGGTCTCGAAAAGCTGAAGCGGAAGCGGCTCGACCTGATTTTCGTGAACGACGTGTCCCGGGAAGATCGAGGTTTTGCCTCCTCCCGGAATCAGGTCCTGTGCCTGGACCGCCTGGGCCATCAGACTCAGAGCGACCTTCTCACCAAACCCGAAATCGCCCGATTCGTGTGGGACCGGATCCTGGGATTTCGCGACAGCCTCCGGGCGACCGGCGTCGAAGCGCCCCTGCCCGGTTGATCTCCCCTCATGTCTGAGAGAACACACAAGGCCGGGAAGAAATGCGGCGACGTCGCCCTGGTGGGGCGCCCCAATGCGGGAAAGTCGACGCTCTTGAACACATTGATCGGGGAAAAAATTGCCATCGTCAGCGACAAACCTCAGACCACGCGGAGCCGGATCCTGGGAGTGCGCACGGAAGGTGATGCCCAGCTCATCTTCGTCGATAACCCGGGCATCCATCGACCGGGCTTCCTTCTCAACGAGCGCATGATGGACCTGGTCTACCAGTCGCTTCGAGAAGTCGACGTGATTGTTCATCTCGTGGATGTCTCGAAGCCATTCGGAAAGGGAGAGCTCTTCGCCCTCGATACCCTCCGGTCTCTGCCCCAGCCAAGACTACTGGCTCTCAACAAGATCGATCTCATCAACAAGGGGCGGCTGTTGCCCATCATCGAGCGGTACCACCGGGAAGGCGTGTACGAGTCGGTCATTCCCATTTCGGCGCAAAGCGGGGAAAACCTCGAAGGCCTGCTGGAGAGCCTCGTCCGGCTTCTCCCGGAAACTGCCTGGCTCTACCCCGACGACTATCTCACGGATCAGACAGAACGTTCTCTGACCTCCGAAATCATCCGTGAGAAAGTCCTGCGCAACACCCGCAAGGAGCTTCCCTACTCGAGCGCCGTGGAAATGGAGGTCTTTGACGAAAGTCGTCGGCCGCAAGGCTTCCTTCATATCGCCGCTGCCGTTATCGTCGAGAAACCGGGCCAGAAGAAAATCATGATCGGCCGGGGAGGGCAGATGATCAAGAAGATTGGCTCCGAAGCTCGTCGAGAGCTCTGCAGGGTGCTGGGCGTCTCCAAAATGTACCTGGAACTACACGTCAAGGTGGCCCCCGGCTGGCGAAACCAGGAACGCCTGCTGGACGTTTTCGGTGTCAGGTAGACCGAGTATAGACATAGGATAAATCTCTGCCGGGAAGTAGAGGAGGCTTTCTCGTGGATCAGGTCAGAAGACAGCTGGAATTTTTTGCCAATCTCGGAGTAACGCGCTTCAACATCGCCCCCGTTCCCGAGCTCGCCCCTGAAGACCCTCTTCCCTCGTTGGATGAAATCCGGCTTGATCTGGGAGATTGTCAGCGCTGCAAGTTGTGCAGTCACCGTACCAATATTGTCTTTGGAGTCGGTGCCGGCGATGCCGATCTCCTGTTCGTAGGAGAGGCGCCCGGACGGGATGAAGATCTCCAGGGGGTTCCTTTTGTGGGCAGAGCGGGGCAGCTCCTGACCCGTATCATCGAGGCGATCGGGTTGCAGCGAGAGCAGGTCTACATCGCCAACATACTAAAATGTCGCCCTCCCAATAACCGTGATCCGGAACCTGACGAGGTCGAGCAATGCGAGGGTTTTCTCTTTCAGCAGATCGCCTCGATACAGCCCTTGATCATCGTCGCGCTGGGCCGCTACGCCGCCCAGACCCTGCTGCGCTCGAGCACGCCCATCTCCAGACTGCGGGGCAAGTTCTCCGACTACCGGGGGACGCTGCTCCTACCGACCTTTCATCCCTCCTATCTCCTCCGCAACCCCGCTGCCAAGCGCGAGGTCTGGGAGGACATGAAAGCTGTTCGGTCCAGGCTCCAGAAGCTGGGTAGCCGCTACTATCAGGCCTGACAGCCAGCCGGCGCAAACCCCCGGCCCCTGAGAATCTATGTCGAAGAACAGGCACCCGCAGCTTCTCGAGGTCGCAGTCCCCATCCCCTCGCCGCAGACCTTCACTTATGCGCTTTCCCGCAGTACGTCAGCCGCAGTTCAACCCGGGGTTCGAGTCCTGGTTCCTTTCGGTCATGGCACTCACCTGGGACTGGTCCTGGGGCCGGCGGGGCGCCCGCCCGCTAAGGCTCTGGTCAAAGAGGTGCTCGAGGTTCTCGACCCACAGCCGCTGCTTCCCCCCGGGCTGATGGCTCTGGGAAAGTGGCTCTCCCGCTATTACATGGCGCCCGTCGGAGAGGTGTTCCGGGTGATGTTTCCTCCCTCCGTGTTTTCGCGCCGGGCCGCTCGGACGCAACGAAAAGAGAGTCTCTGGCCCACCCGAAAACGCCAAATGATCACTGCTACAAGCCCGGTTGAGGTCACCAGTCTCACACCCCGACAAAGCCAGGTCCTGTCCCAGATTTCGGCCATGGAGCTTCCGGTAGCCGTGACTGAGGCTGTGCGGCACACGCGGTCAAGCCCGGCCCTGGTGCAGCGCCTCCTCGGGACCGGAGCCCTGACGATCGAAGACGTAGAACTGTACCGCTCTCCGTGGAAAGGCACTGAATACAATCCGGCCGGGGTCAAGAAGCATCCGCTGACACGCGACCAGGAGCGGGTTGTCGGAGAGATCACAGAGGCGCTCGAGGCTCCGGGTTTCCAATCCCTTCTGGTCCACGGGGTGACGGGCAGCGGCAAAACGGAGATTTATCTTCACGCCATCGAGACGACCTTGAAAAAGGGTCTGTCCGCGCTGGTTCTTGTTCCCGAGATCAGTTTGACGCCCCAAGTGTCGAGTCAGTTCAGAGCCTGGTTTGGGGAACAGGTCGCCATGCTGCACAGCAGTCTGTCCGACGGCCAGCGGTTCGATGAATGGCGACGAGTCCAGTCAGGATCGGCTAGAGTTGTGATCGGAACCCGGTCGGCCGTCTTTGCCCCACTCAACCAACTGGGCGTCATCATCGTCGATGAGGAGCACGATTCGTCCTACAAACAGGACGAGACGCCGCGCTACAACGGCAGGGACGTCGCCCTGAAAAGAGGGATGGACGAAGGGGTCCTGGTGATTTTGGGGAGCGCCACACCCCAGCTGGAGACATACCACCAGGCGCTGAAGGGCGAGACCAACCGGTACCAGGCGCTCCACTCTCGCGTCGGAAAACATGCTCTGCCGACCGTCCACATCGTGGACATGCGCGTCGAGTTTCAAAAGCACGGCCGTGAGAAGCTCTGTTCCGATCTGATGTCGACTGCCATCCAGTCACGCCTGCAGGACCGGCAACAGGTTCTAGTGCTGCTGAATCGCCGGGGGTATGCCAGCGCCCTCCTGTGCAGGTCGTGTGGCTACACCGAAGCTTGTCAAAACTGCAGCGTGTCCCTGACCTACCACCAGGAGTGGCAACGTCTCACCTGCCATTATTGCGGATACTCCCGCTCGCTGCCCCAGCGGTGCCCCCAGTGCCGAAAGGAATACATGCACTACCTGGGTGTAGGGACCGAGCAAGTGGAGGAGCAGCTGCAGGCCTTGTACCCGCAGGCTCGGATCGACCGGCTCGATCGCGACTCGACCCGGCGCAAGGGCAGCCTGCAGGCCGTCCTGCAGAGGTTTCACTCGCGAGAGACCGATATCCTGGTGGGAACACAGATGATTGCCAAGGGTCACGACTTCCCGGGAGTCACACTGGTCGGTGTCCTGGCGGCAGATCAGGGGCTGCGACTGGCCGACTTTCGCGCGGCAGAGCGGACCTTTCAACTGTTGACTCAAGTGGCGGGACGCGCCGGCAGGGGCGACCACCCCGGAGAGGTCGTCCTCCAGACATACTATCCAAACCACTACAGCCTCAAGTACGCCTGTCTGCAGGACTACGAGGGCTTCTACAAGCGGGAAATTCGATTCCGGCAGAGATTCCGTTATCCTCCCTTTACCGCCATCGCCAATCTTCTGATCCGTGGACCCAGGGAGGACGAGTCACGATCCGTGGCCAAGGCACTCGCCGGTTCGCTGGTCGAAATCCGGAACAAGGTCTCGGACACACGGCGGTTGAAAGTCCTGGGCCCCGCCCCCGCCGTCTTCCCCAGGCTCAAGGGACGGTATCGGTTCCAGGTTGTTTTAAAGACAACAAGCCGACAGGAGCTGCACCGGGTTGTCGGTCTCGTCCTCCAGAACCTGCCTTCCCGATATCGCAAAAGAGTCCTCGTCGATATCGATCCGGTCAACCTCCTCTAGCAGTCCGTATCTGGACTCCTCCTGTCAAGGGTCCTGTTCATTTTTTCGAATTCAGCTGATCTGGGCCCTGGCGACGAAACTCGGATGCTGGGTTGAAGCCAGGAGTTTCGCTGCAGGTCCAGAATCGCTATCGGATCATCTTCTCCTCCTTGGGTCTCTGGCATGAAAGCATCGACTTTTTGCGATTCAGTGTGGACTGCAGTCGTATCTCCGGCCTCTTAGTGGAGCTGTGTTCTGGCTCCGGGCCATGATGAATATGCGCGCGTGGGGCGCCTATCGTGGTGACGGCCATCGAGTGGCCAAGGCTGCTATCGGCGTGTTCCCCGCGCCGGTCTGACCGGTTCGCCATCAGTTCGAATCCTCTCATGCAGTTCCCAGGGAAAGATCTTGACAAATCTTTTATCGCTTAAGCTCGCTGGGGTTCATAGGCGGCGTCACGGGTGGAAACGGCCCAGAGTAGACGGGCCAGCTTATTGGCCACAGCCACTGCCGCTTTGTTGTGCCCCCGTCGTTTTTCAATCTCCAAACCCCACCTGTGCAAACGGTCTGGCCGCTGCTTGGACTTGGCCGTCCACAAGACCGATCGCCCACCGTGGATCAAGAGAGTGCGCAAATAGATGTCCCCTTGCTTGCTGATGCACCCGAGTCGACGCCGCAGACCGCTGGAGTGCTCCCGCGGTGTCAAGCCCAGATAACTGGCAAAGTGTCGTCCCGAATCAAAGCGCCTCAGATCTCCCACAAAACCGGCCACCGCTGTGGCTGTCAGCAATCCCACCCCGGGGATCGACTGCAGTTGTTCAATCGCAACACTCTGTCGCGATAGCGCTTTCAGTTTCCTTTCGATCCGATCGATTCGCCCCTCCAGCTCTCTGACTTCCAGACAGATCTCCTCCAGCACCGATCGGATCCCATTCGGAATCTCCACTTCTGCATCTTCGATCCATCCTCGCACCCGCTCCACGGCCTGGCAGGCTCCAACGGGAATCGTCAAACCGAATTCCCGTAGAATGCCCCGCATCGTATTGATCCGTGCCGTGCGGGTGCGCATCCATGCCGTCCGCACCCGATGTAAGGCGGTCAACTGCTGCTGCGATTCATTTTTGATCGGAACCGGTCGAATGGCACTGTTGCGGTGGGCTTCCAACAACCCTTTCACATCACTGCGATCCGTCTTGTTGCGTAACACGTACGGCCGGACGTAGGCTGGCGGCAGCAGCACAACTTCGTGCCCCAGTTCCCGGAATCGCCGGCCCCAGTAGTGAGCCGAACCGCAGGCTTCCATCAGAATCGTTGCCCGTTGTTGCTTGGCCATGAACCTCAACAACCGAGCTCGACCCAGGCGATGCGTCTTCTCCATCCGACCAGGCTGCTCGGAAATCCCAATCTCAAAGACCGACTTTGCCAAATCCACTGCGATTGTTCTATGCTTCATTTCAGACTCCTCCTGATACAGTTAAAAACTTTGGCTCTGGCACTTTAGATGCCGTCTAAGCCTAAAGGAGGAGTCCATCTCATCATGGTGGAAATCGCGCGGGGCGCGCGCAGTCCGTGGTGAAGTCCCACGGACTGCTGGTGGCCTGTGCTGTATAGTAAGTTGAGACGGGATCCGGCAACGATGTCAGAAATCCATTCCGCAAGTCCCCTGACCAAACTCAAAGATCTCGCGCCCCACGAGGTACTGGAACTCCTGGCTCAGATCCTGCGTCTTTTTCCGCCCGAGTTTCAGCATCGCGTCAAGACGATTATCGACACACTCCCGGCAACGGGCGACAACATGCAGAAAATCCTGGAAGTTGTAAGGGCCCAGTGGAAGGGGATCCAGTCCCAGGACCGCCTGCAGATTGCTATCGTTGGGGCCTCTCAGACCGGCAAGACGACGCTGTTGAATGCGATCGAGGAAGGCCAGTCTCCCGGCTCTCCCACCATCTTCAGCGTGGTCGAGACACCTGGCCTGGAGGAGTTCCTGGGTTTCCGCAATTCCCGGCGCCTCCCGGACGAGCTGGAGCAGGCAGACCTGATTCTACTACTGCTCGACTCCCGCTACGACGTTTCCGAGCAAACTCACAAACTGGTCCGCAGACTGAAGGGCCTGGGAAAACCGCTGCTTGTTGCCTTAAACAAGTGTGACCTCATCTCAAACCACTCGGAGGCGGCGAAAAAAGCGCAAAAGACCCTGGGTGAGAGGACGGTCGCTGTCTCGGCTTTCAGGACACGGACCCTAGAGCAGCTTTTCCGGTCCGTGGTCGCTTCTTACGCCACAGCCCTCTACCTTCTTGCCAGCAGTTTCCCCGGATTTCGAAAGACGATCTGTCACGGTATTGCGACTCAGGCGGCTATTGGTTCCAGCCTGGTCGGAGCGATTCCCATCCCTATCAGTGATCTCCTTCCTATTATGGCCATTCAAACCAGCATGGTGCTGAAAATCGCCCGGGCCTACGGCCATCGAATCGACAGGAACCGAGCACGGGAATTGATCCCCATGCTGCTTTCCGGTCTGGTGATGCGCGAGGCGAGTCACCGTCTTAGGAGACAATTTCCCGAGAAGGCAAAGCTCATCGGCTTGTCAGCTGCAGGAATCGGAACCTATTTTCTGGGACGCGGAACGATCTCATACTTTGATCGGTTCTCAAGTCTTCTGGGAGAAAAAGAGTTCCCCAGGTCGGTTCCGGCGGCGGTTTTGCATTCGGGGAGATGACGATGCGATCGGAAGTTGCCGGCTCGGCCGGCACAGACAGCACCACCGTTGACACCAGCCTCTTCAATGATCTCTTATCCCGGTTTGAGCGACTGCTGGCTTACGCCTCTACCCTGCAGACACGGCTCCTGCACTATGAACGCCGGCGTCTGAACATGAGCACGCTGGCCCGGGAAAACAGCCGTCTCAGAGCACGCGTTGGTCTGGATGAAATCTACATCGCGCTGCTGGAGCAGGCTCTCGAGTCTGTGGGAGTCATGGCCTCTGCCGCTCAGACAGGCGCGGGGCTCGAAGCCACTACGGCAGCGCGGGCCCCGGACCTCAGAAAACGAGTCGGCGAGCGCACTCTGAGCCTGGCCGCGCTGCCCCGGTCTCGAGTGGCGCCCTGAGCGGCCGGGCGGCCGGCCTGACCGGCGCTTGAGTGCGGGGTTGATGCCCGGAGCCGAACGGCGACGTTTCGCATGAATTCTCTGGCGGTGCCTTTCGGTCTGACCGGCTATCTCGCCGGAATCCTCCTTTATCTGTTTCTGATCGGCGTTGTCCTGGAAAGGCGCCGTTACTCGAAGCTTCGCCTCCCCTTGCTGTTCCTTCTGGCCAGCCTGCTGACCTGGTATATCTCCAATTTCCTGGGCCTTCTGCTGCGACAGATGGACCTGGCCCGCGTCTCGGTTCCGCTGGCCGCGGTCGACATCCTGGGCTTTGGGGCCCTGGCGCTGATGCCAGGCCTCCTTTTTCACACCCACTTGCGCTACTTCGCAGACCGGTTTCCGACACAAAAATGGGAACGAATTGTGTCCAGGGGCGTTTGCGCCCTACTCTACGGCCCACTCGCTTTCCTGCCTGTCGCTCTGCAGTCCCTCTACCCGCCCGGCCCGGACTCTCCCATGGAGAAGCTGAAGTTCTTCACCGTTCCTTTCCTGATGCTGCTGACCCTGAGCTACATCGCAACTGCCCGGGTTTGTCGCAGACTCGTACGGGTCTCGGGAATAGAGACGGAAAGATCCATCTTCTCGAAACTGTCTGTGCTCTTCGTTTCAATCCCGGTTTTTAATTTCCTGGTGTTCCTGGCCCCCGCGCTGCGCCAGGGAGAGTGGGGAGACTATCTGGTTCTAGTCGGTTTTTCGTCCTCTCTGCTGCCGACCCTGCTGGTGACCTACTATATCTACCGCTACGGCTTCCTCCAGCTCGTGATTCACCGCGGCGTCGCACTCGTCCTGTTCGCCCTTCTTTCACTGGGATTCTATCTCCTGGGTATTCGCAGGCTGGTACTCTTCCTGAAGGACGAACTCTCGGCTCCGGCGCTGCTTGTTGAAGGGGTCTTTCTGGTCGCCATTCTACTTCTGCTGGCTCCCATGAACCGGTGGCTCGACGGCTATGTTCAGCAAATATTCAGTGCTGAATTGAGTCGTTATCAGGACCTGGCCACGGGATTGCGGCGGATCGACGTGATCTCAGTGGACGAAGAGCTGCTGCGAGAGCTCACCGAAGAGACGCTGCGCACAGAGCTCCGGGCACGGGAGGTGAAAATACGACCGCCGGCCTCGGACCCTCCTCCACAACGGTCCTACCGGCTGCCTCTTGTTTCCAGCGAAAGGACCTGGGCTTCCTGGACGTGATACCTTCTGACGACGAGTTTCCGAGTCTCCGACCGGATGCGCTTCGAATTGTCGCCAACGAGGTGGCATCGCTGCTGCAACGCTCCAGGCTCCTTCGCGCCAAGCTCGAGACGGAGAAAGAGCTGGCTCGCAAATCTCATCTCGAACAGTTGGGTAAATTGGCCGCCACGGTTGCACACAATGTCAAGAACCCGCTGAGCTCGATGAAAACACTTCTTCAGCTTCTGAGTGAGTCTCCCAACCTTACGGAAGCCCAGGACTCGGACATTTCCAGAGTTGTGACGCAAATCGATCGCCTTTCCCAGACCGTCAGCAATCTGCTGCATTTCTCCCGACTGGAAGGACAGCAGAGACCGCCACACCAGGAGGTGGATCTGGAACAACTGATCGACTCGGTCGCCGGTGTCCTGGAAGGAGACTTCAAGTCGAAGGGTCTGGAGCTGAACACCCGGTTCGACCCATCCGCTCCTCGAACGGAGTCGGACGAACTGCTCCTGAGCGAGATTCTGAGTAACCTGCTGGCCAATGCTGTGGAGGCCAGTAGCCCGGGCGGAAAGATAAGGGTTTCGGTGGCCGTGGGCCCGGATTCGTTGAACCTGACGGTCGAGGACGAAGGCCCGGGGGTTCCCGAGCACCTTCAAGAATCGATCTTTCGACCCTTTTTTTCAACCAAATCGAGGGGTACAGGCCTGGGGCTGGCGATTGTAAGAAAACGGGTGGAGCAGCTGGGCGGAAAAATCCGACTTGGACCACCGCGGGAGCCTTCCGGCGCCTGCTTCGTTGTTCGGATACCGGTTCGGATTTCTCGGAGCTGAGTTTTCGCTGGGCTTGTGCCCACGGATATTCTCATGTGACCGCCCCAGCCCCCGGAGGGGGCGATGGATAATGGCCGGGTCCCCAGGGGCCCGGGGGTCCGGAAGGGCCCGGGAGCACAGAGGAAAGGAATGACCATGCAGATACTGATTGTTGACGACGAAGAAACGGCCCGTTACGGGATTGGCCGTGCCCTGGCTTCGAGTGGTAGTGCGAGGGAAGCCCGGAATCTGACTGAAGCCCGGAAAGTCCTCAAGTCCCATCCCGTAGAGTTGGTCCTGCTCGACCTCAACCTGGGCTCGGAAAATGGCTTTGATCTGCTTGAAGAACTCCAACGCCACGACCCTCGGCCCCATGTCATCGTCATCACCGCCCACGGGAGCGAGCGTACAGCCGTCCAGGCCATGAAGAAGGGTGCCTTCAACTACCTGGCCAAGCCGTTTGATGTGGACGAGCTCCGCCTGCTGGTCGGTTCGGTAAAGGATCAAATCGAGCTGGAGCGTCAGAACCGAAGCCTTCGGGCAGAGCTGGCGGCCAGCTCGGGCTACGGCGATCTGATCGGGAGCAGCGGAGCTATTCAGGCTGTGTACGCACTCATCGACCGGGTGGCCGAGACGAGTGTGACGGTGCTTCTGACCGGAGAGAGCGGAAGCGGCAAAGAGCTGGTCGCTCGCGAGATTCACCGTCGCAGTACCCGCAAGGAAGGCCCTCTGGTGAGCGTCAACTGTGCGGCGATTCCGGCCGACCTGATCGAGAGCGAGCTGTTCGGCCACGAAAAAGGAGCCTTTACCGGGGCGACGGATCAGCGGGTCGGCAAGTTCGAACAGGCGCATGGTGGGACGCTCTTTCTTGACGAGATCGGGGACATGCCGCCCGAGACCCAGGCCAAGATCCTCAGAATCCTGGAAGCTGGACAAGTCCAGCGGCTGGGAGGCCGTCAGACCGTGGCGGTGGATGTTCGAATTCTCAGCGCTACCAACAAGAATCTTCCCGCCCTGGTCGGGGACAAAAAGTTTCGAGAAGATCTCTATTATCGCCTTCACGTCGTCGAGATCGATATTCCTCCGCTGCGAAAGAGGCCTGAGGACATTCCCTCCCTGGTGACCTACTTCCTGCAGATCTGCGCGGAGAAACACGGCCGGCCCTTCCCCCGGCTTGAGCCCGGCGTCCTGGGGAAACTCGTTCAGTACTCTTATCCTGGTAACGTCCGACAACTGCGAAATATCGTGGAACGGCTGGTGGTTCTTCAAAGCGGCGATCAGATCGGCCAGGCTGACCTTCCGGATGAGGTTCAATTCTTCGTCCCATCGGATCAGGCAGACTCCAGTGGCACCGGCGTGAGCCAGTTCTTCAACCTGAACTACAAGGAGGCCAAGAGGGCTTTCGAGGTTCGTTACCTCCGTCATGCGCTCAATCAACATGACAACAACATCACCCACACGGCCGAGGGCATCGGTCTGCATCGCCAGAGTCTTCAGCAGAAGATAAAACTTCTGGATCTCGGCCAGTACCTGTCCAGGTAGATCCGTTGCAGACGGGCTGGAAAACCCTGTGGAAATGTTGTGAAAATTGTGTGTAAATACGCGATCGTAAGTTGTTGAAAAAAGAGTTGAAGGCTCTTGACAATTAAATGGCGAAAATCGATGATTAAGGTGGTTCCCGAGAGACATGTGGGGCTTAGAAAAGGAGCTGGGAGCCCGCCAGCTTTTCGAGCGTCATAATGCCACTCGGGAACCTCTTCATTCCCGCCCCGGGTATCCTCCCTGCTGGCCTCGTCGTGGACTGGTGTAATGACGGGGCTCTGTATTAAGCTGACCGTCACCGAGGACTTTTCAAAGTCCGGGCTGTTGTGCAAGCGTGAACCTAAACCCGGTAGGCGGTTTTTTGTGTTTGCGGACGGACCGGATCCAGGAGATCGAAAATGAAGGCAAAGACGTTTGTTTTGTTCGCCCTAGCCCGGATTATGCAAGAGATCTAAATTCAAGTGAGATGTGGGCCCAGAAAAAAGGCCGTAGCTCTCTGATATAAAAGGGTTTAGAGAAACAAAGACCCTAAACAGGAGCTACGGCAATGTCAAAAACAGTCTGCCAGAATACCCTGCCATTTCATAGCCACAGAAACATCACGGCTCGTTTTGATGGGGGGAGCCTCACTTCCGACGCAGGATGGTTGTTGTTTGGATCGCTGGATCGTCAACATCGATTGTGCGAGGGCTTCAGTTCCTGTATTTCGGAAAGTCGAGACCAACGCTACATTCGTCATGACCTGTTGAAGTTGATCCGACAACGAGTCTTGCAGATCGTGGCCGGCTACGAAGACTGTAACGACGCCGATACGCTGCGCTCGGATCCGATGCTCAAGACAGTCTGTGATCAGTTGCCAGAGAGCGATCCCGATTTGGCCACCCAGCCGACTTTCTCCCGCCTGGAGAACTCCGTCACCAAGAAGGATCTGATGCGTCTGAGCCGGTGGCTGCTAGGCCGTTATGTGCGCTCCCTGAAGAAGAGACGTCCCAGCAAGATCATCCTGGATCTGGACAGTACCGACGACCACACTCACGGCCAACAGGAGTTCTCCTTCTACCACGGGTATTACCGAAACCACATTTTGCATCCTTTGCTGATCTTCGATGCCGACACGGGAGACCTGGTCTGTGCCGTGTTGAGACCTGGCAACAAGGGGGCTGCCTCTCACATCGTGCCCATTCTGAAGCGAGTCGTGGAGGCCATCCGACAAGCAGTGGGGACGGATGTCGAGATTGAGATTCGGGCCGACAGCGGCTTTGCCACGCCTCGGCTCTACGAGTTCTGTGAATGTGAAGAGAATAAACTCCAATATGTCATCGGGTTAAGCCGAAACCCTCGCCTGCAGCGAGTGGTCGAGCCCCTGCTGGATTCGACTCGGGAAAGGTTCCTTGAGCTGGAGGAAAAACAGCGTCAGTTTGACGAGTTTCTTTATCGAGCCCACAGCTGGGATCGATCCCGTCGCGTCATTGTCAAAGTGGAGGTCGATCAGCGTGGGATCAATCGTCGCTTTGTAGTTACCAACCGGGACGATCTCTGCTCCCAATCACTTTATGACCACTACACAAACCGAGGGCAGACCGAGAACTTCATCAAGGCCTTCAAGAATCATCTGAGCATGGACCGACTCAGCTGTCATCGATTCCTGGCCAATCAGTTTCGACTCCTCCTGCATGCACTGGCTTACCAGATGTTCGTTCGCCTGCGCGACTATCTTCACGGAACCCCCTGGCACAAGCTCGAAATCGAAACCTTACGTCGTCGGATCCTCAAGATTGGGGCCCGGATCCGACAAACCACTCGACGCATCTGGGTCCATCTTTCCTCAGCCTTTCCCGAACAACCCCTCTTCCACCTCGTCTTGAGTCGCCTCAACTCCAGTTAGCTTTTCCCAGCTCCCCCGAAAAACCGCTTCCGACACTCATCCAGGCCCAGATCTGTCTGAAATTCACTCCCCAAACCACTCAGACGCCTCGCCAACCCATATTCTTCGCAAATCCGCCTGTCACACCTGCCCGCTTCCGAGTTGGGCCACTTCTCGAGTCGTTTTTCAACACCGAACTACGGTTCTTGCATAATCCGGGCTAGCCGTGATCGCGGTGCCCGCTCTGATCTGGGCCGGTGGGAATCATACGACCGCCGGCTACACACATAATCGAACCTACCTGCACTCACAGGCAGGGGACCTGCGTCCGCCGCTCATGATGAGCCGGTCCCTGGCGCTGCCGGGAGTGGGGTCCGCGGAATCCTTGCTGGTATTCGACTTCGCAAGCTCTCAGAAACTACTGGTCGGGGAAAACGATGGGGCCTCCGCCATCTACACCCAGATCGACGCTGCGGCCGAGACGATGGACTGGCAGATGATGATTCCCGGAGCTCCAGAGTCGGACTTGAACTACGTGCCTGCCTACGCCCACGGCGTCGTGGTTCTAGGCGGACCGGCGACCACCACGGTTTACGGCGTTAATGTGGAAACGGGGGACGCCCTGTGGGGGGACATGTCCGTGGGAGCGGCCCGAGGGCGCTTTCCAATCAAAACACGGCAGGTGCCGCCTTTTATGCTGGTGAGCACGCCGTTGTAGCGGTTGATCCCGTGACCGGGCCCTCGGATCTGGCGTTTCTCGGGGGTCGCGGGTTGTCTTCCGTACCCTCAACCGCAGTCGGCGGCACCTTCTGGCGATTGGCGACGACAACAGCCGAGGCGCCGTTGAGTGTTTACGGCGAGCGGCTCTATTTTCAAGATCTGTCAGGCAACCTGAACTCGATTTCAACACGGGACGGGTCGACGTTCTGGACGGTTCCTGTATCAGGCAGTCCAAATCCCAACATTATTGCTACCGAGGACTACGTTTTCATCAACGCCAACGGCTCTGGCGCCGTGGGGGCGCTTGACACGGCAACCGGAGACCTTCTGTGGGGTGCCGCTCCCGGTACCCTCTCCGAAACGCCGTCCATGGCACTGGCCTATGACCTCCTCTACCTCTTCTCCTCACCCGGAGCCGGGGTCGCCCCGGTGGGTGAGGCCCCGGCTGGGGGTGTAGCCGCCCACGATGCTTCGGATGGAACTGTGGTGTGGAGCGTAGAGGATCCCAGCGGAGATACCGACTATGGATTTGTGGCCAACAATCTGGTCTGGTATTACAATCAGGGCATGGGCCACATCCGAGTGCGGGATGCCTTCTCCGGAGCGCTGGTGGGCAGTATTCCCAAGGCCGGCGTCAGGGGGCTCTCGGCCGCCGGAGGGGAACTCTTCGTCCTGCTCGAGACCTCGGTAGACGTTTATGCGATTGAGTACCGGACTGTCTTTACCGTGGTCGCCGACGGCGGCGGTCAAAACACCCTGGTGACTTTGAACAACTCCACGAATGCGGAAATTTCCGGGTCGCTGTTTTTCCTGGCGCCGTCCGGGGATGCCATGAGTTTGCCGGTAGGAGGTGAGTCTCTCTCCGAAGTCCCATTTGTGGTTCCTGCTCTCGCAGCCACGTCAGTACTGACCGACGGCACTTCGAAGGTCGTGATGTCGGGTTATGCCGTGGTCGTTTCAGACGGTCCCATCGTCGGCAGTTCCCTCTACACCTACTCCGACGAAATGGGGGAAATCGTGACCGAAGCGGGAGTGGCGAATTCGTCAGGGGTCGACGCCGCCACCATTTATGTAGAGGTCAGGCCCGCCATGGGGATGGCCGCTAACGTAACGGGATTGTCATCCGTACTGAGCACCGGCGTCGGGGCCGTCAACCTTGCCAGTATTCAGAGCACGCTGTCGTTTCCGTCTCCTTGACGCAGACGGAAACGAAGTCGCCGCTGGAGACCGGGTTTTCGAAGCCGGGGAGCAACGGGCCGAGTTCATCGACCAGATCTTTCCGGAGACGGCGGCCGGTTTTGTGGGTACCGTGACGATCACGTCCGACCTGCCTTTCGCGGCGGTTGGCATTCGGACACTGGGAGGGTTGCAGCTGTCGAGCTACTCGACCGGAAATTGAAGCATTCCCGACCCGCCGACATTCTTCGGATGGGTCGGACGTCCGGGGCAGGCTGAGGTCACCGAGTCAGCTTTCCTCGAAGTGGTCCGCATTGATCTTGGTGTAGTGCAGCCACTCCTCGGGCACTTCATCTTCGGGAAAGATTGCCTCCACCGGGCACTCCGGGACGCAGGCTCCGCAGTCGATGCATTCGACCGGGTCAATGTACAGCTGGCCGGCCTTTTCGAACTCCCCCTCGTCGGCCCGCGGATGGATACAATCCACCGGGCAGGAATCGACGCAGGCCGTGTCCTTTACACCGATACAGGGCTCGGCGATCACGAATGTCATTCCCTTACCAATTAAATCATTCTGAAACCCTGGTCAAGGTTTTTCGTGTTTCAGAACAGGATCCCGGGCGCGGCGTGAGCCGGCCAAACAGAACGGCGCGGCGTAAGCCGGCCGTTAACGGTGAGCTTACGCTCTACCGTTCTGTGGCGAGCTTACGCTCTGCCGTTTCCCCATCTCAAAATCAACTCAAAATGCGGTCCCTGTCCGGTTGCTCTGAGAGTATCAATTCCCATAAACTTACAGTTCGTTGAATCGCACCGAAAGACTCCTCGATCTCATTACGTATTTGCTCAACGCTCAAGAGCCGGTTTCCTGGCAGGAAATCAAGAATCATTTCCCTGACGACTATGCCCGGGGAGTGGAGGAATCCAACCAGCGCAAGTTCGAGCGCGACAAGGCCGAGTTGATCGCTCTCGGAATTCCTATCGACTACCAGAACGGGTCCGAAACGCAAAAAGAGGGCTACGTCATCCAGAAGGAGCGCCTGTTTCTTCCCGAGATTCACTTCTCTCCCCAGGAGTTTTCGCTGCTCATGCTCTCGGCTTCAGCGGTACTGGAAAACAACAGCTTCCCCTATCGTGATCAGCTGGAAACGTCGCTGCACAAGATTATCTCTCTGCAGCGATGTTCCGATCCCGCTCCCAGTCAGATCAAGATCACCTACCGCAAAAACGGAAATGAGGAGAGCTCCCGGTGCCCGTGGCTGCCCCGGATTCAAGATGCCCTGGAACGCCGAAAATGGGTCCAGTTCAGATACCATGCCTTTACGACGGGGGAGACCTCAGAGCGTACCATTGATCCTTTCGGTCTCATTTTTCGCAGGGGGAACTGGACATTCATCGGGTTTGATCACCTGCGCAAAGATATCCGCTCCTTTGTCGTGACCCGCATTCTGGAGTTGGAGCTGAATCCCCGCAGACCGGGCACTCCCGATTACGAGATTCCGGAACGCTTCTCACTTCAGCACTACCAGAATCAGCAGGCCTGGGAGTACGACTTTCACGAACCGATTAACGTCACGATCAAAATATCGTCACATCGTGTTCCCGAACTCGGCCTCCAGCTTTCCTCGGCCGAACGGCTGGCAGGGGACACTTTTCAGTTGAGGGTCTCTAACCGAAGCGGCCTGGTTTCCTGGTTGCTTTCGCAGAAAACAGACGTTCGGGTCCTCGAGCCAGCCCAGATCAAGGACGATTTGCGAGAGGCGATCAAGGCCCTGCTATGAACGTAACCGACAGGATCAACCGCATCCTCTTCATCATGAGTTACGTGTCGCAGAACCAGGGCGTCGCCGTGGAGGAACTCGCCGAACAGGTGACTCTCAAGCCCCGGGAACTCCTCAGGGAGCTGGATTTCATTCTGCTGATCGGAAAACCACCGTTTCGACCTGACGATTACATCGACATTTACGTTGATGAGAACCGGGTGTTTATCGAATTCGACCAGATGCTGAACCGCCCTCTTCGCTTCACTCGGGCCGAGGTGATCGCTCTGCTGATGGCCATTCAACTGCTGGATCCGGAAGTCGATCCGGAGACCGTCTCTTCGCTCAAGGAAAAGATCAGAACTGCCATTCGAGGGTCCCTCGATCCAAAAGGACCTCAGCGCGATCCTATTGTGTTCGAACGAACCTCGGCTCCGGTCACGGAGCAGTTTTCAGCGCTCAGAAATGCGGTTGAGAACAAGCGGAAGGTGCAGCTCGACTACTACTCGTTAACGCGCAATCAGACCCGTCGACGAACGGTAAGACCCTACTTCCTCACCAAGAGCCTTGGTTACTGGTATCTCACGGGATACTGCGAGTTGCGCACGGACGTTCGAACCTTCAAATTCGAACGGATCCTGTCCGTTAGCCTGGAAAACGAGTCGTTTCCGGCTCCCGAAGATCTCGACGTTGCGCGTTATCGGAAACAGTTCCTCCGCCAGAGCGGCGAGAACGAGGTCGTCATTCGCTTCGACCCGACTGTGTCACCCTGGATCCTGGAGAGCTGGGGCAAGGCTGCGAAGAGTGAGCCCGACGGGAGCGTGTTGCTGACGTTGAAGTGCGACACGCTCGAGTATCCTTCCCGCCTGATTCTCAGCTTCGCACCCCATGCACGGCCCGTCAGCCCTCCCCAGTTGATCGCCAAGGTTCGCGAGGACGGCCTGACCATCGAGGGAATGTATGAGACCAAGGTGGTCGGTTAGCGGGATTCTTCAGGTCTTCTGGTTGCCGTCCTGAAGGTTTGCCTCCGCCAATTCAAGGCAGCCGGATAAAAACATTCTCCACCCCATCCACTTTGTGAGCCGTGGCAACGGCGCGGTTCCACTCGGCCTTTGTTCCGCCCGAGAAGAGCAGATAGACATTGTTTCCCTCGGTTCTGACCGAGACCTGTTCAGCCGTGAGATTCAGATCCTTCTTCAGCCTGGCTTTGACGCGGCTAACCCGGATTATGCAAGAGATCTAAATTCAAGTGAGATGTGGCCCCAGACAAAAGGCCGTAGCTCTCTGATATAAAAGGGTTTAGAGAAACAAAGACCCTAAACAGGAGCTACGGCAATGTCAAAAACAGTCTGCCAGAATACCCTGCCATTTCATAGCCACAGAAACATCACGGCTCGTTTTGATGGGGGGAGCCTCACTTCCGACGCAGGATGGTTGTTGTTTGGATCGCTGGATCGTCAACATCGATTGTGCGAGGGCTTCAGTTCCTGTATTTCGGAAAGTCGAGACCAACGCTACATTCGTCATGACCTGTTGAAGTTGATCCGACAACGAGTCTTGCAGATCGTGGCCGGCTACGAAGACTGTAACGACGCCGATACGCTGCGCTCGGATCCGATGCTCAAGACAGTCTGTGATCAGTTGCCAGAGAGCGATCCCGATTTGGCCACCCAGCCGACTTTCTCCCGCCTGGAGAACTCCGTCACCAAGAAGGATCTGATGCGTCTGAGCCGGTGGCTGCTAGGCCGTTATGTGCGCTCCCTGAAGAAGAGACGTCCCAGCAAGATCATCCTGGATCTGGACAGTACCGACGACCACACTCACGGCCAACAGGAGTTCTCCTTCTACCACGGGTATTACCGAAACCACATTTTGCATCCTTTGCTGATCTTCGATGCCGACACGGGAGACCTGGTCTGTGCCGTGTTGAGACCTGGCAACAAGGGGGCTGCCTCTCACATCGTGCCCATTCTGAAGCGAGTCGTGGAGGCCATCCGACAAGCAGTGGGGACGGATGTCGAGATTGAGATTCGGGCCGACAGCGGCTTTGCCACGCCTCGGCTCTACGAGTTCTGTGAATGTGAAGAGAATAAACTCCAATATGTCATCGGGTTAAGCCGAAACCCTCGCCTGCAGCGAGTGGTCGAGCCCCTGCTGGATTCGACTCGGGAAAGGTTCCTTGAGCTGGAGGAAAAACAGCGTCAGTTTGACGAGTTTCTTTATCGAGCCCACAGCTGGGATCGATCCCGTCGCGTCATTGTCAAAGTGGAGGTCGATCAGCGTGGGATCAATCGTCGCTTTGTAGTTACCAACCGGGACGATCTCTGCTCCCAATCACTTTATGACCACTACACAAACCGAGGGCAGACCGAGAACTTCATCAAGGCCTTCAAGAATCATCTGAGCATGGACCGACTCAGCTGTCATCGATTCCTGGCCAATCAGTTTCGACTCCTCCTGCATGCACTGGCTTACCAGATGTTCGTTCGCCTGCGCGACTATCTTCACGGAACCCCCTGGCACAAGCTCGAAATCGAAACCTTACGTCGTCGGATCCTCAAGATTGGGGCCCGGATCCGACAAACCACTCGACGCATCTGGGTCCATCTTTCCTCAGCCTTTCCCGAACAACCCCTCTTCCACCTCGTCTTGAGTCGCCTCAACTCCAGTTAGCTTTTCCCAGCTCCCCCGAAAAACCGCTTCCGACACTCATCCAGGCCCAGATCTGTCTGAAATTCACTCCCCAAACCACTCAAACGCCTCGCCAACCCATATCCTTCGCAAATCCGCCTGTCACACCTGCCCGCTTCCGAGTTGGGCCACTTCTCGAGTCGTTTTTCAACACCGAACTACGGTTCTTGCATAATCCGGGCTAGCCCTTTGCCTACACAATCAATATGTCCCGTCGAAAGAAACAGGTTATCGGGGAAGTAGACTTTGCTGAATGGAAGCAAAAAGAAACCAGCTGAAAAACCTGTGTCTCTTCACCCCTTGTTAGCGAAGAATGGTTTGGCAATGACAACGCACTCAACTAGGCATCAGACCGGAAAAGTGTAGGAGACTTTAATGAAACCAATCCTAGATCCAAAACGCGATCTGATAGGAGCAACACCCGAGACGCTGGCCCGCGCCCTGTTCCGGCGCACCGGACCCTTACGACCTGGCACCCGAGGAAAGGCCATTGTCCGCGATGAGGTCACGGAGGAGAAGCCTTCGACCGACAAGACGAGTAACGGTGTCTCGCATCTGAGCGAGCGTCCCTAGCTCGCGGATGTTGTGCTTTCCCGCAAACTCCTGAATGTAGCGGTCAAGGTGCTTCGGGCTGATCTTGTGGAAGGTTCCTTTGTGCGCTCGCTTGAGCATCGACCAGAACGACTCGATGCCGTTGACGTGCGCCATACCGTTCACATATTCCGCTACTGAGTGCTTCACCGTCGCATGGGCGAAGGGAAGGCTATCGTAGACTGAGGCATCGACGGTGTACACCGTCGCGCCTTTGGCAGTGTGATCGGTGACGAAACCTTGCAGGGTTTCGGCATCGGTGTTACGAACCACTTTGGCCACAACCTGATTGCTCGCCCGATCCTTCGCCCCAACTACGGCAACCTTCCCAACAGGACCGCGCCCAGTGTCCGCTAGAGTTTTCCGCTTGGCGTTGCTCATATTGCGCCGTCGCCCACCGAAATAGCTCTCGTCCACTTCCACCGGCCCGGAGTAAGAACCGTCACTGTCGCTGCTAGCCCATGCCTCACGGATACGATGGAGCATGAACCATGCGGTAGGCTGCGACACCCCGATATCCCTGCTGAGTTTCATGCTGGCAACGCTCTTGAGACTGGTCAGGCAGAGGTAAATGGCAATCGCCCACTTGCGGAGGGGAACCTTGGAATTAGCCATCGGCGTTCCCGTCCGAATGCTGAAGTAGCTCCGGCAGTCAGAGCACCAGTAAGGCATGTACTTGTGGGTTGCTTGGGTCGTCCGCACACTGCCGCACTTCCCGCAGCATCGGCCACTGATCCAGAGGACGGACTCAAACCACTTGCTGGCCGCTTCTTCCGTAGGGAACATCTCCATGAGTTGAATGAGTGTCAGTCCCTCTCGGTGAGCTTTGCCGGGTGCTTTATGTGCCATCGTTAACCTCCTGAAGTATGACAAAATTAAACTTAATGGAAAGTAGGCTTGTCAACGTTTATTTATAATCCCCTTTCTTTTCACGAACCAGCATCTGATGTTTCACAGCAACACGGTGGGAGAAGCGGCAGCGAGTTGGACTCTGATTATCGCCGATACGCTGGAAATTTCCAGCAACACAACCGTGGGTGTTGGCTCCCGATGGACCAACCTGTCGATTCAAGAGCCGGTTCTCGTGGAGTAGATGTGCCGAAAGGGGGACGGTGATGAGAGGATTCAAGCCGGGTGAACCACGGGGAACGAGCACCGTGGAAATGGCGCTCATGCTACCTCTTCTGATCCTGCTGGTGCTGGGCGCGACCGATCTGGGCCGCCTCTTCTATGACGCGATCACCGTGGCCAACGCGGCGCGAGCCGGCCTTTCTTACGCAGCTCTGGACGAGTCGAAATCCAGAGACACGGGCAAAATCACCGAGATCGCCAAAAACGACATTGGATCTGTTGGCGGAGTCACGCTCAACGTGAGCCGCATCTGCGAGTGCGCCGACGCCGCGGTAGTTGACTGTGAGACCGGGACCTGTGACGAGGGTGCGTCCAGGGTTTACGTCCGGCTGCAGGCTCAGAAGACCTTTTCGACGACGCTTCCCTATCCCGGTGTACCCCATTCGGTCCCTATTACCCGGGCCGCTTACATGCGGGCGCGCTGATACGGCCAGGAGGGATTCATGAACCACAAGTCGGGAGCTGCTGGAACCACGATTGTCGAGTTCGCAATCATTAGCATTGCTTTTTTCTTGTTGATCATCGGGCTCCTGGATGTGGGACGAGGTGTCTGGACTTACAACTCACTTTCCGCGGTGGCCCGTGAGGGAACTCGCTATGCCATCGTGAACGGGTCCTTTAACGCGACTCCTGCCACCGCCAAAGACGTCAGCGACCTGGTGAAGAATAAGCTCCGGATGACCGGAGTCACCGTCAACACGGTCTGGGATCCGAACAACAGCCGGGGGAGCACGGTTACGGTTACCGTACGCCATAACTACCGCCCTATCGTGGGCCTGTTCCCGTCGGTTCCCCTGGGGGCCCGAAGCCAGATGGCTATTTCCTTCTAGATCGCCCGGCTCCAACCCTTGACGCTGCGTGCCTCTGGCCCGAGGATCGAGTCACCCCTGCGGAGCAACTGGAGCAGTTTCGATGGTCCCTGCCCGCGTGCTAAACTCGCGGGCGTCACTCCGCAAGTCCTTGAAGAGTAAAGACGTGGGGGTATAGCTCAGTTGGCAGAGCACCTGCTTTGCAAGCAGGGGGTCACCGGTTCGAATCCGGTTACCTCCACCAACGTTTTCAAAGGTTTACGAAGATCGGTCGGTCCCTGATTTACTCACTGTGTCAGTTATCGTCTGCATCCCGATCAATCCTGAAGGTAGTCACAAAAGGCAGGTGATCCGACACGTCTTCCCTGAACCTCTCCAGCCCGATGTCCATCGCCCAGTGCATCGGGAACACGCGCAGTTGGGTGGGCACCGGTAGCGGGACCTTGCCCGGCTTTCTGGTTGTTAGGGCTCTGACCGGGTCGCTATCAGGCTCTGGCCCGTCTGTCTAACGGCCACCTATGAGGCCCAAGGGGCCCGCGTCTACTGGTTGGGCGATGCCTTGGAAGATTACCTCACTGGCGAGTTTTTGCAGAGTTCAGTGGTTACAAAAATCAGGAATAAGTCTTTTTCGGGAACCTTCACCTCTACGGCCTTTCCTTTGACCTCCGTTACTTCGCTAGAAGTTACCGTATGCCCTTTTTGACGCATGAATTTGATGAACGAATACGGGTTTTTGATACCGGTGAGATCAGGGACTTTTCTCTCTATTGCTGCGATTTCCATGCACTCTCCATGTCGAGCCATCAGGAACCACTGTTGTCTCGGAACTGCAACAGGACAAGCACAGGCAAGGAACGCTGCACCGAGCATTACTGCGACAAACTTGTTCGAGTCGTTTATAGTCACTCAACAGCCCAACTTTTGATTATCTGGTTTCCAGATAAGTCCATTATCGCCCACGACCCGGGTCAAGGGGGCATGGATCGACAGGTGGGGCGGTTGCCGGGCACCGGCAGAGGCTGAGAGCCCGGGTTCACACCTTCCTAGCCGCCATTTCTCACCGATGGGACCTGAAAAGGCCGCCCTGTTTGGTATAAAGCGTTTTGAATGAAAGACTTCAAAGCCAAACGGAGGCGGCCCTTATGAGAACAGAGTGTAAACAAGCCAGGTTCGAATTTCACGGACTATTTCAACGCAAAGTGAAGGCGCGGTTCGACGGCGGGAAGATCACCTCCGATGCAGGGGTGCTGCTGTTGCGAGAGGTCGAGAGGGGGACGGGTCTGATCGCCGGACTGGCTGAGTGTTTCAGGGATCACCGGGATCCGCGGTTGATCGAACACACGGTCGAGGAGTTGTTGGGGCAGCGCATCTACGGACTCTGTCTGGGGTACGAGGATCTGAACGATCATGATCAGTTGCGCACCGATCCGATGCTGGCGGTGGCGGTGAATAAGGCCGATCCGTTGGGGGAGAGGCGGCGGCAGGCCTCAGATCGGGGGAAGGCGCTGGCGGGCAGGTGTACGCTGAACCGGTTGGAGTTGACCGGCGCCGAGGTCGATGAGCAGGAGCGGTACAAGAAGATCGCGATGGACCCGGACCGGATCGACGGCTGGATGGTGGATGCCTTCGTGGAGTCCCACGAATCGGCGCCCGAGGAGATGGTGCTGGATCTGGATGCGACCGACGACCCGATCCATGGCCAGCAGGAAGGCCGGTTCTTTCACGGTTACTACCGCCACTACTGTTATCTCCCGCTGTACATCTTCTCGGGGGAGCATCTGCTGTGCGCCCGGTTGCGGTGTTCCAATATCGATGGGGCCGCGGGATCGGTGGAGGAACTGGAACGGATCGTCGGCCGGATTCGGCAGAGCTGGCCGGAGGTCTCGATCGTCATCCGGGCCGACTCGGGCTTTTGCCGGGATGACTTGCTCCGCTGGTGTGAAGACCATCACGTGGATTACGTGATGGGGTTGGCCAACAATGATCGGCTCAAGTCAGAGAGCGCCGAAGCGATGACTCAGGCCGAAGCCGAGTTCAACGCCACCGGGCGACCGGCGCGGGTGTTCAAGGATTTCCGCTACCGGACTCGCCACAGTTGGACCTCGGAGCGACGCGTCGTCGGCAAGGCCGAGTTCCTGGACAAAGGCGCCAATCCCCGATTCGTCGTCACCTCCCTGTCGCCGGAACGCCTGGGGGCCCGCGCGCTCTACGAAGACTTCTACTGTGCGCGGGGCGACATGGAGAACCGCATAAAAGAACAGCAGTTGGGTCTGTTCGCCGACCGGACCAGCGCGGCAACGATGCGCGCCAATCAACTCCGGCTGTATCTGTCCTCCGCCGCCTACATGCTCATGCACGCCTTGCGTCGTCTCGGACTGAAGCAGACCCCCCTGGCTCGCGCTCAGTGTCAGACGATTCGCTTGAAGCTCCTCAAGATCGGCGCCCAGGTCCGCCTCACGGTCCGCCACGTCTGGATCTCCATGTCGGAAGCCTATCCCTACAGCGAGGTCTTCGCTGCCGTCGTTCGAAACCTCCAGGCCATTCCTCTGCGCTGCTGAGGTCTGTCCCGATCAAACGCCCCCAAAAACGAAATCGTTCCATCGCTCAGGCCGAGCTCTGCCTGAATGCATTCCGTCACGCTCTTCCGAACCCGAAAAACGCTCCATTCACGACCATCCACACCACCGCATCACTCGACCTGGACCGGATCGATAGCGAAACTCTCAGAAAACCGTTCCGGCCTGCCAAAATCACCTTCATTTCCAAATCGGTGATCTATGCGGGCTAGTGCCCCACCTTCTCTACCAACTCAGCCACCACCTCTGTCCGACTGTCCGACGCACGAAATGCGTGTCCCCCAAGTAGGAAGTATTAACATAGAAGCAACCACAGATGGACACGGAGAAACACAGATTACTGATAGGAAACTGGATTTGCGCAGGATTGCGGCGCGCATGGAAGCGCATGGCCAACGCAACTCCATCCCGGTGCCGCCGTGCGGTGCCTTTTCTCCTTGGCCTGGCGATGCCGGTCTTCGGCATTGGGGCCGCCGAAAGTCCCGAGGTGGGCAGCCCCCTGCCCGCCTGGGAGCGCGGCGGGCTGGATATTCACCAAATCAATACGGGCACGGGCGACGCTGCCCTGTTCATCCTGCCCGACGGCACGACGTTCCTGCTCGACGCCGGCGCTGTGAACCGGACCGGCCGACGCGAGCCCCGCTATGACGCGCCGCCGCGTCCGGACTCCTCGCGGCGCCCCGGCCAGTGGATCGCGCATTACATCCGTCGCATGCATCCCGAAGGCGCGCGCGGCGGGCTCGACTTTGCCGCCCTCACCCACTTTCACGGCGATCACATGGGTACCCTCATGCCCGACTCCCCGCCGTCGGCGTCGGGCCCATACAAGTTGACGGGCATCACCGATGTCGGCGAGGAGTTGAGGATCGGGACGCTGCTCGATCGCGGGTGGCCGGACTACGATTTCCCCGCGCCATCAGCCAGCCCGATGATCCAGAACTACCGCGCTTTCCTCAAATGGCAGTCGGGGCACCGCGGCATGCAGGTGGTTCGCTTCGAGGCCGGCCGCTCCGATCAGATCGTGCTGCGCCGCGCCCCGCGGGATTTCCCGACCTTCGAGATTCGCAACATCGCGGCGAACGGGCGGGTGTGGACCGGCGGCGGCACCGCGACTCGCAACCGATTCCCCCCGGGCATCGTGCCGGTCGAGGAGAATAACTGCAGCCTCGCGTTCCGGCTCTCCTACGGGGCCTTCACCTATTTCAACGGCGGCGACATGGCGGGTTTTCTCGCTCCCAATGCCCAGGCGTGGACCGAGATGGAGTCTGCCGTCGCGTGGGTGACCGGGCCGGTGGATGTGCATGCACTGAACCATCACGGAACGCGGGATGCCGTGAACCCGTTTTTCCTGAGTGTGCTGCGGCCGCGTATCCATATCCAGTCGACATTTGCGTCGAGCCAGCCGTCGCCAGCCGTCATGCGCCGCATGCTCTCCGAGCGGATCTATCCGGGGCCGCGCGACATCTTCATGACCAACAGCGGGTGGCCGGGCCGGCGCGAGCACATGGTGAAGCTCTTCGGCGAGGCCGAGACCGCCTGGGTCCTGGAGCGCTTCGGCCAGGTTGCCGCCCGGCAGGGCCACGTGGTTGTGCGGGTGGAGCCGGGCGGCGCGCGCTACCGGGTAATCGTCCTCGATGACAGCACGGGCGACGGCCGGGTGCTTTCAGTGCACGGACCCTATTTGTCGCGCGGTGGGCAGGAGTAACCTATGCGCCTATTTATACCCTCCATTCTCCAGAGGGAAGCAAATGGGGTCAGGACAGCACGGTTGTAGTCACTGTAGTCACCCTCTGGGGGGCCCTTCTACCCCCCTCAGTTCTTTGCCGCGCCAGATGACCAAGCGGCCGGGTTTCCCAACGGCTATCTCCCAATACCCTCCGGAACCCGCTGCTGCTTCGACTCGATCCGGCCATCCGCTCGCCGCCCAGAATCACGGGGACACATAGATTTCCAGATCGTCCATTTTCCACGTATTTTGCTGATAAGTGCCCAATCCCATGACCGTCACGAAAGCTCCGCCCTGGACTGATTCCGGGCTGGAAGTGAAGTACCCTGGGATATCAATGGATTCCATCACCTGGTCGTCCAATGTCCAATAGACAGTGGTGGCGTCGTTCGTCAGGTACAGACCCCAGCGGCTGCTGCGTCCAAAGATATCCTGAATTTCCTGCTCGGTCCGATAAACCCTGGCGGCAAGGCTGACGGCGGGCTCGCTAATAAACACTCCCCCGTGAGCGATCTGCTCTTCGTGCAAATCTCTCAGCTCGCGCGGGCTTAGATTTTGATTGGGCCGTGAATGATCTCGTCCGAATCCATCCCTCGGGTACTTCTCATGGTCGTCGGGCAGAAGACCACGCACCAGGTACACGAAAAGTCCGTCGTCACGAAGGAGATCGAAGTGCATTTGCACTCCGCGCTGATCGTCATCCTGGTCTCCCACCCACCCTTGCCAGGTTCCGATCGTCAGGCTCCAGCAATGGTCGATGCTCTGTGTCCAATTGACTATTTCGTGTGGCGGCGGCCTCTCTTTGGAATCATCGTTTTCATGGCTGAAATCTACGAGCGTGATTTCCACACCGTTCGTCCCGGCTAGCCCGGGATTAAAGGTCCTCTCCGTTGTGGCAAAACCGCCAAAGACCACATCCAAAGAGGCCAAGCCAGGCCCAGGGGGAGGGGGGTGTTGGACATCCATCAGCCAGTATCCGCCTTCGGTTCTGGCCTCGGCCTCATAGAGTCTGGTCCACCGCGTCAGGTCGAAGTGATCCGGTGGCCCATACTCCTTACTGAAGTCGTCACTGAACTGCAGCACCAGATCCACTTTTCTCTGCTCATGCTGCTGCTGCTCTCCAATCCTGGACGGTTCCGGTTCCGGTTCCGTTTCCGAATCTTGCCTGCACCCGGAACCGGCCACACCAATCGTCACCACCACGAGAGCGCCGACCAGCGCCCGACCTATCTTTTTTCTCATTGTTACACCTCACTATTCCATCATACACAAGCCCTTGAAAACAAAAGGCTTATAAATCAAGGATTTAGGCCAAAATCTGACTTCTGCTTTGCAAGCAGGGGGTCATCGGTTCGAGTCCGGTTACCTCCACCAATGTTTTCAACAACTTACGGGGGTTTCTCGATTCCTCTAGAATCCGAGTGTAGTCAATTTTGTGGCTGGTCAAAGCACCCTAGATCAGCACAGATCAACACCTGAGGTAGAATACAGGGGTTTTTTTGAGCGCTTGCCCCACCCTTTTTACAGAAGTCCAGATTCAGTAGTTGACTGAAGGAGGAGCGGTCCTCACCTTCGTCGATGTCCTGCGCGGCAGCTGGATCTTGTTCTTCACCGACACTTCAGTTGATCTTGGGGTGCTCTCGAGTGAGTCAGCGGCGCCGTTGTTTCGACGAGCGGAGGGGGAATCGATAGGGCCCTTGCCACATAGAGAATGCAGTGGTCGATATGAGTGACGTCACCGTATTACGGCGTCCCCGAGGGGAGGCTGGATGACTGAAATCCGTTGAGCGTCTTGAGCGAGATCACGGCCATTGAGGTATCCGCCTGGATCTCCAGGGTTCCTTCAAAGGAGCCGGCGCCAAGCCCAAACAAATCATCAGGGACGAAGGCACGCTGGCGGCGCGGGGGCCGGAAAAGCGTCGTCTCGAACTCCCGATCCCCGACCCGAGGATTCTCGGTCAGCCTCAAAGTAATGTCGGCAGGACCACCTGTCGGATTGAGAATAGCGAATCCGGTATCAACAGGGCCCTCCCGAAGGACGTTCAGAATGTGGCGGAACCCGGGTGCAGTTGCGGCGATTCCCGCCTCGGCAAGAATCTGGCCGCTGACTCGACCCTGGACGGAACTCGCGGCGGCAGAGCCTGCCGTATCCACTATGGCAAAGTTGGCGGCCACACTCAGGTTGCGAGTTGCATTGACGGAAGCCCAGGCCAGTTGCAGAGGGACCACACCGGTCGGATCGATTTCGAAGAGCCGGCTCTCGAGCGGGCCGATTGAGAAGCTGTGGGCACTGGCCGTCAACTCATCGATGGTTGCCTCGATCGGGGACCCGTCCGCCGTGCTGAAGAAGCGGATGGCCCCTTCAACCGTCTCGCCATAGGGGTTGTTGAGGATCAACTGGGACGTGATCGCCAGGGTTCCCAACTCGCCAAACGGCACGTGAGCAATGACGCTCGAGTTCAGCAGGAAGCTGATGAAGAAGGTCTTGACGATCGGTTCCAGATTGCCCGACGGCCCGTTCGCACTGGGAGAAGACCCACTTCCCGATGGGGGGAAAACCGCGGTCACAGTCGCAGATCCCCAGTGAACAACCCCGGGATCGTTACGAAGGAGGCCACTCAGCGTGTTCATCGGCATGCCGAGCACCGTTTTCGCACCAAACGTCGTCTCGGTGAGGGCCAAGTCAAAGCGGCCGTCCGGTTGAAAAAGCCCCTCGATCGCCCCCGGATTAAGAGGGAAGCGCAATGCAGTGGTTGCCTCCCGCATCCCGGCTCCAAGCAGCGCTGAGCCCGTGGTGTCCGAAAAAAAGTCGAGTCTTGTCGCCCTGAAGGAAAACTGGACGTCGTTGACCGGCAAAACCGTGGGGTCCTGGTTGTCGATCACGTCGCCGGAAAACCGGACTGTCATAGAAGCCCGGTCAACCTGAAGCCCCTCCAACACAGGCAGATCCCCCTCCCTCGCCGTGAACGATATCCGATCGGACTCGACAAAGCCTAAAGCCCGAGACTCGAATTCGAGTCTTTCCCCATCGTCCCCCTCAAAAAAGCCGGAGACATCAACGTCCTCCCAGTGGGTGATTGCGCCGCCGTTGCTCGTTTGGGTGAACGTCGCATTCGCGAAACTGAAGGTGAATCCAGCGACATTGCCATTTGACACGCCCTCCGAAGGAACATCCACACCCCCGGCCAGGCTGATCTTCGGGGACGTAAAGTCGGTGGGTTCAGGCGCCAGGATTTGATCCCCCGACTTGATCACGATGTTCTCGATATCCCGGACGGAAACGGGGATGTTGACCCGTCCCTGGAACCGAGCCCCGACCTCGCCATCCGTTCCCTGGAACCGAGCCCCGACCTCGCCATCCGTGACCTGGACTTGCCCGGCCACCGTGGACGGCCCATCGAAGTTCACAATTTTCACCCCACCAGGGATTTGGCAGGCAGGTCCCAGGAACAAGGAAAGGGAATTATATACTAGTTTACCCAAACGGAAGGGCTAACCCTTCCGCCTCCGTTCCCGATCCTCCTTCAAGTATTGCCATTGATCTCTGGGTTTGGGTTTCCCGTTGAACAGTGAATTGACGACCTCTTGGGCATCGGCGTTGATGTAGATCAGTTCATCGTACTTGGATTTTCTCTTTTCCTTGTCGCCCTTCATTTCCGTCACTCTTTCTTCTCTTCCAAGACGCCGGTGGGTATGCTGAGCTGACCGTCGAACTAGCGAACTACACGAAGCTTGGGCCGCTCGTGGCTGGATGTTCCTTTGCCTCCGCCTTCTATCGGCAAAAGGGTAGCACCAAGACCAAAAATGAGTTCCTCTAGATGCCGACGATTCCAATTCAGATCGCTGGCTATATCTCGAATCCGAACATGGGTGCTTCTGAGAGAATCGAAAACCTGAGATAAAAGTGTGGAGCCTTCACGAGGAATCGGTTTTGGTTCGTTTATCCGGAAACCGCGCTTTGAAAGCTCAATAAAGAGCATTCGATACTGCCAGTCTGAAATCAATTTCAAGGCATGGATTCTGTACACCAACGCTGAAAGTGCTACACCCCACCTACGCTTGATTTCGATCAGTTGGCGTAGGCCAAAGGATCTGCGTATATACTTATAAACCTCCCCCTTTGGCATCAGCAGTGCCCCCGCAAAGTTTACGGCTCTTGCGCTCTTTTATGTTGTCCGACCCACACTCAGGACAATGGACTCCATTGGGCCAGCGGGACGCAACAAACCACTTCTCGGCGGTCTCGTCATCGGGAAACCTGCGGGTGAATTCCACCCAGGACAGACCCTTACGATAGTACTTCCCAGGTGCCTTGCCTCTTTGTTTTCTTGTCTTTATCATGGAAGTAGTTTACCCTATCGGCGTGACGTTTTTGGGTAAACTAGTATATAATTCCCCAAGGAAAGGGCCAGGGTTACCAATCCGCAAATCGAGAAAGCCGCTTCTCGCTTCATGGTTTTCGCTCGAGCATCCTGGGAAACGGAGATGGGTCTTCGTCAACACACTCTCCCTGATCACACCTTTCTCGGAAGCCGCAGTCGCTATCTTGCTCGCATCGCGGTTCGCACCTCTTGTCCTTGCAGAAACCTTCAGGGCACGTCACGTCATCGCCGCATTCTCCTTCTCCTCCGGGAGCAAGCCGCGTTACAACCAGCGGGATGGACGCCGCAATTCCCCACCGACCTACTTTTCGAAACAAGCCTCTTCGAGACAGACCCTCGGTGACACCTGCGGGGAGCGGTTCCTCCAGAAGATGAGCCAGGGAGAGCTGACGCAGTGCCAGCAGCACGGCATCGTCTGAGGCTTCCTCTGTCAGCCCCGTGTGGACCTGGGTGATTTGCTCAATGGTTCGAGAACCGTCGCAGAGCTCCCATACCCGGGCTGCTGTCGCGTTGAGGCAGTGGGCCCGATCGCGTGTCCGGTCGTAGACAAGCACCTCGTCGAACACGCGCTCTTCAATCAGGTTGTGCAGTTTGCGACGCGGGAAAAGATGGACATCAATCGTCATGTCAGCCCCTGGAATCGACCGAGCCGAACAGCGACCCTAGGGCGATTTTCTGCCAGACCCCGGCTAGAGTCAAGCGTCCGGCACAGCATTTCTCAGGCATCTTCCCGGCGTCACTCACGCCCCCCCGCAAGGTAGCGAAAAAAGAGTCGCAGCGGGCGAAGTGGCCGGTAGAGCCAATACCACTGGCGAGGGAGCTGTATCCAGAGCCAGTCCTGCTGCGTGGGGCCGAAAATCGCCCGCAGCAAGTATCCTCCCCTCTCGCTGCGACTATCGTGAAGCCTGCTCTGGGTCAGGAACTCGCGGACGGCAGCACCCGCCCCCCTGCGCCGAGCCCAGAGATGCGTTTCAAAACCTGGCGGTAAGGGCCCCTGGCCAGGCTCCGGAGCCGGGGCTCCGGTCAGTGAGTGCACCAGCTGCAGCCCGAAACGCATCCGATTCCAACACCTGTGAGCCTCTGCCATGTGCTGGACGCGCCTCCAGTCCAGAGCAGAGCTGCGAAGCAGCAGGCGAATGTCTGCGATCCAGAAGAACTGCCGCCACAGATGTTTGCATCCGTGGACGAGCGACACCAACAGAGCTTCTTCGTGCCCGAATGTACGCGCCCGGTAACCACCCAGATCGATCGTGCGAGCCCGCCGCCACCACTCTTCCGGCGGTTCCAGCGCCCGGTAGTCGGTGATGCCAATCTTGTTGTGGACCTCAACGAGGATCTCGCCGTCCGAGTAGGTGTCGTGGTTGCTCTGGTAGGGGGCTCGCTCGACGACGGGCAGCTCTTCCGCGAGTCTAAAGTCCTTTTTTGCCAGACAGGGCCTGGCACGCTCGAAATCAGTCGTCCGCACGAGAATGTCCAGGTCACCCGTCTTCCGTGCACTGGGAACATCGTAGTAGGTGAGAGCCAGGGCAGGACCTTTGAACGGCAGGGCCTGGATGTCATCTCTCTCGAGGGCTTGCAGAATGGCGATGAGACGGGCTCGCATGAACATGAAACGGGTCGACGTCGATCGGAAACGATCTTCCAGCCGAGCGAGAACGGGCTCTGGGACTCCATCCGGCCGGGTTCTCAGCTGGCAGAACGCGAGGCCGCTCAACCCGTGGTCGTCAACCTCCTCGAGGAACAGATCCCAGTCGACGTCGAGATGGCCATCGACAGTACAGGAGAGCGGTCCACTCGACAGCAGGTCGAGGAGCAAAAGTCGATGAGGCTGGGGCATCGTCACTTGGACCACCGTCTCTCTAAGTCTGCAATCAGGAGTGGGACCGTCTCCTCCGCCTCACCTCGAGTGCTCTCAATCGCCGGAGCGTCCTGCAGCGCGGTCTTGAGATACCTCATCGTTTGTGAGGGCCGGCGGATCGTGGCGACTGTGCATTGCAGTGTGCGGACGATGGCCTGCCCCGGAGTCAGTTCGCGAGGGCGCCATCTTCGGCCCACCGCATAGCGGGTCAAGACCACGCACCCTACCGGCGCCGGTGGCATACCATCGCCTGCGGGTAAGGCGTGGTGCAGTTGTTCGGGACCAAAGCGTCGCCCGCCGGTACTCAAACGGAGGCGCAGAGGGCATGGATAGGGGTGGACCTGTCCGTGACGGTCGAGGAGCGCGTACTCATCCGAGTAGTAATCCGCTCCAGCCCGAGCCAGAGCCAGGGCCAGAGTCGATTTCCCCGCATCTGATTTACCGGGAAGCAGGATCACCCTGCCGCGCCACCCCAGAGCGGCCGCGTGCACAAAGACCCGATCCGGGACGTTGCCGGCAATGAAGTAGCGCATGTCCGACTCCATGTACCAGAGGATGCCGGTCCGAAGCGGGGTCGATTCCACGAGCTGGCCGTCGACATGAAGTTCATATCTCCGCCCTTCGTTTTCACCGCCCAGGACGCGCAGTTCGTAGACCCGTTCAGGCGCGTCACTCTGCCCCGATTCCCAGCCAGGCGGCAGAAAGTCGGTCGCTTCGTCCAGCAAAGCAGAGTCGTTGCTGGAGACGCGAAACGCGAGGCCCAGGGAGCGGAGGTCAAGTGTCTGGCTCGATGAACCTGTTCGACGAACGCTCATTGGGATCTCCGTTTGTATGCAGCGAACGAGGCCGGCTCCCCGCTGCCCCAGGCTCGAACGGTACCGGTGGAGAGAGCTGTCCGGAGGACCGCCCAAAAGTCGCGCCCGGGCGAACTACCGGCGCACTGCCTGGCTCGACAGTAGGCGCCATTCAGAGCACGGACGAAGTGAAACTCAGCGGCCGGGCGGTTCCGTGCGAAGTAAACCAGGACGTTTCGGCGCTTGTGCCACTCGACCAGCGGAAGACTGCAGCCGCTGTTCGATCCTCCGAACTGGTGAAGCGCCGAGGCTGCGGGCACGAAGCGGGTTATCCAGCCGCGTCTGGCAAGGCGAAGACACAAGTCCACATCCTCAAAATTGAAAAAGAACCCCGGAAAGAAGCCGCCGATCTCGGAGAAGGCCTCTTTTCGAACCATCATACAGGCACCACTTCCCCAATCGGCTACTCTCTCGCGACCATGTCCAAACAGGTAATAACGCCGTCTTCGCCTGGGAAGAAGTGACCGAAACAAGTAGCTGACAGCAGCAGGGAACGGTCCGGTGGATGGCTGCAGCGATCCGTCCAGGTTCACAAGGCTTGGAACAACCACATCCGTCCTGGGGTGAGCGTCCAGTGCTGCTAAGAGCGTCGGGATCGTCCGGCGGCCAACGCGGGTGTCGCTGTTGAGAAACACGACCGCCTCACCGGAGGCTCGGTCAGCACCCAGGTTGCAACCAGCGCCAAAGCCCAGATTGACGCAGGCTGACAGGTAGATTGTCCCGGCTCGACTGCGGCAAATGGTTTCAGCTTCGGCCTCCGAGTTGTTTTCTACAACGATCACTTCGTAGTGATCCGAAATACATCCGAGACAATCCGCCAGCAATTCCGGATGGCCATAGCTCACGACCACGACTGAGACCGAACGGTGAGGATCCGGTATATTCGTTGAGGCCATCACGCGGCAAGGATTATAGTGACCTTTGATAGCCCTGCGAAGGGGGAGCCCCGAGTTCAGGCGCTGGGGATGAGTGAAACAGTTCGACGACTGATCCTGTTGGCGCTGGCCGCCACGGCACTGGTCCCCTTGCTGGTGGGATCTCAGCTGTTCATCTATCCCTTCGTAGCTCCCAAGATCTATTTTTTCCGGATTCTGATCGGCATCTCATTGTGCCTCTGGGGGCTCCTTTTGCTCCTCGAGAAACGGTCAATGAACTGGTCGTCCTGCCTGCCGCTTCCGGTCTACCTGCTCACTGTCAGCTGGATCGTGGGGGCGCAGGCGGCGCTGGACCCGGTCCGTAGCGTTTGGGACTCTGCCGAGCGCATGCTCGGTGGGGTCCAACTGGTCCACTACGTCGCGTTTTTCGTTCTGCTTCGCTTGGTTGTCGGCAATCGGAAGCGTGAATGGCTGTGGCTGCAACGATGCTGGGTCACGGGAGCGGCAGTCGGGGTCCTCTCAGGCGTCCTCGAGTCGCTGGGCCTGCGGTTCTGGTCTGGGACGGGACACGTCCGGGTGTCCGGAACGCTGGGGCAGCCGATTTATTATGGCGGGCTGGCGTTGTTTGTGCTCTTCGCCGCCCTGATCCTCGCCGAGACCGAATCGCGACGCGTCCTCAAAGGTACCTGGTGGGGGGTCTCCATACTTGGGTTGTTCGGGGTCTTTATAAGCGCCACACGCAGCAGTCTCATCGCCCTTGCCGTAAGCGCCGGCTTTCTCGCCTGCTTGGCACTGTTTCGCAGTGCCGGACCGTTAGGTCTGCTAAGTTGGAGAATCGGAGTCACCGGGTTGCTGGTCGCCGTCGGGCTGGCGGCAGTCCTTCTCCTCGCCTTCCCGGCTGCCGCAGAGTAGCTGGCCGATGTGGAGGCCGGCTCCGACAGCTTCCGGCTTCGCTGGATGGCTTGGGGAATCGCGGTCGAGGGGTGGCTCGCCAGGCCCATTAGAGGCTGGGGACCCAATAACTTCAGCTATGTCTTTGACCAATACTTCCGCCCGGAATTCCGAGAATTCCGCCAGGCCGATCTTTGGTACGACAACGCCCACAACGTTCCCCTTAATTTCCTGGTGGAGTGCGGCCTGATAGGGTTGCTCTCCTATCTGGTGTTGATCGGCTCGGTGGGATACGCACTGTTGCGAGTCCGACGCCGGGGAGAGAAGTCCGAGTGGTGGGTTGCACTGATGGCGGCAGTGTTTCTTGCGCACTTCACGCAGAAGCTGGCCGTATTTGAGAGTCCCACGTCGCTCACCCTCGGCGTCGCATATCTCGCTCTGCTGACGACAGTACTGAACGAGAGCAGGCATCCGCCGCGAGTTTCCCGACGACGCACTTCTATGAAAGCGGCCGCCCTGGTGGTCCTCGGGGTCACGGCGACGGCGTCGTCCTCCAGCGAGGCGTGGGTCAATTATTCCTCTCGACAGGTCGCTGGAACCCTTTCGTCTGATTTGTCGAAAACCGCATTGCGGCGGTCGAGCGGACTCTCGAAGTGGTCTCCACACCAATGTGACTTCGCGGTCGCGGTCTCCTCGATGCTCAATCGACAGCTCCGAGCCGGCGCCGGAGGTGAAACCGAGCGGCAACTTGCCGGCACGAGCTTTCATGAAGTGGGAAGTTGCGCGCAACGGAGTCCGTACGATGCGCGGCTCGTCCTCCAGCTCTCTCGCCTAGCTCGAACGCTGTTTCACGCTTCGGGCAACCCTGGCGTCTTATGGGCGGCGCGACGACACCTGGACCGGCTTCGAGTCTGGGCTCCCCGGCGGCTCGAACTGCGGCTGGAGGCGGCGGAGATCGAATCCGCGCTCGGGCATCAAAGGGACGCGGTCCATATCCTGAGAAGATTAATTCAGGATTATCCGAACGATCCGGAAGCCCACCTGCGTTTGGCCCTGTTGTACAGGACGACCGGCGACCAGGAGCGCGCACGGCAGGTGATTCGCTATGCCCTGGAACAAGGTGTTTCCTTTCCGGGCCGAGCGCGACGCCTCATTCGGACTCTGCTCCTCTCCGAGACCCCGAATCGCTGACTCCGATAGAACCCCGCGGGTCCATCAGCAGAACCAGTGTCCGCAGAATAATCCTGAGGTCGAGAGCGATGGACTGCTGCCGTACGTATTCCAGATCGAACCGAACTCGCTCCTGCAGAGAAGTATCTCCTCTCCAACCGTTCACCTGGGCCCACCCTGTGACGCCTGGTCGGACCCGGTAACGGATGGTGTAATCATCAAGTTCCTCCTGGAAGCGTCTGGCGTGGAATGTGCGCTCCGGTCTGGGACCGACGAGGCTCATTTCTCCCCGCAAGACGTTCCAAAACTGGGGCAATTCGTCGAGGCCGGAACGACGAAGATGTCGACCGAGACCGGTCACCCTTGGATCGCCGCGCACCCCCAGCCCGGCCGTTTCGTCCTCAGCTTCGGCCCCATGCTCCATGGTTCGAAACTTGACCATCCGGAACGTCCGACTGCCCAGTCCGACCCGCTCCTGCCTGAAAAGCGCCGGCCCCGGAGAAGTGAGCCTGATTGCGGCAGCAATCAGCAAGATCACTGGCGAGAGAATGAAACCCAGAAGCAATGCGAGGCTGACATCGATGAGACGCTTCATGCTGTGTACGTCACGCGTTTAGACCCCGGCCGCGAAAGTGTTGACAACATACGCCTTTGAGGCCCGCTGCCGCAAATATCAGCGGGGCTCATAGGCCTCTGGACCGGAGAAGAAGGGCCTCCAACTGAGCGACGGAGTCCTCCCATCGGAACTGACTCACGACCCACTTACGCCCTCGCTGAGCCTGAAGAGACGCTCCGTCGGGGTTTTCAAGAAGCCCCTCGATGGTTGTCACGAACTCATCGCACGAGTCGGCAGTTCGAATCATCTCGGGAGAGGGGATGCCCAGGGAGAGTACAGCTTCGGAAGTCGCCACGCACGGAACACCCATGGCGAGCGTCTCGAGGATCTTAGTCTGGATGCCCGAACCGAAACGTGTCGGAACGGCCACAACCCGGCATGAGGAATAACTGGCTCGCACATCCGGCGGATTTGCGTACACCGCTATGCTGGCTCCCTCGAGCCGGCGCACCGCCCAGGTCGGCTTCCGTCCCGCTAAGAGCACTTTGCATTTCCGACCGGCCGAGATCCGTGGCGCTATTTTCCGCACCAGCAACCTGGCCGCGTCGATGTTGGGGGCATAGTCAAGGCCGCCGATGAAGCCGATGTCAAAGGTCGGCGACGAATCTGCAGGGCTGAAATAGACACTGTCGACACCATTGGGTACGACCTCGAGGTTGAGTTGCCGGTAGGGGTCAACCCATTCGAGGTCATTCTGACAGATGATTATCTTGACGTCGAATCGATTGGAGACGGTGCGCTCAAATCTTCGCAGGCGTCCCGATTCCAGCTTCCAGAACCACCGAGGAGGCCCTCGGTGGAAGTCACTCCGGGTCTTGGCACGCAACGAAAAAGCGTCCATAAAGTCGAGCACCCGGAGGGCAGGGGTACGCTCCGGCACATACTCGGCCATGCGTACGGTCTGGCACACAATCACCTCGGGGTCAATCCTCGAAATCGCCTCGCCGATCTCCTTCATGGCCTTGCGGTTGCGGAAATAGCCGACTTGAAGGAGAGTCGGACTCGCGACCACGCCGAGCGCTCCCAGCCAGCGACTCCTCACCGAGAGCGACTCCGTGCGTAGAGAAGCGAGGTAAGGAGTCACGGCCCCAACCCGGCTCTCAGAGATGGAAGTCCGCTCGAGCGCAAACAAGTGGACTTCGTGACTGTGCGACAGGCCTCGGATCATATGGAAAGCTCGTAACCTGTCCCCTTTGTCCAACGGCCATGGGAAACGGGGAAGCAAAAAGAGGATCTTCATCGGCGTCGGTCGGGACTTAACGTTCCAGATACCGCAGGGCCCTCCTGATGAGCTCCCCATGGTAGTGGGGAAAGTTGGTACGGGTCACGGGGACGTATTCAGCCGGAGACGCAGGATTCCCTTCAAGTATTTCACCGTTGGGTCGAATCGTGTGCCCGATACTCCACATGAATTTGACCAGTGGCACCGGGCTGTTTGGCAGGCGCAGGGTCTCGGACCATTCCCAGGTGTTGCTGCTGCCCCCGGTCGGCATACCGATGGAATGCCCAAGTTGGTTGTCCTCGACCATAGTCGCAAACTGGTCTATCTGCGAACGTCCCAGAGGACCGAACAGGCACACCAGCCGGCCCCGGAAATGAGTGGAAGCCGGTCTCAGGACACCGTCCGAGTTCGCAGGAAGGGCCCTCAGCTTGAAAGGTACGGGCTCGGTATACAGGCGGCCTTCACCAAGCGCATCCCGGGCAGCGCTTTGCAGCCACTGGCGCAGCCGCCGACTCCGAGTCGCTCCACTTTTCGCTTTAATGAACTGTTCGGTGATATCGCTGATACGGATGTTTCCCATGGTCACCTTGAAGGGATCCGACACCAGCCTCTGCAGAAGGTACCAGCTGGCCTGGCCGCCCCGGCTGGAGCTCAGGTCGCAAATCACGTCGTGGTCCAGAAGCTGGTTTTGCGAGGCGAACGCCATTAACAGATCGATATCCTCCCGTGACGTCCTGAGAAAGCCGTGCCAGTCGAGCAGCAGGACCTCGCCCTGCCTCGCCAGATAGCACGTGAATGAGGTCGCCCGCAGAATCGCGTGGAAGCCCGGGTACTTCTTTTGCACCAGCGCAGCCCAGCGGGTGAAGGCCTGTGGCACCAGGTGCGGCGGTGTTGAGAAGGGTCCCACTCTCCACCGCCTGAAGGCGGTGGATTCGACATGCGACTGAAGTCGCCTAAAGACCTCGCTTCGCTCGCAGGCTGACTACTCAGTGACCCGAAAATCGTCGTCTCGGGTCTCGACATCTTGGGTTTCTATATACTCTGCAACCATCGTATCGCTCACATTCCCAGTCGTCGCCACGAAGTACCCTCGTGCCCAAAGATGTCGTCCCCAAAACTCCTTGCGCAACTTGCGGTGATCTTGCAGTAGATGATGCGACGTTTCCCCTTTGATCGCCTGCATCACTCGGCTCGGCGCCAATCTCGGCGGCACATCCAACAACAAATGCACATGATCGGGTCGCACATGCCCCTTCACGATCTCGATATCCAACGATCGGCAAATCTCTCGCGTCAGATCCCGCACCTCTTTCCCGATCTCTCCTCGCAGAGCCGGCTTGCGGTACTTGGTGATGAACACAAAGTGATATCTCAGCCGATACACTGCATGCGAACTTTTCCGATACTCAGACACCTCCGCAGTGTACCCCCAAGCCTCCTGAAGGCTTCGCCTAAAGGCGAGGGGGTTCACCCATCCCAGAGTGGGACCCTAAGAACGGCTCACTGACCGACCCGGCCTGCCATTCGATGCCGTGGGTCGAAGTATATTCGCAAGTCATCGTGTAGCGTCGGCCGCGGGGAGTCTCGAGTGTGAAGGTGATGTTCTCCTCGTAGAGTTCCGGTCCAAAATCGACACGACGGACAGGTAGCTCACAGCAAACTCCAGCCACATGCGATTGACGGTCGAATAGGCCAGGTACCGCCTGGCCATTTCAAGGTAGCTCAGCACTTCGCGTCCGTTGACGGCGACCAGTCGGTCCCCCAGCCCTGGTTGCCGCTGGGAAGGCTCATTGAGGTGAATGCGTGACTGCACATCTTTGCTGAGATCACTGATAAACAGGAAAGTCTGTCCAGGTGTCGCGTAGTCAACTGCGAATCGGACAGGGGCTGTCAGAAAGGCTGCACCCGACACCGTGCCGAAGGGCAGCCCGTCCGGCTCCGGCCGGATCGTCAGGTGGCCGTCCCTGCGCAAGGCGCTCAGCCGCACCAGGGCATGCAGCAACTTGGCGTCGCTGTCCGCTGCCAGAAACATCGGCCGCAGCGCCCGGGCCTGCGCTTCGAAATCAATCCCCAGCGCAGCGTTCTTCAGGGGACTGAACGCCTCACGTTGAAGGGTCTTACCCACAACATTGTCAAACAACTGCGCCCGATCCTCGGGCGTGCCGGCGCGATCGCTCGCCACTACGATACTCAAAAGGATGACCAACCAGAGCTGCATATATGTGATTCGCGACCGGGGAAATTCGTGATTTGTGGTTTTGGCTGACCTGCAGGCAATTATAGTATGTGTCGCACCTGGAGTTCCGGAGCGGCGGATGAACGGCGGCAAAACCAAACAGCGCTAACTTGACTGGTGGGTCAATGACCTTCCGCCCATGCACGGGTTTTTGCGCTTCGTGATTTACGGCGGGCTGTTTGTGCTGGCCTGGCAGATGTACAAGTCGCCGCTTCGGGGCATCACGCTCTACGAAGCCACCGACCCTGAGCTCTTTCGCTCTTTCGGTCTGATCAAGTTCCTGGGAATCCCTTACATCGCGCCTGAGCATCTTCGCACCGTCATTGCCGTGACCAGCGTTGCCTGGATCTGCGCGGCGATTGGTTTACTGACGCGAGTGTCAGCAGCGGTGACGGCTCTCGGTGTCTGTTTCTTACACGGTCTCTTCCTCGGTTCGAATGCACTCAACCACAACTATTTTCTTCCCATGTACGCGTTGATCGCCCTTTGTTTCGCACGGACAAATGACGCCTGGTCCGTGGATTACCACCTGAAGAAGTGGTGGAAGGGATCGCCGCCGATACCCGGCACGGGACTCATCGATACCGGGTTTGCCCGCAAGGCGTTCCTGGTGGCGACGGTCGGATACTATTTCTCTGCCGGAATCACCAAGTTAATGGTCGCCGGTCCGATTTGGGCCGACGGTCACACGATCGCGTACTTCGCGGAACAACGAGGAGGCCGCTACCCGCTCGGTGCCATGCTTTCCGAGCACCTCTGGCTTTGTACCATTCTGGGCGTTGGAACGGTCGTGTTGGAGGCCGGTTCGATCATGGCGCTGCTGTCTCGACAGGCGAGGCTGGCACTCATCTTCGGGTGGACGCTCATGCACATTGGCATCCGCATCACCGTGGGACCCTACTATTGGGAAAACATCCTCTGTTTTGCCCTCCTGGTCGACTGGGGCGCGGCGGTTCGAGCCATAGGAAAGCGATTACCGCTGCGGCCGCGTATGCTCATCGAGCAAACAATCGGCCCGACGAACAAGCTCGCGCGGCTGAGGGCGGTCCAGGTCGGGGCCCTGAGCCGCCGGGCGAACCTGGGTCTCGTCGCAGCGGGCTTTCTCGTGCCCCTGGTGCTCGTAGTCGCCTTCTTTCAGGTCTTCTGGTGGCCGCTTACCAACGTTTACATGTACTGCAGCTACTTCAGCCAAACTCGCAGCGTGCGGGCCGATCATCCGCGAGCCGACTACTATGAGGCTGCAGCCGCACAGCATATCGCCCGAGAATTCCTGGAATCCCAACCGCCCATCGAAGCAACGGAGTATTTCGCCTTCCGCGCCGGCCTGCGTCTTGCCGGAGGCGGGTTGGGACCCGGATACTTCAGGGGGGGGGCGCCGGGAATCCCGCGATGGAAACAGTGGATCTTAACCGTCGTGCGGCCAGTTCTCATCGAAGATCTCGCCGCCAAACCCACGGGGCGGATCGAGTTCGATCCCTTGAATCCAGACTTCCCGGCCCAGCGCTTCTTAATCAATTATCTACCCGTTCTTGTCAAACACACGGATCCTCGGTTTTTGGAGAGATACGAGCGCTTGGAACTCACCTACCCTGTGGGGGAAAGCCCGGTGGCGATCGCTTCCGTTCCACTCGAACAGTAGTGATGAGCGTTCGTTCGTCAACCGCCCAGGCATTTGCCGTGGCTAAAAAAGGGACAGTCTACTCTGTCCCCTTTTTCGTTCCGATAGATGGCGGAGATCATGCGCCGCCGCGGCCTCACCCCCGTTCCGGCGTAGAGCCCGGGTGGCAGGTCAGCGGGTTTTATTGGAGTACGAAGTGCGCGCGGTGAAGCGCAAGCCACTTCACTTGTCGGCAGCCGGTTTACTTCCCGTTTGAGGGGAGACGCCGCCGCCATTCCCCGGAAGTGCGGGGCGCCTTGTAAAAAGACCCAAGCAGAGCCTGGGCTCCCCTTATTCTCTTTTACGCGCAAGTCGCTGTAGAAATGGTGTCGGCGGTCACAATCTGCCAGAAGTTTCGGCTTGTCTCGTAACAACGCCCAGTCACTGTTGGACTCTGCAGGGCGTTGTTCAATGAAGGGCATCAAGAACCGACAGACTCGGAAACGACACGAAGTTCCGATCGTGAGACCAGGCTTCGGTCGCTCCGTTGTCGAAAGCCAGCTTGCTTGCCGTTAAGGCATGTGCAATCATATATATGTGTACGAGATCCGCTTTGCGGCTGGTGTCGTGGGAGATCTGAAGAAGCTTCGAGGCGGCGAGAGGCGGCGAATACTGGATGACGTTCAGCGCAAGCTCTCCAATGAACCTAGCAAGCCGACGAAGCACATCAAGCAGCTGCGGAAGCTGGTACCTCCCTTCGAAGCTGTGCCGCCGATCTGGCAACTGCGGACTGGAGACTATCGGGTGTTCTTCGATGTTGACGAGGCAGACAGGCGGGCCTACGTGCGAGCGGTGAGGCGCAAGCCACATCACCGGACGACGGAGGACATCCTATGAAGACGATTTCTGTGCGAGATCTTCAGAAGAGCATCAAGAAAGCCGTGGACTCGGCGCAGGACGACCGGGTTGTCGTTACTCGACGGGGCAAGCCGGCTGCGGTGCTGCTTGGGGTCGAGGGCAAAGACTGGGAAACGGTGGTTTTCGAGACGAACTCCGGGTTCTGGAAGTTGATCGAAGAACGGCGAGCCGAGGCAACACTATCGGCAGAAGAGCTGGAACGCGAGCTGGCTGGCGAGTGAAGGCTAGTTCTTGACTTCCAGTTGTTTTCTCTCAAAATGTCCTCAGTGAGTCGATGGATCAGGGAGCCGTTGTTCCACTTTCTTGTCCTGGGGGCCGCGCTTTTTGCGGTCTTCTCGGTCACGTCCGATCGAGACCAGCCGGGCGAGGGCGAAATCGTGGTCTCCGCCGGAAAGATCGAGCATCTCACGGCGTTGTTTGCTCGCACATGGCAGCGTCCGCCGACGCGCCAGGAACTCGAAGGGCTGATCAATGACTACGTCCGCGAGGAGGCCGCCTACCGCCGGGGCATGGCCATGGGGCTCGATCAGGACGACACGATTATCCGGCGGCGCATCCGCCAGAAGCTCGATTTTATCGCTGACGACCTGGCCAGCCTGGCCGAGCCGACCGAAGAGGAGTTGGCCGCGTATCTCGCCGAGCATCCCGAGGACTTTCGAGTCGATCCAAGCATCACGTTCCGCCACGTGTTTCTCAATCCCGACAAGCGGGGGGACGCCCTCGAGACCGATACGCGGGACCTCCTGGTTGCCCTCAACGCCGACCCCTCACTCGACTCAGCCGCTCTCGGCGATCGCATCCTGCTGGAATCCCGGTACCTGGACGTGTCGACGCGTGGTGTCGCCGGTTTGTTTGGCCAGGCGTTCGCAACCGCGATTGCGGCGCTGCAGCCGGGAGCGTGGCAGGGGCCGATCGAGTCCGGTTACGGTGTCCACCTCGTTTTGATCGACGAGCGAACTCCCGGGCGGGTGCCCGAACTTGCTGAGGTGCGCGGCGCCGTTTTCCGCGAATGGAACCACAGGCGCCGCGGGCAAACCATCGAACAGTTCTATCGCGACATACTGGAAGGCTACGAGGTCATCATCGAGCGGCCACCCGAGAAAACAAAGGAAGCTGATCCGTGAGGCGCCTGGTCGTTTTCATTCTGGCCCTGGGTGCCGGTGCTGTGCCGGCCGCGTTCGCGCATGAGGTTCGCCCCGCCTATCTGGAGCTGCGTCAGACGGCCCCCGACGCTTTTGACGTTCTCTGGAAGGTTCCATCCAAGGGCGAGAATCTTCGCCTGGGCCTCTACGTCCGTCTGCCCCGGGAGTGCGAGAATACCACCGATCCGAGGGGTGTTTTCACCGGCGGTTCCTATGTCGAGCGCTGGAGCATCCGGCATCCACAGGCGCTCGTCGGTTCGAGCATCTACATCGACGGGTTGAAGACGACACTGACGGATGTGCTTGTGCGTATCGAGTGGCTGGACGGCACGACGGCGACCGCGCGCCTGCTCCCCGCCAACCCGACCCTGGTCGTCGAGGCCTCGCCCGGCCGGTGGGAGGTCGCCCGAACTTATCTAGGGCTGGGCGTCGAGCATATGCTACTTGGTATCGATCATCTGCTGTTCGTTCTCGCGCTGCTGCTGCTCGTGCGTGGCTACAAACGCGTGGTCGGGACCATCACGGCGTTCACCGTGGCCCACAGCATCACCCTGGGGCTGGCGACGCTTGGTTTCGTGCACATGCCTGGTCCTCCGGTCGAGGCTGTAATTGCGCTGAGCATTGTGTTCGTAGCAAGCGGAAATTGTACGCGACCGGGAGGGAACACCCGGCCTGACGACGCGGTGGCCCTGGGTCGTGTCCTTTATCTTTGGGCTGTTGCACGGTTTCGGGTTTGCAGGTGCGCTCACCGAGCTCGGTCTTCCCCAGAAAGCGGTCCCGCTGGCCCTGCTTTTCTTTAACGTCGGAGTGGAACTCGGCCAGCTCATTTTTGTAGCCGGGGTGGTCCTGGCCATCCGCCTGACTCGCGGGATCCCGATCCCCCGACCGCTATGGATCGATCTGGCGCCACCCTATGCGATCGGAAGCATTGCCATGTTCTGGGTCATCCGGCGCCTGCTGGCCTTTTGACGACTGATCGCCCTGACCGGTAACGCAGACTCAACCTCCTGGACGGCTAGGTTGTGGGAACCCCCCCGGTGAGGATTTTGCCCCAAAAGCCTCTCCACTTTCGATCACCGTAGTCGCCAGAACCTGATGGTTGGAGGCGTCCACCAGGAAACACGTAGGGGCTTCTGCCCCATGTAGCTGGATCTCTCCCGAGCCCCAGAAAGTGTCCCTGGTAAAGAGGGTTCCGTCTTTCGATCCGATCCGAATCTCCACGCCTTCGACCGCCGGAGCGTCCCAGCTCAACACGGTCCGATACTGTCCGGGGCCGCAGGGTTGTGCTGGATTGGGATCGGCTCGAAGAGTAGCGGGGCCCTTCTTGAAGAGCCACTGGTAAAACATCTGCTCCCCTTCGCCGCGAGAGTAGCGGTGAAAAAAGCCACAGGAATCGGCAATCTTCGTCAACTCGGCCTGGGTTAGCGGGGTGCCAAACCAGGTGTTGTCTGCGGGGTGTCGAAGGGGACCGTGCCCCTGCACGTCAAACTTGAAGAGGGCCCCGGGACGGAGCAGCCGGCTCGCCTCGGCGATATAGCTCGCGATGACAACTTTCGACGGGACGTGCTGGAAAGTCAGATGTGAAAATGCGAAGTCGAAGCGACGATCACCGAGCACCTCCAGGTCTTTGCCGTTGTTGACGAAAAACGACACGTTGTCGCGGGCACCAAGATACTCCCTGGCCTTTTCAACCATGACCGGGCTGACGTCAACAGCGCACACCTCGCCAAAGACTTCGGCCAGTGCCCGGGTGACGCGGCCCACCCCACAACCTATTTCGAGCACTTTGAACGTCTTGGGGTCGCGGCCCCGGCAGATGTTAGGCATGTCCGACAGGACAAATTTTTCGACGGTTTGCCGACCCGATCGGAAGAACTCCTCTTGTGACCAGTCACGGTCGCCGGTGGCGACGTAGTAGAGTGCGTTTTCGCGCGCCCGCTCGTCCCAGTCCCGGCGCATTTTGTCCTGCAGGTCGGGGTTTTCCGGTTCTGGTCGAGACACGGCAGGGGCAGCTTTCTTCGAAAGCCCAAAGAGTGATCGGATACGGCTTCGCATACGATCTGGCAACTTGTCTTCCACGGACTGTTAGTCCTTGCCTGCAGCTGCGTTTTCTAAAGAGGGGTCAAGACCTTCCGGCGGATAAATCTTCCCCGTCTTCTTCCAGGAGCTGTCCAGCCAGCTGAACCCGGAAACAAGAAACTCGGTCATCGGGCTCCTGTAGACTTCCGAGTTGGCCCGATGGTGTCTGAAAGTGCTGAAAAGGACCTTCCTTTCTCGGCGGGCGTCGACCGCCACTTCAAACATGGATTCTCCCGGAAACGAACCCCCGCATGGCCCAGCTCAGACGCGATCGTCCTGGGGATATCCGCAAGAGCCACGGGCGCATCGTTTGGCACAAGTGGTCCGCTGCCGCCCGGGCGCTTGATCAGAATGAGAGGCAACGCCGTGCCTTTTTCCTCCGGGAGCTGGTTCCGGCTGACAAGAGAATGGTTGCCGTACTTTATGGCGACATCGTCCGGGATCCTCACTTCGGCGACCCTTGTCCACATTTCCCGGGTGGAGAAGGCGAACTCGAGCCGGTTGGTCAGGTAAATGTGAAGTGGCGCTACGATCGCGATTGTAAACGAAAAGAGAAAGGAGACCAGAAGCGTCTGGGAGGTTCTTCCGTTCTCCCTCGCTCTCGTCATCAAAAACCCCCAGATTGATTGCACATCATATCTTACATAGGATGTTCGAATGAGGCGGTCGGAGTGGCCGCGGGTTAAAGGGCAAGACACGCCTGAGAGTGAGTCGTAAGAACGGAAGGGGAATCCGATGCGTCCAGGAATAAGCAATGAGAGCGAGCTAACGCGCCGTGAATGGCTGAGGTTGACGGCCGCGGGAACGGCTCTTCCCCGTCTGGCCAGCTGGCCTGGGATTACCGAGGCCGCAACGACCGCCCCATCAAAACAGGTCATTGAGCTTCTGCCCGACCAGCGCCTGGCAACCATCTCACCGGGCCTGTTCGGCAATCTGATCGAGGCCTACGGAACCACACTGGAGGGTATCTGGGTCGGGGAAGACTCCTCGATTCCAAATGAAGATGGCCTGCGGCTGGATACGATCGAGGCCTTACGCCAAATCCGCGTGCCGCACATCCGCTGGCCCGGCGGCACCCTTGCCGACACCTACTACTGGCAGGACGGCATCGGCCCTCGTTCACAACGTCGCCGCACCTGGAACTACTTCTTTGGCGGGGAACAAACAAACCAGTTCGGCACAGACGAGTTCCTGCGTTTCTGCGAACTGGTGGGGGCGGAGGCCTGGATCAAGGTGAACCCGATTACGGCCAGTCTGGGCGACACCGTCAATTGGATGCAGTACTGCAACTACGGAGGGGACAGTTACTGGTCCGACCTGCGCCGGAAAAACGGTCATCCCGAGCCTTACGGGGTCAAGTACTGGTCGATCGGTAATGAGACGTCGCCCGCTTTTTCAGCGGAAGGCTATGCCGAGAGGGTGCATGAGTGGGCCTACTACATGCGGCCGGCCGACCGGCACTCCCGGATTGTTGTGTCCGGCGAAATGAAAGGAGACTGGAATGAGCGATTCCTGGCTCGATATGCAAAGTTACTCAAGGACACCGGCACACTGGCTCAATTAAAGGACATGTTCCACGTGCTGGGGCTCAAGTACGCCAACGAGGAGCAGGTCAGAAACGCAGCGACACTGGTAGATCGGTACCTGGGGCCGGATGCGGTCGAAATCGCCGTTGAGGAGTGGGCAGCCCAGACCGGACCCCTGCCGCCCTGGCCTCAGGAGCTGAACGAGAGGGGGATCTGGGAGGCAATCCTGGAGGTATCCGAGATGGACCTGCCCTATGAGGGCCTGGTCAAGATGGACGCGGCGATCTCCGCGGCCGGTTCCCTGCACGGCCTGATCCGAAACGCAGATCTCGTGAAGCTGGCCAGTTTTCTCTATCCCGTCAACACCTGGGGGCCCCTCATCAAAACCGATGGGCCACGCTCCCTGCGAACCGCCACCTACCATGTGTTCGACCTGCTCAAGCAACATATGGAGGCGGACTCGATCGGCGTGGAGTTTGATGGGACATCGGGCCTGGACGTGGTGGCGTCCGTGTCCAGGGAGGGGCGAAGGACCACCGTCTCCATTGTCAACCCTCAGGAGAGCGAGCCGTTGGAGGCCCGGTTGCGGATCAGAGGGGCCGGGGCCGAAGTGCCCGGCCAGGCGACTGCCGTCGTTCTCACCGGGAAACCCACGGATGAGAATACCTTCGAAACGCCCGAGAAGATCAGGCCCGGAGCGGGGAAGATGAAAAAGAAGCAGGATGAGTGGGTGGCGCAGTGTCCTCCCTACTCGCTGACGGTCGTGACGCTCGAATGAAGCTTTAGACGACGCAGTGTGTCACCCCCCCCGCCTATTGAATGCTGAGTCCTCCGTCGATGACAAGGGCATGGCCGTTGACGTACGACGCCTTGTCGGAGCATAGCCACAGCACTGCTTCGGCGATTTCATCCGGCCCCGTGATGCGTCTGGTGGGGTATTGAGCCGTTAACTCGGCCGCCACTTGGGCATCGCCGCCGGTGTAACGGTGCAGCATGGCGGTGTCGACGATAGCCGGGCAGACCGCGTTGACGCGAATGGCGGATTCGGCATACTCCAGGGCAACTGCTCTCGTCAGCCCCACAACGCCGTGCTTGCTGGCAACGTAGGAGGCCATGTTTCTTTGTCCCAGCAGCCCCACAACGGAGGAGCAGTTCACGATTGTCCCCTGGCCCTGGTCAACCATCACCGGTAGTTCGTGCTTAGCATAGAACAATCGCAGTGGATTTGGCAAAGTCGGTCTTTGAGATTGGGATTTCCGAGCAGCCTGGTCGGATGGAGAAGACGCATCGCCTGGGTCGAGCTCGGTTGTTGAGGTTCATGGCCAAGCAACAACGGGCAACGATTCTGATGGAAGCCTGCGGTTCGGCTCACTACTGGGGCCGGCGATTCCGGGAACTGGGGCACGAAGTTGTGCTGCTGCCGCCAGCCTACGTCCGGCCGTACGTGTTACGCAACAAGACGGATCGCAGTGATGTGAAAGGGTTGTTGGAAGCCCACCGCAACAGTGCCATTCGACCGGTTCCGATCAAAAATGAATCGCAGCAGCAGTTGACCGCCTTACATCGGGTGCGGACGGCATGGATGCGCACCCGCACGGCACGGATCAATACGATGCGGGGCATTCTACGGGAATTCGGTTTGACGATTCCCGTTGGAGCCTGCCAGGCCGTGGAGCGGGTGCGAGGATGGATCGAAGATGCAGAAGTGGAGATTCCGAATGGGATCCGATCGGTGCTGGAGGAGATCTGTCTGGAAGTCAGAGAGCTGGAGGGGCGAATCGATCGGATCGAAAGGAAACTGAAAGCGCTATCGCGACAGAGTGTTGCGATTGAACAACTGCAGTCGATCCCCGGGGTGGGATTGCTGACAGCCACAGCGGTGGCCGGTTTTGTGGGAGATCTGAGGCGCTTTGATTCGGGACGACACTTTGCCAGTTATCTGGGCTTGACACCGCGGGAGCACTCCAGCGGTCTGCGGCGTCGACTCGGGTGCATCAGCAAGCAAGGGGACATCTATTTGCGCACTCTCTTGATCCACGGTGGGCGATCGGTCTTGTGGACGGCCAAGTCCAAGCAGCGGCCAGACCGTTTGCACAGGTGGGGTTTGGAGATTGAAAAACGACGGGGGCACAACAAAGCGGCAGTGGCTGTGGCCAATAAGCTGGCCCGTCTACTCTGGGCCGTTTCCACCCGTGACGCCGCCTATGAACCCCAGCGAGCTTAAGCGATAAAAGATTTGTCAAGATCTTTCCCTGGGAACTGCATGAGAGGATTCGAACTGATGGCGAACCGGTCAGACCGGCGCGGGGAACACGCCGATAGCAGCCTTGGCCACTCGATGGCCGTCACCACGATAGGCGCCCCACGCGCGCATATTCATCATGGCCCGGAGCCAGAACACAGCTCCACTAAGAGGCCGGAGATACGACTGCAGTCCACACTGAATCGCAAAAAGTCGATGCTTTCATGCCAGAGACCCAAGGAGGAGAAGATGATCCGATAGCGATTCTGGACCTGCAGCGAAACTCCTGGCTTCAACCCAGCATCCGAGTTTCGTCGCCAGGGCCCAGATCAGCTGAATTCGAAAAAATGAACAGGACCCTTGACAGGAGGAGTCCAGATACGGGCTGCTAGGGTTGACTTTTACTCCTGCGGGGTTCCCGGAGAGGTCTGATGGAGACATCGAAACGTGTAAACGTGTTGGTGGCAGGTGCCGGGCCTGTTGGACTGGCCGCGGCCCTGGAGCTGGCCAGGCTGGGTCAAGCTGTCCGCATCGTCGAGACGAGGTCGGAGCCCTCGACGCGCTCGAAGGCCATCGGTATTAATGCGCGTACGCTGGAACTTCTGGAACCGTCCGGTGTGACCGAGCGACTGCTCGAATCCGGGCTCAAGATCCACAGGGTCATTTTCCAAACCGAAGACCGTCGGCTGTTCCAGATCGAGTTCTTCAAACTTCAGCACCGCTACAATTTCATGCTCGGGCTCCCCCAGTCCGAGACGGAACGGACTCTTGAAACACGACTGAATGAATTCGGCGTACAGGTTGAACGCGGTACAACCTTCGAGCGTCTGGAGCAGGACGAGGAGCATGTCAAGGTTTCACTTTCCCGTCATGGTCGTGAGATCGGCGTCGAAGCCGACCACCTGATCGGGGCCGACGGTGCCCACAGTACAGTCCGAGAACAGCTGGGGATCGGGTTCCCCGGCGAGAGGATGCCGGGTGATTGGAGCCTCGCTGACGTCCGCATGGACAGCCCTTTGGACCACGACGCGGCGAATGTCCTGATTCAGAGAGATGGCATGCTTTTCATGATCCGTTTCAAGGAGGGACTCTTCCGTGTGGCCAGCAATCGGCCCAATGTGCTGGAACGCCTGCCGGAAGGATCCAGGGTTCATGATGTCCTGTGGCAGTCCGATTTTACGGTCAGCCACCGGCAGGTCAAAACCTGTAACATCGGGCGCGTATTTCTGGCCGGAGATGCAGCCCATGTTCACTCCCCACTGGGCGCGCGGGGGATGAATCTGGGCATCGAGGATGCGACACTCCTGGCGAGCGCGATCGCCGAGGGAGGGCTTCAGGAATACGCTACCGAGCGCCATCGAGCCGGGGCGTCGGCCATACGAATGATCAAGGTCCAGACCAGACTGGCGACAGGCAGGAGCCCCTGGCTCAAGGTGGTGCGAAATTACCTGCTTCCCTTTCTTCTGCGGCGCGAGGTTATCCATCAGCGGCTGATAAAGCGAATGGTGGGACTAAGCGGTCCGTATTGAAAATCGCACTGGGGGACGAGAACGCTTCTTAGATGATTGAGCCATTGTGCGTGTGCGAGAATGGGCGCCGTCACGTCAGGCTGAACAGATCATTCGAGGAGGACTCAAATGTCAGTATCGGAAGTTGGAAACGGGCTCGTCAATCTGTGCCGTGAGGGAAGATTCATGGATGCTCTCTCTGCCTACTACTCAGATGACATCGTCAGTGTAGAACCCGTCGAAGGGCCCGGAATGCCCGCGGTACAAGAGGGAATCGAGGCCATCAGAGGCAAGAACCAGTGGTGGGTCGAAAACCATGAGGTTCACGGAGTGGCGATCCGGGGTCCGTTCGTTGGCGAAGATGGCTTTGCTGTTGTCTTCGACCTCGACGTGACGCCCAAAATGACCGGCCAGCGGACAAGTATGAAGGAAATGGCGCTTTATACGGTCGAGGGCGACAAGATCGTACGCGAGGAGTTCTACTACAACATGCCCGGGGCTTGAGAGCCAGGGCTTCCTGGCTCCCAAGCGACTTTTGGGAACTCAGAAGAGATCAGCCAGGTTGAGAATAGCGAAGAGGGTCAACAGACAGGCACTGACCAAAAGAAGATCCACTTTCTTCATTGGGACTGCCCCTTCGATTCTGTCCGGCCTGGATCCTGTGCAAGCCCCCGCAGCTCCCCCGAGAGCCAGTCGCCGGCCCGCGTCTGCGCCGCGCGGACCTCGGCTTCTGACACTTTCAACATGGCGGCCGCGTCCCCCACACTGAGTCTCCCCAGAAAGAGCATCTTCATCACCTGGCCATCCAGTGGGGCCCGGTCGTCCAGCCGCGTCAGTGCATCGTTCAAAGCAGTCACCCCGGGGGACCGGTTCGTACAGGCGATGTCCACCAGGATTTGCGCCATGAACTGCACCGAAGCAGCGAACAGCTGAGTTCGGTTCCACTGGGCCTGCCTCTGGTACAAGCGGGTTCGGGTGGTACCGGCAACGTCTATCGATCCAGCCTCTCTCATCGATCCAGCCTCTCTCATCGATCTAACCTCCACTTTTGATCTCTGTTTTCAGGGAGTGACAACACACTCAAACACCAAGCAAGATCGGTACCAATATTGATGGTTCGCATTGAAGCCCTTGTTCCGCAGGTGTTTAACCCGATTGTTACGGCAGGCAGGGGAATCTCCATTCCGGTAAATGCTACGGTTGACGGCACCTCGAACCGGTAATTGTTACGGTTGACGCGGGCGCAGCCGAGTAAAAATCGGGTACACTCCACACGAACGGGCTGACGATTTTTCCGCCCTGGCCCGGCGGCAGGCGGACCGTCACTGACAGGGCTGCAGGGGATCAATGAAAAGCTCACGAATACTGGTTGCGGACGATGACGAGATCGCGCTCGGCGCGATCGCAGAAATCCTGGAGGAGGCGGGATACGACCTGGTTCTCGCGAGCAGCGGCACCCAGGTCGTCAAGCACCTGTCCGACGAGGTAGAGGTCGCTTTGCTGGATCTGCACATGCCGCCTCCCGACGGGATGGAGTGCCTTCGACACATTGCCCGTCACTGGCCCGCCATCGAGACCATCGTGGTCACCGGCAGCCTGGAAGTGCCCAGGGCGGTGGAAGCCATGCAGCATGGAGCTTTCGATTACCTGACCAAGCCGGTCGACTTTGAGGAGCTTCGGGAGATCGTGAGGCGTGCCCTCAGGCAGACCCGGCTCAAATCAGAAAACCGGCAGCTTCGCAACGCTCTCTCCGTGCCCGGGGTGGAGGCAACTTTTATCGGAGACTCCCAGCCGGCCCGCGAGGTCTTGAGTCGTGTGAAGAAGGTGGCTGCAATCGATTCCACCGTCCTCATCTCCGGCGAGAGCGGAGTCGGGAAGGGACTCCTGGCTCGCCTGATCCACTCGGGCAGTCCCCGCAGGGACCGCCCCTTCGTCACCGTGAGCTGTACCGCTCTCCCCAGGGAGTTAGTGGAGGCTGAGTTGTTCGGACACGAAAAGGGCGCCTTCACAGGTGCTCATGAGCGACGTCCCGGCCGTGTTGAGATGGCTGAGGGAGGAACGCTCTTTCTGGACGCAGTCGGCGATATGCCGATCGACCTCCAGCCCAAGCTCCTGACCTTCCTGCAGGAACGCACATTTCGCCGAATAGGCGGAAACCGGGAGGCCCCCGTCGACGTGCGCGTTGTTGCGGCCACTCATCAGGACCTGCCGGCTCTGTGCAAAGAGAAAAAGTTTCGACAGGATCTGTTCTTCCGCTTGAATGTCCTCCCCATCCACGGCCCGCCGCTGAGAGAACGCCGCCAGGACATTCCCCTCCTGATCGACTATCTCCTGGGTCGAATCGGCGAAAGCCGCGGCCAGCCGGTCTCGCGACTGACGCAGGAGGCCGTGCAGATTCTCACCGGTTATCCCTGGCCTGGAAACGTGCGGGAACTCGAAAACGTCCTGGAGAGGAGTACCGCTTTTGCCGAGAGCGCCACTCTGGGCGTTGAAGACCTGCCCCCGGACGTCTTGACTAGCGAAACGGGGTCGGACAGACAGTCGCTTGCCGGATCGAAGCTCTCCGAGATTGAAAAGAGTGCCATTCTTCAAACCCTCGAACTCTGCAACGGGAACAAGTCCAAGGCCGCCCGCTACCTCGGGATCAGCGAGAAGAGTATCTATAACAAGATGAAGAGGCTCGGACTCTCCTGAGGTTCTGCTGCATCAGGCCCAGAGCTCTTTCAGAACAGGCCGCCGGGCGATGTAATTCTTACGGACACCCTTGCCGAAGCCTGTAATTCTTTCGGAACTCTGCTGCCGAGCCGGTGGCCGCATCCGCGTGACCTCCGTTCCCAAACCTCTGATTTTGTGAGAGTTATAGCGTCTTCTTAGAGACCCGTACCGGTTCTGGCACGCCTCTTGCTATACATCTGGGCGGAGGGCGGGCCGAGAAGGGCAAGCTCGGGGGGAACGTTACTAACAACGGTCGAACTGAAGGAGGTTCAACGTGTACATGATCGAGACTTTACGTCAACTTCTCATACATCTCCGTGACGACGAGCGCGGTGTGACCACGGTTGAGTACGCGGTCATGCTGGTGCTGATCGCCATTGCCGTAGCCGCGTTTGGCCTGGGTCTTTCGGGATCCGTGACCAGCGTGTTCTCGCGCATGATCAGCGCGCTCGCTCAGGCTACCTGAGCGGAGTCCGCCAACTAACGGGGAAGCGCGACCTTTCTGGTGAGTGGTTGGGCATCCCGTTAGTCACTCGACAAGAGAGCCCGACCTATCTGGGGATTGGTCGGGCTCTTTTTTTGCCTGAGTCGAGCCGGCCCCGGATTTGATCCCTCTCACCGGCTACGGATAGAATCCCGGCACGTGCAAAAAAGCCCTCGGGGAAATCCTATGCGGCCTGCCACCAGCCCTGTCGCAATACTGTTTCTGCTGACCGGCGGAGCCCTGGCCGAGAACTGGCCTCAGTGGCGCGGTCCCGGGGGCGACGGGTCCAGCCCCGAGAAGAACCTTCCGATCGAATGGAGTCCTACAGAAAACATCACCTGGAAGGCGCCCATGTCTGCCTGGAGCGGGTCCACGCCCATCATCTGGGGTGACTACATCTTCCTGAACTCGGCCGGAGGAGGGAAGCGCAGGGCCGGTGGCTACAGGCCGGACCCGTCACAGAAGCGGAAACGTGATCCGAAAACGAAAGAACTTTCTCTGTGGTGCCTGGATCGCAGGACGGGAGAAATCCGGTGGAAACGCAGTCTGGGCGGCGGCAATCGCCAGCGCCAGAAACAAAACATGTCGTCACCCTCTCCCGTGACCGACGGCCAGCGGGTGTGGACGATGACCGGGACCGGGATGATCAAGTCGTTCGACTTTCAGGGGAACGAAAAATGGAGCCGGGACATCCAGGCCGACTATGGGGAGTTTGGCCTCGGATGGGGCTACGCCTCTTCACCTCTGCTCTACGCGGGCACCCTCTACGTTCAGGTTCTCCACGGACAGAACACCGACGACCCGTCTTACGTGCTGGGGATTGATCCGGCCACGGGCGCCACCAGATGGCGGGTGGAGAGACCCACCGACGCGGTAGCCGAGTCCCCGGATTCCTACACCACGCCTGCCGTCCTGCGTTACAGGGGAAAGACCGAAGTGGTGGTCACAGGGGGCGACTATGTGAGCGGCCACGACCCGGCCAGCGGCCTGGAGCTGTGGCGAGCCGGCGGCCTGAATCCCACCAAAGCGGGTAACTATCGAATCGTTGCGTCACCGCTGGTTTCCGGCGACATGGTTTATGTCCCGACCCGTAAGGATCCTTTTCAGGCCTTCCAGTTTGGCAGCGGAACACCAAAGGTGTTGTGGCAGACTGCGCACGGGCCCGATGTGCCGACACCGGTGACGGACGGACACTACCTGTACCTGCTTCGCGACAATGGAGTCCTGTTTTGTTTCAAGGCCCGCAGTGGAGACGTGGTCTGGGGTCCGGAGAGAGTTCGCCCCGGAACCTACAGCGCTTCACCGGTCCTGGCCGACGGGAAGATCTATGTCACCAGCGAGGATGCCGTGACCAGCATAGTCGCGGCCGGACCCGAGTTCAGTCTTGTGGCGGAAAACCAGTTGGAAGGGTATACGCTTTCCTCGCCGGCGATCTCCGACGGTCAGATCTTTGTACGAACGGAGCAATACCTCTATTGCATCGGCAAGCGGCGATCGGGGTCCTGATCGGTTCCGCTCTCCGGTGCACCCCTTTTTCGGTATGCTTGACCCGCTCCACGGGAGGACCCTGATTGGCCGAAGGAAACCCGCGCCAAAACGGGAAGAGAGCGCACTATTCGCGCACTATTCGCGCACTATTCGCGCGCGCAGCGAGCCAGATCGGCCATGATCTGGGTCCATCTTCTCTGGAAGGGCCGGAGGGAGGGATTCTCACCCGCCCAGCTGGAGCGAATCCGCAGCTTTCTCGGTCTTGGTGAGCATGGCTCCGAGCGCCCCCTCCTCCAGCATCCAGACAACTATCTACCCGGCCTGAGTTCCAAAGCGTGGTACAACGCGGATGAGTTCGACTGGATTCCCAGGTTGACGAATGCGTTTCCTGCGGTTCGTCGCGAACTCCAGGGTGTGATTCCGGGTGGCGGATTTCACCAGCACGAGACGGGACTGGCTACCCGAGGACAGTGGAAGGTCTTCTACCTGTACTACGTGGGCCGCAAGGTGGAGGCCAATTGCGTGGCCTGTCCCCGCACGACCGAACTGGTGGAGTCGATTCCCGGCCATGAGGTGGGCCTGGCTTACTTTTCAAGGCTGGCGCCGGGAGGCGAACTCACACCCCACTGCGGCCCCAGGAATGTTGCGTTGCGCTGCCACCTGGGTTTGAAGGTCCCGGAGTATTGCGGGATTCAGGTAGCGGATGAGATCCGGGCCTGGGAGGAAGGCGAATGCCTGGTTTTCGATGATTCGTTCGAGCATCGGGTCTGGAATAATTCGCGGGAGTCCCGCTACGTCCTGATTGTCGATTTCTTTCATCCTGAAGTGAGTGTCGCCGAGAAGTGGGCATTTCAACAGATCATGCAGATGTCGTGGATGGCAAGACGTCGCTTCAGACGGCTCGAGACGGTCTGACCGGGATGCCGGGCGTCTCGACTTGTCCACACAGGCCTGGTTATTGTCCCAGGTGCGGCCGGCCCCGAACAGTTGGCGCGCAAAGGATATTCCCTGTAATCCCCGCGAAGCGGCTGCTAAAGAGTAAGTATCCCCCGGCAAAGCCGGGGGCTTTAATCTTGTGAGCCGCTCAAAGCGGACTTGACGTTGCCGCTACCGCGGCCACTTGTGCCACCTACAGGTGGCTTGGCTACAGCAGCCTGAGCTGATCCTGGCGACGATCTTCTGCTTCTTGCCGCCGGATATACTCACGAATCACTTTCTCATCCCGACCCACCGTCGATACGAAGTATCCGCGAGCCCAGAAGTGCTGTCCAACAAAGTTACGCCGACTCTCTGAAAAGTTCCTCGCAATGTGGATGGCGCTTTTCCCTTTGATGTACCCGATCACCTGCGCCACAGAAAACTTTGGCGGAATCGAGATCATCACGTGCACGTGATCCGGCAGCAGGTGGCCCTCTTCAATCAAGCTTTCCTTCTGCCCAGCCAACCGTCGCAGCACCTGACCGAGATGTCTGCGCAGCTCCCCATAAATCAACTTCTTGCGGTACTTGGGGATGAACACCACATGGTACTTACACTCCCATTTTGTATGCTGTAAGCTCTTGTAGTTACTCATAAAACTCCTTTTCGTGATGCTTTGCTCGGCTCACGGAAGGGAGTTTTTTCACCTATTCCCGGAACTGTCAAACTCTGGCTGCCTCCCCGGCAGAGCCGGGGGGACTCCTTACGGGTCTAGACTAGCGGCGAAGATCAACGGATCTCCGGGAGGTGATCGTGAAAAAACGCATCGCGCTATTGGGAGTCGCTTGTCTGACCGGCAGCCTGGGGGCGCAGCAAGTCACCCGGGACTACGATCGGAGCGTCGATTTTTCCGGCTTGAAGAAGTTCGGCTGGGTCCAGCGCGACACGCTTCCCCTTTTTCGTCCCGATGCGAGTGAACACGACCCCGTCGAGGATGCCAGGGTGAACCGTATGATCCTGGATCTGGTGAAATCGCGGTTGGAGAAAAAGGGCTTCATTTTCGACGAAGAGTCTCCTGATTTTCTGGTGGGTTACATCGCGGTCGCCAAATTCTCTCTGGGCTCTGCGGAGTTCGGCGTCCAGACGCAGGGTGGCCCCGAGCCTTCCTATTCCGGTTACGGCCACTGGAGGCCATTTTATCAGACCGAAACCGATGCCAACCTGAAGCGCCAGGGGACTCTCATGGTGGATGTGGTGGATCCCGAAACCAACAAGCTGATGTGGAGAGGCACGGCCAGAGACACGATCGACGATCGAAAAAAGGCCGAGAAGAAAGTTCAGAAAGCCGTGAACAAACTGTTGAGCAAGTTCCCACCGGGATGAGACGCGAGTTCCCCGTTTGTCAATGAACAAGGTAAGGAGGATCAATGCCCCAGAAACCCAGTTTTCGTCCCTATGCCTTCGGAGTCGCTTTTTCCCTCCTGCTTCTCTTTTCCATTTCCGTCAGTGCGGAGAAGAAGGACGAGAAGAAACCGGACCGTTTTGGCGCCACGGCCATGGTAACGGGCGGATCCGCGGGTGGAAGCACCAGATCAATGAACATCACGATCAAGGAGTACACGAGTGACGATGAGGTTCAACGACTGGCCACCATTCTTCTGGAAAGCGGTCAGGAAGCCCTGCGCCGGGAACTCGAGAAGCTGGACGTGGGGCAGATCGCACCGGTTGGCCACGTGGGCATCCCGATTGCGGTGGCCCGTTCCCATGAAACAGGCAGTGGTCGGGTCGTCAACATCGTCACCGCCCGGAATATGAGCTTCCTGGAACTCTATCGCGGGAGCCGATCCAGGGATTATCCGTTTGGAATTGTCGTGATGCAGTTAAACGAGAAGGACAAGGGCCTTGGCAACGTTATCGTAGCCGCCAAGCTCAAGTTCGACGGGAACGAACTGGTGATCGAGAGTTTTGGCCACCAGTACACACAGCTCAGCAACGTCCGGAAGTTCAAGTAGGGTTCGCGCTTGCACGCACTTTGCCTCGCACTGGTTTTCTTCACGCTGAGTGCCGCCGGCCTGGGCCGGGATCCGGTCCGCTTCGGCATCGTTCTGGACGGGCCCTCCGAGAAGAATGCTCAGCTTGTAGAAACCTACCAGGTTGAGATTTTGGCAGTCCTCGAAGGCGAGTTCGAGGCCCTTTTTTCACCAGCCAGGATCGTTACAGCGGACTGGACAGCCGCTGGTGTCGGTGCAGTGGTAGAGCGCCTGCTTTCGGATCCTGCAGTTGACCAGGTGCTGGCCCTGGGAGTGCTTGCCTCACAGGAAGTCGCGCGCCGCGGACCTTTCCCCAAGCCGGTCTTCGCCCCGCTCGCGTTTCAACCGGAGCTCCAGGGTCTTCCTATCCAGTCCCGGCGGAGACCCTTGTCGGACCCCGATGACTTCGAGGCGGTGCAGGTCAGCGGTGTTCGAAATCTCAGCTACGTCGTGCTGGGCGGAGATCTTCTGGAGAACATCAAAGCCTTTCGGGAAATCGTCTTCTTCCAGCGCCTCACGGTGCTGTTTCTGGATGCCTGGCAAGAACTGGGTCTGGATCTGGACACCCTGGTACGGGATGAACTGGCTTCGCTGGGCCTGACAGAGATCCAGATGGTTGCGGTGGGGTCATCGATCGAAGCCGCAATGGAACGGGTCCCGAAAGAAACCGACGCGGTGTACGTGGGTCACCTCCCCCGTCTTGATCGAAGTGACTTTGACCGCCTGGTGAAGGGCCTGATCACACGCCGGCTGCCCGGTTTCTCGGCGACCGGGAAGGCCGAGGTGAGGGCCGGACTGCTGGCCACCCAGGGGCCGGAGGATGAAACCCGGAGGCGGGCGCGGCGCGTGGCGCTGAACATCCAGCGGGTACTGCTGGGGGAGGACCCGGGGGAGTTGCCGGTCGGTTATCACCCCGAGGAGCGCCTGGTCATCAACATGGCCACGGCCAGGGCGATTGGAGTATCTCCCCGCTACAGCATCCTCCTGGATTCAGAACTGCTCAACCAGGAGGTCACGCGGGCAGCCCGCACGCTGTCCCTCCCCGCCGTTGTCCGGCAGGCGAGCATGTTGAACCTGGACTTGGCCGCGGCAGACCGGACCGTAGCCGCCGGCCAGCAGACCGTTCGGGAGGCCCGGTCAGCCCTGCTGCCCCAATTCAATCTCTTCGGAGGGGTTTCCCGGATTGACAACGACCGCGCTTCCTTCATCTTTCCGGAGAAACAGGCTTTCCTCGGGCTGTCGGGATCACAGGCCATCTATTCCGATCGGGCCTGGGCCGGTTATGGCATCGAGAAGAACCTGCAGACCCGGCGCCTGGAGGAGCGATCCGAACTCCGCCTGGATGTCATTCTGCAAGGCGCGCAGGGTTATCTGAACCTTCTTCGTGCCAAGACCGTGGAGCGGATCCAGAGGGCCAACCTGGAACTGACCCGGGCAAATCTGAACCTGGCAAGATCCCGGGTGGACATCGGAGTTGCGGGGAGAGACGAGGTGTTTCGCTGGGAGAGTGAAATCGCCGCGAACCAGGGATCGGTTCTGGATTCTCAAGCGCTCCAAAACCAGGCTGTGATCGAGGTCAACCGGGTATTGAACCGGCCTCTTCAGGAGACTTTTCTCACCCTGGAAGCGGCCGTAGATGACCCCGAGATCGTTTCCGGTTTTGAAGATTTGAGGACCTACATCGACAACCCGGCCGGTTTCACCGTGTTCGGTGATTTCATGGCTTTGCAGGCGGCGCTGGCATCTCCGGAGCTGCGCCAGCTGGATGCCGGCGTTCGGGCCAAGGAGCGAGAGCTGACGGCAGCCAAGAGGCGCTTCTTCATACCCGATCTCTCCTTTGGCGGCGAAGTTTTCGGGCACCGGGATAGTGGACAGGGAACCGATATTCATATCCCGGGTCTCAACGCCTGGGATTGGACCGTACAGGTGCGGGCGGACTATCCACTTTTTGAGGGGAGTGCCCGCTACGCCCGCCAGGCCCGAGCCCAGCAGGAGCTGCAGGAGCTCACTCTGCGCCGGAAGGCCACCAGTCAACGGGTGGAGCAGCGGATTCGGTCCATTCTGGAAGCAACCAACGCCTCTTTTGTGGGAATTGAACTGGCCCACAGGGGTGCCGAGGCGGCAGGCCGGAATCTGGAGTTGGTGAACGACTCGTACGCTGCCGGGGTCGTTGACATCCTCCGCCTGCTGGATGCCCAGAACTTTGCATTGGAGGCGGACCTGGCGGCGGCCAACGCCATCTATGACTACCTTCTGGACCTGATGGCCATGCAGAGAGCGGTGGGTCGTTTTGACTACTATCGATCTCCACAGGAGAGGCAGGAGTTTCTGAACCAGCTGGGGGCTTTCTTTGCCAAGGCCGGCCGGCCGGTCCGGCCCTGATTTGATGCGTATTTGATGGGAGAGGCGAAATGAAGAGGGAACTCGAAGACGTGTTTATGGCGATGGCCCTGCTGGTGGTCCTGGCGCTCGGGACTTCCTGTTCCGAGGAACTGGTGCAGGCGACTTACATCAAGCCGGTGAAAACGGTGGTTTTCGGCGGTTCAGGTGTCACGCAGGGCCGCAGCTTTCCGGGCACAGTACAGGCGGTCCAGCAGGCCAGGCTCTCCTTTCGCGTAGGCGGACCGCTGATCAAGCTGCCCGTCTTCGAGGGACAGGAAGTCAGCCGGGGCAGTCTCCTGGGTCAGATCGATCCCAGAGATTTCCAGACGACGGTCCGCAACCTGGAGGCCCGGGTCGCCAATTTGAAGGCCCAGTACAAGGCCATGCAGACGGCTCGACCCGAAGATATCCGAGCGGCGGAGGCGACCCTCTCGGGGGCCCAGGCCCGACTCCTGGAAGCGGAAGCCACGCTGCGCCGCTATCGGCGTCTCTACGAAAATGACAACGTGGCCAAAGCCGAATACGATCAGCGTCGCGCTTCGCGGGATGTCGCCGAGGCGGAGGTCCAGCGAGCCCAAGAAAGCCTGACGGTCGCGCGTGAAGGGGCGCGCCCCGAGGATCTGGAGGCGATGGAGGCTCGCATGCGGGCCATGGGGGCCGACCTGGCCAGAGCGAGGGACCAGCTGGCCGACACAACGCTGCGGGCACCGTACAATGGGATCGTCGCCCAGGTCTTTGCCGAGAACTTCGAGTTCGTGCGACCCCAGCAGCACATCCTGAGCCTGCAGGACGTCACCATCGTGGAGGTCGTGACCCAGATACCGGAGGTTCTCATTGCCGAAGGCGGGCGGGAAGGAGCCATCCCGGAGCTGGTGGCCAGCTTCGAAGGGCTCCCCGGTCAGCAGTTCCCGGCCCGCCTCACCGAGATTGCAGGCCAGGCCGATCCGGTGACTCGTACCTACGCGGTGACAATGCAGGTACGACAGCCAGAGGAAGCAACCATCCTGGCCGGGATGACGGCTGAGATCTCGTCCGTCAGCCCGGTCAAGGGCGAGGCTGTGGCGACGCTGCCGGTCTCGGCCCTGGTGGCGGGCCAAGGGGGAAGTTACTCGGTCTGGGTCGTGGAGGAGGATTCGATGCTCTCGCGCCAGGTTTCCGTTCAAGTTGGGGATCTGACCGGGGACCTGGCCATTGTCCTGGGCGGTCTCGAGGTCGGAGACCGTGTGATCAGTGCGGGCGCCCGTTCCATCAGCGAAGGCCAGCAGGTCAGGCTGATTACCGATGAGCTGAGGGAGCGCAGATGAATCTGGCCGAATTCTCGATTGCCAGAAAAACCTCCACCTACGTCTTGGCGGCGCTCGTATTCCTGGGAGGATTGTCGGCGTTTCAGAGCCTGGGCCGCCTGGAAGACCCCGAGTTCACGATCAAGGAAGCCGTGGTGACGACCCTCTACCCGGGGGCTTCCCCGCTGGAAGTCTCGGAGGAAGTCACAGAGGTCATCGAAGAAGCGGTCCAGGGGATGGGCCAGCTCAAGGAAGTTCGCTCCCTTTCCAAGCCGGGGCTGTCGATAATCTACGCTGAGATGCAGGACAAGTACGACGCCTCCACCCTGCCTCAGGTCTGGGATGAGCTGCGCCGCAAGGTTGGAGATGTCCAGGCAAGCCTGCCCCCCGGCGCGGGACCCTCGATGGTCAACGACGACTTCGGTGATGTTTACGGGGTGTTTCTGACCATTTACGGCGAAGGCTACTCGGCTGCCGAGCTGATGGATGTCGGCAAGATGCTGAAGCGGGAACTGTTGCTCGTGCAGGACGTTGCCAAGGTCGCTTTTTGGGGGGTTCAGCAGGAAGCGGTATTCGTCGAGATTTCACGGGCCCGCATGGCCCAGCTGGGGATCTCGCCCCAGCAGGTCTACCAGACCCTGGGCCTTCAGAACACCGTCTCCAACGCCGGTCGGGTTCACGTGGGAAGGGAGTACATCCGATTCAACCCCACGGGGCTGTTTGAATCGGTTCAGGAAATCGGAGACCTGCTGATCCGAGGGGGTGCTTCAGACAGCCTGGTGTATCTGCGCGACGTCGCCGACATCAGCCGCGGCTATCAGGAACCCCCCACCGAGATCCTGTACTACAACGGCCAACCGGCCCTCGGCATGGGGGTATCCGTGGCGGCGGGCGGGAATGTGGTGGTCATGGGGCAGGGAATCGAGGTCCGGCTGAAGGAACTCCAGGCTCAGGTCCCGGCAGGGATCGAGCTGGGGGTGATCTCCTACCAGTCCCGCGATGTGACCGCCGCCATCAGCGCCTTCACCATCAATCTTCTGGAGGCAGTGGCCATTGTTCTGGTTGTGTTGTGGATCTTCATGGGCTGGCGCAGCGCCTTCCTCATCGGAGGCATTCTACTCCTCACCATCGTGGCCACCTTCGTCTTCATGGGTTTCTATGAAGTCACGCTGCAGAGAATCTCACTGGGCGCTCTGATCATCGCCCTGGGAATGCTGGTGGACAATGCGATTGTGGTCGTGGAGGGGATAGTGATTGGGGCCCAGACAGGAAAAAAGCGGCTGCAGGCCGCCCTGGAGACCGTCCAGGCTACTTCGACGCCCTTGCTGGGAGCGACCTTTGTTGCCATTCTGGCCTTTGCCGCGATCGGCGTTTCTCAGGACAGTACCGGGGAATACTGCCGTTCCCTGTTTCAGGTCATTCTTTTCTCTCTGGGGCTGAGCTGGGTCTTTGCCGTCACGGTCACACCCCTGGTGGGCATCTCTTTTCTAAAGGCTGGTGAGCAGTCCGCAGGTGCCGATCCCTATGCAGCCGCGCCCTACCGAATTTACCGGGGCTTCCTGGAAACCTGTCTGCGGCGGCGCGGCCTGACCATCCTGGCCTTGCTGGCCTGCTTCGCTCTGTCTCTTTACGGTTTTGGCTATGTCGACCAGAGCTTTTTCCCTGATTCGACCCGTAACCAGTTTTACGTGGATTACTGGCTGCCGGAGGGCACACACATTCGGGACACCGAGCGCGACGTCACCGAGATCGACGAGTGGATCCGGGATCTGGAGGGTGTGACCGCGACCGCTTCGCTAGTGGGCCGGGGTGCTCTCCGTTTCCTGCTCACCTACACGGCGGAAGATGTGAACAGTGCTTTCGGCCACAGCATCATTTCTGTTGAGGACTACCGCCAGATCGATGCCCTGGGAGAAAAGATTCGAGATCACATCCGGGAAAAGTATCCCGATTCCCAGGCCTGGTACAAGAAGTTCGTCGTGGGTCCTGGAGGCGGAGCCAAGATTGAAGCCCAGTTCCGGGGCCCCGACGGAGCCGTCCTGCGACAGCTTTCCGAGCAGGTCAAGGCCATCATGCGGGAGGAGCCGGCAGCCGTCAATATTCGGGATGACTGGCGGCAGCGGGTCAAGTTGATCGAGCCGGTTTACCTGGAGACGTCGGCCCGGGTTGCAGGTGTGACCCGACCGGACCTCACCGACTCCCTGCAGACCGCCTTTGACGGTCGGACAGTGGGACAGTATCGGGAAGAAGACGATCTCCTTCCCATCATCGCTCGGGCGCCCGCCGCCGAGAGAGAATCCGTTGACGCGGTCAACAGCCTGCAGATCTGGAGTTCCGGCGCCAATCGGGCCGTTCCCTTTGCGCAGGTGGTCTCCAATCTGACAACCGGGGCCGAGGACCAGTTGATCCGGCGTATCAATCGGATGCCCACGATCCGAGCCCAGTGCGACCAGGGCTTTGGAACGGCCGAGGCTCTGCGCCGCCGCATGGCGAAGCAAATCGAAGCGGTCGAGTTGCCTCCCGGCTACGAATTCGAGTGGGAAGGGGAGTTCGGCAGCTCCCAGGATGCCCAGGCGGCGCTTTTTTCCAAGATCCCGTTCACCATCGTCATGATGATCCTGGTTGTCATCATGCTCTTCGACCGGATCAAGCAGCCGATCATCATCTACCTGACGCTGCCGCTGGCCTTGATCGGAGTCACAGTAGGGCTCCTGTCGATGAGCCAGCCCTTCGGATTCATGGCCCTGCTGGGTTTCCTGAGCCTTTCCGGCATGCTGATCAAGAATGCCATTGTCCTGATTGATCAGACGGATATTTATATCCGGGAGGGGACGGCTCCCTATGAGGCGGTGGTCCTGGCGGGCGTGAGCCGCTCCCGCCCCGTCGCCATGGCGGCTTTGACCACCATGCTGGGAATGATCCCGCTCTTTCAGGATGCCTTTTTCAAGGCCATGGCCGTCACGATCGTCTTTGGCCTGGGCTTCGCCACGGTCCTGACGCTGGTCGTGGTTCCCACCCTCTACGCCATCTTCTTCCGTATCCCCTCCCCGGCCAGGTAGGAGCAACGCCTGGAGCGTAGGGGCGACCCTGGTGGTCGCCCGCCTATCGGGCCGGCACAAGGCCGGCCCCTACGAACTCCCGCCGCGCGTCAGGTTCCAGGTTCCACCTGGGTGCTCTTAACGTGGGAGGGGCCTCAGGGCGGCGACCGGCGGGCCAAAAGTTTCGATTCCCCGGTCGCCGCCCCAAGGTGCCTCCCACGTTCAAGATTGAATGAAAAGGCGCCTGCCTACCTGGCGACCAGTCCGGACTTTCGGACCTCTTTCCCCACCGCTTCAACCAGCTGGTAAACGAACTTTTGGACGTTCTCGGGGTTGGTGGTCTTGCTGGTCCCGGCCCACAGTAACAGGTCGTCCTTCACGGAATAAAGTCTGGTTTCGATGGAGACGACCTCCTCCGCGGTCGTATGTCCGGGCGTATACACGGTGGCGACGCCGTAGTTCCAGTAGCCCCAGAAGCCGGTGTAGTAAGTACCCACGTAGTAGGCACTCCCGGGCGAGTAGCTGACCTCATAGTTCTGCCCCACGACGCGCATCACGACAGCGCCGGTAACCCCCTCCGACTCCAGTATCTCTCTGGCCCGGTCCGGGTCTTTTCGGGCCATTTCCAGGGTCACAAGAGTGTGGCCCGCGATTCCCTGAGCACCGCGCTGGGTGAGTTCGCGCGCCAGGGTGGTTTCGGCTCCCAGCCGCGTGGCCTTCATCAGGGTGATCACGAAGGCTGCGATCTTCTCTCCCTCCCAATTCTGGGGCTGCGCCTCGGGGTTCTTCCAGGTGCTCACGAACTTGACGGGTCCGCAGCCGGAAACGCCTGCCAGGAAAAGAAAAATGAGGAGGAATCGTGTCAGTCGAATCATAATCGGTCCCGTTTCGTTTCAGTTTCGAGGTGCCACCGTGCTCGCCTGCGAGCGCCGACTGCTAAAGTACCAGGACACCGCCCGAGCCAGCAACTTCGCGTGCGCCTGAGTACGCTACAATCTAGGTCAATGTTTTTTGCCCTCACTGGAGGTGGAATGCGTACTATCCCTGTTCTTGTTGCTTTGACCCTGATCCTGATTCCCCAGGCCACTGCCCAGCCCAGGGTTAAGCTGAACCTCCACACCGTTGCCGCTTTCGATGCCTATGTGAAAGATGCCGAGCGTGTCCTCGAGAAGCGCCTCAAAGGAGAGCTTCCCTTCCTGTGGACGGACGACGATCCGGAGCAGCGACTCGAGCTCAGAGACGGGAAGATTCTGATCGAATCCCCAGCCAGGACTCCCGACATCAAGGGGGGCCTGCTCCATGTCTGGGCGGGGGCCGCGTTTGTTCCCGATGCCACCGGGCCTCGGATCCTCGGTGTTCTCCAGGACTACGACCGACACCAGGAGTGGTACCCGGAGGTTGTCGATTCGAAACTGCTGGGCAGCGAGGGCGACATTCTTCGGGGCTACCAGCGGCTCTTAAAGAAGAAGGTGCTGACGGCGGTTTTGAACATCGAACACGAAGCGAGCTACCGGTAGGCTTCGGACAACCGCTGGGCCGGCAGGTCGGTGAGCACGAAGATCGCCGAAGTCAAGAATGCCGGAGAGGACGGAGAGGAGGAATTGTCGGTAGGGGAAGACAGCGGCTTCCTGTGGAGGCTGAATGTCTATTGGCACATCGAGGAGGCTGAGGGCGGCGCCTTTGTCGAGTGCCTGACGATCTCCCTGTCGCGCCAGGTGCCCCGCGGTCTGGGCTGGCTGATCAAGCCCTTCGTCACATCGCTTCCCAGGGAGTCCCTGGAGGGAACGCTGCAGGCGACACGCCTGGCGGTCAAGGGAATGCAGGCAGGCAAATAAACGCTGCGGTCAGCGGGATTCTCACCGCGGGCCGCTAATGCATGGAGACGTCGTAAGCCACGATCCGCCAGCGGTCGTCTTCCTTTCCCCACACGAAGACCAGCGCCGCTGGATCCTCTCCCGCCAGCCGAAGTTGAAAAAGTGTGCCGCAGTAATTGCCGTACGTTTTGCTGCCCGGGATGGGGAAAGGCCCACCACCGGCCAGCCGGTGCCTGCAGTCGAGCTCTTTCGCAATGTAATCGGGACTGTTGACCAGAATGGCGTAGATTCGAAACTGTTTGTCCCCGCCGCTTTATGCCAGCCGGCCGGTCTGCTGTAATGGAGTGCTGGATTCTTAAAGACTCGGGTTGCCAGAGGTTGTCTGCCTGCAACCCGGCAATCATCGGAGGAGCAGCATCGTGAAGAAGATCTTCCTTGCCGCCGTCATAGTCCTCGTCGTCCTGGTCGTCGTTTTGTCGATCGTGCTTGCCGGTTTTTATGACTCCGATGCCGTGGGGAGAGCTCTGTTGGCTCAGGCCGGCAAAGCGACCGGTCTTCGTCTGACTGCTCAAGAGTTTGACCTGCGGATTCTCAGCGGACTGGAGATGGCGGGCGTTGTAGCAGAGGGAGACAGCTCGGCTGGAAAGTATCGGCTGAAGCTGCAACGGCTGGTTTTCAAACACCGGTTGCGGCCTCTCCTGTCCGGCACCATCGCAATCGACAAAATCCGGCTGATGCGACCCGACGTCCTCCTCATATCCCGGACTTCGGGGAAGGCGCCCACAGCGGAGGCTCAACCGGGCACTCCCGAGGAAGGGGGCTTTCGGCTCGAAGTGGCCGAGATTGAAGTGATTGACGGCCGCCTTCGGGTGTAGGCGCCGAGGCCGGCAGGCCCGCCGGAAGATCGCCTGCTGATCGAAGGCCTCGGAATCACTCTGGACGGCATCGAGCTCGACCAGGGCTCCGGGAGTGCCGTTCAACGGCTCTCCGGAGAGGGAGAGATCGTCGCTCACCGGGTCTTGCTGGGTGAGCTTCCCATTCGCGACGTGGACGCACAGATTGCTACTGAGGGCGGCGTTATCAAGCTGACCGGAGTCTCCCTCTCGACGGACCAGGGAGATCTCGAGGCCACCCTTCAGATGAACCTGAACAGGGTGCCCTTTCAGTATGAATTCTCCGCCCGGGGCGATCCGGTCAATGTGAATGAGATAGTCGGGTTAGGAACCGACGGTTCTCTGGGCCCGGGTCGCTTGACCCTCAAGGGCAACGGACGAGGCCCGGAGTCACGGCACCTGAAGGCGGCTGGTGTCCTGCACCTCGAGAGCGGTGAAGTGCCCGCCCACCCGGTCCTCGAACAGGTTCAAGACATCGTGGGAATCGAGCACCTGGTGGGTAGCGAATACCAGGCCACGGACGCCAACCTGGAGGTGACGAACAACCGGGTCAACCTGGAAGAATTCGCAATGGAGACGGCTGAAGCCGGCCTGGACATCGGAGGGTGGGCGGATCTTGCCGGTCCGCTGCAAATGAAGATCGTCCTGCGGACTCCCAGAGAGGGTCTCTCCATTCCGAACGTGCCCCCGGTCGTTTTGGACACGCTGGAGGACGAGAAGGGCTGGGTAAAGGTCCCCTTGCTGGTCACTGGAACACCTGAAGATCCCGAGGTAGCCCCGGACCTGGAGGAATTAGCTAGCCAGGGTATCAAGGGTGCAATCCGTTCGCTCGGGGATCTGTTTGGAGGCGGGCGCCGGTAGGGCCCCCCGCAGAACGGTAGAGCGTCAGCTCACCGTTAACGGCCGGCTGACGCCGCGCCGTTCTGTTTCGGCTGGCTTAGTCCCCTCTGTTTGAACTGCCAGACCATTTCTGGAGATTTCCGGGTCTAGATGGTAGTCTGACCCAAACAGCAAGAAACTGGAGGATTGCATGAGACGTCCTTGGACATGGTTCGCACTGATCGTTTTGAGTGTCTTTATCTGGGGCTGCCCTGGTGAGCCGGACGTGGAAATGGAAGAGGAGGCGCATACCGAGGCCGCGGAAGAAGAGCACGCGGACGCCGATGCTGGCGAAGGCGCGGACACCGATGCTGCCGAAGACAGTGAGTCTGAAGTAGACGGCGCGGTTGATGCGGCTGCTGAAGGGACCAAGGACGGCCTGGAAAAGGCGGGAGACGGGGTCACCACGGGTCTCAAGGCCACCAAGAAGGGCGTGACTACCGCCGGTAAAGCCACGGCCGGAGCTCTGAGCAAGGCGGCGAAAGCGACAAAGAAAGCGGTGACGCCCGACAAGAAGGACAAGAAGGACTAGCCCGGCTGGTTCTTCTGCTGTCCTTCGGGCATCTGGATGGCCAGTTTGGGTAGTGCAAAGGCGATTCCTTCCTTCTGAAAAGCCTTGTCGATAGCGACCAGGAGCTGGTCCCTGGCCACGACCCCCTGCCCGAAGTCGACAAAGGCACGCAGCTCGAACTTCAAGGCCGACTCGCCGAATTCCTGGAGCAGAGCCTGCGGCGGCGGGTTTTCCAGGACGTCGGGGTGATCGCCCGCTACACCCAGGAGCACTTTCTTGACATGCTCCACATTCGTTCCGTAGGAGATTCTGACCGGGATCTCCAGGCGGCGTCTCGAGTCGGAGAGTGTCCAGTTGATGAGCTTCTGGGTGATGAACTCCTTGTTGGGGACGATCATTTTACTGCGATCAAAAAGGGCAAGGGTGGTCGCGCGTATCCGAGTGTTGGTGACCCGGCCCTGCAGATTCCCGATGCGAACGGCATCGCCCACCCGGACGGGCCGTTCCAGCAGCAGAATGAGCCCGGAGACGAAGTTGGCTACAATCTCCTGGAGCCCGAAACCAAGGCCGAAAGTGAAGGCCGCGACCAGCCACTGGACTCTGGACCAGCTGATTTCCAGGAATCCGGTAACGACCAGCGTGCCGAGAATCATGATCGTGTAGCGGATCAGGGTACTGAAGGCGATTCGGGCCCCACGGTCCAGGGATGCCCGGTGCAGCAGCGCCAGTTCCAGAAGGCCCGGGATGTTCTTGACCAGGGCTGCTGTGACGAAAAAAGCCAGGAGGGCCTTGAGAAGGTGCCAGATGGTTATGCCCGAAGCGCCTCCGCCGTCAGCAGTTTCGCTAGGGACCGCTGGAGTTAGAGGGTTTTTGAGGGTAGCCGACTGGCCGGATTCTGCACCACCTCGGCCCGTACCTTCAGGCTTCGTCGTCCGGGTGGCTGCCAACTTTGATACAGGGCCCTCGCCCTCTTCCAGGAGAGCAATGCTGGGCCAGACCTGGACCCGTTTGAGAATCTGCAGCGTGGGCACCGCCTCGTACCAGATACTGTACAATCCGAATCCAATCAGTAGCACCAGAAAAAAACGCACCAGCCGCCTTGTTTTTTCCTCGGCCGTAAGGACGTCCTTCGGACTTACACCCAGCGAGGGGTGGAACTTTGGTTGGGAGCCTTCGGTTTCACCCAGGGAGGCGAATCGCGCGGCTGAGCGTTGGCGGCTCACGACCAGGACCCGGTACAGGAGCCCTCCCAGCATCATGATGCCGACCCCCAGCCAGGCCGTGTGCAGCATCTGGTAGGCCAGCAGCATTCCCGTCACGTAGAACCCGACAGCCGCCAGGGCGGCCGGGGCCAGCAGGCTGAGGCTGATCAGGGGCAGGGCGTAGAGGCCGATGCGCCGGTGGATAGCCATTTTCCAGTGGCGGGGTCGGAAGACCCCCAACAGGGAAAGTCCCAGCCCCCCGGTGGCGAGAACAAAAGCAATGCGCCCCAGCGAATTGTTGTACGCCTGTAGCTCGTCCGGCGTGTCCAGTCGCATGCCGGCGCTGAAGTGGAGGGCCACGAAAAGTAGCGGTAAGAACAGGATCTGGGGCCAGAGCAGTCCCCAGCGAATGGGCCGGATGACGTCTGCGGCCCACTCCAGGTGGCCTTCAGCAAACCCGTCAGGCCGCAGCCACTGTCGGGTGAGTTCGAAGAGCCCGCTCACGACTGCTACCCACTTCAGAGCCTCACCGGCATCGACCAGAAAAGGGTCACTTGCTGCCGCCAGGACTTGCCCTCCCATGTGCAGGATCAGTGGAACCGGTGCGGCCAGAAGGACGGTGTGCCCCAGCGCTTCCAGGCTGGCCAGAAACGAATCGGTCTCACTCTCGGCTACCCGGCTTGCCAGCACTCCTAAACGTTCTGTGATTCGTCGCCGACTGAAGACCAGCAGTCCCAGCGTCAGGACAAACAGGATGCTTCCCGGAGGCGATGCCAGTCCGGCTCGACCCACCTCGGAGAGCCCTGGAAACCAGTTTGCGGGCGAGGCGATCCAGAGTAGTGCCTGCAGAGAATCCTTCGGGTCGGGAAAGATCGAGCCCGGCACACTGCGTGCCCACAGGACCCTTTCCTGAGTGAATTCTCGCAGCTCCTCTCCATGGGCCAGGAAACTGTGCGAGATGGTCACGAGCTCCACCAGTCGCCCCGCGTAGCGTCCGTAATGTTCGACCAGGCTGTCCAGTAAGTTCTCGTCCCTTGTGCGTGAGATCCCACACCCGGGTTCTGACTTGGGGAGATATCTCTTCCGTCCGGGTCTGTGCTGTCTCGTCCAGCAACCTGTCAACTTCGGATTCGTACTCTCGGAACTTACCTCGCTCCTGCTCGTACTGGATGAGTCGGTGCTGGACCTCCGGTATCAGTGCTTCTTGCCGGCGGATTTCACTCTGCAGTTCAGAGATACGGGGAAAGTCGGCAGGGATGTCAGGCCACCACTGCGTAATGTCGCCCGTATGGCCCACGGCTTCGAAGCGCCGTTTGGTCAAGGCCGAGACGCTCTCCAGCTTTGTGATCATTCTGCGAGTGTCGCTGAGCCTGGAGTCGACGAGCAGGGACTGCGCCACCACCCCACCCGGTCCCCACAGCATCTCAGCCAGCCGCGCGACTTCCTCGGTCATCTCCGCCAGCTCGGGAAGCTCTTCCGCAATTCCCCGGGCCTGGGTCCGAACCTCCTGCAGGGACTTTTCCGCCTCGGTCTGTCGCAGATCCCGTAAGACCACCTCGAGCATGGTTGTGACTCGCTCGCTGCGGGCCACCTTCAGCTCGGCCACGTCCCTCCGCCAGGGCAGCAGGACCGCTCGTTCCTCCACCAGCCGGAGTTCCGCCCGCAGCTCATCGCGCTTCCCGCCAGCAGCGCAGCGCGGCGAGCCAGGGCGCGAGTGCGGGCTGCCTGGCGCAACTCATCTGATCCACCCAACTCTGACGCCTCTCGAAGCTGGGTGTTGACCGACTCGATCTCCTGGTCCAGGGTTCCCAGGCGCTGGGCGATCTCATTGCGGCGGCGCAACCGCTCTGCGGCCAGTTCCTGAACGTCTCTAAGAGCCACGCGGAGCGAGCTGAGCAGGGACTGTTCCCGGGCCAGGGTGGTTTCCACGCGGTCCGCGCTCAAGGCCTCAGGAAGTGTCGTCTCCGCCCGGTCCTGGAGCCGGCCCAGTTCGACCCGGAGACCGGCCACCTTGGACTGAATTCTGGTCCTCTCGCGTTCATGCCTTCGGATCCGCGCCTGGGCCTGGTCGGCAGTCTTGAGGTCAGCGATGGACTGGTCGTAGAGGTCGAGCTGCTGCTCTTGCTGTCCGTCTTTCCGGCTCGTGTCGGATTCGACCTGACGCCTCAGACTCCGGGCTTCGGCGAGGCTCAACTGTCGCTCGGCGGTCACTTCGGACTGCGCCAGTCCGGCATGGCCCACCAAAACAGCCAGCACAAGGCCGGTCAAGAGTTTTTGTGGTGTGAAGGTTGAGGCGAGAATTGCGATCTGCATACTCTAGCTCGGGAAAGGATACCGTAGACGAATAGTGAGGGAAATAGGGAGCGACTGCCTTTGAGGGGTTCCGAGTTCCGGATTCTGGGTTCTATGAGATGATCAGAGCCGGCCGCGGGAGCGGCCGGGAGGGACGGTTGCAGGCCTGGCCGTGCTTCCCCCGGCTTCCGCCGGGGGCTCTGATTCAACCGGCAGCGAGCGCCTCCTCACTTCTCATGAGTAATCTGCAGAGCGACCAGACGGGCCACCAGGACGGTGAGGTAGAGCTGGCCCAGGAGGGCCTGCACGGAAGCCAGGACGCGCGCGGCCGTCGAGTAGGCCGAGACGTCGCCATAGCCCAGCGTGGTCATGGTGACAAAGCTGAAGTAGAGCATCTGGGTCATGGGCCGGTCGGCCGCGATCGGCACGTTCAGAGCATCCGGGTTGCGCGTGGCCAGGGCCGCGAACAGGATGGCACACTGGATTCCCAGAATGAGGTAGACACAGACGCCCCCATACACCTTCTGTGCGGTGACTTTCTCAGCCCGGAGCACGTCCTTCAGAATCACCATCTCTACCACGCCCAGCAGTGCCACACTGACTATTGCCCGCAGAAGGGCTCAGGTAGCTCGACCAGGTTGCCCATCCAGTCCAGCGCAATGGTGAGCAGTGTGAGGGTGAGGACCACATAGAAGAGCTTCGAGTGCCTGGCCAGCGTATAGACGACGTTCAGGAGGACAAAAGTGAAGAAGACCGAAAAAAGAAACTGTCCCCAGTTGGCCGTCTCCAGAAAAGGGTAGACAACGATCATCAAAAGGAGAGATGCCATCAGGTAGGAATATCGGGGTGGTTTCAAAGTTTTCATCGTCGCAGTCCGAACCATATAACCTGGTATGTAAAAGCGAAGCTCCTGAAATCGTTTCCAAGCCTGGAAACGACCCCTTCCGCATACTGAAACTTGACCGAATGCCGTCGATATAGAGCCAGAGACCACGTGACTCCAAACCGGGAGTCGGCAACCGGCCGATCGGATTTTTCCCCGTCGATAACCGAGTCTCCCCCCCTGTAGTAGTTGGCATCGAATCCCACCCACATTCTGGGAGTGATGTTGTAGGTGAGGTGGCCCTGCAAAGAGAGCATGGGTCCCCGTTCCAGATGAGTTTCCTCGAAAAAGCGGTCGTTGTCACTGAACAACCAGACTCCACCGGCGCCCTCCAGCAGCCAGCGTCCATCCCGGTGTGAGATTCCGAGCTCCGGCCGGAAACCCCAGCGGTTGGTGCCGGGGTTGATGAGCTTGACGGGATCGTATTGTCCGACCGGTGCAAGCACTGTCACACTGGCGCCGAGATTTGTTCTTTGCTGGTAGTTGACGAATTCCCGTGGAGCCAGGGCCGGCGCACCGGCAAGATTGACCGCGAAACGGAGTGCGCCATCGGCCAGTCCGGAACGGGTAATGCGGGTGAACTCCTCGGAGACAAGACCCTCAACGTGGCCCCAGAGATAAGGCTGTGCCAGGGAGATATTGGCGTTTCTACCCAGGAAACCAAAGCTCTGGAAGTAAGCCAGCGTGGTGCTGTTGATCCCTGCCGTCACATCCTTGATCGGGGAAGTGACGTCGAAGATGATGATGCCATCCGCTCTACCGAAGGTGGCGGCGAAGGCGCGCAATCCGACCGGGGCGCTGGCGTAAGCTCGCGGTTCCAGTTGCTGGCCTTCCGCGAGTCTGGTCATGAAGACTGCGATCAAGGCCAGCGCATATCCCGCTTTGCAGAACCGCTGCATCAGTTTCTGGCAGGAGAGTTGTCGGTTTGATCCATGCTGTGAGACTCTTTATGACTCGTTAACCCTATAACTGTTATCTAAATCGGGGAGAAAATTCAATGAACAAGAGCTACCTGGCCACTCTGGTATTGGTCCTGATTGTCACGCCCTGCTTCGGCCAGAAGATCTACATCGACTACGACACGGAAGCCATCAACAATGACTATAAGACCTTCCAGTGGGTTTACAGCGAAGAGACCTCGGTCCTCGACTCGAGTCCGCTCATGCATTCCCGCATCGTCAACGCCATCGAGCACCACCTCACTCAGGGAGGGATGATCGAGGTTCGGGAGAATCCGGATATCTACGTGACCTATCACACCAATGAGAAAGAGGAAATGCAGCTGCACACCACCAGCTTCGGATACGGATACGGCTCCAGCATGTACTGGCATCGCGGCTATGGGGGCATGGGGGGAAGTTCGACGACCCGGGCCTACACCTACACCAAGGGCACGCTGATCATTGACATCTGGGACGCCAAATCGGAAAAGCTGGTGTGGCGCGGTTCGGCCACGGCCACGGCCAAGGAGAATCCGGAGAAAGCCGCCAAGCAGATCGACAACGTCGTGAACAAGATGGTCAAGAAGTGGGGCAAGATGAAAGCGAAAATGAAATAGTAAGAGGGGAGCAAACCCGGTCAATCGCAGCCGGGACTACTGTCTCTCCACCACCCACGAGACAATCATCCAGCGGCCCCCTTCTTTTGCCCAGATCAGTGCCAGCGTCCCGCCGTTCTTACCGAAGCGGAACTGGAACATAGTCGCGTGGTAAGTGCCCGGCTCCGTCCGTCCGCGAGCCTGCCGCACCGAATCTGCCAGCGCCGAAACCGGTTCACACAGGTAACGCCCGGCATTCTCGTCGGGAGCCGCGAAGGCGGCGAAAAACTGCCGGTAGGGATGGTCGATGATGGTGTAAACGTCCTTCTGCCAGGGCTCTTTCCCCCGGATCGCCTCGCTCGGGTTCTCCACACCCTCCAGTTTTTCGTAGACTTTCTTGAAGACGTGCCTCAGAGCTCTGGCGTCGTCGGACCGCTTCTTGACCTCGATTTCGACATCGCCGTCTTTCCGCACGCAGGCCAATGCCTGATCAGACATGAAGTCCAGTGCCTGGTCGTACTGGCCCCGTCCCAGCCAGTCGCTCAGGAATTCCTGGGCTGCGTCAGTGACCTTCTCGGGAGAGAACCCAATTGGACGATCCGGCGGTATTTCCACTGGATCGGGCGGAGCTTTGTGGCTGAGCAGGTCCAGAATCGCGCTCTCGTCCCTCTCCAGATCCCCGAAAAGACCCTGCCACCAGGCCGCCAGGCCCGACCAGCGCCTGCTGTGAATGTCGTAGTTGTTGCCGGCTCGGACGTCAGAATTGGACGAGGTGATGTGCCCGTTCCACATCGAACTGGGCATTTTGCTGGAACGGTAGTCGACGTCGACATCGGCCCTGGTGCCGTCTTCCGACATCGAGAACTGCATGGTGGGTGGTTTTCCGGCCTGGCGGTAACTCGTGGGATAGCCAATGTGATAAACCGTGTTGTCCTTGTCGCGAAAGAACTCCCTCGACTTTTCCAGGATTTCCTGCGTGTCCGGACGAATATCAAAGTAGACTCGAAACTGTTCGTCGCCTCCTCGGCCGTAATACTGGCCGGCTATCCGTTGCACACTGATGACGCGATCCAGCGCGGTCCCCAGCGGGTTGCCTTCTTCGTCGGTCAGATCCGTGTTTTCGAGCGCGTTGGTGACAGCGGTGAAGGTCGTCCTTTCCGAGATGCTGAGGGAGGTCCAGTATGCACCGGGTGTGAGTTGCAAGCCGGTTTCCGCAGTGTATTCTCGAGCGAACTCACCGAAAAGTGCCTTCTGGGTTTCAGTGAGCTTGGTGTAGTGAGATTTGCTGGGATCTAAACTCCGGCTGGCGGGCTGGGCAATCGTCTTGCCCGGCCATTCGCGCTCGACTCCCACGACCCTCGCTCCGTCGGGTTCGGTGCGGATGTAGACCAGGGTTCGGTTTGACGCTCCTTCTCCCACGATTTCGGCCCTGGAGTAGCTACCGGCAGGGGCGCTTCGCACGGCATCCGGGAGGGCTGTGCCACTGGCTCCCGGGATCTGGCGGCTGGACTCCTGGATATTGTCGAAGCTGGACCAGAAGATCTCGAACCGGTGGGGATTCTCGAAGCCGTATCTGACCGCGAGGTCCGTAAACTTCAACTCGTTGTTTTCGATTCTGAACTCGTCCACCGGCAGAAGCTTCGTCAGGTAATGGCGGCCGATGCGGTCGCGCCTCTCGATGAGAGAGTCAGCAATCCACTGTTCGGCCTCCGGATTGCTGTACTGTCCGGTCTTGACGACGGTACGAATATCTTCGTCGTTCATCGACATGAGGATTTTGGCCGCCCAGAACGCGTCGTCCGGAAGCCGGTTCCGGAAAGGCATGGGCTCATAGGTGGGTTGCCACGCGGCCGGCTCGAAGGTCTGGGCCTCGAATCTGCCGACGGAGTCCAGATCGGGGAAGGTGGCTTTCATCCACGAGGGAGTATAGATGCCGAAATGCCCGAAGTTGCGGGCCGTGCTGTCCATCGAGAAAAGCGCGTCGTTTCCCTCCCGCACCTCCTTCTCTCGTCCTGTTCCGCTTCCCAGAGAGAGGAAGAAGTCGATCAGGTAGTGACGGATGTGTCGGATCTTTCCCGAGTCGAAGTCCTCCTCGACGAGGACGTCCAGAGTGGCGGGTGCCGCGGCCTCGGTGTGGTTGATCCAGGAGGAAAAAACGAAGAGTCCCCGCAGGACCCGGAGGTGCTCATGGGCAAAGAGATCGTTGGGATCATCGGCCCTGGTCGTGTAGAACTGGATTGGGCCAAGCGGAACTCCGGCAGGGACCCGGGTCGCCACGGCCCGGTAGCCGCGCCTGGGGTCGATGGGTACGCCCTCCAGGAACCAGTCGATGTCTTCTTCCAGCAGATCCCGCGTCTCCCCCATGCTGGTAATGTCGGCTCCTTGTGACGCCGCCCGCAGTTGGGCCCGGTCGAAATAGAGAAGATAGTTTTCGGTTGTCCAGTAGCCGAGTGCATAGATGAGCTTCGACGAGACCATCTCGGCGCCGGTCGACAGTTCGAGTTGTCCCGGCGGATCGAAACGGAGAAAGTACTGCCGCTCCTGGTCGTCTTCCATCAGCATACCGGGACGGTAGCCAAACCTTTTCACGGCCAGGACATCCCACTGGGAAGTGCGGGAGGGCAGATCTTCGTCTCCGGGTCCCCGCTGCAGCTCCGTGGGGGTCAAACGCCTCCGCGAGTGCCGGTTGACGAACCAGGCCCCGTCCATCACTTCATCCATGGTATTGATTCCCAGGGCCGGAATGACGCCACTCTCAGGGTGTTCTTCGCCAGGAGTGGTAAAGGTATTCGAAAAGTACTCAAGCACGGGGCTGAGGGAACGATGCCGCGGATCGGGAGTCTCAAGGGGCGTGAGTTCCTTCTCCAGCGGGTCATCCGGAAAGAACTTTTGAGCGGCTGCCGGGGTGCCCGTCAGCAGAAGGACGGACAGGAATACCGGGAAATGCTTGCCGCGAGTAGATGAGGCTACCATCGGTCCTCCCGTCCGAAGAGTTCGCTGAATGTGAAGATGAAGCGCCACCCCTCAGGACTGAAGGCGTTGTCGACGCGCATGAAAAACGAATCGAAGATCTTGAAACGCAGGCTCAGGCCCCCGTTCCATTTCAGATTGCTCAGGTTCAGGACTCCGTTTCGCGGTGCCACCTTACCTGCTTCAGCGAATACACCCGCCTCCAATCCGGAGAAGACGTACCAGCGGTGCTCGGCCACGGCGAAAAAGGCCGTCTGGTCGGTGAACCGGTAGGGTTCATAACCTCTCAGCCGGTTGTTTCCGCCCAGGTAGGGCTGGAGGTAGAAGGGTACCGAGTTGTCGTCGGCGGAAAAAGCCGTCATACCCTCTATGCGCAAAGCGACGACCCGCGTGTCATTGTGGTACGGAAAGTACTGCTCGGCGAAACCGACGATTCTCCTGAAGCTGTGTACCTGCCGACTGCTTCTGTCCGAGTACTGCCGGAAGCGCACGTAGTAGTTGCCGCCGCGGCGCGGAGCGCCCGGATTGTCGCGATAGTCGACCTGAGCAGCCATCCCCCAGTGGAAGAAGTCCCTGTTTTGCAGCAGGCCCGGGAACGTTTCTTCGATGGAAGGCGCCTCCGAGCCTTTACCGGTGTGGACGAAGTAGCCGCCGGTCTTGAGCGAAACACGGAGCCAGTCAGTAAAACGGTACCCGGCTCGGATGCTCACGTCGGTGTCTTCCAGGCGGTAGCTGGTCCGGTTCTCCTCCTTAGAGTCCTGCCCCTGCCCGTAGTACCTCATCTGGGGTGAATTCTCATACTTGGCGTAAAAGTCAACGAAGGCCCCTTCGCGGTTCATCCTGGGGGAGTCCAGGAAGAAATCGAACAAGGTAGACTTGGCCAGTGTGCCGCGAGCGGTCGTCCGAAAACCGAGCCGATCCCGGAACAGGTCGGAACGGCGATAGCCGACGCCGTACGTGAACCCCTGAGCCGACCGCATTCCACCGAGTACCATCGGCTGGAACCCGTTCGAGCCCTGGGACAGGTCGTCGAAAAGACCCTGCTCCGTGTACTTGTTGACGAGGTGCACAACCTGAGACTGACGTTCAGGCCATAGGCGAGCGACCTTGTCCCTGCGCAGAATCTCGAGTTGCTGCTTGCGACTCTTGATCTGGCCCTGGGCACACAGCAGCTCTCCTGAGAGCAGTACGACCAAGACGAGATGAAATGGGAACCTGGGCTTCACTCTAACCTATCCATGACGATGTACAGCCCAAAGGCCCAAGAGGAAGTTTGAGACTTGCTCAAGAAAGCCAATTGAAGCAGATCCTAAATAGAATGTAAATTGCTGGTGGGTGAGCCTGCCTACTCCATCCGAAACGCAATGAAGCGCAGCAAACCCGCTCTCTGAACCTGTACGACCACGGCATCACCTTCCTGGAAGGAGCCCGTTACCTGCCTGAGATCGGCTAGACTCCTGATGTCTCGACCGTTGACCTCATAGATCACGTCTCCGGGAAGAAAACCGTCGGGCCAGTAGCGGGAGTCGACGGCCAGGGCCGCGACCACGACTCCTCCCAGCTTTCTGGGAAGGGGCAGCAGTTTAGCGATATCGGCATCGACATCGACCCCCAGGATCCCGAGTTGAGGAACCAGGTTACGATCTCGGGTTACCAGGGCGGCGAACTTTTCGAATTTGTCCTCCCGTTCAACGACCTGTGTTTGCACCAGAATCGTCTCGGATCCTCTATGCAGATTGAGCCACACGGCATCGCCAGGGGAGCGACGATAGATATTCACCTCCAGTTGTCGTGCATTCTCCATCAACTTCCCGTCCAGGGTCAGTACCAGGTCGCCGATTCGGATCCCGGAAAGCGATGCCGGGCCATGGGGCGGGACGTCGGAGACGATCACGCCTGAGGATTGGCTCAAACCCAGTCCTTCGGCCAGAGCCGGAGTCACCGACTGTACGCTGATCCCCAGCTGCCCACGCCTCACGCGCCCGTTTTCTCTGATCTGAGGATACACATGTTTGACGATATTGCTGGGCGCCGAGAAACCGAGACCTTCATTCCCTCCCGACTGCGAGAAGATCAGGGTGTTGACGCCCACGAGCCTGCCTGTCATGTCTACGAGAGGGTCGCCGCTGTTTCCAGGATTGATGGCGGCGTCGGTCTGAATGAAGATCATCGGGTCGTCGGGCCTGAGCTGGCGATCGATCGAACTGACGACACCCAGAGAAACCGAGTTCTGAAGCCCCAGCGGGCTCCCGAAGGCCATGACAAGCTGTCCCTGCCGCAACTCATCAGAGTCGCCGAACTCGAGGAAGGGGAGTCCGCTTCCAGCGATCTTCAGAACGGCTAGCCCGCATAGATCACCGATAGGACCTGAAAAGGCCGCCCTGTTTGGTATAAAGCGTTTTGAATGAAAGACTTCAAAGCCAAACGGAGGCGGCCCTTATGAGAACAGAGTGTAAACAAGCCAGGTTCGAATTTCACGGACTATTTCAACGCAAAGTGAAGGCGCGGTTCGACGGCGGGAAGATCACCTCCGATGCAGGGGTGCTGCTGTTGCGAGAGGTCGAGAGGGGGACGGGTCTGATCGCCGGACTGGCTGAGTGTTTCAGGGATCACCGGGATCCGCGGTTGATCGAACACACGGTCGAGGAGTTGTTGGGGCAGCGCATCTACGGACTCTGTCTGGGGTACGAGGATCTGAACGATCATGATCAGTTGCGCACCGATCCGATGCTGGCGGTGGCGGTGAATAAGGCCGATCCGTTGGGGGAGAGGCGGCGGCAGGCCTCAGATCGGGGGAAGGCGCTGGCGGGCAGGTGTACGCTGAACCGGTTGGAGTTGACCGGCGCCGAGGTCGATGAGCAGGAGCGGTACAAGAAGATCGCGATGGACCCGGACCGGATCGACGGCTGGATGGTGGATGCCTTCGTGGAGTCCCACGAATCGGCGCCCGAGGAGATGGTGCTGGATCTGGATGCGACCGACGACCCGATCCATGGCCAGCAGGAAGGCCGGTTCTTTCACGGTTACTACCGCCACTACTGTTATCTCCCGCTGTACATCTTCTCGGGGGAACATCTGCTGTGCGCCCGGTTGCGGTGTTCCAATATCGATGGGGCCGCGGGATCGGTGGAGGAACTGGAACGGATCGTCGGCCGGATTCGGCAGAGCTGGCCGGAGGTCTCGATCGTCATCCGGGCCGACTCGGGCTTTTGCCGGGATGACTTGCTCCGCTGGTGTGAAGACCATCACGTGGATTACGTGATGGGGTTGGCCAACAATGATCGGCTCAAGTCAGAGAGCGCCGAAGCGATGACTCAGGCCGAAGCCGAGTTCAACGCCACCGGGCGACCGGCGCGGGTGTTCAAGGATTTCCGCTACCGGACTCGCCACAGTTGGACCTCGGAGCGACGCGTCGTCGGCAAGGCCGAGTTCCTGGACAAAGGCGCCAATCCCCGATTCGTCGTCACCTCCCTGTCGCCGGAACGCCTGGGGGCCCGCGCGCGCTACGAAGACTTCTACTGTGCGCGGGGCGACATGGAGAACCGCATAAAAGAACAGCAGTTGGGTCTGTTCGCCGACCGGACCAGCGCGGCAACGATGCGCGCCAATCAACTCCGGCTGTATCTGTCCTCCGCCGCCTACATGCTCATGCACGCCTTGCGTCGTCTCGGACTGAAGCAGACCCCCCTGGCTCGCGCTCAGTGTCAGACGATTCGCTTGAAGCTCCTCAAGATCGGCGCCCAGGTCCGCCTCACGGTCCGCCACGTCTGGATCTCCATGTCTGAAGCCTATCCCTACAGCGAGGTCTTCGCTGCCGTCGTTCGAAACCTCCAGGCCATTCCTCTGCGCTGCTGAGGTCTGTCCCGATCAAACGCCCCCAAAAACGAAATCGTTCCATCGCTCAGGCCGAGCTCTGCCTGAATACATGCCGTCACGCTCTTCCGAACCCGAAAAACGCTCCATTCACGACCATCCACACCACCGCATCACTCGACCTGGACCGGATCGATAGCGAAACTCTCAGAAAACCGTTCCGGCCTGCCAAAATCACCTTCATTTCCAAATCGGTGATCTATGCGGGTTAGTTCTCTTGCGTCTGGACCTCTCCCCATGCGTCAACCCCAGCGAGAAAAGGCGACGATGCCGCTTTCTGCCTGATAGCATGGCCAGAGAGCGGGTACGCCTGGTTCTTATCGAGCGCCTGGAACCATGAGTCCCGCGATCCCGATGGGGGCGTCGTATGAATGAATCACTTGCATCGAAGATCCAGGCAGCTAACTCGGCGCTCATCGCCAACGGAAATCTGGAAGCCGTTGGTGAGTTCTTCAGGTCGGACTATGTTGCCCACCTCACGGACCAGGAGATGACAGGGGGTCACGGTTGGATCCGAAGATTCCTCCGCATGCTTCAGCATGCCTTCCCGGATCTCGAGGTCGAAGTCGAGATTCTGTTGGAGGGGAAAGACCGAGTTGCATGGCAAAGGACGCTTCGGGGCTCTCACCAGGGTGACTTCATGGGCTTCCCAGCCTGTGGTCGCCAAATCGTGTGGCGCGATATGTTTACGAGTCGATTCCGCGACGGTCTAATCGCGGAAAACTGGGTGATCTCAGATCTCGCAGAGCGTCTCCTGCTAGCGAGAAAACGATGACTGATGGCATGCACCGACAGTGGCTGACGTCGAGCGGGGACCGCTCACCCTGCCGGGCCCTTGCCCCCCGCCGCGCCGCGTCGTGACCCCCTGATCCAAAACAGTCATGTGGTCGTCGGGATTTCTAATTCAGGCGCGGGCCGCAAAGAGCGCCCGGAAACGAGCATGGCTTCCCGTTTTGTCAAACGCCAGGCCGAACCTCTCGAGAACGCCCGCACCCTGCTCATCCCGAACACAATAAAGCACCCGGCCGCTGAGGCGTTGTACGCCGTTCCAGAAAAGCGTGAGCCGAACGCTGGCCCCCTGGGGAGGCAGCGTCGTTGTTCGAGCGATGCAGGCTCCTCCCCGTGAGAGATCGACCGTCCGCCCGTTGTGACTCTCGCCCTCCCAGGTTAACAAACACGGCACCGTTATTTCGGTCCTGCCTTCTTTGCGCTTTTCGCCATCTTGTCGGAACATCACTGCCTTCCGCCCAGCCTTGAAAGCGGGGTCGCCGCGGCCCGCCCGGCCAGGCGATCGTCAAGGCTCGATCAGTGGGCTGATACGTTGCCAGGATCTTAGCAGAACCGAAGAGCGCTTGCCGGGGATGGGCTCGGTAGACTCAGGTCAGGGCCGATCGAGCTGAGGTTTTTCCCGAGCCGAATTATATTCGGCACCCAGTATCAGAATCACCGCCATCAGATACAAGAAGATCAGTGCGGTCATGACCCCGGCCAGCCCGGCATAGGTCAGGCTGTAAATCGCAACCGAGCTGAGATAAGACGAAAAGAGCCTGGCGGCGAGGAGCCACAATCCCAGAGTCAGAATAATCCCCGGCCATATCCGGGCCAGGGGCCGACGTCGGCCGGGAAGCCAGCGGTGGCAGGCAAAGACCACGAATATCAGCAGCCCCAATGCCGTACTCAGACGGAGGGCTTCGCTCTTGAAAATGTGGTCATAGATGGCCGGGGAGGCGACCTCGACCGTGTTCGCATAAATGGGCGCGAAGAACAGTAACACCGCCACCAGGGATATCAATGTGGCGCCGACCATTACGAACCAGACGCTCTGAAGTCTCTGCTTCAACAGCGACCTGGGATCGTTGTCCCGGTAGGCCCGATTCAACGCGACACGCACTGCTTCCACCCCGTTGGAGGCGAAAAAGAGCGCAAACCCGATTCCCATGGTCAGCAAACCGGCGCTGGCCCGGCTCAGAACAACTTCGATCTCTCGCGTGATCGGCCTGGCGATTTCATCGGGCCAGTAGCGGAAAACGAGATCGACGATATCCTTCGCCAGTTCTTCACTGGTAAAAAAAGCCCGCCAGCGAAGTCGTAACGATCAAAAACGGAAAGACTGCGATCATGAAAGACAGAGCCACGTGACTGGCCATGACCCAGCCGTCGCTTTTGTGGAAATGAATAAAGGCCCACTTGACGGGCCATAGCCAGAGGCGACCCGTTTCAGCAATGCGAGCGAACATATCGTAGTCATCCTACCTGCAAGATGCGGGTGTGGACCATCAAAACTGAGTCGAAACCAGCACCCTGAGCCGTTTTACAAAGCTAAGGTTGCCGTGATATTCCTGGTGGGAAGTGGCTGCGGCTTTCGGCTGACTCGAGAGCAGGGCAGGTGGAATACCCGTGTGACGACGAACCTCTGGACCTCCATTTTTTTGGGTATGACACTCGGCTGCGCAGGGGGCGGCGGTCCCGGCTCGGCGGAAAAAGACCGCCAGGCCCACGAGGCCCCGCACTGGGGCTATGGGCGGGACAACGGACCCGAGCACTGGGGCCGCCTGAATGCCGATTGGGCGCTCTGCTCCAGCGGAACGTCTCAATCGCCGATTGACCTGCACTTCGCGGAGCCGGGCTCCGAATTAGACCCGGTAGCCCTTAATCTGCCCAGGGCCAGCCTTCGTATCATTCACCAGGAGCACGTCCTGGACGCTCTCGACAACGGGCACACGATCCAGGTCAACGTCGATGACAGTGACACGCTGACGATTGGCGAGCAATCGTTCGACCTGGTGCAGTATCACTTCCACGCACCCAGCGAGCACAGCGTCGACGGCGAGCACTACCCGATGGAGATGCACCTCGTGCATCAGAGCGCCGCCGGGGAGCTGGCGGTGGTGGGTGTATTCATCGATGAGGGCGAGCACAACGCCGCTTTTGACCCGGTCTGGAACAACATGCCGATCGAGACGGGCGCTGTGAATCACATCGAGAACGTGAACGTGGACATCGACGACATGCTGCCATCCGACCTGACCAGCTGGCGCTACCAGGGGTCACTGACCACTCCACCCTGCAGCGAAGACGTGCGCTGGATCGTGTTGCGGACGCCGATTCGGCTGGGTTCGGGGCAGATCCAGCAGTTTAAGAATCTGTTCACCGGAAACAACCGACCCACGCAGGCACTCAAAGGACGGTCGATCTTGACGGACTCACCCACGGTGGAGTGACAGCTCAATTGGAAGAAAACCCTCGCCTTATCCAGCCGTTCACGGTCCGGTGGTTCCTGCTGCTGTTCGGAGTGCCGCTGAGCTACGCGATCTTCCGTTATCACGTCTTCAGCGGTGTCGAGTGGTCGCACTTCCCAGTTTACATCGCCAACAAGGCCTGTTCGCTGGCCGCCGTCGTCTTCATTGCCACCTCCTATTTAATCGGCAAGACCCTGCGGGTCTACGACGACCAGCCTGGAAAACGCTTGATCCTGATCAAGTTCTGCGGCCTGATGGGCTTCTCGCTTGCCGCGATCCATGCGTTCATGGCCCTGCTACTCTTCTCACCCCACTACTATCCCAAGTTCTTTCACGAGGCGGGAAAAATGAACCTCACGGGCGAGCTCAGTATGGCCTTCGGCGTCCTGAGCCTCTGGTGCCTGGCCATCACAGCCATCACCTCGTTGCCCTTCATGTACGAGGCGGTCGGCGCCGACCGCTGGCGGCGCGGTCAGAGGATGGGCTACTTCTCGCTGGCGCTGGCGGGGGGGCACGTGCTGGTGATGGGTTTCTCCGGTTGGCTGGCACCGGCTGGCTGGCCCGGGAGTCTCCCTCCTATCTCCCTGGTAGCCTTCGCCGCTGCCGCGATTCCCCTGCTGGTCAAGCTGCTCTGGACCGTAACGGCGGGACCGGCTGCTAAATGACCGGGGCTTGGAGATAGCTTGTGGCTGTTCTCCGGTTCAGCACCCCAGGGGACGATTCACCGGCGTTTTGGGCGCTTTCCCCCGCAGAACCAGCGCCACGTTCTCAGCGCAGGAGTAGCGTGCCGCAAACCGGCTCTCGTGGGTTCCTCCCGCGATGTGTGGGCTGAGCACCACCTGCTCCATGCCGAGGAGTGCGGGGTGCATCTCGGGCTCACACTCGAAAACATCCAGCCCGGCTCCCGCGAGCTGCCCCGACTGGAGCGCTTCGACAAGCGCCCCTTCCTCGACGACGGGACCTCGCGCGGCGTTGATCAGAACCGCGCCCTTCTTCATCGTTTCCAAGGCTGCCCTGTCGATCAAATAGCGCGTCGTCTCGGTCAACGGCACGTGCAGCGAGACGACATCCGCTTCAGCCAGAAGAGACTCGAGCGGCCTGTACTGAGCGTCCTCGGTGTAGAGCGGGTCGTAAAAGATGATGCCCATTCCGAACGACCGCGCTCGTTGGGCGACGGCACGACCGATGCGCCCGTAGCCGATGAGTCCGAGAACTTTGTCCGGAGTATCCAGCCGTCCCAGCGACCCCCCTCGAAGCCGTCTCGGGGCCAGTTGCCCGTGCGCACGTATCGGTCTGCCTCGGCCAGGCGCCGCGAGACGGAAAGCAGCATTCCGAGCGTGCAATCCGCCGTGGCATCGACCGGTGCCTCCGGGGTGTTCGTCGCCCAGACACCCCGGCTCGCCATCAGCTCGAGGTCGAGGTTGTCGGTGCCAATCCCGATGTTGGCCACGATCTGCAGCCTCCCGGCCAGATCCAGGAGCTCCCCGTCGACCCGGAGCTCGGTCTGATTGATGATGCCGTGGAACTCGTGAGCCCGGCGCAGCACTTCTTCACGAGGCATGAGTTGACTCGGGTCGGAGCCGTGTACGACCTCGGCCACTCCTGAGAGCGGGCGGAGGTGTTCGTCCGGCACACGATTCGTGATGAGCACTCTGGGAAGCCTTTCTTCGCTCACTTGATGACACTCCTGTTGCGGTATTCTACGATCGTTCTCTCATGGACGATACACTGCCGACCGAAAGATTCCGATACGAGGTCGTTCCCCGCTGGGGGCGTCTGCCCACCGGCTGGAGCTTCGTTGAGGTCGCGGGTGTCGCCATCGACTCACAGGGCCGCATCTTCGTTTTCAATCGGGGCGAGCACCCCGTGGTGATCTTTGACGGCGGCGGAGAGTTCTTGAGTTCCTGGGGTGAGGGGCAGTTCCTAAGGCCCCACGGCATCACGATTACAGCGGATGATTCCATCTATCTGACCGACGACCTGGACCACGCGGTTCGAAGGTACACGGCAGACGGCGAGCTCCTGTCGGTGCTCGGAAGCCGCGGCCGCCCCAGCGATACCGGGCTGGAGGATTTCGACTACCGCACCATCAAGCGTGCCGGCCCGCCCTTTAACCATCCCACCAACCTGGCAATCTCCTCCGCTGGGGATCTCTTCGTCACCGATGGTTACGGCAACGCCCGGGTTCACCGATTCAGCGCAGACGGCGACCTGGTGCTTTCGTGGGGCCGGCCCGGGGGGGGACCCGGCGAGTTTCGCATCCCTCACGGCGTTGCTATCGACGGACATGACCGGATCTTTGTCGCCGATCGCGAGAACAGCCGGGTGCAGATCTTTTCACCGGAGGGCGAGTTTATCGCCGAGTGGGGGGATGTCCTGCGCCCGACTCAAGTCTTCATCGACCCTGCGGAAAACGTCTTCGTAACCGAGCTCGGAGGCCGGGCCGGCCTGTGGCCCTGGATGTCCCCGGATCCCGAGGCAGCCGGGGGTCGCGTCAGCGTGTTCGATCGGGACGGCTCGCTTCAGGCCCGCTGGGGCGGAAGCGGCGATCCCTGCGCCCCCGGCGGTTTCTTCGCCCCCCACGACATCGTCGTCGAAACTGAGGGCAATCTCTACGTGGGCGAAGTCAACTGGTCGGCGGGCGGCAAGCGCGGAATCATCCCGGCCGATTGCCCGTGCCTGCGAAAGTTCGTGAGGGTTCGGTAGTTCTGCTTGAGAGCGCGCGTGTGAAGGCTGCATACGGACGGCCTGTGCATGCGGGATCCCCTGCCCGCACAAGAAAACACTCACCGGGTGTTGAACATCACAGGCCTCCGGCAAACATGTGAAGTAGGCTGAAACCGGTCGATCGGATGCGCCTGTTGTAGGGGTGGACCGTTCGCTCTTGGGGTGTTTGGGAAATGAATCCATACAGATGGGGAGGTGAGTCATGAGGAAGAACAATTGGAGATGCGCGGGAGTCTCGATACTTTTCGGGGTGCTGCTGGTCGTTGGCCTGGGGTCGATCCCGATACTGGCACAGGCGAACTACGATGGTGAGCGCGAAGCTCCCGTGGTCACAGGGGAGGACGGCAGCCACTTCGAGGAAATTCCCGTCGACCTGGGGACGGACCCGGAGGGGACCTTCATGTCCGCCCCAGCTGGCGTACAGCCCGACCCCCTCATCCACCTTGACAGCCCGTTTACGGAGGATTGTGGGAATCCCGTGGACGAAACCCCGCCCCCCGGCTGCTGTCTAGGGTATGCGGCGGATCGTTACGACTTTACGCTCACGCAGGCGGCAGACGTTACGGTGGAGGTCGCAGACCGTTTTAATGCCGGAGACCGCTACGAAGCCCGCTGCAACAACCGGAACCTCGACGAGGATGGCAACGGAGACTTCAACAATCACGGCGAGGACTGCATCTTCGGAAGAGAGGATGTAGACGTGGGTGTTGAAGTGTGGGCCAACCTTGGCACTGTGACCCTGGACCCTGGGGACTGGAGCATCCGGATTCGAGAGTTCGAACTCCAGTGTGGCACGTTCTTTGATCCTCTAGATCCTTTTTTTCCGGACAGTGCTTGTCCAGCCGGGTTCCGTGTGCGGATCAACTTTTCTGCGCCCACCGGCACGGAATGTGAGGGTATCCCATCCTGCTTCAATGAAGATAACGTATTCGGCGTCAACGTCGACGACTGCCCGGAGTGCCTCGACACCAGCCTACCTCGCTCCGCTCCCTGCCCGCCACCGGACGATCCTCGCGGCAAGGGCTTCTGGAAGAGAGTGTGCAAGAAGCACCATCCATCCGGAGAGCGTGAGAACCTTCCCGACTATGTCGCGTTCGTCAATGCCACGGACACCTTCTTCCATGTGGAGAATGCGCGCGGGATCTGCAGCGAACTTCCTCCTAAGCTGCCGAAGGACAAGTGCAAGGACAAGAAAGGACGGAAAAAGAAGAAGTGTCTGGAGAGGCTGCACGACACTCACAACGCACGCATGTGTGAGAAGGCAGAAGCAGCGTTCATGGCACTGCTGCTGAACGTGGCCTCGGGCCGGCTTGCAGAATGCAACTGCGTCGACGATCCGGCGCTGGGCGGGGAGAGGACCGTGGGTGATGCGATCGCTATGATCGACGGCCTGATAAAGACCGGTCTGTTCGAGGACTGCCTGCGCGCACTCGAGATCGCCGAGGCCATCAACAGCGACCTGAGTCTGTGCCCCTAGCCCGCATAGATCACCGATAGGACCTCAAAAGGCCGCCCTGTTTGGTATAAAGTGTTTTGAATGAACGTTTTCACACGCAAACGGAGGCGGCCCTTATGAGAACAGAGTGTAAACAAGACAGGTTCGAATTTCACGGACTATTTCAACGCAAAGTGAAGGCGCGGTTCGACGGCGGGAAGATCACCTCCGATGCAGGGGTGCTGCTGTTGCGAGAGGTCGAGAGGGGGACGGGTCTGATCGCCGGACTGGCTGAGTGTTTCAGGGATCACCGGGATCCGCGGTTGATCGAACACACGGTCGAGGAGTTGTTGGGGCAGCGCATCTACGGACTCTGTCTGGGGTACGAGGATCTGAACGATCATGATCAGTTGCGCACCGATCCGATGCTGGCGGTGGCGGTGAATAAGGCCGATCCGTTGGGGGAGAGGCGGCGGCAGGCCTCAGATCGGGGGAAGGCGCTGGCGGGCAGGTGTACGCTGAACCGGTTGGAGTTGACCGGCGCCGAGGTCGATGAGCAGGAGCGGTACAAGAAGATCGCGATGGACCCGGACCGGATCGACGGCTGGATGGTGGATGCCTTCGTGGAGTCCCACGAATCGGCGCCCGAGGAGATGGTGCTGGATCTGGATGCGACCGACGACCCGATCCATGGCCAGCAGGAAGGCCGGTTCTTTCACGGTTACTACCGCCACTACTGTTATCTCCCGCTGTACATCTTCTCGGGGGAGCATCTGCTGTGCGCCCGGTTGCGGTGTTCCAATATCGATGGGGCCGCGGGATCGGTGGAGGAACTGGAACGGATCGTCGGCCGGATTCGGCAGAGCTGGCCGGAGGTCTCGATCGTCATCCGGGCCGACTCGGGCTTTTGCCGGGATGACTTGCTCCGCTGGTGTGAAGACCATCACGTGGATTACGTGATGGGGTTGGCCAACAATGATCGGCTCAAGTCAGAGAGCGCCGAAGCGATGACTCAGGCCGAAGCCGAGTTCAACGCCACCGGGCGACCGGCGCGGGTGTTCAAGGATTTCCGCTACCGGACTCGCCACAGTTGGACCTCGGAGCGACGCGTCGTCGGCAAGGCCGAGTTCCTGGACAAAGGCGCCAATCCCCGATTCGTCGTCACCTCCCTGTCGCCGGAACGCCTGGGGGCCCGCGCGCTCTACGAAGACTTCTACTGTGCGCGGGGCGACATGGAGAACCGCATAAAAGAACAGCAGTTGGGTCTGTTCGCCGACCGGACCAGCGCGGCAACGATGCGCGCCAATCAACTCCGGCTGTATCTGTCCTCCGCCGCCTACATGCTCATGCACGCCTTGCGTCGTCTCGGACTGAAGCAGACCCCCCTGGCTCGCGCTCAGTGTCAGACGATTCGCTTGAAGCTCCTCAAGATCGGCGCCCAAGTCCGCCTCACGGTCCGCCACGTCTGGATCTCCATGTCGGAAGCCTATCCCTACAGCGAGGTCTTCGCTGCCGTCGTTCGAAACCTCCAGGCCATTCCTCTGCGCTGCTGAGGTCTGTCCCGATCAAACGCCCCCAAAAACGAAATCGTTCCATCGCTCAGGCCGAGCTCTGCCTGAATGCATTCCGTCACGCTCTTCCGAACCCGAAAAACGCTCCATTCACGACCCTCCACACCACCGCATCACTCGACCTGGACCGGATCGATAGCGAAACTCTCAGAAAACCGTTCCGGCCTGCCAAAATCACCTTCATTTCCAAATCGGTGATCTATGCGGGCTAGGGCCCTCACAAGACTAACACCACACCTTTGGCAAACGGGGGCTGTGCAAGAGCGGCAGCCCCCCTCTTCCCTTTGATAAGCAGAGGCTGACAGGGACAATACCCCTGGCGGCTCACCATCTCCAGCAACCCGTTGCGAAAACCCCACGGGCTTGTTCAGGCGACCACCAGGGTCGCCCCTACACTGGCTTCGGCTGGCGCGAGACCGTAGGGGCCGGCCTTGTGCCGGCCCGGAGGGCTTCCCGCTACCCGGCTTCACTGCGATCAGGGTCCCTTTCGCGCTACCTTGAAAAAGGGTATAGTGCGATGCCTGGCACGAAGCGAAGTCTCCAAGATGACCAGGGAGAAACAAGTGAGACCCGTTCTGGTGACCCTGCTGGCGCTGTTGCTCATGGTCGCCGCTATCGAGGCGGCCATGTTTCTTTATCCGCCTGTTTTTCTCGCCGCCTTAGCTGCTTTCGACTCACAGAGCCTGTGCACATCCGGAGGGGCATTCTCCGGAGCTCAGAACTACATGGAGTGGACCGACAGGGCGAAGGCGCTGCGTCTGAGAAGTGTCCTCGTTCAGGAGGAGGATGGTCTCGAGCTCTGGCAGACTCCCGGGAGGAAGTGGTGGATTCCGGCCGGAGGAGCAGGGGCACTCCCCTGGCTGCTGGCCCAGCAGCAGGCCCAGGCCTATGACTTCCCGGAGGGCTTCGAGATCAACCCCGGTGATGTCGTTCTTGACTGTGGCGCTCATGTCGGGGTGTTCGCCGCTCGAGCTCTCTCCCGGGGAGCACGGCTGGTGGTGGCGATTGAACCCTCTCCCAAGAACCTGGTGTGCCTGCGCCGGAATTTCGAAACGGAGATCCAGGAAGGCCGGGTCATGGTTATTCCGAAAGGAGTCTGGGACAAAGAGGACACCCTGACCCTTTACACACACGAGCACAACAGCGCTGCCGACAGTTTTGTGATTCAGATCAACCCGTCCGGGACGGTGGTCAACGTCCCCTTGACCACGATCGATCTGCTCGTCGAGGAACTGGGGCTGGGCCAGGTCGACTTCATCAAGATGGATATCAAAGGAGCGGCTGTCCGAGCCCTCGATGGGGCCCGGAGAACGCTGCGCCGGGACCAGCCGCGCCTTTCGATCGCAACTGAAGAGAATGACGACCACCCGGCGCTGGTCAGCCGCTGGGTGAGTGAGAGCGGGCTGGGTTATCGAAGGGAATGCGGAGCCTGCGCAATGGATGGCTACAAGGTGTACCCGGCCATCCTGTCCTTCCACTGACGGCCACCTTCCCATCGCGCCCTAGCGGCCCGCGGGACTTTCACCATGATGAGATGGACTCCTCCTTTAGGCTTAGACGGCATCTAAAGTGCCAGAGCCAAAGTTTTTAACTGTATCAGGAGGAGTCTGAAATGAAGCATAGAACAATCGCAGTGGATTTGGCAAAGTCGGTCTTTGAGATTGGGATTTCCGAGCAGCCTGGTCGGATGGAGAAGACGCATCGCCTGGGTCGAGCTCGGTTGTTGAGGTTCATGGCCAAGCAACAACGGGCAACGATTCTGATGGAAGCCTGCGGTTCGGCTCACTACTGGGGCCGGCGATTCCGGGAACTGGGGCACGAAGTTGTGCTGCTGCCGCCAGCCTACGTCCGGCCGTACGTGTTACGCAACAAGACGGATCGCAGTGATGTGAAAGGGTTGTTGGAAGCCCACCGCAACAGTGCCATTCGACCGGTTCCGATCAAAAATGAATCGCAGCAGCAGTTGACCGCCTTACATCGGGTGCGGACGGCATGGATGCGCACCCGCACGGCACGGATCAATACGATGCGGGGCATTCTACGGGAATTCGGTTTGACGATTCCCGTTGGAGCCTGCCAGGCCGTGGAGCGGGTGCGAGGATGGATCGAAGATGCAGAAGTGGAGATTCCGAATGGGATCCGATCGGTGCTGGAGGAGATCTGTCTGGAAGTCAGAGAGCTGGAGGGGCGAATCGATCGGATCGAAAGGAAACTGAAAGCGCTATCGCGACAGAGTGTTGCGATTGAACAACTGCAGTCGATCCCCGGGGTGGGATTGCTGACAGCCACAGCGGTGGCCGGTTTTGTGGGAGATCTGAGGCGCTTTGATTCGGGACGACACTTTGCCAGTTATCTGGGCTTGACACCGCGGGAGCACTCCAGCGGTCTGCGGCGTCGACTCGGGTGCATCAGCAAGCAAGGGGACATCTATTTGCGCACTCTCTTGATCCACGGTGGGCGATCGGTCTTGTGGACGGCCAAGTCCAAGCAGCGGCCAGACCGTTTGCACAGGTGGGGTTTGGAGATTGAAAAACGACGGGGGCACAACAAAGCGGCAGTGGCTGTGGCCAATAAGCTGGCCCGTCTACTCTGGGCCGTTTCCACCCGTGACGCCGCCTATGAACCCCAGCGAGCTTAAGCGATAAAAGATTTGTCAAGATCTTTCCCTGGGAACTGCATGAGAGGATTCGAACTGATGGCGAACCGGTCAGACCGGCGCGGGGAACACGCCGATAGCAGCCTTGGCCACTCGATGGCCGTCACCACGATAGGCGCCCCACGCGCGCATATTCATCATGGCCCGGAGCCAGAACACAGCTCCACTAAGAGGCCGGAGATACGACTGCAGTCCACACTGAATCGCAAAAAGTCGATGCTTTCATGCCAGAGACCCAAGGAGGAGAAGATGATCCGATAGCGATTCTGGACCTGCAGCGAAACTCCTGGCTTCAACCCAGCATCCGAGTTTCGTCGCCAGGGCCCAGATCAGCTGAATTCGAAAAAATGAACAGGACCCTTGACAGGAGGAGTCCAGATACGGGCTGCTAGTGTACTGTCCGGAAAGTTCTTGTAGTTAATAGTCAGGGTACTTTTCTATCCTTGGGCATGGCAAGACCACATATTCGACTCGATCTACCCCAACAACACAAAGCAATTCTACAGTCCTGGCTGCGGGCCTCCAACACCAAAAGAATCCTCGCCGAGCGAGCCCAGATGATCTTACTGTGCGGGGACGGACTCACAGCAATTGAGGTCTCCCAAAGGCTGTCCAAGCGCCTGGGCAGCATACAGAAGTGGCGAAAGCGCTACCTTGAGGTGGGGCTATCAGGGTTGGAGGATCAGCCCCGTTCGGGTCGACCACGGCGACTATCGCCAGCGAAGGTACGAAAAATTCTCAAGGCCACCGTGCAGACCATCCCCAGGGAATCGACTCATTGGAGCCTGCGCCTCATGGCAGAGTATGCCCAAGTCAGCAAACATCAGGTGACTGAAATCTGGAAAGCCGCAGATCTTAAGCCCCACCGGATTCGCTCTTTCAAGATCAGCAACGATCCTGATTTCGCCGAGAAGGTGATCGACGTGGTGGGCCTGTACATGGACCCGCCCGACAACGCTTTGGTTTTGTCTGTAGACGAAAAAACTCAGATTCAGGCTCTGGACCGAACCCAGCCCATGCTTCAGCTCAAACCCGGGCAGGTCCAACGCAGAACCCACGATTACAAACGCCACGGGACGGCCAGTCTGTTTGCCGCCTTCGACGTGGCCACCGGTGAAGTAATGGGCCGAATCACGAAACGGCATCGGGCCATAGAGTTTTTAGCCTTCTTACGTCAGATCGAGCAAGTCGTCCATCCAGATCTGGACGTTCACCTCATTCTCGATAACTCGAGCACTCACAAGACCCAGAAAATCCGAAACTGGTTCCTACGACGCCCACGTTTTCATCTCCACTTTACTCCTACCAGTGCTTCCTGGTTAAACGCTGTCGAAACCTGGTTTTCACAGCTTGAGCGGCGTTCCCTTTACCGCAACTCTTTCACTAGTGTTCAAGAGTTGAGGAACGAAATACGAAGATATATTCGAGTGCATAACCAACACCTGGCCAAGCCCTTTAAGTGGCGGGCCAACGCTACTTCGATCTTAGACAAGGTCGAAAGAGCTCAAAGATCCATCGATCAATGTTAACAACAGGAATTTCTCGGACAGCACACTAGGTCATCAGAGTGAGTACCGGCTGGTCGGCTGATTTCAGTTACGCGTACCTGGAACAGCTCCTCGCTGACGCTTTAGAACTCCTGCCTTCCATCCGCTTCTCGGAGGTTCGGGAAGAGTCTCTGCAAGACAGTCGCGGAGTGCTGCTTCGGCACGACGTGGACCTGAGCCTGGAAAGGGCAATGAAGGTGGCTGAGATCGAGCACGAGCTGGGACTATCCGCCACCTATATGGTCATGACCACCTGCCCCTTCTATCAGATCGAGGATCCCGCCTCACAGAGTATGCTCACAGGCCTCCAGAGTCTGGGCCACGAGGTAGAACTTCACTTCGACACCGCCCCGGGACACAGCGATCCCAGCATTGATTTGGTGGTCGAACAGATCAACGAACAGTGCGAGCGATTGGCTCGGGCAACCGGCGAACCCGTACTCAGCCTCTCGCTCCACAGGCCCCAACCGGGTGTTCTTCGCGGCCCGTTGCGTATAGCCGGAAGGATCAATGCCTATGCCGCCAGGCTGATGGAATGGTATCTTTCCGACTCGAAGGGAAGTTGGAGGGCAGGAAACCCGGTGTCGAGGCTGGCTGCTCCGCAGGGCGCGGTTCTGCAGTTGCTCATACATCCGATCTGGTGGGGAAAAGAGCACCTTCCGGCTTCCGACCACCTCGAGGCCTTCTATCGGCAAGAAACCGCCGGCTGTTCGAAAGCGGAGCGAGAGCTCTTTGATGCGAATCTGGCAGCCATTCTTCCCAGAGTCCTGCGGAGCGGTTTGACCTTGAACAAACGAGAGTAGAGGTAACAATGGGACGCTTCGACACGGACTCCGAAGCACTCGAGCAGCGGATTGAGAGTCACCAACAATACGGAACGAATGACCTTGATGCCTGGATATTCGAACACCTGCAGCCGCAGCCCGGTGACCGGATTCTGGATCTTGGCTGTGGGACCGGAAAGCAGAGCCTGCCCCTGGCACACCGGGTGGGTGAGAGCGGGCATATCGTCTCGGTTGACGTCTCGGAACAGTCTATTTCTGTTCTCCTCGCCAGTGCGGAGGAGGAGGGCATCTCGGATCGGATCCGGCCTGTCTGTTCGAATTTCGACGAGGTCGACGAGTTGATCTCAGGCCAGATCTTTGAGCGCGTCCTTGCTTCCTACTCCCTCTACTATTCTTCCCGCCGTACCGCGCTGGTGGAGGCCGTTCACAGGGCGCTACGGACAGGTGGAGTACTCTTTTTCTGTGGTCCGAATTCCAGAAATAATCTGGAGCTCAAGAACCTTCACTATGGTCTCTCGGGAACACCGCCCCCGTTGACCACTGACAGTGCCGCTTTCATGGAAGTCAAGGGCCCGGAGCTGGCGGCAAGGCTGTTCGCAACCGTTGAAGCTTTCACCTTTGAGAACCCGCTGAGCTTTGACTCGGTGGACGCGCTCTACCGCTACTGGCGTCACTACAATCTTTACCAGGAGGACCTCGCAGAGTCTTTTCTGGGGGCTGCCGAGCGTCACTTCGCAGAGCAGAGTTCTTTTCTGACCGTCAAGAGGGTTGCCGGCGTCAAAGCAATCAAGTGATGACAGATGGCTGTTCCTTTCCTGGACCTTCAGGCACAGAATAAGGCGATTCGACCGGAGATCGATCGGGCGATCCGACGAGTTGTCGAAAGTCAACGCTTCATCCTGGGTCCCGAGGTCGAGGCTCTTGAAGCAAGGGTAGCCGAGTACTCGGGGTGCCGTTACGGAGTAGGGGTTTCGTCCGGAACAGATGCCATCCTGGCATCGCTCATGAGTCTGGGCATCTCCAGCCACGATGAGGTCGTCACGACGGCCTATTCGTTTTTTGCCACTGCGGGTTGCATCGCCCGGGTCGGAGCCAGGCCTGTTTTTGTCGACATCGATCCAAGCAGCTTCAACCTCGATTCGAACCAGGTTGAGCAGGTGATCACGGACCGAACCAGAGCCATTCTGCCTGTCCATCTGTTCGGACAGATTGCGGAAATGGGCCGGATTATGGAAATCGCCTCTCGACACAATCTGCCCGTTATCGAAGACGCCGCTCAGGCCATCGGGGCTGCGGACCGGGGCTGCCCTGCCGGGTCCATCGGGGATTCCGGTTGCCTGAGCTTCTTTCCCTCGAAAAACCTGGGGGGCTTTGGCGACGGGGGCATGGTCGTTACCAGGGACGAAGAATTCGCCGCCCGGCTCAGACTCTATCGGAATCACGGTTTTCAACCGAAGTATGTCAATCGGGTGGTGGGCGGCAACTTCCGCCTGGACGCACTTCAGGCTGCGATTCTCAATGTAAAGCTCCAATATCTCGAGCCATGGACGGAAGCAAGGAAACGGAACGCCCGGATCTACAGAATGCTGTTTGAGCGACACCGCTACTTCGAAAGCTCCGGCAGCCGGATCCTCTCTTCGGGGCCCAATCGATTCGAACTCATTCTGCCGTCCGAATCACCTTCCAAACGACATGTCTACAATCAATTCGTGATTCGTATCAACTCGGGACGTGATCAGCTTCATCGCTTTCTGCGGTCCCACGATATCGGGTCCGAAGTTTACTATCCACTGCCTCTGCACCTTCAGGACTGCTTCGCCGACCTGGGTCACCGACCAGGCGATTTCCCGAATAGCGAGCGGGCATCGAAGCAGAGTCTGGCACTGCCCATTTACCCGGAGCTGAGCGAGGCGATGATCAGCGAAGTCGTGGAAACGATTGGAGAATTCACTCAGGGAGCAAAAGGCAACCAATCTGAAGGGATGTCTCCGAATTGAGAGAGCGAGTTCTTGTTCATCCTACGGCTGTCGTCGACGAACCCTGTGAGATTGGTGACGGAACGAAGATCTGGCATTTCTGCCATGTTATGAAAGATTGCAGAATTGGAGAGAACTGCAGCCTGGGACAGAACGTTTTCGTCGCCAGCGGGGTGGTCGTTGGAAATAACGTCAAGATTCAGAACAATGTCTCACTCTATACCGGAGTCCGCCTGGAAGACGACGTGTTTTGCGGCCCTTCCTGCGTCTTTACCAACGTCGTCAACCCCCGATCGGAAGTCGTGCGCCGCGAAGAGTTCCGGGAGACGGTTTTGAGGAAGGGCGCCACGGTTGGCGCCAACGCCACGATCGTGTGTGGGCATACCATTGGCCGCTATGCTTTTGTGGGAGCCGGGGCGGTCGTCCGGGACGATATCCCCGACTATGCGCTGGTCGTTGGGGTTCCTGCGGTTCGAAAAGGGTGGATGAGCCGTCACGGCTACAGGCTCTCTGAGCCGGACGGCGAAGGCATCATGCTGTGCCCCCAAACCAGCTGGAGATACCACGAAATATCCCCTGGAACAGTGGTCTGTCTCGACTGGAGCGAGAAAAAAGTCTGCCCGATCATGCCTGAGCCGAACTCCAAGGCGGGTCGGAGCACCCCGCGGCAAGTGCTCATCGTAAGTTACGCTTTCCCACCCATGAACGTGCCCGGGTCGATTCGTGTTGCTAAATTCGCCAAGTACCTTCCCGAGTTTGGTTGGGAACCGATTGTGTTAACGGTTGAAGACGGATACTCGGGTCGCCCCCTGGATCACGGCTCCTTCGAACAGGTGGCATCAAGAGTGCTGCGGGCCAGAGAATTTGACCCCGTCAAGACACTGGCCGGTTCCGGTCGCAAAACCCCGCAGAATGTGAAATCCAGTCATTCTGGAGGCGTTCGAGACCGGCTGCAGCGCTGGTATTCAAGCCTCGTCTTTCCCGATCGCGACTGGCTCTGGCGGCGCCCTGCGGTGCGGAAGGCTCAAGAATTCCTGGCAGGTTGCAGGAACGGGCCTGCAGCCATCTACTCGTCTTCTCCCTGCATAACAAACCATCGGGTGGCCATGCAGCTCAAGCAGCTGACCGGTCTGCCCTGGGTCGCCGACTTCCGGGACTTCTGGGCGTTTTCCAAATCCCGGAAACCGCCCGCCTGGCGCCGCAAACTCGAGCGCCGGCTGGAACTCCGAATCTGCAGCCAGTGCGACGCCCTGGTGACGATTTCGGACCACTATCGCCGGAAATTCGAAGACGAACATGGCACTCAAAGCACCTTCGCCATTCACAATGGATTCGATCCAGCCGACTTCCCAGAGATCGATTCAGGGGCCGGCTTCCCCTTCTTTTCGATCACTCACGCGGGGTCCTTCTATTCGGGCCAGAGAGATCCAGAGCCGCTCTTCAGGGTCATCGCGCGACTGGCCCGGCGTGGCGAGATCGATCTGTCCAGGGTCACACTCGATTTTTTCGGCCCTCAGGAAGAGGTGATCAAGGGCATGATTCAACGTCACGGGCTGCGCAACAACTCGCGGTGGCACGGACTTCTGTCCTACGAAGATCTCATTCCCAGGCTCCTGCAGAGCTTCCTTCTTCTGGTCGTGACCCACAAGGCGGACGATACGCTCACCAGCAAGATCTTCGATTACATGGGGTGCCGCAGGCCCATCCTTGCCCTCACTCAGCCGGGAGGCTCCCTGGCCTCGATTATGGAGACTCAGCAACTGGGAATGGTCGTGGGTCCGGCGGAAGAAGACCGTCTCGAGGCCTGGATTCGTGATCAGTGGTCGCTATGGGAAAAGGGGAGCCGGAGCTGGAGAGGGGTGAAAGGTAACGATCTGCAGGAGTACACCAGACCGTTCCAGGCCGGGCAGCTGGCCGAAATCCTGGACTCGCTCATTCCGACCGGGGCGGACGTCTGAATGTGGGATGGAACCGGTAGCTGGAAACCGGGGCCGGAGAATACGGCATGGGCTCGCTTTGGGATTGCATTGTGAAGGTCCTCAGTGTGGTGGGCGCCCGGCCCCAGTTCATTAAGGCGGCTCCAGTCAGCCGTGCTCTTCGAAAGGCAGGTGTCCGCGAGTACCTCGTGCACACCGGACAACACTATGACCTGGAAATGTCCCGCATCTTTTTCGACGAGCTGGAGATCCCGAGTCCAGACGTCAACCTCAACGTCGGATCCGGGACCCACGCCTATCAGACGGGCCAGATGCTCATCGGCCTTGAAGAGGAGATCCTGGAGCAGAAACCGGATCTGGTCATCGTCTTTGGGGACACCAACTCGACGCTTGCCGCTGCACTGGCCGCCTGCAAGATGCAGCTGCCGATTGCCCACGTGGAAGCCGGCCTGAGGTCATTCAACCGATCTATTCCCGAGGAACACAACCGCGTTCTAACCGACCATTGCTCTGAACTGCTCTTCTGCCCCAGCCAGACCGCCGTAACGAACCTGGCCCGAGAGGGCATCACCCGGGGCGTTCACCTGGTCGGCGACCTGACCTACGATGCCGTGCTTCAGTTTTCCGTATTTGCCCGGGAGCGGTCCTCGATTCTCAACCGGCTGAAGCTGAACGGGAAGAAGTACGCCCTGGCAACGATCCATCGACCGGGTAACACAGATGATCCGGAACGTTTACGGGTTCTGATCGAGGCGCTCTCGGAAATTGAGATGCCGGTCGTTTTCCCGGTTCATCCACGGACCGGAGAAAGGCTTGGAAGTCTCGCCTTCGAACTTCCGCAAGAAGGCTTACTCGCGATCGAACCCACCGGATACCTGGACATGCTGTGTCTTGAACAACAAGCTTCGTTGATTCTCACGGATTCAGGGGGGATGCAGAAGGAAGCCTTCTTCTTTGGGGTACCCTGCATCACCCTGAGGTCGGAAACCGAATGGGTCGAAACAGTGGAAGAAGGTTGGAACGTTCTGGCCGGCACGAAAAAGGAACGAATTCTGGACCTGGCAAGGTCCTTTCACCCGAAAACGGCTAGATCTTCCGTCTATGGGACAGGTCACGCCGCCGAACTGTGTGTCGAGACCCTGATCCAGAATCTAGAACGCGCTCGGGACCACTAGCAGTCCGTGTTCGATTGCGTCGCTTTGGTTAGCCGTTTATGGCCCTGCCTGGACCCCTGAAACATATCCCCCTTCGTCTGAAAAGAACCTTGCGACACCTGTCCAAGCGCTTCCTTCCTGAAATCTTTCTGAATCGGACCGTTCAAGTTGGGCAACAACGACTGCGGGTGAGCCGAATCTTCCCGAACCCTTTCGCCTCCACCTTTGGAGCCCAAACCGGGGAGTTCGAACCGTGGCTGCACGATCTCTGCGCTGCGGCCCTGAGGGCAGCGCCGGGAGCATTCATCGACGTCGGGGCGAATCTGGGCCAGACACTGAAAACAGTCCTGTCGGTGGCACCGGAATGCCTGTACCTGGGCTTTGAGCCCCATGTTGCCGTCTGCCACAGTGTCGAAGACTTCATCCAGGCAAACTCCCTCTCGAACTGCCACATTCTGCCCATCGCTTTATCGGAGAAACGGCAGATCAGCGAGATGTTCCTGAGCAGAAGAGACAAGGGGGCCAGTGTCTGTCCCGCCGCCAGTCTGATTCACAATTTTCGGCCGGCCTCCTCTTACGACTCGACCAAGTATACGGTGACTCTTGCAGGAGATGAGGTCGTCGCGGCGATGGGAATTGACGCTATCTCGGTCATTAAGATCGACGTCGAGGGAGGTGAACTGGAAGTGATCAGGGGCTTTGAGAAAACCCTCTCCACAATTCGACCGTTCCTGATTTTCGAGGTGCTGAATTTCAACCTGTACCGTGACCCGGCCGACGCCGACACGATTGACGGGCGGGATCTCGACGAACAAACGGTTCGGTTCAGGACGGCGCGCACGAGAACGATGGAGGATTTATTGTCCAGGCTCTCCTACCGGCTTTTTCAGATCCAACCGGAGGGGCTCCAGGAGATCACGCAGATCAAGCCGACGACCCGCCCGACACTGGAAGATGTGAACTACCTGGCGGTTCCTGCGGGTCGCCGGGACGCCTTTTTCCAAGCTCTGACCAGGCGTGCAGGCACCAGGAGCCTACCGTGACAACACCTGAAGAGCAGGGTTACCGCACACCGAACAGCTTCATGGCTGACTCCAAACTGACGCTGCTGGGAAGCCTGGGGCGTCTCTGCCTCGGAGTGCTGACTGCCATTGTTCTAGCCCGGATTATGCAAGAGATCTAAATTCAAGTGAGATGTGGGCCCAGAAAAAAGGCCGTAGCTCTCTGATATAAAAGGGTTTAGAGAAACAAAGACCCTAAACAGGAGCTACGGCAATGTCAAAAACAGTCTGCCAGAATACCCTGCCATTTCATAGCCACAGAAACATCACGGCTCGTTTTGATGGGGGGAGCCTCACTTCCGACGCAGGATGGTTGTTGTTTGGATCGCTGGATCGTCAACATCGATTGTGCGAGGGCTTCAGTTCCTGTATTTCGGAAAGTCGAGACCAACGCTACATTCGTCATGACCTGTTGAAGTTGATCCGACAACGAGTCTTGCAGATCGTGGCCGGCTACGAAGACTGTAACGACGCCGATACGCTGCGCTCGGATCCGATGCTCAAGACAGTCTGTGATCAGTTGCCAGAGAGCGATCCCGATTTGGCCACCCAGCCGACTTTCTCCCGCCTGGAGAACTCCGTCACCAAGAAGGATCTGATGCGTCTGAGCCGGTGGCTGCTAGTGTACTGTCCGGAAAGTTCTTGTAGTTAATAGTCAGGGTACTTTTCTATCCTTGGGCATGGCAAGACCACATATTCGACTCGATCTACCCCAACAACACAAAGCAATTCTACAGTCCTGGCTGCGGGCCTCCAACACCAAAAGAATCCTCGCCGAGCGAGCCCAGATGATCTTACTGTGCGGGGACGGACTCACAGCAATTGAGGTCTCCCAAAGGCTGTCCAAGCGCCTGGGCAGCATACAGAAGTGGCGAAAGCGCTACCTTGAGGTGGGGCTATCAGGGTTGGAGGATCAGCCCCGTTCGGGTCGACCACGGCGACTATCGCCAGCGAAGGTACGAAAAATTCTCAAGGCCACCGTGCAGACCATCCCCAGGGAATCGACTCATTGGAGCCTGCGCCTCATGGCAGAGTATGCCCAAGTCAGCAAACATCAGGTGACTGAAATCTGGAAAGCCGCAGATCTTAAGCCCCACCGGATTCGCTCTTTCAAGATCAGCAACGATCCTGATTTCGCCGAGAAGGTGATCGACGTGGTGGGCCTGTACATGGACCCGCCCGACAACGCTTTGGTTTTGTCTGTAGACGAAAAAACTCAGATTCAGGCTCTGGACCGAACCCAGCCCATGCTTCAGCTCAAACCCGGGCAGGTCCAACGCAGAACCCACGATTACAAACGCCACGGGACGGCCAGTCTGTTTGCCGCCTTCGACGTGGCCACCGGTGAAGTAATGGGCCGAATCACGAAACGGCATCGGGCCATAGAGTTTTTAGCCTTCTTACGTCAGATCGAGCAAGTCGTCCATCCAGATCTGGACGTTCACCTCATTCTCGATAACTCGAGCACTCACAAGACCCAGAAAATCCGAAACTGGTTCCTACGACGCCCACGTTTTCATCTCCACTTTACTCCTACCAGTGCTTCCTGGTTAAACGCTGTCGAAACCTGGTTTTCACAGCTTGAGCGGCGTTCCCTTTACCGCAACTCTTTCACTAGTGTTCAAGAGTTGAGGAACGAAATACGAAGATATATTCGAGTGCATAACCAACACCTGGCCAAGCCCTTTAAGTGGCGGGCCAACGCTACTTCGATCTTAGACAAGGTCGAAAGAGCTCAAAGATCCATCGATCAATGTTAACAACAGGAATTTCTCGGACAGCACACTAGGCCGTTATGTGCGCTCCCTGAAGAAGAGACGTCCCAGCAAGATCATCCTGGATCTGGACAGTACCGACGACCACACTCACGGCCAACAGGAGTTCTCCTTCTACCACGGGTATTACCGAAACCACATTTTGCATCCTTTGCTGATCTTCGATGCCGACACGGGAGACCTGGTCTGTGCCCTGTTGAGACCTGGCAACAAGGGGGCTGCCTCTCACATCGTGCCCATTCTGAAGCGAGTCGTGGAGGCCATCCGACAAGCAGTGGGGACGGATGTCGAGATTGAGATTCGGGCCGACAGCGGCTTTGCCACGCCTCGGCTCTACGAGTTCTGTGAATGTGAAGAGAATAAACTCCAATATGTCATCGGGTTAAGCCGAAACCCTCGCCTGCAGCGAGTGGTCGAGCCCCTGCTGGATTCGACTCGGGAAAGGTTCCTTGAGCTGGAGGAAAAACAGCGTCAGTTTGACGAGTTTCTTTATCGAGCCCACAGCTGGGATCGATCCCGTCGCGTCATTGTCAAAGTGGAGGTCGATCAGCGTGGGATCAATCGTCGCTTTGTAGTTACCAACCGGGACGATCTCTGCTCCCAATCACTTTATGACCACTACACAAACCGAGGGCAGACCGAGAACTTCATCAAGGCCTTCAAGAATCATCTGAGCATGGACCGACTCAGCTGTCATCGATTCCTGGCCAATCAGTTTCGACTCCTCCTGCATGCACTGGCTTACCAGATGTTCGTTCGCCTGCGCGACTATCTTCACGGAACCCCCTGGCACAAGCTCGAAATCGAAACCTTACGTCGTCGGGTCCTCAAGATTGGGGCCCGGATCCGACAAACCACTCGACGCATCTGGGTCCATCTTTCCTCAGCCTTTCCCGAACAACCCCTCTTCCACCTCGTCTTGAGTCGCCTCAACTCCAGTTAGCTTTTCCCAGCTCCCCCGAAAAACCGCTTCCGACACTCATCCAGGCCCAGATCTGTCTGAAATTCACTCCCCAAACCACTCAAACGCCTCGCCAACCCATATCCTTCGCAAATCCGCCTGTCACACCTGCCCGCTTCCGAGTTGGGCCACTTCTCGAGTCGTTTTTCAACACCGAACTACGGTTCTTGCATAATCCGGGCTAGCGAGGTCTCTTGGAATTGAAAGCTTTGGCCTCTATGCCCTGTATCTGGTCTTCGTGAACACCACCGTCAACCTTGCGAGTCTGAGTCTCGGCGCCGCCACGACCTATTACGTCGCCAGACAGGACCAATCCACGCCCCAGGTCGTAAGAATCAGCTCTTTGATAAGCGCCCTGCTGGGCATTCTGGCGGTTCTAGTCGGCTGGACACTGGTCATGCTTCTGCCCTCTCTGTTCAGCGGCACAGCCCCCGAACTCCTTTTTCTCGCCGGTTTCCTGATTCTCGAGAAAATGATGTTTCTGTGGGCGCAGGCAGTACTGAAAGGTTTACAGGACTTCTACTGTTACAACAAAACCATTGTCACGGCCAGTTTAATCGAGGCGGCTCTTGTCACAGTGCTGGCTCTCACGCTCCAGCTTGGGATCTGGTCGGCCCTTCTGGCCCTTCTTTTGAGCGAACTGGGAGCGTTGCTCGTTGCCGTTTTCGGCATCAGGAGAGGTCTGGGCGGCCCGGCCCCGTCCTCAATCGCCTCCCAGTCCCGGCACCCGGCACTGGGACTGATCAGCTATGGGTTGAAGTCTCATGCTGGCAATATTCTGAGCTTTCTCAACCTCAGGCTTGACAAATTCCTCGTCAATGCACTGGTCGGACCGGCCGCGCTCGGTGTTTACCACGTCGCAGTTGGACTGGCCGAAAGGCTTTGGTTGATCTCCTCAGTGACATCGACTGTTCTTTTTCCTCGTGTGGCGTCAATACGGACCCACCAGGAACAAGTGCGCGAACTCACGACCCGAATATCAAGAAACATTTTGTGGCTCACTTTGATCGGGGCGGTCCCTGTTTCCCTGGGAGCAAACTGGCTGATTTCGCTTGGCTTTGGCAGTGAATACGAGACAGCCGGGGATGTTTTACGCCTGCTCCTGCCCGGGATTGTCCTGATCAGCATGGCTCGAGTTCTTGCCAGCGACATCGGCGGTCGAGGTCAGCCCTGGGTCAATACCACCCATGCGGCCTGGGCTGTGGCCGTGAATGTTGGCGCAAACCTGCTTCTCATCCCACGTTACGGGGTCTATGGCGCGGCGGTTGCCACAACTCTCTCCTATACCCTCGTGGCTATTGTCAAGGTTCGTGCTTACTCGCGGATTGCCGGAGTGAAAGAGCACCGAACCTGGTTGCTGACGAGGCAGGATCTCCAGTTATGGCGGCGATGCGCCACAGGACGACCAGGATCTTAGTGGACTGTAATGCTTGAATCGGTGGTGGATGAGCGGCCCTCGACCTTCAGGCCTTTTGGTAAACGTAGAAATCTGCATAGGACCCTTGCTCGAAATCACCGGTGTATGGATTTTCATTGGGGATACGTTCCATCAGCCTCCAACCGCTGATATTCTCCTCAACCCATTCGGTAAACTTTCGGTGCCTGATATACGGCGCCCCTGTTTCAACCTGCTCATTCTGGTTGCTTGAATACACGATGACAAAGTAGGTGGAGGACCCAAACAGCCTGCTCATGTATCTTTCAAACACGTCATCTTCAACCAGGTGATAGACGACATCCAAAGACAGAGTTAGGTCGGCCACTTCTTCTTTGTAGTCGCTCATCAACTCGAATCGCTTCGTCCTATCCCGCGAGAAAGCTCCTTTACATTGGGACAACGTTGCGGGACTGACGTCAAACCCCACGTAGCTCCGGTAAGTCGCTGATCTCAACTGATTCCCATCACCACACCCATACTCAATGACCGAAGTGACATCATGATCTCTCACAAAACGATTGATCACGCCACTCTTAAAGTCTGAAAGCCCACCATAAGAACCGCGCCCGGATCCCACCTTGTTTTGATAACGCCGGATCCAGTATTCCTCTGACCCGGAAAACTGCACCACCTTCAGCTTCTTGTGGACTTTGCTGGCAAGCCTGTTGAGAATCGGGATTTCCTTGACCAGGTTCTTAACTCGATCCACCCTTCAGCTCCTGTTTGGGTGCTACTGATTCAAGCGCCATGGTAAGGTCCGGAACAGGTTTCAGAGAGGCGCCGATTGTCGATCCATTCTGTCCGACCTGCCGGCCGTCGGGGATCCGCCTTCTTTGATAACCTCTCGGTAGATGGTCGCGAGTTGGCCACAAATCGCCGGCTCGCTGAATCGATCTTTGCACTCCCCGCGAATCCTGGACGGGTCATAGGAAGCGTATCCGGAACGCACCCGGATCAGTGCCTCAGCCAGTTCCCGAACTCCTTTCTCCACGATCACTCCATTTCGCGCGTTGACAAAGGACTCAGGACCGCCCGAGCGAGTTGCAACGACTGGAGTACCGCAGGCCATGGCCTCAATGAGCGTGACCCCGAAGGTCTCGGTATCGCTCGACGATACGACGACGTGAGCCCGCTGAAACAATTCACGGACTTTCTCTCGGCTAATCAGACCGGGAAAACTGACCTGTTTGCTTAAACCCAGTTCAGCAGTCAGTTCCTGCAATCGACGCCGCTCGGGACCGTCACCTCCAATGATCAACCTCACCTTCTGCCGGCCCGAGAAAGCTTTCGAAAAAGCTTCCAGGAGCCGGTCCAGCCTCTTGCGCCTCGTCAAAACGGCCTGCGCGACCAGGAGGAAATGATCGCTGGCCTTCGAAACTCCAGATGGCCTGAAGAAATCAGTATCCACGATGTTTCCAACAACCTCAACTTTCAGCCCCGGGAGAATTCTCTGAAGAGCAGACGCAAGAGCAGGACCCACCGCCAAAACCCGATCCATCGACCTCAAGACCGTCTTGATCAAGGGCAACTCTCTCCTTCGGATCAAATCGGCCAGGTAAGCGCTCGAGTGTTCCGTCAGGACCGTAGGGGTGCCGGGAGACTCTTTCATCCGGGCCCCCAGCAGACCCGCGGACAGCGCACCGTGAGCGTGAACAATGTCGGGTCTGCCCTCCTGCCGGAGATACGATTCAATGGCCTCTCTCGCGAGAAACAACGTCCAGCGGGACTTCAGCGAGGGGGAGATCGGACCAGGGAACCAGCTCCACTGTGAAGTCCGGAACGTCCAGAGTCCATCTTCCTGGCGATAGGATCGCTTTGTCCGAAAGTCAGCGAAATGCCGGGCCTTCCAAACCTGGTAAACCGGCTTGAGTCGGGGCGCCACCAGCATTCCAACCTTGTGTCCCGCCCTGGCAAGGGCAAGGGCCTGTTCCTTGAAGAAGCAACCCGCCACTGGATTCTCGGGGGTGGAGTACCAGGACGGAATGACCAGAATGTGCACAGCTTCGATTCTCCTGGTTAGTGAGCAAAACGCTCTAGATTCGATTGCACCATCATCTCTACAAGTTCGGGAAACCCGGACTTCGGGCCCCCATCCGAGCTCCGTGCGATCTTTCTGCCGGTCCCCGAGCAAGACGTCACACTGCGACCTGACCATTGTCACGGCCACAGGACGACCGGGATCTCTCCAGTGGCCCGTGGTCGAAATCGGGCGGACAGGGACGCCGGTTCTCGATCCATTCAATTCGAGCCTTTCGCCGCTGATCCACTTTCTTCAATAACCTCCCGGTAAACGGTCTCGAGCCGGCCACAAATCGCCGGCTCGCTAAAACGATCTTTACACTCCGTGCGAATCCTGGCGGCATCATAGGAATCGAGTCTGGAACGCACCTGGATCAGCGCCTCCGCCAGTTCCTTGACTCCGCTTTCCGCGACCACGCCATTTCGTTCGTTGACAAAGAACTCAGGGCCTCCCGAACGAGTCGCGACGACCGGAGTACCACAGGCCATGGCTTCAATGAGTGTCACTCCAAATGTCTCGGTGTTGCTCGCAGATACGACGACGTGAGCCTGTTGAAACAATTCACGCACCTGCTCTCGTTTCATCAGACCCGGAAAACTGACACGTTCCCGTAGACCCAACTCACCGGCGAGCTCCTGCAGTCGGCAACGCTCGGGACCATTCCCTCCAATCACCAGCCTGACTTTCTGCCGGCCCGGGAAAGCTTTCGAAAAAGCCTGCAAAAGTCGGTCCATCCCTTTGCGCTTCAACAACACACCAACCGCAGCCAGGAGGAAATGATCGTCAGCCTTCGAAATCTCGGAGGGCCTGAAAAAATCGGTGTCCACCATCTCCCCGAGTACCCCCACTTCGAGTTCGGGGAGAATCTCGCGCAGCGAAGACCTGAGAGACGGTCCGAGCGCCAACAGCCGATCCATCGAGAGCAGCACCGATTTGATCAACGGAAGGTCCCGCTTCCGAATCAACCTCGCAAAGTAGGCGGTGGAATGCTCCGTCAATACGGCAGGGATTTCGAGAGAAGCCTTGATCTGGGCGGCGAGCATACCCCCGTAGAGCACGCAGTGGGCGTGGATGACATCGGGCGGACCCTCCTCAGCGAGATAGGATTGAATCGAGTCTCGGGCCAGAAATGATATCCAGCGCGCTTTTAGTTTGGGCGCAACTGGACCGGGAAACCAGCCCCACTGGGAGGTCTTGGATGTCCACACGCCGCCCTCAGACTCAAAGGATCTCCTGGTGGAAAAGTCCGAAGGCCGACGAGCCCTGTGCAGTTGCGAAAGCGACCTGAGCTGTGGCGCAACGAGCACGCCAACTTTGTGACCCGCTCTGGAGAGAGCCACCGCCTGATCTTTGAAGAAACAGCCCGCTATGGGATTCTCAGGTGTTGAGTACCATGATGGTATAAAGAGAATGTGCATCTATCCTCTCTCAGCCGATTCGGTTTGCTTTCCGAACTCCGACAGAACCATTCTTTCAACGAGTCTGGGGAATCCTGTCTTGCGCTTCCACCCCAGAACTTCCTGAGCTTTTGCTGGAGTCCCCAACAGAATGTCTGGTTCTTCACATCGACGTAAGAGTTTCTCTCCGGCCACGTAGTCTCTCCAATCCAAACCGACGACCTCGAAAGCCAGTCGGACAAAATCCTCCACACTGTGGGGCTCTCCCGTACAAAAAACGTAGTCGGATGGTTTGTCTGCCTGCAGACTCAACCACATACCGTGCACAAAGTCCCCCGCGTAACCCCAGTCTCTTACGGCTTCCATGTTTCCGAGCTTCAGCTTGTCCTGCTTTCCCTGCTTGATTCTGGCCACCGCCGAGGTGATTTTCCTGGACACAAAGGACGGAGGACGCAACGGAGATTCGTGATTGAACAGAATTCCGCAGCTGGCAAAAAGCCCCTGACCCTCACGATAATCTACGGTCATCATATGGGCAAAGAGTTTGCTGGAGGCATAGGGATCGCGGGGACGAAAAAGGCTCTGCTCGCTGCAGGGCTCGCTGCGATGTCCCCCGAACATCAGAGCACTGGATGCCTGAAAGAATCGAATTTCGGGGTCGGCTATTCGAATCGCCTCGAGCAGATAGATCACCGACAGCCCATTCGCCTGGAAGGTGCCGATGAGCTGTTCCCAGGAAAGAGGCACCAACGACTGGGCAGCGAGGTTGTACACCTCCGACGGTTTCAGCTCTCGAAGCAGCTGGATCAACTGTACGAGATCATGCAGGTCGCTACACCTGTATTCGATGCGACAGGCGTGAGGCCAGTTCAGAGCTCGGGCGCCTCGCCCGACCCCCACAACGCGATAGTTTTTCTCCACCAGCAGCCGCGACAGATAAAACCCATCCTGGCCATGAATGCCGGTAATGAGCGCCGTCTTCTGGTCCGTCATTCCCTCTCGCGAACCGGATAAAAATGGGACTTTTCTCTCCTACAACTCGATCAGTCGAGCCCAGGCACGATTGGCTCGATACCACTCGACCAGATTGTGAACGCCCTGATCAATTGATGTCTCAGGCCGCCAGTTCAAAACCTTTCGAGCCTTGGAGATGTCCGCCCAGGTCTTCGAGACATCGGAAGAATGCCGCGGTTCATGCTGGAGAGTCGCCTCCTTCCCGACTTCGGTTTCCACCAGCCCGATTACACTGAGAAGATCGACCGGGCGATCCGAGCCCAGGTTGACAATCTCCCATCCAACGCTCTTCAGGGCGGCCAGTGTTCCCCGGCCGATGTCGTCGATGTACGTGAAGTCGCGCGACTGCCGACCATCCCCGAAGACTCTCACCGGCTCGCCCTCGCTGATCCAGCGGACGAAACGCAGCAGGCTCATGTCCGGCCGGCCGGCCGGACCATAGACCGTGAAGTAGCGCAGAACCGTGATATCGAGGCCATAAAGATGGTGATAGCTGTGGCACAGAACCTCCGCAGCCTTCTTCGAGGCTGCATAAGGCGACAGCACGCTGTCGCTGGACAGTTCCTCGTGAAAAGGCTGGGCCGGACTGTCGCCATACACACTCGACGTGGAAGCCTGAACCAGCTTTTCGATTCCCCGGCCAACACACTGATCGAGCAGGTTCAGGGTCCCCATGCAATTCGTTTCGAAGTAAATCCAGGGGGCATCCACGGACTGCCGGACACCCGCCCGGGCCGCCAGATTGATGATCGCTTCTACCTTGGGCTGACTATCCAGAAGGGTCGCCAGTGCCTCCCGGTCACAAATATCCGCTTCGTAGAAAACCCATCCCGGCCGGCTTTTCAGCTGCTCCAGTCTCCAGTTCTTGAGACGAACGTCGTAAGCGTTGTTGAGGTTGTCCAGGCCGATGACCTGGTGACCACCCTCCAGCAGCAACCCGGCAACCCTGCAGCCGACAAATCCAGCCGCTCCCGTCACCAGATATCTAGCCATCCTCATCTCCACAGAGGTCATCCACGTGACGGGTGTCTACGATCAAGCGGCTGGACCGCTTGACCTCTTTCCAGTCGAAGGACGTGTGATCGGTTACGACCACCGTGCAGTCTGCGCGTTTCAATGCGGCGCTCAGGTCCGGTTCACACTGCAGTTCCAGGCCGTTGAAGTGAAGACTGGAGACATGCGGATCAAAGTAGGCCAGCTCAGCACCCTTCTGACGAAGGAGTTCCAGTATATCCAGAGCGGGTGATTCCCGAACGTCATCGACATCTTTCTTGTAGGCCACCCCGAGAAGGAGGATCCGGCTGCCCTTCACAGATTGACCCCGATCGTTCAGGGCATCCTGAATCTTGGCCGCCCAGTACTCCGGCATCTGGGAATTGATCTCGCCGGCCAACTGGATGAAGCGCGCGTTGTAATTCAGGGTTTTCAGCTTCCAGGACAGGTAGTGAGGATCCAGGGGGATGCAGTGTCCTCCCACACCCGGACCTGGAGTGAACAGCATGAATCCGTAGGGCTTGGTGGCCGCTGCTTCAACCACCTCCCACACGTCGAGGTCCAGCTTGTCGCACATAATCGCGATCTCATTGACCAGGGCGATGTTCACGGCGCGGAAGGTGTTCTCGAGCAGCTTGACCATTTCCGCGGCTCGTGTGGATGAGACTCTCACGACCTTCGCGACGATTTGGCCGTACAGAAAGGCGGCCGTGTCCAGCCCGTCAGGCGTGACGCCACCGACCACTTTCGGCGTGTTGGTCAAAGTGAAGTCGGACCGGCCCGGGTCGATTCTCTCGGGGGAAAACGCCAGAAAGAAGTCTCTTGTCGCGCTCAAACCGCCGGACTCCAGGATGGGCTGAACCAGCTCCTCCGTTGTTCCCGGATAGGTGGTGGACTCCAGGGCCACCAGCATTCCCGTCTTCAGAAACCTGGTGACGGATTCGCTGGCTTGAATCAGGCAACTGAGGTCGGGGTCCCGTGTCTTGCCCAGTGGTGTCGGAACGCAAATAATGACCGCATCACATTCACCGACCAACTCGTAAGTAGACTGAAACTCGAACTTTTCCCCGGGGAGTTCGCGAAGTCGACTGGAAGGAACATCCGGAACATGTGAAACGCCCTTCCGCAGGTCCTCCACTTTCTCCCGGTCCGTGTCGATTCCAACCACCGAGAAGCCCGCCTCCACAAAACTGGCAGCCAGAGGCAACCCCACGTAACCGAGCCCCACAACCGAGATCCGGGCCGAACGGTCTTCAATTCTCTCGATCGTTCTGTGTCTGAGCAGGTCGCGGGGAGAACCTTCCGGCATACACTTCGTCTCCTCTCACCCCTTTTCAGCGGCCAGCCGTTCAAGGTCGGCATCCACCATCATGCGGACCAGGGTTTCAAAGTCCACTTTCGGACTCCAGGATAACTCCTCTCTCGCCCTGGAGGCGTCAGCCACCAGGTGATCCACCTCTGCCGGCCTGTACAGCGACCGGCTGGTCGTGACGTGATCCTGCCAGTCGAGGCCCGCATACTCGAACGCGATTTCCACGAGCTGGCGAACGGAGTGAGCATGCCCCGTACCAATCACAAAGTCGCCCGGGCTTTCAGCCTGCAACATCATCCACATGGCTTTTACATAGTCCCCTGCAAAACCCCAGTCACGGGAAGAATCAAGGTTGCCCAGCACCAGCTCCGTGGCCACTCCCTGCTTGATCCTGGCCGCGTTGTACGCCACCTTCCGAGTAACAAATTCCAACCCTCTACGCGGTGATTCGTGGTTGAAGAGGATTCCTGAACAGGCAAACAAGCCGTAGCTCTCTCGATAGTTCACGGTGACGAAGTGACCGTAGACCTTGGCAACGCCGTAAGGGCTTCGAGGATAGAACGGTGTCAGCTCATTCTGGGGGCTCTCCCGAACCTTGCCAAACATCTCGCTGCTCGAGGCCTGGTAGAAACGGATTCTCGGATTGACCAGGCGGATCGCCTCCAGAAGGCGGGTCACGCCGAGTGCAGTGAACTCTGAAGTGAGAACCGGCTGCTGCCACGAAGTCGGGACAAACGACTGGGCGGCAAGATTGTAAACCTCGTCGGGCTCCGCCGATTCGATCAGTCTGATGAGCGAGAGCTGGTCCAGGAGGTCGCCCGGCTGCAGTTCCAACTGGTTCCGCAGGTGGCCGATTCACTCCACGTTTTCGGTGCTCGATCGACGCACCATTCCCACCACGCGGTATCCTTTTTCCAACAGCAACTCGGCCAGATAGGAACCGTCCTGGCCCGTGATCCCCGTAATGAGCGCCGTCTTTGCCATAACCGATTCTCCCCTGGCGCCCCCCACACCAGGGGTCAGTTTATACGTGTCGTGTGCCGTCGATGCAAGCCCCTGCAGGAATATCTCGAACTTGAAGACAGGCAAGGCTCAGGGCCGGTTCCCAGGCCTGGCCGGCCGGGTGGTGCGGCAGTGAATCTTTCTCTCTTCTCCCGACCCTGATGGCCCGGAACTTGACAGCCGGAAGATCGGACCTACACTTGGATCTGATGGCGTTGCTCTCCAGGTCTCTTGTACTCCAGGACCGTTTCCGAGCTCTTCCCTTCACATGAACGAGAGGTCCCGCGTTTGTCTTCTGGGGGCGGGTGGACACTCGATTGTGGTGGCTGCGACTCTAGAGGCAGCAGGACACGAGATCGCCGCGGTCCTGGACGACGACGAAAATCGATGGGGACAACCTTTTCTCGGAGTCACTATTGACGGGCCGGTCGCTCGAGCCGGGAGCATCGAATGCGACGGTTTCCTGATCGCGGTCGGTGATAATCTCAACCGCAAGAAAGTCGGGGAGCAGGTCGGTTCGCTTCCCTGGATCGGCCTCGCCCATCCCGCCTCCTGGGTTCACGATAGCGTTGAGGTCAGTGACGGAACTGTCGTCTTCGCCGGGGTCGTCATCCAGCCGGAAGTCAAGCTTGGCCGGCACGTCATTGTGAACACGAGCGTCTCGGTCGATCACCATTGCCGTATCGGGGATTACGCGCATCTTGCGCCCGGTGCACATCTGGCGGGACGTGTGACCCTCGAAGAAGGAGTGATGCTGGGAGTGGGGGCGGTGGTTCGACCGGCTATAAAGCTGCACGCCTGGTCGGCCGTGGGAGCCGGTGGGGCCGTTGTTTCCGACGTCTCCAGAGACCAGGTTGTGGGTGGAGTTCCGGCCCGGCCACTCGAATAGGGCGGATCATGCCGTAGAGCCCTGGTCTGGGTGGACCTCGCCCTCGGGGTTCTCACCAGACGAATCCACCGCAGGCAACAGGTACCCCTGCTGGATCAGATAGGAGACAATCCTTTCGGCGTTCCCTTCAGGTGTGGCTGCGACTGTCTCCAACCGGATCTCGGGATCTTCCGGTTCTTCGTAGGGATCATCAATACCCGTAAAGCTCTTAAGTTCTCCCCTTCGGGCTTTGGCGTACATGCCCTTGACATCGCGCTCTTCGCAAATCTTGAGGGGAGTATCCACAAAGACCTCCACGAAACCCTCTCCGACCATGCTGCGAACATCATTCCGGGCAGCACGATAGGGACTGACCGCGGCGCAAATAACCGTTCCCTCATGCCTGACCAGTTCGGCCGCGACAAAGCCGATTCGCCGAATGTTGGTATCGCGATCTTCTTTGGAGAACCCCAGACCCCTCGAGAGGTGTGTCCGCACCACATCACCGTCGAGCACTGTCACCTGCCGCCCGTGCTCCAGCAGAAGCGTGGTCAGAACCTGCGCGGTGGTCGATTTTCCGGATCCACTCAAGCCGGTGAACCAGACACAGATCCCTCGCAGGTGCCGGGCCGGATAGCTCTGGTGCAGGATCTCCGCGACTTCAGGGCGGGTAAACCACTCGGGTAGCTGTTCTCCACGCCCCAGAAAACGCTCCCGCACCTCGGTCCCTGAAATTGTTCTGGCCCGAGAGGATGTTGAAATCCTCGACCGTTCCTCATAGCGGTTTTCGTCGGGCAGATAAACGAACTCGGTGAAGGGAATCGACGTGACTCCAGTTTCCTGGCTGAACTTCTCCACCAGCTCCTGAGCCGCGTAGGGCGGATAGTAGGCCCGTCCGTCGGAATCCTTACCCGGGCTGGCGTGGTCCCGACCAATGATCAGATAGTTCGCCCCGAAGTTGCGCCGAATAATGGCGTGCCAGAGGGCCTCCTTAGGTCCGGCCATACGCATGGCCAGGGGCAGCAGCGCGAGGAGGATCTCACCGTCCCGGTAGTAGTCTCTGGCAAGTGCCCGATAGGTCCTCACGCGTGTGTAGTGGTCCACGTCCCCCGGTTTGGTCAGACCGACAACCGGGTGAAGCAACAGGACCGCATCTCGCTCCCGAATGGCTCTCTTGGTCAGCTCCTCGTGAACCCGATGGAGCGGATTACGTGTCTGGAATGCCACCACGTTTCCCTTACCGAGAGCCACCAGCTTCTCCCTGACCTCTGCCGGGCTGAGCCGAAGACCCTTGAAGTCGTAGCGCGTGGGAGCCTGAATGACTTCCAGCCTTCCCGAGACGTTGACCTTGCCCCAGCGATGCATCTCGGCGACCAGCGAGTGGCGGACATCCTCCGTGCCCAGGACAGCCCGGGCGTATGCTGAAAGATCCCAGGAATAGATCTCATCGACTCGCAGGATCGCCAGCGCCTCATTCTTCGAATCGCGCAAGGCAACCTCACTGTCCAGGCCCATCCCGGGGGGCAGGTCAACGGGCAGCGTAACGGGCAAAGGGAAGACTGTTCCATCTCGCATGCGCATAGAGTGCAGGACACTCTCGAAGTCCTGCTCACCCATGAACCGGTCCAGGGGAGAGAAGGCCCCGTTGGCGATCAACTCGAGGTCGCATGCGGCCCGTTCGCTGATCTGGATAGAAGGGAGTTCCTTGACCCGTTCCCGGTGCTGGTGGGCCGCTTCCCTGGAAGGCCTGAGATCGACCAGTGTTCCCCCGTAGGGAGCAATAAGCGATGGCATCGTTTTCATGATTGTCGACAGGTCAGAAGGCGCTTTCGAGCCCACCCGGTCACCGAAGGGGTGATCGGAGAAAACACCACCCGTTCGCGGAAAAGCCAAGATTGTAACAAGTTCAGGATTCTTTATTCCAGATTCCGCAGGCTGAATTGCAGGGAGAATCGGTTTGCTCTCGGGGCGCCGCAGCGAGGATGTCCTCCCTCCGTGTGCTAACATCCAAAAAATGGAAGAGGCGGGGCTGGACTGGTATGCAGTCTATACGCGGGCCAGGCACGAAAAGGTGGTCGCAGAGGAACTCTGGCTTCGCCAGATCGAATGCTTCCTTCCTCTCCAGGAACGGCTGTCCCGCTGGAAGGACCGGCGAAAGCTCGTCCAGTTTCCTCTTTTTCCAGGCTACCTCTTTGTGCGCACCGACATGGGTTCGCGCCGACTGGACGTATTGAAAGTCCCTTCCATTGTTCGAATCATTGGTTTCAACGGGGTGCCCGAACGCATTCCCAATGCCCAGATCAAAGCAGTCAAGAGTCTTGTTTTCAACGAGATTCCGTTGAACCCTCACCCCTTCATCCAAGAGGGAGATCGAGTCCGAATCTTGTGTGGGCCGCTTCGAGGAGTCGAAGGCCTTTTGCTGGAAAAAAAGAATCGATATACCTTTATCCTTTCCGTCGATCTGATCCAGCAGTCGGTCGCCTGTGAAATCGAAGCTGCCGATGTGGAAAAGATCTAGCAGTCCGTGGTGGAAATCGCGCGGGTCGCTAGCCTTCTCCGACTTGAGAACAATACTCGTGCTGCGTCAGATTCACGATGTCGCCCGCACTCACGTACTTTCTGACCATCTCTAGAATCGATTCAAGCAGTTCGAACTGGTAGGAGCCGGTGACGAAATTATGAGGGTGACTCCAAAGATGAACGACTCCCCCTTTTCTCATCGCGTGCTTCAACATCGATTCCCAGCGGGCAACCGTGACACCGACCGGCACCCACTCGCGGGCGCCCGAGCGCCAATTCAGAAAAAAGCCGGAAGGAATCACAATAGGATCGTGTAGAGCCGGCCGAGGCTGAGATCTTCCCCAGACATTCAGTTCTCGAGCCAACCCCCGCAAACGATCCAACGATCCCGGGACCGAGTAATCGACCCCGTCCCGATAGCCTTTGAATCCGAATTCTGATAACTGGGGGGCGTAGCCTACTGCGTTTCTCGGGTCAATGAAGGTACTCAGCGTCTGCAGCTCCTTGGCCTGTAACCACCAGCGCACGCCTTGCATCTCATAGAAAAACTCGTCCAGGGGGATTGAGTCCGGGCTCAGAACCTGGTGAGTGAAACCGTGGCAGGCAATTTCGTGAACTCCGGCGCTTTTAACGGTCTCGAAAGCCCCCGGGTTCAACCAACCATCGAAACTCCCCCGTGCGGCATCATCAAGAAAGGGTTGTACCCAACGTTTCCCGCGCTCTGGGAGATTCTCAAACCAGTCATGGCAATGCTGCAGATCGTCCTCAAACAGAGTAAACGCCCCTACGAAGGCAAAGGTCGCTTTGAGCCGGTATTCCTCCAGCAGATTGATCAGGCGACTGTAGCAGTTGGAGAGACGACGATTCGTGAATTGGGAACGGAGTTGATCGGTCAGGATATCGGGAAAGCCCCACAACCCCTCACAGTCGAGCGACAAGATGAATGCAGGCCGCTGCTTCACCACCTGTCCTTTCCACGCCGGGCTCGCCTGGCCTTCGCCAACCTCTGACCGGTCAGGACCGGGGCTTCTCCCCGGGATGGGAGATTCACCGACTGAGGTTGATGGTAAACTTTTTCGGAAAACAGGATTGCAACCGTAGTGTTAGAGATCGCCGAAATCACTGAAGCCATTTTTCGTGCGATTGATCAAGTCAATCAACAACTCCCCAGGAACAAGCTTGAGAAAGCAGAAGACGAGATTCTGACAGGAGAATTGGGCAAACTTGATTCTTTAGGGCTGATTAATCTCATTGTGGCGGTCGAAGAAGAAATTGAGGAAGCCAGTGGGACGTCCATTTCCTTAACGACCCAGACCCCAGGCTTTCATAATGAGAGTCCCTTCACGAGCGTTCGCAAGCTGGCAGAGTATATCAATGTCCATTTCCGCGAAATAACAAACTAGATCAAGCGCAGGGCGCCATCACGCTTCGCCGGCCACTGTTGTGCGTGGACGGGAGTGCCCATGGGGGATCTCGTCTCCCGCCATAACGAGGTCCGCGCAAAGCGATCGAGCAAGAATCTTCACAGATGAGTGAATTGGTCTATCGAGTCCTGCTGATATCGGACTTCAACCTTCAAAACTTTGCCAACCTGCTTGGCAACGACACGAGATCCCCAAGAATCGAAGCGATTGAACCTCCTTTCAATCAGGTGATTCCTACACTTATCCAGAGCGATGGAGAAGTCTGGGAGGAACCTCCCGATTATTGCCTGGTATGGGCCCAACCGCAGAATGTGATTGCGTCTTTTCGACCTTTCCTGGAGTACGTGCCCTCCCCCATGGACAAGGTCTTAGAGGAGGTTGATGAATATGCTTCCCTGCTTCTGAATCTCAGTAGGCGGGTCCGCGCAGTCTTTGTCGCTTCCTGGGTTTTCCCAACCTATCATCAGGGTTTTGGCATGCTTGATTTGCCAGAGGGCATTGCGGGAGCTTTGATGGAAATGAATCTCAGGTTGGCTCGTAATTTGCGAAAGGCCTCTAACGTTTACCTCTTGAATGCACAGAAATGGATCGAAACTGTCGGTGGCAGAAAGGCGTTCAATCCCAAGCTCTGGTACATGGGAAAGATCGCTTTTGGCAGCGAAGTCTATGTAGAGGCACTCCAGGACCTGAAATCGGCTTTACGAGGACTGCAGGGAGAGTCCAAGAAGCTGATCATTGTCGATCTGGATGATACATTGTGGGGGGGAATCGTCGGGGAAGTTGGCTGGGAAAACCTTCAATTGGGTGGGCATGATCCCGTCGGTGAGGCATTTTCCGATTTTCAAGGGAGATTGAAGGATCTCAAGAATCGGGGGGTCCTCCTGGGGATTGTCAGCAAGAATGAAAGTTCGCTGGCCCTGGAGGCGATTCGCAGGCAGCCGGAGATGGTCCTTGACCTGGACGATTTTTGCGGCTGGAGAATTAACTGGAAGGACAAAGCCGAAAACATTCTGGGTCTGGTCCAGGAACTGAACATTGGCGTCCAATCGGTTGTGTTCATCGACGATAACCCGGTTGAAAGAGATCGCGTCCGTCAGGCCTTGCCTGAAATCTATGTTCCGGAATGGCCGAAAGACAAGATGCTGTATGCGTCAACCTTGCTGAATCTAAGGTGCTTCAATACACCCTCGATCAGTCCCGAAGATCTGACCAGAACGCAGATGTATGCCTCCGAACGAGAACGCACGAGACTTAAGGAAACCGTGGGCTCGCTGGATGGATGGCTGCGAGATCTCAATACGGTGGTTCGGATTGAAGAACTCGCTAAGCACAATCTTCAACGAGCAGCTCAACTGCTCAACAAGACCAATCAGATGAATCTTTCTACACGAAGGCTGACTGAAGAAGAGTTGATCGATTGGGCTGGACAGAAGGAAAACCACTTATGGACCGTGCGAGCGTCCGATAAGTTCGGGGACTCTGGATTGATCGGAATCGTCAGCCTGCAAGTCCGAAACCATGCTGCCGAAGTCATTGATTTTGTTCTTAGCTGTCGAGTGCTGGGCCGAGGAATCGAAGCAACCATGCTCGACATCGCCATCCGGTACGCTCGCCAGCTCAAATTGAATGCGGTTCATCTCGAACATCTTGCGACCCCAAGAAACAAGCCTTGCCTGGAGTTCCTCACCAGAGTCATGTCGAATTCCGGTAAAAGCGATCATCACTTCGAATGGGATCCAGACTCAGTTTTCCCTCGACCAGAATTCGTTGCGATACATCAATAATCTGTTCTCTCCGCCACGCGAGGGTCATTTGAAGGCCAGCCAAACCCTGTCGATTCGACCTGTCAGACTCACCAGGCCGGCACCAAGACAGGAACTGGTGGGGTCAAAGTGAGCGAGATCGACTGGATCCCATACGACTCCTCCATCTTTCGCGCGTACCATCTCTTTGCCCGAAAATGCTTTGGAAAGGAGTCCTATCCATCCAACGAAAACTACATAGCGTGGCTCTATCAGGAGAATCCATTATCTCGCCGAGATGACGATTTCCTGATCGGGCTCTCGGAAGACGGGAGGGTTGTCGGCTGTCTGCACAAAATGCGGCTGAACTGGCGCCATCAGGGAGACTCCGTTGAGGTCCCCGCCTTTCACAACTATATGGTAGACCCGGATTTTCGGCACGCGGCCGGTTTCTTTCTGTTGATGAAGGCATTGTCCAATGAACAACATGCCTTAATGCCCGGAGCGGGCAGCGCCAGCTCCGAACTCTACCAGAAGTTGGGGTTTCAAGAAGCAAAAACATCCTGCTATTTCAAAACACTGAGACCGATCCAGGCCGCCTTCCGAATGAGCGCCCAAAAGTTTCTGAGCCATTCCTTCAAGAAACGTTACTTTGATCGATCTCGACTCGAAACAGCAGGTTCGTCTGATTTCTCCGCAACTCTCTTACCAACAGATGATCTCATTGAGGAATTGATGGAGGCGATGAATTCCCACGGACCCGAAGCAACTGTTCCTCTGTGGACGGTTGAACAACTCAAATGGAGATTTTTTCACAAGCTCGGTCCCAGGCATTTACTGGTCTATGAACATCGCCCACCAGGGATCGGAAGCTTTGCAATCCTTTCTCTGGGACCTCGCCGTGGCTTGAATCTAGCCAGAATTGTTGAGCTGAATGCTCGTTCTGTTGATTCGCTGAAAAGATTGCTGCCCCAGGTTTTTTCGGCGATAAGAAGGGCTCAAGGCCAGGTAGTTCAGTACCTGACTGCCAGTCAAAAAACCAACGATCGGTTAGCCATGATCGGATGGAAGAACGCGCGATCCTGTCCCAAGACCTATTTCTACCATAAGGTCAAGGGCCAACACTTCGAGAACTACAGTTTCAATAGCAGTGCAGGGGACTATGGATTTGAAGCAATTCGATGAACGGACCGCGCTTCAAGTTTCTTCTCAATATCAAGTGGGACCCTGCCTCACTATCCAGAATCTGAACCACTCTGAAGCCTTAGGAATCGGCCCTGGTCGAAGAATCTCGAAAGTGGCGTAACTCATGTATGAGCAGGGGAACAGGATCCTCGTTGCTAACAGTCATCAGCGAATCAGGGAGCAGGCTAACGGTTTGATCGGTAGCTATTCGAGGCAGTCGCGGGCGGTGGATGAACAGGTCGTTGCGGGTCTTTTGTAGGAAGCTGCAAAGCGTTTCGCCTGCCGTCTTGGCAGCCGCATATTCACCCATCAACACAGGAAGTTCATCGATAGCAATTGTCGACGGATAAAAAACGTTCGTCACTTGCTCACCCTCGAGCTGGTTCACCACATTAAGAAATCCAATGACATAATAGTCACAGAATTCTTGGAATAGCTCTGGAGTAAAAATCTTCTCCTCGCCTGAGAAAATAAACGGTGTAGCAAAATAATATAAGTGCGTAGGTCTCCAGGAACTCCCTAACAAATCACCCAACCTCGATTCGGAACTTCGAACATCCAGCTTCAATAGCCCCGCAATCCCGCCGTCGGACGTAATCTCATGAACGACTCGTCTCGCGTCTTCGTCTCCCTGGAAGTAGGTGATCTTTACGTCCCCACCTCCAGCAGAAATGATCTTTGCCGTAACTTCGCCCAGGCCACGTGAGCCTCCTATGACCAGGGCACGTTGATCGGCAAACTCATCGCCCACTACGTTCTCCTTGACACACAAGTAGGCGGCTTGCTCCTGGGGAAGAGGCCGCTGAAATGCTTGGATGGATCCACTCATTCCTGGAGCTGTTACTTGCATCAATACTGAACTGAAGCGTCTATCCAGTTTTGTGACTTCGTACTCCAGGCGGTTCTCGCAAGAGTCATTCCTCACCGAAACAAGACTTAGTCCGGAATACAGTGAGTGCAAACCTGGGCATTTCATTCCGACTAGCCTGCTTGTGCTCAGAATCACGGCAACCTGCAGCGACGGGATCTGTTTGATCAGGTGCGGAATGAGTTTGGCTGCGGTTTCGACGTGAAAATACAGGTCTAGCCTTCCTGAATCTCTTTCTATTTCGTCAGCGGACAAATCATTAGGAATTTGCCTATCAGGAAGGCCTGTATCAAGGCCGGGACGACTTTGTTGTTGGCCTGATGGATCGACTCCTACTGCAATCCTCGTGGAAACAGATCCCTCGCATCTCAATTCAATCTGGACACGATCAGGTTGCTCGCAGGTCACACTGCAATCTATCTGCACTTCCAGGGGGATTGCTCTCAGGAACGACACCTGGATCGCGCTCAGATTCACAGGCTCCGGGTCGTTTCCCAACCAGCAGTCCAACGCCCACAGCAGAGCGTGGACGCCGTGAACAACGGGGCTACCATAGAGATATCTTCGTGCGGCAATCGGATCCATATGGAGCGGATTGTAATCCCCCGACAGCTGAGCAAATCTGTCCTGGTCACTGAGCGTGAATCTCCGACGTTTCATCTGCTTCTCACGCCCGGGCTCTCCAAGGCCCCGCTCTCCTTCCCACAACGGCTCACCATTACCTCCTTCCAGCCACCATGATTGAACGACTGCTTTCGGACCCGGCGGGCGACGATGCTTACCGTACCAGTCCCCCCATCTTGAGATTGCAGAAAGGAAGCTCCACGAGTCATGTGAAAGCGAGATTCAAGCCACCCGACCGTGGCATTTCTTGTATTTCTTTCCCGAGCCGCAGGGACAGGGCTGGTTGCGACCCACTTTGCCCGATTTAGACCCGACGCTGCTCACCACGCTGCGGGTACGAGCGTCCATCGGAGGCTGGCCCGGGGCTGTGCCTGGATCGGGATCAGGGCCGGAGTAGCTGACATTGCTCTGGGGCTTTCGCCGGCCTGGAATCTCCCCTTGAGTTGCGACCGGCTGGAGCAGCGAAATCATCCTCACGATTTCTTCCGTGGCTCGATCCCAGAGATCCTGGAAGAGCTCAAAGGATTCGCGTTTGTACTCCACGAGAGGGTCTTTCTGGCCGTACCCCCTCAAGCCGATTCCTTCACGAAGATGATCCAGGGCCAGAAGATGGTCCTTCCACTGCTGGTCAATGATCTGCAGCATGATGCTGCGCTCGAACCAGCGCATGGAATCTTCGCTTCCCGTCGTCTCGGCGAGTTCCTGCCCCTTCCGCTCATGAAGCTCGCGGATAGCCTTCAGGGTCAGCTCTTCCAGCTCCGGGCGGGACAGATCTTCGAATCCGGCAGGGAGGTCGATTCCGAAAACTCGCTGCACATTGAGTTTCAGCTCATCCGGCTGCCAGGCCTCCGGATCCGCCGCTGCCGGGACGTAAGCATCCAGAAACTCGACGGCTATGTCCGCAGCGAGGTCGCGGATATAGTCCTGCTGATCCTCTCCCCCCAGCAGCTCTCGGCGGAACCGATACACTTCCTGCCGCTGATTGTTCATGACATCGTCGTACTCGAGCAGGTGTTTGCGAATGCCGAAGTTACGCCCCTCGACTTCCTTCTGAGCACGCTCGATCTGCCGGCTGATGAGCTTAGACTCGATGGGGACTCCCTCTTCCATTCCCAGGGACTGCATGACCCCCGAAATTCGATCGGAGACGAAGATCCTCATCAGGTCGTCTTCCAGTGACAGGTAAAAACGGCTGGAACCGGGGTCGCCCTGGCGGCCTGCGCGTCCGCGCAACTGGTTATCGATCCGTCGCGACTCATGTCGCTCGGTACCGAGAATGTGAAGACCGCCCAGATCTACAACTTCCTGGTGCTGCCTTTCCCACTCGGGCTGGAGAACGTCGACTTCCTTTTTGAATTCCTCCGGGTCATCCTCCCAGTTCAGGTCTCGCGATCTCAGTTTGAGCCGAGCCTCGAACTCCGCATTGCCTCCCAGGATGATGTCGGTTCCACGGCCCGCCATGTTGGTGGCTATCGTGACAGCCCCCTTACGGCCCGCAAAGGCCACGATCTCGGCCTCGCGCTCGTGGTACTTGGCGTTGAGCACCACGTGTTTGATGCCGCGGCGTTTGAGGGCAGAGGCCAGTCGCTCTGACTTGTCAATGGAAGTGGTACCCACCAGCACCGGCCTCCCCAGTTCGTTCATTTCCTTGATTTCGTCGGCGATGGCTTTGAACTTTTCCCGTTCTGTCCGGTAGATCACGTCCTGGTACTCGGTTCGGATGAGGGATTGATTCGGAGGAATCACAGCGACGTCCAACTCGTAGATTTTGCCAAACTCCGCCTCTTCCGTTTCGGCCGTCCCGGTCATGCCCGCCAGCTTGTCGTACATACGAAAATAGTTCTGGAAAGTGACAGTCGCCAGGGTCTGATTCTCTCGCTCGATCCGGACTCCTTCTTTGGCCTCCAGCGCCTGATGGAGACCATCCGAATAACGGCGTCCGGGCATCAACCGCCCCGTAAACTCGTCCACGATCACAACCTGCCCGTCTTTGACCATGTAGTCGACGTCGCGGCGAAAGAGCGTGTGGGCCTTCAAGCCCTGCTGAATGTGGTGAACCAGGTCCATATGACTGGGGTCGTACAGATTCTTCACCCCCAGGGCACTCTCGGCTCTCTCGATTCCTGGTTCCAGGAGCACCACCGATCGCGCCTTCTCGTCCACCTGGTAGTCCTCGTCGCGCGTCAGTCTGGGAATGATCTTGTCAATCTTGTAGTACTTGTCGGTGGATTCCTCAGAGGGCCCGCTGATAATCAGCGGGGTTCGAGCCTCGTCGATCAGGATCGAATCGACCTCATCGACGATGGAGTAGTGATGTCCCCGCTGGACGCAATCCTCGGTCGAGTACTTCATATTGTCTCGTAAGTAGTCGAACCCGAATTCGTTGTTGGTTCCGTAGGTCACATCGGCCCGGTAGGCAGTGTGCCGGTCCGCCTCCGGTATATCATGCTGAATCACGCCCACCGTCAGACCCAGGAACCGGTAGATGGGACCCATCCATTCGGCATCCCGGCGAGCCAGATAGTCGTTCACCGTGACGATGTGCACGCTCTTCCCTTCCAGCGCGTTGAGATAGACGGGTAGAGTCGAGACCAGCGTCTTACCTTCTCCGGTCTTCATTTCAGCGATTTTCCCGTGATGGAGAAAGACTCCGCCCACGAGCTGTACATCGTAGTGGCGCAGGCCGATCGTCCGGCGGCTGGCCTCACGGACGACAGCAAAGGCCTCAGGAAGAATCTCGTCCAGAGACTGTCCGCCCGAGACAGCCTCCCTGAACTTCTGCGTGAAGGCCCGCAGTTCTTCGTTTGAAAGGGGGCTGAGGCCCTCTTCCAGTTCATTGATCTGTCCTACCATCGGCTGGATCCGCTTCAGCTCGCGCTCGTTTTGACTGCCGATGATCTTGGTCAGAATTGTGTTCAGCACGGCTCGCTCATTCTAACATCGACACCTATCCCTGCCTCCCACCGACCGGCGGAACCGGCCCTCGATGTCGCCGGTCTTGATCCTTACCGGAAGTCGAAGCCACGGGCTGCTAGGACAACAGACCGGCCGTCACCGCCGGGTGGAGTCTCCGCCGACTTGTCACAATCCAAGTCCGTCCCTATAATCCGTCCATGGGGATCCCAGTAGCGCTCAGTTTCGACGACGTGCTCCTCAAACCCGGGCGCAGTGAAGTCCTTCCCTGGGAGACCAACCTGTCCACGACACTGTCCCGCAACATCCCGTTGGGGATTCCGCTGGTCTCGTCGGCCATGGACACAGTCACCGAGGCCCAAATGGCCGTTGCGCTGGCCCGTCAGGGTGGGATCGGAATCATCCACCGCAACCTTTCCATCACTCAGCAGAGCGCCGAGGTCGACAAAGTAAAGCGCTCCGAATCGGGAATGATTGTCGACCCCATTACCATGAGGCCACACGATCGAATTCGCGCGGTTTTTGCCGTCATGGAGAAATACGAGATCTCCGGCGTCCCCATCACCGACAGCGACGGAAAGCTGCTTGGCATCATCACGAATCGGGATTTGCGCTTCGAATCCAACATGGAGCTCCGGGTTTCCGATGTCATGACCAGTCAAGACCTGGTCACGGTGAAGGAGGGGATCAGCCTTGAAAAGGCCAAGCGCCGACTGCATGAGAATCGAATCGAGAAACTGCCCGTTGTCGACGATGATTTCCGTCTCAAAGGCCTGATCACGGTGAAGGACATCATGAAGGCCATCGCTTACCCCGATGCCTGTAAAGACGACCTGGGCCGATTGCGGGTAGGCGCAGCCGTGGGAACCACCGGCGATTACCTGGAGCGGGCATTGGAGCTCGAGAAAGCGGGCGCCGACGTCATAACCGTCGACACCGCACACGGCCACACCTCCCGCGTCATAGCGGCCGTCGGAGAACTCAAAACGCGGCTCTCGCGGTCCGATCTGATCGCCGGCAATATCGCCTCTGGAGAGGCGGCTCGAGAACTGCACGATCAAGGGGCGGACGCGGTCAAGGTCGGGATGGGACCGGGGAGCATCTGTACGACCCGGGTCATCAGCGGCACCGGCGTACCCCAGATCACGGCCATCCTGGAAACGGTCGAGGTTGCCGGCAAGTTGGGACTCCCTGTGATCGCCGACGGAGGAATCAAGTACTCGGGAGATATTGTCAAGGCTCTGGCCGCCGGCGCCAACACGGTCATGATTGGAAATCTTTTCGCCGGGACGGAAGAGTCACCCGGTGAGCTGATTCTTTACCAGAACAGAAGCTACAAGACCTACCGTGGCATGGGATCGCTGGGTGCCATGGGAGGGGGATCAGCCGACCGTTACGGGCTGGACGACAGCTCGGAGAGCAAACTCGTCCCGGAGGGCATCGAAGGACGGGTCCCATACAAAGGCACGGTGGAAAGCCTGATCCCCACTCTGCTGGGAGGACTCCGGGCAGGAATGGGCTACTGCGGCGTGGCCACAATTGAAGAACTGCAGGAGGAAACCGCTTTCCTCCGAGTTACCAACCTCGGCCTGCGCGAGTCCCACGTACACGACGTCGTGGTGACCAAGGAAGCCCCCAACTACCGGGTCGAGAATCTCTAGGAAGCCAGTCCGATCGGCTTTCTTTCGGCCATGCGGCCCACTATGCTCGTCCTCTATGAGGGACCCGTCAACCTCCCGCTCAAACGGCCTTTCCCGCCACTGGTTTGGGCTGGGCACTCTGCTGGTGCTGTTTGTCGCCAGCACGCTGCCCTTTCTGACACAACACCCTTTCCACTGGGATGGCGCCCAGTTCGTGCTGGGAGTCCATGACTATTCCGTCATTCTTCACCAGCCGCATCCGCCCGGCTATCCACTCTTTGTTGGCGCCGCCAAGCTCTTTTCCTTTTTCCTTGATCCATATCCCGCTCTGCAGCTGGAAGCAGCCCTCTTTGCTCTGGCGGCGGTCATTGCAGTCTACTTTCTGGGAGTCGAAGTCTGGAGGAGTCGTCTGGCGGGATGGATCGCAGGAATCTGCCTGCTCTTCAACCCACTCTTCTGGTTTTATCGCGAGACCGGTCTGACCTATGTCGTGGACGCCTTCGCCGCTACCCTGCTGGCGCTCCTGGTCCTGAAGAGCTGGGACAAGCGCCCCTCTTTTCTTCTTTGGGGCGCCCTCGTCCTCGGTCTCGTTTCAGGCTTCAGGCCCTCACTGGCCTTGCTCCTGCTGCCACTCCTGCTGGGAGTCGCCTGGCGGCTTGGATCGATGCACCTGGTCGCCAAAGCAAGCGCCATCTGGCTGCTTTGCCTGCTCGCCTGGGCGGCTCCCATGTTCAGCCTGGAGGGGCTCTCTCCGACCTTCGAGGCCATCGCTGGCCAGTTCAGCCGGGCGGGCGGAAGCGCAACGGAAAGCTGTTTTTTCTCAACCAGGTGGGGAGAGACGAAAAGGCTCATCAGCAATCTGGCCGGGTCCCTGTCTCTCCTCTGGCTGGCAGCGGTGGTCGGCCTGGCCGGTGAGGTCCGGCACCCGGATTCGCGTCTGAGGCGGCGATTCCTGGTTATTGCCGCACTTTGGGCCGTGCCTCCCTTGCTCTTCTTTGCGCTGGTTCATTTCGGGCAACTGGGATATCTGCTGGTCGTGACTCCTCTTCTCTGCCTCTTTGCGGCGGCACCGACCCGGGCTGTTGCCCGCCTCAGCCGGGGTCGTGCTTTAGCACTGTGGCTAGTCCTGGCGGCAACCCTGGGTTCCAACCTGCTGTTGTTCTCCGCCGACCTGACGCCCTACCTCGATCCCGGTTTTAGCTCTTCCCGGGCCGGGGCCAGGAAAACCGCACGGATAGCGCACAAGTTCCCCTCCCTTTTCGGGCTGAACCGGCACGTTTTGACAGAAAGCGACAGAAGGATCAGTGCCTTCCTGGGATGTATCCAGCGCTTCTCCCCGGACGAAGTGCTGGTGATCAGCAGCCCCAATTCCTCCGGCTCCCGCCGCAGCTACTGGCCGGTTCCGATTGATGACGTCTACCGCAACCTGGGTGCGATGCTGCCGGATTACCGGATCCTGGTACCCTCCGCCGAAGCGGGGGCCGTCTTTGAGACACACCGGTACCGGACCATGGTCCAACGCAGCAAAGATTTCGAGCTCCCGTCATCAGTCGAATACATGGTGGTGACCGTGGATTCCATTCCAGAAGCGTGTTCACCTGCCGGGATCGAGTTTCGGCAACTCGATCTCCAGGGGCAAAGCTGCTTCGTGGGAAAGGTGAAGAGCTCCTTTTCCTATTGCGGGATCCGGTTTATTGTTCCAGATCCCTAGCCCGCATAGATCACCGATTTGGAAATGAAGGTGATTTTGGCAGGCCGGAACGGTTTTCTGAGAGTTTCGCTATCGATCCGGTCCAGGTCGAGTGATGCGGTGGTGTGGAGGGTCGTGAATGGAGCGTTTTTCGGGTTCGGAAGAGCGTGACGGAATGCATTCAGGCAGAGCTCGGCCTGAGCGATGGAACGATTTCGTTTTTGGGGGCGTTTGATCGGGACAGACCTCAGCAGCGCAGAGGAATGGCCTGGAGGTTTCGAACGACGGCAGCGAAGACCTCGCTGTAGGGATAGGCTTCCGACATGGAGATCCAGACGTGGCGGACCGTGAGGCGGACCTGGGCGCCGATCTTGAGGAGCTTCAAGCGAATCGTCTGACACTGAGCGCGAGCCAGGGGGGTCTGCTTCAGTCCGAGACGACGCAAGGCGTGCATGAGCATGTAGGCGGCGGAGGACAGATACAGCCGGAGTTGATTGGCGCGCTGGTCCGGTCGGCGAACAGACCCAACTGCTGTTCTTTTATGCGGTTCTCCATGTCGCCCCGCGCACAGTAGAAGTCTTCGTAGAGCGCGCGGGCCCCCAGGCGTTCCGGCGACAGGGAGGTGACGACGAATCGGGGATTGGCGCCTTTGTCCAGGAACTCGGCCTTGCCGACGACGCGTCGCTCCGAGGTCTAACTGTGGCGAGTCCGGTAGCGGAAATCCTTGAACACCCGCGCCGGTCGCCCGGTGGCGTTGAACTCGGCTTCGGCCTGAGTCATCGCTTCGGCGCTCTCTGACTTGAGCCGATCATTGTTGGCCAACCCCATCACGTAATCCACGTGATGGTCTTCACACCAGCGGAGCAAGTCATCCCGGCAAAAGCCCGAGTCGGCCCGGATGACGATCGAGACCTCCGGCCAGCTCTGCCGAATCCGGCCGACGATCCGTTCCAGTTCCTCCACCGATCCCGCGGCCCCATCGATATTGGAACACCGCAACCGGGCGCACAGCAGATGCTCCCCCGAGAAGATGTACAGCGGGAGATAACAGTAGTGGCGGTAGTAACCGTGAAAGAACCGGCCTTCCTGCTGGCCATGGATCGGGTCGTCGGTCGCATCCAGATCCAGCACCATCTCCTCGGGCGCCGATTCGTGGGACTCCACGAAGGCATCCACCATCCAGCCGTCGATCCGGTCCGGGTCCATCGCGATCTTCTTGTACCGCTCCTGCTCATCGACCTCGGCGCCGGTCAACTCCAACCGGTTCAGCGTACACCTGCCCGCCAGCGCCTTCCCCCGATCTGAGGCCTGCCGCCGCCTCTCCCCCAACGGATCGGCCTTATTCACCGCCACCGCCAGCATCGGATCGGTGCGCAACTGATCATGATCGTTCAGATCCTCGTACCCCAGACAGAGTCCGTAGATGCGCTGCCCCAACAACTCCTCGACCGTGTGTTCGATCAACCGCGGATCCCGGTGATCCCTGAAACACTCAGCCAGTCCGGCGATCAGACCCGTCCCCCTCTCGACCTCTCGCAACAGCAGCACCCCTGCATCGGAGGTGATCTTCCCGCCGTCGAACCGCGCCTTCACTTTGCGTTGAAATAGTCCGTGAAATTCGAACCTGGCTTGTTTACACTCTGTTCTCATAAGGGCCGCCTCCGTTTGGCTTTGAAGTCTTTCATTCAAAACGCTTTATACCAAACAGGGCGGCCTTTTGAGGTCCTATCGGTGATCTATGCGGGCTAGCAGCCCGTGGTAGAAATCGCGCGGGCTGCTGGCCGTCCAGGGTACCCGGGAGCAGTATCAATGGACTCTTCGCGCCTGGCGCTGCTCGAGGCCGATATGAAGCGTGACTTCCGTCGGAGTCCCGTCACGGTCGAGATCGAAGACCAGCCGGGCCGCCGTCCAGCGCAGATCGAACTCGCTTTCCGACCTGGGAACCAGTTCTACGCGTTTCGAACGAGCCAATCCGGCCAGCAAGATTCCCCCTTCGAGTCGAATGAGAAACTCTCCGCCCGTCTCGTACTCGTAGCGCCCGACGTAGCGGGCCAGCTCCCGGTCCGACATAAGCAGCACGGCCGATTCCTCAGGAGCCGGACCCGCTCCAGAGTTTTCGGACAGACGGCGCAGCCAGATGTTCCTGAAGCGAACGGGGGCACCGTGATCCTGCAGCTTGAGGGGGAGCCGGTCGGGGTGAGCGGTGTAGGGTTTAGGGTGCAGCCAATCCGTGGGACCGGCCAGTTCGGCGCAGTCCTGGATCAGGACACCGTTGTGAAAAACAGTCAGCCGGGCTCGCTGCAGCAGCTCCCCGGTGTGATCGAAACGGGGGCGTCGGAACACAATGTCGTACGCCTGCCAGGTCCCCCGGGGCAGCGCGGCATTTGCCAGGGGTGGAAACTGTCCGTAGAGGGCACCCGCCTGGCCGTCTGCGTAGGTATCCGAGCCAAAAGAATTCAGGACCTGAACTTCATATTGCTTCATCAGAAGCACGCCGCTGTTTCCATCCCACTGGCCTAGACCTTCAGATACCGGGATCATCCACTCGATGTGCAACTGGACGTCTCCGAAACCATCGCGTGACCAGATGTCACCCGAACCGGCAACGACCTCCATGTACCCGTCTTCCAGCTTCCAGCCTGCAGGACCGCCAAACTCCGAACGCCATTTGAGGAGATCTTTTCCATCGAAGAGCACCACCGCATCGGAGGGGGGTGAAACCGGCAGGCTCTGAGCCGCCGGCCGCACGACGGGAGCCCTGGGCCGCTGCATGTCGTGACTCTTCCACACACTCGGCAGCTGGCCGAAGACCGAGGAACTGCAGCTCGCGATTCCAATCAAAAGGATAAGCTTTTTCACAATCTTCACTCCTTAAGAGGTTACTGGTTGAAGGTTGAAGGTTGAAGGTTGAAAAGTACAGTAGCGCGCACGAAGTAAGCGCGTGCCCCCCAGCCTGGTAACCATTAACCGGTAACCGGCACGAGCGCGAGCGAGTGCCGAAACACCGCGAGCGTTAGCGAGCGCGAGAAAGGGGTCAGCGCCCGGTCATAAACTCCCGGGGTCGAAGATGGCTTTGAGGTTGATCGAAATCGCGGTTTCCTGTTCGGCTATTACCGAGGCGGAACGTTTGCCGGCGGGTGTGATCGTGTTCCTGGCAAAGGGCGTCAGACCTCGAACCTGGTGGGAGACCCACAAAGCCAGACACGCCACCCGAAGAGCCATCCTCACCTGGAGCATTCTTCTGGGAATCCTGGTCGTGATCCTGCTTTCCTTTCCCGAACCCTGAGGACAGAGACGTGACTACAGAAATCATTGTTGCTTTTTTCACGCTGGCGGTTCTCGAGATCGTGCTGGGCATCGACAACCTGATCTTCATATCCCTGGCCTGTCAGCGGCTTCCCTCACACCTGCGGGCGCGAGCCTGGAGAATCGGCCTGGGACTGGCGCTCATCATGCGGCTTCTGCTTCTCTCGCTGATCTCGTATCTGGTCGCTTTCGACACCCGTCTTTTCACTCTGCTGGGATTCGAATTGAGTCTTCGGGATCTTGTGATGCTGGCGGGCGGGATTTTCCTGATCTACAAAGCCACTATCGAAATCCACCAGAAAACGGTCGGGATCGAGCACCAGGTCCGGGCTGGAAGCGCCACTTTCTTCTCCGTGATCGGACAGATTATAATCCTTGACTTCGTCTTCTCTTTTGATTCCATTCTCACGGCGGTGGGCCTCACCGATGAACTTCCCGTAATGGTGGCAGCCATCATTACGGCAATCGTCGTCATGATGTCCCTGGCCAGGCAGCTGAGCAGTGTCTTTCATCGCTACCCCACCATTCAGATGCTGGCCCTCGCCTTCTTCATGCTGATCGGGTTCAGCCTCACAGCAGAGGGACTGCATTTCCACATTCCCAAGGGGTACATCTACTTTGCTGTGCTCTTTTCCATGGTGGTCGAGGCCCTGAACTTGAGAATCAGATCCGGCGGAACAAACACCCCGCCGAGCGCGTAAACACGGCTCGTGCCGTGCGAAAAAAAGGGACAGTCTACTCTGTCCCTTTTTTCCTCCTTTGGGACAACAGAACCTCACGGCGTAAGCCTGCCGTCACGCTTCACGAGCAACGAGGCCGACAGGAGCGCGCGTGACCAACAAGCGCGTCCCTGCCAAGCGCCAACACGCGCTGGGATCTACGCGCTTACTGCGTGCGCGCTACTGTACTGCATGCACGCTACTGATTCTCCGGCAAGAGTGCACTACAGAAAAACGGTGAGCTTACGCTCTACCGTTCTGTGTTTTCGCTGCAGGCGCCCGCCCGCGCCGCGCCACCTGCCAGCCCAGCAAAAAAGAGAGGGCCATCCCCAGTTGCAGGACAGCACCCTCGCGAACCGGCCAGATCTCGAAAAGGGGGAGCGAGATCATCCAGGTCAGTGGAGTCTCATTGAGATATCCGATGTTCTGCAACTCGCGGACGCCATAGCCTGCAAAGATAACGGACAACACCCCCAGCAGAATCCCGCTCGTGACAAAGAACGGCTTCAGATTGAGGCGAATCCCGAGTTTGAGCCACATCAAGACAAAACCGGACAGAAGCAGGACGCCCGTCACAAAACCAGCCAGGATCAAGAAAGTAAAATCGCTGCTGCGCAGCCACAGGGCCTGGTAAAACAACGCGGTCTCAACCGCCTCGCGGTAGACCGCCAGGAATGCAGCGGAGGCGAGAAACCACCCGCTGCCGGCCTTGATCCCCAACGACGCCTGCTCCCGCATGTACGCCTTCCATCGCTGCACGTCCAGGTTGTGAAAGATCCAGAGGCTCACCCAGAACAGGACCGCAGCGGCCAGCAGCGAAGTGAACCCCTCCAGAGCCTCCCTGTGACCTCCCGAAACCAGGATCTGGCGACCGGAGAGCCAGGTCAACAAACCCGCCACGACTCCCCCGGCACTTCCCCAGTACACAAACCTCCAGAGTTCTCTCCGGCCGGCCCTGGCCAGGTAAGCCAGCAATAGTCCCACCAGGAGGGCCGCTTCAATTCCTTCTCGCAAGATGATGGTCAGAGCCTGTACGAACGTCAGCACTTCCCCGTGCCAGCTGTCCCTCAGACTTCGCTCAGCCTCACGGAGAGTCTCCATCAGGCGCTCCATTTGCTGCCCGATGATCTCCCCGGTTTCTCCGCGCCTCAAGGCCATCCTGTGATTTCTCAGTTCGCCCTCCAGGCGATCCACCATTCGCGTATCCACAAGCCGCAGCGCAGTTTCCGCCGGTTCAATGCCGTAAAGATACGCATCCATGGACAGATCCGCCGCCCGGCGTGCATCTCCCGCGAGGTAGGAGTCCAGGCTGCGCTTCAGACTATCGCGGGCCACGAGCAACAATTCCTGCACGGAAGGTGCGGGTGGATAGCGTCGGAGATAGTCGACAAAGGCGATCCTCGCGGCTTCGTCAGCTTCGGGAAACGAGAGCGCCAGCTCGAGATTGGACCGGGTCGCCAGGGCTCTGAGGTTGAGCGTGGTCCCCTGCGGCGGTCTCCGAGGCGAGAAGTCTTCCCTCAGCGTGAACACGAAAAAGGAAACATCCCAACGCTTCTCTACCGCCAGAGTCTCGTGTGCCGGCATAGCAGTGCCCTCGACTCCGAAAGTCACCGCGTTGTAGGCCTGATAGGGGGCAATGGCATTCAGGCGCTGATCTCGAAAGGAGCGCGGCCTCGGATCCATCTCCTCCTCTGTTACGGAGGGACCATCCCCGGCCCCGGTGACACCGTGGCAACGGAGACAGTTCTCTTCGTAGATCCTCCTGCCTGCTGAAACATCCGGGGGTGTCGCTGGAAACGCCGTAACGTTGAACTCACCCGAAAGGCTTTTTACCAGCCTTGCAGCCAGCGACTGGACGCTCTCTCTGTCGGCTTTTGCTTCCACCAGATCCTGCAAACCCCGCAGCTGAGGAAGCATGTTCTCGGTGTCCTCCGGCTTCAGGTCTTGATACTGCTCCAGGATTGACCGGCTGAAATCCACCATTTCTTCGAACTCGAACTGGTTGATGACCTGGCCATCCTGGACCGCCAGCTCGTAATCGGCGCCCAGATACTGAAGCATGAATACGAGTTGTTCCGGACCAACGGTCGCATTCTCTTCGTTCAGATCGTGCACCGGACCCGCCCCGGACCCGATGAAGAGTTGACCAATACCGATCACGATCGGCAGAAGCACCAGAGTGAAGGCCCAGATTCGATTCACAGGCCCGCTTTTACGCAAGCTCGGGATCCTCTGTCAAGACGAAGTTGAACGGGGCCAGGGAGAGCCAGGCTCAGAACGGTCTTCGACTCACTTGCAGCTTGATCTTTCACGCTCAGCCAGCCGGCCCAGACCACCCCCAATAAGAGCGCAATCAGCAGAACCTCGGGAAGCTGGACAAGGAGATACACCGGCAGATAGTCCCACGGGACTTCATCGGCGGGCAGCAGCTGCCCGCGGAAAAGGACGGGGCCCTTTTGAGGGTAATTTGCAAATCTGGCCAGAGCGAAAAAGGGACCGGTAAGGGGACGCCTCCAGATCCAGGGCCAGGACAGCAGCATCAGAGCGTAGGAAACGGGGATGCTCAGGAAGAGTCGGCCCATTACAGTGGCTCTACTTCTGAACGTGCCGGGGAGATCGCGCCGCAGCCCGCTGTCCAGGGCCAGGCAAACACCGGCAACCAGAGCCAGATAGCCGTAGAAGAGCAAACCCCCCACTCTGATTCCCAGGGTCAGTCCAATCGCAACACCCAGCTTCAGGGCTGTGGCCGTGCGGATCTCCGGATACTCTTTCAGGACGAGCAGCAAAAAATAGAGCGACCAGATGTAGCCCACGGCGAAAGGGATGTCCTTGGAATTTATGAACATGTGGCCGTAGTAGGAGGGGATCAGGGCGAGCAGCAGGGCGCAGCAGAGAGCCCCTCTCGCACCCGCCAGCAAACGGCCGATTCTGGCTGCCCCCAGAATCCCGTGTGTCGACGACGCTTAAAGGGACAAGGTTTGAGAGAACGACGGCTGGAGGAGACCGACCAGGGCAATCAGCAAGTGTCGTGTGTCGACGACGCTTAAAGGGACAAGGTTTGAGAGAACGACGGCTGGAGCTTCGAAAGCGCCACCATACAAGTTGGTACGGTGATCCAGCAGCGCAGAAGTGTCCTGAAAATGAGTGGACCAGAGACGGACAACCCGCTCGCCGTACCGGTGCCTGGTCGGTTCGTCCCAGCTCATGCCGTAGTCCCTGAACGTCAAGAGGACGAGCAGGATCAGGATCACCCAGAACAGTTTCAGAACGGCTTCGACGAGTTTCTCCCCACCTTTCCCGATCTTCCCGCTTTCAATCAAGCATCGACACCCTGTTGCACCTGGAAGGACCCCCTGAAGCCGTAAGTCGGAGGGCACCGGACATGAAAAGGACGCCCTAGTCGATCCAACCCGCGACTTCGTGGGCGTAGTAGGTGATCACCAGGTCTGCCCCGGCTCGGCGAATGCCACCCAGGATCTCCAGGACGGCCTGGCGTTCATCGATCCACCCGTTGGCGGACGCCGCCTTCACCATCGAGTACTCCCCGCTCACGTGGTAGGCGGCAAGCGGCATTTCCGGAAAACGTTCGCGCAGCCGACGGACCACATCCAGGTAAGGGAGGGCCGGTTTGACCATTAGAAAGTCCGCTCCCTCCTCGACGTCCAGAAGGGCCTCCTGCAGGGCCTCTCTGGCGTTGGCCGGATCCATCTGGTGGCTCTTACGATCTCCAAAGGAAGGAGCTCCCTCAGCCGCTTCGCGAAAAGGCCCGTAAAGGGCGGACGCATATTTGACGGTGTAGGAGAGTATGGCTACATGGGAAAAGCCCTGACCATCCAGCCTGGATCGGATCGAACCGACCATACCGTCGATCATGCCGCTGGGCGCGACTATATCTGCTCCCGCCTCGGCATGGACAACCGCCACCCTGTCGAGAATCTCCAGTGTCTCGTCGTTGAGCGGGTCGAATCCTCGCTGAAGCTGATCGGACTTCGGGCTCAGCACCCCGCAGTGCCCATGGGACGTGTACTCACACATGCAGACGTCCGTGATGACAATCAGCCCGGGAGCGGCCCTCTTGATTTCTCGGACAGCCGTGGGAATCACGCCTTCAGGGTCGAAATTGTCGGAGCCCAGGGCATCTTTGGTGGCGGAGATTCCAAAGAGCAGGACCGCGGGAACACCGAGAGCATGGACCCTTTGAGCTTCCTCGACCAGCTCGTCGACAGACATCTGGAACACACTCGGCATCGAGGCAATCGGCCTTTTCGTACGGGTCCCATGGGTTACGAAGAGCGGCTGAATCAGATGGCGCACCTGCAGCGAGGTCTCCCGAATCATAGCTCGAAGGGGCTCCGTCCGCCTCAGGCGACGGGGACGTTTCCGGATACTGCGTGGCCGTGCTCCCACTCCGAGTTGCTCGAGAACCAGATCCTTTTTAGTCACCGTGTTCCTCCCGGTAGTAATCTACCAAAGCTTCGACCAGCCCTTCGGTCGTGTAGTGACGAGCGACGATGAGTTCAGCGAAAAGGGCACCGCCGACAAGTCCCAGTTCCTCCGCCGTGCGGGCGGTGGGCGGACCAATACAGGCAACGATCGCTCTTTGCAGCTGTGCGGGCCCCAGAGATAGCCCATCGAGTGCGGCAACGAAGTGCCGTACCGTGGAGCTGCTGGTGAAAAGCATGGCATCGATGCCAGCCCCCAACCGGCGAACCCCGGCCTGGTCCGGAACGACCGGAAGAGTTCTGTAAACGACGATGTCATCGACCCGGGCCCCGCGTGCGGTCAGCAGATTTGCCAGCCCGGGTCCGGCCAGTTCCCCTCGGGGCAGCAGGATTCGGAGCCCTCCCACGTCGCCCAGGGACTCAACCAGCTGATGCTTGCCATATTCAGAAGGCATCCGGGACGGCTTCAGACCTCGGGCTTCAAGTTCAGCTGCCGTTCTGGGACCGATGGCCGCTACTCTGAGGGCCGCGGGATGCCAATCCGGGCCCGGCACCAACTGAAACCAGGCGTTGACCCCGTTGGCACTCGTGAACACGATCCAGTCGTACTCGTGGCGCCTGCCAAGCGCCTCCTCCAATCCGTCCGGCTTCGATAACGGTGCTATGCGGATGACGGGCAAATTGAGGGGACGCGCTCCCAGGGTACGAAGTCGATCCGTCAGGTACTTCGACTGAGCGGCCGCCCGAGTCACAACGATACGCTTTCCCTCCAGGGGTCGAGCCGGTTGTGACCGGCCTCGGATCAGTCCAAGGGCTCCCCGCTTCAGCGCCCTGTGGGCCACCGAAAGACCCAGTTCCCGAGGAGAATCCCCGCTACCGTTGACGTCGATTCTCTGGCTGCCGTCGACGGAGAAAATGGTTCCGCTGAGGCGGAGCTCTCCTCCTGCGGAAGATCCGACGCATTTGGCGAACGCCGCAACGGGAAGCACGCACCCTCCTCCCAGCTCTTCCAGGAAGGTGCGCTCGGCCGTAATCGAGGCGCGAGCCCGGTGATCGTCGATGGCCGAGAGCATGGCCCGAGTCCGAGGGTCCTCTTCCCGGCATTGGACGGCCAGTGCTGCCTGTCCCGGAGCCGGAAGCAGTTTTCTCAATGAAAACCACTCGCTCACGTGTTCCTCCAGTCCGAGGCGCCGAATTCCAGCGGCGGCAAGCAGGGTGGCGTCATAGAGGGCCGCTTCCACAACCTTGTGGATGCGGGTGTCGACGTTCCCTCGGATGGGGCGAAAACGGAGATCTGGTCGAAGGGCTCGAAGCTGAGCCTCGCGCCGAGTGCTACTGGTCCCGATCACAGCTCCCGGAGGAAGCGACGCCAGGCCCGCCCCCGAGCGACTGACCAGGCACTCTCGGGGATCGCCCCGGGCGGGGACGGCAGCCAGGCACAGCGCCGGATCCTGTTCGGTCGGAAGATCCTTGAGAGAATGGACCGCAATGTCGATTTCTCCCGCCTTCAGAGCCTCCTCGAGTTGGGTCGTGAAAACGCCACGCCCGGCCATTTCCCTCAAGGGAACCCGGGGCCGTCGATCACCTTCGGTAAGGAGGGTCCTGACCTTCCAGGTCAGGTCGGGATGGACCTGCCGCAGCAGATCGACCACCTGCTCCGCTTGGCGGCGGGCCAGTTTTGATGTCCGGGTACCCACGCGAACAGGACGGTGATTCTTCATCCACCATCTCCCGAATCACTGAGATCCACCGTTGGATCCCGGAGCCAGACTGGCGCCATCCGTAATAATCAGCGTCTCCTCGCCGAATCTGGAACGGTCTTCGTTCAAAACCCAGGACCGTGCCTCTTCGCTCTGCCCCTCCTGGACGCAAACAATGAGATACGAGAACCAGGGCCAGGCATGAACACGATCGTAATCCGAAGGAACCGGCGCTACATCCGGGTGAGAGTGAAAAAAGCCAAGTATGTCCAACGACTCGAGCCGCAATTCCTTCTCCAGATCCCGTATCAAGTCGGGATCGATCAGATAGCGGTTTTGAGTGTCGTCTCGCTGATTGGAAGCGGCCCTGACCTCCAGCACAACCTTCCTGCCGTCCAGGACTCGCCCCGTCAGAATCCCGCACCCTTCCGTGGGGTACGCCCGCTCCAGAATATGTTTCACCTGATTAAACTGGTCTTGGGTGATATTCAGCATGCCATCACGCCCATCAGTCCGTCCAGAATTCCTCGGAAACGTACTTCAATCCGCCGTCCGGAAAAACCGTGACGATGGTGCCTCCCGGAATCGTCTCCGCCAGCTCAATCGCGGCCACCACGGCAGCGGCCGAGGACGGTCCAACGAAGAGGCCCTCCTCGAGGGTCAGACGCCGGGCCATGGTGTAAGCCTCCTCGGTGCCGGCCTCCAACTCGGCGTCTGCCAGATCAGGATCGTAGATCCCCGGAACCATGGCCGTGGGAAGGTGCTTGAGTCCCTCCAGGCCGTGCAACGGGTCACTGGGAATGAAGGAAACGACCTGAATGTTCGGATCGAGTTCCTTCAGCCCCCGGGAAGTGCCAACGAAGGTACCGGAGGTGCCGATCCCAGCCACGAAATGAGTGATCTCGCCATCTACCTGCCGATAGATTTCTCGGGCTGTCCCGTAGAAGTGTGCCTCCCAGTTGGAGGGATTGCTGTACTGGTCGGCGTAGTAGTACTTGTCCGGATCTGAGGCGGCCAGCTCGCGGGCCCTCTGAATGGCTCCGTCCGCTCCCTCCAGCGGATTGGTCAAATGCATCCCGGCCCCATAACTGGCCAGGATCTGTTTTCTCTCGGGGGTAGCATTCTCGGGCATGGCCAGTTCGACGGGATAGCCCCGAACCGCACCGATCATCGCCAGGGCAATTCCGGTGTTGCCGGAAGTCGCATCCAGAATCGTTTTCCCCGGTCTTAGTCGTCCTGACCGCTCTGCCTGCTGAACGATCCTGGCCGCGGCTCTATCCTTGACGGACCCTCCCGGGTTGAACCATTCGCACTTGGCGAGAATCCTGGTGCCGGGCGAGTGGAAAACCTTCCTGATCTCTACCAGAGGAGTGTTTCCGATCCGGCCCAGCAGATCGTGCCCTTTGCTCGCCTTTACTTCACTCTTCATGACGATCTCACAGCCGCCTCTGATAGTTGGCCCGGGCCCGGGTCAGGCCTCACATCGCGGCCAAGATTCACGACTTCTCCGACAACGACAACCATGGGCGCCCCCAGGCCCTCGGTTTCGACCTGCCCGGCGAGCGTGCCCAGATCGGCAGTCAGGGACCGCTCCCGCTCGGTGGTCGCCCACTGCACAGCCGCCGCCGGGGTCTGCGGGTCTTTACCCGCCTCCGCGAGACCCTGTAACGTTCCCGCGAGGCCCTCGCGCCCCATCAGGATGACCAGAGTGTCCATTCGGGCCAGGGTCTGGAAATCAAGGTCCTCGGAGTGGCCGGACACCACTGCCAGGTTGTGAGAAATCCGGCGGTGCGTCGCCGGGACATTCAAACTCGCCAGGGCCCCGAGGACGCTGCTCACACCCGGGACAACCTCACACCTGACACCGGCATCTCGGCAGAATACCATCTCTTCACCACCCCGGCCGAAGACGAACGGATCTCCTCCCTTGAGACGCACGACCGTCTTGCCTGCACGGGCCCTGGTGACCAGCATCAGATTGATGCTCTGCTGGGGAGTGCGGGGCCCGCCGGGAGTCTTCCCCGCCTCAACCCGTTCGCATTGAACCGGTGCCTGCAAAAGCAGTTTCTTGTCTACGAGTCGGTCGTAAACAATGACATCGGCCTGCTTCAGGACTTTCAGACCCCTGGTGGTCATCAATTCCGGATCGCCGGGTCCTGCTCCGACCAGATAAACGATGCCTTCAGCTGCCATGGCCGACCCCTCCGCGGACCTCCAACCGCACCCAGGAATGACGGGACTGCGCCAGGTCGTCGATGATCTCGACCATCACTGGATCGTCACCGACCGGGCGGTCGATGAAGTATTCTAGCATCCCGTTGCGGAAGTTCCGCTTGCCGCCCGGCCGGCCGCCGGCCAGGCCCAGCAGCCCGGCCAGTTCTGCGGCGTGCCCTCCGCTTCCGAAGAGGAAGGGCAAAACGATGCAGTGATCCGCATCCACACCCTCCAGGACCGCACGAGGGGATGGCGAGTCACCCAGAAAAGCCGGCTGCACCATCTTGCAGGGTCCGTGGCAGGACAGGAAACTGGCTGCCTCCCGGGCGGTCAGGGTGCTCGAGCTGGAGCGGGGCGTCCCGTGCCCCAGCACCACGACTGTGGTCCGCTCCGGATTCCAGCCGAGTCTTTGGATCAGCTCGACCAATCTCCTCAACAACGTCGAGTGCAGACGGGAATCACTCCCAACTACAGGCGTGAGCCAGATGTCCATCGAGCCGGAACGCCGGGCTCGTCGGAGCTCCCGAGGCAGCACCTGTTTCGAGTAATATCCCTCGGCCAGAAACACGGGAACTACTACAACGGCGTCGCCCGCGACCAGCTCAGGCACCTGCTCGAAGGCAGGCTCTCCCTGGTTGTACGCGGTCAGCACCTGGTCGAACCCGTCTCGCTGTCGAAGCTGGGCGGCAATCTCTTCCAGGGCGCGGGCGGCCCCTCCACAACGACTCCCGTGAGCCGCCAGAACGAGACTCCTGGGACGAGGTATTTCCTGTACCGATCGGTTCATGGAAAAGCAGCGAATCAGCGGGCTACAAATGGAGTCCGCATTCCGTCTTTTCAGATCCTGACCAGCGTCCTTTCCGCGAGTACTCCTGAACGGAGACCCCGGAAACCTGCTTCGTGCATTGGACACATCCAATGGATGGATAGCCCTGGTGATGGAGAATGTTGTGAGGAACCTCCCGTGTCCGGATGTACTCCCAGACCCGGCTCCGGTTCCAGCTGGCAAGTGGCGAGATCTTCCACACTTCGTGGCTGGAGTTCCATTCAATCTTGCGGGTTGACTGGCGGTGGGCAGACTGGTCGTTCCGCACGCCTGTCACCCACACCTCGGCATCTTTGAGGAGTGCCCGCATCGGCAATACTTTGCGCAAGCGACAGCAGGCATCCGGGTCCCTCTCCCAGAGCCGCGGGCCATAGCGAGCCTCCTGATCGGCCGGAGTCAGGCTGGTTCCGGAATCAACCAGGTTGACGTTCGTGTATTTCCGTCTCAGCTCGTCGATCAATTCGTAGGTCTCCGGAAAAAAGAAGCCGGTGTCCAGGTAGTGAACGCTCAGACTCTCACCCTGGCGTGCCGCCATGTCGATGAGCGCACACCCTTCCATCCCGAATCCGGTGGAAAGGACGACCTTTTTCCGGTCGAAGTTGTTCAGCGTCCAGGAAATCAACTTCGCCGCATCCAGGTCCTGAATCTGATCTATCGATTGCAATTGACCGCTCAAATGCATCTCATTTCTCCGTCGCAAACAAAAAAAACCCGCAGGAGCAACTCCTGCGGGTTCTGGTAATCCAATGGTTTTGACGTTATGTCAATCCTTCATCGAACGAGTCCTCAGGAACACTCTCACTTCATGTCTGGAGCCCATACAACCGCAATGTAGCATCGTACACACCGAACCCATTGCACCGGCAGAGGCCGCCGCCGAATTCGCTTCCCGGTTGTAGGACCAACCTGTTCCTGTTGACATAACTGAACTAATTATGGCGAAACGGGGGCTCTAGTGCAAGTGACAATCGTTACTCTTTCGACTTTTGCATGACCCAATCCGGGCGCCGGACCGGTAACTTTTTCGCCACAAAGCGTTAGCCTCCTCTCAGGGAGTGGAAGATGAGAGGGTGGATAAACGATCTCGGGCGACGGGTCATTGGACTTGCTGCCGTGGCGGCCGGCGCCTTGTTCCAGGTGATCCATCAAGTCAGGATCAAAAGGTTCGCTTCGGTTCAGCGCCGCCTCGCTCAGAAACTGGGCATCGAAGCTTCCACGCCGATTCTTCTCTCGGGAAACGGCCTGCATCGAGCCTTGACCTCCCGGGCAGGTAAACCCGGCACCAGAGCCCGCTTTGCATTGACCTCGGGATCCACGTCGGAGCCCAAGAGAACTCCGTACTCCCCGCAACGGCTGAGGCGCGTGAAACTCACCTTCAACGAGATCTACCTGCGAGCCTGCCTCCAGCTCGGCGTCAAGCGGAAGAGCATCTACATCTTCCATTCCTTTGATCACGACCAATCTTTGACCACCCTGTTGCTCGAGGACAAGTCCCCCCCTCCCTTTCCGGTTTTTCTGCAGGCCCCGTACCGTGTTCAACAGCATCCTTCGATTCGAAGACTGGCGGATCGATACGGGGTCCCGGCGGTCCGGCTCTGGATACTGGCCATCGCCAATCCCGGAGTTCTCTACGCTACGAACCCCTCCTCGATCTCCACTTTTCTGGATGAAGTCCACGCCCACTGGAGGTGCAGCACCCGCCTGATCCGAGAATACGTGAATTGTCCCGCAGACTTTGGAGAGGATGTGAGCAGGGTTCATCGCCAGATTGAATCCAGGGGCAGCAGGGACCGCCTGAAGAAGCTCGCCCGGAGCGTTCAGCCGCTGCCGGTCTCGGAGTGGGCACCCGGCGTCGAAGCTTACATTTGCTGGACCGGAGGATACGTCTCGTCCTTTCTTCGACGGCTCCAACTCTATCTACCTCCCGATCGTTACCGGCTGATCCCGATGTACTCAATGTCCACCGAAACACTGGGTACCGTCACCCATTTTCTGTCCGACTCCGTGACGTTCCTGCCTCTGGCTCCGGGCGTGCTCTATGAGTTCATTCCGCAGCACGAAGAAGACATCCCGGACAATATCGTACCGGCAACGGGTCTTTTGCCGGGCCGTGTCGACAGTCTCGTCGTGAGTGACGAGTACGGGTTGAAGCGTTACCAGACGGGGGACCTGTTCGAGTGCACGGGCTTTGTCGGAAGAGTCCCCCGGTTACCGTTTCGACGGAGGCGGGATCTGGGCTATTCCTTTACTGGGGAGAAGCTGACCGCTGAGCAGGTTCAGCAGGCTTTCGGCCGGCTGAGAAAAGAATTCTCCGAGCTGGCTGCCGACACGTTTCTCACTTGCCTGCCTTCTCATCCATCGGGGGAAGAGCTGCCTCACTACAAAATTGTGGTCGTTCGGCAAACCCCTGCAGAGCCTGCGCTTCCGAAATCAATGGCGGCTCGCTGGGACGAGTGGGTGACCCGGTTGAATCTCGAATATGAGCGTAAAAGAAACACGGGACGCCTGGGAGGACCTCGCCTCGTCCTGATGTCACCGGCTGATCTCACCCGCTGCCTCCAGGCCGACCCGAACGGAAAGTCCGGCGAGGCCCAGTTCAAGTTTCTGCCGCTCTACCCGCGCCTCTGGGAAGAACTGGAATCTCCGTCGGTTGCTTGAGTCTCCCCGCCGTCCTCATTCATTGTCCAGGCGGGCTTTCCGACCCAGGTAGCCGCCGTGGTGACGGAGCCCAAAGTCTCCCGGAGTGACACCTTTCATTTCCATCAGAACCAGAGCCAGAGCGTCGCTGATGGCGAGCATCACGGCGATACTGGCCGTGGGTGTCAATCCCAGTGGACATGGATCCTCCACGATTCCCATGTCGATCGTAATCTCGGCAACCGTGCCCAGATCCGAGTCGGGTTGGGACGTGATTCCTACGATCGTCCCCAGGCCGAGGTGCCGCCCCAGTTTCAGCATTTCCAGCACTTCCCGGGTCATTCCACTCTTGGAAAAGGCCACCATGCAATCCTGCGGCCCGATCAGGCCCAGATCGCCATGGGCCGCCTCGCCCGGATGAATGTAGGCCGCAGGAGTCCCGGTAGAGCACAAAGTGGCGGCAAACTTGCGGGCGATGTGCCCGGCCTTTCCCATGCCGGTCGACAGGACTTTTCCGGGGCAGTCGCGGAGGGCGAGAACAGCGCGCTCGAAAGCGCCCGTGACCGACACCGCTGAAATGGCGGCTGCCTCCGCCCTCAGAATCGCCTCGATTCGCTCCCGCACATTCAAGTTCGACATCTCCCGCCTTATGGTCTAAAGTCCCGGGTCCAATGTCAAAGGATCCAGGTTCCAAGAATGAATCAGGAGGAAGAATTCAAGGAGGCACGCTGCCGCCGGACGCAACGGCTTTATCGTGCTGGAAAGCGACGATCCAGCGGCCATCTACACCTGGGCCGCGGAATGGCACGACGTCTGCGAGTTCAATATCACACCCGTAGTGGATGACGAGCAGGCCGCAGTCGTGCTCCAGAACAGCCGCCAGGGGTGAGGCCGCGAGGGTGGCAGGAGGGCCCGCCGGCTCCCCCCCTCCGCCACCGCGACCTGGAATGTTGGCTCAGGGCCTTCGTCCGTCCCGACCGTCCCCGGTCGCGACGTCTTCAGTCAATGAAACCTCCAGTTTCTCGGTAGGAACGCAGAGAGTGTCCGCGGGGCCGAGTTCGAAGAACTGATCGCCAAACTGGTTGGAGACGAACGCACGGCCCTCGAATCTGGTTCGAGTCATGGAATAATAGGTCAGGTGCGCCCGTTCGTTTCGAATCGGAAATTCTTCGTTGGAGGTCACCTTGACAGCAGGATTGCAAAACAGCACCGGCTCGAAGACCAGATGCTTATTCAGGTCCAGGGTGAACTGGTCGCTCAGACCGATTCGCGCGTTGTCCCCGCGAATCCGACGGCCGCTTGCCGAATAGCACCGGAAATGGTCCAGGCCCAGGGGGAAATCGTGGGGTGCCAGCCCACCCTCCAGTTTCTGCGTTGGAACGGCCAGGGCCACGGGTTCGCGCACGATCAGCCGGCGGCGACCGAACTGATTGCGAATACCCACGACGCGGCGCGGACCGGCCTGCGGGAAGGTGGAGTACATGGTCAGATGCTGCCTGATATCGGCAACCCCAACGTCGAATCGGCGATGGAGTTTTCGAGTCGGATTGCAGAACCTGACCCCCGTGCGCACCTTGACGATATCGAGCGCACTGTCCGTGTTGAACTGGTCGAACAGGCCCACCTCGGTGGCAATCTCAGGGTCGGCATTGAGAATGGGGTAACACTGGAAATGCTGGAGGCGGTGTGGTGCGTCCTGGGCGATGAGACACCACATGAAAGTGAACGCGATCGATAAGGAGAAGAGTCTTTTTCCCATCTGAACCTCCTTGAAGGGAAAGTTCGGGTGAGATCAAAGTGATCTCGCCCTCAGGAAAAGCTCCCTGCCCCGTGATCCCACACTTAGCCCGGTTGGTTTCCGGACTTTCTGCAGTCTATTCTACTCTAAATGATTCTGTTGTGACATCCGCCACTGGGAGACCGGATTTCGAGTGCCGGGTTCCGGGAGGTTCGGCCCCGGCACTTGATCCCGCGACTCGAACCAGCCGTTGCTACAGCCTCTTACCAACCCCCCCCTCCACCGCCTCCACCGCCTCCGCCGGAGGAACCGCCGCCGCCGCTTCCGGAGCTGGAGCCAGGTGCTGCCGTGGAGGAGGAGATCGCGCTGCCCATCGAGGAGCTCAAATCCGACCAGCTGCCGGGACTCCGGGAGTGGAAGTTGTCTCCCCGATACCAGTTGTGGGGATGACCCTCTCCACGCAATCGGACGGCTTCCTCCAGTACTTCTTCAAATTGAGCGGCCCACTCGTTCTCCACGTCCAGGGCCAGAGCGTAGGGAAGGTTCTCCTCGAACAGTTCGACCGTGCGCCGGGTCGGATCCGCGGTGGGAACGAACCCGACTCTGGAGCCGCAGAGAAAGAGTCGAAAGCCGTCAATCGCGTCCATCAGCTTCCGTCCCTCGCCGGTGGGGCGCTTGAGCCATGCGAAAAAGCAGAGATTGACGGCCACGACCACCACCAGCTGGGGAATCAGCCACAGGGAGGAGGCCCGAGCCAGCATCCAGAAGCCCAGAATCTCTCCTCCCAGAAAAGGAAGAAAAAAGAGAGTTATGAAAACGGCCCCGGCCACACGTGCGGCAGCCACGATTCCGCCGCTTCCGCTCAACACCGCGCGCCAGGCCTGAACGACCGCCACCCCCAGCCCGTAGACGCCCGCGCTCCAGATAGTCAACCACACGGTCATGAAGCCTACGATGGGTAGCTGGCCGCTGCCCAGTACCGGAATCGCCGCCAGCGCAGGAACGGAAAGGATCATCCCTGGAATCAACCAGCGGCGGTTGGCCAGGAAGTGAGTTCCCTGGTACTGGGCTCGAAGCACATTCTTGAGTGCTTTGATAGCCTTTTTCAGCTTCTTCCGATTCCCCTGGCTGAGCCGGACCTGGCCGGAGGAGAGCAGATGCCTGACGACCGCCTTTTCGCCTCTCGAGAGATCCTCTTCCTTCCCGTTCAATCGAATCAGCTCATAGGTTCCCCCGGTCTCGTCAATCCTCAAGTAACCCTTCACAGCCATATCGATCAGCGCGACCGTAAAACACTTCCGGTCAAAGCCCATTCGACGCAGATAGCGGATGCAGGCGGGGGGCAGGTTGCGGGGAGGTGAAGCCCGGGGAAGGACAGCTCCACGCTCGGGATCCCTGCCGACCAGCACCCAGGCGAGCAGATAGTAGACCAGGATCACCGCCAGGCCAACCGCGGCAGCAATCAGCTCCGGATTGGCTTCACGAAACCGCGGCCAGGTGTCTTGCCGCTGCGATCGAGATATATAGCCCCCGGGAAAGGCCACCACGATGGTCAGACCTTCGCCCGGATCCAGAGGCTCGGTCGTATGAAACCGGACCTCCCCCCCGGTCGACTCCAGAGAGGATCGGAAACTCTGCCCCCTGGAAGATTCGGGGCCGGTGTAGCCCTCCATGTTGAGTTGATCGCGGGGGACGGATTGCGGCAGTACGACGGTTGCTGAAGCTTCCTGAATCGAGAAGTCCCACTCCGTCCCGGTAACGTTCCAGTAAAGCTCGTCGTGACTGTCGAAGTGCCCGAGCTGGTGGTCTGTTTCGTACTCGATCTGGTAGGTGTGCCGGCCTCGATCCAGGATTCGATCTTCTTTTCCAATATAAACACGGACTCCTGTGGGGAGATTATCCAGGTGAAACGGTTCGTGCTGCCCGTTGCGCGAAACCCGGTTAACCCGAAAAGGGACGGTTATCCTGGTGAAGAAGGGACCACGGTACAGGGTCGGGAAATCGCGGTAGATCCCTCTTCGGATTTTCTTTCCGAGGGCCTGGACCTTGATCGTCTCCGTCACGACCAGGGAGCCGTCTTCTCGAACCACGACACGGCTGTGGAAGCTGAGGATTTGCTCTTTCGACTGGGCCCGCAGGGATGGGTACAGGATCTGAGCAATCAGAGCTATCACCATCAGGAGTCTACGGCTTGCTGGAGATGGAACAACGTACGACATCAGGCCTGACCCCACCGGCGCCCCCCCCGGTATCTGCTCAAGTCGACGAAGCTTCAGAAGGGCTGAGGCACTCTGGTATAGTTCTTAGTATAAGTGGAGGTTCTGGCGTCGAGGGTTACCCTCAACACAGAGCGGCCGCCCGAATCATTAAAAATGAGTTGCAGAGCTGCTCCGCCCCATGCACTTCGGTCTCTTTTTCTGGCCCCGGCCGGGCTTTTCCTGGTGCTCTCAGGGAGCTTAGCCACGGCGGCTCAGAGTCCTGCCCCGGTGGACTTCGATTCGCAAATCTATCCGATTCTCGAGAGAGCCTGCCATGAGTGTCATGGTCCGAAAGTGCAGAGAGCGCAACTCCGGCTCGATACAGGAAGGGCGGCCTTCGCCGGGCGGCCTTCCGGGCCCGTGATTCTTCCCGGTAACCCCGGGGGCAGCAGTCTCTATCTCCGCGTCGCCGGGCTCAACGGTCTGGAACCGATGCCTTTAGGGGGTCGGCTCGAGGGCTCGGAAGTCGAACTGATTCGAACCTGGATCGAAGAGGGCGCCGTTTGGCCGCGGGAAGCAGGGGGTGGCAACGCTGAGGTCACCCGGCACTGGGCCTTCGCAGCTCCGCTACGCCCGTCGCTGCCGGAGATTCGCCGGGAGCAATGGCCGGCCGGCCCTCTGGACCACTTCATTCTGGCCCGGCTCGAAGCTGAGGGACTGTCTCCTTCGCCATGGGCAGACCGGACGACGCTGTTGCGACGGCTGAGCCTGGACCTGATCGGGCTGCCGCCAACCCTGGAAGAGGTGGATGCTTTTCTGGCCGACGAAACTCCCACTGCCTATGAAAAGCAGGTGGAACGCCTGCTTGCCTCGCCCCACTACGGCGAGCGGTGGGGCCGCCACTGGCTGGATTCGGCCCGCTACGCAGACTCGGACGGTTTCGAGAAGGACAAATCGCGCCGGGTCTGGTTCTATCGTGACTGGGTGATCAACGCATTGAACCGCGATCTACCCTATGACCGGTTCATCGTTGAGCAGTTAGCGGGAGATCTGCTGCCGGATCCATCTCAGGATCAGATCGTCGCCACCGGGTTCCTGCGCAACTCCATGATCAACGAAGAGGGTGGCATTGATCCGGAGCAGTTCCGGATGGAGGCCATGTTCGATCGCATGGACGCCATCGGCAAGGGGATCCTGGGCATTACTATTCAGTGCGCCCAGTGCCACGACCACAAGTACGATCCCCTCTCGCAGCAGGAGTACTACCGCATGTTCGCCTTTCTGAACAACTCCCACGAGGCCAACATCGCGGTCTACACGCCCGATGAACAGATGCGCAGAGCCGAACTCTTCCGGCAAATCAGGGAGATTGAAGCGGACCTGAAGCATCGTCGTCCCGACTGGAAGCAGGAACTGGCCGAATGGGAAACCGAGGTGTACGGGAACCAGCCCCGCTGGACCGTCCTGCGGCCCCGTATCGAGGATGTTTCGAGCGGAGGGCAGAGGTTCTCGGTGCTCGAGGACGGGTCCCTTCTGGCCGGGGGATACTCGCCGGCCAAGCTCAAGATGAAAGTGACCATTTCAACCCGGGTGCAGAACATCACGGGCTTCCGTCTGGAGTTAATGACCCATCCTAACCTGCCCCTGGGCGGACCTGGACGCTCCCTCAAGGGAATGGGGGCACTGACCGAATTTGCGGTAACGGCCGCTCCTTCCGACGGCCCCGAGGATTCTACCCCCGTCAAGATTGTCGGAGCGACGGCAGATATCTCTCTGCCTGAGAAGGAGCTCGAATCGATTTTCGACGATAGGACCGGCCGGAGACGCGTGACGGGTCCGATCAAATTCGCGATCGACGGAAAGGATGAGACGGCCTGGGGATTTGACAACGGTCCAGGGCGGCGCAATCAGCCTCACCAGGCCGTGTTTGCGACCGAGACTCCCATTACCCATCCCGACGGGACACTCCTCACCTTTCGGATCGACCAGCTTCACGGCGGGTGGAACAGCGACGACAATCAGAGCCAGTCTCTGGGACGGTTTCGTCTCTCCCTGACGACGGATCCCGGGGCCGCAGCCGACCCTGTGCCCCGGCGCATCCGGGACATCCTGGACCTTCCGTCGGCGCGGAGGACGGCCCGGCACGAGCAGCTCCTGTTCAGTTACTGGCGGAGCACCGTTAAAGAGTGGCGGGAGGCCAATGACCGAATTGAAGAGCTCTGGACCCGTTACCCCGCCGGTTCAGCCCAGCTCGTTCTGGATGAGAGGAACGAAAACCGCGCAACCCACGTCCTGACGCGCGGGGACTTCCTCAAACGGGAAGAGACCGTAGCCTCGGGGGTACCGGCCTTTCTGCACGGGTTTCCGGAAGGGGCTCCCCTCAACCGGCTGGGTTTGGCGCGCTGGCTGGTTGATCGCCGCTCTCCGACGACCGCCCGATCGCTCGTGAATCGGGTCTGGCAGACTTATTTCGGGACCGGCCTGGTGGCCACATCCGAGGACCTGGGAACCCAGAGTGAACAGCCGTCTCATGGCCGGCTTCTGGACTGGCTGAGCGTGGAATTCATGGAAACGGGCTGGAGCCTCAAGAAACTGCACCGGCTCATCGTTAACTCGTCCACGTACCGGCAGGCCTCCGCGATGACCCCACTGCTGCACGAAAAGGATCCCTATAACCGTTTACTGGCCAGAGGGCCGCGTTTTCGCGTTGAGGCCGAGGTCATCCGGGACATCAGCCTGGCCGCCGGGGGACTCCTGAATCTCGAGGTCGGGGGACCCAGTGTCTATCCCCCCGCTCCCGGGTTCCTGTTCGAGCCTCCTGCCAGCTACGGTCCCAAGATCTGGAAAGAGGCCGTCGGAGAGGACCGCTATCGGCGTGCCCTTTACACTTTTCGCTACCGGTCCGTCCCCTACCCTGTGCTGCAGGCCTTCGATGCGCCCAACGGGGACTTCGCCTGCGTCCGCCGGTCCCGGTCCAACACTCCGGTCCAGGCACTCACGGCACTCAACGAACCCCTCTTCCTTGAAGCGGCCCGGGCTCTTGCTCTCAAGACTCTGCGAGAGGGGGGGGATACCGACCCGGAACGGGTGACCTTCGCCTTCCGACGCTGCCTCTCTCGCCGGCCGGAAGCGGAAGAAATGAGGGAGTTGCTCTCCCTGCTCGAGAAGCAGCACCGGCGGCTGGCCGAAGGCTGGATCAGCCCCTGGGGAATCGCGGGACTCAATTCGAAACGGAAGCTGGAGCTGCCTGAAGGGACCACCCCCGTGGAACTGGCCGCCTGGACCGCCGTCTCCCGAGTGCTGCTGAATCTGGACGAAACGATCACCAAGGAATGAGGGGAATGAAGATGAACCTGCCGGAGCGTTTGGACCCCCGGTCGATCGGCCGGCGCTGGTTCCTGGAACAGTGCGGGGTCGGCCTGGGCGTGATGGCACTGGCGCGGCTCCTGGATCAAGCAGGGTACGCGTCAACTCCGGCCGATCATCCCCTGGCTCCCAGGGTCCCGCACTACCCGCCCCGAGCCAAGAACATCATCTTCCTCTTCATGGCTGGAGCCCCCAGCCACCTGGAACTGTTTGATTACAAGCCCGAGCTGGCCAGGTTCGACGGGACCCTGCCGCCTCCCGAACTGATCAAGGACTACCGGGCGGCGTTCATCAAACCCAACTCCAAGCTGCTGGGTCCGAAGTTCGAGTTCTCCCGGCACGGGCAGTCCGGCGCGGAGCTCTCCGAACTCCTGCCCCACACCGCGGGCATAGTCGACGACATCGCCATCGTCAAGTCGATGGTCACCGATGCCTTCAATCATGCTCCCGCACAGCTTCTGATGAACACCGGCATGCAGCAGTTCGGCCGGCCCAGCATGGGGGCCTGGGTCACCTACGGACTGGGCAGCGAGGCACGCGACCTGCCGGCTTTCGTGGTATTCAGCTCTGGGACGAAAGGGCCGAGCTGCGGGGATTCCTGCTGGGGAAGCGGTTTCCTGCCCACGGTTTACCAGGGTGTGCAGTTTCGCAGCGCCGGGGATCCGGTGCTGTACCTTTCCAGTCCTCGGGGCATGGACCGCGAAGCGGATCAGGACTCTCTGAACTCGATTCGGAGGCTCAATGAGATGCGCCTGGACGTCACCGGCGACCCGGAAATCTCCACGCGTATCAGCTCCTATGAAATGGCCTTCAGGATGCAGACCAGCGTGCCCGAGTTAATGGACCTGTCGGAGGAGCCCCAGGACGTCCTCGACCTCTACGGAGCCGAACCCGGAAAAGCGTCTTTCGCCAATAACTGTCTGCTGGCCAGGCGGCTGGTGGAACGTGGTGTCCGCTTTGTTCAGCTTTATCATGAAGCCTGGGACCAGCACGCCGACCTGGCCCGGGACATTCAGAAGAATTGCCTCAACACGGATCGGGCCTCCGCCGCGCTGATCAAGGACCTCAAACGGCGGGGCCTGCTGGAGGACACGCTTGTCATCTGGGGAGGCGAGTTCGGGAGGACGCCGATGGTGCAGGGCGGCGACGGAGACGGCCGGGACCACCATCCCAATGCGTTTACGCTGTGGCTGGCCGGAGGAGGAATCAAGTCGGGAATCACCCTGGGGGAGACCGATGAATTGGGATTCAATGTCGTGAGCGACCCCGTCCATGTATACGACCTGCAAGCCACGATCCTGCATCTGCTGGGTTTCGATCACACCCGACTGACCTACCGCTTCCAGGGCCGCGATTTCCGGCTCACCGACGTCCACGGGAAGGTTGTCGACCAACTGTTGGCGTAGCAGTCCCTGAATGTGGGGAGGGGACCCGGGCCTCGACCGGAGGGATTTAAACGGTCGCTGCCCGGGTCCCCTCCCCACATTCAGGTGACAACAGACGGCAACCATGATCGGAACGCAGATGCACATCCCTGTGTTCAGTTCGGCACAGAACGGTAGAGCGTGAGCTCACCGTTTCCCGCCCAACGGCAGGCTCACGCCTTGCCGTTCTGTTGTCCTTGTGACACGCCGCCCTGAGACCCTACACTCCCATCCTCACCGGGCTTGCCGGCCCGGGAAAGGGCCAGTTCGCGAACCAGCTTCGTGATGTGGTCTTCCAGGCGCATGATGCGTGCATTCAACGCAATGAACCCAAACGCGGCCCCCAGGACCAAGATGTAGATGAGCAGGTCGGTGCCCCTCCCCACCTCCAGTGCGTTGGCCACGTCTGTCGTCAGGCCGGGAAACAGAATCGCCACGATTGCGGTCAGGAAGAGCAGCAGCGCCAGAGCTCGATCTCTCAACCTGGAGCGCAGAAATACCGAATAGCAGACGAGCAGCACAATGGATCCGAAAACCAGAGCAATCTGGATCAGCCTCATCTTCGAAACACCTCAGCGGCCGACTCCCAGACCACGTTGAGCAGGTTGCTCAAGCGCTGTCCTTTGGCCAGCGAGTATTCCGTGTAACGGATGGTCACGGGGATTTCTTCGTAGCTCAGGCGCTGCTCCCGAATCCGGCGCAGAATCTGAGTGGCGTGTCCCATTCGGTTCTGGGTAATCTTCATTGTCCGGGCGGCATCGGCTGTAAATGCGCGCAGGCCGTTGTGCATGTCGGTGACCTGGAGTCCCAGAAGACGCCGGGTAAACCAGGCTCCGCTCCTGAGCAAAAGCTTTCTGAGGAAAGGGATGCCCACTGCTCCTCCCGGGCTGACGAACCTCGACCCCAGGGTGACCTGGCAGCGTCCGCCCAGCAGCGGTTCGAGCAGCATTTCGACGTCCTCGGTACGGTGCTGGCCATCGGCGTCGAAAGTAACGATATAGGCGGCCCCATTGTCCAGAGCCAGCCGCATACCGGTCTGCAGGGCGGCCCCCTGGCCAAGGTTTATCGGGTGTCGACAGAAGTGGACACCCAGATCGGGCATCTCTTCAGAGCTGCCGTCCGAGGACCCGTCATCCACCAGGGCCAACTGATAGCCGGCCTCCAGTAGAGGTCGGGTGACCCGGCGAATCATCTCGCCCTCGTTGAAGGCGGGAATGACGATCCAGGTGTTGTGACGGGCATTCAATGCCATAGTCGTCGCGCCTCAATATTCGCCGGCGCAATGTAGGAACCGCTTCCACGCGGCGATCCGATCGGACATCGTAGGGGCGACCCTGGTGGTCGCCCATCAGGCGGGCCGGCACGAGGCCGGCCCCTACGCATAGATCGGATCGGACCGTGAAGGCCCTCCTCCATCGGCCGATCGGGCCGCCTCGAGTTTGACCCCATATCCTCAACGCTGCAAGTCCTTCACGACTGCGGCCGCTACTCGACGGGCATTGGCCATGATCGTCAGTGTCGGGCCCTTGGCCGGTAGAAACCTCCAGGGTGCCGAATCAGCCACGTAGATGCTGCGGGTCCCATTCAGCCGCCCGCCCGGCTCACAGGTCACATACGGTTCCCCCCTGACGACAAAAGGAAGAGTCCCGCCGTAGTGAACGGAGGTACCGCTACCTCGATTGATGACGGTTAGAGGCAGGCAACCGATCCTCCGGAGATGACGCCTGAACCTTCCGACGTCTTCCTTTACCCGTCCTTTCTCAGGGTACGTCATCCCGTATTCAGCCTCCAGCTCCGGGAGTTGTTCTCCCGAGGCCGGCCCCGCCACCCGCATCCACTTGAGGCGAGTGAACCGGTCCGGAAAATGGAGCGTCGCAATGGTCAGCGAGCTGACGATGGCCCGGGTCAGCAGGTGGCCCAGCCCCACGGGCAGGGGCATGTCACGCACCAGGCGAAAAAAAAGGAGCGAATCATAAGAAAAAAAGTAGCTGATCAACAGGTCTCCGTCGGGTCTTGACAGAACCCCCACCAGCTGGGCGAGGCTGCATTTTTGGTTCCCCGCTTCGCTGCCCAGCCTGCGGATGTTCAACGAAGGAAGGAACCTGACCTCGTTGGACAGTAGGGGAAGCTTGCGGCCAAAGATTCGATACGAGTTCGCGACCAGGCGGGCCGAGTTCAGGGCTCCCGCAGCCAGAACCAGTTTCCTGGTGTTCAGTTTCACCGTTTCCGATCCGGAAACGGACTTGCACACCACTGAGACCAGGCCCTTCTCCTCGGCGAACTCGAGGGCCAGGAAACCCCGGAGGTGCTCGAAGCCGGACTCTTGCTCGAGTTCCTGGAGGGTATAGGCAGGCCGATACACCGAGCCGGGGTTGTCCGAATAGTAGTCCATGTTTTGATAGGAGCAGGCGCGGCGCCGGACGCCGGCTCGTTCCAGGTCCCGGGTGAGCACGGCCAGGGGCGCTTTACCCAGAAAGAAGCCGTTCTCGTTGAGGGCCCCGCGCTTTGCCTCGTAGGCAGCCAGTATGGCCGCCGCATTTTCGTCGATCTTCAAGGCGGGCTGCACTTCACTCAGATCGCAGACCAGCGGGGTCGTATCGGCTACGGGTTCGAGGCTGACACCGATGGAGCGAGCAACCTGTGAGTAGCAGAGGGGCATGATCGCCCCATCGATGCCGGCCTGCTCCATCTCCGCCGAACTGAAGGTACAGACCCCTCCGCCCCACCCGGCACCCAGCCCTCCCCGGGCCAGCGTCTGAAAATAGCTGAACGTGCGAGAGCGGAAAGGCAGGTGCTCCCTGGTTCCCTCGAGGAGATACTGCCTGGGCGGTGTGAGATGGGCTGCGAGCCTCTCCCCACGGGCCTCCAGAGCTTCCTCCCGGTCTCCCAGAAAGAACCTTTGCTGGTGACCGCAGCTGCGGCGAATCTCGGCGAAGTTATCATCAGGGATCAGTTTCGCGTAACGTTGCTCCACCTTGCCCGGATCGATCAAACCGACGCGCAGCCGCTTGCCCATGAAGTTCGTGAGAGCCTGAGCCCCCGCCGGTCCGGAACCGACCACGAGAACGTCGAACTGCATGCCCCTCAGCTATCCTTCCTGAAAAACCGCCGGGCCGCCCGCGCGGGAGCGACCACCAGGCCGCAGAGCCCCACCCCCAGCAGGACTGCCAGGCCGACCCCCAGACCACGCTGCAACGGTTGAAATCGAGCTGCCTCTCGCCGGTTCGTTTCCCGCCGTGCGTATTCCAGAATCTCACGTTCACCGGGCCTCAGCAGGGTGGACCATTGCCGCGACTGAGATGCCGGAGGCGAGATCCACTCCTCGACAGCTCCACTCTCCAGCAGTTCTTCAAAGGATCCCACCTCGCACCCCACCTGCTCGATGTCACTCTTCAGGCTGAGTTGCCCTGCGCCTCGAAGCCCCAGCAGGTTCTCCGTTGTTACAGACAGTTCCAGACCCAGTTCTTCGGCGAGCTTCAACGGCGGGTAAAGGCACCAGAAAGGAAGAGGCAAAAAGAAAACTCTCCGACGCTGGGCCCTTGCCAGAGCCCGGCTCACCTCGGCAACGGAGAGGCGTTGAGGGTGCCCGATGTGCAGGATCCCACGGCTCTTGCCCTCAAGCACGGCTGTGACAATGGCGCACAGATCCTCGATGTGAATCGTCCAAAGGGGTTGACGGCCCCCATCCACCAGTGGAACCACTCGCGTCGTGCTCAGGACAGTCTGCAGCCTTTTGGCGAAGCCCCCGGGACCCAGCACCAGCCCCAGCCGGAGAATCGCGTCTCGCGCCGGGTTCATCAGACCTTCCACGGCCAGCTTGGACCGCGCATAGTGGGACCGGATGTGAGGTTGGGCCGATAAGGACGAAAGGAAGACGATCTGGTCGACTCCACTCGCGAGCGCTGCCTCGAAAAGCCTCGCGGAACCCTCAATGTTGAGTTTGTCGGAATCGGGGCACCGCGGCGAGTGCAGCGCATGAGCGCAGTGGACCAGGGCCCGACAGCCCCTGAGAACGTCCCTGGCAACCGGGCTGCCCAAGTCCCAGGCGGCATACTCAATCGGCCCGTCCACACTTTGCCCGGGGGGCTGTCGACAGAGGCCGAGCAGGCCGTAGCCCTGGGACACGAAATGCCGGGCCAGGTGCCTCCCGATAAAGCCCGTGGCCCCTGTCACGGCAATTTTCCCAGGCTCTTGAACGACCATGTCACATTTCGGGAGTGCTTCTCCAGAGGACTGACCTTGTCCAACGGGCCAGGCACACAGAGCAGCTTTTGGTGTCGCTCCTACCAGACTCTCACAGGCTGGGCCCTGTGCCATACTTCGTCATCGACGAGGCGGGTCTGTTGAAGAAAGACAAAGGCGCCGTTTTTGTTTCCAACCACGAAATCGAGCAGGCCGTCCGAGTTCAGGTCCGCGGTGACCAACTGCCGACCCACGCCCGAATGGTCATCGATCAGGCGGGGGACATATTCGACCCGGCCCTGCTCACGCGTCAGCTTGAACCAGTAGATCACGGCCGGCTGCCGTGAGCCCGGGTCACGGAACTCGTGCGCCCTGTAAGTTTTTCCAGTGAGGATGTCCTTGAGCCCGTCGTTATCGACATCGACAACAGCCAGGGCGTGAAGCTGCGAAAACTGGACTCCGTAAGGATTGTCCGTGTTCTCCTCCTCCTTACTCAGAAGCACATGTTCCCTGAAATCCGATCGACCCTCCTCAGAACGGAGTTGTTCGAACCAGCTCAAGCCCCAGCCATGTCCATTCAGACTCGAGATGACGTCGTTCAAACCGTCACCATTCACATCGTAGGCAAACATTTGAGAACCGCCCTGCTCAGCGAACTGGTAGGCATGGTATTCCCATTCGGGATCTCCTGTGAGCGAGGGGGGATGCTTCCACCAGCCATCCTTGATGATGGCATCGCTTTTCCCGTCTCCATCGATGTCGCCAAAGCCCAGTCCGTGCAGATAGACGGACACTTCCATTTCAGCTGAAATGGGATGAAACACCCAGGGGGCCGCGGGGTCCGACGGGTCCGGACTCGCGTAACCTATTCTTTTGCCGTAGCCCAGAATCAGCTCGGGCTGTCCATCTCCAGTCAAATCCCCAAAACGGGGAGATTCCAGCTTGACATGATCGATGACGTCATGCCGTTTCCAGTGCCTGGGAGATCCGGTGGGTGGTCCCTGAAACAAGATCCGAGGATTCTCATACCAGTAGGCCGGCTCGTTGGGAAGGCCGGTGGTCATGACGTCGCTCCAGCCGTCGTCATTGAAATCGTGCACGAAGGAGAAGAAGTTGTCGAGAGAGTACACCAGGAGATCATTCGGGCCCCGTTTGGTTGGGGGCACGGCCGGGTAGAATTCGTGTCGCGCTTCGAACTCGGGACCGAGATAGATATGAGCTCCGCAAACGACGTCCGGGTGACCGTCCCCGTTGAAGTCGCCGTAGCCGGCACCCTCGGACCAGTAGCCCGGCGTCAAATGAATCCGCTGAAAGTCCCAAAGAAGAGTGCCCTGTTCTCCCTGGCCCGCACACGTCAGAAGCAGACTGCTCAGCCAAAGCGTTCCTCCGACTCCCAGATATTTCCACGGCCGCATCACCCTCGCCTCCTGTGAAGATTCTATGCGGGAACGTTGCGGCCTGACAATTCGGGTATAATTTCTGGCTCTGGAACTCTCAAAAAAATGGTGCGGCCCAGTTATCCGAGATGAAAGCAGTTAAAACGCCGCTGCGCAAACCAGCTTTGGAAGGCGCCGAGCAGTTCGAGCTTCTCTTTGAATCGGCTCCGGACGCCATCATTGTCGTTTCTTGCGACGGGCGAATCCGACTGGCCAATCAAGAGGCGGGGAGAATGTTTGGCTATCCGCCCAAAGGATTGATCGGGCGGTCCCTCGCAGCCATCCTTCCGGCCGGCTACCGGCTCAACCACAAAGAACTGATAGCCCGATACATTCAGGACCCGGTCCCCCGGCTGGTGGGCAAAGGACTCGGGGTGTGGGCCCGTCGCAGGGACGGCCTCGAGTTTCCGGTCGAGATCAGTCTCAGCCCCCTGAAAGTCGCGGGGGAGCTGCTGATCTCCGATTTCATTCGTGACTTGAGCGGCCGCAGACAGTTGGACCAGGCACTGCGGGAGGATCAGGGGCGTCTTCAGAGTCTCCTGGACGTCGCCAACATCATCCCCTGGGAAGCCAATGCGGAAACCTGGGAGTTTGCTTACGTCGGACCTCAGGCGGAGGTGATTCTCGGATACCCGGTGTCCAGGTGGTACGAGCCTGACTTCTGGACGGAGCACATCCACCCGGACGACCGCGACCGGGCTCTGGAGTTCTGCAAGCGCTGTTCGCAGGACCGTGACGACTATCAGTTCGAGTACCGCATGGTTGCCGCTGACGGGAAGGTGGTGTGGCTGCATGACCTCGTTTCGGTCCACTCCGTTGACGGCCGGCCCCGGACTCTCAGGGGATTCATGGTTGACATCACCGGCCGCAAGCAGGCCCAGTTGTTGATCGAAGAGAATGAGCAGCCGATGCAGCTGATCACCGATTCCCTCCCGGTGTTGATTTCCTACGTGGATAAAGACCAGCGTTACCAGTTCAACAACCGTGCCCACGCGGAATTCATCCGAATACCTCGTCAGGAGTTGAAGGGTCGCCGCTTGGACCAGGTCTTTGGCTCCAGATTCGAGCTGATGCGTGAAGATATCGAAGCGGCACTCCGCGGGGAGAGGCGGGAGATCCAGGCACAGCTAAAACACCCCGCCCTGGGCCAGCGTCAGATCGAAATACTTCTCGTGCCCGACGTTGCCGATAACGGATCCGTCGAAGGCTTTTACGCACTTGGCATCGACGTGACCGAAAAACTGCAACAGGAGCAGGAGCTGAGACGCCGTCAGGACGAACTGGCTCACGTCTCCCGGGTCTCGACGATGGGCCAGTTCGCTGGTTCGCTGGCCCACGAACTCAGCCAGCCTCTGGGTGCTATTCTCACCAATGCCAGGGCCGCGCAGGAATTTCTGGGATGGGAAAGGAAGGACCTGAGCAGGGCTGAAAGAGAAGTGTGCGAGGCACTGGAGAGCATCAAGCAAGACACCCTGCGGGGCGGTGAAATCATCCGTCGCCTGCGTAACCTGCTCAAGAAAGGCCGCCTCCGCAAGAAACTACTCGATGTCAATAAATTGTTGCGCGGCGTAAGAACATTATCGCGGGCCTACGCTGACAGCCTGGATGTCACTTTGGACACCCATCTACAGCCCGTATTACCAGAGGTCTCCGGAGATCTGATTCAACTCGAGCAAGTATTTCTCAACCTGATCCGCAATGGCGTGGAAGCCGTTCAGCACCTCCCCGAAAAAGACCGCCTGTTGACGCTCCGCAGCAGACTGACCGATGAGCAGGAAATCGACGTGGCGGTCCGGGACAACGGGACGGGCGCGACCCAGGAGAGCCTGCAGCGGATGTTCGACCCTTTCTTTTCCACCAAGGCCAAGGGACTGGGTATGGGGCTGTCTATCAGTCACTCCATCGTTGAGGCGCCCGGGGGGCGCCTGTGGGCAGAGAGGAACCCGGACAGAGGTCTGACCGTGCACGTCTCCCTACCCTGCAGGACTGAGGAGAATGGAAGCGACCAGGGCTCTTGAAACCGTCATCGTCATTGAAGATGACGAGTCGATGCGTTCTGCACTTGCGCGGCTCATCCGATCTGTGGGCCTGCGTGTCCAGACATTTTCCTCCGCCCAGGAGTTCCTCGGCAGCCCCCTGCCGGAGGGGCCTTCCTGCATGGTACTCGATATCCGGCTGCCCGGAATGAGCGGCCTGCAATTGCAGGAAACCCTCGAACGCACCCACCTTTCGATTCCAATCATCTTTATTACCGGGCACGGAGACGTTCCAATGAGCGTGCAGGCGATGAAGGCGGGAGCCGTCGATTTCCTTCAGAAACCCGTGAACGACCAGCAACTGCTGGACGCGGTCCAGAGAGCTCTGGAACGCAACCACAGGCAACGAAGACGTCGCGCCGAAAAGACAGCGGTCCAGCGCCTCTTTTCTGTGCTGACCCCGAGGGAGCAGCAGGTGCTGAGCCTGGTCGTGTCGGGACTCAAGAACAAGGAGATCGCCTTCGAGCTGGGCGCCAGTGAAAGAACCGTCAAGGTGCACAGGGCCCGGGTCATGGAGAAGATGGGGGCGGAATCCCTGCCTCACCTCGTCCGCCTGTCCGATATGCTGGAACTTGATTGATCAGGTCAGCGGGGCCCATATAAGGTGGGCAGAAACAATGAACTCTGAAGCATAGGGGCAGAGGCTTTCAACCCATACCCCGGTAAGCCTACTACAGGCTTGGGACAGTCGTGCCATCCATCTCGGATGAACACCACTGGCATGGGTAGGTGTTCGGGTGAGTCGCCCCGCCGCCTGATCTATTTAATAATCACCGATTAGATCAGGTCTACGGGCGACTGTAAATTGGACCTTAGTCCGACACAAGTAGTACTAAAGGGCAGTTTTCGGCGCTGCCCCAGTGGGAGCCCCCTCGCCGGCCGGCCCCTTCAACCGAGTTCGATCTCTTCCCGCACCGTGGTGCGGGACAGAGCCGCCCTGCCCACTCGTTGAATCGCCAGCGCAAAAGCAGCCGTTCGCAGGTCGATGCTCTTTTCCCGGGCAAGATCCCGGACATGCCCATAGGCGCGTCGCATGACCTTCTCGAGTTCGTCGACCACGCGCTCGTATTCCCAGCTGAACCGCTGGACGTTCTGAGCCCATTCGAAATAGCTGACCGTAACACCGCCCGCATTGGCGAGGATGTCCGGAACCACCGTGATACCGCGTTTCAGGAGTATTTCGTGAGCCTGGGGAGTGGTCGGGCCATTGGCGCCTTCGATCACGATCCCGGCCTGAACATCCGCCGCGTTCCGGGCAGTAATGACGTTCTCGAGCGCTGCCGGGATCAGGACATCCGCCGGCCACGAAATGATCTCGGTACCGTCAAAAGCATCCCCATCAGGAAAACCGTGAACGGTCCCTTGCTCCCTGACCCAATCGACGAGGGCCGGCACGTCGAGCCCATCGCTCTTATGGACCGCTCCGGCGTGGTCGACCACCGCCACGATCCTTCCCCCATTCTCGGCGATCAACCGGGCTGCGTTGCTGCCCACGTTTCCGAATCCCTGCAACGCAATGGTTCGACCTGAAAGCGGCAGGTCTTGATCAGAGAGCGCCTCCTCCAGGACGTAGAGGAGACCCCGTCCGGTTGCCTCCTCCCGGCCGGCTGATCCGAACAGATGAACCGGCTTGCCCGTGACCACGCCGGGTGAGAAACCCTGGTACTTCGAATACTCGTCCATGATCCACGCCATCACTTCGGAGTTGGTGTTGACGTCGGGCGCCGGCACATCGAGGTTGGGACCGATCACCTCCTTGATCTCACCAACGAATTCTCGAGTGACGCGGTCGAGCTCCGACCTCGAAAGCTGCGCCGGGTCGCAGTCAATTCCTCCCTTGGCACCACCGAAAGGCACATCGGCAACGGCGGTCTTCCAGGTCATCAGATTGGCCAGAGCCGCCGCATGGTCCTCGTCCATGGTGGGGTGGTACCGGAGGCCCCCCTTATAGGGCCCGCGACTGTTGTTATGCTGCACCCGAACTCCGAGAAAATGAAGGAGTCCCCCATCATCGCTCTCGGTTACAAGCTCTACTTTGACCACCCGGCGCGGTGTGATCACGATCTTGCGCACTCTTTGGGAGAGCCCGAGTAAATCGGCAGCCTTGTTGAAATAGTAGTGACTCTCTTCCAGCACGAGTCCTCCCGGCGCCCCAGGCGCCTCGAAGATGATCCAGTCCAGCGGCTTCAATTACGTCCTAGTTGGGGGCCGGCGTCAACTTTTCTTTCATGACGACATCTCCTGCTATAATCTGCCGCGTTTTCGTAAAGTGATTGAAATCCAGGCCGAAGGAGGAAACTATGCCAAGGTTGTCAGCTCGTTATTTCATCGTCGTCGCGTTTGTGTGCGTCCCTCTCTTGTTTGCGTCCGGCCACCTCGAGGGTGAGAAAAATCGCTACCTGGTCACCGGGACCTATATTGATCCGGGAGTTATGCAGGCACCGGGAGATGCTGCACAGGTCTGGGAGGCTGTCATTGCGCCCAGCCTTGCAAAGCTGGTCGAATGGGAGAAAGCGGGCAAGATGAAAGGCGGCATCATGGTCGGTAAACGCCAGGGTACGTTTATCATCGACGCCCCTTCCAATGACAAGTTGGACGCGATGATACAGAGCCTTCCGTTCTGGCCGCTGCTGAAATGGGAGATCGTCCCGCTGACCCCATTTGACCACAGGCTCGCCCGCGACAAGGGCGTATTCGGGGCCATGAAAGATCAGGGCCAGTAGGAGCCGACCGGGGCGGGCGCAAGGCCCGCCCCTGAGAATTATCCGTCAAAGGAAAAGGCCCCTTTCGGGGCCTAGTGTTTGTTCAAGAAAACTGTTGGTTGCGGGGGGGGGATTTGAACCCCCGACCTTTGGGTTATGAGCCCAACGAGCTACCAGACTGCTCCACCCCGCGTCAAAGGGCACATCATCGTAATCTCAGCGCAAACAGTTGTCAAGCTGGTTGCCGGAGAGGCGCCCCGGGCAACGCCGGCAGCGCTCGGGCCTAGCTCCCCTCTTCCTCGGCGGCCTCTTCCGTGGCCTCTTGCTCTACGTCTTTGGCACAGCGAAAACCGGTTCCGTACTGACCTTTGGGGAGATAGGCGCCGCGGGTCCACAGGGCGATGCTCGCTCCCTTGATCGCGTAGGACCCACCTCGGGCCGCGAAAAAGCCACGCTGGAAATTGGCGTTCCTGCGAGCCGGGCTTTTCGGGTAGGCCGCCAGCTCATCTGCAACCCACTCCTGGACGTTACCCATCATGTCTCTGACACCGTAGGGACTGGAGTCCGTGTCGATCTGCCCGATTTCGATCACATTCTGGTAGCCGAGCTCGTTGCAGTTCGATTTCGTTGGATCCCATTTCTCTCCCCACGGGTAGGGTTGTCCATCCGGTCCCCGGGCAGCCTTTTCCCACTCGGCCTCCGTGGGCAGTCTTCCCTCGATCCACTCGCAGTAGGCCTTGGCGTCTTCCCAGGTGACGTTGGCAACCGGATGATAGCCTTTGTCGAAGCCGGAGTAGCGGCGCCAGTCTCCCGCGGCCTGGTATTCTCCTTCGATCTGAAAGCGCGTATATTCCGCGTTTGTCACCTCAAAAACACCGATCTGAAAGGCGGGCAGATCCACTCGGTGTTCGGGTTCGTGCAATGCCGGCTGCCTCTTGTCGTGGGCAGGCCTCTGATCGCTGCCCATGACGAACTCGCCGGCGGGCACAGTCACGAAATCGCCCGGCCGGGGCTCCGGCGGCGCCTGTTCGACTGGCTCGGCAGATGTTCCCGGAACCTCTTCCCCGGCCGGAGCGCAGCCGGTTGCGAGAAGGGCAAGGACCACACACAATGCTTCCAGGGACAAACTCAGGATCCTCCGCATGGAATGGGTTATATCAGATGTCGTAGGGGCAGGCAATCCGACAGGTGCCGGCTTCGGGGAGTAACGACCGGTTCCTGAGATTGGGAATTCGGAATCCGGGATCTACAATGGAACCCATGCCCGCAGGTCTCCTGAAGAATCTCGAACCAGAGCTGGTAAAGGGCGCCAATCGCATCGTCTCGCTCCTGCGCGAGGCCGGACACGAGGCATACATTGCCGGAGGAGCGGTTCGTGACCTCCTCCTGGAGCGGCCCGTGGATGATCTGGATCTGGCGACCTCGGCGCCTCCGGACACCATCGAAAAGCTCTTCTCCGAGACCATCCCGGTGGGCAGGCAGTTCGGGGTCGTGATCGTGGTGCAAAACTCGATCCACTATGAAGTGACGACCTTTCGCGAGGAAGGGGACTACAGTGATGGCCGGCGGCCCGACGGGGTCCGATTCGTGGACGCCCGTACCGATGTACAACGACGGGATTTCACCGTGAACGGGCTGCTGCTCGACCCCTTCTCGGGAGAGATCCTCGACTATTGCGAGGGCCGCTCTGACCTGCGAGAAGGCACCATACGAACCATCGGCGACCCGGCCCTCCGATTCGGGGAAGACAAACTGAGATTGTTACGAGCCGTACGCTTTGCCGGCCAGCTCGGTTTTCAGATTGAGAAGGAAACCTGGAGAGAACTGAAGCGCCAGGCGCCCCAGATCGGCCGGGTCAGCCGGGAGAGAATTCGCGACGAGCTCCTCAAGATGCTGATGGGAGAGCACCCCGGCCCGGGACTGAACCTGCTCCTCGAGTCTGGGCTGCTGGAGGTCATGCTGCCGGAGGTGGCCGCCCTGGTGGGAGTTCAGCAGCCCCCCGAGTTTCACCCTGAGGGCGACGTCTGGACTCACACCTGCCTGATGTTTTCCCTGGTGAAAAGCCCGTCTGCAACTCTGGCCCTGGGGATTCTTCTTCACGACGTGGGTAAGCCGCCGACCTTTTCGGTTCGAGATCGTATTCGCTTCGACCGACACGCTGAGGTCGGCGCCGAAATGGCGGCTCGAGTGTGCCAGAGCCTGCGGCTGTCGAATCAGCAGCTTCACACCGTTGTGGAGCTGGTTCGGCAGCATCTGCGTTTTATGCACGTCCAGCAGATGAGGGAAGCCAAATTGAAGCGTTTTCTCAGGCAGGACGATTTTACCGAACACCTCGAATTGCACCGGGTCGACTGCCTTGCCAGTCACGGGGATCTCTCGGCCTACCAATTCTGCCAGCGGAAACTCGCCGAACTGAGCCAGGAAGAGATCCGGCCGCTCCCGCGCGTGACCGGCCACGACCTGATCGACCTGGGCCTGCAGCCGGGTCCCGTTTTTGGGGAGCTCCTGGCCAGGATTGAAGATCTCCAACTGGAGGGACGCCTGGGATCGCGCCGGGAAGCCCTGGAATGGGTTCGAAAAAGGCTCGGCTCGGGTTGATTCCAGGGTTGGTGCTGGAAGTTCGGGGTCCAGTGTTCCTGTGCTATGCTGGCCGGACCGTCCGGCATGAAAACTTTGACCCTCGGCAAACTGAAAACCCAGGCCTCGAAATCGCCTCCCGCGTCAGTCAAAGACGAATTGCGCTCCAACCTGATTGAGGCGATTCGCGCCGGCCGGGAGATCCTGCCCGGCATCCACGGGTATGACGAGTCGGTGATTCCGGCTCTCGTCAATGCTCTCCTCTCCAGACACAATCTGATTCTTCTGGGGCTCAGAGGGCAGGCAAAGAGCCGCATTCTTCGAGGCCTCACCCGTTTGCTGGACGCCCGAATTCCCGTGGTCGGGGGCTGTGAGATCCACTGCAGTCCCTACGCCCCGATTTGTGCCCGGTGTTGTCGCAGGCTGGAAGAAGAGGGAGATTCTCTCCGGGTCGAGTGGCTGGGAAGAGACCAGAGGTACGTAGAGAAACTGGCCACACCCGACGTCACGATCGCCGACATGATCGGAGACCTGGACCCCATCCGGGCCGCCCGGACCGGACGGGACCTGTCCTCCCAGGAAAACATCCAGTTTGGACTTCTTCCCAGAGCTCATCGGGGCATCCTGGCCATCAATGAACTCCCTGACCTTGCCCCCAAAATCCAGCTGGGGCTCTTTAATGTCATGCAGGAAGGAGACGTACAGATCAAAGGCTTTCCTATTCGCTTCCCGGTCGATGTTCTGCTCATCTTTTCGGCCAATCCGGAGGACTACACGGCCCGGGGAAAGATCATTACGCCACTCAAGGATCGGATCGGCTCCGAAATCAAAACCCATTACCCCGAAACCCTGGAGATCGGAGTCGGCATCACCGCCCAGGAAGCCTGGACAGAACGCTCCGCCGGGTGGACCTCGGTAACTCCCGACTATATCCGGGAGATCGTGGAAGAGATTGCTTTTGAAGCTCGTCAGGATCGTCACATCGACAGCTCGTCCGGGGTCAGCCAGCGCCTGCCGATTTCTTGCCTTGAAAACTGTTTGAGCAATGCCGAGCGTCGCACACTCAGTGCCCGAGAGGCGGAAACCGTCGTTCGCGTGGCAGACATCTATGCAGCCCTGCCCGCGATCACCGGAAAGCTCGAGCTCGAGTATGAGGGAGAGCTCCAGGGAGCCGAAAAGGTGGCCGGGCGTCTGATTCTGCAGGCGGTTCGCCAGACCTTTGAACACCATTTCCCGCAATCGGAGCTGTCGCAGATCGTTACCTGGTTCGAGCTGGGGGGTGAAATCCGGGTTTCGGATCAGACTTCCTCACAGGCCTACCTCCAGAAGACCGCCCCTATCCAGGGCCTCCTCGAAATGGTTCACGAAGTGGGTATCGAAGAGAAGCAGAACCCGGAACAGGCCGCCTCACTGATTGAATTCATTCTGGAGGGACTGTGTGCTCAGAAACGTCTGAGTCGAACTCCCGAAAGAGGTTACTTTCACAAGCCGGAAAGCGTTCGAGAGGACATCCTCACTGAGATTGCGTCGACCAAGAACTGAGATATGTCCCGCTTCAAGTTCACCTGCTATGTTCCGTCTCCGCTGGAGCAACTGGACCTGGCGGACCTCCTGGACCAGCTGAAGGATTTCTTTCTTCCCAGTGGTTTCCACTCGCCCTTCGGACCCGGGCAACAACCCGTAGAAAGCCACGAGGGACTTCTGTATGCCCTGGCCGAGGCTCTCCGGGACGATCCCGCTCTGCCCCGGGAATGGCGCAGAGAACTCCAGCAGTTCGTGGAAGGTTTCCCTGATCGCAAGATTTCTGATGAAGTGCGAGAGTTCCTGAATCAGGTGGTTGAAGAGCTGCTGGGACAGGGCCTGATTCGCCGGGTCGAAGGGTCGGGACAGCCGCATGGGTCCACAGCCGAGGGCGAGGTCGGCACCCCTGAGCTCCATGTAGAGTACGAGCTGTCGGACAAGGGGGTTGACCTGCTCGGCCACAGGACTCTGAAACTGCTGCTGGGATCCCTGGGCAAGAGCCGCTTCGGGCAGCACCAGAGCGACCGTCTCTCCACGGGAGTCGGCGCCGACTCCGCCAGTCGTCCTTACGAGTTTGGCGACACCCTGAATCTCGATGTCACGGAGACCCTGCTCAACTCGGTTCGTCGGTCCGGCCTGCGAATCCCTCTGGACTTGAACTACTCGGATCTGCGGGTGCACCAGACCGAGGACACGAATTCATGTGCTACTGTTCTGATGCTGGATTGCAGCCACAGCATGATTCTCTACGGCGAAGACCGATTCACTCCGGCCAAGAAGGTCGCGCTGGCCCTCACACACCTGATCCGGACGCGCTTCCCGGGAGATTCCATCGATGTCGTCCTCTTTCACGATTCTGCGGAAAGCATTCCACTGGCGCGCCTGGCCTCCGTCAAAGTAGGGCCCTATCACACGAACACCTGCGAGGGCCTCAAGCTGGCCAGGCGGATCCTCCGGCATCGGCGCAAGGAGATGCGTCAAATCATCATGATCACCGATGGGAAGCCTTCGGCCATGACGCTGCCCGGTGGACGAATCTACAAGAACTCCCTGGGCCTCGACCCCATGATCCTCCGCGAAACGTTCCGCGAAGTTCGGAATTGCCGCCGCTGGGGCATCACCATCAACACTTTCATGGTGGCCCAGGACTACTATCTGGTCGAGTTCGTGAGAAGAGTGGCCAGGATGAGCCGGGGCAAGGCCTATTTCGCATCGGCACTCAACCTGGCCAGCTACATCCTGCTCGATTTTGTGGGGGGGAAAGGTAAGAGGGTCCAGTAGGTATTGACGCATTGCGCCGGCGGCCCTACTGAAACATCCCGAACTCCACGTCTGTAACCCCTTCCAGGGCTTCTTCCATATATTCCTTGATCCTCTTGATCAAGGATTTCTCGTTCAGACGAATGGCCTCCCTCGTGACGCCGTATCGCTCCGCAATCTCTCTCAATGTGAGCGGATCATGGGCAACCAGCCGCTCCTCCAGGATCGTCTTTTCCCGCTCCGAGAGAGTCCTTGCAAAGTCTCGAAGATGCTGATTGAAGGCCTCCTTCAGCTCTCCCCGTGCCAGGTGATCATCAACCATCTCCTCGGCCGCGCTGAGGCGTTCCGCAAGCGGAACGAACCCTTCTCCCGGGGGCGCCGCATCCAGGCTGACGTCGCCTGTCTCGATAACGTGGTCGATCTCCTGCACATCTGCGACGGAAACATTGAGTCGCTCTGCGATCAACTGGTGGGTTGGTTCGATGCCCTGGAGTCTGAGTTTCTCCTTCTCTTTTCGAAGGTTGAACAATAGTCTGCGCCGTTCGTTCGTCGTACCCACACGAACAATGCGAAAGTTGTCGAGAAGGAACTTGAGGATGTAGGCCTTGACCCACCAGGTCGCATAGGTCGGCAAACGAGCGCCCTTGAACGGGTCGAAGCGACGCACGGCCTCAACGAGCCCGATGTTCCCTTCCTGAACCAGATCCATGACATTGGAATAGACCCGGTTGTACATAAGGGCGATGCGGACAACCAGTCTCAGATTCGAGGTGGTGAGACGAGCAGCGGCCGCCTGATCACCTTCCCGCGAGCGTATAGCCAGCTGCGTCTCTTCTTCGGCGGTCAACTTCGAGAAATCGCGGATCTCCCACAGGTATCTTCGCAGTGGATCAGCCGGGACGAGACCGCGTTCAGAGCTGGAGAGAACCGCCGTTGAGTCACCGGCTGGTTCCTTCACGGGAACCTCATCTTGCGGCGCTTCGACATCAACCACGACGTCAGCCGGGGTAGTCTTGTCCGATTCAGGAGCGTTCATGGGGATTTCAATTTTATCATCGGTGGAGGGGGTGGGGGGCGTATGACGGATGTGTGACGGGCTGACAGGGAGTCGTGATTGTGGGAGGGGGCGTCAGGGAGGCGGCCGGAGGGATTTAAACGGCCGCCTCCCTGACGCCCCCTCCCACAATCACGCTGGTCGCGGCCCTGAGGCCCCTCCCACACTAAGCACCTATGCCAGCCGGTGGCGCCAGCGGTCCAGGGCCACGGCCAGGACGATGATCCCTCCGGTGACGATCTCCTGGACCCAGTTGTCCAGGCCCAGTTTCGTACAGCCGTTCCCCACCACCGTCATGATGAAGGCTCCAATGAGTGAGCCCAATACCGACCCTTCTCCTCCCGACAGGCTGCCACCGCCAATCACAACCGCCGCAATCACGTCCAGTTCGGCCCCCAGCGCCGTCGTCGGGTCGCCCATCGTCAGGTAAGAAAACTGAAGCACGCCGGCCAGCCCCGCAAAAGAGGCCCCCAGGGTAAAGACCAGCAGTTTGATTCTCCTGACCGGGACGCCGCAAAGCCGGGCGGTCAGTTCATTCGAGCCAATGGCGAAGACGTGACGGCCGGGCTTCGTGTAGGTAAGAAACCCGGCTGTCAGCAGTGCGGCTATCAGAGTGGCCCAGACGCCAGGAGGCAGAGCCCACCAGCGATTTTCCGGGCCTAGACTGGTGAGAAGGTCGTTCAACCAGGTTTCAGGAGCGCTCACCATCTGCTGGGACGAAATGCCTTTGGCCAGGCCCCTGTATATTCCCAGCATGCCCAAAGTCACGATGAAGGGCGTGACTTTCAGGCGAGTCACCAGGAAGCCCGTAAGCAGGCCACACAGCGCTCCCGTAGCGACACCCAGAAGGGCTGCCGCCAGAGGTGACATCCCGGTCGCCAGCAGCCGCGCAATCACGACCGTGCACAGTGCGATTGTGGAACCGACGGACAGATCGATCCCTCCCGAAACAATGATCAGAGTCATGCCCAGAGCCGCCATGCCCACCACCGCGCTCTGGAGAAGCATGATCTCGAAGTTGCTGAGGGTTAAAAATGTAGAAGGCCGCAACAAGGAGAATACGAGGAGCACAAAGACCAGACCGATCACCGGTCCCAGGCGTACAAGCCGTGCGACGGAAGCCGAATAGGACTGTGCGGGGCTGTTCATGGCTCCTCTCCCCGAACCGGGGTCGTGGCCAGCCGCATAATCTTCTCCTCTGTAAGGCCCGCAACGGGCATTGGCTCGGTCAGGACCCCTCTGGACATGACGGCAATACGGTCGCACACCCTCAGTAGCTCGGGCAGATAGCTGCTGACGAAAAGCACTCCCCTGGGAGCCACTCCCCGGTCCTGGTCCCCCTCTGCCAGCTGGTTGATCAAACCGTAGACCTCTGCCTTGGAACCGATGTCGATTCCACGAGAAGGCTCGTCCAGCAGAAGCACGTCGCAGCCATGATAAAGCAGCCTGCTCAGTGCAACTTTCTGCTGGTTCCCGCCCGAGAGCTCCCTCACCGCTTGGCGGGAATTCCGGTACCTCACACTCAGGCGCTCAAGCCATCTCGTGCAGGCGCTCGACTGGCGGGCGGGAAGCACCAGACCCCAGGGTCCCAGGCCGGACAGCCGCGGGAGCGTCACATTGTCTTGAATCGACAGACCCAGGGCCAGACCCTCCTCCTTTCGGTTTTCGCTGACGTATCCGACTCCTTGTTTCCAGCGCAGCCAGGGCGAGGCCGGACCCGCGTAAGCCGACACTTTAACCTGTCCCTCCCGCACTTCGGCAAGACCGAAGATGGACTCCAGGAGTTCTGTTCGGCCTGAGCCTACCAGCCCGGCAATCCCCAGGACTTCTCCGCGACGGAGCGAAAACGAGGCGGACCTCAACACTTCCCGTCCCCGCAGATCCCTCACATCCAGGGCTATCTCCCCTGGACTGTGGTGAGAGCGATGGTATAGCTGGTCCAGCGCGCGACCAACCATGGCCCCGGCCAGCCGCTCCACGGTGCTGGCGGCGACGTCTCTGACTCCTACCAGGGCTCCGTCTCTCAGAATCGTGCAACGATCAGCGATCTCCAGCACCTCGTCCAGAAAATGAGAAATGTAGATGACCGATTTACCTTGTTGCTTGAAGGCTCGAATCAGCTCGAACAGGCGATTTTTTTCCTTCGCGCTCAGGCTGCTTGTCGGTTCGTCCAGGACCAGTATTCGAAATCCGGTAGCAGCGGCTCGAGCCATCTCGACCAGTTGCTGGGCACCAATGGCCAGCTCCCGAACCGGGGTATTGGAGAGGTCCGTTGAAAGGCCTACCGTGCTCAGCGCCTCGAGCACCCGGGCTTGACCTGCCCGACGATCCAGCAGCCACCCGGGTCCGGGTTCCAGTCCCAGCAGGACATTCTCCGCGACGGTCAGATGGGGAGCCACAGCCAGCTCCTGGTACATCATGGCAATGCCCGCCCGGCGACTGTCCATGGGACTGGAGGGTGCGAAGGGGTTGCCGAACAGCTCGATTTCCCCTGAATCGGCCTCCAGGGCGCCGGAAAGAACGTTGGTCAGGGTGCTCTTCCCGGCTCCGTTTTCGCCGATCAGGGCGTGCACTTCTCCCCGGATCAGATCCAGATCCACCCCGTCCAGTGCCCGGGTGGGCCCGAAGCTTTTGCAGATCTTCGACATGCGAAGAACCGGTTGTTCGACCCGTGTGTTATTCAAGATGCACTTTCGACTCTCGACCTCGGACTCTTTTCTGGAACCTTTCCTACTCCCCCACCAGCTCGCGGATGTCGGGGTCGCTCAGGTTCTCGCGAGTCACCATCGCCACGCCCGTATCGATGCGCTGTGCCACCGGCCCACCCTTCATAGCTTCGAAAACCGTTCGCACCCCCTCGTAACCCATCCGAAACGGGTTCTGCACGACCAGCCCCTGGATTTCGTCTTTTCTCAGCGCCTTGAGCAGCTCCTCCGAAGAGTCGAAGCCCACCAGTTTGAGATGGCCGACCAGATTATTCTTCCGCATGGTGACCAGCATCCCGTAGGTGGCCGATTCATTGGGGCAGAAGACCCCGTCGGCCCGGCGCAAATCGTCGAGCATTTCCTGACTCTTCTGGATGGCCTCGCCGGCCGTGGCGCCGGCAAACTGATTGTCTACAAGCAGTTCAATGTCCGGATACTCTGAAATGACCTCCAGAAACCCTTCTTCCCGATTGGTGGTGCTGGCCGATCCCACCTGATAACGAAGGAGGACGACCTTTCCCTTTCCACCCAGAATCTCGACCATACGGTGACCGGCCAACTGCCCACCGACTTTGTTGTCGGTGGATACAAAACTCACGAAGTCTTGCCCCACCTCTCCCTGCAACGCCGAGTCGATGATGACCACCGGGATCTCTACTCTGTGAGCGGCGCGGACGGGGCGAATCAAAGCACGATCGTCCAGGGGGGCAAGCACGATCCCCTGGATGCCCTCGCTTACGAATTGCTCCACAATAGAGATCTGCTGGGCCCGGTCGTTCTCCTTGAGGGGTCCCTTCCACACGATATTGAGGGCCAGCTCATCTCCGGCCTTGCGCGCACCGGCTTGAACCGACTTCCAGAAGACATGGGTGGTGCCTTTGGGAATAACGGCAATCCTGGGCCTGGTGTCGGACGAATCGGGCCCTGAGCCCGTACCGCACGAGACCAGGACTACGCTCAGCAGGGCAACTGTAACGGTCAAGAATCTTTTTCCCACGATTTGCTCCCCCATCCTCTCGTTCCTTTATCCTACAGCCGTGTCACGTCTGGCCCGACAGACCGATTTGTGGCATACTTCCTGGCCTGTCAAATGAGATTCTGCCTTCCGGAAGTAACGCTATGAAATGGGTCCGTTTTGAACATAACGGCTCACCTCGCTTCGGTATTCTACAGAATGACTCGATCTCCGTAACCTCTCTGAGCTGGGATGAGGTTGTGGGGGGCCAACCACCGGACTCGCTGGAGACGGTTAGCGCCGCAGAGGTGAGGATCCTGGCTCCCATAGAGCGACCCGGAAAGATCATTGCCATCGGGCTCAACTACATGGATCATTGTCGGGAGACGAATTCCGAACCGCCTTCCAAACCGCTCGTGTTCTGCAAGTTTACAACCTCAGTGGTGGGTCCCGGAGACGAGATCTCCTGGTCGGAGAGCCTCACGGGAGAAGTCGACTGGGAGGTTGAGCTGGCCGTCGTGATGGGCCGGACCGCTCGCGCAGTTGGTCAGCAGGACGCACTACAGTACGTGTTCGGGTACACGGTCGGCAACGATGTGAGCGCTCGCGATATTCAGTTCTCGGATGGACAGTGGGTCCGGGGCAAGAGCCTTGACACTTTCTGTCCGCTGGGGCCCGCAATTGTCACGGCGGATGAGATCCCGTCGCCTCAGAACCTGGTTGTCCGCACCTATCTGAATGGTCAGATGATGCAGGACAGCAACACCCGGCAGATGATCTTCCCTGTCGATCACCTCATCTCGTTCTGCTCGCAGGCGTTTACGCTGGATCCGGGAGATGTGATCCTGACCGGGACGCCCCACGGTGTGGGGGTGAGCCGTGACCCCCAGGTATTCATGAAAGACGGCGACCGGATCGTCGTTGAGATTGAAGGAATCGGGCGTTTAGAAAACACCTGTCAGACCAGTGACTGATCCGGATCGGAGAACGTTTCTGGTCACGGGGGCCATGGGCTGCATCGGCGCCTGGACTGTCTTCCACCTCCTCCAGGAGGGGCACCGGGTCATCGCTTTCGATCTCAGCCGCAAAACCGACCGGCTGGAGCTGCTGCTTGGACCGGCGGAACTGGAGCAGGTTGTTCTGGAGCAGGGAGACCTGACCGATTTCGGCCAGGTGGCAGCGCTTTTTGAGCGGCACCCGGTCGACCATGTCATCCATCTGGCCGCCCTCCAGGTCCCTTTCTGCCGGGCGGATCCTGTGCAGGGTGCCAGGGTCAATGTGGCCGGAACCGTCAATGTCTTCGAGGCCGTCAGGCGGGCGGGATTGTCCCACCTGGCCTATGCCTCCTCGGTAGCCGTTTATGGTCGGCCGGAGCCGGGCGCGTCCCCTCCCCTTCCGGAAGAAGCCGCCCGATCTCCCCTCACGCTTTACGGCGTCTACAAGCAGGCGAATGAGGGGACGGCACGACTTTACTGGACGGACTTTGAGGTGAGCAGCGTCGGGCTGCGCCCGCACACAGTGTATGGACCCGGTCGCGACCAGGGAATCACGAGTGATCCGACCCGGGCCATGCTCTCAGCGGTGCGCGGGGAGGCCTTCACGATTCAGTACTCGAACGGCTTTCAGCTGCAGTTTGCTTCCGATGTCGCCCGGCAGTTCATAGAAGCCGGCCGGGATGCCAAGAGGGGCAACTTCGTGTTCAACCTGGGAGGAGAGGCTCGATCGATGCCCGGGCTCATCGAAATGATCCGGGGGATCCTGCCGGAAGCCCGGATCGATTTCATAGATACAAAGTTTCCAATTCCGGAATTGATGGACAGCACCGCACTGCGGCACCATTTCGACCAGGTCTACGAGACCCGGCTGCAGTCCGGGATAGAGCAAACGATTTCGATGTTCCGAGAGCTCGTGCATGCAGGGCGCCTCCCGGCGCACGAGAATTCCCGCTAGCGTACTGTCCGGAAAGTTATTGTAGTTAACAGTCAGGGTACTTTTCTATCCTTGGGCATGGCAAGACCACATATTCGACTCGATCTACCCCAACAACACAAAGCAATTCTACAGTCCTGGCTGCGGGCCTCCAACACCAAAAGAATCCTCGCCGAGCGAGCCCAGATGATCTTACTGTGCGGGGACGGACTCACAGCAATTGAGGTCTCCCAAAGGCTGTCCAAGCGCCTGGGCAGCATACAGAAGTGGCGAAAGCGCTACCTTGAGGTGGGGCTATCAGGGTTGGAGGATCAGCCCCGTTCGGGTCGACCACGGCGACTATCGCCAGCGAAGGTACGAAAAATTCTCAAGGCCACCGTGCAGACCATCCCCAGGGAATCGACTCATTGGAGCCTGCGCCTCATGGCAGAGTATGCCCAAGTCAGCAAACATCAGGTGACTGAAATCTGGAAAGCCGCAGATCTTAAGCCCCACCGGATTCGCTCTTTCAAGATCAGCAACGATCCTGATTTCGCCGAGAAGGTGATCGACGTGGTGGGCCTGTACATGGACCCGCCCGACAACGCTTTGGTTTTGTCTGTAGACGAAAAAACTCAGATTCAGGCTCTGGACCGAACCCAGCCCATGCTTCAGCTCAAACCCGGGCAGGTCCAACGCAGAACCCACGATTACAAACGCCACGGGACGGCCAGTCTGTTTGCCGCCTTCGACGTGGCCACCGGTGAAGTAATGGGCCGAATCACGAAACGGCATCGGGCCATAGAGTTTTTAGCCTTCTTACGTCAGATCGAGCAAGTCGTCCATCCAGATCTGGACGTTCACCTCATTCTCGATAACTCGAGCACTCACAAGACCCAGAAAATCCGAAACTGGTTCCTACGACGCCCACGTTTTCATCTCCACTTTACTCCTACCAGTGCTTCCTGGTTAAACGCTGTCGAAACCTGGTTTTCACAGCTTGAGCGGCGTTCCCTTTACCGCAACTCTTTCACTAGTGTTCAAGAGTTGAGGAACGAAATACGAAGATATATTCGAGTGCATAACCAACACCTGGCCAAGCCCTTTAAGTGGCGGGCCAACGCTACTTCGATCTTAGACAAGGTCGAAAGAGCTCAAAGATCCATCGATCAATGTTAACAACAGGAATTTCTCGGACAGCACACTAGTGTCCCTCACCCTTCCTCGCCGGTTCGGATCCGCTCCACGGCCGCTTCCATCCGAGCCTCGAGATTCTTTCGTTCGGCGGCGAGTTCTTGCTGCAGGGCGGGCACCTGGTCAGGCCGCGACGCCAGCGCCTCCTTCAGCCTGCCCGCGGCGGCGATCTCAGCCCCTGCAATACGGGCCTTGAACTTCCGGCGAATCTCGGCAATCGCCTCCTTTTTCTCCTGGCTCAGCTCCTCGATTTTCTCTGCCCCCTGGGACTCGAGCTTCTCCAGGGCAATTTGCCATGCAGATTTCAATTCGTCAGACATTTTTCCCTCTCTCGCGGCTCCCCCCCCTCTATATGATAACCCTCGATGCCAGGAGGGATGAACCCCTACGCCTGGGATCCACCAGCGCGTGCATCCCAGCGCGTCTCAGCCCTAGTACCCGGCCTCGTGGAGGTCACCTTCCTTCATTCCGAAATGATGTCCGATCTCGTGCAGAAGGGTGATTCGCACCTGCTCGCAAATCTGTTCACGCGTCCGGCAAATCCTCTCAATGTTCCTCTGATAGAGCGAGATCCTGTTCGGCATCGAATAAGGTCGAAAGGTACTCTCCCGCGTCATCGGCGTTCCCTGGTAAAGCCCCAGCAGATGCCCTCCGTGAAACTGTTTCTGAACCGCCACGGGTGGAAGTCCTTCGATCACGATTTCGACTTTGGCGATGCAGCGGGCAAAGTCATCCGGAAGTGTCTCCAGGACTTCCGCAACCAGGCGCTCAAACTCCGGGCGTGAAACTCTCATCGGCACTTCTATTCTAGCGCTATCCCGACTCGACACCCGCCACGTGTGCATAGTACATTCAACGTGATGAGACTACTGCTGGGCTGTCTGCTCTTGACGAGCCTCTCTTGCAGCGGCAAGAGCGAAGCTCCCCCCACGGTCGCGGAAGCGGGCACCGAGGCGGCTGCGAGTCCTGTGGAAACCCGGGTGCTGGAAGCCGTCCGTGAAATGATGCGAGACGGCGGCGGCCGGGTCACTTTCTCCGATCTTTACAATGACACGAGATGGGGAGCTGAGGAAAAAGCGTTCCTGGGTCGACTCTACGAGACCTTCTTTCTTATCCCGGGCTACCTGAAGACACAGCACACGTTGGGAGAGAGGGTTCCCCGGCGCAGCCAGATAGGCGACAACTTCGGGATCAGCAAACACTCCGTAGAACTGCTCCTGCGGGTGATGGAGAGCGACCCCAGGATGCCAAGGCTCTTCAGCCGGGATTCCGCCACTCAGGAGATCGCCTCGATCGAGTTGAAAGCGATAGACGCATTTGTAACCCGTCGTGGACAAGCGGTCAGGGTAACGAGCTGGCAGGGAGAGGAATTACCCGACTTCACGCTGCAGCGCCTGGACGGCGCAGGCTCGTTTTCACGGTCGGACCTGGCAGGCGAAGGATCCCTCGTCTATTTCTGGTTTTCGGGGTGTCCGCCCTGTGTTCGGCTTGCCCCTCACCTGGCGGAGCTTGACGGGAAGTACCGCGCCAGGGGTTTTCAGACCGTTGGACTCAACGCAGACGCCATCCTGAACATTCCGACGACCGACAAAAAGCGAAAAGCCTACCTGGCCAAAACGGGTACGACGTATCCGAATCTCCAACTGACCAGGGAGGTGCAGGCGGCTTTCGGCAACGTCAATGTCTACCCGACCATTTTTATCAGCGGGCCTGACCTGAAAATCAGTCAGCATTCCATCAACTATCAGAACCTCGAGACTCTGGAAACAGCGATCAATAACGTACTCGACGACTGACAAGAGAAAGCCACCTTCCAGGTCTATTCGTGCAGCTGTTCCGCGAAATCTCGCTTGGGTCTTCAATACTGATCGTCACCGGCAACATCGTCGGAGTGGGAATCTTCACGACCTCGGGCCTGGTCGCCGGCGAACTGGGAGAATCGGGCTGGCTGCTTGGTGTCTGGGTGGTGGGTGGTGGGCTGGCCCTGATCGGTGCCCTTTGCTATTCGATTCTGGCACGCCAGACACCGAAAGCGGGAGGCGAGTATGCCTTCCTCTACCCGGCCTTCGGTCCTTTACCGGCCTTCTACTCGGGTTGGGCGTCTCTGCTGATCGGCTTCTCCGCTCCGATTGCCGCTGCTTCGATCGGGCTGGCCGCCTACTTGGATCCCATTTTGCCCTTCTCGACCACGTCGAGTGATCTGGCACTGAAAGCGACCTCGGTTTCCGTTTTGGTCCTGGTCACGGTCGCCATCTCGATAGGTCTTCACTTCGGCACGCGGCTGCATTCCATCATGACCATCCTGAATCTGGCGCTCTTGATCGTTTTCGCTGTCGCCATCCTGTGGCGATCCACTCCATCACCAAACCTGGCCGCTGTCCTGGCACCGTCGCTGCAGTCCGGTTCATTCTCCCTGGCCACCCTGGGCTCGACGATCATACTGGTCATGTTTTCCTACAGTGGCTGGAACGCCGCCGCCTATGTCGGCGAAGAAGTCCGGAATCCACGCGTCAACATTCCGCTGGCCCTCATCGCCGGCACTGTGATCGTAACCGTCGCCTACCTCTGCACTAACCTGGCTTACTTCAGCGCTGTGCCAGTTGCGGAACTAAGCGGCCGGATCGCCATCGCCGAGATCGCTGCACGCGGTACATTCGGTGGTTGGGGAAGCGCGTTCGTCAGCCTCCTGATCGCATCCTCGATCATCAGCTCGATCACAGCCATGTCGATTGCCGGTCCCCGGGTCTATTTTGCGATAGCACGAGATGGTCTGCTGCCGCGGGCACTGAGCCAGGTCGACGCGCGGCGCAAAATACCCCTTCGCGCGATCTGGTTTCAGGCGACGATCGCACTGATCCTGATTCTGGTGGCCCGCTTCCAGCAGATCTTGCTCTCGTCAGGTGTCGTGATGGTCTTTTTCACGACCCTGACCGTGGCCACCCTGTTCAAGGGAAAACGCAGGGGTCGTCCTTTCTTCTTTCTGGTCTTCCGTCGCGTTCTGCCGGCTCTGTTTGTGGGGGTGAATATCCTGATCCTGGTCAGCGCCTCGATCACCCACACCAGGGAATGCGTGGCCGGTCTGGCAGCCATCCTGATCGGGACTCCGGTGTTCGTGTTTTACCGGTCGCGGAAGGACAAGGTCTCGTAGGGGCCGGTCTTGTGCCGGCCCGTTTCGGCCGGGCGACCACGAGGGTCACTCCTATACCCTGACTGCCGGCCGGTGCCTACGGTGCCTGACGGCGCTGGGCCTCCCCGGTCATGGGGACAAAACGCACCGGGATGACGGCGCGCCTCTGAAAACCCTTCTTAGTCCGTTCGATGACCAGAAGTGTCTGGGCAAAACTCGTATTGCCCACCGGAATCACGAGCCGCCCTCCGATGGCGAGCTGCTCCAGCAGGGGCGGAGGTACTTCCTTCGGAGCGGCCGTCACGAGGATGCAATCGAAAGGAGCCTCTTCGGGCCATCCCTGATACCCATCCCCCTGCCGCACCCTCACATTCTCATAAGCGAGCTCCGAGAGCAGGCTGGCTGCGTTCTCGGCCAGGCTGGGTACGATTTCAATCGAATAAACCTGTTTTGTGAGCCGCGAGACGACCGCCGCCTGATAGCCCGATCCAGTGCCCACTTCTAAAACCCTGTGTGATTCCCGGGGGCGGACAAGCTGCGTCATCAGGGCCACGATGTAGGGCTGAGAGATGGTCTGCCCCTCACCTATGGCCAGCGGGTGGTCGTCATAGGCCTGGCTCATCTGGCTGGGCCGGACGAATCGATGCCTCGGGACCTCGCGCATGGCCACCAGAACTCGAGGGTCATCTATGTCCCGAGCCTCCAGCTGAGACTTCACCATCTGCTCGCGTTGTGCCTTGAAGTCCTGGGCTCTCATTTCAGCCACCCTGGCCACCCCGGAATTGCAGGAAACGCCCGCCAGGGCCCCCATCCAGAACAGACAGATCGTCAGGGCAAGTCGGTTCCGGGTCCTGCCGACACCGGGCCGCCAACGAGCTGCCGGCAGAGACCGGGTCAGATCCGGGGGCACTCCGTTGATTGGCCACGGATTCATCCTTCCATGATTCTAAGAGTTCCAGGCTGAACCTGAAAAGCGTAAATTAAAAAAGTACCGTTCCGGTCACAGGCCCACGCAACCTTCAAGCTCGTGTTCAACGGCATTTTCTACGGTGCCGCAGAGCCAGCCGGCCCCCCCAGGCTGAATAAGGGTCCGGTCCCGCCGCCACGGTACTTCGTTGACGAAAGTTCTCTCCCCTTGGTATCATCCGCTTCATCGCAAGGGTGCACAATCAGGCGGGGAGTGCCTCCAAACACTCCGACTCAAGTCTCCTTCGAACCGGATGCGCAAGCTGAAACAGTTTCAGACCACGCTGCGGGAGTGGAAGATGGCCGCGAGAGCTGTGGGCGGCACTTCCCATCCAATCCTCGCCCACATCATTCCCATACGGCGGTGCAACCTCGCCTGTTCTTACTGCAACGAGTTCGACGACTTCTCTAAGCCGGTCCCTGTCGAGAAGGTGAACCGGTGGACCGACCAGCTCGCGAAATTGGGAACCTCGGTCATCACGATAAGCGGGGGAGAGCCTCTCATGCACCCCCGGCTCGAAGCCATCATTGCCCACATCCGCAAGAGAGGCATGCTGACCGGGCTGATCAGCAATGGCTATCTGATGTCGAGGAAGCGAATTCGCTCGCTGAACGAAGCCGGGCTGGAGCACCTGCAGATCAGCATCGACAACGTCCAGCCTGACGACGTTTCCATGAAGAGTCTGAAGGTACTCGACAAGAAACTGGGCTACCTGGCAGAGTGTGCCGACTTTAAAGTGAACATCAACTCGGTGCTGGGCTCGGGGGTCAGGAACCCTGACGATGCTCTTCAGATTGGCCGGCGTGCCGTCGAGTTGGGGTTCACCTGCACCGTGGGAGTCATTCATGACGATGACGGACACCTCAAACCTTTGAGCAGCCGCGAGATCGAAATCTTCCATCAGCTGAAGGAAATGGGCAAGAGGGGCTACTCCAGAATCAACCGCTACTTTCAGGAGAATCTGGCCAAAGGCAAGCCCAACAGCTGGCGTTGTCGGGCCGGAGCGCGCTACCTCTACATCTGCGAAGACGGTCGCGTGCACTACTGTTCACAGCAGCGGGGGTATCCCGGAATCCCCATCGAGGATTACACGGTCGACGACATCCGTCGTGAGTACCTGACCGAGAAGAGCTGTGCTCCCTACTGCACGATTTCTTGTGTCCACCAGGCTTCGATGGCTGATTTCTGGCGGGACCCTCAAAACGGCGCGCAACACGTGGCTGAAGTCCCTGTTCGTTCCAAACCCTCCCCCGAAGGCGAACTGGTCCAGTCCGATTCTTGACATCAGGTTCCGGCCCCCAGGCCCAATTGGGGGGGGGACAGAGTAGACTGTCCCTTTGTTAAGCTTCAAGCGGGGGGTTAGCCGAGGAGCGAATTCACATGGCCCAGAACCTCGTCGAACATCTCGCTGGTCAACCGTCCTGTCTGGGTGTTCTGTTGGCTGGGATGATAGGACCCGATCAGGGTACTCTCCGGGTCCAGGTCACACCAAACTCCATGGCCGAATCGAGGCATTGGTCTGGGAACGGGCCACTCCAGCTTCCGGCGCGCCGACAAGGCACCCTGCCAGGCAATCGCGCCCAGTGCGAGGATAACCCGGATGTTCTTCAGCAGCGTCAGTTCCCGGCACAGATAGTCCCGGCAGCTCCGCTTTTCCTCCGGAGACGGCATGTTCCCGGGCGGAACGCAGCGTACCGGGGCACTGATGTATGCTCCAGTCAGTCGTAGGCCGTCGCTGCGGTGGAGGCTGTGGGGCTGGTTGCAGAAGCCGGCGCGGTAGAGGCCGGAATACAGGAACTCTCCGCTCCGGTCACCCGTGAACATGCGTCCGGTGCGATTGGCGCCATGAGCTCCCGGGGCCAGACCCACGATCAACAATCCAGCCTCTGGGTCACCGAACGACGGTACAGGTCTTCCCCAGTACCGCTCGTGCCGGTACGCCCTGCGCTTTTCTCTCGCCACCTTCTCCCGAAAGTCCACCAGCCGGGGACAAAGGCGGCACCTGACAATCCTCTGCTGCAAGAGTTCCAGTTCCGGGCTTTTCGATATACTCACTTCTCACATGAATATCACAGCAGGGATCTGATCTCCTTTTCGGATTCAGCGATGAGACAGGAAAAGACTCATTTCGAAGTCCCTACCCGAGGACCCGGGCTCTATGAGTTCACCCGTGAGGTCGTAGCCTGGTGTTCGGGCTGCGAGGTCAGGGACGGTCTGTTGACGCTCTACATCCGACATACGTCGGCCTCGCTGACCATCCAGGAAAATGCAGACCCCGACGTCCTGAGGGACATGGAGAGCTTCTTTCGACGCCTCGTCTCCAGAGATCCGGCGCTCTATCGGCACCGCATGGAAGGACCTGACGACATGCCCGCTCACATCCGATCGGCTCTAACGCAGACCAGCCTCTCGATTCCCGTTGAGCGAGATCGACCGGTCCTCGGCACCTGGCAGGGAGTCTATCTGTACGAACACCGCGATGCCCCCCACACCCGCCACGTGGCCGCCCACCTCATCGGGGAGAGGGCCTGAGTCTTCGGTCTTCCACGCTACTTGTACCATCCCCCGAGAGACAACCTCCGATGAACTCCGGCTGAGGCACCGATCTCCGTCACAAAGTGGCTTTCGTGTCCCTTCACATCGAACATCACGAGGCTGTTGAATTCGGACTTCAGTGTGATTTCCCGGCCGTCCGCGGCAACGATATGCAGGGTGCCTCCGTAGCCGGGCGTCCACTCGGGAGCGAGGTAGATGATGAACGCCAGGAGACGGTCCTTTGTATTGTCGTTGTGGGGACGCAGGAAGTCACCTGCTCCAAACGCATGTCCCCTGACGGTTTCGAGCTCGCCTAACGGCAATTGGCTGATTCGTTTAAAGAAATCGATGAATCTGACGTCGGCCAGGCTCTGGCACAGTTTCATGTAGACGAACGGGTTGAAACTCGAGATCTCCGGCTGCTGACCACTCAAGACGGAGAAGCTGTAGAACCGGTCTTCGTCAGCGGCGTCGAGCCAGGCCTGCTGCTCCACTCGACGATTCGCGCTGTGGAGGCCGTAGTGATGCTCATAGTCGGCTTCGAGCGACATGAAAGAGTGCATCATCTGCGCGTATTCGGCAGGCAGGAAATCCGACAACTGGAGATACGGAACGGACTGGGTGGCAAAAGTCATCCGATGGTCTTCAAGCGCCCGTTCGTCGAGATGTTGTGGCTGAATGTACTCACCCAGCCAGGGCCGGTCCAGTTCACGCATAAGATCCCGCCTACAACTTGTCGTCCGGCTCCCGGGCCTCTTCTTCAAACACCCGGTTGGCCATTGCGAGACCTTCCCAGGCCGCCGGAAATCCGGCATAAGGGGCGATGTGAAATAAGGTCTCCAGGATCTCCCGACGGGTGGCTCCATTGCGCAAGGCTAGCCGAATGTTCAATTCCAGTCCCAGCGTCCGACCCATTGCCGCCAGGGTAGCAATGGTGACCAGGCTCTTGGTCCGCAGGTCCAGCCCTTCCCGGTTCCAGATTTCCCCGGCCAGGAACTCAACGATGTAGCTCTCGAAATCAGGTGAGATCTTCCGCCAGGCGTCGCGAGTCTCTTTCGCCTGCCGGCTCCCCAGCATTCTCTCGAGGAGTGCCTCCCCGCGGCGCCTTCTCTCTTCAATTCCCATGATGTTTCTCCCTGGTCAAACCCGGAACCTGGAATGTGGAACCGTCCCCGGCCGGCAACGGGCCCTCACAACCCGTAGCCTGCCGACACCTCTATCGCCTGACCCGTGATCGCAGCGCCCGCCTCGCCGGCCAGAAAAGCGATCGTGGACGCGACTTCCTCTTCGGTCACCATGCGTCCCAGGACCGCCGCACCGTGGTACTCCCGGGTCACTTCCTCTACGGTCTGTCCCGTAGACTCGGCTTTGCCTTCGATCACCCTGCACATTCTTTCACCGGTGACGGGCCCGGGGCACAGCGCATTCACCTGGACGTCATAGGGCCCCAGTTCCCTGGCCATGGTCAGAGTCAACCCGATGAGGCCCCACTTCGACGCAGCGTACGGGGAGCGCAGCGGGTAGCCAATTTTGCCGGCAATCGACGAGATGTTGATGATGCGACCGCTGCGGCGGCGCATCATCTCCGGTCCGACGGCCTTCGAAACGAGAAAAGCCCCGGTCAGATTCACGGCCAGGACCTCGTTCCAGTCCTCCAGCCGGACCTCTCCGACCGGGGCCGTGGGCCCCATAACACCCGCGTTGTTGACGAGTATGTCGATCGGACCCAGGCTCTCCCGGGCCTGCTTGACCGCTGCCCGAACCTGGTCCTCCTCTCTCACGTCTGTGACCCTGGTCTCGGCTCTCCGGCCCAGATCGCGAATCCCGTCCGCGGTCTCCTTGAGTCCCGCCTCAGGCAGGGCAGCCAGGAACACATCGGCGCCCTCCTGAGCCAGTCGGAGCGCAATGCTCCTTCCAATGGCACGGCCACCTCCCGTAACCAGGGCAATCTGGTTTTTGAGACTCATGTTCCTCGGCTCCAGTCTCGTCTACTGTGCCGCCGGTTGCGGCAGCTAGGGACACTCCACATCATGATCGACATTCGCGCCTCGCCCCATCAGAGCGTCCAGATTTGGACAGTCGTCTTCGTCGAGGGGGTTTCCGTTGAGCCCCACGAAGTCGCCCGAACCCACACCGGGGTTTGCAACCAGCGGAGCAATGTCACTGATCTGGTTGAAAATCAGAAAAATCTGCTTCAGCTCATTCAATCCCGCCAGTGCTCCGATGCTGACAATCTCGTTCCTCGGGAAGTCGATCACCTCCAACAGGGACAATCCGGAAACAGGGCCGATGTCGGCGATCTGGTTCTCGGCCATTCGAAACTGGGTCAGTTGGGTCAAACCGGCTATCGGGCTGATATCCACGATCTCGTTGAGGCCCAGATCCAGCCTCCACACTTCGGTCAGTGAAGCGACCGGACTCATGTCGGTGATCTGGTTGTCGAACATCAACAGTTCCCTGAGCAGCGCGAGGTTCTGCACGGCCGAGATGTCGCCGATCTGGTTCCTGCCCAGGTCGAGGATGCGAAGCTCGACCAGATTCTGAATCGGACTCGCATCGGCTATCCCGTTGAACGCGGCACGCAGTTCCTCGAGTCGAGTCAGTCCGGCCACCGGGCTGAGATCAGCCACATCATTGGCCCCCACGTCGAGAGCCTCAAGGTGAGTCAGACCGCTCAGGGCGGTAACGTCACTGACCTGGTTGTCGAACATGCGCAGAACTTCCAGGTGCGTCAGATTCGAAAAGGAGGAAATATCGCTGATCTGGTTGGTTTGAAGGGTCAGCATCCGCAACTCGCCGAGCTGGCCCAGGGCAGACGCGTCGGTGATCTGGTTCCCATCCAGCTGCAGGCTCTCCAGGTTACCCAGTCCGGCCAGGGGATTGACGTCAGAAATCGAGTTCACAGCCAGGAAAAGAATGATCAGTTTTGTCAGCCCGGTCAGCGACGTGAGATCGCTGATCCCGGCATTGGATGCTGTCAGGGTCTCGAGATTCTTCAGGTTGGACAGGGCAGCCTGACCCTGAACGATCGGATTGTTGGTCAGACTCAGCGTCCCCAGCCTGGTCAATCCAGCCAGGGGAGCGAGATCGGTGATGGCATTGTTCTGCAGGGTCAAACTGACGAGCTGCTCGAGGCCGACCAGCGGCGCGATGTCCTCAACCTGGTTGAAGAGCATGGACAGCACCCTCAGTCTGGTCAGCCCCGCCAGGGGCCCCACTTCCGTGATGGACCCGAAATTCAGGAACAGCCGGTCCAGGTTGGTAAAGGCTTGAAGCCCCTCCAGCGTCTGGACACCGCCGACATTCAGAAATATCAGCTGCCGGGCCTGCTGGCAGGTGATGGGAGGGGGACCATTTCCCTGCGGTCCTGCGGCGAGCCCCAGCTGCTGCCGAATCGCCTGGTCCAGGACGGGATCCGCAATCTCGATGGTCCCGAGACAATCCTCCACTTCCGGCGGGTTGATGGTCTGAGGCTCGTAGCGGTCAACGATCTCAACCTGGGAGATCTGGCCCGCTCCACCCTGCTCTTCGGCAATCAACACCGACAGATTCCCCAGGTTGCTCCCCGGCAGCAGCGTCAGATCCCGAATCGGCAGCCCCGAAAAGGGCAGCCACACCAGGTTTGTGTCACTGGAGGGTACCAGCAGGCGGATCTGCCCTTCGGTTCCGAAGGTCAAAGGCTTGCCGAAGTCCGACTCCACGACTAACAGCCCGAAGCCATCCGGACAGGTGATTCCCGCCCGGTAAAGAGCCAGCATCTGGCCCGGCTCCAAGAACCCCTCGGCGACCGTTTCGACCTCTCCCGTCGCCCGGTCGATCACCAGGACCTCTCCCGTGGAGGCCTGGGAGATGTACACATCGCCCGTACACTGGTCCACGGCAATGCCCGTCGGCGCCAGGTCCGTGGCAATCTGCCGGGCTCCGGAGGGCCCTTCCACCTGGAGCGGGTTCAGGTCCTGATTGATCTGCGAGGCCGTTATGACACTCACCTTGTCCGCTTCCGCCGCCAGCACATCTCCACTCGTATCCAGCACCAGCGCGTTGGGGGCATTGAGTCCCGTTGCTACTTCTACCGAGCCCTGGGTCTGAGGATCCAGTCTGCGCACTGTTCCCGAGTTTCTCCCTGCCAGCAGCAGATACTCCCTCCCGTCGACTCCCCGGTAGGGAATCATCTTCGGTATATCGTCACTGAACGCCGAGACCATCTGCTGCGTCCCCGTCGTCACATCGAAGATCGTCGACTGCTCCAGGCCCTGCGTCCCTCTTCTTCCGGCCGGAGCCGCACCAAAGCTCAACTCCGACGTGTAAAGACGCTCCAGTCCCGCCAGGTAGGCCACCGACTGCACGATTCCCAGTCCCCCGAAGACCAGTGTCTTCGTCTGAACGTCCACACTCGCTCCCACCGTCTGGCTGTCCGTCGCGGCCGTGATCGTCACCGGCTGGGTCATGGGCAGCACCGCCGGCGCGCCGTGTACAGTCCCGCCCCGCTGATCGTCCCCGCCTCGGCACTTCCTCCTGCGACCCCGTTGACTCCCCACTGTGTCGGGCCCACTCCGCCGGCTGCCACCGTCAGGTCAAACTGCTGCACCTGCCCCGGGATCAGTACCGCCAGCGACGGACGCACCTCCAGCTGGGGTATCCCCTCATCCGGCTGAAAACTCTCCGGCACCGGCTGGGGCGGCACGTTGGCAAACACTCCCGTCTCGAGACTCCCGAAGATAGCCGTCAGGTACACCGGCACGTCACTCTCGACCCAGATCGTCCCTCCCGCCTGTCCTGCCGCTTCAGGAATGATGTTCGAGAGCAGATCAGTGCTCCTCTCTCCCGGCTGCAGCGTGGTCGTAAACGTTCCCAGTACCTGAGAGTCCTTCATCGAGGCCACCACTCTCACATTGGCCGCCAGCGCCCCGGCATTGAGCGTCGCCAGTCCCGTGAAAAATCCCAGCGTCGTCCCAATGTGTGAGATCAGCGCCCGCCGACTCCCTTCTCTCACACTCGACACCGAGGCAATCGGTCCCAGTGACGGAATCGAGTAGGAAATCGATCCATTGATCGCCGCCGACGTCGACTCCACCTTCAGCCATCCCTCCAGAGTGCTGTTGCCCGTAAACCCGAACGTCTGCTCCAGGTCCGAACGGCTGATCTCCCCCGGATCCAGGGCGATGACCACAGGATTCGTCTGGACTTCATCCGTATAGATTTGACCGTTTCCCTGGTAGACCGTCATGGTCACGATGGCGGCTTCTTCCGAGAAGTTCCCCACCACGGCTTCGGTGATGAAAGGACCCAGGACGGCACGCTGGGGAAAGAGCAGGGTGGTGAGCAGTTCGGTGGCGGCACGGACATTGAGCCCCAGCAGGTCCTCTCCCTCCCTGCCCACCAGTTCGAAACCGGCGATATCCAACACTGAACTGGCGATCAGGTAAGCCTCCGAGGCCACACCACCACCGGCCGGCTGCACACCTTCGAAGAACTCCGCCACATCCACTTCCACGGTCCCTTTGCGAGCGATCTCCAGACTTTTCGTCTTCACCGAATCCCCCGTCACCAGGGAAAGCTCCACGGAAGTGCCGGCCACACCCGGATTGACCAGGAATAGCAGTGGTGGAGAAACCGGCGTCCAGGCGTACATCCTGAAAGATCAATCGTGGGGCTGTCTGCGGCAGGTCGGCTCCGTCCAGAAAGGAGATGTCAAAGTCCAGCACCTGGAAAAAACCGGTCAGGTCGTCCGCCCCGCTGGTGACTTCGATCCAGCCGATGGTCGCCGGGTCGATGCCGAATCCGAAGATGCTGGAGGTCACTTCCGAGAGCTGCTCTCCGCCCCGGATCTGCCGCACGGCCGGATTCGTGAAACCTGCACCCGCCAGAAGCTGTCCGCGATCTCCGTAGGCGGTAAAGGTCACATCGACCACCCCCTCTCCGGGATACACAATGGCGATCCCGATCAGGTCCCGAGGACCAAAGGAAAGGCGGGGAAAGATCAGGGTGCTGGAGGCCTGGGCCGTTCCAACGGCCAGAAACAACAAAGTCACTTGATGCAGCAGACGGATGGTCATGGCTTCTCCCCGCTAAACCGACTTTTCAGGATTTATAAGCGGCCGAAGGTCGGAAGTAAAGGTTCTGGCTGTTGAAATTGGATGTCCTGCCTTGTAGTCTCGCAGTGCCGAAATGATGGATTTAGAGCAGGCCAGGAGAATCCTGGAACTGAAGCCCGGAGCCACTTTCAGGCGGGTCAGTGAAGCCCGCGACGACCTCCTGGATCTGTGGGACCCGGACCGGTTGTCGCACCATCCCCGCTTGCGCGCCAAGTCTTCCAGGAAACGTCGTGAACTCCATGAGGCTTACGAAGTGGTGATGGAGTCCCTGGGGCAGGGTGGGGCACTGCTGGACGACCAGCCTTCACGAACAGCTGCGCCATCCGGCGCCACGGGCACGCGAGGGGGAGAATCCTCGCCGGGGCGCGGTTCGCGCGCTTCCCTGTACGAGGAAGTCTTCACCAGAAAGAAACAAGAGAGTAGCCGTCAGATTCCGGTCTGGCAGATTGCGGGGGGCGTTCTGGTCGTGCTGGTGGCCCTGATTCTCTTCCAGTGGGTACGCTCCGACGAGTCCCCTCCGGCAGAGGTCGAGACCGTTACCCAGGGAGAGGACTCCGGCTCGGCGCCCCTGCCTCCGGAGCGGCCTGAGCCGCCTGAAGCCACCACCGAGGAGGAGCAGGCCGTAAAGCCTGGTGAGGCGAAAGGCAGCGTCCCTCGCGCGGCTGCCCCAATGCCTGTGAACCCCCAGCCGCGTGCAGCGGCCAAGCCGCCCCCGGACCAACCCTCTCCCCCTCCACCAACCACGGCACCTCCACCACGGCCCAGAGTCCAGGAACGCCGGCCCGCCGAGCAACGGCCGGCCCTGAGGCGAGACGGGACGCCTCCTGCAAAGTCGATCCCGGCCGAGCCGGACAGCGAGGAAGAAGAGAAGAGGCAGGCCGAAGAATACGAAAAGGTATTCCGGGATCTTCTCGCCAACGCACCGGCTGCGAGAAAGCTGGTTGACGAGGAGTACACCGACCTTCGATTCTCCCAGTGGAACATCGTCGAGGAGACAGGTTCAGAGATCTGGATCGAGCTGGTTGCTTTGAAGCCTGAGGGGACCTCTGTCCATTTCACCTGGGCAATCAATCCTGCTGACGGCACAACGCGCGCCCTCAGTGCGGCGGCTCGGAGTCTGGAGCGGACTGGACGGCCCGACTAACCGGCCCGGCAGACACCAACCCCGGGGCAATTTCTTGCGAGCCAAATGGGCATCGCTTGCGTCTAATAGAGATGAAAGTCGAGGAATAGAACCTTATGAAGCAGCTTGTTTTGATTACAGCCGCACTCCTACCGCTGGCCCTTTTCGCCCGGCATCCGTCTGCGCCGGCGTCACACCCTGAACCTGAAGAAGGCACTCCCGCACCCAAAGCCGTGGCCACCTTCGCCGGCGGCTGCTTCTGGTGTGTGGAAGCGGACTTCGAGAAGATCGAGGGGGTCAGTCAGGCCATTTCCGGCTTTGCCGGTGGGAGCGAGTCCAATCCGACCTACACGCAGGTCGCATCAGGAAAGACGAGCCATCTCGAGGCCGTCCAGGTGACCTTTGATCCTTCCGCGGTCACCTATTCGGCCCTTCTGGAGGTGTTCTGGAAGCACGTGGATCCCACCGATCCTGGAGGCCAGTTCGTGGATCGGGGCGCTCAGTATCGATCGGCCATCTTCTATCACGATAAGGAACAGAAGGGCCTGGCCCATCAGTCACGGGAGTCCCTCGAGTCATCCGGCATCTTTGAAAAGAAAATCACCACCGAGATCAGACCGCTTGAGAAGTTCTACGTTGCGGAAAACTACCACCAGGACTACTACAAGAATCATTCGATCCGATATCGTTACTACCGTTATAATTCCGGACGGGACCAGTTCCTGAAAAAGACCTGGGGAAACAACGACTGGAAATTTGAGGTGGTGGAAATGAGCTCGAGCCCTACAGGAGAAGCCACATACGTGAAACCCGCCGCCGAAGCTCTGCGTGCCCGGCTCACCGAACTCCAGTACCGGGTCACTCAAAAGGAGGCGACCGAGCCGCCTTTTCGGAACGAATACCACGACAACAAGCAGGATGGGATTTACGTCGACGTCGTCAGCGGGGAGCCTCTGTTCATTTCTACCGACAAGTTCGACTCGGGGACCGGCTGGCCCAGCTTCACCCGGGGCCTGGAGCCTGAGAACCTGGTCGAGAAGGAGGATCGCAGTTTCTTTTCGGTCAGGACCGAAATCAGGAGCAAAAACGCGGACTCCCATCTGGGCCACGTCTTTCCGGACGGGCCGGCTCCGACCGGCCTCAGGTACTGCATCAACTCGGCGTCTCTTCGATTCATCCCAAAGGATCGTCTTCAAGAGGAAGGCTACGGCGAGTACTTGAGTCACTTTGCCCGCTAGCAGGTCCTTTCAGGAAAAACGATACAGAGCAGACAGTCTCTTCAAGAGGATGTCCAGCCGGGTCCGAAACCGGGGAGCCTCGAGGGCGCCGCCGGGCAGCCTATCCTGAAGACGTGACAGGATGAAGAATCTTTTCTGGTTTCTGAAAAAGGGTCTGCTGGCTGCCATCATTCTGGCAGTCCTCTACGCTGCGGCGCTCTACCTGGTTCGAAGACCATGCGACAACCTCTTCCCGCCCCTGGATCGGTCCTACGACTTCACCCTTGAACTGGGCGGACGGACGCTGCAGGGCAACACGGGAAGCAAGCTCGACTATCTGCTCCTGTACCTGACGAAGCTGGCCCCGGACGGCCTCAACTTTTCAGTTGATTTCTACGGCGGGACCTACCAGGGCAATTCGGGCGGCCTTATCGACAACTTCATTCTCATGGACGGAGCATTCGAAAAGTCGGTGCTCTACTTCATGCGAGACGTCATGCAGGTTCTGGCTCCCGGGAACGGTGTCTTTATGGACATTGGTGCCAACACCGGCCAGCACTCCCTGTACATGGCCCAGTACTCGAGAGAGGTCCACGCCTTCGAGCCCTACGAGCCCGTGTTGAAGCGCTTTCGGCACATGATCGAGATCAACGGACTCGAAAACATCGTGGTCCATGCGGTGGGACTGGGAGAAGCGGACGAGAAACTGCCTTTCTTTGAGCCCCCTGCTGAGAATCCAGGCACGGGATCGTTTGTTGACGGGTTCAAGAACTACAACACGTTCACCAGTGCAGAGTTTCGGATCGTGCGGGGCGATGACTGGCTGGCCGGCATCGGCCAGCCCGTGGTTCACCTCATCAAGTTGGATGTCGAAGGCTACGAACAGCCTGTTCTGAAGGGGCTCCGCGAGACCCTGGTGCGGCACCGACCGGTGATCGTGGTTGGAGATCAGCTTTGGGAACACTCTCAGCTTCCAGAGCAAAGAAGAACTGCTCTCGGTCCTGCCTCCGGACTATGCCTATCTGGAGATGCCGATGGCCCTGTCGGGTTGGTGCCGTGGCCTCTACGAACTGGTCGACTACGAGGAGGAGTTTGGAGAGTCGGGAATGCAGGTCCACCTGGTTCTTTTTCCCGGGGAACTGAGGGACCGAATCCCCACCTCCAGCTGCTCTGACGGCACCTGACCATCCGGCCGTTCCGGAACGTGACTTTTCTCAGCTCCACACTCCGGAGAGAGTTCCGGGGAAAAAGGACAGAGTAGGACGTCCCTTTTCTTGAGGAAAAGGGACAGAGTAGACTGTCCCTTTTTTGCTCACTAGCGGGCCGTCCAGCCCCCGTCGATCATCAGATCGGAGCCCGTCACAAAGGAGGATTCGTCGGACGCCAGGTAAAGGACTCCGTAGGCGATGTCTTCGGGCCGGCCAAATCGGCCGAGTGGGATCCCGGAAAGCGACCGGCCGCCCAGTTCGGGGTGGGAGAAACGTGACTCTGTCAGGGGAGTCAGGGTAGGCCCGGGGCATACCGAGTTGACCCTGATTCCCTCCTTTGCATACTGCATCGCAACGCTCTTCGTCAGCAAACGCACCGCACCTTTAGAAGCCTGATAGGGCGTGCTGCCGTCGGCCACACCGACCAGTCCGAGTTGCGACGCGATGTTGATGATAGAACCGCCTCCGGCCTGGCGCATCTGGGGAAACACGGCCTTCATCCCCAGAAATACTCCCGTGGCATTGACATCCATGACCTCCTGCCACTGCTCGATCGTGGTCGCCTCCAGATTTCCACCCCCACTGATGCCGGCGTTGTTGACGAGGACATTCATTTTGCCAAACCGGTTGAGCGTCCCGGAGACGGCCCGGCGCCAGTCGCTGCTGCTGGTCACGTCCAGTCGAACAAACAGACACGCTCCACCGTTTTCCTGGATTTCAGACTCCAGCTTGCGACCTTCGTCTTCCCGGAGATCCCCGATGGTAACCCCGGCACCCTCCCGCGCGAAGAGCCTGGCAACCGCCGCTCCGATACCGCGTGAGCCTCCGCTGATCAAGGCGACCTTTCCGCTTAATCTCATGGCACCTCCCGGCTAACGGAATGCTAACCTATGCCCGAGCGGTTCGAAACGTTAATTCCAGAAGAGGCAGGGACTGATGCAGGAATGGTTTGACCTGGAGGACAAGGTGGCGGTCGTGGTGGGCGGAGCCACCGGGATAGGCCGGGCCATCGCCCTGGGCTACGCGCGGGCAGGAGCCCATGTGGTGGCTTCGAGCCGGCGGCGGCAACAGGTCGAGGAAACGGCGCACGAGATCGTGGTGCTGGGGAGAAAGACCCTGAGACTGACTTGTGACGTCCAGAACCCCGGGACACTGGTCGAACTCTGCGACGCGGTCGTCGCAGAGTTCGGGAGGGTGGACATCCTGGTCGTCTCTTCCGGAGTCCTCTGTAAGGCCCCCTCCATCGAGATGCCGGAAGAGGACCTGGTGCGGGTCATCGACATCAACCTCAACGGAACGTTTCGAGCCAACCAGGTGTTTGGCCGGCAGATGATTGCGCAAAAAGGAGGCGCGATCATCAACATCGCTTCGGTTGCCGCCAACCGCAGTGTCGTCGAAATGGCGCCTTACGGGGCCAGCAAGGCCGGCGTGATTTCTCTGACCAGGGCTCTGGGTTCAGAGTGGGCCAGGTTCCATGTCCGGGTCAACGCCATCTCACCCGGTCCTTTCAAGACGCCGCTGAACGTGGAGCTGCTCAAAATCCCGGGGCGGGCCGACCTCGTTCTATCTCGCTTACCCATGAACCGTTTCGGGGAGTTGGAGGAGCTGGTCGGAACGGCAATTTACCTGGCCACTGATGCTTCCAGCTACGTGACGGGTACGACGATTCCGGTGGAGGGTGGGTACCTGGGAATGGGTTTTTGAAAAGACCGGAAGTAACCCCGCGTTCAGGCGTTGAAAAAGTTTTGTAAAGAGTCTCTTCCCAGGTTTTACCAACCGGTGTCTACCAGCCCTGTTCGTTCCCGGCTATACCTGGAAGTCGGATCAACGATCACAAGCTTTTATGGAGGCTGAAAATGGACACAATTCGAGTTACCGTATCATTCGCTCTCATCTCGGGCCTGGTGTTGCTGCACGCCGGCGGCCAGGGCCGGGACATTCCCAACAGGCTGATCGATTACCCCGGTTTCATGGCGGTGGCGCAGGAGGTCTGGGACCTGCGCGAGGAGCGGAGGTTGTCGGAAGAGGAATTCATCGAAATGTCGAAGCAGGAAGGCACCATCATCCTGGACACACGAAGTGTGGCGAAATATCAGGAAGCTCATGTCGCCGGAGCCGTCCATTTGAATTTTTCGGACATTTCGGAAAAAGCTCTACAGAAAGTCATCCCATCACAACAGACCCGGGTCCTGATCTACTGCAATAACAACTTTGAAAACGCACAGGAGTCGTTCCCGACCAAAAGAGCGCGGGCGTCCCTGAACATTCCCACGTTCATCACGCTGTACGTCTACGGGTACCGGAACATTTACGAACTGGGACCGGTTCTGGATCCGTCCAGTTCGAAGCTCAGTTTCACCCGGGGGAACTAGCAGTGCAGGGCGGAAATCCCTCGGGAGGGACTGCCGGCGTGGAGCCGGCAGTCCCGGTGTCCCGTCAAATCGCCAGCGGCTTGACGCCGTAGACACGGGCCAGCTCGTTGATGCGGGTACGCAGGGCGGCCCAGATGCGGGCCACTTCCGAACCATACCTGCCCCGCACAACCACCTCGTTGATTTCCCTGCCCTCGTCGACGACTTTCTCAACCTGGACCTTGGTTTCCATGTACTTGTCTGAGCGCCGGAAGCGGCGGCGCAGACGGTCGGTCGCTTTCTCCAGGTCCTCCAGGGCTTCTTCCAGCTCGTCCTTGTTCTCGCTGGCCAGCGCCTTCCGACTCTCGGTGTCAGCGGACGAATCGCCACCCCGCCTGCCGCGGCGGGACTGGGCCTTGGGGCTGGAATCCCGTTCCTGGGCGCTCTCACCTTTTCGCTCCGTGTAATCCTTGAATTCATCCACTCCGTCTTCAACCTTCTTGATCAGGTCGCTGACCTGGGCTTTGGTCATCACCTGAGTGAAGGCGGGGGTGGTCAACAGGACCAGACTGACGACCCAGATGATTTGCCAACCTGAGTGAGTTCGCTCTTCTTTCATATGCAGGCCTCGGGAAAAGAGTCCACAAAGCTACTGATTTCGGACGGAGACAGCTATGAATTTTATTCTAGCAGCTCGATGATCGGCGGTCAGCGCCCGGATGCCGTCAGGCCATCCGACTGCATCGCAACAAAACGCAACGGATCCCATCAAGCCGGTCCCGAAGCGGTCGATTATCCTGGTCCTGATGACCGTTGTCACGTAGACTTTCTGTACAACTTTTTCTTGACGTCGGGGGGATGTAATGAAGAGTAGGCAGGGGATTCTTGCCGCGCTTTCCAGAAAACGCACTCTGGATGCGGGGGTGACCACTATCGAATATGCAATCATGCTGGTCCTGGTTTCGATTGCTGTCGCGACTTTTGGGCTGGGAATGGGTGGATCGGTCAATTCGGTCTTTTCCCGAATGGTCCTGGCCCTGGCCGATGACGCGGGCGACAGCGGTGGCGACGGCGGCGGCGGCCACCCGAGCAACAAAGACAAAACGGGGACCTGCTGTGATTGAAGCAGGTGTCAGTCGATTCTGATCCTGCGATTTTCGACCCCGGAAAGTCACTGGATCACGGTTGGCGGTAGAGCAGAGAACAACTGGATGCCGCCAGGGCCAATCACGCCAACAAGCGTCTGACCGGTTCCCGGTGCTTCGGTACTCGCATCTTCCCTCTCTCCTGTTACTTCAGCGATCGTCGACTATCTGCACTTCGGCCGGGCTGGCATCGGCACGCAAAACCTGTCCCAGGAAACTGTGGAAGGTAGCCACTTGGAAGCGCACCAAGTCAGGCGCTCGAGATGATGGCAAGTGAACAGCTATGAGAACGCTACGGGCGTCACCAGCCGGAGTCAGATGCTGTCGTAGCCAATCTGAGCTGGTTGCCCTTGAGATTCCCCTGGAAACTGGCTGCTGGTCAACCGGCTCACATCACCGAACTTCCTGATGCGTGGCTTGCGGAAGCGCTTGAGTTTGAGTATGGGAGAAAGGATGCCAGAGCCTGCCAGAAACAGCAAGAGCGTAAACGGGGCCCGCTCGCCAGTAGCGTGTATGTTAGCGCGGCGAGCAGATCTTTTCGCAGGAATTACAAGAATTATGTCAATGTCAGTTCAAGTTGGCCAATAGCGACGGTGGAACTGACACAAAAACTGACACAATGATCCAGGGTCGGGAGAAGCCCCGCCCATGTCCATCCGTGGGTACCGGGGGGCTGTCGATGTCACGATCAAAGGGCATGAGATTTATGTGCCGGTGAATTGGTGAGCACAGGTGCCCCGCCTTCAACCTTCAGACACGACCTCTCCGATCCGCTCCTCCAGCCTGTTGAGGTCCCAGTTTCCCTGCTTGTGAATGATGGACTTCAACGTCGGATCGAATTCCTGGATCGTGTCCAGAACGTCAACCAACACCTGCTCCTGCATCGTGCTTCGGGCAGCCTCTTCGGGTGATTGGGTCATGTCACGGAGAATGGCCGAGTCGGAACGAGACGCAATAATCGGCTCTTCTACGCCTTCCACATGGACTCGGGTTCGACGACCTGGGCCTCGCCCCTCTTCAATGGGCACTAGCAGCACAACCATGTCCGCACGTACGTACTTCCCATACCCGAGTGGGACAATCACGCTTTTCTGAACTTTCATCCTCTCCTCCTCGCGTAGCGTGTGGAAGTATAGCTCAGGGTGTTTGGTCAGGCTGGGATGGACCTCGGGCCTTGAGGGAGATAGTAGAGATACTGGGTGCCCGACCTACGACGCCACTACCGGCATCGTGGCAAACTGCCCCGGCCGGGTCTGCACCGCGGTGGCGGCGATCTTCCCTGAGGGTTTCACCCGGATCAGTCCCATGAAGTCCGAGAAGTCAATCTCGTGATCCCAAGGGATCTGGTCCACGAACCAGGACAGCTGACCGTTGGGGGCCAGGGCATTGCCCCCCTCCAATGTCGCCGTGGCCAGGAAATTACCGTCCGGGTCCACCAGCTCCAGGTCCGGGGTCACCGTCTCACCAGCTTCTAACTTCCAACAGCAGTTGGTTTATAATCGCTGTCCATGCAGGGTCCAAGAGTCATCCCGGTCATGGTCCTCTTTTTGTGTATGCTGATGCTCGCCATCGCCGTTGGGGGGTGCGGCGCTCCCGCGCCGGTCGAGCCCAGCACCGCTGCCGAAGTCGATGCCAACGATCAGGCGTTGGAACCCGAACCGGCGCAGCCCGACGCGGGTCCGCCTGGCATCGTGAACTACACCCGAATCGACGCCAGGGTGGCCTGTGCAGGCGCGACCCCACCCGAGGCGATAGCGGAACTGAAGCAACGTGGGTTCGTCTCCGTCGTCAACTTCCGGACGGCCGGTGAGCGTGGCGCAACTGTGGAGGCAAGCCAAGCCGCCGCCAAGGAGGCTGGCTTAAAGTACTTCCACATGCCATTCCGGACACCGACTGTGCAGCTTGCTGAGCAGTTCCTCGACACGGTTGCCGACCCCGCAAACCAGCCGATCCACATCCACTGTGGCTCGGGCAACCGCGTTGGCGCGATGTGGCTCGTCAAGCGGGTCAAGCAGGATGGCTGGGATGTGGATCGTGCGATGGCCGAGGCTGAAGCGATCGGCCTCCGCAGCGCCGGGCTTAAGGAATTCGCCCTGGACTACCTGAACGCCGAAGGGAGGTAGACAAACATCTGCCCCTCCTCCTGCGTTTGTTAATACAGCACACACCCAAACGGCCAGACATTCAGCCTCTTGTCCAGGGGCACTCCGGCTTCGTTCTTACCCACACACAGGCCTACGCACGTTTCATCGAGGTCACAGACGGCCCCAAGTACCGCACTGAGCTGCAGCAGGCTCTGCGAGATGGCCTTACGGCCTTGGGTCTTCTGGGCTGGGAGCCAAAGGACGGCACCCTGCAGGCCAAGGACTCGCTCGATAAAATCGGCGGATGGCTCCGAGGCCCAACCTCCTGCTGACCGGCGTGCCCGGTGTCGGCAAGACAACGGTCATGCGCAAAGTCGCCCAGGCACTGGCGGGAAAACGGTTGTCCGGGTTCCTGACCGAGGAGATCCGTGAGGAAGGACGGCGCCTGGGTTTTCGGATCGCGCCCTTTGACGGACCGGCACGGATCCTGGCCCACGTGGACTTTCCCGGCCCCCATCGCGTGGGGCGGTACGGAGTAGATGTCACGGCGATCGAAGAAGTGGCCGAAGAAACACTCGTTTACGATCCAGGGACGGACCTGTATCTGGTCGATGAGATCGGTAAGATGGAGTGTTGCTCAGACCGGTTCGTGCTTTTGATGCGGCAGGTGCTTGATTCCGACAAGCCGGTTGTCGCCACGATCGCCCGCGGGGGCAGCGGCTTCATCGCCGAAGCGAAGCGGCGGCCGGATAGCGAACTCTGGACAGTGACGGCCCAGAATCGAAACGATCTCGTGCAGCGCATCCTGAACTGGGTCGCTGGCGCCTGATGGGATCCTCATGCGGCGCGAGTCGATCCTGCGTATCGGTCATCTCGGATGAGCCGCGCTGTTTCCATCGTCCGAATCCAACAAGTCAGAATGCTTCGGCTAGAGCGAGCGTTCAAAGAACTCGGTGACCTTGCTGAGATACACCTCGCGGATCGGCGATGGCTCTATATGCTCAGGCGCGATTCGGATACCTTCGGTATGCAGACGTCCTGTAGAAGCCACAGCTCAGCGGTTTGGGCCGCGGCCGCTTCGAGCCGCATGGCATGTTCTACGGGAATGACTGGATCCTCTTCTCCATGAATCAAGAGGATCGGCCTGGGCGGAATGTCCGCCAGAGCTTGTTCGGGAGAGATGCCACCGAGATCCAGCGAATACATCTGTCGAGCCATGAACCTGATGCCGGGCAGCAGGGCGTTCGTGAGGAAAGCTGGCAGCCCCGTCTGGCGTTGAATCTCGCCCACAACGACGTCGCTGATGTTGGCGAAGGGGCTGTCGAGGACGAGTGCACCTACTGCAGCTCCTACTTCAGAAATCGTTGCGGTGGCCAGTAAACTCGTACTTGCTCCGTACGATACCCCGTGAATACCGATCTTGCCGGGCTGGAACTCCCGCGAGAGTAAGAACCGGACCGCCGCGGCGACGTCGTGGCGTTCCAGCCAGCCGAGTCCAAGGTGTTCCCCACCCGAGCGGCCATGTCCTCTCAGATCGAACACCACCACGTGGAATCCCGCATCGACGAGCGCACGGGCAAGATCTGGGGTCTGCCCGTCCCACGAATGGGAGTAGATTCCGTGCACGAGCAGAATCGCCCGATCTCCGGACGCCGAATCTCCAGTTGGCGAGAAATCAGATTGAAGACGGATGAAAGGATCGAAGGGACACAGTCGCCGCGGCTCACCCGCAGGCGTCAACCAGATTTAGGCATGTGTGCACCGAGGAGATTCTTTTCCAGACGATGCCCGTAGAGACGTTCGTAGACGATCCAGAGCCAACAGACCCGAAGGCGCCGATTTGGCGGTATGTCAAGTTCTGGAAGCTAACAGACCTCGTTGAGACGGGTGAGCTGTATCTGCGGCGCGCAGACAAGCTTGATGACGAGCAAGAGGGCTTGCCGCCAGCGGAGTACGAACGCGTCCTACATCTCAGCAAATACGATCTTAACGACATCCAGGAGCGCGATAACCAGGTTGGGTTTCTTGCCCAGGTCCGCCAATCGTTTTATGTGAACTGCTGGCACCTTCACGTCGAAGAGACAGCCAAAATGTGGGCAAGATACGGTAAAGACGGTGTCGCCATCGTGTCCCGCTACGATCTACTCAAGCAAGTTCTCGACCCCTTACCCGACAGGACAAAGGTGGGCCTTATTAGGTACGGCACCTCGCACCTGACCGGCTGGAACGCCATTCGGTTTGTCACAACCAAGCGTGAGGAATACTCGCAGGAGCGCGAGGTCCGCGCGATGATTTGGCTGACCGGTACCAACGATGGGATGAACCGTCACTTTGATCTGACCAACCGTCCTCACGATCGCCCCATCTACGATCCACCGGAGACGCTACCGGAAGGGATTCGACGCGATATTGATGTGGCATCCTTGATCGCTGAAGTTGTTGTCAGCCCAATCGCCCCGGCCGACAGAGTGACGGAAGTTCGTGCGCTCCTTGCGACTGCAGGAATTGTCTCTACCGTACGCGAGTCGCGATTGCGTCCATACACGTCGCTCATTCCGACGGACGATGAGCTAAGACGATTTTAAGCGGGATCCTGAGAAGGTGCCACCGATGGGAGGGCGTAGAAGGAGCCCGCTCGCTCACTATCTAAGTTTCCTATCACGACAAGGCATGTGTCTGCCCATGATGGGTACGGCCAGCGTGCCGCCGATACGTGAACTCCTCGATTCGAGTCTCGGGCCCACTTTTTCTTACGGGGGAAAAAGGGGGGGGTGAATCAAGGGTACCTGCCAAGCGCCCCCTCGGAATTTTTCAAGAATCCATCGCGACAAAACTACCAAAACACCTGAAAAGCATTAACTTATAGGCGGGAGCGAGAGTTCATTTGGGTTTACCGGAACCACTTACCACTCGGGTTCACTATTTCCGGCTGACTAATTGCAGAGCGTCCTTGAATAACAACGAGCTGATCGGCCAAAGATAGAACTATATGTTTGTGTATTGACGGCAAATACAAACGTATACAATAAAGCCAGTTTAAACCCCCTCAATACTAAAAGGCATACCCCCACCTACACCAACCTGAGAAAACGCTCCAATCAGACGCTATCACGGTTTAAATGGGATTTTAAAGAATATACATTACGCATGAAAGCCAGTTCCCTCGTAAAACTTCTAAGAGCTATACCAGAAGACCTCGATCTAGAAGAGAACACTCATGCCCTCTATTGCTTCAGATGAATTTGTCCAGATGTCTATCACAGAGGTTTAAGCATGGTGGTCTGGCCCAACTTCTCCGATCTCGGGCCAAACCGAACAGACGTCTCTTCCGGCTTACGCAGCTGGACATAAGACCTACCCTTTTCGCTTCTCCTTCTTTCTTTTCGCCCAAGATTGTTTCATCCGCTCAGAAATGGCTTTGCGCTGCTCGGCGCTCATGCTTCGGCGCTTTCGCTTCCTTGGTGTCGTTTTCTGGCTAGCCGGTCCGATTCCTGCTTTCAGTTGGACTTGAATCTCAGCTATTTCGCTATCAATACGAGCCCTTTCGTCTTGAAGTCGCTCCAGTGCAAGATTGAGGAGTCTTTCTTTCGAGATGGACATTATCGATTCTCCTTAGTATTAGAGTTTTGAAGCAATTGCCTGGTCGGTACCTTCCTGTTTTTGCGGTCAAGTCCTGTTTCTGCTGGAAACTCGATGGAGGGATAAAGCCATTGATTCAGTTCAGTGGTCTCATGCCTTAGGGCTTCAGGTGCTCGACGAAGTAATCCCGAGCACACAACCCAGCGCGGTTTTGAGTTGTGAGTTCATTTCTTTCTCAGATACTGTCGGGCGAACCACCAGAGCAAGACTCCGAAAATGCCAAAAACGTTGGTTATAATCATCCTCTCTCCCCGCAGATCCACTAGGTCGAAGAAGAACGCCACGGTGATAGCGCCGCAGAAAACCCCGAACATCGTCAACGGCTAAGCAACTATTTTTCTGTAATTTGACTGAGAGTGATCTGAGATCGGATTCTCCTGTGGTTTGAAATCGACCAGGCTGAGGTACTGTTTCCCGATCAGCCAGTCTTCGTGAATCTCCTCGACGACAGCGGTGATGAGTCGTAGTGCGGACTCGGTGTTTGGAAAGATACCGACGACCCGGGTACGCCGGCGAATCTGACGGTTTAGGTTCTCCAGCCCGTTGTTGGTGCGAATGCGCCGCCAGGTAGAACGTGCAAAACGAAAGACCGTAAAGCCTTCCGGCAGATTGGTCTCCATCCAATCGGCCAGCTCCGGGTTGCGGTCGTAGTATTGCTCGACTCTGGCCCGAAGCATCGCCTCAGCTTCGCCTCCAGACGGGGCATTGAAGATGTCTCGAATGTCAGTGGCGATGGCGGCACGTTGGTCGGATCGGCGGGCGTATCGCTGAGCATTCTGGCTCAGGTGAAACTGACAGCGTTGCCAGGGCACTGAAGGAAAGACAGCTCTTCTGGCAGCTCGTAGTCCTGAGTGGTCATCGCTGACAATCAGCTGCACACCCTCCAGACCACGCTTTTGAAGCTGCTGCAGAAACTCTCGCCAGTGGACCTCCGCCTCGCTGAGTCGGCAGCTGACCCCAATCACCTCCCGCTTGCCCCAGCAGTTGACTCCGGTCGCTTTCAAGACGGCCACATCCTGAATGCTGCCCTGGCGACGGACCTTCTCGTAGTGGGCATCCAGGTACACAACTGGATAGCTGCCCAAAGGGCGGTTGTGAAACTGCTCGAGTTCGTCGTCCAGCAGCTTGGAGATTCTTGAGACCTGGCTGGCGGAGATCTCGGTGCCGCACAGCTGCTCGGTAATCTCAGTGACCTTGCGCGTCGACACGCCCATCACGTACATCTCGGCGATGGCCAGCTTCAGGGCTTTCTCCGAGCGGCACCCTCGCTCCAGGGATCGGGGATAGAAGTCCAGGTGACGTACTTGTGGAATCCGGATTTGAAGCTGTCCCACTCGAGTTGACAGCGTCTTGGCCTTGTACCCGTTGGCGTGGTCTCGACGCTGCTCGCTCCGCTCCCAGCGTCGAGCTCCCAGAAACTCTTCTCGTTCCATCTGCATGGCGGTGTTGAGCAGTTTCTCCAACACTCCTCGAAACGCGTCGCTGCCTTCTTCGATCAGTTCTTTCAACAATTCTCGTGGTAGCCTCTGTTCTGGGTCTGGGGTCATTCGGATCCTCCTTGCTCTTGTCTTGAGTTTTTGGAGAAATCCTGCCCCAGACCTCTGATCCTTTTAGCTCACCTTCCTCAAATTACAGAAAGAACGGTACACCCCTTCGTCAACATCACGTAGAATTGAAAACTGAATTTTTGCATTTCGATAGGCACGAGGTGACCGACATCCTCTTCGCTGTGTAGAATCTGTGCGACGATGGAATGCTGCGGTGCGTTTGCACCCAGGGACCATTCCGCAGCCCATTTGGTGTTAAGGTACAGAATATCCTCGTCTGAAAGAGAGAAGGGAAGCGCCGCCGTTGTTGCTTGAAACGACCCTGGGTCGGGCGGACCGACTCCTCCTTGAAACATAACAAGGTCAAGGTCACCATCTGTCCGTATTTCGGTAAGATCGCAAATGATCCCAGCTTTGCGTCTTAGTCTCCAGATGTCGCACTTCTTCCTCCACTTCTCCAGGATGTTGGAGGAAGGTCTATTTAGCCATAGATCTAGCTTGTTGCGAATTCGGTCAGGCCAATGCTTGACCTCCGCAATCTTGGCAACTGCCGCCTGATTTCCTGTGACAAAGAACTCAGCCCAAAGATAGTCTAGTTCTTTAGGTCCCTGGACGGGGCTGTCCAGCAGATGGAAGTGACTCGGAAAACTGTCCTCTCGCGTAAGCTCCGGTGTGCCTTCACGCTTAGCCAAGGTTACGACTGTTGACACGTAGTCCCTGCCATAATCTGACAACTCGTCAACAAGGGCTTCAAACCGAGCCAAGGCGGAGGGATCTAGATTGGCAACGCGGGCGAAAAAGTAGACCGACAAACTGTGAATATGCTGGTCTAGTGTGCTGTCCGATAAATTCCTGTTGTTAACATTGATCGATGGATCTTTGAGCTCTTTCGACCTTGTCTAAGATCGAAGTAGCGTTGGCCCGCCACTTAAAGGGCTTGGCCAGGTGTTGGTTATGCACTCGAATATATCTTCGTATTTCGTTCCTCAACTCTTGAACACTAGTGAAAGAGTTGCGGTAAAGGGAACGCCGCTCAAGCTGTGAAAACCAGGTTTCGACAGCGTTTAACCAGGAAGCACTGGTAGGAGTAAAGTGGAGATGAAAACGTGGGCGTCGTAGGAACCAGTTTCGGATTTTCTGGGTCTTGTGAGTGCTCGAGTTATCGAGAATGAGGTGAACGTCCAGATCTGGATGGACGACTTGCTCGATCTGACGTAAGAAGGCTAAAAACTCTATGGCCCGATGCCGTTTCGTGATTCGGCCCATTACTTCACCGGTGGCCACGTCGAAGGCGGCAAACAGACTGGCCGTCCCGTGGCGTTTGTAATCGTGGGTTCTGCGTTGGACCTGCCCGGGTTTGAGCTGAAGCATGGGCTGGGTTCGGTCCAGAGCCTGAATCTGAGTTTTTTCGTCTACAGACAAAACCAAAGCGTTGTCGGGCGGGTCCATGTACAGGCCCACCACGTCGATCACCTTCTCGGCGAAATCAGGATCGTTGCTGATCTTGAAAGAGCGAATCCGGTGGGGCTTAAGATCTGCGGCTTTCCAGATTTCAGTCACCTGATGTTTGCTGACTTGGGCATACTCTGCCATGAGGCGCAGGCTCCAATGAGTCGATTCCCTGGGGATGGTCTGCACGGTGGCCTTGAGAATTTTTCGTACCTTCGCTGGCGATAGTCGCCGTGGTCGACCCGAACGGGGCTGATCCTCCAACCCTGATAGCCCCACCTCAAGGTAGCGCTTTCGCCACTTCTGTATGCTGCCCAGGCGCTTGGACAGCCTTTGGGAGACCTCAATTGCTGTGAGTCCGTCCCCGCACAGTAAGATCATCTGGGCTCGCTCGGCGAGGATTCTTTTGGTGTTGGAGGCCCGCAGCCAGGACTGTAGAATTGCTTTGTGTTGTTGGGGTAGATCGAGTCGAATATGTGGTCTTGCCATGCCCAAGGATAGAAAAGTACCCTGACTATTAGCTACAAGAACTTTCCGGACAGTACACTAGCTTCAGCGAGCACGAATCCACGCAACGGAGATTCGAGTTTCTGGTTAAAGAGTTTAACGAGTACTGCCCAGCTGAGACCAGCGGTGCATCCCCAGCGGATATGCTTGTCTTCTCACACGGCAAACTCAAAGACGCTGGGCTTGATAGTGAAGAAAGCCTGCTCGCGCTGGCGAACACCCTTCACCGGATGACGGCTGAAATAGCGGCAGCCGCAATTAGGAACGACTCTGATCCGCCGAAATGCTCTGAAATATGGACCATGTACCTAACGTTGAGATTGCGAGGTCAGCCTCCCACGGAAGCAAGGGAAGGCGTTCCCGGGGTGGTGAGGATGCTTTACGGACCAAACGACTAGTGTGGTGATATGATAAAAAATGTTATTCTCCGACCAAACAAGGAGGTCGCCCCAAGGATGGAACACCACGTTTACAAAATCATTCTGCAAATGCAGTTACAAAGAGACGGTCGACAGTGGTTAGCTAGGTGTCCAGCTATCGCTGTGACGACCCAAAGTCCAACAAAAAAAGAAGCGAAGAAGCAGCTGCGTGAAGCCGTCGAGGGATGGTTCGAGTACTGCATCGAAGAAGGTGCGCTGGATCAGGCCTTGAAAGAGGCTGGATTCAATGAAATCTCTCCGACTTATCCAGGGTTTTCTGATTTTCCCAATCGGATCATCAAAGAAATATTCAAAGAAAAAGATGTGCCAAGTTCACCCCGCTTCACTCTCACTCACGATAAATGGTCAAATGATTATGTGCAGGGTCTCATACCCTTAGCTTCTTTAGTTTCTTCTCAACTTCAGGGAGAAGCTCTCACGCGTGTATAAATGGAGAAATCTTCGGGGATACCTGCCTGGAGTATGGGTGCGAGCCCAAAAGGACCAAAGGCAACCATCTTATCTTGTCCGCACCAGGATTGGCAAGGCCTATTGTGATCCCCATGAAAAACGAGTTGAGGCTGTATATTGTAGATCAGACAGCAACAATCCTAGGTATAGACAAGATAGAATTCAGAAAAAGAGTACGGAAAGGTAAGGGGGTCTCAACCCGCAAGTCCAAACGGAAAATCAGGGGCTGATCAAGTCTTTGTACCGCAACCGCTTCCCGTCCATGCCCTTGGCTACTGAGGCCATCTGGTCGATGGTATCCAGGGAGCGGATGTTGTGCCGTCCTGAGAACTCATTGACATACCGTTGCAGGTGCTTCTCGCTCATGCGGTGATAGGTGCCGTAGTAGCCCCGCTTGAGCATGGCCCAGAAGGACTCAATGCCGTTGGTGTGGGCCTGACCCTTCACAAATTCCCTGACGCTGTGACGGACGGAAGCGTGCTCGAAGTCCAGCCATAGACGATTGTAGCCGCCGTGATCGTCTGTGTAGACCGTTGATCCGGGCTCGACACGCTCCTGGATAAAGCCTTCTAGTTCCTTCTGGGTGGTTCCCTGGATGACGGTGGCGCTGACGCGGTTGGTTTCCCGATCCTTGGCACCAGCCACCGGAGTTTTTCCAACGGCTCCACGTCCGGCATTGAGCTTTTTGGAGTTTCGCTTGTTCTTCTCCTTGCCACCGATGTAGGTTTCGTCTACTTCAACCGGTCCGGTGAACGTGTCTTTTTGGTCCTTCCAGGTTTCCCGTATGCGGTGCGCCAGATGCCAAGCGGATTTTTGGGTAATCCCGAGATCCCGGTGGAGCTTCATACTCGACACGCCCTTGAGATGGGTGCTGAACAAGAAATAGGCAATGGCCCAGGTGCTCAGAGGCAGCTTGGAGCCGTGCATTAATGTTCTCGTTTTAACCGAAAAGTCCTTGCGGCAATCCCGACAATGGTAGGGCTGAGGCTTTCGGTTCTTGCGCTCGTTGGTATCGGAAGATCCGCAGAACGGGCAATATATCCCATGGGGCCAGCGGTTCCTGACAAACCATTTCTCAACCTTCTTCTCATCCGAGAATTTGCGAACAACCTCAACCAGAGTGATCCCTCTTCTGTAGCTTTTACCTGGTGCTTTCATTATGGAAACAGTTTACACGGAAGGGCTGACATTTGTCAATGGTTCAACGGCCGCTCGTGTAATTAAGTATATAAGTCCCTTTTGAAACCTGACCGACGAGGAACTGGCGATCGTTGCTGCCCGTTTCAGGGAGCGCGAATACGTCAAGCACGAAATCGTCTTTCTGGAGGAGGACACCGGAAGCTACATGTACATCGTCCAGGAGGGGCGAGTGAAGGTTTCTCGCCTGCTTCCCAACGGCAAGGAGATGATCCTGGCCTTCCACGAGGCCGGCGAGTTCTTCGGAGAGATGTCCCTGATTGACGGCGGAACCTCTCCGGCCACGGTGACCAGCGTGATTCCATCCCGGATTCTCACTGTCACGCGGGACAACTTTAACGAACTCATTGAACACCCTTCCATCAACCGGGGGGTGCTCAAGATGCTGTGCGAAAGATGCCGGGACGTCTGGGGCCAGATCGAGGTATTGACGTTTCACAACGCCGACGCGCGAATCCGCACGGCGCTGTACCACCTGTGCCGCCAGAAAGGAATTCAGACGGCCAACGGGGTAAAAATTAACCTGAGGCTGACTCACAAGGAGCTGGCCGATATAACCGGCATCTCGCGGGAAACAGCGACACGCGTTCTGAGCAGCATGCAAAGCTCGGGAATTGTCAGCGTGGACCGGAAACAGTTCTTCATCGCCGATCCCGAGTCCCTGGTCGACGCCCTGCTGCTGGAATAAAAAAAGGGACAGTCTACTTCAGAATCGGGCTTCTACAAGAAAGTCCTCACCCACCCTTCTCGTTTTCGAGAAGCGAACCTGACAGGCTTCCGGTAGGCTGGTGGTACCCAGGGGTCCGAAGGCCGGGACACCGTCTCCGCCGATGATCCTGGGAGCGTAGAAGAGGAGAATCCGCTGCAGGGCTCCAGCCGCCAGCGCCGAGGCGGCCACCTGAGCACCCCCTTCGATGAGCAGGCTGTTCGTGCCGCGGCGTCCCAGCTCGTTGAGTATCTCCTCCCAGTTCAGCCCGCCGGGATTTCGAGGTACCTGGACCAGTTCGGCCGACGCCGCCACTCCCGAAAGCGGACGAGCGCTTGCCGACGACGAATGAAAGATCAGGACAGGGTCCCCGGAGTGGAAGAGCCGGGCCTCCGGATCGGTTCCCAGCTCGCTGTCCAGGATGACCTTGACGATCCGGTTTTTCAGGCGTGAGCGGACATCCAAAGAGGGGTCATCCTGTCTCACGGTGCCGGCCCCCACAAGAATGGCGTCGTGCCGGTAGCGGAGCCGGTGCACCAGCCTCCGCGTCTTCTCACCCGTGATCCATTTCGAGGCTCCGGTACGAGTGGCGATCCTCCCGTCGAGCGAGAGCGCGAGTTTAAGCGTGGCAAACGGCTTTCCCGTTCGAACGCGATGAAAAAAGGCCTCATTCAGACTGCCGGCCTTCTCTTCACAGAGCCCCTCGAAAACCTCGATTCCTGCACGCTTCAAGCGGCGCACTCCTCTTCCATTCACGGACGGACTGGGATCCCGGGTAGCCACGTAAACACGTTCGACCCCGGCCTCAATGATTTGGTCGGCACAGGGAGGGGTTCGGCCCCTGTGACTGCAGGGCTCCAGGGTGACATAAAGGTGAGCCCCGCAGGCCAGCGCGCCGGCCTGCCGCAACGCGATGTTCTCGGCATGGTGACGGCGGGAGAAAACGTGATACCCCTCCCCGACGATTCGACCGCCTTTGACCACGACGGCTCCCACCATGGGATTCGGACTGGCCCGACCCGCTCCCCGTCCAGCCAGGCGCAGGGCCCGTCGCATAAGACGCTCATGTGACGCTGCGCCGGTATAGGAGTCTGACATACTGACCAGTCTACAAACCTGTCGGCGGATTCATGGATGGGGCAACTTGCTTTCAGCGAGTTGTTCCGGCGGTGAAACACGGACCTGCATGAGCTTGATCCGCTTGTGGTCCGTCTCCAGAATCTTCACGGCCAGGCCGTTGACTTCCGTTTCCTGGCCGATCCCCGGGACGCTCCCCAGATGATCGACTACCAGGCCCGAGACGGTTGTCGCGTCGCTGTGACCCAGGTCGATACCGAGCGCCTCTTCCAGGTGGGAGAGCTCCATTCGACCCCTGACGCGGTAGCTGCCCTGCCCCTCCTCGACAAGCGCCACCTCGTGGGGTTCATCCTCGTCGTAGATCTCACCAACAATCTCCTCCACCAGATCCTCAATAGACACCAGACCGGAAACGGCCCCATACTCGCTGACCACCATCGCCAGAGGTTGGGACTCTCGCTGCATTTCCCGGAGCAGCTCCCTCACGTTCTTGGTCTCCGGCACAAACCACACCTCCTTGATGAGACGCGTGATCGAACCAGAGCCCTTTCCCGTGGAAAGATAAGAAACGAGGTTGCGGACATACACAACGCCCACAATCTGATCCGCCGCCCCCCGATACACGGGGATCCTGGAAAACTTACTGCCCGCGATCAGCTCCGCCAACTGGGAAATCGTCGCCGACTCGGAGATAGAGACAATCTGAGCACGAGGTGTCATGATCTCGCGCACCAGGGTGCCTCGAAACTCCAGAGCGCTCTGAATGAGCTCGGTCTCGTGCTCCTCGAAAATACCCGCTTCTTCCCCGACATCCAGATAGGCCTGGATTTCTTCCACCGAAGCCTCGTCTCCGTTTCGCGGCTGGCTCGCTCCCAGCCGAGCCTTCCGAACTCGCAGGAGCCAGAGAATGGGAGCAGCAAAGAACTCCAGGAGCTGATACGTCGTCTTCCATAGCGGCAGGAGCCGGCGCACATACTGCTCCGGGTTCTCCTGAGTCATGCCCTGGGGGATCAACTCGCGAACCAGGCCCAGCAGGACTATCGTCAACACGATCGCCCAGGTTACGGCGTAGCCGACCTGAAGGTCGAGAAGTAACCTGGCCATCAGGATGGCCACGACGACCGTAATGGCCTGGATGGCGACCTGGAGGGGGAGCAGGAACCGGGCCCGGTCCCGGACAAGGTCCTTCAGGAGCCCTGCTTCCCGGTCCGGGTCTCTTTCCAGCATCACACGCAGAGAAACCTGGGAAAGCCTGGAAATGGCGCTCTCCAGAAGGGACAGCCAGAAAAGGAACGCCAGTGACAGCGTGCCGAGCAGGATCAGAGCTACGCTCAACTCAGCGAAAACTCCTTCCTGAGGGTTTCCTCCAGACGGACCATCTCCCCGTCGTCGCTGCCGTGTTCATATCCCAGCAGGTGGAGGAACCCGTGAAGACTCAGAATCTTCACTTCGTTCAAGAGCAATCCGCGCGTCTGCCGCCGGGCGGTCTCTACCGAAATGAGGATATCGCCCGCGTACCGAGTTTCGGAGGGCCAATCCTTTGCGCAGGGGAAGGCAAGCACATCCGTTGCCGTATCTCGACCTGCATAGCGGCGATTGTAGTCCTTCATGATGTCATCGGTGACGAGCATGACTGAGAACTCAGAAACCACCCCGAGGCGGTCGGACAGCTCGTACAGAAAACGTTCCAGACAGTTCGTGTCGAGATCCAGGCCCTGTTCATTGAACAGGTTGATTTTCCGATTTTGTGTTCTCAACCCGGTTGAAATCGAATCCGGGGTACTCGACCCTGTGGTGGTACATCCCGGTGATGACCCTCTCAAAAGCACGCGTGATCTTGTCCAGATCGCGAGTCGTGATGTCGCATTCATCAAACTGCCGGTCCTGGATCGTGCCCTGGATCAGGCGCCTGATCATGCTCCGAACCTGGCCCGGCTTCGGCTCCTGAAGCGTACGTGAAGCCGCTTCCACCTGATCGGCAAGCATCAGGATAGCGGCTTCTCTGCTTTGCGGTTTCGGCCCTGGATAGCGAAACTCCTCCTCGCTGACTTCCGTGTGCTTGTTCTGAGCCGCCTGTTGCGCCTTCTGATAGAAGAAGGACATCAGTTTGGTCCCGTGGTGTTGTGGTATGAGGCCGGCCACTTCAGGCGCCAGGCCAATTTCGCTGGCCAGCTGCTTACCGTCCTTCACGTGGCTCGCCAGGATGAGGCTCGACATACTGGGAGACAGATTCTCGTGCTTGTTCGGCATGTAGATCTGGTTCTCGACGTAGTACTCCGGCTTCCCGAGCTTACCGATGTCGTGGTAATAGGCCCCTACCCGGGCCAGTAAAGGGTTGGCGCCAATCGCTTCAGCTCCGGCTTCCGCCAGAACGCCGACATTGAGACTGTGATGGTAGGTGCCCGGCGCTTCCAGGGCCAGCCGGCGCAGGATCGGACTGTTCAGGTTCGACAGCTCCAGCAGCCGGATGTCGGTGGTCATCTGGAACAGGTTTTCCAGAACGGGCAGCAGCAGCGAAGCCAGCATTGCTGAGACAACCGCGCTTAGAAAAGCCAGCGACGAGCGAACTCCAAAAATTCCCCACTCAAAGGAGGAGGCATGGAGCTGCAGGGCCAGGGCAGTCAGCATGTTCACGGACCCGATGATCAGCACCGCCCTCGCCAGCGCGGCCCTCTCGCGATAGTGCCGGAGCGCGCTGACGGCAGCCAGACTCGAGACCAGCGTAAAGATTCCAATGGCAAGTTCCCCGGTCATGAGGCCAATGAACACTGCCGCCATAATCGAGTAAAGAGTGGCCAGTTGTCCTCCCGCGAGCAATACCAGAAGGATCGCCCCGAACGATACCGGGATGACCCAGTAGAAGTTGAAGGCGTCCTGGAGGATGTTGATCGTCAGACTGCGGGTGAATAACTCGGCCAGAAGCGCATGACCCTTGGCAATCCCAAGGTGGGTAACCAGGACCAGGGCGGCCAGCAGAAAAAGGCTGGGGACTTCCTTTGGATTTTCGTGATAGCTCAGAAGTTGGCGCCAGAGGGCAAACACGAAGAAGAACGCCAGCAGCAGAATTCCCACGAATTCGTCGGCTGGCTGAGTCGCCTGATCCTGCTTCCTCAGCTCCTGCAGGATCATGAGGCTCTGGGCATCAACCGGATCGCCGTCTCGAATGATTTTATGGCCCTTCTTGATCTGTATGAGAACCGGGGGAACCTGCTCCGCCGCCAGTTCCTCTCGAGCACGCGTTTCATCGTCACTGAAACGGACCGTAGGCTCGATGCGGTCCTCCAGGAAGCTGATCAGCTGAAGCTTCGGGTTCCCCTGCACGGCCGTCAGCTGAAACTCATTCTGACGCAGCAGGTCCCTCGCCTGGGTCATGTCCCGAACCTGAGAGGCATCGTTCAGGATTTTTTCTCTTCCGGTCACCTTGTTGACCAGAATGATGCTCCGGTCGCGATAGATGAAAAGAAGATCACGGGAGGCCACCACCCCGGGGTACTTCATGGACTCCTGCAGGAGACCGACCATCTGGTCTTCCAGCTCGGTGGAGAATCCGCTCTCGAGGAGAACATCAATGACCGGGTCGTCCCGCTCCGCAAAGATGGGCAGCGTCTGCTGCAACTGTTGAACGAGCTGGCCCAGGTCTTCTTCTGAAAGAGGTTCGCCTTCCTCCAGCGCCAGCTCCTGGCGAAGCTGCGCCGTCGCTTCCCTGCCCTTGGCAAAGCCGCTTCGCAGGGTCGCCTCCAGCCGACTGTTGATTCCAAGATCCAGGTCAAACACCGCCGGTACGGCAGCCAGGCTCTCTTGCTGCTTCCGCTCAGTTGCGGGGACATCCATGACGGTAAAATCATGTGGCGCGGTGATGTCGCTTTCGGCAATGGCCCCCTGTTCGTAATCCGGAACCCGGCGGAACTGATACCCCAGCACTGCGAAAGCAATGATCAGGGCCGTTCCCACTCCAATCAGCACCTGCCGCAAGGACAGGCCCCCGGTCAACGTCGTCCACCACTGTTCCAGGCGTCCCGTCCTGGGTCGGGGCGTCAATCTGCGAGAACGATCTGTTTCGACCATTTGGTGTCCGGAAGGGCTAGCGGCCGTCCCGGAAGGGACGGCTCCGCAGACACGGACTCATGAACGTAAACTAGAGGGTCGCCACCAGCCGGGTCGCGAGATGTGGGGGATTCATTTTCATGGGCGATGTGCCTTATAATACCACGCCCCTAGCCCGCATAGATCACCGATTTGGAAATGAAGGTGATTTTGGCAGGCCGGAACGGTTTTCTGAGAGTTTCGCTATCGATCCGGTCCAGGTCGAGTGATGCGGTGGTGTGGAGGGTCGTGAATGGAGCGTTTTTCGGGTTCGGAAGAGCGTGACGGAATGTATTCAGGCAGAGCTCGGCCTGAGCGATGGAACGATTTCGTTTTTGGGGGCGTTTGATCGGGACAGACCTCAGCAGCGCAGAGGAATGGCCTGGAGGTTTCGAACGACGGCAGCGAAGACCTCGCTGTAGGGATAGGCTTCCGACATGGAGATCCAGACGTGGCGGACCGTGAGGCGGACCTGGGCGCCGATCTTGAGGAGCTTCAAGCGAATCGTCTGACACTGAGCGCGAGCCAGGGGGGTCTGCTTCAGTCCGAGACGACGCAAGGCGTGCATGAGCATGTAGGCGGCGGAGGACAGATACAGCCGGAGTTGATTGGCGCGCATCGTTGCCGCGCTGGTCCGGTCGGCGAACAGACCCAACTGCTGTTCTTTTATGCGGTTCTCCATGTCGCCCCGCGCACAGTAGAAGTCTTCGTAGAGCGCGCGGGCCCCCAGGCGTTCCGGCGACAGGGAGGTGACGACGAATCGGGGATTGGCGCCTTTGTCCAGGAACTCGGCCTTGCCGACGACGCGTCGCTCCGAGGTCCAACTGTGGCGAGTCCGGTAGCGGAAATCCTTGAACACCCGCGCCGGTCGCCCGGTGGCGTTGAACTCGGCTTCGGCCTGAGTCATCGCTTCGGCGCTCTCTGACTTGAGCCGATCATTGTTGGCCAACCCCATCACGTAATCCACGTGATGGTCTTCACACCAGCGGAGCAAGTCATCCCGGCAAAAGCCCGAGTCGGCCCGGATGACGATCGAGACCTCCGGCCAGCTCTGCCGAATCCGGCCGACGATCCGTTCCAGTTCCTCCACCGATCCCGCGGCCCCATCGATATTGGAACACCGCAACCGGGCGCACAGCAGATGCTCCCCCGAGAAGATGTACAGCGGGAGATAACAGTAGTGGCGGTAGTAACCGTGAAAGAACCGGCCTTCCTGCTGGCCATGGATCGGGTCGTCGGTCGCATCCAGATCCAGCACCATCTCCTCGGGCGCCGATTCGTGGGACTCCACGAAGGCATCCACCATCCAGCCGTCGATCCGGTCCGGGTCCATCGCGATCTTCTTGTACCGCTCCTGCTCATCGACCTCGGCGCCGGTCAACTCCAACCGGTTCAGCGTACACCTGCCCGCCAGCGCCTTCCCCCGATCTGAGGCCTGCCGCCGCCTCTCCCCCAACGGATCGGCCTTATTCACCGCCACCGCCAGCATCGGATCGGTGCGCAACTGATCATGATCGTTCAGATCCTCGTACCCCAGACAGAGTCCGTAGATGCGCTGCCCCAACAACTCCTCGACCGTGTGTTCGATCAACCGCGGATCCCGGTGATCCCTGAAACACTCAGCCAGTCCGGCGATCAGACCCGTCCCCCTCTCGACCTCTCGCAACAGCAGCACCCCTGCATCGGAGGTGATCTTCCCGCCGTCGAACCGCGCCTTCACTTTGCGTTGAAATAGTCCGTGAAATTCGAACCTGGCTTGTTTACACTCTGTTCTCATAAGGGCCGCCTCCGTTTGGCTTTGAAGTCGTTCTCGTCAAACGCTTTATACCAAACAGGGCGGCCTTTTCAGGTCCCATCGGTGAGAAATGCGGGCTAGATCCGTTTGAAGCCGCGCAGGACGTCTTCGATGTTCATGCGCAGTGTAATGGGGCGTCCGTGGGGACAGGTGTAGGGGTTTTCACAGCGAAACAGCTCATCCACCAGCCAGCGCATCTTTTCGTCCGATAGGGGCGTGTTGATTTTGATGGCCGACCGGCAGGACACACTGATGGCGATTTTCTCGCCCAGTCTGTGCGCCTCGGCACCGGTGGCCGGGCTGGAAGGGTCGAGTTCCACCGTAGCGATGATCTCTTCCATCAGGCGGGGAAGCTCGCGACAGTCTTTGGCGATGGTGGGAACTCCCTTGACGGCGATGGTTCTGTCTCCAAACCATTCCACCTCGAACCCGTTGGAGTTGAGGTGGTCGAGGAGCGGCTCCAGCGAGGTTTTTTGTTCCGCCGTCAGCTCGATGGTTTGCGGAATCAGCAGTCTCTGGGTCGGCATCTTCTGACCGTCGGACCGGGTTCTCAGGGCCTGATCATAGAGGATCCGCTCGTGGGCCACGTGCTGGTCAATGAGCATGACCCCTTCCCTGTCCGCGACAACCACGAAGCTCTCTACGAACTGGCCCAGGACGATCGGAATCGGGCTCAGATCCGCCGTTTCGGGGATATTGAACCGGTGCGGGTCGTCTCCGGAAACGACAGAGGGAGCGGGAAAGGCTCCGGGCCCGCCGCCCTCCAGCTGGTGACGCAACTCCCGGAAGCCCAGGGAACTGTCCGGGTTGCGCTGAAAGAACTTCTCGATGCTGCGAGCCACGTTTTCCTGGTGGCCGGGCACTCCCCGGGTCCGCATGTAGTTGAGGGGAACATCCCGAGCCAGATCGCCCAGCGTCTCGCGGGGCCGCAGGAGGGCCTCTTCGAGAGCGTTATAAATGGATCGGTGGACCCGGTTGGAATCACGGAAGCGGATCTCCGTCTTGTTCGGATGTACGTTGACATCGACCTCTCCAGGATCGATCTCCAGGAAAAGCAGTACGACCGGATGGGAGGCACTGGGGATGAGGTCCTGATAGGCAAGCCGGATGGCATGGGCCATGACCCGGTCACGGATGACCCTGCTGTTGACGAAGAGATACTGCGAACGGGACGTGCTGCGTTGCTCATGCGGGAGGGAGGTATACCCCGTGATTCGGACACCGTCCCGCTGGTAGTCGATCCCGGTCAGGTTTTCCAGAAAGGCCTCACCCAGGATCTGATAGACGCGATCCTCCAGGGACTTGACTGCTGGTGCCTCGATGAGGGGACGTCCCTGATGGTGCAACTGGAACTCTACGCCGGGCCGGGCCAGGGCATGGTGAGTCACCTGCTTGCTGATGTGCCCGATTTCAGTGGCGACCCTCTTCATGAATTTTTGCCTTGCCGGAACGTTGTAGAAGAGCTCACGAACCTCGATCCGCGTGCCTTCCGGCCAGGAAATCTCCCGGCTGATGACGCGCTCTCCTCCTTCGAACGCGAGTTCGAACCCGACACGGGGCTCACGGGCATCGGCGCGCTCCACGGTGCGCAGGCTGAGACGCGAAACCGCAGCAATCGAGGGCAGCGCCTCTCCCCGAAAACCGAGGGTGGCGATCCGTGTCAGATCCTCGAAAGTGCTGATCTTACTGGTCGCGTGATGCTGGAAGGCCGTCCGGGCGTCTTCGGGGGACATACCGAAGCCGTCGTCGAGGACGGAGATGAGTCGTTTGCCCCCGTTTTCGATCTTGATGTGGATCCTTGTCGCCTCTGCGTCCAGCGAGTTTTCGAGGAGTTCCTTGACCACCGAGGCAGGCCGATCCACGATCTCGCCGGCAGCAATTTTGTGGGCCAGAACGTCGGGAAGAATGCGGACCCGCGCCATGGGGGGAGTATAGAGGGTCCAGGTTCCAGGTTCCATGTTCCACACGGTGGCCTCGCCGGCCGCTTTTGCGGCTTGAAACCTGGAACCTGGAACCCTGGAACGTGAAACCAGACCGGACGTGAAGCCGGGGCATCCGGAGCGCGCGGCGACCGTAGGGGCCGGCCTCGTGCCGGCCCGCTGAGGCGGGCGACCACCAGGGTCGCCTCTACGATTCGCTTCCGGTCAACTCGCCCCCAGAACCCAGCCTTGACAAATCCCGGGAGAATCCGCTTGAATGAGTCGCCTGTTCTGACTACGGCCCCATCGTCTAGGGGACTAGGACGCCGGCCTCTCACGCCGGAAACAGGGGTTCGAATCCCCTTGGGGCTACTCGTCGCTGCGCTCCGAAGCTCCAAGTCCCAAGCACCAAATCCCAATTCTGGCCCGAATCCGGCCCAGGCTGCATCTGCGACCAGGCCGTGTGCTAGCCCGGATTATGCAAGAACCGTAGTTCGGTGTTGAAAAACGACTCGAGAAGTGGCCCAACTCGGAAGCGGGCAGGTGTGACAGGCGGATTTGCGAAGGATATGGGTTGGCGAGGCGTCTGAGTGGTTTGGGGAGTGAATTTCAGACAGATCTGGGCCTGGATGAGTGTCGGAAGCGGTTTTTCGGGGGAGCTGGGAAAAGCTAACTGGAGTTGAGGCGACTCAAGACGAGGTGGAAGAGGGGTTGTTCGGGAAAGGCTGAGGAAAGATGGACCCAGATGCGTCGAGTGGTTTGTCGGATCCGGGCCCCAATCTTGAGGACCCGACGACGTAAGGTTTCGATTTCGAGCTTGTGCCAGGGGGTTCCGTGAAGATAGTCGCGCAGGCGAACGAACATCTGGTAAGCCAGTGCATGCAGGAGGAGTCGAAACTGATTGGCCAGGAATCGATGACAGCTGAGTCGGTCCATGCTCAGATGATTCTTGAAGGCCTTGATGAAGTTCTCGGTCTGCCCTCGGTTTGTGTAGTGGTCATAAAGTGATTGGGAGCAGAGATCGTCCCGGTTGGTGACCACAAAGCGACGATTGATCCCACGCTGATCGACCTCCACTTTGACAATGACGCGACGGGATCGATCCCAGCTGTGGGCTCGATAAAGAAACTCGTCAAACTGACGCTGTTTTTCCTCCAGCTCAAGGAACCTTTCCCGAGTCGAATCCAGCAGGGGCTCGACCACTCGCTGCAGGCGAGGGTTTCGGCTTAACCCGATGACATATTGGAGTTTATTCTCTTCACATTCACAGAACTCGTAGAGCCGAGGCGTGGCAAAGCCGCTGTCGGCCCGAATCTCAATCTCGACATCCGTCCCCACTGCTTGTCGGATGGCCTCCACGACTCGCTTCAGAATGGGCACGATGTGAGAGGCAGCCCCCTTGTTGCCAGGTCTCAACAGGGCACAGACCAGGTCTCCCGTGTCGGCATCGAAGATCAGCAAAGGATGCAAAATGTGGTTTCGGTAATACCCGTGGTAGAAGGAGAACTCCTGTTGGCCGTGAGTGTGGTCGTCGGTACTGTCCAGATCCAGGATGCTCTTGCTGGGACGTCTCTTCTTCAGGGAGCGCACATAACGGCCTAGCAGCCACCGGCTCAGACGCATCAGATCCTTCTTGGTGACGGAGTTCTCCAGGCGGGAGAAAGTCGGCTGGGTGGCCAAATCGGGATCGCTCTCTGGCAACTGATCACAGACTGTCTTGAGCATCGGATCCGAGCGCAGCGTATCGGCGTCGTTACAGTCTTCGTAGCCGGCCACGATCTGCAAGACTCGTTGTCGGATCAACTTCAACAGGTCATGACGAATGTAGCGTTGGTCTCGACTTTCCGAAATACAGGAACTGAAGCCCTCGCACAATCGATGTTGACGATCCAGCGATCCAAACAACAACCATCCTGCGTCGGAAGTGAGGCTCCCCCCATCAAAACGAGCCGTGATGTTTCTGTGGCTATGAAATGGCAGGGTATTCTGGCAGACTGTTTTTGACATTGCCGTAGCTCCTGTTTAGGGTCTTTGTTTCTCTAAACCCTTTTATATCAGAGAGCTACGGCCTTTTTTACTGGGCCCACATCTCACTTGAATTTAGATCTCTTGCATAATCCGGGCTAGCAACCTCGCGGCGATTGCCGACGTGGTTTTGGTCGATGGTAACTCCCTGAAGCTATTTGATGGAATAGTCGAGTCCCTTGTCGGTCCCGGCGGCGGGTTTGTCAAGGTGTTGGTCGAAGATCTACAAATGCCGATCGTCGATGTGGGCTGCAATCCTGCGAATGGCCACCTGGATGTCCTGGGACTGAACTGTCTGAAGGGATTCGACGAATCCGGAAACCCTTTAGGAATCGTAGGGGAGACCTTGCAAGAACCGGCTCTTTATCGGGCCGTTACCCGTCTAAGCGACGGTTGTATCGTAATCGCTAATGTCCTTGGGGAAGGAGCCCTTCACAAGTACGATGCCGCGGGGCGCTTTTTGCGAAACCTTGACGCAGCCGATTGGGGCAATACTACCGGGCTGGCGAACGATCCAACAGACGAAAAAATTTTCGGCCTGCCTGGCGGTTTCCTCAGGGAGGCTAACGGTAGGGACGGCGCCGTCGTGGCAGAAGTCGACCTGGTTCAATATGGCCCGGTTAATGTGTGTGCCAACAACGAAAACGTTATAGTCCCGTTTCGCTCCCAGGGCGCCGGGCTCTTAATTTTTGACAACGCGACCTTCGGGCACGAAGATCCTCGTATCATTGGCGGTCCGTTCCAGGCGAATACGGTCGACTGTGATCTGGGTAATGGCGTGGTTTTTGTCACGGAAACCTCTGATTCCGCGCCCCTTGGGAGAGGAATCTATATGTACGATCTTGGGACCGACGCTTTCGTTGGGAACTCTAACGTGGGTGAGATTAAGAACCCAAGTTGGATAACAGTGAGAATCAACGGGCAGCCCGCAGAAGGTGCAACGGTCTCGGGCCCTGCTTTGGGGGGGGATTGGACGGGCTTTAGCCAGAGTACCCTGGGGGATCAAGCCCCCTCGTTCGACTCGGTCGCCGTCACCAACATCGGCAGCGCCTCTGCCGCACTACATTTTCTGCAAACAACTCTGGTCGAATCCGCTGGCTCACCCGCGCAGACCTCCCCCCGGGGAGCCAACCAGGCCGCTCTGGAACTGCAGCCCGGGGAGCAGGTCGCCAGGTTGAGAACCGACCTTTTCAGCGGAGATACATCCTCGCCCGCCTGGATCGAGCTGACCGGTGACACTTCTGGGACCGGAACCTTTTTCCAGTTTGGAACAAACTCTCTCAGCCAACTCGATGGTGGTGCGGCCTTCACCGAGACCAGCACCGACTTCCGCCTCACCCGCGTCTTTGACGGTCCCGGCACCTTCCGAGGCCAGGATGCCGTCACCGGGATCACCATCTTCAATCCCAATGAGGAAGCCGTGACGGTCTCTTTGACCTATCTGGCTGGCAACGGTGGCGCCTCCAGGCAGGGAGCGCCCCAGGTCGTCCGGGAGATTCCGGCCCGCAGCATGATGGCAGCGCAGGCCTCGGATCTGTTCGACACCGCCGGTCTGTCGGGGGGAGTCATCGCCGGCCAAGTCACCCAGGGAGAGGGCGTCGTGGCCTTCGAGGTGATCCAGTTGCAGAATCAGTCCACCATTCTGGGTCTGAACGCCGCCACCGGAAATCCCGGTAACCTGGCCTACTCGGCCCAGCTGGCCAGCCAGCCCGGACTGTATACGAGCGTCAACGTCCACAACTCGGCCGCCGGGCCACGAAACGTCACACTCAGCGCCATTGGCGAGGACGGCGGCAGTCTGGCCGATCCGGTGCAGCAGCTCCTGCAGCCCGGGCAGACCTTCACCGCTGATGCCGCCGAGCTGTTTGGATCCGTATTCACCAGGAACAGCCCGAGGATTGGAAAAAGCTAGTCGAGCAGATCGAGGATCTGTTCGGGGCGAAGCTCAATCCCGCGCGTTATATCAAGGAGCGCGGCGAGATCACCATGACCTACCAGGAACATGGGGTTACGCTCGACCTTTCTTCCAGTGGCCGGGGCTTGCAGCAGACGCTGCTCATTCTGACGTACATGTACGCTAACCCAGACGCCGTGCTCCTGCTCGACGAGCCGGACGCACACCTCGAAATTCTTCGCCAGCGTGAGATCTATAAACTGCTCACAGATGCGGCCTCCGAGAGTCGCAGCCAGATCATCGCTGCAAGCCACTCCGAGGTGCTCCTGAACGAAGCCGCTAGAAAAGATATGGTAATCGCCTTCGTGGGGCCGCCGCACCGGATTGATGACCGGGGAAGCCAGGTTCGGAAGGCGCTTAATGAGATTGGCTTCGACCACTATTGTCAAGCAGCACAGACTGGATGGGTGCTCTACCTCGCAGGCTCGACCGACCTCGCCATATTGCAAGCGTTCGCGAGGCGTCTCCACCACAAAGACGCTGATAGAGTGTTGAAACGGCCGTTTGTGCACTATGTAGGGAGCCATTGGGTATCGGTCCGAAATCACTACTATGGCCTCAAAGAGGCTTTACCGGACCTGCAAGCCGCAGTTCTTTTCGATCACTCTGGAGATGAAACTCCGACGATTAATGGCATTGAATATCTAAGTTGGGAGCGACGGGAGATCGAAAACTATTTTTGCTCCATAGCGACTCTGGAGAGATATGCAATAGCATCGGCCGAACAAGAAGCACATGGACCCCTATTTTCAAGCACTGAAGTCGACCGGCGCATGCGCGCGATGCATGAGTCCATCAAGGATGTTGAGAGAGCGATGCAAACGCTGGGTAAAGTCTCGCCATGGCGCACCGACGCCAAGGTGAGCGACGATTTCCTGGAGCCGCTGTTCGTGAAGTACTTCAAAAAGCTCGACCTGCCTAATCTAATGAGAAAGAAGAGCTTTTATGAGCTCGCTCAGTATGTGCCACCCGAAGAAATTGACTCGGAGATCGAAGAGAAGCTCGACGCGATCATACGTGTGGCAGAGAGTGCCAAGCCAACGCCACCATAGCAACATTGGTCTCTAAGAAGAGATCTTACTGTGACAACTTCGTTTACCGAGTCAACCCGTTCTTGCCGGCATCCAGAAAGGCTTTCGACCATTTGTAATAGATCGATGGCTGAATACCTTGTTGTCGACACAGCTCGGTGATCGGGATTTCGCCCCGAAGTCCCTCCAGGACGATCCGGCTCTTCTCATCGGCGGAAAACTTCCGGCGAGTCCTTCTACGAATCTGTTTAACAACGTCTGTGGCCATGGTGGTTTCTCCTCTTGTGTTACGCCACGGCCAGCATCGACACTCCGACAGAGGCTGTCAAGTTCCCTTCAAACTGTCTCTAAGGGGTTTGAGCCGCAACGGTGTGAAAAATTACTCTAAGGGTCCGTGTGTGACCATCCTGGAGTAACTCCCGGCACCCCTTCCGCTGCTATAAAGCACCCGTTCTTCGGGACTTGGACCTCGGAAACGACTGCCACAGTCATGGCCAAAAGGTATAGAGTCAGAAATCTCCGGTCTTACCTGTAGCGACAGCATCGACAACGACTGTGACGGAAGAACCGACTGCGCCGACCAACTCGACTGCAGAGATGATTGTGCCTGCTCGTGCGAGCCGAAGAATGCAGACTGCACAGTGGACAACGAGTGCTGTTCGCTGGTCTGCAAGAACAATGGCCGCTGCCAATAGGCCGCTGCTCCAAAGGTACGCTCCATTACGTCATCGAAACGGGCAAGTAGGGTGTAGCCCTTCAGGCTCTGCCGTTTAGAGGAATGTAGACTGGAGAATCAGATGGACGCAAGTAGCGGACGTTTTTAGAAGAGGAACGGGAGGGATCCAGTGGGGCGGCAGGCCCAGGTCAATCCATCCCACGGGTTCAGGCTTCGGCAAGGTATTCTTCCAGTTTCCGTTTGCTGTCGGCCAGGTGTTTGCTTCTTTCCGAGGCGGGTCCGACGAGTTCGAACACAAGCAGGCCGGTGTAGCGGATTTCGCGCAGCTTTCTGAGAAGGCGCGGGTAGTCTACGAACCCGTAGTAAAGCGGCTTGTGTTCCTCCCATGTGTCCGGCTCGATGTCGTGCACGTGGAAGTGGAATACCTTCGGGCCCAACCGATCTATGATTTCATGAGTGACATCGTTGTAGGCCTTGATCCCTTTGGGGGTTCCCCGCTCCTCCGGCCTGACCCTGCTGACCAATTCGGCGTAGCCGCCCTGATGGCCGACATCAATGGTGGCCCCGACGGATTCGTGGTCGATTCCCTGGATCAGCCTGACATAATCACGCACCGAGCGGGGGTAACCGGTTTCAATTGCCAGTCGCAAGCCTGCCTCTTTTGCAATGTCCCCCCAGCGTCGGAAACGTTCGAGCATGACAGGCCAAATCTGCTCCAGGGTCTGCTGCCGAGGCGCCTGTGCATGGATGGTCGCGACCTCCGCGCCAATGTAGGCACTCGCCTTCAGTGCAATGTCGATCTGTTTGACAGAGAATTCCGCAATCGGCTCATAGGCAGAGAAACAGTGCAGATCGGCAAAGGGCAAATGAGTGGAAACATGGCGAAAGCCTGCCACAGCAGATTTGATCTTGCGTCTTTCTTCCTCGCTCAGGCGATCGAACTGGAAGCCCGGAGAAAGGCCCGGTCTTGGCTCCGCTACACCCATTGGATGCATTTCAATTGTTTGGAATCCTAGTTGCCGAATGAGTTCGATGGCTTGGTCCAAGCCGTACCCCGGGATGCTGGTGTAGCTGCCAATGATGGCGTGGTCAAAAGCCTGGCCTAGTAATCGGCTTGCTCCCGCCAACAGGCCAAAGCCCGCAATTGAGTTCGCGAGGAATTTTCGACGGTTGCTAACCATTAACCCGACATTCCTCATATCAACTTCGGATCCGATTTCCTCTGACCTCCCGGTGATGAATGATCAAAACTTATCAGCCCTCCACCCTCGCGTCAACGATTCCCTCGGCATCTTTCCGCCTGAAAAGGGCCTCTAAGCCCAGAGTTATCCAGGCGCCTTTGCCGAAATCTGATCAGTGGAGACACCTCTCCACCCATTCGATCAGAAACACTTGGTGCTAGGCTCTGATCCATCTCAAGCGGTCAATCCGAGATAACATCTCGGCCCATACCTCCTTGCTGACCGCGACTTCCGCCATCTGAAACGTCACGATTCGACTATGGTGAACCACCTTCGCTCCGATCTTGATCAACTTGGCCAATAGGGTTCGAAGGGACCAGTGTTTGATTCTTCTGGGAAGGACCAGACGGCGCAGAAAATTGCCCAGGTTGTAGGCCAAAACAAACAGAGCCAACCTCACCTGATTCGGGACAAAGTGCTGGCAGGACAACCGCGTCCAGTTCAAGGCATACTTGCCTTCCTTGATCCACTGCTCAGCCGTGCCGCGACCGTTGTAAAAGTGAACCACCCCTTGGGCTCGTGCGCTCCTGTTGGTCACGATGAAACCGACTCTCGGAAAGAGTTCGCCGCGATGCCACTCGACCTTGGCAATCACCCGACGAGGCCGGTCCCAACTGGCGGCTTGATATTTGAAATCGGCCAACCAAACAACGGGTTTTCTGGGTGGGCGCCCCACCGGTCGGGTCAGCAGGTGTTCGATTCGATCTTTTCTTGAAGCACCTGGTTGGCGGGAAGCCGGATGGCATACAAAAAGCCCTTCTCCTCCAAGTATTCATAAATCTCTGGCTTGGCGAAGGCTGCATCACCCCGAAAGTATTTGCGGACTTTCTTCTTCTCGTACCGAGCCACGATTGGTTCCAGCATCTCCTTCCAACGGTCCGCACTGTGCACGTTGCCGGGCCGAAGGACCCGCCCGACAACGCTTTGGTTTTGTCTGTAGACGAAAAAAACTCAGATTCAGGCTCTGGACCGAACCCAGCCCATGCTTCAGCTCAAACCCGGGCAGGTCCAACGCAGAACCCACGATTACAAACGCCACGGGACGGCCAGTCTGTTTGCCGCCTTCGACGTGGCATGAAACCTTCGCAATCTCCGAACTGGTTGAAGCAAAACAGCGGATGGTAGCAAGTGCATCCGAAATGCCCGTTGTAGGCAGAGGCTTCTTGCTCGCCGTGGACCGGACTAGCTGAACTGTCCATATCCAGAATGATGCGTCGATGAGTTGTTTTCTGCAGCGCTCTTTCCACCCATCGACCATTGACTTCCGAAAGGGCTTGCAGGTTGTTCTCGACGGACAGCATCTGGGTCTCAAATCGACCCATCGTGTTGGCGCTGGCGGCATTCTTATCGTCGAGCTTCTTTCCGGTGATCCTTCGCATCGTCGGATCAACCGATAAGCGATGGGCATCGTTGACATCTTCATAGCCAGCGAGACGGCTGTATACCGATTGACGCATCAAGGCCGTGAGGTGGTGCTGGATGTTGCGCCCGGTCCGCGAATCGTGAAACACGAAGGGCACACTATCGAATAAACCCAACGCCTCATCCAGATCACGATAGGCGAGAAGTCCGGCATCCGATGTGACCTTAGCACCATGAAACTCAAGCCTGATACTGCCATCAAAACCGACCTTCACACCTTCACCCTTGGGGTGAGCCATTCCTTGCCCCCTTTATGTGCTATATCTCCTTTAATTATAGTAGTTTACATCGATTCAGACAAGCAATCTTGGGGTCCTATATGGTGAATGTGGGTTGGAGGCAGCCTGGCCGGGCCATCCCCCTCCGGTGAGGTGAACCTGATCGGGTCACTGGTGGTGGAAGCCGACGGGGACGGAATCGTGGGGGACGTCATCTTCGGGGACGCCACCAGCTTCCAGTACGCCGCCTCGCTGCCAATGCAGATCCAGACCTTCGAAGAGGCGCTCTTCAACCAGGTGGCCAACATCGCCGGCTTTTTCACGGGACTGGCCTTCTTTTATCCGGGCGACTCACAGGCCAACCCCAAGGGCGTGGTGCCGGATGCCGAGATCACCATCCAGGTCTTTTTGCCCGATGGCTCAATGGTGGGCCAGTCGGTCCAGACCCTGGCGGTAGGGCAAAGAATTTCACGCCTCGTGGCACAGCTGGTTGAGGAGGCCGTCAACCTGGGAGGCGGCTATGTACGCATCTTCTCCACGCAGCCGATTATCGGCCAGATGCTCTTTGGCGTCGTCGGCCCGCAGGGGATCCAGTTGTTCTCAGCCGCCCCCCCCACCGTGATCCGCTGACCGTGAAAAAAAGGGACAGTCTACTCTGTCCCCTTTTTTCTGGGCTCGAGGAACCAGTCCCGGGGACCGTCTGCGCTACGATCGTGAGAGCAATACGGCCGAACTCGCTCAGCTCCCTCCGGCAAGAGGCTGTCTTTGCCTCCGGCACCTGCCGGGTCCGGCAAGATCACGCCGCTGCCACAATCGCACCTGCGGCCGTGCCATAACCACGCAGTAGTTTCTTCGGAGCCTCTTTCTCAGAAGCTTCCGCAACTCACTGGGCCAACGCCTGGACTCGAACACGAAGGCGACCCGGCGTTCCTCAATCACCTGGAGCACACTTTCACTGTCGAGGAATCCAGATCTGAACCTTTTCTTAGAGGTCACGGCAAGCTTCGGGGGGACCAGCAGACCCGCCCGAAATGCCAGCATCTGGCGCGACGTTGCCATCCAGTGATGATCATATCCTTCCAGGAGCTGCAACGCTTCTTCAGAAAAGTCGCTGGGCTTCTCTTCAGTGCGCCAGTGTGCCGCCGCGGTCAGTCTCAGCAGGGCAAAACCCAGCAACAGGCTGGTCAGCCCCAGAGTTGCACTCGGGCGAAAGCGGCGATAACGACCGGCCAGCAAGGCCACGGACCCCAGGGAGGCACCTGCAAGCACGACCGCCGGGACCAGCACCAGGAGGTGGTAGCTGGACCGGATCGAAGCAAGCAGATTCAGGGCCAATGCGTAGCCGGCGAGCCACATCAGGAATGGTAGAGACAGAAATCTCCTGGTCGCCCAAAGCGCCGGCAGACCCAAAGCCAGGAGCACGTAGACGGCCCAATCCGGGAAAAAATCCCTGCCGAAAGCGGTGACCGCCCGGCCTGATACCGAAAATGGGGCATGACCAACTGCTCGATCATCTCAGGGGAAAAGGTGGGCCCGAACAATAGCACCAGGGTGGTCAGAAACCCGGTTGACCACCAGCAGAGGGCGGCAGGCACCCCGTAGTAGCGGCCCCGCTGAAGCTGCGAGTTGCGGGTTCCCACAACAGCAATCGAGATCAGGAAGACGGGTAGCAGCGGGCCCACGAACAGTTTGGCCGCGCAGGCCAGGGCCAGTAACACTCCACTGGCGAAGAAAAGGCTCCGGCGCTGATGACCAGAGGCGGACAGGAGAACACAAGCGGCCACTGCTGCCAGAGCAACCGCCGGCGTCCCCACGTCGACTGCAAAGCTGATGGAGATGATCCGGTCCGTCGAGACCAGGAGCAGGGCGGCGCCAAAACCGGCCAACAGGCGGGGGACTCGCGTCTGGTGGACGGGCAGGTTGTCTGAAGCAACACGGGCAGCTCCAAAGTGAACGCAGGCAACCAGGCCGGACGCGACAGCCAGGATCAGAATTCGCGCAGCCTCCACGCTCCAGGGGAACAGGCGGTGAAGTCCTGCCAGGACGACGGTCAGCAGGTGGGGCTGATCGCTCCAGATACTGGCATACAGGGGTTCCCCCGCACCAAAGAGAGCGGCCTTGGCCAGGTTGAAGCCCTCGTCATGATCGATCTCGAAGGCCCCGGTGAAGTCGACGAAAAGGAGGGCCGTCGCGAAATGCAGCCCGGCGCTGACCCAGTGGCCGTATCGTGCCAGGAAGTCTGCAGGGCCCTGAATGGGGAGGTTGCTGGACATCGCCGAACTCGGGTGTCTGGGTCTGCCTCGCGCGGTTGACAGTCAGCCAGACTTCTTATTGAACGGGGCGGTCGAAAGCGCAACGTCGCACGGCACTGTTGATTATCTGCCAAAAAGTGTCCCAGGGAAAACGTCCGGTGCTCTTCGTTTTGGTCTTGAGGCGTATTCATTCAGAGAAAAAAGGTGTTGACGATCCATTCCAGAACAGATATTCTGTAATTATGGCGAGGACGCGTGAGTTCGACCCGGATGTGGCCCTGGAGAGGGCCCTGGCCCTTTTCTGGGAAAAAGGATATGGCGACAGTTCCTTTGACGACATCGTCGAAACCACTGGTGTGAGCCGGTACGGACTTTACGAGGAATTCGGCAGCAAACGGAATCTTTTCCGAAAAGCCCTCCGGGGCTACATGGATCGCATCCAGCAGCAGTATCAGGCCGGCCTGCGGCAGCCGGACGCTTCCTTGCCTGAAATTCGGAGCTACTTCGAAGGCATGATGAAGCTGGCTGAGGGTGAGGCTGCCCAACGGGGCTGCCTGATCTGCAACACCACCGTCGAGTTGGCTCGCGGCGACGAAGAAATCGCCTCCGATCTGCGGGGCTTTTTCGAGGACATGGTCCTCATGTTCAAGAAAACTCTGCATAACGCCAGGGAGAAAGGGGAACTGGGTCGCGGGATCAATATCGATGACTGGGCGGTTAGTCTGGCAGCCCTCAATCAAAGCTCGGCCCTGATGGTGCGGCTTGGCCTCGACCTCGAGATGGTTCGCCGTAACCTCGAAGCCTCGCTTGCAACTCTGGAAGGAAAGGCCTGGTAAGTTTTTTTGGCAAATTTCAGAATCCTTGTTCTGCTTTATACATCTCAAGTTCTCAAAGGAAACAACGCAATGAACGACGAATACACAGCATCCGATCGATTCGCCCAACGGCTGGCCAACTTTGTAATCCGTCGACGCTGGCTGGTCATCGCCGCCGCTCTGCTCTTCGCGGCGGCCGCTGGCAGCGGCGCCCGCTTCCTGGAGTTCTCCAACAACTACCGCACCTTTTTCAGCCCGGAGAACCCGTACCTGGTCGAGTTCGAGAGCTTTCAGGAGACGTACACCAAGAACGACAACATCCTCTTTGTTGTGCAGTCCGGGGATGGCGCCGTCTTTACTCCCCGGATGATGGATGCCGTCGAACGATTGACCGCCGAGGCCTGGAAGATCCCCTACACGATCCGGGTCGACTCGATCACCAACTTCCAGCACAGCGTGGCCAACGGCGACGAGCTGACCGTGGACGACCTGATTCGGGACGGACTTGCTCTTTCTCAGGAGGAGCTCTCGCGTCGCAAGGCCGTGGCTCTGGCCGAACCGTTGCTATCGGGGAACCTTATCTCTCACGACGCCGATACGACCGGGATCAACGTGACCCTGCAGTACCCGGAAGAGAGCCTGAACGAGGTACCCGAATCAGCGGCCTATGCACGGGGCGTGGCGGCCGAAATCCAGCGCGAGTTTGGCGACGTTCACATCGCTATTTCCGGGGTGTCGATGCTCAACAATGCCTTTGGAGAAGTCGGCACGGCCGACGCGATGACACTGGTTCCCCTGATGTACCTGGTGCTGGTGGGCGTCATGATCTTCGCTCTGCGCAGCCTCAGCGCCACTTTTGCGACGGTGCTCGTGGTCGGGATGTCGACGGTCACCTCGCTGGGGATAGCGGGCTATCTGGGCATCAAGGTCGATCCCATTTCCGTCACCGCCCCCACCATCATCCTCACGCTGGCCATCGCCGACAGCATCCACATCCTGATCTCCATGTTTGGTCTGATGCGGGAAGGGAAGAACAAACTCGAAGCGTTAAAGGAGAGTATTTGCATCAACTTCCTGGCCGTGGGCGTGACCAGCGCGACGACGGTTGTCGGGTTTCTGGCGCTCAACGCCTCGGACGCGCCTCCTTTCTGGTATCTGGGCAACATGACGGCTATCGGGATCACGGCGGCATTTGTCTATTCGGTGACTTTCCTGCCGGCCCTGGTCAGCCTGTTGCCCGTGCGGGTCAGGGCCCGGGAACAGCGCTCTAACGACAAGCGGGACTGGCTGGATCTACTGGGAGGGTTCGTGGTTGCCCGTTATAAGCCCATTCTGGTGGTATCCGCCATCGTGGCGCTTTCACTCACGGCTTTCGTCCCGACGATTGACCTGAACGACGAGTGGGTCAAGTACTTCAGCCACCGGATTCAGTTCCGCAACGATGCGGAGTTCGGAATCGAGCACCTGAACGGCATCTACTTCATCGAATACTCCGTGGAGTCTCAGGAAGCTGGAGGGATCAGTGAACCGGAGTACCTTCGGACACTCGAGTCCTTCACGGGTTGGCTTCGGGAACAGCCCGAAGTCACCCATGTTTACAGCTATTCGGACATCATTAAACGGCTCAACAAGAACATGCATGGGGACGACCCGGGATGGCATGTCATCCCCGAGAACCGGGAACTGGCCGCTCAATACCTGCTTTTATTCGAGCTCTCACTTCCGTTCGGACTGGACCTTAACGATCGCATCAACATCGACAAGTCGGCCACCCGGGTTACCGCCACCGTCGGACAACTGCCGACCAAACAGCTTCGGGGCTTTCTCGACCGGTCCGAGCAGTGGCTGACCGAGAATGCTCCTGCTTACATGCACGCCTTTCCGACGGGAGCATCGGTGATGTTCTCACACATCTCCGAGCAGAACATCAACAGCATGCTCAAGGGCAATGCTATGGCCGTGCTGCTGATCGCTTTGATCATGATGATGGCGCTGCGCAGCCTGTCGCTGGGCGCCTTGAGCCTGGTGCCGAACGTCCTTCCCATTCTCATGACCTTCGGTGCCTGGGCGCTGGTTGTCAATCAGGTCGGCATGGCGGCGGCAATGGTGTCCGCCACTTCACTGGGAATCGTGGTCGACAGTACCGTCCACTTTCTCTCCAAGTATCTGCGAGCGCGACGGGAAAAGAATCAGAGCCCGTCGGAGGCCATTCGGTACACATTTCGGATGGTTGGAAAGGCGCTCGTCGTCAATGCCCTGATTCTCACATTCGGCTTCGGTGTGCTCGCTCTTTCGACCTTCCGCATTAACGCTGAAATGGGCCTGCTCACAGCACTGGCCATCATCATCGCGCTGGCGGTGGATTTCCTGCTGTTGCCGTCGCGGCTACTGATCGCCCACAAACCAGGAAAAGGAGAAGTTTACGATGAAACAGCCATTCCCCAGGGTGTCTGATACGCTCTTACTGATCACTTTGCTCAGTGCCCCGGCCGTCGCTTCCAGCGACCCGCAAGACCCACTCGAGAAGAAAGGCTGCGAGATCGCAGCTCGCAGTGATCGCAGCGATCGGGGTTTCGGAGACAGCCGCGTCAATCTGAGGATGGTCTTGCGCAACAAGGCCGGCAGGGAGGCAGTGCGGACCCTTGCCCTCGACACACTGGAGATACCCGATGAGGACGTGGGCGACAAGACGATTATCGTTTTTGAGAACCCGCGCGACATTGAAGGAACAGCCCTGCTCTCCCACGCCAGGATTCTCGACCCCGACGATCAGTGGTTGTTTCTCCCGGCACTGAAGCGGGTGAAACGGATCTCGTCGGTCAACAAGTCCGGGCCCTTTGTCGGCAGCGAGTTCGCTTTCGAAGACTTCACGGCACTCGAGCTCAACAAGTACACCTACCGATTCCTGCGGGAAGAACCCTGTGGGGAGGTCACCTGCGACGTCGTCGAGCGCTACCCGCGCTATGAGCATTCCGGGTATACGAAGCAGATTGCCTGGATCGATCAAAAGGACTTCCAGGCTCGCAAGGTCGATTTTTACGATCGCGGCGGCGACCTTCTCAAGACGCTGACTCTCGGTGACTATCGCCTGTACGGAGAGAAGTACTGGCGTGCCCACAAACTGGCCATGGTCAATCACAAGACCGGAAAGGAGACCGACCTCAATTTGTCGGACTTCGAATTCGGAGCCGGCCTGAAGGACGCCAACTTTGACAGGTCGGTGCTGACGCGTCTCCGTTGAGTGTGTTTCACCCCTTGCCAGGGTCTGCAAGCCGGTCCACAGCCGGACTGATCGTCGTGCTGGTGGCCTTTTCAGGCCTCACGCACGCTGGTGAGGGAACGGTCTCGGGATCAGTGGCCGGAGAGTTCCGACTCTTTCCAGAAGAGCCCTCGCGCCCTGAGCAGTTCGGCTGGGCCCAGCCGTCATTGATCCTCGCCCCGGAGTTTCGCTACCGCACCGAAAGCAGAAACGACAGGTTCAGCTTCACCCCGTTCGTGCGCCTGGACGGGGTCGACGGCAATCGCACTCATTTCGATATCCGTGAAGCCTACTGGCTGCATCGGGGCGACGGGTGGGACCTGACGGCAGGTCTCGACAAGGTGTTCTGGGGTGTTGCCGAGTCGCGCCATCTGGTTGATGTGATCAATCAGACGGATTTCGTGGAGGACATCGATGAGGAGGACAAGCTCGGCCAGCCCATGGTCAACCTCAACCTCCAGCGTAGTTGGGGAACGGTTGGCCTTTTCCTGCTTCCGGGCTTTCGTGAACGCACCTTTCCCGATGAGAGCGGGAGACCCGCTTTTCCCCTTCCCGTGGACACCGACAACCCGGTCTATGAATCCTCAAGCGGGCGCAAGCATGTCGACTTTGCCTTTCGCTACTCCCACTTTTTCGGCGCCTTTGATATGGGCGCTTCGTTTTTTCGCGGGACCGGGCGGGAGCCCCGGCTGGTCGCCGACTCGAAAGGAGAGCGTTTGATCCCACACTACGACCTGATCAGCCAGGGTGGTCTTGACGTGCAGTACACCAGAGACGCCTGGCTGTTCAAGTTCGAGAGCATCGTTCGCGAAGGGCACGGAAAAACCTTCGGGGCGCTGGTCGGAGGTTTCGAGTACACCATTTACCAGTTGCTGGCAGGAAGCGCCGACCTCGGGCTCCTGGTCGAATACCAGTTCGACGGCCGCGACGAAACGGCTCCGCTGACCCTGGCGAACGATGATCTGTTCGTGGGGGCGCGCCTGGCCTGGAACGACCCCCAGGACACGGCACTGCTGGCCGGGGCGATCATAGACCGGCAAAACGGCTCGACTCTTGTCTCGATCGAAGCCGAACGGCGCCTCGGCAACAACTTCAAGATCGAGTTCGAGGGAAGGTTTGTCGTCAACTCGGCCGTCGTCGATCCGTCCTATTTCTTCCGCAACGACAGCTTCCTGACCCTGCGCTTCGCGCATTTCTTTTGAAACACCCGTCAAGCGCCGGATAGATCGTGGAAACGATGTCCGCCGGCCAGGGGTCCACCGAGTCAAGGCCGAGAAGGCCTATGAGATATAGGGCAACGCGTCGGGCCCGCCACCGTTGCCGCTGGCGGGAGCGAGCGCACTGATCATCCGGGGAAAAACACTGGTGACACTCCCGGAAAGCCCCAGGCCGAAACTTGCGACGGCGATGGCGATCAAAACCAGCGTCACTGCGTATTCGATCATAGTGACTCCGCGATTTGAGCGGAGCCGCAGAAGGAACTGGCGTACGGATTCGATGTGGATATACATATTGCCCCCGACTCATCATCTTTTCTAACCGGAAGTCTCTGGAAGACTTGTGCTGACGATCACCATTCGTCGGTTCTCTTGTGCCGTGAGCAAGTCCGGCAGGTCGGCGGGATTGACCTTGGGAGGGGGATCCGATAGAAAAGGCTCTGGCTACAATAGAAGTGCTCGGGATGTACGCGAGGTAAGAATGAATCAGATCAAGAGGCTCAGTTTCCGGTTTGGAAACAGCAGGCGCGTGGTATTGCTGCTGCTTGCGGTTTTCGTGCTGAATTCCGGCTACTTCTGCCCTGGCCGAGTCAACTGTGACGGGGGAATCACCAACTTCAAATATTTCGTCGGTCAACCCAAGATGCAGGCAGACTTCTTTAATGTTTTTTCAGGAAATGAGGGTTTCGGCCTCAAATTCGACGGCTTCGACGCAGAACCGAATGCGGAGATCGGGTTTTATCAATACCAGGACCTGATCGGCAGCCCGGCGCTTCGTCGGGCGATTCGCGTCATCAACCAGAATGAGGCCTACGTGGACTGGGACAAAACCTCGACGTTCAACCCGAACAGGTACATTCATTTTCGTTACAATCCGTTCGACGAATTCTGGGACATCAATAATCCGCTCTGGGAGGAGCCCCTGGCGGCCGGCGAGTATTCGTTCACCTTCAACCAGCCACTGTTGACCTATGACAGGCCGGTTGTTGACATTCAGTCCTTTGCCTTTGGGGAGGGCTTCGAAGAAATGAACCAGCGGGCCCATCAGTGGAATACCCGCTACCTTGCCACGACGCCTACCGGGACGGTTCAATCCAATGTCCCCGCCGGGGTCGGCGGTGAACTGAGAATCCTGACGCAACTGGTTGTCAACAACGCCCAGGATCGACCTCAGAAAATCACTTATTCCAACCGGGATCCCGTCAGTGGTGGATCCCTGCCGGTCATGATTAACGGTGTGACGGCCATTATTCACGAATTCATGGTCCCGCCTCGTACCAGTGCGTCGTTCAACCTGGACCCGGCCGATTCCGATCTGCAGGGAGGCTGGGGTTCGGTCACCTCAGAAGGGCATGTCGAGGTCGCCACCAACTTCATTACCTTTGTAACACCCGGCGGTTCCAGCCCGGCCGGGGGCTTCCCCGCCGGCACCGTTGACGCCCAGGCGGGCATTTCGGCGTCCGAACTCAACGTTACACATGTCCTGAGCGTGGAGAAGCGGGCCGGGGGCTTCGACACGGCCCTGGCGATCCTCAACCCGACTGTGGCAACCGCCAATATCGACATCACCCTGAACCCGGTGGACGCCGGGGGACAGGCGGCGCAACCGGGGCCGGCCGGCGGGGATCCGTTCGCCTCGGCCCAGCTCGTTCTTCATCCCGGGACCCAGGTGTCCAGATTCTTCGGGGAACTGCTGGCCATCCAGGTCGAAGAGTTCATCGGGACGATCACTCTGGACAGCGACACCGAGATCGCCGTGACCACCCTGCGGACCATCGATGGGAAACAGGCCTCCAGCCTGCCCGGTGGAACGCCCCTGCCGCGTTAGGCCACAAGTTATTGATAGCGCGCAGCCTGGGGCCTTTCGAGGTGCCGGTTCCAGGCTGCGAGAGTACCCTGTCAGCTTGTCAGCCCCAGCTTCCACGTTGCACCCGGGAGCTTACCTCGCTTCCTCAGGGCGTCCGAGGAGGGTTCCTGTACCGTACGAAAGCGAGAAGGAGACCGCTGACCAGGAAACCCAGGCAGATCCACTGATTCAGCGAAAGCAGACCCAGAAAGGGACGATGATCGCCCCGTACGAACTCGACTGAAAAGCGAAGCCCCCCGTAGCCGATCAGGTAAACGGCCAGGAGCCAACCGCGCAATACCGCGGGTCGCAAAGCCAGGCCGACCAGAGCAGCACTCAGCGCCAGGCTGCCGACCGACAAATAGATCTGGGCCGGGTGAAGGGGGGTGCCCAGGTAAGGACAAGCCGCGCGCGGATCGGTAAAGGTCACGGCCCAGGGCAGGTTCAGGGAGGGGGTTCCGTGACAGCACCCGGCTGCAAAGCAGCCCAGGCGGGCCAGCCCCTGATAAAGGGACAGCGGGGGGGTCGTAACGTCCATCGCTCCCAGGGGATAAGCCACTCGCCCGCTCAAGTGAAAGAACAGGTAGAGGGCGGGGAGCATTCCCGCCAGGCCCCCCATGGACGCCTGTCCTCCTTCGAGCAGCAGTCCCGCCAGCTCGGGATAAGCCACTCGCCCGCTCAAGTGAAAGAACAGGTAGAGGGCGGGGAGCATTCCCGCCAGGCCCCCCATGGACGCCTGTCCTCCTTCGAGCAGCAGTCCCGCCAGGCTCTGCTCGGTGTAGGCCGGGTCTGTGAAGTACCATTGAAAGGCGAAGAAGACGCGGCTGCCGAGCCAGGCCCCGGCCAGTGCCACGAGCGCCCCGTCCAGGCCCAGCGAAGCAGGAGAACCGCGCCGGCGCGCCAGGGAAAGACCCAGCAGCAGAGCCGGGGCGACGGCGACCACGTAGATCACGACATAGAGGTTGATCGTCTTGCCGTTCCCTTTACCGCGATTTCAAACAGAGAGTGGGGGAACACACTGAAACCATACTAAAACAACAGGAATTTCTCGGACAGCACACTAGTCTTGCAGGGGCAACCAAAACTGTGAGACCGGGGCATTTTCCGCTAAAATAGTTTGACCTCGGTGGTAGTGTTCGAGTGGGGAAGCCAAAGCCCGGAAGTGAATTGAGAATAGAGGTGCAAAAGCTTGAGTTTTACAAAAGAGATAGTAACAAGCCTTCGAGGCTGGTTCCTCTCGGACAAGGGTAAGGCGGAAGACCTGAACCCGCCCACCGCCCGGGAAGTGGCCTATTCAGTCGACTGGATCCGCGGCATTCCTTTTGCTATGTTCCACCTCATGTGCCTCGGGATCCTGCTGGTGGGCTGGAGCCCCGTCGCCGTTGCCGTCTGCATAGCCCTGTATTTCGTCCGTATGTTTTTCATAACCGGGTTCTATCACCGGTACTTCTCGCATCGGACTTTCAAAGCCAACCGCTTCATGCAGCTGGTCCTGGCCCTGGCGGGAACCTCCTGTGTCCAGAAGGGCCCTCTCTGGTGGGCTGCCCATCACCGCATCCATCACAAGTACTCGGACGATCCGGAGGATCCACATTCGCCGGACCAGCATGGGCTCTTCTGGAGTCACATCGGTTGGATCACCGACAAGAGGAACTTTCCCACCCGTATGAGTCTGGTGCCGGACCTGGCGCGTTTTCGGGAGCTTCGCTTCCTCGACCAGTTCGACATCCTGGTGCCGGCAGTCATGGCAGTGGGCCTGTATTACCTGGGAGAATTCCTGCGGCTCAGTTATCCCGCCCTCGGGACCAGCGGGTGGCAGATGCTGATCTGGGGCTTTTTTGTCTCCACGGTTTTGCTTCTCCACGGGAGCTGCATGATCAATTCTGCAGCCCACCTGATGGGGAAACAGTACTATGCGACTGGAGATAAGAGCCGTAACAGCTTTATCCTCTCTTTTTTTACCCTTGGAGAGGGCTGGCACAACAACCATCACTACTACCCGGCTACGGCCCGCCAGGGCTTTTTCTGGTGGGAGATCGATGTGACGTTCTACCTTCTGAAAGTGATGAGCTGGCTGGGACTCATCCGGGACCTGCGGCCCGTCCCCGAGCAGGTTAAAGCCGCCCGTCTGGCCCAGCCGCGGAGTGTCTGATGAGGGTTTGGACAGGCTCGTTTCCACGGAGTGGAGAATCCCATTCCCTGTGGGCGAGATGGTGTCGGAACCTGCTCTTGTCTCGGCTGCGGAAGCTTGAACACGGACAGATCAGCGTCCGGGATGGGAATGAAGTTTGGACCTTTGGGAACGACCGGGGAGGCCTGACCTGTCAGCTCCAGGTCGGAAGTCCCCGCTTCTACGTCTCTACAGCCGTTTCGGGGTCGCTTGGCGCCGCCGAATCCTACATCCGCGGCGAATGGGCCTGTGACGATCTCACCCAGCTCATTCGGATCATGGCCAGGAACTGGGGTGTGCTGGTCGAGGTGGAGTCGCGTCTGGTCCGGTTTCGCGACGCGATGGTCCGGGTGGGTCACGCTTTGCGGCGCAATACCCTGAAGGGGGCCATTCGCAACATTACTGCCCACTACGACCTCAGCAATGACTTCTTCTCTCTTTTCCTGGACAAGTCGATGATGTACTCGTGCGGCATCTTCGACCCGCCCGACTGCTCTCTTGGGGAGGCCTCCTTCCAGAAGAACGACCAGATCTGTCGCAAGCTGAAGTTGAACTCAGAAGACCACGTCCTGGAAATCGGCACCGGCTGGGGAGGCTTCGCCCTGCACGCTGCAGAGCACTTCGGCTCTCAGGTCACGACCACCACGATTTCCGAGCAACAGTACGAGTGCTCCCGTCGCAGGATTCGGAGGGCCGGGCTGGATGATCGGGTGAACGTCATCAAGAAGGACTACCGTCATCTCGAAGGCCGTTTCGACAAGCTGGTGTCGATCGAAATGATCGAAGCGGTTGGCCATCACTACCGCGATGCGTTTTTCAAGAAGTGTTCCTCCCTCCTGAAGCCGAATGGAGCCATGCTCCTCCAGGCCATCACCGTTCCCGATCAGCGTTACGAAATCTCACGCCGCACGGTGGACTTCATCAAGCGATATATCTTTCCGGGAACGTGTCTTTCCAGCGTCTCCGGCATTCTCGATTCGACCCGCCGGGTGACCGATTTTCGGCTCTCTCATTTCGATGATCTGACCCCCCATTACCCGACGACGCTCCGCAAGTGGCGCGAGCGCTTTCTGGCCAACCAGGGAAGAGTCCGGGACCTGGGTTTCTCCCGTGAGTTCGTCCGCATGTGGGAGTACTACTTCAGTTACTGCGAGGGCGGTTTTCAGGAGCGCGTGATTGGGGACACTCAGATGCTGTTCGCCAAGCCGCTGTTCCAGGCTGAGGTTCCCATCCTGCACACTTAAGAGGAACGTGTATCAGAGCCCCCGGCGGGAGCCGGGGGAAAGGCTGGAAATGGTTTGCGACCCCGCCTCCCGGCTGCTCCCGCAGCCGGCTCTGATAATCTCGCAGGCCATCGCCGCGGCTCCTCAGGGCGGCGACCGGGAAAGGTAAATGCCCGAGTTCAAGCATCAAGAAATATTCGAGCACGGTCCCGACACCACCCCTTATCGGAAACTGACGTCCGACTACGTGTCCACCGAGAGCTGGAATGGCGTGGAGGTACTCAAGATCGATCCGGCCGCCGTCTCTCTGCTGGCCCGCGAGGCCATCGAAGACGTGGAGTATCTCCTCCGACCAGGTCATCTGCAGCAGCTAAGGGCCATCCTGGAGGACCCGGAGGCCTCCGAAAACGACTGTTTCGTGGCCCTGGAATTCCTCAAGAACGCCAACATCGCTGCAGGCAGAATCCTGCCCGGTTGCCAGGACACGGGCACGACCATCATTCACGCCTACAAAGGCGAGAACGTCTTTACCTTCTCGTCCGACACCGAGTCGATTTCACGTGGACTCTATAAGGCTTTTCAGGAACAGAACCTGCGCTACTCCCAGCTCGCCCCGCTGGACATGTACGAAGAAAAGAACACCGGCACGAATCTTCCGGCGCAGATCGAGATCTATGCCCGGCCCGGTGACGAGTACCGTTTCCTGTTCATCGCCAAGGGAGGCGGATCGGCCAACAAGACCTTTCTCTATCAGGAGACGAAGGCTCTTTTGAACCCGGAGTCCCTCCTCGCTTTCGTGGCCGAAAAGCTGCAGAGCATTGGCTCGGCGGCCTGTCCTCCCTACCATCTGGCCCTGGTGGTCGGAGGCACATCGGTGGAATACACCATGAAAACGGTCAAGCTGGCGAGCTGCCACTACCTGGACGATTTACCCACGACGGGTAATGAATCGGGACGTGCTTTCCGGGATCGGGACATGGAAGCAAGGGTCGCAGAGCTGTGCACCCGGATCGGTATTGGCGCCCAGTTCGGAGGGAAGTACTTCGCCCACGACGTCCGTGTGGTTCGCCTTTCCCGGCACGGCGGATCCTGCCCCGTTGGCCTGGGGGTTTCCTGCTCGGCTCATCGTCAGATCCTGGGGAAGATCAACCGCGAAGGCGTTTTCCTGGAGCAGCTCGAAACCGACCCGGCCCGGTATCTTCCCGAGGTCACGGAAGACGAGCTGGGAGCTGACGCCGTAGAGATCGATTCAGGGCGTCCCATGGCTGAGATTCTGGGGCAGCTTCGAGAACATCCGATTGGCACCCGGCTGTCGCTGACCGGATCTCTGATCGTGGCTCGCGACATTGCCCACGCCCGCTTCAAAGAGCAGCTCGACGAGGGTGGCCGGCTGCCCGGCTACCTGAAGGATCACGTCATCTACTATGCGGGACCGGCCAAGCGGCCCGAGGGCTACGCGTCCGGGTCTTTCGGACCCACGACGGCGGCCCGCATGGATCCCTACGTCGACCTCCTTCAAAGCCGGGGAGCCAGCCTGGTGATGCTGGCCAAGGGTAACCGTTCCGGCCGCGTCCGCGAGGCCTGCAGGAAACACGGCGGGTTCTATCTGGGGTCGATCGGCGGCCCCGCTGCCCGCCTGGCCAAGCACAGCATCAAGAGGGTCGAACTGGTCGAGTTCGAAGAACTGGGCATGGAGGCCGTCTGGAAGATCGAGGTCGAGAACTTCCCCGCTTTCATCATCATCAACCACGAAGGTAAGGATTTCTTCCAGAATCTCCCCCTCGTCCAGATGGATTAAATTCCCTGTTCGTAGGGGCCGGTCTTGTGCCGGCCCGCGTGACGGGCGACCACCAGGGTCGCGCCCCTACGAAGTCCGATTCGATCGCCGCGTGGAAGCGGCTCCTACTTTGTGCCATTGTTATCCTTCCGAGTGAGTTCAGACAATGACTGAGAAGCCGGGGCCCGAGAAAACCACAAGCTACAACCCTGCTCGCCGAGCTGGTCCGGCTGGGCGTCTCCCACGTGATCGGCCTTCCCGACAACGGGTCGGCGGCCCTTTTTCAGGTGGTCGAGGACTCTCCGGACGTCACCCTGCTCCAGGTGACGAGGGAAGGGGAAGCCTTCGCCATAGCTTCCGGCCTGTGGATGGGTGGCGGGCACCCGGTGGTCCTGATCCAGAACACCGGTCTGCTTGAGAGCGGGGACAGCCTGCGGGGCACGGCCATCCGCATGGGAGTTCCCCTGCTGTGCCTGATCGGTTATCGGGGCTACGCCACAGTGCAGGCTCTGGGGCGGGACGGGCTCGATTCCGTGACTCCCGAGAAAATGATCCGCAGCGACCTGGATTCGGTTGCGCTAATAACGGAGCCGACCCTGCAAGCGTGGGGTGTGCCGTTCCGGCTATACAGATCCGACTCCAATCTGCCGAGGGTAAGAGAAGCCTGGGAGCGAGCCCACCGCAAGTCCCGGCCCGTGGCTCTGCTCCTCCCGGCGGAGTTCATCTGATCGACCATGCTGACGAAAGACGAACTGCTGGTACCGCTGGCCGACTTGAGGAGGGAAGAAATCGTGGTCACGACCATGGCCGCCGTTCGACCCTGGGGCCGCCTCTCGAGGCACCCGCTTGACTTCGCCTCGGCAGACAGTGCCATGGGACACGGAGCCGACCTGGCTCTAGGACTGGCCCTGGCCCAGCCGGGCCGGAAAGTGATCTGCCTCAACGGCGACGGCAGCATGCTGATGACTCTCGGGACGCTGACCACCATCCTGGAGTCCGGGGTGACGAACCTGATTCTCTTTGTCCTGGTCAACGGGACTTACGAGATTACCGGCAACCAGAGGATCCCGGGTCGAGAGGGCTTGGACTGGGGCGGGATGGCCCGGGCGGCCGGGTTCCCGAGCGTTTTCAACTTCAATGACCCCGGGGAGTACAAAGACGCACTCCCACGGATCCTGGGGGATCGGGGTCCGACCTTCGTTGAGGTCGAGGTCGAACCGGGAAGCGAAGGTCCGATCAGTCGGAGCGAGAGGGAAGAGGCGGATTACCTGAAAATCTCCCTGGCCGAATCCGCCCGCCGGTTGAGAAAAGCTCTGGGATAGAAGGCTGGGCGGATAGCGAGATGGTCCCTCCCGGCTGCGGGAGCAGCCGGGAGGGAAGGGTTGTGGGTTAGCTCCTGTCCCATCCCCCGTCTCCCGCCGGGGGCTCTGATTGATGGTTAGGCGTCAATCGTCAACACGAGCCCCTGCGGTCGCCGCCACAGGCCTACCCACTCTCTCGTTCGTGGCCAACTGTCAGTCGACCCTTCTTCAGGGAATAATTCCCTGATCCAGGGAATAGTTCCCTGCCGATGGAGCACCCTTCAACCGTCCTTACAAAGCTTCTAAATCCTTTAATAATAATATCTTAACCGGTTTAACCGGGAACTGGCACGGGTCGTGCTAGGTCCTCCAACAATCCGGAATGATCCGGTGCACCGGCAACCCCCCCGCCGCCGGGAACATGGAACGAAATGGAAGGAGGAACCCAGAATGACCAAAACTTCAACAAGACCGATGCTGCTTCTCTTCGCCCTGATCCTGCTCACGCTGTTCGCTTTCCTGGAGGCAGGAAAGAAAGTGAGGGTCGAAGGAGTGATCCTGACCAGCAATGGAAATCGCATCATGGTGGACAACCTGCGAGGCCGCCAGTTCCTTGTCCAGGTCCAGCCTCAGACCCAGATCGAGGAGAAAAAGCAGAATTTTCTACGGGATTCCCGGATTTACAGGGAATCCGATCTGGTTCGCGGGCTTCGGGTCATCGTTCGCGGCCGCCTGGATGACTCGGGTGCGGTCCTGGCCAAAACCATCAAGATGAAGAACATTGATCTCAAAGTGGCTTCCACGGTCGAGTCCAGGGCCGCGGGGCTGGACGATCGGCTTGACGGCATGGGAAGTGACATGGTCCAGGTCAGCAGTCAGGTGGAGGAACTCACCGGCACATCAGAGCGGATTCGCAAGGATGCCCGGGAAACGCGAAGTCGCATCGACCATCTGGCCGGCGGTCTGCAGAAAACCACGATGCAGGTCGGAGAGAATGCCCGCGAAATGGGGTCCCTGAAATATCAGTTGTCCGAACTTGACCACTACCGCCTGCTGGAGGTCGTCACGATTCAGTTTCAGGCCGCCAGTTTCGGTCTGGATGAAGGTGCCCACACCCAGCTTGACGAGCTGATGGCTACTGCGGCGAAACAAAACCAGGGGATCCTCTTTCAGATCACGGGTTTTGCCTCCGCTGACGGTCCCGACGACTTCAACCGTTATCTGAGTCGCAAGCGGGCCGAATCCGTTATCCAGTACCTGGCCGAGAAACACGCAGTGCCGCTGCGCTGGTTCGTGCGGCCCCATGGGTATGGAGAATTGATGGCAGTGGCCGACAACTCGACCAGCGAAGGGCGCCAGGCCAATCGTCGGGCAGAAGTCAAAGTTCTGCTCAACGAGACCATCGCCGAACTGGCGATGAACTAGCCGCCATTTCTCACCGATGGGACCTGAAAAGGCCGCCCTGTTTGGTATAAAGCGTTTTGAATGAACGTTTTCACACGCAAACGGAGGCGGCCCTTATGAGAACAGAGTGTAAACAAGCCAGGTTCGAATTTCACGGACTATTTCAACGCAAAGTGAAGGCGCGGTTCGACGGCGGGAAGATCACCTCCGATGCAGGGGTGCTGCTGTTGCGAGAGGTCGAGAGGGGGACGGGTCTGATCGCCGGACTGGCTGAGTGTTTCAGGGATCACCGGGATCCGCGGTTGATCGAACACACGGTCGAGGAGTTGTTGGGGCAGCGCATCTACGGACTCTGTCTGGGGTACGAGGATCTGAACGATCATGATCAGTTGCGCACCGATCCGATGCTGGCGGTGGCGGTGAATAAGGCCGATCCGTTGGGGGAGAGGCGGCGGCAGGCCTCAGATCGGGGGAAGGCGCTGGCGGGCAGGTGTACGCTGAACCGGTTGGAGTTGACCGGCGCCGAGGTCGATGAGCAGGAGCGGTACAAGAAGATCGCGATGGACCCGGACCGGATCGACGGCTGGATGGTGGATGCCTTCGTGGAGTCCCACGAATCGGCGCCCGAGGAGATGGTGCTGGATCTGGATGCGACCGACGACCCGATCCATGGCCAGCAGAAAGGCCGGTTCTTTCACGGTTACTACCGCCACTACTGTTATCTCCCGCTGTACATCTTCTCGGGGGAGCATCTGCTGTGCGCCCGGTTGCGGTGTTCCAATATCGATGGGGCCGCGGGATCGGTGGAGGAACTGGAACGGATCGTCGGCCGGATTCGGCAGAGCTGGCCGGAGGTCTCGATCGTCATCCGGGCCGACTCGGGCTTTTGCCGGGATGACTTGCTCCGCTGGTGTGAAGACCATCACGTGGATTACGTGATGGGGTTGGCCAACAATGATCGGCTCAAGTCAGAGAGCGCCGAAGCGATGACTCAGGCCGAAGCCGAGTTCAACGCCACCGGGCGACCGGCGCGGGTGTTCAAGGATTTCCGCTACCGGACTCGCCACAGTTAGACCTCGGAGCGACGCGTCGTCGGCAAGGCCGAGTTCCTGGACAAAGGCGCCAATCCCCGATTCGTCGTCACCTCCCTGTCGCCGGAACGCCTGGGGGCCCGCGCGCTCTACGAAGACTTCTACTGTGCGCGGGGCGACATGGAGAACCGCATAAAAGAACAGCAGTTGGGTCTGTTCGCCGACCGGACCAGCGCGGCAACGATGCGCGCCAATCAACTCCGGCTGTATCTGTCCTCCGCCGCCTACATGCTCATGCACGCCTTGCGTCGTCTCGGACTGAAGCAGACCCCCCTGGCTCGCGCTCAGTGTCAGACGATTCGCTTGAAGCTCCTCAAGATCGGCGCCCAGGTCCGCCTCACGGTCCGCCACGTCTGGATCTCCATGTCGGAAGCCTATCCCTACAGCGAGGTCTTCGCTGCCGTCGTTCGAAACCTCCAGGCCATTCCTCTGCGCTGCTGAGGTCTGTCCCGATCAAACGCCCCCAAAAACGAAATCGTTCCATCGCTCAGGCCGAGCTCTGCCTGAATGCATTCCGTCACGCTCTTCCGAACCCGAAAAACGCTCCATTCACGACCATCCACACCACCGCATCACTCGACCTGGACCGGATCGATAGCGAAACTCTCAGAAAACCGTTCCGGCCTGCCAAAATCACCTTCATTTCCAAATCGGTGATCTATGCGGGCTAATCCTCCTGTCGGCGGCCCTGGTGCTGAACGTGGGTCCCGCAAAGGCTCAGGGACAGCCTGACTGGGAGGCACTGGAAACCCTGCGCGAAGCTGAGGACCTGGAGGGGGCGCTCGCACTCCTGCAGTCCTGGTCGGAATCGTCGCTAACGGGCGCGGACAGGCTCCGTTTTCTGTCCCAGCGCCAGCGTCTGCTGCACGGGTTGCACCGCTATCCGGAAGCCCAACAGGCGGGAAAGCCCTGGATCGAGCTGGCCGGGGAAATGGGAGACTCCGTGGAGCTGGCCCGGGCTCACCACGGAGTCGGCCTGTCCTTCGGCGCCCAGCACAACAATAGTGAAGCATCCGCCCACTTTCAGGCCGCCCTGGAGGCCGTTCGAGGCACCCCCGAGGCACAGCTGCAGCTGTCCATCCTCCTGCCCTTCTCCCACGTCACCATGTCCATGGACGAGTACCGGAAGGCTGCCAGGCTTCTGGAGACGGCTGAAAGGCTGTGGAGGGAGCTGGGCGAAAATCCGCTGACCGGGAGCGCGCTCCGTCAGCGCCAGGGCAACCTGCAGCTCGATCTCGGAAACCACCGAGCCGCGGCTCCTCTGCTGCGAGAAGCCCTGGAACTGGCCCGGCAGACCGACTCGGAGAGCCAGGTGCAGACCGCGCTGACCAACCTGGCCCAGGCCCACATGCGCATGAACGACTGGCTCGAGGCGATCGATCTGTTGAACGAGGCCATCGAGAAGGATTCTGAGCCCCAGCCGGTGGCCCTGGCCACGCTGGGGATCTGTTACTTCGAACTGAACCAGTTCGAAGAGGCCAGACGGGTTTTTGAACGGGTTCGTGAGCTTGCCCGGGTGCGCGGAAGCACGACCCTGGAAGCCTGGGCCACGGGCGAACTGGGCATCATAGCCAAGGACGCGGACGAGAACATCGAGGAGGCTCTGGCCCTTTACGATCGCGCCATAGAAATGTTCGGGGAGGCCCGCAGTCATCGCAATCAGGCGGTCTTTATCGAGAACAAGGGTCATATCTATCGCGATCAGGGTCTCTATGAGGAAGCTGGGAACCTTGAGGCAGTATCAGAAGGCCGAGCGGACTCTGGACCATCTGGGCGTGACCAACAGCCCGACGCTACTCAAAGGCCGAGGCCAGTGCCTGGCCGGGCTGGGCAGGCCGGAGGAGGCGATTGATCTGCTCCGTCAAGCGCTCGAGGCCGCCGTGAAGGCGGTTTATCAGTCGTTGCCCAGTCCCGACCAGCCGCCGCGCCGGTTGGATGAGCTGTCAGTGCTGCTCCTTCCCGGAAGCGAGTGGAGAGAGAGTTACCAGGCCGTCACGATCGTTCCTTCCGGTCTGCTCTACTATTTTCCGTTTGAAGTTCTGACGATCGAGGGCGAAGCCTCGGAGACCTGGCCCGGACCTCCTACCTGCCTTCAGCGTCAGCCCTGACCTACCTCAGGGCTTTTGAAGTAAAGCCCAATGACGAGCCTCGCCTTTTGGTCCTTGGAGACGCCAACTATGGGGCAGGCCCGGACCTGTCGCGTTCCTCATCCCTGGGGGGTCTGCGCAACCTGGGGGCGCTCCCCTTTACGCGGTCCGAGGTTTCGAAGATCCGCTCCGCCTTCGGTTACTTCGACTCCACCGTGCTGCTTGGAGCCAGGGCCACGGAGAGCTACCTCAAGAAGCTGGATCTGTCCGATTATTCGGTCGTGCACCTGGCTGCCCATGGCTGGATCGATCCTCTTCTCCCTTCGCGCTCCGGAATTGTGCTGGGACAGGAGGAGGAGGAGACGACGGAGGTGGAGGATGGCATTCTGCAGGCCCGCGAGATTTTCCGCCTTCCCCTCGAGGCACAACTCGTCACCCTGTCAGCCTGCCAGACGGCGCTCGGGAAACTGGTGACTGGAGAAGGAATGGTGGGTCTGACCCAGGCCTTTTTCTTTGCCGGCACGCCTTCCGTTGTGGCCAGTCTGTGGAATGTCAACGATGAGGCCACAGCCCGTTTCATGTCCCTGTTTTACGCCCACCTGGGCAAGGGGCTTTCCAAAGCTGAAGCCCTGCGCAGGGCACGAGTCGGCCTGCGCTCGGAAGCGCGCTACAGCCATCCCTACTACTGGGCTCCCTACATTCTGATCGGGGACGGCCAGACGGGCGTTGACTTCCCCGTCGATCAAACCCTGTTGTGGCTCGTCGCCGGTTTTTTCATGGTGTCCATCCTGAGCGGCTTTTTCTTCGTGCAAAGGAGACGGGCACGGAGACAGTAGGGGCCGGTCTTGTGCCGGCCCGTGGGACGTGCGACCACGAGGATCGCCCCTACCTGACCCCAAACACCATCCAGTCAGATTCCAGGATCGCCTTCCCTTCGTCGTTCAACGCCGCCACGCGCCAGCGCCATTTGTGGCCGGGCGTCAGTCGCTCCAGCAGTTGAGAGGGAGGTACGAGGCGGGTCTCCGAGGACTCCAGGAGCCAGGATGCTCCCCCGCCCTCGACCGTTACCCGGAAACGGCCGGATACCGGTGGACTCGACCACTCGAAGACATTGACCTCGTTCACCAGCCCGGCAGGACGGGCGATCTGGATGGCGGATCCACGGGTCAGAGAAACGGGCCTCTCCGGCATGGTGGCCCACACGCCCAGCCCCGTCCCGACCAGCAGGATCCCGGCGGCCACGGCACTCAAGCTGGAAATGGGTCCCAACCATCGGCGTATCGTTCCCTCCCGCCAGGCGGAGGGGCTGGCGCCCAGGCGCTTTTCCACGGGTTTCCAGGTCAGGTCGTCGACGTCTTCGGCTTCGACCGCGAGTCGCTCCATTAAGGCCATGCAGGTCTCGCAGTCAACCACGTGATCCAGGAAATCCCCCCTTTCCTCCAGGCTCAATTCGCCCTGGCGGTGAGCGATGATCCGATCGGTTGGAGGGCAGTCACTCGGGTTGGACGCCGGGTCCTTCAGGATGGGCGCAAATTTGCGCTCGAACTCCTTTTTCTTCATTGGGGGGATCCCGTGGCCCCAGCCAGTTTCGTCCAGCGTTTTCGAAAATTGCGGCGGGCGTTCTGCAGGTAAGAGCGGACCTGCTCGGTTGAGTAACCGGTCTTCTTTTCGATTTCCTTGTAGCTGCACCCCTCGAGGTACTTGAGGGTCAGGACGGTGCGGTGTTCCTTCTTCAGTGTCTCCATGACCCGGCGGGCCTGGTTGACGTCTTCCTCTGGGACGGGATTCTCCTCCTTGTCTCGAAGAGTCGACTGAGCCTGGCTCTCGAGTATTCGCTTTCGATTCAATTCGTCCCGCAGGCGGTTGAGACTCAAGTTCGTCGCGATTCGATAGACCCAGCCCGAGAAGTTGGTTCCCTCCAGGCTGGTGAACTGGTCATAGGCGCGCAGGAAGGCCTCGTGGGTGAGATCTTCGGCACTCTCCCCGTCCCTGAGAATGGCCAGGCAGCGAGAGTAGACGGCGCGACGGGCCAGCACATAAAGAGACCCGAAGTAGCGATCCTGGCCCGTTTCACGAAAACGCTCAACGAGCTCCTGCTCCGTGAGTTCGGTACTCTCAACAGCGGCCAGAATGGGCATGAACTCATTGTGGAAAGGGGCGGTGACTACTGTCAACATGGTTGGTTCTTACGCAGGGTCAAAAGTGCAGGAGCCGCTTCCATGCGGCGACCTGATCGGACCACGCAGGGGTGACCCGGGTGGTCGCCCGTCAGGCGGGCCGGCACAAGGCCGGCCCCTACGACCAGGCGATCTGCATCGGGCCATGGAAGGCCCTCCTACACTTAGAGTCGGGCGTGGACCTGGAATCATGGGATCTCCAGGAGGAAATCGTAGGTGCCGGACGGCATGGGGATTTCGAGCATGCCATCCTGCTCGGTCCTGCGCGCTCCGAAGAAGGTCATGTCAGGTGCCTCCAGGAGGGGCCCGCTGGTCCAGGAGACGATCACGTTGCCGAGCGGATTCCCCAGCTCGTCCTCGACTAAGATGGTTACATCCACCAGGGGAGGTGCATCCGGGAACGTGTAGTCCGCCGAATCGCCTCCGGCGGGGGCTGTGCCTCCGGGAGAAGGCGAGACCAGCACATCCTGGCCCGCGTCCCAGGACAGCTCGCCGACGGTAAAATTGGTGCCATCCTCCCGAATCCGCCGCCGCACTTCCACGTCGAGGACTCCCGCCGGCACCAGCGTGGTGACTTCGGCGTTGCTGCTTTGAACTTCGACTCCTCCCTGGCGGAAGAAAATACTTCGAAACTCCTCGGCCGTCACTGTGACATCCAGGGGGAAGAGCGCCGGGAGCGTAAAGTCTGCCTGGGCCGCCATCCCTGCCACCGGAAGCACCCCGTCAAAAGACTGAACGAAACTGGACTTTCCGCCCGTACGAGACCCCCGGATCCTCACATCATAGGTTCCATCCGGAAGCGAGACGGCGTACGTACCCTGACTGAGGCCTGCCCCAATTCCAAGAGGCGCGCCTGGAGAGCCCGGGAAGTCAAGGGGACCGAACCCGAAGATCTGCTCTACCGGGTCGAAGAACTGCATGGAGCTGACGATAAGGTCTTCGGTTGGATTGTCAACGGTTCCGCTGATATCGAATCTGGGACCGGGATCGCAGCAATCCGTCAGGTCCAGCTCGACGACAATCACCTCACCGGCACCCTGCACCACTTTGCCGTCGCCTCTGAAGAACTGGGCCGAGGGACTCCCCTGCACTGGAATTTCCAACTCTCCAACCAGGGCCAAATAGCTGAGGCCGATATCGTTGGCAGAGAGAAAAATGCAGTAACTTCCCGGGTCGAGTGTCTCATCGCCTATATTGTCGAACGGTCCACTGTCGGGAAAGTCCGGATCGAACAGCGAAATCGAGCGTGACTTCTCTGGATTGTCCTTGTTGAGCAGAAACACGCTGACACTGAGGTGATTGGTCCTGAACTTGAAGAGGACGGTGCGCCCGAGTTCCATGATGAACTTCTCGAACGGGTTGGTGGCAATCTGGATCAGGACTCCGTCGACGAGCTTGATCCCGACGGGCGAGCCTTCCGTGGGGCAACCGTCCTTCCCCTTGATCCCGTCTTGCTGGGAGTTCGTCGCCGTGCCTTCGTCCGGGTTACCCTGAATGGATTGACTCCCACTTACGGTTTTCTGGTTCCATCCACCGCCGAAGCCCGCCAGGCCGCCGAAAGTCCCCCTTGCACCGTTGCCGCCATTACCGCTGTTCTTGACTTCATTGGCCTTGCCGGTGGTGTCAATGTCGCCGCCGCGGCCTCCGTCGCCTCCCGGCCGCTGGGGCAGGGCCGTGCAGCCGCTGAAGCCGTTGCCGCCGTTGGCAGCGTCCTCGACGGTGGCCTTGCCGCTGTTGGCGTGGTTTTCCAGGGCCTCGCCTGCGATGGCCATGATGGTCCCCCCATTTCCGCCGTGTCCGCCGGGTGCCGTTGTATTTCCACCGTTACCGCGCATCACGGTGGCGTCTCCACCATGAGGCGTGGGATTGCCGGTCAGCTCTTTCAGGTCGAAGACAAAGGTATTGGCTCCGGCGACCGCGAAGGCCGGCGCGGCGGGGATTTCTCCCGTCAGTCCTCCCCAGCCACCCAGGGCCGTTCCGTCGCCGCCGTCCTGGCCGGGACCTCCATTCCCGGGTAAGGCTGTGGCGTCTCCGCCCGGTCCGCCATCGCGTGTCCTGCCGTAGATGCGGACCACCTCACCCGTTGAAACCAGCGACGCGAGCCCCGAGTCATCGGGCTCGACGGTAAGGTCAAGAGTTCCACCGTTTCCGCCCCATCCGGCCTGGGAGATGACGGTTTCACCGGCCCCGCCCGTGGCTTTAGTTTTTTGACCTCTCCCGCCACGACCACCCCGGACGACGATTTTTTCGACCGAGCTCCCCTTGACCTTCAGCCCTACGTAGCCGCCATCTCCGCCGTTGGCGCCGTAAGCGTTCTTTCCGTTAAAGGTGGTGGTCTTCCTTCCGCCACGGCCACCCTGGAGAAGAAGCAGGGCCTCTTCGTCGGGATTGCCCTTTTCGAGAAACTCCGTGAAAACGTCGACACTTCCTCCGTTTTTGCTGTGTTCAACCTGTCCTGCGCTGTCAGAACCTGAGCCGGCGCAGCCCCTCCCGGCCTGGATGCCCAGCCGGTTTTCGGTCATCACGATGGTTAAAGCGACGAGCAGGATGCTTCCTCCGTCTGTACAGTCTCCCGTTCCGGCGATGAACTGGAGGTCGATCTCGATATCGCCTGGATCGTCCGGAATGGGTGTATCGTCGTGGGCGCTGTGGATAATGATCGTGCTGGCCTCGATTTCGATGTCGGGGGATTCGGCCTCACCCTCGTCTCCCTGGATCTTGCGACCGTTCTTGAAGATCCCGCCGCCGGCCGGCTCATCTCCGGCAGTCGTGTCAATCCGCCCCGAGATCACCACCGTCCCGCCGGGGCTGCGGACGGTCACCGAAGAATCGGAGACAATATCCCCCTCAATGATCACCGAATGGTCCCCGATCAACTCCAGCGGACCGTCGGGATTGAGGACGACTCCCCCGGGAATGTGAATGACCGGCTGCTGGATGACTCCGCCCACCGGCTCCGACCCATCCACTACCTGGATCGACTCGAAGGGCTGGGTGGGAATGGCGGCCAGCACCGACAGGTCGGCCAGGGCAAAGAGGGAAAAGCTGAAAATCTCCACGTCGGAGACCACCTCGATCGATCCTCCGGCCTGGGGCCCGAAGCCGGGAAGGATCTCGGGCAGGGTCTTGGAGACCCTCTGGCCTGCCTTGAGCAGAAAACCTCCGTTGGCCGTCACGACTCCGCCGGGGTCACGGACCGTCACCGAGACATTGGCATCCTCACTCGTGGTGTTCAAAGTGGCCAGGCCCGTGAACCAGGTAATCGGCCCAAAGGACCCCTCGGCCACATGGGAGTAGAGGTGAATCCGTTTGGCCACGGACTGCAGGGGCAGGGAAGCATTGAAGACCCCTCCCTGGCTGTCCCCGAAAAGAATCGATCCCACCACGGTGATGGGATCCTGGTTTTGATGGCGCACTTCGATCCAGCCGCTGCGCAGTTCGTCCAGAGGGATGCCGAAAAAAGCAGCCATGTCAGACTGGAAGAGCTCCCCGGCTGCCAGCTCGATCTGGCGGGGCTTGGAAGCGGCTCCTTGAGGCGAGAGCCCCGTGTCGGCCACCAGCGCGCCCGACTCGTCCCGCGCCGTCAGGGTGAGCGTTTCACTCCCGGCTCCGGCGTTCACGAGCTGCAGCAGGCTGTTGATGACCGGTCCTGTCCCCAGTTGCGGGGAGTAGAGGACGTCCACTTCTTCCGCAATGATCCCGTTCAGGCCGGCAATGCTGTTGCCGACGCGGAAGCTCTGGTAGGCGGCGATAGGCTGGTCCGAAGAGACCTTCAGGTAAACGTTTTCGTGGTTTTCAATCTCGGCCACCAGATCCGCCGGGGCAGCCTGCACTTTACCGTGGGCAGGAATCACGCGGTCCGCGTCATCGAGCATGCCGCCGCCCGCCGAGAGCAGGTCCACCGTGACATTGGCGGGGGCATCACCCGGATTGACCAGGTGCAGGATACCGGCGTTCGGATCGGCTCCCGGGGGGAACATGAGGATGAAGCTGGTGGCGGGGGTGGTGGATGCATCGGCACCGTCGATGCGATCCAGTCCGTCCTCCAGCGTTATGAAAAAGCCCTTGATTTGGGAATTATATACTTAGCTTTAAAAAATGTCCCCCCAGTCGGCTATAATGAGGACATGGGAAAAGAGCAAAAACGGAATTCGAAAGCCCCTGGAAAGTCCAATCGAAACGGCATATCCCTGCTCGAATTGGGAGCTCTTTTCCCCGACGAGAAATCGGCCGCCCGGTGGTTCGAGGAAACCTACTGGCCCAACAGACGTTGCTGCGGACGGTGCGGGAGCCTCAACACCCGCGAAGTCAAGAACCGCCATCCCATGCCCTATTGGTGCAAGGACTGCCGGAAGTATTTCTCTGTTAGGACCGGCACGGCCCTGGAAAGCTCCCGGCTCCCCCTTCGCAAGTGGGCCTTCGCGGTCTATATCTACGTCACCTGCCTCAAGAGCGTCTCCAGCATGAAGCTCTCCAGGGATTTGAAGGTCACCCAGAAGACGGCCTGGTTCATGCTTCACCGGTTGCGGGAAGCCTGGGACGGCAGCGGCATTGAGCCTTTAGAAGGACCGGTCGAAGCCGACGAATCCTACTTCGGGGGGCTCCGGAGCAACATGACTAAGGCCAAGCGAGAATCCCTGACGGGCCGGGGTACCACGGGCAAAACCGCCGTGATCGGTATCCGGGACCGAGCCACCAATTGGATCCGGGCCCAGGTCATCCAGCAGACCGACGCCAAAACGCTCCAGGGATTCGTCGCCGAGAACACCGGTCCCACGGCCCAGGTCTATACCGACGACGCCACCGCCTACCAGGGGCTTCCCCGGCAGCACGAGGTCGTGAAGCACAGTACCGGGGAATACGTCAAAAAGATGGCTCACGTCAACGGGATCGAGTCGTTCTGGGCAACACTGAAACGAGCCCATAAGGGAACCTTTCACAAGCTCTCCCCCAAGCACTTGAACCGTTACATCCGTGAGTTTTCGGGGAAGCACAACCGGCGTCCCCTGGACACTATCGACCAGATGCGGTCGGTGATTGCCGGGCTGATCGGGCGTCGTCTCATGTACCGGGAGCTGATCGCAGACAACGGCCTGGATTCTGCTGCTCGGTCCTCCTGAGTCCAAAACCTATTTCCCGGACTTCCTCTCCAAAATCTTGTGGACCTCCTGGGAAATGAGCCTGGGTTGCTCGGAAAACTGATCCTGCATGTTGTCCTGGAGGGTATCCACCTTATTCTCCAGTTTGCCCATACGCTTTCCCAGGGGTTCCACCCCCTCCTCGACGGCCTCCTTGAACACCCGCTTCATGGCCTTAGCCAGAAGGTCAACACCACTGCCCTTTGAATTGTTGTTCTTTCCCATGTCGCCTTTTCTCCTTTATACCTTTGGGAATTATACGCTTGACTCCACTTACGTTCCGATCCCCGAACTTAGTTGGTGATAGGCAAAAGACTATTGGCGCAGTCTTTGTCAATACCGAGATGCCGAACTAGTGTACTGTCCGGAAAGTTCTTGTAGTTAATAGTCAGGGTACTTTTCTATCCTTGGGCATGGCAAGACCACATATTCGACTCGATCTACCCCAACAACACAAAGCAATTCTACAGTCCTGGCTGCGGGCCTCCAACACCAAAAGAATCCTCGCCGAGCGAGCCCAGATGATCTTACTGTGCGGGGACGGACTCACAGCAATTGAGGTCTCCCAAAGGCTGTCCAAGCGCCTGGGCAGCATACAGAAGTGGCGAAAGCGCTACCTTGAGGTGGGGCTATCAGGGTTGGAGGATCAGCCCCGTTCGGGTCGACCACGGCGACTATCGCCAGCGAAGGTACGAAAAATTCTCAAGGCCACCGTGCAGACCATCCCCAGGGAATCGACTCATTGGAGCCTGCGCCTCATGGCAGAGTATGCCCAAGTCAGCAAACATCAGGTGACTGAAATCTGGAAAGCCGCAGATCTTAAGCCCCACCGGATTCGCTCTTTCAAGATCAGCAACGATCCTGATTTCGCCGAGAAGGTGATCGACGTGGTGGGCCTGTACATGGACCCGCCCGACAACGCTTTGGTTTTGTCTGTAGACGAAAAAACTCAGATTCAGGCTCTGGACCGAACCCAGCCCATGCTTCAGCTCAAACCCGGGCAGGTCCAACGCAGAACCCACGATTACAAACGCCACGGGACGGCCAGTCTGTTTGCCGCCTTCGACGTGGCCACCGGTGAAGTAATGGGCCGAATCACGAAACGGCATCGGGCCATAGAGTTTTTAGCCTTCTTACGTCAGATCGAGCAAGTCGTCCATCCAGATCTGGACGTTCACCTCATTCTCGATAACTCGAGCACTCACAAGACCCAGAAAATCCGAAACTGGTTCCTACGACGCCCACGTTTTCATCTCCACTTTACTCCTACCAGTGCTTCCTGGTTAAACGCTGTCGAAACCTGGTTTTCACAGCTTGAGCGGCGTTCCCTTTACCGCAACTCTTTCACTAGTGTTCAAGAGTTGAGGAACGAAATACGAAGATATATTCGAGTGCATAACCAACACCTGGCCAAGCCCTTTAAGTGGCGGGCCAACGCTACTTCGATCTTAGACAAGGTCGAAAGAGCTCAAAGATCCATCGATCAATGTTAACAACAGGAATTTCTCGGACAGCACACTAGGCTGCGAACATGCCCGAGTTCGATTTCATCGTGCTTTGGTAAGCTGGGGTATATCTTGTCGTTGTACGTGACGCGACGATGGTGAACACTTAGCCTGATGCTGTAACCCTCGGCGCAATCGTCCAACATTTTTTTGACCTTGCCGAATCGAACGGATGCCGACACTAAGCAGCCAGCAGCTCGGGGTGTTCTTGAAAGACAGAGGGCGGCAGATTATCGGACGGGGACGACTTGCTAGGTTCGAATTCCACTACGCTTATTTCTGGTTCGTTTTGCTCGGGGGGTTTTTGGGGGAGACTTGCGAACGGCTCCTCGGGGTCTACATCCCCTGCACGTATTAACCTGAAAGCATTGGTCCACTGACGCTCGATAGTCTCTTCCGAATCGTTAAAAAATTTCCGAACTTCGGTCTCCAACTGGTCGATGTCCGCAGCGTCTGTAGCGAAATCGTATAGGACACGTTTGTACCGTTCTCGAAAACGAAGCGAGGTTTCTTGAGGAGTTTTCCCGTTCTCGGCTATTGCGGATGGGCGCACTCCGTACATCCACCATTCATCGTCCTCTCCTGCTTCTTGGATCATCAGTGCCCGGCCTGAAATCTCTACACAAGCCAGAAAACCGGACCCTGCTACATAGTCTTTATAGCGGAACAACAAAGGGTAGCGGATGGAGGCGACCTGTTCTTTATCCGAGCTCATCTATGCCGCTCCGACTGGCAAGGAGAATCGAACCTAACCCTTCTTTCAGACATTTCCGGTCGAAATCTATACCAACTCCATCAACTAATTGTCAAGAAAGAAACAATGCCCCTTTTAAAGCTAAGTATATAATACCCAAACGTTTGATCTCTGTATCGAAGATACGAGAATCGAAGATCGTTGGAATGTTGTCATCGCCAAGTCCATACTCGGCTTCCCCGGTTGATTCATCGATCCTGAAACTGTCATAGAATCCCAGGCCGTGACCGATCTCATGCAAGGCGACCGAAACGAAATCATGCTGATCCTCTCCAGGCCGACCGTCCAATCCAAAGAACCAATCTTCTGAACTGGAGAAGGCCATTTCGATGTCTGGATCATCTGGCGTCCGATCTTCGTCGACCGCCTGGTTAACAAGACTAACTGGCGCACAAATCATGGTTGAACAGAAAAAGGTGGACGGGACGGCCGCCCCCAGTGTACCCGGGTCGAGTGAATCAAAACTCGCTTCGATTTCGATCGGAACCGTCGTAATCAGCAGAGAGGACCAGATATCTACAGCCCTCTGGAAGGCTGCCTGCGCCTCTGGAGTGAAACCAGTGTAGTTGACGGATATATTGGCCGCAGGAGGGGCCAGGGCGTATTTCCCAGAGGGTGCAGTCCTCGGTGACCTCCGATCGAGCATTTCACGAATATCATTCATTTCCTCCTGTGTTGCCAGACCACAACTCACCCCGTTCCCATCAGTCAATCGGATGACGTATGGCCTGACTGGATCACTCATCTCCGTCCAGTCTTGGGCTGCCAAGATGCTGATGCCGTCCGTGTTTATCATCCTTTGGCCGACCACAAGACGGTGAAACGCCTGTTCGTCTTCTGGGGCGGTCCTTGCCTGGGCCTGCAAGGGCGGACTGCCCGCCGCCAGCAGAAGGACCACTGCGCAGGCGGCCACGAAGACGGCGAGGACGCGGCGGACCGGACCGAGGTGCCACATATCATTCGTCATACCCGATAAGCTGATTCGATTTTCCATATTTTTCTCCCAATTCCGTTCTGGGGCTCTCCCTCCCATTGTCAAGCCCTTGAGAAGGGTCCCACTCTCCACCGCCTGAAGGCGGTGGATTCGACATGCGACTGAAGTCGCCTAAAGACCTCGCTTCGCTCGCAGGCTGACTACTCAGTGACCCGAAAATCGTCGTCTCGGGTCTCGACATCTTGGGTTTCTATATACTCTGCAACCATCGTATCGCTCACATTCCCAGTCGTCGCCACGAAGTACCCTCGTGCCCAAAGATGTCGTCCCCAAAACTCCTTGCGCAACTTGCGGTGATCTTGCAGTAGATGATGCGACGTTTTCCCTTTGATCGCCTGCATCACTCGGCTCGGCGCCAATCTCGGCGGCACATCCAACAACAAATGCACATGATCGGGTCGCACATGCCCCTTCACGATCTCGATATCCAACGATCGGCAAATCTCTCGCGTCAGATCCCGCACCTCTTTCCCGATCTCTCCTCGCAGAGCCGGCTTGCGGTACTTGGTGATGAACACAAAGTGATATCTCAGCCGATACACTGCATGCGAACTTTTCCGATACTCAGACACCTCCGCAGTGTACCCCCAAGCCTCCTGAAGGCTTCGCCTAAAGGCGAGGGGGTTCACCCATCCCAGAGTGGGACCCTAAGTTCGATATATTCTGCCCCCTTTTTCGAGAGGGCACCGTTTACACAGCCCCCAACCTCTGTTTGATCTTGCTCGTGACCCGTCTGAGCTGGGCCGCCGCCACCCGCCCCAGCTTCGAGGCGTCAGACGCGTCGATCGTCGCTATCTTGGCGCTACGGATGAGGGAGGGGACGGGCAGGCCCGCCAGCTTCAGGTTGGCGACCGGCACATCGTCGGGCCAGCCCCGGTTCTCGGCGCTGGTAATCATGACGACCCATAAGAGTCCGTGCAACTCCTGGAGTTGAGCCGTCGAGACAACCACGGCTGGTCGCGACTGCCGCGTCGCGCGGTCCGTGTACGGGAACGGCACCTTAATCACGTCACCGCGCTCAAAGGTCCGCATAGGCCGTAGTGTCCGCTTCCGAGCGCCATTCCTCGAAGGTGCGGAACGGGTCGTCCGTTGTGGTCCCTCGTTGCCCCTTCGTGATCATGACTCGCCCATCGACGATCTCGTACGCCAATTCGTCTCCTGGCTGCAGCCCGAGCACAGCGCGGATCGGCTGCGGGATGGTGGTCTGGGACTTGGAAGTCAACTTACTGACGATCACGACACGCACCTCGGGTTGGTTGGGCATGTGTTCTATGGTAAGTAATTTCCTTACTTCTGTCACCCCTCCATGACACGTCTCGTCGCCCACAGCGACACACCGCCGATAAACCTACCGGTCGCAGTCATAGCCCCCGGCTGCGACTGCGCACTCTGCCTTAACTAGCGCTCCCATCCGCGACTTCTTTCGCGCCACCGTTTAGCGAGGCCCCGTTCAGGGAGGCCCCGATCCCGCGTGAACTTGATTTTTTTCACCTCTCGTCCAATAGCCTCGCCAGCTCGTTGTATGCCAAGGTCAATTTCTCGACATGTGCGTTCAAGCGTCCGTGCTGCTCTCCCATGTGCTCGCTCCACCCGACGTACTCCTTCAGTTCGTCCGCGTGCTGATTGGCCAATGTCTGCACTTGCTCCCGCAAGGCTGTCACGCGCTCCCCCAAGGTTTTGCTCCACTCGATATACCGCCCCACTTCGTCCGCGTGCTGCTCGGCCAATTCTCGCACCTGTTCTTCCAAGTGCTCGACCTGCCCGGCTAGCCGCTTCTGATCCTGCGCGTATTGCGCGGCCAGCTTGCTGTATTCGTTTGTCAATCGCTCTTCTAATTCGGTCATAGCTCTCCTTCAGCCGCGCCTCGACCCGGCGAATCTCCCGCTCGATCCGCGCTACCTCCTGCCTGTCGGCGTCCCGCTCGGCGGCGTCCACTCGGTTCCCACGTTCCACGCGCTCTGCCTTCTGTAGCTTTTCCTCCACCGCTGCGCCGCTGCCCTCGCGGTGCCGGGACGGACCCAGGTGGACATTGGGCTCCCGGCTCAACTCGGCCGCCCGCACCAGGTCGCCGGACCGGTACGCCTCATCCCGCCGCTCGGCCAGGCTGCGCCCGTCGATCCGTTCCTCCCGGCCAGCACGCTCCAGCGCTTGGTTCGCCGTCTGTTCCCACGCCTTGCGGGTGTTCTCCAGCCAGTCCCCGGCCTTGGCCGCCCGCGATTTCCGCGCACCGCCCGTCTCCGGAGCCTTCCCGTTGTAGCGCCGGAACCACTGCTCGGCGCTCCGCTCGATCCCGTCCTGTCCCCGCTCCGAATACATCAGGTGCGCGTGGGGGTTCTCCCCCTCCGCGCCGCCGCGGTGAATCGCCATCGTGTACGGCAGCTTCTCCGGGCCGGTCAGTTGCGCGGCGAAGTCCGAGGCCACATCCCGCCGCCCGGCCTCGTCGAACTCCTTGGGAAGCGCGAACTGGATCTCGCTATACAGCCGCCCGTTGGATCGCTCGTGCTTGTCTGCTGCCTCCCAGTATTTTCCGGGGTCGTCCTCGGCCCATTCCGGCATATTCCCGTGCTCTTTGTATTCCAGTTCCTCGCTGTCCTTCTCGTAGCGGCCCTCGCGCTCGATGTAATCGCTCTTGGCGCGGGCCGACTGCCCACCGGCGCGGGAACCGAAGCTAGCTTTAAGATGAAATACTGCCACGCCTTAATGCCCCTGTTACTGATTGTATAGCACGCCGTTTCTCAAAGTGAAACGGGAATAGTGCTACTCTCTATTGTTCGGGGATTTTCAGGCCTGCATTATGTTCGGTCAAAATTGACCTCTCTGCGGGTCCGATGCTACCATCGACGGCGATGGAGCCACAAGAAGAACTCAAGCAACTGCTGGCCCGGCAAGAGACCCTCAAACAGGAGCTTAAAGCCCGGAAAAAAGAACTCCTGGAAGCCCAGCGCCGCCAGCGCGACAACCTCAAACGCCAGATCCGGCGCGCCCAATCTAGAATCACCGCCGTCGAACGCAAGCGCCGCACCCGCCGCCTGATCCTCATGGGCTCCTACCTTGAGCACGTCACCGGCGACGATCCCGGCAAGCGAGATCGCCTCATGAAGGGACTCGATGGCTTCCTGGAACGGGACCGCGATCGAGAATTATTTGATCTACCCGGCAAGGAGAATGAGAATGGCAACCCCGACTGAACCCACCACCACGGAGCCTACCGGAGCACTCTTTCGAGCCCTGCGCAGCGTGGACGTGGACCCCGACCTGGCCTACCGCGCCGACGATGAGGTCCGCGCCCAGGCCGGACAGAACGTCGTTGCCGCCATTGGAGCCAAGATCGACTCCCAAGGGGCCAAAATCAATGCCCAGATCACTGAAATTCGGGCCGAGATGAAGGCTGGGTTTTCCGAAGTAAACTCGCGAATCGACACGCTGGAGAAGGTGGTCTGGCGCGTGATCTGGCCGCTGATCATTCTGCTGGCCGTCCCCGTATTCGGTTTGCTTTACAGGGTTCTCACTGACGCCCCTAGTTAGGAGAGGACCTCTCCAAGGGGGGGCGGCATCCTGCATCCCTTTGTATATCTAAAAAGATTCAAAAGAATCACATGGTGATCAGCGCCAACATACCGCTGCCGGATTTCGTAGAGTGGCTGGCCCAGAATAGCCGTGAGCTGGTCCTTGAATTCGTCGACAAGTCCGATCCTATGGTGGAGACGCTGCTGCGAAACAAGGATGATCAGTATACAGATTACGAAAAGGCATTCCTGGAGAAGAATCTGAAACGATTCTATCGAATCGAGAGCCAGCAGAATCTAGAGTCGGGGACGAGAACCCTCTACTACTGCGTGCCCCGGCAGTGAGGGGCCAGGAAACCTCGCCCCTCAAGAATACTCACGACTCGGGCTCGGGACCCTGGGCACACTCCCTGCACCTCGCCACCCTGTTCGGGTTTGCCGTAGCTCAGCCCCTCTTTGACCAGATCGGCCAGCACCCGGAATTTCTGGTGGCCCCGGGAATCGGAAGGGCCGGGCGGCTGCCCTTTTCGCTGGGCCTGGCTCTGGCACTTCCGTTGTGTGCAATGGGGAGCCCTCGTACTCCTGAACATGCTGAGCAGGCAGCTGGAGACTGCCATCGCCGAGATGTACGTGATGGGAGTCTCGACCAGAAAGGTTACCGAGCAGTTGTGTGGTCTGGAGATCTCGGCAACCCAGGTCTCGAGAGTGGCCGGGATGTTGGACGAAGAGCTGGAGGAGTTTCGAAGCCGAGAGCTGGGGGAGTATCCGATCGTGTACCTGGATGCCCACTACGAGAAAGTTCGAAGAGGCGGCAGGGTGCAGGACGTGGCCATCCTGAAAGCCATTGCAGTCAATCGTTTCGGGACGTGAGAGGTGTTGGATCTGAGCGCCAAGATCAGCGAAGCGGAGGTGCATTGGCGAGAGTTTTTGGCGGATCTGCACAAGCGGGGACTGAGCGGGGTCGAGCTCCGGGTGATTGGCCCTTCCGAGGTGAAAGCGAAAATGGAGGCACTTCGAGGTCTGGGCGTACAGATGGCTATACAGGATCGAGTGAGTGTTAACTAACGGAGTGTCTCTACGGTTAGAGGTGGACCCGGAATCCTTGACCCTTCTTAAACGTCCCCTTTTTTCTGTGGTTCTGGTTTGTCCTTCCTATTTTTTGCACAGACTCGTCGCTCCTACTACTTGTTGTCTTACTACTTGTCTTACTACTTGTATGGTGTACCCGAATGGTCGAAGAATCGGTGGCGGAGTGTACCCGAAGGGTCGAAGAATTGAGAAGGGTCCCACTCTCCACCGCCTGAAGGCGGTGGATTCGACATGCGACTGAAGTCGCCTAAAGACCTCGCTTCGCTCGCAGGCTGACTACTCAGTGACCCGAAAATCGTCGTCTCGGGTCTCGACATCTTGGGTTTCTATATACTCTGCAACCATCGTATCGCTCACATTCCCAGTCGTCGCCACGAAGTACCCTCGTGCCCAAAGATGTCGTCCCCAAAACTCCTTGCGCAACTTGCGGTGATCTTGCAGTAGATGATGCGACGTTTTCCCTTTGATCGCCTGCATCACTCGGCTCGGCGCCAATCTCGGCGGCACATCCAACAACAAATGCACATGATCGGGTCGCACATGCCCCTTCACGATCTCGATATCCAACGATCGGCAAATCTCTCGCGTCAGATCCCGCACCTCTTTCCCGATCTCTCCTCGCAGAGCCGGCTTGCGGTACTTGGTGATGAACACAAAGTGATATCTCAGCCGATACACTGCATGCGAACTTTTCCGATACTCAGACACCTCCGCAGTGTACCCCCAAGCCTCCTGAAGGCTTCGCCTAAAGGCGAGGGGGTTCACCCATCCCAGAGTGGGACCCTAACCCGCATAGATCACCGATAGGACCTCAAAAGGCCGCCCTGTTTGGTATAAAGCGTTTTGAATGAAAGACTTCAAAGCCAAACGGAGGCGGCCCTTATGAGAACAGAGTGTAAACAAGCCAGGTTCGAATTTCACGGACTATTTCAACGCAAAGTGAAGGCGCGGTTCGACGGCGGGAAGATCACCTCCGATGCAGGGGTGCTGCTGTTGCGAGAGGTCGAGAGGGGGACGGGTCTGATCGCCGGACTGGCTGAGTGTTGCAGGGATCACCGGGATCCGCGGTTGATCGAACACACGGTCGAGGAGTTGTTGGGGCAGCGCATCTACGGACGCTGTCTGGGGTACGAGGATCTGAACGATCATGATCAGTTGCGCACCGATCCGATGCTGGCGGTGGCGGTGAATAAGGCCGATCCGTTGGGGGAGAGGCGGCGGCAGGCCTCAGATCGGGGGAAGGCGCTGGCGGGCAGGTGTACGCTGAACCGGTTGGAGTTGACCGGCGCCGAGGTCGATGAGCAGGAGCGGTACAAGAAGATCGCGATGGACCCGGACCGGATCGACGGCTGGATGGTGGATGCCTTCGTGGAGTCCCACGAATCGGCGCCCGAGGAGATGGTGCTGGATCTGGATGCGACCGACGACCCGATCCATGGCCAGCAGGAAGGCCGGTTCTTTCACGGTTACTACCGCCACTACTGTTATCTCCCGCTGTACATCTTCTCGGGGGAGCATCTGCTGTGCGCCCGGTTGCGGTGTTCCAATATCGATGGGGCCGCGGGATCGGTGGAGGAACTGGAACGGATCGTCGGCCGGATGCGGCAGAGCTGGCCGGAGGTCTCGATCGTCATCCGGGCCGACTCGGGCTTTTGCCGGGATGACTTGCTCCGCTGGTGTGAAGACCATCACGTGGATTACGTGATGGGGTTGGCCAACAATGATCGGCTCAAGTCAGAGAGCGCCGAAGCGATGACTCAGGCCGAAGCCGAGTTCAACGCCACCGGGCGACCGGCGCGGGTGTTCAAGGATTTCCGCTACCGGACTCGCCACAGTTGGACCTCGGAGCGACGCGTCGTCGGCAAGGCCGAGTTCCTGGACAAAGGCGCCAATCCCCGATTCGTCGTCACCTCCCTGTCGCCGGAACGCCTGGGGGCCCGCGCGCTCTACGAAGACTTCTACTGTGCGCGGGGCGACATGGAGAACCGCATAAAAGAACAGCAGTTGGGTCTGTTCGCCGACCGGACCAGCGCGGCAACGATGCGCGCCAATCAACTCCGGCTGTATCTGTCCTCCGCCGCCTACATGCTCATGCACGCCTTGCGTCGTCTCGGACTGAAGCAGACCCCCCTGGCTCGCGCTCAGTGTCAGACGATTCGCTTGAAGCTCCTCAAGATCGGCGCCCAAGTCCGCCTCACGGTCCGCCACGTCTGGATCTCCATGTCGGAAGCCTATCCCTACAGCGAGGTCTTCGCTGCCGTCGTTCGAAACCTCCAGGCCATTCCTCTGCGCTGCTGAGGTCTGTCCCGATCAAACGCCCCCAAAAACGAAATCGTTCCATCGCTCAGGCCGAGCTCTGCCTGAATACATTCCGTCACGCTCTTCCGAACCCGAAAAACGGTTCATTCACGACCATCCACACCACCGCATCACTCGACCTGGACCGGATCGATAGCGAAACTCTCAGAAAACCGTTCCGGCCTGCCAAAATCACCTTCATTTCCAAATCGGTGATCTATGCGGGCTAAGATCGGCAAAGATCGCAGATTCGGTCTTCAATCGAGCCGGTTCGATGCCGCGATCCTTCGACAAGAAGCTGAAGGCGTTTTGAAGGTGGAACAGAGTCTGCTTCAGGTCACGCTGAATATGAATCGGCGGCGGGCCGCAGTCTGGGCGGGGACTGGACAACAGCCCAGGATCGTGGCAGGTTACAATCTGCTTGTGGTGGGTCTCTGCTTTGTACAGAGCTGCCACAACCGGACCTCAAGCGGGTTATAGGTCGAGTTCCTCCCTCTTCCTGGACTGCAAACAATACACTCTCGAAGGGGAAAATCCACCTCGGCAGAAATCGCGAGATGAAGGATCGGACGCACCTGCGGTGCGGATGATGTTGAAATTCTATCCTAACAGTGAGTGTTCAAAAATACGCACATCCTGGTGATCGTTAACATAACTACTGGCAGGTCATACTGGAAAGCCGCCCGTTTTGCTCTAACTTCACACTTCCAAAAATCCAAAATTTCAGACGTCCAGAATTTTGAGTGTCGGATATGTTGAGTACACTCGAAAGTTATGGTCATCACTGTGGCCTCCTACAAGGGCGGCGTGGGCAAGTCCACCACTGCCATCCACCTTGCCGCTTACCTGCAAAAGAAATCTCCTACTGTTCTGATTGACGGTGACCCTAACCGCTCAGTCTGCGGCTGGGCTATCAACGGCAATCTCCCTTTTGAAGTTATCCACCTCCACCAAGCCACGAAACTCGCTCGCAACTATGAACACGCCGTTATTGACACCAGTGCACGCTTGGAGCCCGAAGAAATCAAGGAGCTGGTCGAAGGCTGCGACCTCCTTGTCATCCCCTCGACCCCGGATGCCCTCAGCCTCCAGGCGCTCTTGATGACCACGTCGGAAATCGAGAACGTTGGGGAGGGGAATTATAGGATTCTATTGACGATCATCCCACCCAAGCCGAACCGAGACGGCGAGACGATGCGCCGGGAACTCCAGGGAAGGCAGATTCCCCTTTTCACGACCGGCATCCGCCGGTTTATTTGTTATCAGAAAGCCGCCTTGGCGGGGACCACTGTCTACGACGCTAAAGACCGCCGAGCACAGGAAGCCTGGCAAGACTACCTCAAGCTGGGAAAGGAGATTCTGCCGTGAGCACTCCATTCGGAAAGGTGTTAGAGAACTTCGGAAAGCTACCTGCCGGAGAAAAACCCCAAACCTCCACGCATAAAGCCACCGCCCGTGCAGCCGCTCCCCGCAAAGTGGGGCGACCGCCAGGCAAGAAGAGCAACCCGGACTACACTCAGGTAACCGTCTATTTGCGCAAACAGACGCATCTCGCCGCTAAGAAGCGTCTCTTAGACGAGGGTAGGGAGTTCAGCCAACTTGTCGAGGACCTAGTCAGCCAATGGGTCTTTACAAATTCTGAAAATCCAAAAGTCTGAAAGTCTGTAAATAACGGGTTAAAAATAGGACACGCAGTGGCACTGTTCAGAGGAAAGTCGCAAGGACTGAGTTCTCCACCGACGACAGGGAATTAGGCCGCCCCGAGCTGACGCCACTGGGCGAGCGCGGCGGCGCGGTTGACGCCAAAAGCGGATCAGGGAAACGGGTTGGGTACCTACGCAGCGCGGGCCTGATAAACGATTGGGTAGAAACCAGACGTACACATGGGCGGATTGTTGATTCTCATAAGTATGGTGACGGGAACGGTGGCGTTTCCTCTCACTCATTCGACCGCGACCGCGTTTCTGGTTGCCAACCCGCAACCGAGCAGCCGTTGTGTGGGTTGCGTCATTCGTACTGTTTGCCGTCGGTGGGTCATTACTTCCAGTCCCCACGCCAGAAACGCAGCCGGAAGAGTCGGCGTTGCGGGGAGTAACAGATACAGAGGTCGCCTCAGAAGCCACGGGAGTCGTGGCCGACCGAGAGGAAGATCCCGATGCGATGAATATTGGAAACAATGAGCAGGAAACACCTTGTATCCCGAGGAAGCTCTCCCCGGCCTTGGTTGAGCGCGTTCCTTGATCGTCGTGTCGAGCAGCGCGGCATATCGTGTCGCCGGGGTTTACGCCCCGGCCTTGGTTGAGCGGTCATGAGAAACAGGAAGGGTTGGAAAAGGCCAGCGGGCGTGTCGCTGCAAACCGGGGTGGTCTGGGCCCGGGCGTCTCCCGCGCCGAGAGTCAGCATGGCGAACCAGGAACAGGGCGGCTATCGAGATCCGCGCACAGAGCGCGTCAAAGCGGAACTTCGGATTGAAGAAAACCAGACTCAGGACAAACATTGGTGCTTTTAGAGATTTGGGGCTTCCAGACCCCCCCCCGGCGACCCTAACAGGGCGGGGGCACTCCTCAATCCAGCTCATGGCCGCTTGCTTCGTCCTGAGGATCCGCCGTGTTAGCCTCTCAGTCGGACTAGATCAAAAAATAAAGGGTACATACAGTCATGAAAGAATATACGGCGGTTGTCGAACAAGATCCTGAGACCGGCTTCTATGTGGGTTATGTTCCCGGATTCCCTGGGGCTCACTCCCAAGCTGATACGCTTGATGAACTCAATAAGAACCTTCGCGAAGTGATGGAAATGCTTTTGGAAGATGGCGAGCCGACACTTGAAGGAGAGTTTGTCGGAACTCAACGAGTCTCTCTCCCCTGACTATGACCAAGGTGCCGGTGCTCAAGCCGCGCGAGGTGGCTGCAATTTTGAAGCATCTCGGCTTTACCGAGGTCCGGCAGCGCGGTTCTCATAAGCAGTTCCGTCATCCTGATGGAAGAGGCACAACCGTCCCCTTCCACTCGGGTCGAGACATCTCACCACTTCTGTTGCGTCGAATCGCAAAGGACACCGATCTTACCATCGATAAGTTTCTCGAATATCGATAAGGACTTTCAGGCCTCAACTGAGATTTCCAAAATGCAAACAGATTTGAGCGTCTGTTAAAGAGTAACATAAAGGAAGTTATGTTACTCTTTAATGGGCGGTGACATGGTCGACCCTCGCACCCTCAAGAACATTCAGGCTGCAGAAGAAGCCTCGCCTGCTTCGCCGGCGCTCCTGGTTCCCGGCGGTTGGAGGATCGAAGGACTGCCCGGATTGATCCGGGAGGCCGGCCCGGCGGCGGCACAACGGCTCGTTGAATTCTTCACGGCGGAGATCCGCAACCCCAACACCCGTCAGGCCTACGCTTTTGCAACGGCTCGTTTCTTTGAATGGTGTGAGCATCGAAATCTCGCACTTACGGGCATCACGCCCTTTGCCGTGGCGGCCTATATCGAAGAGCTGCGGGATGGCTATGCGCCGCCCACCGTGAAGCAGCATCTGGCGGCCATCCGGACGATGTTCGACTACTTGGTCGTGGGACAGGTCTTGCCGGTGAACCCGGCCGCTTCCGTTCGGGGTCCGAAACACGTTGTCAAGAAAGGCAAGACACCCGTGCTGACGGCAAGCGAAGCTCGCGCCCTGCTCGACTCCATCGACATCGGCATGTGCTCCGGCGTGCGGGACCGCGCCCTGCTTGGAACCATGGTGTATTCCTTCGCGCGCGTCGGCGCGGTCGTGGGCATGAATGTCGAGGATTACTACCGGCAGGGCAAGCGCTGGTGGCTGCGGCTGCATGAGAAGGGAGGCAAGTTTCACGAAGTCCCGGCCCACCACAAGGCCGAAGAGTATCTGGACGCCTATCTGGACGCGGCCGGGATCGGGAATCAAAAAGGCACGCCACTGTGGCGCTCGATGAACAGAGAACGGACGTTCCGCGAAAACCGCATGAGCCGCGTCGATGTGTTCCGCATGATCAAGCGGCGGGTGCGCCAGGCGGAGCTCGGTGCGTCGGCGAACTGCCACACTTTCCGGGCGACCGGGATTACGGCCTATTTGCTCAATGGTGGAAGCATTGAGAACGCGCAGGCGATCGCCGCGCACGAATCGCCACGGACCACCAAGCTCTATGACAGGACAGCCGATGAGATCACGCTTGATGAAATCGAGCGGATTGTGATTTGAGGGGCGGAAACTCCTCCAGGCGGCGTGGAGCGAGCTACCGGAGCGTGTTGAGTATAAAAAATTATGGAGGGATCCGTTGCCATGCGAGGACTTATTGCCGGGATTGTGCTTTTATCGTTGCTTGACGTGCCGGTTGCTGCGATTGGACGGTATCAATCCCAACCGTCATCCAAGGTGACCGTATACGTGGAGGGTTCGACGGTCTCAAGCTTTAGCGGGTCAGGGAATATTAGGGGGGGCAGTGTTGGCGGTACGACCGAGCCGCAAACCATTGAAGTGATGAAACAACTGCGTCGATTTTGTCCGAACGTGCAGATCACCTCCAACCGGACAAGGGCTGACTATCTCATTTTGCATGAGCGTCAAGCCGGGGGCACGTCTGGCGGGAATCGCAACAACATTGCCGTGTTCGGGAAAGATGATCTGTTGGTTTACGCAGATGGAGCCCAAAGGCTTGACAACAGCGTGAAGGACTTATGTAAGACCGGAATACTGAACGGCCCATGAAATCAGATTGGAGGCCGAGGGGGAAGCAGGTCATCGTCACCGACTTCCGGGCGGCCTTAAACCCCTTGATCCTGCTCCTGCCAGAGTTGAGCAAGGATAAACCATGAGCAAAGACAAAACAGAAGACGACGCGAAGAAAAGGGTGAGAGAAGAAACTGAGCCGATCAAGCGTAGTGAGGGGCGAGGGCAGAAACCGGAGAAACCGGAGAACCCAGGGGGATTCAGAGACCTGTTCGAGGATATGTGGAGTGAAATGGAGGACTCCCAGGATTCAAAGAAAGGATAGAGCAGGCTTTTTTGATCTGGGTTAAAATTTCCAGATTATGAAACATGGCCTCTCCCTATTCCTGATTCCCTCAATCTTAGTGTGCGCCGCCGCGCCGGCTCTCGTTGCCCAGGGGGGCGCCGAACCGCTGTCTTGCGCGGATCGCTCCATCACCGCCAGCGCCGTTCGCACACCGGAGGACGCTCGGGTATTCGTTCAATGCGCCTACGAGTTCGTCCAGGACGTGGGCTTTGAGGAGGCCTACCGGGCCTTCCACGAGGACGAGCGTTGGAGAAGCGGGCCGATCTATGTCTTCATCGACGAAGTAACGCCGGTGAGCGATCAGTCTCGATCGTTCGTCTACCCGCCCGACCCTTCGAGGGAAGGGGCCCCGTGGGGACTGTTGATCGACGCCTTCGGCAACGACTGGTACGAAGAACAGTATCGCCTCGTGAGCAACTTCGGCGAGGGCTGGATCTACTACTCGTTCACCAACCCAACGACGGGCCGGGATGAGCCTAAGGCTTCCTATCTCAAAAGCATTGACTGGGATGGGAACCTGGCCTCGATCGGCGCGGGCATCTACCGCCGCGACATTCCCGGCACCTGCGAGAGCGAAGAGGTCAACGCCGGGGCGCTCGAGGCTGCGCCTTCCGCTGAGAGGCTGCAGGAGTTTGTCCGCTGCGCCGCGATGGAGCTTGAAGCGCAGGGGTACTTCGCTGTCCGGTCGCTGTCAAGCGATCCGCGCTGGAGGAACGGCTCGATCTACCTGTTCGGCCTGGATACCTACGGCTACACGCTGTTCAGCGGCGATCCCTACAGCAGCCAGTGGTGGGGCAGCCTTGTTCCCGAGTTGAACGACTATCTGGACGGTCCCTTCGGCGGCCGGGATGTGGTGAGCGTCGGCGATGCGTTCGGGGAAACCTTCCTGTACTACTCGACGCGCAATCCCGCCACCGGGAGGCTGCAGCGCAAGGTGACTTTCGTCAAAAGGGTCGTGGCCTATGGCCTACCGATCCTGGTCGGCTCCGGTTATTATCTGGACGAGTGAGATTCCCGAGCTAGAGGCTAGACGATCCTTCTTCGGCCTGTTCTACAAGGCCGTTACCGGCTAAGGATGGGTCCTCCCAATGGAAGAAGGGTGGCCAACCCGTTCCTCTAACAACCGCGCCCCGCAGTCAGCGCATACGTCCGTAGGGGCCAGCTCAATTGCCGTGACGGCCTGCATGGTGAGGGTTGAGTCGTTTCCGCTACGGGCGTCCAGGCGGCATTGCTCACAGACGTAGAGGCCGCCGGTCGGTTTCGGGTTGCGCCATGCGCCGCCCCGTGCAAATGTCCAATGCTGGATCATGGTTGCGCTACCTGGGGTTCCGACAGTAACGGAGCAAAATCGCACGCTAACCCGGATTATGCAAGAGATCTAAATTCAAGTGAGATGTGGCCCCAGAAAAAAGGCCGTAGCTCTCTGATATAAAAGGGTTTAGAGAAACAAAGACCCTAAACAGGAGCTACGGCAATGTCAAAAACAGTCTGCCAGAATACCCTGCCATTTCATAGCCACAGAAACATCACGGCTCGTTTTGATGGGGGGAGCCTCACTTCCGACGCAGGATGGTTGTTGTTTGGATCGCTGGATCGTCAACATCGATTGTGCGAGGGCTTCAGTTCCTGTATTTCGGAAAGTCGAGACCAACGCTACATTCGTCATGACCTGTTGAAGTTGATCCGACAACGAGTCTTGCAGATCGTGGCCGGCTACGAAGACTGTAACGACGCCGATACGCTGCGCTCGGATCCGATGCTCAAGACAGTCTGTGATCAGTTGCCAGAGAGCGATCCCGATTTGGCCACCCAGCCGACTTTCTCCCGCCTGGAGAACTCCGTCACCAAGAAGGATCTGATGCGTCTGAGCCGGTGGCTGCTAGGCCGTTATGTGCGCTCCCTGAAGAAGAGACGTCCCAGCAAGATCATCCTGGATCTGGACAGTACCGACGACCACACTCACGGCCAACAGGAGTTCTCCTTCTACCACGGGTATTACCGAAACCACATTTTGCATCCTTTGCTGATCTTCGATGCCGACACGGGAGACCTGGTCTGTGCCGTGTTGAGACCTGGCAACAAGGGGGCTGCCTCTCACATCGTGCCCATTCTGAAGCGAGTCGTGGAGGCCATCCGACAAGCAGTGGGGACGGATGTCGAGATTGAGATTCGGGCCGACAGCGGCTTTGCCACGCCTCGGCTCTACGAGTTCTGTGAATGTGAAGAGAATAAACTCCAATATGTCATCGGGTTAAGCCGAAACCCTCGCCTGCAGCGAGTGGTCGAGCCCCTGCTGGATTCGACTCGGGAAAGGTTCCTTGAGCTGGAGGAAAAACAGCGTCAGTTTGACGAGTTTCTTTATCGAGCCCACAGCTGGGATCGATCCCGTCGCGTCATTGTCAAAGTGGAGGTCGATCAGCGTGGGATCAATCGTCGCTTTGTAGTTACCAACCGGGACGATCTCTGCTCCCAATCACTTTATGACCACTACACAAACCGAGGGCAGACCGAGAACTTCATCAAGGCCTTCAAGAATCATCTGAGCATGGACCGACTCAGCTGTCATCGATTCCTGGCCAATCAGTTTCGACTCCTCCTGCATGCACTGGCTTACCAGATGTTCGTTCGCCTGCGCGACTATCTTCACGGAACCCCCTGGCACAAGCTCGAAATCGAAACCTTACGTCGTCGGGTCCTCAAGATTGGGGCCCGGATCCGACAAACCACTCGACGCATCTGGGTCCATCTTTCCTCAGCCTTTCCCGAACAACCCCTCTTCCACCTCGTCTTGAGTCGCCTGAACTCCAGTTAGCTTTTCCCAGCTCCCCCGAAAAACCGCTTCCGACACTCATCCAGGCCCAGATCTGTCTGAAATTCACTCCCCAAACCACTCAAACGCCTCGCCAACCCATATCCTTCGCAAATCCGCCTGTCACACCTGCCCGCTTCCGAGTTGGGCCACTTCTCGAGTCGTTTTTCAACACCGAACTACGGTTCTTGCATAATCCGGGCTAAGGACAGTGATCGATATAAAGCTGTCAACTTGATCGGGGTAACAGTTTGTAATTCCATTCCCCATGGAACGCATCGCGGACCAGCGCGATTGCGTCCATCTGTTCCTGGGTCACCTTGACTCCCGTGGGATACTGACCGGCGTCGAGTTCGGCCAGGACCCGGAGCCCGGTCGCCGTCCGGGTGTTCCCGATACGGTCGACGATAGTCTCATACGTCGTCAGCGGGGTACCGCGCCAGTTCGCCGTGATGTGACAGAAGAGCCGGTGCTCGATCTTGTTCCACTTGCTGGTGCCGGGTGGAAAATGGCTCCCCTGGATGGTCAGTCCGGTCTCGTCGGCCAACTGTTGGAGCTCATGCTTCCAGGCGCGATACCGATATCCGTTGCTCCCGCCCGAATCGGCCGTGATGAACAGGGCTGTGGCATCGGGGTAGGCGCCGCAGCCCATCTGGTGCCACCAGTGGCGAATCGACGCCACCGCGAACGTCGGTGTGTCATGGTCCCATCCCACGCTCACCCAGGCTTCGTTGCGCGCCATGTCGTAGACACCGTACGGAATCGCATTGCCCTCCGCGTCGCTTGGGAAATCATGGACCAACACCGCCGCCGGCGTCCCCTTCGGCTGCCATTCCCGCCCGCCGTTCTTGAAGTTCCCGACCATCTCCTTCTTCTTTGTGTCGACCGAGATCACCGGCTGCCCGTCGGCCAAAAACGCGTCCGCGGTCGCGTTGATGTACTCGAACTGCGCGTTACGGTCCGGGTGGCTCGCTCCCTCCTGACGCTTGCGGACCGATTGCAGCCGGTAGCCCAGTTGATGCAGCATCCGGCCGACGGTGGTCGAACTCACTCGCCACCCCTGTTGTGCCAGCACCGCGGCCAGCTTCGCCCGACTCTTGCATGTCCAGCGTAGCGGCGAGGTCGGGTCTCCGCGTGTCAGCGGGTCCACCAGACCTTCCAGTGCCGCCAGCAGACCGGGCTGGCTCTGTTCGAGACGGGGCCGTCCGGCACCCGGACGCCGTACCCGGTCTGTCGGCGCTTCGCCTTGCGAGATCTCCCGGCGACCCTTCCGAATCGTCTCCCGGGCCAGACCCGTGGCCGACGACACCAGCGCATCCCCGCCATAGCCGATGGACAGAGACTCGGCGGCCGCCCACCGGCGGCGACTGCGCTCATCCAACACGGGCGAAACTGCCGTATACTTCGCGACGATGCTGGCTTCCAATTCCACGTTGCGCTTCATGCCACCGAAATAAACAACAAAACCCAGAAGACGGCAAGTTAATTTCCGTCACTGTCCTAAGGGTCGTTTCCCGGACTCCTTTAGGGGTCGGATAAGTTGCAGGCCTGGGCCAGGATCGCCGCGTACACGTGGCGCACCAGATCCGGATTTCGAGATCGAGCCCCACCGGCGTGCCGGAAGAACTGCGTGAACCCGGTCCAGGAGTCGACCTCGATCAGGACTTCCGCCAGCTCCAGCCTTGGCAGGCGTTCGGCAACGAGGTCGTTCAACTGAACGACCTCGTCGGGCAACTCCTCCATTGAAGCGGGCGAGAGCACGATCCGACCCTCCTCCAGGCGCAGGGTCTCCGACTCGGTGATCTCGGTCTCACCGAAGATGTTGGATGACTGCCTCCGTCGAGTTGGCGAGTGCTTCGAGGTGCTCTCTGGGTTCTTGCGCGAGACCGAGGATCCGGAGAGCCTCGGATCGCCGAGAAGTCCACTGAGAGCTGGGGATGAGGTACGTGGCGGGATCTGCGAAGCGACGACTTCCTTGGAGCCAGATGGCGCCGGAGCGAAGGCCGTCACGGAGTTGGGAGAGAACACAGAGCTCGAAGGACCGGCGATTGACTTGCCCGTCGGATCCCAACAACTGGCCGCGCCACTTGGCGGAGGCGAACTCGAGTCCCGCGTCCTCGGAAACCCGCCGTCGTCGCTTGCGATTCAGCTCTCTCAGAATCTCGACTGCATCGATTAGGGGATCGTCGGTCTTCAGGCTCTTGAAGTCCAGCACCCTCAGGACCAGTGGAGCGAATTTCCTGAGATGGCCATAGCGGTTCTCGACGAAGTCGAGATAGGAGCCGTCTCGCGGACGGAGAAGCTGCTCGGTTTCCTCGACCGCGGCCGCGAAGAGTTCGCGGGAAGCGACCTCCTCGAAGATGCGTCGACGCAGCTGCTCGTCCGGGATGTCCGGGTCGAGAACGAGACGTCCCAGACGTGAGAACAAGCGGACCTTCTCGTTGCTGGCCTGAGCGGTCGCGACTCGCCAGGCCTCGAGCTCCCGTCGCGAGCGGGAGTCGGTCTTCTTCAGCGCTCGATTAAAGAGATCGACGATCTCGTCAACGAGGTCAAGCGTGGTCTCGTGAAGCAAGACCACGAGGATGGGATAACGCCGGCGATCAGGCATCCGCTGGAGGGTCTGACTCGTGGAACGACGACCAACTTGGGCCAAGAACTTTCGGCGATTCGGATTCAAATCGCTGAGGTCCCACTCATGGGCTCCCAGCTGGCGGAGAAACGCCAGTTTGGCCACCTCGCTCTTGATGGAGCCCGGGCTCTCGCCAGAAGCACCCTGCCCGAGCCACTTGAGGGTCGACCAGGGTGTACGTTCTCTCCTGTGCGCGACCGCGCGCCGAACTGACAAGTCGTACGATTCGGTCGGGTGCTGGAAAGACGAGCCTCTCGATGCGCAACCGCTCACGAGCGAGGCGAAAGAGAACCTTCGGAGCCTCGTGCTCAAGGGCCCGTTCGAGCCTGCCAAGCTTCGAGTTCTTCCAAGTCCCGTGACCGGAGCATCGAGAAGCCGAGGTGTTCCCGAACCTCGGTGAAGTGCTGTCGGCGCGTCTGCTCGCGTCGAGCGTAGGATTGAATCTCATCCGGGCTGACCTCGAGCTGGTCCGCGACAAAGCAGGCGGCCGATCGCGGAGCTGCGCTCAAATGGCGCGGAACGAAGCCGAGGTAGCGAAGTGCACAAAGCTGAAGCGCGAGCCCCAAGCGGTTTGCTGCCCCCCGCCGGATGGCGACGAGGTCTCGGTCGGCACCCGTCAGCGTGAATGCTCTGATCAGGTCATCGCCCGGGATTTCCTCGGGAAAGCTGGCCAACCTAGCCCACTCAGTCTCTGAGAAAATAGATGCCGGCACTGATGTCTCTTCCGATTGGAGCCGAGGGTTTCCGAGTCTTAGTTGAAGATACCGATTGTGAGACCGCCTAAGGCACGGATTTCGCTCCGTTCTCAGGTGTCACAGAAACGGTCGTTTTGGAGACGCCAGTGCTGATCGGCTACGCGCGGATATCGAAGGCGGACGGTTCCCAGAGCCTCGACCTGCAGAGGGATGCTCTGCGCCAGGCCGGCGTCAGCGACGACGCGATCTACGAGGACCAAGCGTCCGGACAGCGTGAGGACCGCCCGGGGCTCGCCGCCTTCCTCAAGGCGGCGCGGCAGGGAGACGTGATCGTCGTCTGGAGGCTCGATCGCCTCGGTCGCAATCTCCGCCATCTCGTCAACCTGGTGCAGGACCTCAACGACAGGGACATCGGGATCCGGGTGCTCGCCGGCCAAGGGGCCAGCATCGACACGACGACCCCCAGCGGAAAGTTGGTCTTCGCGCTCTTCGCGGCTTTGGCGGAATTCGAACGAGAGCTGATCCGGGACCGGACCCTCGCTGGATTGGCCTCTGCACGAGCCAGGGGCAGGAAGGGAGGGCGCCCTCACCCTCTGTGCCAATAATGGTGAGATACTTCTTCCCGGCTAAATTAGAGTAGAGGGCGAGAAGCTGGATTACAGAATGATAGAAAACAGAAGCGACAAGAAACTGAGGATTTTGGAAACCTCGGAGCGGAGGGGAGAGGTCTCCAAAATCGCTGCGGGACGGACCGAGCCCGAGAAGGCGTTGCCGCGACCCGACCCGGAAGTTCCTGCCAAGGCAACCCGTCGCCGGTTTTCAGCCCGCTATAAGCTCCGGGTCCTGGAGCAGGCCGATGGCTGCGAAGAGTCGGGCGAAGTGGGAGCATTACTGCGCCGAGAAGGACTTTACTGGTCGAATCTGCAGACCTGGCGACGCCAACGCGAGCACGGAACGCTGCAGGCATTGACCCCTCGCAAGCGGGGACGAAAGGCAAAGCCGGTCAATCCTCTGGATCATCAACTGAGGCAAGTGGAGGCTGAGAATCGGAAGCTGAAACGCAAGCTCGAGAAGTTTGAAGCCATGCTGGATCTCCAAAAAAAAGTCTCGCAACTGTTGGGAATCTCTCTGGCGAGCAGCGAAGAGAACGGAGACGAGAGCTGATGGACGAAGCTTTGCGATTCTCACAATCCCACGGAGTCCGTGCCGGCTGTCAGGCTCTGGATCTGCCGCCATCGAGTCTGTATCGGGAGAAACTTCGGCGCGAACGGCCGGCGCTGGATCCTCGGCCTCGGGCCGCATCCCCACGCGCCTTGAGCCCGCCCGAAAGGGAAGCCGTTGTGGAGGTCCTGCACAGCCGACAGTTTATCGACAAAGCTCCTGCCGCCGTATGGGCGGAGCTGCTGGACGAAGGGCGATACTTGTGCTCGATTCGAACCATGTACCGCATTCTGGCCAAACGTCTGGAAGTTAGAGAACGCCGTCGCCAGCGCCGCCATCCCCAATACTCCAAGCCGGAACTTCTGGCCACCGGCCCGAACCAATGCTGGTCGTGGGACATCACCAAGCTGAAGGGGCCCGTCAAATGGAGCTATTACTACCTCTACGTGATCCTGGACATCTTCAGCCGCTATGTGGTGGGCTGGATGGTGGCCACCCAGGAAAGCTCCCGCCTGGCCAAGGTCTTGATCGCCCAGAGCTACTCCAAGCAGGAGATCGTAGCAGGTGGTCTCACCCTGCATGCCGATCGTGGCTCGTCGATGAGTTCCAAAGCACTGGCCTTGCTACTGGCCGATCTGGGAGTCACCAAGTCTCACTCTCGGCCTCATGTCTGTGACGACAATCCCTACTCGGAATCCCAATTCAAGACCCTCAAGTACCGTCCCGAATTCCCGGCTCGTTTCGGCACCATTCAGCAAGCCAGAGACTTCTGTCGGGATTTCTTCGATTGGTATAACCGCGACCATCGCCATTCGGGTATCGGCCTGCACACTCCCGCGGATGTGCACTACCTCACCGCCATCACCACCCGTCGCGATCGATCCCAAACATTGGAGGCCGCCCATGCACTCTTCCCGGAGAGATTTCCCAACGGCAACCCCGTTCCTCCTCCTCTTCCCGAGGCGGTCTGGATCAACCCTCCCGAAAAGGAGAACTTTTGAGATGAAACTACAGTAATTTATTCACCAAAGTGTCTCAAAGTTGTTGACACGTTCCGCTACGCCGCTTTGCAGGCAGCGATCGCAGACGCTTGACTACGAAGGCAACGAGCTTTCCTGGGTTCTAGGCGTACCAAGGCGACCATCTACCGCTACGTAGCGCCAGATGGTTCCTTGAGAAACCGAGGGCGACAGGTCCTGGCTCGTAGGCGGTCCCAAGAGCGGCCCTTAACGTGCGATTTTGCTCCGTTACTGTCGGAACCCCGTGTTGGGCCGCAAAGGCCCGCATGGATTCCCTTTCAGGCGGCCCAACACGATTAACGTGACAATGCCGGTTGGAGGCCTGATAAGGTTTTGATTATTCGTCACAGGGAGGTCGGAGAGGATCCGAAGTTGATATGGGGAATGTCGGCTCAAAGAGATCAAGCTCATCTCCCCTAACACGCGTCCAAATGGACTAAGGAGGGCTCCGGACATGAGTAGAATCCTGGCTTCTGATCGCCTTCTTCCTTCTTTCCACTGCTAGCTTGGGACAGTCGATGGATGGAGAAAAAAAGGGCGAAAGATGTCGGAACGTGTCAACAACTTTGAGACACTTTGGTGAATAAATTACTGTAGTTTCATCTCAAAAGTTCCCCTATCCAGACCGCCTCGGGAAGAGGAGGAGGAACGGGGTTGCCGTTGGGAAATCCAAAGTGCATGGGCGGCCTTCTCGCGACTAAGGAGGTAGTGCACATCCGCGGGAGTGTGCAGGCCGATACCCGAATGGCGATGGTCATGAAGAAATCCCGACAGAAGTCTCTGGCTTCTGAATGGTGCCGATCGAGGGTCTTGAATTGGGATTCTAGGGATTGTCGTCACAGACATGAGGCCGAGAGTGAGACTTGGTGACCACGGCAAGGCCAGTGCTTGGGACGAGCAGGGTCCACCCGTCTAGTAGGGGCTCAAGACCTTGGCCACGGGAGCTTTCCTGGGTGGCCAGCCCACCACATAGCGGCTGAAGATGTCCAGGATCACGTAAGGTAGTAATAGCTCCATTTGACGGTCCCCTTCAGCTTGGTGATGTCCCAGACCAGCATTGGTTCGGGCCGGTAGAAGTTCTTGGAGTATTGGGGATGGCGGCGCTGGCGACGGCGTCCTAACTTCCAGACGTTTGGCCAGAATGCTACATGTTCGAATCGCACAAGTCGCCCTTCAGAGCTCTACGGCGGCAGGAGCTGTCGATAAACTGGATCGGCTTCCCTTTCGGGCGGGCTCAAGGCGCGTGGGGATGGGCCCGAGGGCTTTACAGACTCGAAGGGCGACAGCTCCGTGGGATTGTGAGAATCGCAACTTCGCCAAGCTTCGTCTCCGTTCTCTTCGCTGCTCGCCAGAGAGATTCTTGGAGACTTTTTTTTGGAATCCAGCATGATCTCGAGCTTGCGTTTCAGCTTCCGACTCAACTTGCCTCAGGTTGACCGGCTGCCTTTCGAGGGGTCAATGCCTGCACGTTCCGTGCTCGCGTTGGCGTCGCCAGGTCTGCAGATTCACCAGCTCAGTAATGCTAGGAAATCGCAAGTTTTGCCTTGGCAGGATGGGTCGGGTCGCGGCAACGCGAGCGATTTTGGAACCTCTCCCCTCCGCTCCGAGGTTTCCACCTGTTTCTTGGCTTCTGTTTTCTATCATTCTGTAATCCAGCTTCTCGCCCTCTACTCTAATTTAGCCGGGAGAAGTATCTCACCATTATTGGCATTTCGGTACGGAACGTGTCAACAACTTTGAGACACTTTGGTGAATAAATTACTGTAGTTTCATCTCAAAAGTTCTCCTTTTCGGGAGGGTTGATCCAGACCGCCTCGGGAAGAGGAGGAGGAACGGGGTTGCCGTTGGGAAATCTCTCCGGGAAGAGTGCATGGGCGGCCTCCAATGTTTGGGATCGATCGCGACGGGTGGTGATGGCGGTGAGGTAGTGCACATCCGCGGGAGTGTGCAGGCCGATACCCGAATGGCGATGGTCGCGGTTATACCAATCGAAGAAATCCCGACAGAAGTCTCTGGCTTGCTGAATGGTGCCGAAACGAGCCGGGAATTCGGGACGGTACTTGAGGGTCTTGAATTGGGATTCCGAGTAGGGATTGTCGTCACAGACATGAGGCCGAGAGTGAGACTTGGTGACTCCCAGATCGGCCAGTAGCAAGGCCAGTGCTTTGGAACTCATCGACGAGCCACGATCGGCATGCAGGGTGAGACCACCCGCTACGATCTCCTGCTTGGAGTAGCTCTGGGCGATCAAGACCTTGGCCAGGCGGGAGCTTTCCTGGGTGGCCACCATCCAGCCCACCACATAGCGGCTGAAGATGTCCAGGATCACGTAGAGGTAGTAATAGCTCCATTTGACGGGCCCCTTCAGCTTGGTGATGTCCCACGACCAGCATTGGTTCGGGCCGGTGGCCAGAAGTTCCGGCTTGGAGTATTGGGGATGGCGGCGCTGGCGACGGCGTTCTCTAACTTCCAGACGTTTGGCCAGAATGCGGTACATGGTTCGAATCGAGCACAAGTATCGCCCTTCGTCCAGCAGCTCCGCCCATACGGCGGCAGGAGCTTTGTCGATAAACTGTCGGCTGTGCAGGACCTCCACAACGGCTTCCCTTTCGGGCGGGCTCAAGGCGCGTGGGGATGCGGCCCGAGGCCGAGGATCCAGCGCCGGCCGTTCGCGCCGAAGTTTCTCCCGATACAGACTCGATGGCGGCAGATCCAGAGCCTGACAGCCGGCACGGACTCCGTGGGATTGTGAGAATCGCAAAGCTTCGTCCATCAGCTCTCGTCTCCGTTCTCTTCGCTGCTCGCCAGAGAGATTCCCAACAGTTGCGAGACTTTTTTTTGGAGATCCAGCATGGCTTCAAACTTCTCGAGCTTGCGTTTCAGCTTCCGATTCTCAGCCTCCACTTGCCTCAGTTGATGATCCAGAGGATTGACCGGCTTTGCCTTTCGTCCCCGCTTGCGAGGGGTCAATGCCTGCAGCGTTCCGTGCTCGCGTTGGCGTCGCCAGGTCTGCAGATTCGACCAGTAAAGTCCTTCTCGGCGCAGTAATGCTCCCACTTCGCCCGACTCTTCGCAGCCATCGGCCTGCTCCAGGACCCGGAGCTTATAGCGGGCTGAAAACCGGCGACGGGTTGCCTTGGCAGGAACTTCCGGGTCGGGTCGCGGCAACGCCTTCTCGGGCTCGGTCCGTCCCGCAGCGATTTTGGAGACCTCTCCCCTCCGCTCCGAGGTTTCCAAAATCCTCAGTTTCTTGTCGCTTCTGTTTTCTATCATTCTGTAATCCAGCTTCTCGCCCTCTACTCTAATTCCGGGAAGAAGTATCTCACCATTATTGTAATCAGAGCTTCTCGCCCTCTATTAGTCTTCGCTCTTCAGATCTTGGGATCGCGCTATGGGAGCAAAATCAAGGGCGAAACTCGCCAAGAATCTTGGTAATTGATCACCACGACCAACAGGTCACCTTTCGATCTGACTGGCACGCTCATTGGGATGAGCGACCTGGGAATTGGAACCGGAGCAGCATACCGCTAAGACACGCGCCCAAATCCTTAATGAACGAGTGTTCTTAAGCTCCAGAGGCACGATCTATGCTTGGAATTTGAGAGGTCATGTTGAGAGAGTCCTTAAATTCGCCTCGCCGATCACCCTCGTTGCGGTGCTAGAGGACAGGCTTATTCTCGCATTTGAGAACGACCCGGTTTCTCTTATTGCAGTGGCAAATCTTGACGGAGTGATCACGTCACGTTGGGGAAGTAAGCTTGTGGAGCCTAGGAATCCAGACAACAGCTGGGCCAACGAGTTTTTTGCAACCGTCGTGGACGGTGGAATTGCCGTCTTCTTTCTCTACCACCCAATTGTTCGCGTCTATGATTTACAAGGAAATCTCCTGGACGAGGGACGGTACGAACTGCGTCCGAGAAGCAAGACGAATCCGCCACTGGAACAGTTGGAAGAACTCGAAGAAGAGTTCCTCGACGACCGTTATCCATTGATTCTCAATATAAGAGCTGCCTCAGATAACCAGCACTGGGTAGTTTGCAATGCGTGTCATTTTGGCATTCTGGACTCGAGTTTCCAGCTGATTCATTTAGAGAGGATCTGTGGTCCCGCCCAAGGATATATCCCCCATGTTCTGGATATCGATACAAGTCACGCCCGGTTGCTCGTGATGAATCAAACGTCAAAGGCGAGTGAGATGGATAAGGATGTGCCCATAGACGAGTGGGATGTGCCCGTATCCGAGTGGTTTGAGTACGGTTTCCATCCGGTTGGGGTTGGGGGAATAAAGTGACCAGCAACCAACGATTCCTTCTCCAGATGATTTCCCTGACCAGCTTGGTGGTGTCTGGATATAGCCAGGTCGGTCCATGCCCGCCTAAGGAGCACCTCAATGTGCGAATCGGCTGTCGTAACTTTAAGAACCAGCACACATGAGATCGAAGACCAGGATCCTCCTTCGCACACTGACGGTGACGGCTTTGATGCTGGGTGCAGCGCGGCCGCTCAGTTCGCAGGAGTTCACTCCTCCCGTTCCCTTGCTCGAGATGACCGGTCATCGTGGCGTAGTGCGATTTCTTCAGTATTTGCCACCGGATGGCCGCAACATCCTCTCACTGTCAGGCCACTCCTTGATCGTCTGGGACTCGAAGTCTGGCGAGGAGGTCATCCGGCTTGCTGACGGAGAGCCGATCTTTTCCTTCGCCGCCGCCGCCGATCGTGTATACGTTGCGACTTCTTCCAGCGCCCGCATCCTCGATACCTCGACAGCCGAGGTTGTGCTCGAATTCGATCCGCAGCAGCGTCCTCGGTTGCTTGGGCCTGTCTGGTCCCCCGTAGGGGACCTTATCGCGTCACAAGAACGCGGAGCTGTGAATGTTTGGGATTCAGCAAGCGGAGAGTTGCTGCACAGCTTTGGGGGACTTTCCACTACCACCCCGTATCACGTCCGTTGGTCGCCTGAGGGAACACGTCTGGCCGTTCTTGATCCGGACGGGGCACTCGAAGTATGGCGAGTCGAAGATGGCGAGGAACTCTTCTCCTTCCAGGCCCACGATCCGATACCCGGATCTCTCGCGAGCAGGCTGGTCTGGTCTCCCGACGGCAGCCTTCTCGCCACATACGCCAACGATAGCTTGGTGAAGCTGTGGGATACAGAGGAATGGAGATTGGTGCACTCGCTCGAAAACGAAACCAACTCCACAGTCAACTCCTTAAGCCCGATCGATATCGCGGTTTTTTCGCCTGACGGTAGGCACATCGCGGTAGCGCAACCGTCGTCGTTGCGCGTGTGGGATACCGAGACCGGCCGGCAATTGGTCCGCTGGCACCCCTTTCCGGAATCTACTTACAGACCCCATTGCGGATCTATCACTGATATAGCTTTTTCGCCGCAAGGGCGTTATCTCGCCAGCGTGGGACTCGACCGCACTGCGAAGGTCTGGGACGTTGAAGCAGGGACGCAGTTGCTGGATATCGACATCTTTCTCAACTACGTCCTGACCGTGGATTGGTCCCCGGACGGGGGCCAATTCGCGACTGCCGGTTATGACGGCAGGGCAATCGTCTGGGATCGTGCCACAGGCCAGGAAGTGGCCCGCTTCGAGGGTCACCAACGCGGAGCAGTGCTCTCGCTGGACTACTCGCCCGATGGGACCCACATCGTCACCTCGGGTAGAGACGGCTCTGTCAGGGCCTGGGACGCAGAGACGGGCATTCAACTCTATGAGTTGCCGGAACGCGCTGAACCGGTTTCTCGCTTGAGTCCGCCCAGGCGCCCCGTCGAACACGTGTCGTATTCGCCCCGCGGAGACCGTTTTCTTACGATCTCGTCTTCACAGTCCTTCAATGTAGTCGAAGTCTGGGACCATGCAGCACAGGACGAAACCGGGATTGCACTCGACCGCCAAGTCCATTCCGCAGCCTGGTCCCCGGATGGCCGACGCATCGCCACGGCGCGCTACTCTTTCATCACGGTTTGGGACCTTGACAATATCGCATCGGAGCCGCTGGAACTCGATGCAGACAGCGGCGCGGAGGACACGGAGTACAAGCATGTGTCCTGGTCCTACGACGGAGTGCGCCTGTTGATTGCTTCGAACAACGGAGCAACAGTTTTAGATTGGGCCTCGGGTGAACTGTTGCACTCCCTGACTCTGGAAGAGGGCGCCGTCTACCTGGAAGAATCTCCCGATGGCTCGCTGCTGCTCACCGTCGACGGACAGTTTCGCGGACCTCGGGTCCAGGTGTGGAACGCAGAAACAGGCGCAGAGCTTGCCCGCCTGGAGACAGTCGGCGGCCGAGTCGGCGCAAGATTCTCCCCCGACGGCAAACGGGTGGTGACGTATGGCAGCCAAGACCGTGCGGTGCACATGTGGGATGCCCTGACCGGCGAGGAATTACTCACGTTGGCAGGACAAAGAGCACCTTTCTTAGATGTTGCATTCTCCCCGAATGGGCGGCGCCTGGTAGGCGCGAGCCGCGACAGTACAACCTGGATGTGGGATGCTCTGACCGGTGATTTGCTGACAATTCTCCCAGGCGGGGGGCGCGGTATTGTGTTCTCGCCTGACGGGACCCGGATCGCCAGCTTCGGAGACCGGGGCGTCAAGGTATGGTCGGTTGGGGTCCCGTTTCGCGAGCGTACCCTGGACTTTGCGCATTTCGCCAATGGGACCGGCATCACCTCCGGGATCGTGCTCGTGAATGTGGCCCCCCATCCGATCCGGCCCTCCCTCCACTTCTACGACCAGGAAGGCGAACCCATTGCCGTCCGGTCGGTGGTGGATGTCACACCGGATCTGGAGATCCTGAAAGACGGTGCCCTGAGCGTGCGGATGGCCATGGAACCGTTAGGCGAACTCACGATCTCAACCCACGGCCGTGGGGAGGTGGTGAGCGGATCAGTGAAGGTGGTCTCGGACGGCCCCATCGGCGGGGTCCTTCGCTTTGATCTGCCCGGCATCGGGGTGGCCGGGGTGGGAGCCAGCCAACCTGTAAGGGACGCCCTCTTCCCGGCCCGCCGCCAGGCGGGAGGAATCAGCACTGCGGCAGCGATCCACAACCTGGGCGAAGAAGCGATGGTGGTGAGTTGCCGGTTGATGAAAGACGGCGCCGTGCTCGAAGAAACAGAGATCCCTCTGGCGGCCAACGGACAGGAGTCCCAGTACATCGAAGAGATGTTCACCTTCACCGGTGCCGATGTATCGGATTTCGTGGGATCGGTGCGCTGCACGGTGCCAGCCGAGGGGGAGGGGATGTTCACCGGAGTGGCCGTGGAGATCGATGAAGGCAACCGGATCCTCACCACGCTGCCGGTGGTGCCGGTGGACAGGACGGGAGGCACAAACAAGGCGGCGACTCTAGATTTTGCGCATTTCGCCAATGGGACCGGCATCACCTCCAGCCTGGTGTTCGTAAATGTGTCCGGCCCGCGTCGTGTCGGGCCGTTTACCCTGGCCGGCCAGCCGATCCGGCCTGCCCTCTATTTTTACGATAAAAGGGGCCGTCCCATTGCGGCGGAATCGGTGGTGGATATCACGGGAGATTTGGAGGTAACAGAAGATGGAGCCCTGAGCGTTCAGACGGAGATGGAGCCCCTGGGAGAACTCACGATTTCCACCCACGGCCGTGGGGAGTTCGTGAGCGGATCGGTGAAGGTGGTCTCGGACGGTCCCATCGGTGGGGTCCTGCGCTTTGATCTGCCCGGCATCGGGGTGGCCGGGGTGGGCGCCAGCCCACCCGTGAGGGATGCCCTCTTCCCCGCTCGGCGCTCGGCGGGAGGAATCAGCACTGCGGCGGCGATCCACAACCCGGGAGAGGAAGCGATGGGGGTGCGCTGCCGGTTGATGAAAGCGGGTGTCGTGCTTGAAGAGGTGGAGATCCCTCTGACGGCCAACGGGCAGGAGGCCCAATTCATCGAGGAGATGTTCACCGGCACCGACACGTCCGATTTCGTGGGATCGGTGCGCTGCACGGCGCCGGCCGGGGAGGGGATGTTCACCGGAGTGGCGGTGGAGTTCGATGCCGGTAGCCGGATCTTCACGACACTGCCGGTAGTGCCTGTCCAGAGATAACTTCCCGGGAGTAGACGAGGGGAGTGTGCCGCATCCGGTTCGTTTGTTCGTAGCGGAAATTGCGATAGAGTTCCTATTTTAGACAGAGGTCCTTGAAAACCCGTTGGGAGTGGGATTGTTGCTTTACGCAACCCCGACCGGGAAGCACAACTGAGGTAATCTGTAAGGCCATGAAGGGCCACGCACGTTATCGTCACTTGCACGTGGACTGGGTAGGCGAGTTGGCCACCGAGTCGATCACGCTGTGCGGCGGCGCGAATGAAGACAGCGGAACCGAACAGACACTCTGCCCCAACTGCGCCCAGGTCCGCGATGCCTTGAACTTTTGTGGGTTCGGCCCGGAGAGCCTACGAGAGCTATTTGACGCGCTCCGAGTGATCGGCCCTTCCGAGGTGAAAGCGAAGATGGAAGCGCTTCGAGGTCTGGGGGTACAGATGGATCTGCAGGATCGGTCGCAACTCAACTAACAGAGCGTTGTTGCATGGATCGGGGCCTATATCACGAAAGCCCGGCCTCGCCTTGCTCGCTGCCGCCCAACGCCGCCAGACGGCGGGCGCGTCACCGCAGGCGCCACAGCACCAGCCACGCCGGGAGCGAGACGATCCCGGCGTAGATCCAGATGCCGGGCGGTCCGAACAGACCGCCGATGGTGGCGGCGCCCACCGAGAGTGGACAAAGTACGGCCGCGCACGCGTATGTAGCCGGCCGGGAAACCGGATGCAGCCGCTCCAGGGCGCGCGTCAGCGGAATGCCGCCGGGCCAGGCGAAGACGAGTCCGAAGACCATCGCGGGCAGGGAGAACAGCATAGGGATGAAACCGGTAGAGAAACTCGGGTCGAAGCCGAACCGGATCACCGACAGAACGACCACGCCAATCGGCAGCCACAGCGAGAGCTTCAGCGTTCGTATCATGCGGATTGAGCTTACCACGGTCTCCCGAGCGGCACCCCTCCGGGATCGATTCGTCGACCTCAAGGCAGGCCTCTCGGCACCCGTGCCGGCCATCCCAAGACGCGGGCTCCGCCAGCGGGCATTGTCACGTTAAGTGATCTAACCGCGACCTGGATTCTGGTGTAGCCTTTTGGGATGGACCCCATCTCCTTCAAACGTCACCGCTTTCCACCGGACATCATTCGACGCGCCGTTTGGCTCTATGCCAGGTTCACTCTGAGCTATCGGGATGTGGAGGATCTTCTTGCGGAGCGGGGTCTGGATATTTCCTACGAGAGCGTACGGTGCTGGTTCCTCAAGTTTGGTGCGCCGATTGCCCGAAACCTGCGCCACACGCGACCCATTCCCAACGGCTATTGGCATCTTGATGAGATGGTCATCGTGATTCGCGGACAGCGTTATTGGTTATGGCGCGCGGTCGACAATGAAGGCGAGGTCCTGGATTTCCTCGTGCAATCGAAGCGGAACGCCCAAGCAGCGTTGAAGTTGATGCGCAAGCTGCTGAAGAAACAAGGCTGGCCACCCACCCGGATCACAACCGATAAACTCAGGTCCTATCACGTCGCCATTCGAACCCTCGGCCTGACGGCTCAACACATCGACAATAAGCGTGCGAATAATCGTGCCGAGAATTCGCATCAGCCCGTCCGGCGTCGAGCACGAAAACAGCAGCGTTTCAAATCACCGGGTTCGGCCCAACCCTTCCTGAACATCCAGGCCGCCGTTTACAATACCTTTTACCTCCAACGTCATTTATGCAATAGACTCACATTCAAACGATTTCGAAAAGACGCATTCAATGTATGGGAAAGTGCGAGTGCGGCCGCCTGAAAGGAAATCCATGCGGGCTTTTGCGGCCCAACACGATTAACGTGACAATGCCCGCCGCAAGTGCGGCGCAGAGTTGGCGTTCCGAACTGCCGCTGCCGGATGCTAGAGATTGAGCCCATGCAGCGTCAACGCGGAGAGTGGGTTCCCATTTTCGCAAAAGAACATGATCCGTTCTCGTATTGAGTCTTACCTTTACGCCCTTGTTGTTCTCGCCTGCCTCGGCACCATACCCTGTCGGTCAGGCCGCAGTAATAGCGCCCGTGCAGGTTGATGTGCTCGTGCAGCAGTGGGGAAAGACGCTCGATGTCCTTGTCCCGGAGCACGTTGCCCTCGGCGTGTATCTGGTCGAGCTGGAGCGACGAGAGATAATTCGCTAGTGTACTGTCCGGAAAGTTCTTGTAGTTTATAGTCAGGGTACTTTTCTATCCTTGGGCATGGCAAGACCACATATTCGACTCGATCTACCCCAACAACACAAAGCAATTCTACAGTCCTGGCTGCGGGCCTCCAACACCAAAAGAATCCTCGCCGAGCGAGCCCAGATGATCTTACTGTGCGGGGACGGACTCACAGCAATTGAGGTCTCCCAAAGGCTGTCCAAGCGCCTGGGCAGCATACAGAAGTGGCGAAAGCGCTACCTTGAGGTGGGGCTATCAGGGTTGGAGGATCAGCCCCGTTCGGGTCGACCACGGCGACTATCGCCAGCGAAGGTACGAAAAATTCTCAAGGCCACCGTGCAGACCATCCCCAGGGAATCGACTCATTGGAGCCTGCGCCTCATGGCAGAGTATGCCCAAGTCAGCAAACATCAGGTGACTGAAATCTGGAAAGCCGCAGATCTTAAGCCCCACCGGATTCGCTCTTTCAAGATCAGCAACGATCCTGATTTCGCCGAGAAGGTGATCGACGTGGTGGGCCTGTACATGGACCCGCCCGACAACGCTTTGGTTTTGTCTGTAGACGAAAAAACTCAGATTCAGGCTCTGGACCGAACCCAGCCCATGCTTCAGCTCAAACCCGGGCAGGTCCAACGCAGAACCCACGATTACAAACGCCACGGGACGGCCAGTCTGTTTGCCGCCTTCGACGTGGCCACCGGTGAAGTAATGGGCCGAATCACGAAACGGCATCGGGCCATAGAGTTTTTAGCCTTCTTACGTCAGATCGAGCAAGTCGTCCATCCAGATCTGGACGTTCACCTCATTCTCGATAACTCGAGCACTCACAAGACCCAGAAAATCCGAAACTGGTTCCTACGACGCCCACGTTTTCATCTCCACTTTACTCCTACCAGTGCTTCCTGGTTAAACGCTGTCGAAACCTGGTTTTCACAGCTTGAGCGGCGTTCCCTTTACCGCAACTCTTTCACTAGTGTTCAAGAGTTGAGGAACGAAATACGAAGATATATTCGAGTGCATAACCAACACCTGGCCAAGCCCTTTAAGTGGCGGGCCAACGCTACTTCGATCTTAGACAAGGTCGAAAGAGCTCAAAGATCCATCGATCAATGTTAACAACAGGAATTTCTCGGACAGCACACTAGTATCTCTTGTGAATACACCTCGACTGTAGGTAACGCGAGGGTGTTAGGGCGCGAAGAGCCGAACGAACCCTGAGGATTATCTCTCGTTGGGACCCCCGATGGCCTCCCCCACTGGTTTCCACTCCTCGAAAACGACCCTCGGGGCCGCCGTCGAGGCCTTCTTTGCCGACCGTGATCTGGCGCCGGCGACGCGCCGAGCCTATCGGGCGACCTATGGTTCCCTGATCCAGGCGTTCGGTACCGAGATGCCGGTTACGGCACTCACGGCTGTCCATCTCCAACACTGGCTCATCCGACGCTGGGGAAAGAGGTCCCCGGCGACCTGGAATGCAAGACTCGCCGCGTCCCGAGTTCTGATCGGCTACTGCCAGCGCTAGGGCTGGACCGAGCACGACCCGACCACGAGCCTGGAACGGCGTCGCACCCCGCGGGATGAGACACGGGCGATCCCCTTCGCCGCGCTCGATGCGCTGTGGTCCCGCGCGCATATCGGGCTGCGCGAGAAAGCCCTGTGGCGCATGCTCAAAGCCCTGTGGCGCATGCTCTACGCCACGGCCGCGCGGGCCAGCGAGGTCCTCGCCCTGGACGTCGAAGATCTCGATGTAAGGGTAGCAAGCAGAAACGTGTAACCGTATACGGTAGAGTTCAGGCGCTTCTCATGCGCCCGGCTCTGGTCGGAGCTTGTTACTCCCCGTAGAGCGATGTTGTCCCAGCTGATTGGGCTGACAGGAGCGAGGAGGTCGACCGGGTGCATGGTTCGATCACTCGTTTTCGCTTTTCCCATCGTACCGCGCAATTACACGTGGTTTGATGCGGCGAACACCCGCAGTCCGGTCCTCGAACGGCCTCTCATTTCGCTCTCCGGGCTTTCTGCGAAGTCCCCAACCCATCTCGGCGCCAGGCGTGGGCTCTGTGTACTCACCATCCGTAGCAGGAGCTACCGTATACCATTACTCGTTTCTGCTTGCTACCCCGTAGGCCGTAAACGTGCGGCGATCCGCCGGCAAGGGCGGCCACCGAGAGATCATCGTGTGGGACGCGGCGACGGCCCGGCTCCTCCCTCGCTACCTGGCCGGCCGCCGCCGAGGGCCGCTCTTTGTGACCACGGGTCTGCCCAACATCGTTCCGGCCGAGCTCGATCGAATCCCCGACGGCCGAGGGCGGCTGTCCTACCAGCGGGCGTGGTCTTTGTTCCGTGAAGCATCGGGAGGGCAATGGACACTGCATCAACTCCGCCACAGTGCGCTGACCCATCTCGGCGAGGACGGCGTCTCGGCCCCCCTGCTCATGGCTAAGTCACGCCATCGAGACCTCCGGACGCTCTCGCGCTACGTGCGTCCGGGGACCAAAGCGGTTGCCCGACTCACCGCCGAGCACGACCCGGCGAGGCGTGGGAAGCATCCACGCCGCTAGAGCGGTCCCGCACAGAAACGGCATGATCTCCGAAAACACCAGGTTTTCGTTCCATTGCTGCTCGGACCCCAAGACCGCCGCTCAAAGCGTGATATAATGAATACATATATTCATAGGGATGGAGGGATCACGACATTGGCAACTTCGATTCGACTTGCTCCCGAAACCGAGCGACGGCTTGATCTTCTAGCGTCGCAGACCGGACGAACCAAGGCTTTCTACCTGCGTGAGATGATCGAGCGCGGCCTGGAGGACATGGAGGACTACTACCTGGCTGCGGATGTGCTGGAGCGCGTTCGTCGAGGCACAGAGAACGTGTACTCCTCCGCCGACGTGAAGAATGCCCTTCACCTGGACGATTGAGTACACCCAAACCGCCCGCGCCCAGCTTCGCAAGCTCGACAAGCAGATGGCTCGACGCATTGTCGATTACATGAACGAGCGAGTTGCGGGACTGGAGGAACCACGGAGCCTCGGCAAGGCGCTGACCGGTCCGCTGGGCGAGCTGTGGCGTTATCGGGTAGGGGATTGCCGCGTGATCTGCGACATTCAGGACGCCGCTTTGCGTGTCCTGGTGGTGCGGGTTGGCAGCCGCGGCAAGGTGTACCGTTGAAGGATCGCGCGCGGTCTTCCGGACAACGCTTTCCGGCGATCGGAACGATTGGCCGACCGAAACCACTGGGCCGCCGCTCAGATTGAAATCCGCTCCACGATGTTTCGGCTGACGCGGCGTTTGCGGCGGTCGTAAATCTGGGTCGTGCGCGGATCGGAGTGCCCGGCCAGGTACTGCATGTCTTCCAGCGGCACGTCCTGGGTGAGTAGATCGGTAATGACCGTGACGCGGAAGCTATGGGGGCTCAAGAGCTCGGGCAGGCCGGCGTCTTTGAGGCGGCGGGTGAACATCTGACGCATGGAATGCGCGGAATAAAAACGATCGCTCAGCAGCGGGCGGGCGGCCGCGGCCGGGCGGAAGAGGGCAGAACTCTTTGGCTCGTCTGCAATGCCGGCCGACTCGATGTAGTCGCGCAGCCAAGCTTCCAGATCGTGGCGCACGGGAATCTGCCTCTCTTTGCCGCCCTTCTCCGCAAAGCGCAGCATGCGCTGCTCGCCGTGGTCCTGAAAATCTCCCAGCCGCAGCCGGGCCACGGCGTTGATGCGCGCGCCGGTGTAGGCCAGCACCCCGAGCAGGGCGCGATCGCGCTTGCCCACGACATCGCCGGCGTCGATGGAGCGGAAGAGGTGACGCGCCTGGTGGATGGAAATCTCCGGGGTCTTTCCTTCGCGGGTGTCCTGCTTGACCCCGCGCACCGAAGAAAACGGGTTAAGGCCCACGGCGTGGCGAACGACGAGCACATCGAAGAAGTGCCTGAGAGCGGCCAGCGCCTGGTTTTTGGTGGAGGCCGCGCCTTCCAGCTCGCTCAAAAACTGCCCGGCTACGCCGGGCGTGATGCCGGCGAGCTCCAAACCCTGATCCTCAGACCAGGCGAGGAACCGCCCCACGGCCCGCCCGTAGGCGCGGCGCGTGTGCGGATTGCTGATCGTCGCCCGGAAGAATTCATCGGCGGCGAACAGGGCGTTCCGGCCGGCCCGCCGCAGGATGGCCGGCGCGGCTCGGGCGATCGGGCTGGCTTGCGGTTTGGGAACCAGATCAGTGGGCATCGAGGGCGTCCGTCACGGGAAGGTCCTCCGGTGAATTCAATAGATGCATACTTTATCGTCTAGTACAAGGGAGGAGAATGTCCTCCTGGCTCTCTTCCACGGATGTGGCATAATCGAGGCTCGTCTCACTCTTTGTCTCGGTAACCCCTGAAGAGGTTTTGTAATGGAAGGAAACCAGTCGCGGCCAACCTGAAACTCATCCACTCCAGCTCCCAGCGTACGTATTGAACATCTCGTACTGGCATTGTCGAAATAAACCAGGTACGGTGAATTGCCATACAGCTCATGCTCAAGCGGTGCTAGGAGCCTGCGCGGCAGGAAAATTTGTAGGAGCAGCAGACCATTTTTAGGTTTATTGTCACTGTATTTTGAGTCTTTTGGACCTATAAACACGCGTAATGTGATGTTTTATTGCCATCTTGGTCCAATGGACTCTCCCAAAACCGTTCTATTGCGCACACTCCTAGCGCGTGATGACGTTTGACGGTTACACCTTCCAGGCTCGACTCATACCGACCTACATCGTGTTTTTACCTTTAGCGGTAGGACTTCAGGTGTGGCTTCCAGATGGAGCCATACTGGAGCGCATCGGCACGATTCTCGTCGCCCCCGTGCCGCTTGCGATACTCCTCGCACAGGTAGGCCGCGATCGCGGCTACAAGTTGCAGAAGCAGCTGTGGGCCGGTTGGGGCGGCGCGATGACTACACAGATGCTTCGCCATCGGAGAAAGGATGGCAACCCGGTCATGCGACGGTCGTACCACGCGTGCATTGAGCGGCTGTTTCCTGATCTGAATATACCCACGCCCGACGAGGAGGACGCGAACCCCGAGGCGGCAGATCACGTTTATGAAGCGGCCACGAAAAAGCTGATTGCGGCGACTCGGGATCGCGACAGATTTCCACTCATCTACAAGGAAAATGTCAGTTATGGCTTTCGGCGCAATCTCTGGGGGCTTCGGCCTCTTGGCCTGATTCTATCGATCGGGGGAGCAGCGCTCTGTTTGGTTCGGTGGTTATTGTGGGCGGACCCAGTGCCGTTACCGAAGGTCGACTGGTTCTTGGCTTGTGGTGCATGCGTAATGATGGTTATCCTGTGGGGCTTTTGGATTAAGCGATCCTGGGTTCGTATTCCCGCAGAGGCATACGCTGAGCGGCTTTTTGAAAGCTGCGATCTGCTGAAAACACCGAATAAGACCCTCTAGGAATACCAAGAAGCATGGCTTACGAGATCGACTTCCTAGCCGTTGGAAATGGCGAGCGGAGTGGTGATGCCATCGCGTTTCGACTCGGCAATATCGGTGGCCCCCGCAATGAACAGTTCGTTGGCGTTGTGGATGCTGGGTTCACCGAGACCGGCAAGACGATGGTAAGCCACATCACGCAGTGGTACGAGACAGACATCGTAGACTTGGTGGTCTCGACTCATCCAGACGATGATCACGCCTCTGGCCTCGCAGAGGTCATCGACAACTTGACCGTCAGGTCCCTCTGGATACACCAGCCCTGGAATCACACAGAGGACATCTCGAAAATGTTCAAGGACGGCCGTGTTACAGACATGAGTGTGCGTGAGACGATCCGAAAGTCCCTTGACACCGCCATGTCCGTGGAACAGCTTGCGAAGAAGCGCGGTGTTCCTATCACAGAGCCGTTCACCGGCACCTGCGCAGCCGATGTGCATGTTATCGGACCGACCTTGGACTACTACGAGAGCCTTCTGCCAGATTTTCGCAGCACGCCAGAGCCGGAGGTTCAGTCGAGCATTTTCCAAAAGGTGGTTGAGGCAGCCAAGAATAGGGTGGAAGACTGGAATGTCGAGACCTTAAGCGACGAATGCGACACATCGGCGGAAAACAACAGCAGCGTCGTTCTCGCTGTGAAGGCTTCGGACTCGGAGTGGTGGCTACTGAGCGGAGATGCTGGTGAACCGGCGCTAAACGGGGTTCTTGACTATCTGGATTTGCAGGGCTTTCCGGTCTCGAACTTCAAGTTCCTCCAGATTCCGCACCACGGAAGCCATCACAACGTGGGGCCGACACTGCTCAACCGCCTGCTTGGCCCAAAGCTCAGCGAGGACAAGAAGACCCGAACAGCATTCGTTTCTGCCTCAAAAGATGCCACGAAGCATCCGTCGAAGAAGGTCACCAACGCATTCCGTCGTCGCGGCGCCTATCCGTACCGGACGAATGGGTACACCATTCACCACTATTTCGGAGCTCCTAATAGAGGTTGGCAGACGATAGATCCTTTGCCTCTGTACACCGAGACTGAAGACTGAATGAATCCTCTCGGCCGCCCCTCATAGACCGTACCCGATCAACATTGCAGAAAGGTATCGCCAAGCCACTTTGATTCGGCAATACCGTTTCGCAACGCCTAAGTCCTTGGGAACACGTCGTCGCCGGATCGTTGCAAAAACACTCCTTTGTGCAATGATCGGAACAGCGGCCTGGCCTCAATGCCACAGGCATCAAGCCAGGCCCGGACCCGCGCCAGTGAAGATACGTCAGCTCTCCCTTGTTTTGTCTGAGAAACATGGGAGAATGAGCCATGCAGCGCAAACAAGGGTTGGTTCGGTGGATCTTTATCTGTAACGAAGATTGAGGAGACAGGAGAAGGCCATGAAGAAAAAACGAGACGGTCTGGTCCTGTTGGTGAAATCATCGCCGATCTGGCCGGGTCGCTTCCAGGCGATCCGCGAAGCCTCGAAATCTGGACGTGCGGAGAACGGGTGGGTGTATAGTGCGTGTTCATCCGGGCGGCCAAAATGGAATCTCGGATCAGCTAAGGAGTACGAATGGCAAACCCCAATGACGACCGTGTGACGGCGATAAACCCCAACGACGACCGCGGGGAGCCGATAAGCCGCGACGACGAACAGGTATTCCAACGGCTCGCCGAGGCACAGCAGCAGTACGAGCAGTACCTGGAAATCACCCAGAGCGCTGCGGTGTTTGTCCCAGTTGAATCGCTCGTCGCACCGCCGTCCCCGGATCTCCCACTCTCACTGACGATCTCGCAAGACAAGTAGAACCGTGGCATGCACGACTAACGATAAATGCCAAATTGGAACCAACTGCTCGACAAATTCGATAGCCTGCCCAACGGTGAGGCACGTGTCAAAATTCTTCGGGCCGAGTCGCTAAAGTACCTGCAGGAGATTGGCCGTCTCCGCGGGAACCGCCACGTTATCTTTTATAGCTCGGCGTTTCTACAGAAACCCCAGGCACCCGCTGACCGCCTCCAGATTACGCACGAGGATGTGAACGCGTTCATGTCCGTCATATTTGGCATGACGTGGAGTAAGAACCTCACACTGTTGCTCCATACGCCTGGAGGAGTCACGAATGCCGCCGAGACTATCGTGGCCTATCTCCGGTCGAAGTTCGCAGACATTGAGGTGATTGTCCCAACTTATGCCATGTCGGCTGGCACGATGATCAGTTTGGCTGCCAATCGCATCGTGATGGGCCGACAGAGTCAGCTTGGTCCGATTGATCCGCAGTTTTTGACGGGACAGCGGTCGCAGTCCGCGCGAGCCGTCGTGGAGCAGTTCGAGGAGGCGAAGAAGGAGATCCTCCAAAACGCTGCGGCGGCAGGAGTTTGGTTTCCCATCCTGCAGACCATGGGGCCCGCGCTACTACAGGAGGCGAGGAATGCCCTTGATTACGGCGAGAGAATGGTCGCGAAATGGCTAGAACAGTATATGTTTGAGGGGAAACCAAACGCGAAAGGCCTCGCAAAAAAAGCTGCGCTTCATTTCAACGACGCTACGAGTCACAAGAGCCATGGGCGGCGAATCGACCATGACGAGGCCCGTGGGCAAGGACTTGAAGTAGAAGATCTTGAGGCCAACCAGGAATTGCAGGAGGCGGTGTTGACGCTTTATCACCTCGTTACCATAGCCATTGAGAAGGGTCCTGCGAGCAAGATCTTCCACTCTGATTTAGACACGATGTATGTGAAGAACTGGGCGCCGGTTCAACTGCAGGGGGTGCAGCTACCGATCCCCAATCCACCATCGCGGCGGCGGAAAGGTCGCTGATTACTGCGGCAGGATAGAAAACTTCGAGCTTGAAGAGCAATCCCGTCCCGCATGGGCGCTATGCCCAGGATGGGGCTTGCAGCTCCTCGACCAGCTGGACCGTGGAGTCGAAAGCGCCCCGGACTTCGCCCGGATGGACCAGCGGGGGCATTTGAACAGGATGTTGCGTTTAGCTCTCCCGTTTTTCGTAGACGCAACATTCTGCGCGCAAACGCTTGCTCAAATGCGGCGGCACCCCGAGCTCGCAGTGTGGGTAGGCGATTCATGCCTCCACGAAGCGCATCGTCGATCCTCTAGCCCGCATAGATCACCGATTTGGAAATGAAGGTGATTTTGGTAGACCGGAACGGTTTTCTGAGAGTTTCGCTATCGATCAGGTCCAGGTCGAGTGATGCGGTGGTGTGGAGGGTCGTGAATGGAGCGTTTTTCGGGTTCGGAAGAGCGTGACGGAATGCATTCAGGCAGAGCTCGGCCTGAGCGATGGAACGATTTCGTTTTTGGGGGTAGTAACCGTGAAAGAACCAGCCTTCCTGCTGGCCATGGATCGGGTCGTCGGTCGCATCCAGATCCAGCACGATCTCCTCGGGCGCCGATTCGTGGGACTCCACGAAGGCATCCACCATCCAGCCGTCGATCCGGTTCGGGTCCATCGCGATCTTCTTGTACCGCTCCTGCTCATCGACCTCGGCGCCGGTCAACTCCAACCGGTTCAGCCTACACTTGCCCGCCAGCGCCTTCCCCCGATCTGAGGCCTGCCGCCGCCTCTCCCCCAGCGGATCGGCCTTATTCACCGCCACCGCCAGCATCGGATCGGTGCGCAACTGATCATGATCGTTCAGATCCTCGTACCCCAGACAGAGTCCGTAGATGCGCTGCCCCAACAACTCCTCCACCGTGTTGTTCGATCAACCGCGCATCCCGATGATCCCTGAAACACTCAGCCAGTCCGGCGATCAGACCCGTCCCCCTCTCGACCTCTCGCAACAGCAGCACGGGGTTTGAGCCGCAACGGTGTGAAAAATTACTCTAAGGGTCCGTGTGTGACCATCCTGGAGTAACTCCCGGCACCCCTTCCGCTGCTAAAGCACCCGTTCTTCGGGACTTGGACCTCGGAAACGACTGCCACAGTCATGGCCAAAAGGTATAGATTATGGCCATGCCGGAATCGACCCCGAGAAGGCCCGTAAAACCTGGCCAAAATAGAGACTCGCACAATGAGGTTTTTGGCCACCCCGAACCCCAAGCCAGTCCACTCCCTCGCGTCGACCTCGACGCCCGATTTCGGGACCAGCGACCTCGCTTAGAGTAATTTTTAACACCACTGCGGCTCATGCCCCAGCACCCCTGCATCGGAGGTGATCTTTCCACCGTCGAACCGCGCCTTCACTTTGCGTTGAGATAGTTGGTGAAATTCGAACCTGACTTGTTTACACTCTGTTCTCATAAGGGCCGCCTCCGTTTGCGTGTGAAAATGTTCATTCAAAACGCTTTATACCAAACAGGGCGGCCTTTTAAGGTCCTCATCGGTGATCTATGCGGGCTAGAGCGACCCCTGTGCGCATCTGTACGGGAGCGGAGGGATGAGACGGCTGCATGTACGGGGACATGAGAATGTGTTGAAGCGACTGCTGATCCAGGTGAGCGCCTTCAATCTGGGGATGCTGATGCGTCAGAGCCTGGGTGTGGGAACGCCGCGGGGTCTGCAGGGGCGGATTTGCGCCCTGATGCTACTGATTTTGTCGCTGTTCAAGCGTCTTAATCTGGATCTTCAGGAACTCGAGAAGATCATTTCCCGGGATCAGTTACAACAACCTTTAACCAGGTGGGTTCACTATTGCGTGATCACGCCGGGTCACTTTTCCCTTGTCATTTCGAGGAGGTTAAGGAGAAATTTGAACGTAATACCCTCAGAACCCTTCCCTCCTCGTAGACCCCCCAGTCCGGCGGCCTCAGCTTGTCGATTTGCCCGTCCCCAGGATTACTTCGTGCACCGACGGGAGGTCTTATGAGTCACTATCAACGGTGGATTTAACAACAGGGTACCTGGAAGGTCAACCCGCGCACGCTTTGCGGGGTTCTGGGTTCTGGGTTCTGGGTAAAGATCGTCCACGGACAGGGTGACGGGAACAAAAGAACAGAACCGCGGGCGCCAGGCCGCGTCTAGACAGGGGTGTAGAAGGACCCTCCGAGGTCCGATCAGATCGCCGCATGGAAGTGTGCGGCTCCTACACCGTTCTCTGATGCCTGCTCAGTGGACAGGGCAAGAACCCAACGTTCCTTGACACCACGATAACAGAACCGCGGGCAACTTATTGTTGCGGGCTTGCAGCCGCAGCGGCCACGGGGTACTTGACGTTGTAACGGCTGATGATGTCCTGGGTGACTACGTACGCGGGATTGACGTGGCCGATCGGCAAGATCGAACCTTCGGGCAGCAGCACATCAAGGTACAGGATGGCTGAATAGCCCTTGGCCTGCACTTCCTCCTCTACGATTCCCTGGATTCTTGGACCCAGAGTCGAATACAGTCCACCCTGCAGGGCCCGGATCTCCCACTCAATATTCTCCACAAACCTTTTCAGTTCATAGTCCAGCCTGGCAAGTTCCCTCTGCATCTCGGCGGCAGTCTGGGGATTCAGTGCCCGCTCCTGTTCTTGGTACTGCTGCTGGCGGTTTTGCAGCTCTTGAGTCCGCGTCTCCCTCTCCCGGTTCTGCTCAGCCACGTAGTTCTGGATCTTGGCCAATTCCCGCTTGCCCTCTTCCGTTTCAGACATCGCCTGTCTGAAGCTCATGAACATTGTCTTTGACGGCCCAGTGGCGGTCGGTGTCGTGGTCGGCGCCGCCGCCGGCGGTTGCTGGGCGGCCAGCGCTCCACCAGCCAATATCAAAATCAACACTGTCAAGGCAAATCGTCCTGCTCTATTCATTTTTGACACTTCTCCCAAACATTCCCTCTAATTTCCTCTAAACCCGCATAAACCGTCCCACCGTCGGAGGGATCCACGGCCAGAGAGGTATAGTTCAGGAGATTGGGGAGACCGTTACCGATCAACTCCCAATCTCGCGCCCGGTTAGTGCTCTTGTAAACGCCACCGGAGTGACCGGCATAGAGAGTCGAAGGGTTGGTCGGGTGAATGCCCAGTTCATTCACGATCGCCAGGGCGTTGGCTGCATTCCAGGTCTCTGCACCGTCGTCGCTCCAGAAGATGCCTCCGAGAAATTCAGTGGCCAGGTAGACATTGGAAGGGTTCACCGGGTCAACCACAACGTCCAAGACTTGCTCGAATCCTCTCAGAACGGAATCTCGCTTTGATTCCCAGGTCTGGCCTCCGTCCTCGGACTTGTGGACGCCGCCGCCGAACCTGGAAGCCGCGTAGAGAGTGGATGGGTTCTGAGGGTCGAAGACGATCGAAGTTGTAAACCGACATTCCCCATATCAACTTTGGATCCGTGTTCCTCCGACCTCCCCTGTGACGAATAATCAAAACCTATCAGCCCTCCAACCAAGCAACAAGTGTTTTTCCTCATATTTCGGCTGAAAAGGGCCTCTGATCCTTGGCGTATCCAGGCGCCTTTGCCGAAATCCGACAAGCGGAAACACCTCTCCAGCCACTTGATCAGAAACACTGGACGCTAAGCCGTATTCCATCTCAAGCGGTTAATCCGAGACAACATCTCGGCCCATACCTCCTTGCTGACCGCGACTTCCGCCATCTGAAACGTCACGATCCGACTATGGTGAACCACCTTCGCTCCGATCTTGATCAGTTTGCTCAATAGGGTGCGAAGGGACCAGTGTTTGATTCTTCTGGGAAGGACCAGACGTCGCAGAAAATTGCCCAGGTTGTAGGCCAAAACAAACAGAGCCAACCTCACCTGATTCGGGACAAAGTGCTGGCAGGACAACCGCGTCCAGTTCAAGGCATACTTGCCTTCCTTGATCCACTGCTCAGCCGTGCCGCGACCGTTGTAAAAGTGAACCACCCCTTGGGCTCGTGCGCTCCTGTTGGTCACGATGAAACCGACTCTCGGAAAGAGTTCGCCGCGATGCCACTCGACCTTGGCAATCACCCGACGAGGCCGGTCCCAACTGGCGGCTTGATATTTGAAATCGGCCAACCAAACAACGGGTTTTCTGGGTGGGCGCCCCACCGGTCGGGTCAGCAGGTGTTCGATCTTTTCTTGAAGCACCTGGTTGGCGGGAAGCCGGATGGCATACAAAAAGCCCTTCTCGTCCAGGTATTCATAAATCTCTGGCTTGGCGAAGGCGGCATCACCCCGAAAGTACTTGCGGACTGTTTTCCGCTCGTAGCGAGCCACGATTGGTTCCAGCATCTCCTTCCAGCGATCCGCACTGTGAACGTTGCCGGGCCGAAGCAGTGAACCTTCGCAATCTCCGAACTGGTTGAAGCAAAACAGGGGATGGTAGCAGGTGCATCCGAAATGGCCGTTGTACCCAGAGGCTTCTTGCTGGCCATGGACAGGACTTGCTGAACTGTCCATATCCAGAATGATGCGTCGATGAGTTGTTTTCTGCAGCGCTCTTTCCACCCATCGACCATTGACTTCCGAAAGGGCTTGGAGGTTGTCCTCGACAGACAGCATCTGGGTCTCAAATCGACCCATCGTGTTGGCGCTGGCGGCATTCTTGTTGTCGAGCTTCTTTCCGGTGATCCTTCGCATCGTCGGATCAACCGACAGACGATGGGCATCGTTGACATCTTCATAGCCAGCGAGACGGCTGTATACCGATTGACGTAGCAACGCCGTGAGGTCGTGCTGGATGTTGCGCCCGGTCCGCGAATCGTGAAAAACGGAGGGAACACTATCGAATAACACCAACGCCTCGTCCAGATCACGATAGGCGAAAAGCCCGGCATCCGAGGTGACCTTAGCCCCATGAAATTCGAGCCTCAAACTGCCATCAAAACCGAGCTTCAAATCCTCACCCTTGACGTCGGCCATTCCTTGCTCCCTTTATTCTCTGTATATCCTTTAATTATAGTAGTTTGCATCGATTCAGACAAGCAATATTGGGGTCCTATATGGTGAATGGGGGCTTAACCCGCATAGATCACCGATGGGACCTGAAAAGGCCGCCCTGTTTGGTATAAAGCGTTTTGAATGAACGTTTTCACACGCAAACGGAGGCGGTCCTTATGAGAACAGAGTGTAAACAAGCCAGGTTCGAATTTCACGGACTATTTCAACGCAAAGTGAAGGCGCGGTTCGACGGCGGGAAGATCACCTCCGATGCAGGGGTGCTGCTGTTGCGAGAGGTCGAGAGGGGGACGGGTCTGATAGCCGGACTGGCTGAGTGTTTCAGGGATCACCGGGATCCGCGGTTGATCGAACACACGGTCGAGGAGTTGTTGGGGCAGCGCATCTACGGACTCTGTCTGGGGTACGAGGATCTGAACGATCATGATCAGTTGCGCACCGATCCGATGCTGGCGGTGGCGGTGAATAAGGCCGATCCGTTGGGGGAGAGGCGGCGGCAGGCCTCAGATCGGGGGAAGGCGCTGGCGGGCAGGTGTACGCTGAACCGGTTGGAGTTGACCGGCGCCGAGGTCGATGAGCAGGAGCGGTACAAGAAGATCGCGATGGACCCGGACCGGATCGACGGCTGGATGGTGGATGCCTTCGTGGAGTCCCACGAATCGGCGCCCGAGGAGATGGTGCTGGATCTGGATGCGACCGACGACCCGATCCATGGCCAGCAGGAAGGCCGGTTCTTTCACGGTTACTACCGCCACTACTGTTATCTCCCGCTGTACATCTTCTCGGGGGAGCATCTGCTGTGCGCCCGGTTGCGGTGTTCCAATATCGATGGGGCCGCGGGATCGGTGGAGGAACTGGAACGGATCGTCGGCCGGATTCGGCAGAGCTGGCCGGAGGTCTCGATCGTCATCCGGGCCGACTCGGGCTTTTGCCGGGATGACTTGCTCCGCTGGTGTGAAGACCATCACGTGGATTACGTGATGGGGTTGGCCAACAATGATCGGCTCAAGTCAGAGAGAGCCGAAGCGATGACTCAGGCCGAAGCCGAGTTCAACGCCACCGGGCGACCGGCGCGGGTGTTCAAGGATTTCCGCTACCGGACTCGCCACAGTTGGACCTCGGAGCGACGCGTCGTCGGCAAGGCCGAGTTCCTGGACAAAGGCGCCAATCCCCGATTCGTCGTCACCTCCCTGTCGCCGGAACGCCTGGGGGCCCGCGCGCTCTACGAAGACTTCTACTGTGCGCGGGGCGACATGGAGAACCGCATAAAAGAACAGCAGTTGGGTCTGTTCGCCGACCGGACCAGCGCGGCAACGATGCGCGCCAATCAACTCCGGCTGTATCTGTCCTCCGCCGCCTACATGCTCATGCACGCCTTGCGTCGTCTCGGACTGAAGCAGACCCCCCTGGCTCGCGCTCAGTGTCAGACGATTCGCTTGAAGCTCCTCAAGATCGGCGCCCAGGTCCGCCTCACGGTCCGCCACGTCTGGATCTCCATGTCGGAAGCCTATCCCTACAGCGAGGTCTTCGCTGCCGTCGTTCGAAACCTCCAGGCCATTCCTCTGCGCTGCTGAGGTCTGTCCCGATCAAACGCCCCCAAAAACGAAATCGTTCCATCGCTCAGGCCGAGCTCTGCCTGAATACATTCCGTCACGCTCTTCCGAACCCGAAAAACGCTCCATTCACGACCATCCACACCACCGCATCACTCGACCTGGACCGGATCGATAGCGAAACTCTCAGAAAACCGTTCCGGCCTGCCAAAATCACCTTCATTTCCAAATCGGTGATCTATGCGGGCTAGGTCGGTTTCCTGATCGGTCCCGATGATCTCAGCCACAACCCGCTTCCGCACGGGCTTGAGGATGGATCCGGGACTCTCTTTTTCCTCTAGGGGAGTCGGCAGAACCACGTGTACGATCCGGGCGTTGGAAACAACATGGGAGTTGGTGATGATGTAACCGTCGGAGGATAGGAGGCTACCGGAACCGGTTGAGCGCTGCTCGATGAGGAGTCCCCCCGTAACCCCGGTCTGCAAGGTGGAAGGCGTGTATCGAACCGCGAAGATCAACACCGTGGCCTGCCCCACCCCCCGGGCCAGGGACTCCAGAGAACCGCTCAGCTCCCTCAGGGTCTTGATTTGAGCCGCTGCAGGGGGGCGGGCGTCGAGCTCAGGCAAGCCCGTGCAGAACCACAAACCGAGCAGCACATAACCAGGCAGTCTAGAATCCAGCATTTTCCACCAACCCTGCCGCTCAAGTTTGGCAACCGATCCCGCTCCGCAACACCCTCTGTGAACTCGGCATCGCTTCCAGAGTTGCGAATCTGTAGCTTATACTTTGCACTTCGAATCTGGAACCTTGAACTGGGACGGGAGAAGCGCGATGAAGGGAATCCTGGGGGCTGTACTCTCCATATGGGTGCTCGGTTGCTCAGGCGGCACGGAAACTGCTCCGAAACAGACGCCTGCAGAACCGCGAGCCCACAGTGTAGGGGGGGGCGGTAAGTTCACATCCCTTTTCGACGGCAAGAGCCTGGAGGGCTGGACAGCCAGTGAGAATCCCGAGACGTTCCGCGTCGAAGACGGCCTGATCGTGGTGCATGGCCCGCGGGCCCACCTCTTTTACACTGGCCCCTTCGCGAACCACGACTTCCGGAACTTCGAACTCGAGGCTGAGATCATGACCACCCCGGGGTCGAATTCGGGGATCTTTTTCCACACCGAATTCAACGACGAAGGGTGGCCGTCTCGGGGCTACGAAGCCCAGGTCAACAATTCACACACAGACTGGCGTGTGACCGGAAGCCTTTACGCCATCGAAGATGTCGCCGAGACCAAAGCCCGGGACCATGAATGGTTTACGGAGAGTGTGATGGTGAGGGGCAAGCGCATTACGATTCAGGTGAACGGAGAGACGGTGGTCGACTATGTGGAGCCCGACGAGCCGCAACGCCCGGAGGGCAGGGAGGGCCGCACGCTTTCCAGTGGAACGGTGGCGCTGCAGGGTCACGATCCGGAGAGCAAAGTGTTCTACCGGGCAATCAGGATCCGGCTGTTCGACTGACCCGTGGGGTTCCACCCTCAACGTTTCAGGTTCCGAGTTCTGGATTCACGTACGGCCTTCGCTCCCCGCTTGTGACCTGAGCCCGGGCCCATTATTCTTGTCCGGATAGGAGGTGCTGCGAATGAACACAAGAGATGTCGCTCGATCGGGCGTGGGATTTGGTACAGCCCTGGCTATCGCTATCTCCTGGTCACTCCACCAGTCGGTATTGTGGGCGATTCTGCACGGCTTCTTCTCCTGGGTGTACGTGGTGTACTTCCTACTGACGCGACACTGAGCAGTTTCCGGTGTGAGGTTCGTTATTGCTCGCGCCGTTTGGTGTCAGGCTGGCAGCTTGTCAGCCTGTAAGGAACCTTTTCCGCTCTTTCGCCGTCAAAGGACGGGTGTATGAGCAGGAGCATGAAGTGGGGGATCTTCCTGCTGCTGGTTCTCGGCCTGGTGCTCTGTGGCTGGGCTTTCTATGTAGAACCGTCGTCGCTGGTGGTCCGCTCCTATCCCCTCTCATTGCCGCAGTGGAATGAGAACAATCTTCCTCTCCGAGTTGTCCTGCTGGGAGATCTCCACGTAGGGTCACCTTTCAACACTCTGGGGAAACTCGAGGAAATCGTCGAAACGACGAACCGCTCCCAACCGGACCTGGTTTTGCTGGCGGGAGACTACGTCATTCAGGGTGTGCTGGGGGGTAGCCGGGTGACCCCTCGCGAGATCGCGCCCATACTGGCGCGCCTGAGCGCCCGGGCCGGGGTCTACGCCGTCCTGGGAAACCATGACCACTGGTGGGGTGCCGAGCAGGTTGGCCGGGAGCTGGAAGAGGTCGGGATCGCCGTCCTGGAAGACGAAGCGGTTCATCTCGTGCGGCCCGGTCTCGACCTCTGGCTGGTCGGAATCAGCGACTACTGGGAGGGCGACCACGACGTGGAAGGCGCGCTCAGTAAAGTGCCGCCTGACTTGCCTGTGATCGCCTTCACTCACAACCCGGATATCTTCCCGGCAATGCCGGTAAGAGTGGATCTCACCCTGGCCGGACATACTCATGGTGGACAGGTGGCCTTCCCCTTCATCGGACCACCCATCGTGCCTTCCGTTTTTGGTCGGCGGTATGCCTCGGGGATCATCGAGGAGAGAGGACACTACCTCTTCGTAACTCCCGGGCTCGGGACCAGTATTCTTCCGGTCCGCTTCGGAGTGCCTCCCGAGATTTCGATCTTAGACATCCGCTAGATTGACACCAGCACGCGCGCTGTGATTCGCGCGCTGTGATTCGCGCGCTGGGGGGATTTTGCGCAGCGCGTCATCCCCCCCCAGCGCGTAGTAAACTGGCGATGAGAGCCGGATGATTGAGAAGACGACCAGCCACATCGATGAGACGACCCAGCGAATCAGACAGGAGGGGATCATTGCCATACTGCGCGGGGACTTTGGGGTGGATCGGATTGTGCGCATCGCCGAAACGCTTGTTTCGAGCGGCGTCTCCGTACTGGAAATCACGCTCAACAGTTCCTCTGCCGTGGAGGCGATTCGAGCTCTCCGCAGGGAGTTCCAGACCCGGGAACTCCTGGTGGGCGCCGGGACGGTTCGGACGGTTCACGACCAGGATCTGGCACTGGAGGCCGGGGCTGTTTTCACCGTGGCGCCGAACCTGGATCCGGAGTGTGGCGAGCGGGCCGTTCGCAGGGGTGTACTTCATGTGCCCGGGGTTCTGACAGCGACTGAGGTTGAAACAGCCGTCCGGGCCGGTTGTCGCTGGGTCAAACTGTTCCCCGCCGACGTTTTGGGTGCCGGCTACCTGAAAGCCCTTCGGGCGCCGCTGGACGACGTCGAGTTCGTTCCCACGGGAGGCATTGACCCCCGCAACCTGGCCGGCTTTGTAAGGGCTGGAGCCGCCGCTGTGGGCGTGGGGAGCGCCCTGATCAGCGGGCCGGACCAGAAGGTGGCGGAAGTTCGATCTCGAGCACGCGCGTTTCGGGAGGCCTGGGACCGTGAAGATGGATCCTGAATACCGTTTTGATGTGACCACCCTTGGAGAGGCGCTGATACGGTTCAGCGTTCCTGCCGGAGAGCGCCTCGAAAGTGCCTCCCGCTACGAGGTCGGCCCGGCAGGGGCGGAGGCCAATATGGCGGTGGCGCTCAGCCAGCTGGGCCGGAGCTGTGCCTGGACAGGAGCCCTGCCCTCCAGTCCCATGGGCCGTCTGGTAGCCAACCGGCTGAGGCTGGCGGGAGTCAATCTTGAAGCCGTCACCTGGTGCCGGAAGGGAAGGATCGGAAGCTATTTTGTGGAGCTTGCAGCACCGCCCCGGCCGGTGCGAGGGATCTACGACCGGGCTGATTCCTGCGCGGCCAACCTGTCGGCCGACCAGGTTGACTGGGAGTATCTGCTGGGCGGCCGAATCCTTCACCTCACAGGAATTACGCCGGCTCTGTCCGACTCCTGCCTGGGTGTCGTCTCGGAGGCTGTCCGGCTGGCCCGAGAGCATTCCACTCCGGTCTGCTTCGACGTCAACTACCGGGAGGGTCTGTGGTCGGCTGACCTGGCTCGTACCACCCTGACTCCCTTGATTCAGGAGGCGGAGATTCTGATTTGCGGGCAGGATGACGCCTCCAGGGTGTTTGGATGCGGTGGCGATGCGGGCGAGGTCGCGCGGAACCTGAGGCAGCTCAGCCAGGCCGGTCTGGTCGTGATTTCACGGGAGTCCGAGGGTGTGCTGGCCTGGGACGGAAAATCCTTTTATGAGCAGTCGGCCCTGCCGGTCCGGATCGTCGATCCCATCGGGGCAGGCGATGCCCTGGCTGCAGGTATTCTCCACGGCTGGCTGGACGGGAATCTGGAGAAGGGCCTTCGCTACGGCACCGTTCTAGCGGCTCTGGCCCTGAGTCAGAAAGGCGACATGGTCACGACCTCGGCCGCTGAGGTGACAACGCTGCTGGAGACAGGATCCGGCGGAATCCGGCGCTGAGAGAGGCGCCCTGCTACTCCGGCGGCCCGTGGGCTGGCAGGGCGAAGGCCACATACGTGTCGCCCGATGGGGCCTTCAGCTTGCCTCCCCCACAGGCGATCACGACATACTGTTTGCCGTCCACCGAATAGGTAGCCGGGGTCGCAAATCCTGCGGCGGGCAGTCGAGTTTCCCACAGAAGCTGGCCGGGTTTTTTGTCGAAAACACGGAATCTCTCGTCCGGTGTAGCCGCGATGAAAAGAAGTCCGGAGGCCGTCACGACGGGACCGCCATAGTTCTGCGTTCCGGTGACGGGGATCCCCTGCAGGGTCAATTCCTCGAATTCACCCAGCGGGACCTTCCACAGTATCCTTCCGCTGTTCAGGTCGATGGCATTGAGAGTACCCCAGCCCGGGTTATGCAAGAGATCTAAATTCAAGTGAGATGTGGGCCCAGAAAAAAGGCCGTAGCTCTCTGATATAAAAGGGTTTAGAGAAACAAAGACCCTAAACAGGAGCTACGGCAATGTCAAAAACAGTCTGCCAGAATACCCTGCCATTTCATAGCCACAGAAACATCACGGCTCGTTTTGATGGGGGGAGCCTCACTTCCGACGCAGGATGGTTGTTGTTTGGATCGCTGGATCGTCAACATCGATTGTGCGAGGGCTTCAGTTCCTGTATTTCGGAAAGTCGAGACCAACGCTACATTCGTCATGACCTGTTGAAGTTGATCCGACAACGAGTCTTGCAGATCGTGGCCGGCTACGAAGACTGTAACGACGCCGATACGCTGCGCTCGGATCCGATGCTCAAGACAGTCTGTGATCAGTTGCCAGAGAGCGATCCCGATTTGGCCACCCAGCCGACTTTCTCCCGCCTGGAGAACTCCGTCACCAAGAAGGATCTGATGCGTCTGAGCCGGTGGCTGCTAGGCCGTTATGTGCGCTCCCTGAAGAAGAGACGTCCCAGCAAGATCATCCTGGATCTGGACAGTACCGACGACCACACTCACGGCCAACAGGAGTTCTCCTTCTACCACGGGTATTACCGAAACCACATTTTGCATCCTTTGCTGATCTTCGATGCCGACACGGGAGACCTGGTCTGTGCCGTGTTGAGACCTGGCAACAAGGGGGCTGCCTCTCACATCGTGCCCATTCTGAAGCGAGTCGTGGAGGCCATCCGACAAGCAGTGGGGACGGATGTCGAGATTGAGATTCGGGCCGACAGCGGCTTTGCCACGCCTCGGCTCTACGAGTTCTGTGAATGTGAAGAGAATAAACTCCAATATGTCATCGGGTTAAGCCGAAACCCTCGCCTGCAGCGAGTGGTCGAGCCCCTGCTGGATTCGACTCGGGAAAGGTTCCTTGAGCTGGAGGAAAAACAGCGTCAGTTTGACGAGTTTCTTTATCGAGCCCACAGCTGGGATCGATCCCGTCGCGTCATTGTCAAAGTGGAGGTCGATCAGCGTGGGATCAATCGTCGCTTTGTAGTTACCAACCGGGACGATCTCTGCTCCCAATCACTTTATGACCACTACACAAACCGAGGGCAGACCGAGAACTTCATCAAGGCCTTCACAGAATCATCTGAGCATGGACCGACTCAGCTGTCATCGATTCCTGGCCAATCAGTTTCGACTCCTCCTGCATGCACTGGCTTACCAGATGTTCGTTCGCCTGCGCGACTATCTTCACGGAACCCCCTGGCACAAGCTCGAAATCGAAACCTTACGTCGTCGGATCCTCAAGATTGGGGCCCGGATCCGACAAACCACTCGACGCATCTGGGTCCATCTTTCCTCAGCCTTTCCCGAACAACCCCTCTTCCACCTCGTCTTGAGTCGCCTCAACTCCAGTTAGCTTTTCCCAGCTCCCCCGAAAAACCGCTTCCGACACTCATCCAGGCCCAGATCTGTCTGAAATTCACTCCCCAAACCACTCAGACGCCTCGCCAACCCATATTCTTCGCAAATCCGCCTGTCACACCTGCCCGCTTCCGAGTTGGGCCACTTCTCGAGTCGTTTTTCAACACCGAACTACGGTTCTTGCATAATCCGGGCTGGCGCTATGGCGGATGAACTCAAATCGGAGCAGAACGAACTTGAGGCGACCGGAAAACGTCTTCGTCGAAGTATTTCCCAAAGCTGTTGGGGGCGCAGTTGGGGCAGGCGCCAGGTGTGGCCATCACCCTTCGCCCTGGTTGTGTGTCTCATCTGAAGCCCCTCCAATCGCGACACAGAACCCGTAGTTCTTGCAGTCGGCGACCCTCGCTACGTAAGAATTACTGACCTCCCAAAGTGACTTGGAATCCTTTTAAAATGAGACAAGTCTAGTCTCAGCAGTAGTTTATCCCATTCTGGAGACGCATTGGCACGTGCCTTGCTTTAGAGCCACTCGAAGCGCTGAGTCACTTAATGCGAATCTACAAACACAGGAGTCAGGAAAATGAAGAGAGTACTGTTTGCGACTGCATTTGCTTTTTTGGTGGCGGTGTCCACGCCCGTGCAGGCGGCTGATCATCACGAAAAGGCCGAGGAGCTGTTGCCCCCCAACGCCAAACCGGGCGAGTGTTACGCGCGCGTCTTCGTTCCACCTCAATACAGCACCGAGACCAGGACGGTCTTGAGGAGAGCCGCCTACACCCGCCAGCAGATCAGTCCTGCGCAGTTCGAGTGGGCTGAACAGAGAGTTCTGGTCAAAGAAGCGACTGAGAGGATAGAAGTCGTTCCGGCAACCTATCGGCGGACCGAAGAGCGGATTCTGGTCAAGTCTGCTTCCAAGAAGGTGGTTCAAGTGCCCGCCACCTTTGAACCTGTGACCGAGCAGGTACTGGATCGGCCCGCGCACACCGTCTGGAAGAAGGGAAAAGGCCCGATCTCCAAGGTGGACAATGCTACCGGCGAGATCATGTGTCTGGTCGAGGTGCCGGCCACCTACAAGACCGTGACCAAGCGCGTCTTGAAAAGCCCGGCCACGACCAGAGAAGTTGAGATTCCGGGCGCGTACAAGACCGTTCGAAAACAGGTGATCGCGGATCCGCCAACTATCAGGAAGGTAGCTATCCCGGCAGTCTACGACACGGTGCGCGTGCACAATATGGTTGAGCCTCCCCGGGTGAACACGATCGAGATTCCTGCCGAGCACCAGACCGTAACGAACACGGTTCGCACATCGGACGGTCACATGGAATGGCAGCCGATCTTGTGTGAAACCAACATGACCAAAGCCATGATCAGGGACGTCCAGCGAGCGCTCGGCTCAGCTGGCCACTACAGTGGCCCCATCGACGGGATCGTTGGAAAAGGGACCGTGAACGGCATGCAGGCCTTCCAGCGCTCCAAGGGCCTGCCCGAAGGTCAGTTCACACTCGAGTCACTGCGTGCACTCGGCCTGCGCCCAGGTTCCTGAGTCTTGAGACTGTATGTCTTCACAACCACCGCTCTCAGCAAGCGATCGGCGGCCGTAAACCGGTTAGAAAACACTCTGAATCGCTTAACGGAGCAAGAAAACTAGCTGGAAGCTCTTGAAAAAAAAGACTTAAGTGCCACTCGATTTCTTAACGGAGCACAGCAAACGGCCCCCAAGCAAAATCACATCACTGTAACTCATTGAAAACAAAGGTGGAGCGGGAGACGGGAATCGAACCCGCGACGTCCAGCTTGGGAATTCTGTTGAGTATCCTTTATCTACGGTGCTTTGCGGATTTACAGGGGTGTCAGGAGCGGTCAGGAAGGGTCAGTAAGGCGCACTTTCCGCACCCTATGCGCACCCGGGATCTGAGATCAAAATAGTCTCAGGCTCTTTTCTTCGGGGAGCCTTCTGAGTAGACCCAGACCTGCTTCAATCGCCTTTCGGGGGCGCTCCAAAAACTCCAATTCGTGAGTGAGTCTGGGAGTCGAACCTGGGACCTACGGATTAGAAATCCGTTGCTCTGTCCAGCTGAGCTACGGCGCACAAAAGGGTTTCGTGAGTTACCTTCGTTTTGTCTCCGGAACCGACACCGCCTTTCTCACCCAGGTTCGCTTTGTTTTCTATCCAGGCAGCGGCAATCACTCGATCTGTCTGCCTGTCTCCCTCACCCTCGATGACTTCCCGTTCACGGCACAGCTCGGCGACCAGCTAGTGGCTGTGTCCGAGGGAAATCGGCTTCCCGATGAGTATGATCTGCCGGAAGAGGGCAGGGAAGTTATGGGTTTTCGTTGGGGTCCTTAAAAGGGTTGATTAAAACGCAACAGTATAACTGTTTTGTTGAATTCCGCTCTTCTCACTTACCGATGAGGTCGGCAAAGCCAGAATCTGGAGGGATTGTTTTCGTGCGTTCGGGCCCCGCCGTGTCACCGTCAGGCTTGAGGCTTCGCAGCCTTTAATCCCCGTTAGGGGTTCTCCCTTGCGAAGCCTTGATACGGTGGGGTGGCTGCTACACTGCCAAGACCTGTGAGCAGCAATGAAAAGCCCCGTCCTTTGAAGAACGGGGGCGGGCGACTAATGAGTTGAAATGGGTTAGGAAAGGGAGTTGGTGAGCTCGGCGTCCTCGGGGACCGGCTCGCCGTGTTTGATAGCGGTTTCCAGGTAAGAGTGGATGGCGTCTCTGGCCATCTCCCGCGCTTCCTCGATTGTCTCGCCAAAGCTTTAGATTTGAGGAAGCGCCGGCACGATCACGTTGAAGCTGCCGTCGGCCTGGGGTTCAAAAAATACGGTGTACTGATAATTGTTCAGTGACCCTCCTTGGTAATCAGAGTATTGGACTTTCATGGGGTAGGGGAGAGTTGATGCTGATCAGTTCTCAGCGTAGCGAAACCCGGAGAATCCGTCAATTTCAGGGGGTACTGAGGGTAAGGGCCAGGTTGGGATCTCGCAATGACGGCCATCCTCGAGGGGAGAATTTTGGGTTCGGGATCCCGAGACCTGTTTTTTGTGAGAGACCGCTAAAATCGCCTCTGAGAGGCGTCACACGGGGGAATGGTCAGCATGTCGCCTTCGACCAACCCTTGATAGATCTTCGAGATTGCAGTCGCGCTGATGGCAGTCCATAGGAAGAAAATGAGCGAACTCAGGAGCTTTAGGGCTTGGACAACGACAGGGAAGGAGGTCAACTGACGAGAACCCAAACCCACCGGAATAAAAAGAGTTGCAGGAATGATTCCGACCAGAATCAAAGCGCCGATGGTGCGCCAAGTATTGCCCGTCATGTGGGACCAGGCTCCTTGCAGACCTAAGGGGGCCTCCAAAGTCACACTCGGCAGAATGAGAATGAATCGCAACATAACTAGCCGGTACAGAAAGAGGAACCCCAGGAAAGGGAAATAAACTCCCGGGGGTGTCCCTGTGAAACCGCGATAGGCGAACCCCGCCAGGACGAGAATCATTGGGTCCAACAGTAGGTAGTATCCTAGAAAATGCAGATTGCGCCGAGCCCACAAGCCTTGGAAGCCGGTCTCGCGTCGGTTGAGCAGTACCAGTCGATACCAGCGTACTAGGAACCAGACTTGAAGCCAGAGTCCCAATAATAGAGCGAGGAAGTACCAGGTTGTGGTAGGTCTGCCGTCTGCTAGTAGACTTCTGGTTACATAGCTAACCAGGATCGGCATCCACCCCAATTGAAGGAAAGCGCCCAGATTGCGAAACAAGAAACGGTGGCTGACCCTCACCAGGGGCCAAATAATAACCACCTTCCGCAGGCCGCTCGTCACGTTGTTTTCAGCGCTCATGATGGTTTGGCCTCGGATGACCAGAGTGCGAATCGAAAAACTTGCCCCAACGTCTCATACCCCGATGGGTTGGTGCGAACTAAATCGAAATCCTCTCCACAATATTACGCGTGATGCGCCGCTGGCGTCGGTCGTAAAGCCGCGTGGTGCGCGGATCCGCGTGCCCCACCAGCTGCTGCACGTCTTCGAGTGGTACCCCTTGCTCGAGAAGATCAGTGATGATGGCCACGCGAAAGGAGTGGGGGGAGAGCCGCGAGGGCAGCCCGGCAGCTTTCATGCGCCGCTTGACCATCCGGCACAGGTCATGAGCCCGCATGGCGTTTTCGCCCAGCTGCTTTTTGCCGCGGACAGCCGTCCGCAGCAGGGGAGTCTTTTTTGGCGCGTCCCGGAGGCCGGCTGCGTCCAGGTAGTCCCACAGGTAGCGCTCCAGATCATGACGGACCGGAATCTCGCGGGACTTGCCGCCCTTGTCGTCAAAATGCAGGTTCCACTGCTCGCCAGCATAGTAAAAGTGCCGACGCTGGAGCTTGGCCACCGCGCCCACCCGGGCAGCTGTGTAGATCAAGACGGCAATGGCCGCCCGATCGCAAAGCCCAATCACGGTTGAGAGGTCAATCGAGCCCAGAAGCTTTCGAGCTTGCTTGACCGTGATCTCCGGAGTCTTTCCTTCCAAGACCTGGTAGCGCTCGGCACGCACTGAATGGGCTGGGTTGAGGATGATGACGTGGCGCGTCACCAGCCCGTCGAAAAAATGCCTGAGCGCGGCCAGGGTTTGTTTCTTACTGGCTACGGCACCCGGATGCTGGTTGACGTAGACACCCACGTGCCCCGGCGAGATCTGCTGGAGCTCGAGACTCTTTTTCTTACACCAGCTCAAAAACCGCCGCCCGGCCCGCTCATAGGCGAGGCGTGTGTAGGGATTGCGAATTTTGCCGTAGAAAAACTCCTGGTAGGCAAAGTGGGCGGCTTTGCCAAAGTCACGGATGAGCGTCGGCAGCTGCTCGATGGATTGGAGCTCTCCAGGTGTGACAGGGACCAGGTTGGTGGACATGCCAGAGGTTCTCCATAGCCCGTTTCAGCCCCCCGCTGAAAGCGAGGATTTAATGGATAATAACGTCTTTATTTGACCTTTAATCTAGCATAGCTGAGGGGGTTGTCCACAACGGGAGGAGTGGCGGGATGATGTGTCTGTTTAGATGAAGAGACCGCCCTGAGAGAGGCGGTCGGGCTAGTTGGTACGGGGTTTAGGCCTTGGCGCGGTCGCCGAAAGAAAAGACGGTTACTTTGTGATACGTCTTGGGCTTCGGCTGTTTCCCCATTTGATCAGCGCCTTGATATTCTCAGGAATATCCTCAAGGGACAGAAAGTTAGCAGCGTCTCCGACCTTCCCGATTCGATCCCCAAGCAGTTCCATGATCTCTTTGTCCTTCAGACCCTTTGATCTAAGGTCATCTATCTCAAAAGTCAACAGCGGAATTTCGCTTTCGAGAAGCTTGGCAGCATCCTTGAGTTTCTGCAGCTTGGCGGTTGCAGGAATAGCCGAGCTGTTGAGACGGTCGATCGTCTTCACCCGCTTGTTGATAGCCCTTAGCTGCTCTTCGACAGGTGCCTTTGGAAGAGGGCCGAGAATCGGATCGAAGATTGTATTTCGACCCTGGCCTACTCCTGGGACTCCACGAGATCGAAACCCTCGAGCGGTCGGAAGTGTTTCGTTTGCCTTCTTCTGTGCCGCAACAGCAACTTCAACATTTTTTGCATAATCGAGCCATTCTCTAGCTCCCTGCTCGAGCATTCCGACCAGACCTGGGAGCACTTCAACAGCTGGTCCGATCTCCGCGTTTATCTGACGCTGTAGATCTGACGCATCTAAAATCTCTTGGGCATAGGCTCGGATCAACTCTTCCTTTGAAAACTCTGAAGACAGCAGTCCTAATTTCCTTTCTAAGGCAATCGTAGGTTCCAGGCGCAAGTTAGTAGCGGCGACTCACGTTGTTGCACAATTCCGGTCGGGTCACGGAGCGATCCCAGTCCTGTTGGACTGCTATCGAATTCGCACTGACTCCGGCATGCCCCGACTTGACATCCGATTCAACACCTCACATTTGATGATGGCCTCGACCCGTTGATTGTCGAATCGTCGGGCGGAGAGTTTAGGCTCAAACAGCGTCTTGAACCTCGACATCGCGTTCTCTGCGAGGCTTTGCCGGGTGCAACCACTGGAGACGCGCCATTCATAGCGACCAAGTCTCCTGATTTCTCGTAGATGAGCATCGCGCATCATACGCCAGTCGGGAGGGGCCACAGTTCCACTCAGCCGTGCACTGCACCGAGGCGGGATGGTGGCCACAGCGTCCCGGTCCAATATCGACTGATAGCAGGCCCTCGTGTCATAGGCCCCGTCGCCGGAGACCTGACCGATGCGACCCGGAATCTGGGAGAGCAATCTCGGCAACATACGGCTGTCGTGGACCCGGCTGGGCGTGACCTCCACCGCCACAATCTCTTTCGTCGTCTCGTCGACACCCAGGTGCAACTTACGCCAGGCTCTGCGGCGACCAGATCGATGCTTTCTAACGTGCCACACACCCGAGCCGTAGACTCTCAGGCCGGTGGCATCCACGACAACGTGGCGAGGTCGGCTGCTCGGACCGACGCCCAAGGACACCGTCAAGGAACTCTGTCGTCTACTGAGCGTGCTGTAATCCGGAACCGGCAGATTGAGTCTCAGCAACTCCAGGAGCGAAGAAACGAAGCCCTGTGTCGATCGAAGACTGAGCTGAAACACCGACTTCAACACCAGGGCACACTGAATGGCCGTGTCGGAATAGACCCTCGGCGCGCCGCGACCTCTCTGCCGGTCCGTATTCCGCCAGGCTACGACTGCTTCTTCGTCGAACCAAAGAGTCAGTCGACCTCTTGCGATCAGCGCCCGATTGTAGTCTGGCCAGTTGCGGACTCGGTACTGGAACGTGTATTGATTCGGCGTCATTCCTCATGCTTACACCCCCGCCCGGTCAGAGACAAGCCGCCGCCCGCAAGCGATTTATGCAACAACACGCTCCTAAGACTCAATTTTCTGTGAGGGTGTCGGTCACCATGGTATATCCCCCACCTGGGCGGCTGATTTACCAAGGTAATTCCCCCACCCTTTCACCAGGGTAATTCCCCCAGGGTTTCACCAAGGTAATTCCCCACCTGATCATTTCGTGACAGAGGCCAGGGCCATCTTTCTGCGGAACCCCAACAAGGATTTCCGCAGGAGGAAGCATGGCCAGAAGGAACGTGAGGATGGAAGAGTACCTGGAGTTGGTTTACCAATGGCACCGAGGACGGAGTATCCGCCAGATCCGAGACTCGTTGCAGATCTCGCGCAAGACGATTCGCAAGTATCTGCGGCTTTTCATGGCCAGAGGCTTGAGCCGAGAGAAGCTCCTGCCGCCACAGGAGGAGCTGGCCCGGATGGTGGCCTCGGTGGTCCAGGTGGCGGTTTTCGAACAACCGGCCCGGGAGCGGATCCGCCTCTACCACCAGCAGATCCAGGAGTGGCTTGAGCAGCCTGATATGACCATTCAGCAGGTACAGCGGCTGCTCGAGGAGCAGCACGAGTTGAAGGTCAGCTACATGAGCGTCTACCGCTATGTGCGCAGCCACATCGTGCCGCTTTGCAAGCCGGTGACGGTACGGATGCATTCGCCGGCCGGAGAGCAGGGCCAGGTCGACTTCGGCTATGCCGGGCTGATGCAAGATCCGGAAACCGGCAAACGGCGCAAGACCTGGGTCTTTATCATGATCTTGAGCTACAGCCGCCACCGCTTCGTGCGCTTTGTGTTTCGTCAGGACAGCCCCACTTGGCTGGACTGTCACATGCGTGCTTTTTCCTTTTTTCGAGGCGGTCCAAGATTGCTTGTCCTGGACAATCTGAAAGACGGTGTGCTGAAGCCCGATCTGTACGATCCGACGCTCAACCCGGCCTACGCCGAACTGGAAAGACACTATGGATTCGTGGCCGACCCGGCAAAAGTGCAGATGGCTCGCCACAAAGGGAAAGTGGAGAGATGTGTGCCGGTGGTGCGTCAGCAGATCCTGGCGGGGCGTCGTTTTCGGGATATCGAGGAGGCCAACGAGAAAGCTCTGGAGTGGTGTCTCAAGGAAGTCGGTCTGCGAGAGCATGGCACCACCCATCGCAAACCCTACGAGGTGTTTGTTGGAGAAGAAGCCGAGCTGCTGCTGCCCCTGCCCGATCAACCCTACGAAGCGCCTCAGTGGAAACAATGCACCGTGCATTGGGACTGCCATCTGATCCTGGACAAGTGCTACTACTCGGTCCCCTATCCCTACCGGGGAGAGAAGCTGTGGGTGCGGGCCGACCTGAAGCTGGTGCGGGTGTATCGGAACCATCAGTTGATCAAGACCCACGTGCGGGTCTTCGAACCGGGAACCTGGCAGACCCAAACGGCCGACTATCCTCCCGACAAGCGGATCTATCTGGAGCAGACTCCCGAGTGGTGCCGGCGCCGGTCCGACGAGCTGGCGTCGCGAAGTGGGCCGCTACGTGCGGCGCGTCCTTGGCGATCACGCCATGCGCAACCTGAGAAAGGCCCAGGCCGTACTGCGGCTGGCCGAGTCCCACCCAGCGGCCACTCTGGATCAGGCCTGCCGGCGGGCCTTGCGCTTTGACAATGTCCGCTTTGCTTCTCTGAAGCAGATTCTGGCGAAAGGCTTGTTCCGACAGCCCTTACCTCCTCGTAGACCCCCCAGTCCGGCGGCCTCAGCTTGTCGATTTGCCCGTCCCCAGGGTTACTTCGTGCACCGACGGGAGGTCTCATGAGTCACTATCAACATCTGCTCGACCAGCTCAAGCAACTGCGATTGGGAGGATTGTTGGACACTCTGGAAGTGCGGCTCAAGGAGGCCGAAAAACGACAACTGGCCTACGTCGACTTTCTGACTCTGCTGATTCAGGATGAGCTGGAGCGTCGCTCCCAGACCAAGTTTGCGCGCCGGCTCAAGAAAGCCTGCTTTGCCGAGATCAAGACCCTCGAAGAGTTCGATTTTGGCTTTAACCCGAACATCAAGCGGCGCCGCATCTATGACCTGGCCACCTGCCGCTTTCTGGAAAACAAAGAAAACATCTGCCTGTGCGGGCCGGTGGGTGGGGGCAAGAGTCACATCGCCCTGGCTCTGGGACACGAGGCGGTACGCCGCGGTCATGACGTGCGCTACATCCAGGCTCCGCGCCTGTTCCGTACTCTGGAAGCGGCCCGGGCCGATCTCTCCCGCGATCGCCGCATCCAGCACTCCTGCGGCTATGATTTTTTGATCATCGACGACTTTGGGCTCAAGCCCCTGACCGAGGAGCAGGCCGACGATCTGTACGACATCGTTTACGAGCGCTATCAGAAAGGCTCGCTGATGCTGACCAGTAATCGCAGCCTGGAGGAGTGGATGGCGCTGTTTGGCGACTCCATCCAGGCCAACTCGCTGCTGGACCGGCTCTGCCACAACGCTCACCAGCTGGAGTGGGAGGGCGAGTCTTACCGGAGGCGAAAACGACCCGCCAAAGGATCCCCCCAAAAGGAGGTTTCGCCATGAGCCGGTTGAAGATCAAAGGCGACAACGGCTGGTTTGCCGCCGCCGCCGGCTGGCAGGCCGCTCTGGAGAAACTCTCCGACGGGGCCTTCAAGCTGTTCGTTCACATCTCTCTGGGCGCCGAGAGAAGTACCGGGCGCTTTCTCTTTCGCCAGCAGGATCTGGCCAGGGCGCTGCGCAAATCGCGCCGCTCGATTGGAACCTATCTCCAGGAGCTCGAGGAGAGGCAGGTCTGCCGGGTCCGGCGTAGCTCCAACCAGCATGCTCCCGGTGTCCTGGAGATTGCCGACCAGTACTGGCCCTACCAGCGCAGCCTCTCGGCCGACTCGCTCAGCTCCACTCGATCGGCTCAAACCCTCTATGTGGAGGCCATCGGAGAGATGTTGCTGGAGCGTCCCTGCATCCGTTGCCGATACTCGACCTCGGATCGCCGGCTGGCTGCCCAGTGGTTCCAGCAAGGCATCGAACTCGAGGATGTCCGCCAGTCTATTTTCCTGGGCTGCGGACGCAAGTACGTCTCCTGGCTCAACGGACTCCCGGGGCAGCCCATCGGGTCCCTGCATGACTTCAGTTCCGTTTTACAGGAGGTCACGAGCAGCCAGCTTTCCGCCCGCTATCGGACTTTCAATCAAATGCAAATGCTGCGACTGGAAAAACGCTGGCTCGAAACAGACCCCGACTGCGACCAGAAAGGAGGAGCCTGCTTGGGAAAACTTTTCCCAAGCACAACCGCCGAAAATCAAGAGAAACGAGATGATGTTGATCCCCAAATGGGGGAAATACCCTGGTGACGGAGGTGGGGGAATTACCCTGGTAATTGACACCCAGGAAGCGGCTTCCATAAACAACATCCGCCCGCCCGTCCAGGATTGGTTCCAAGAGCCTGTGGTGCTCGCGGGGGTCCGTATTCCAGGTCGGCGTCCTGAATGATGACCACATCGCCCTCAACCCGTTGCAGGGCGGTTCTCAGAGCGGCACCCTTGCCCTGGTTGCTTTCATGTTTCAGGAAGACGACCGACCCGGCTACTTCGGGATCACCTGCCAGTTTGCTGAGAATAGTGGCCGTTTCATCGGTGGAAGCGTCGTCAACAACGATGATCTCTTTGGGGAGTTCCACCGCCAGCACGCGTCGAATCAGAGTCTCGACTGTGGCCTCTTCATTATAGACAGGTATGAGAACACTGAGCTTTTGCAGTCGATGCATCGAGAAGGCAGGCCGTCAAGATTTGCCCGGGGCATAATAGCCCTTCCGATGCCTCACTTTCAAGCCGCGCTTCTTGACTCGAACCTGCACTTCTCGAAACTCCCCGTCCCGAGTGGCGTTAGTGGAAACATAGCCGAGGCTCACCTGATGCTTAATCTCGTCGTTGATCTTGGCAAAGGCCTCGCGGAGCCGCTGCAGGTCAGCCTTTGACTTGAAGAAGCGTCCCCCCGTCGCTTCTGCGAAGTCCTTCAACTGGCCGAAGTCCGCGTGGTGTTCCCGGCTTTTCACACCGATCCCAAAGATGATGACATCCTGTTGCTGTGAGGAGCGGATGGCATCAGGCGCCTGGTAGAAACTCTGGGTGTCGGCGCCGTCGGAGAGGACGATCATCACGCGACGGCCCACCTCGTGACGGAGAAGATCCTCGGTGGCGATCACAATCGCGTCATAGAGTTTGGTTGCACCGCCGGGAGGGACCATGTTGTAGATTTCTTTCTCAAGTGTCTTCAGGTCGAAGGTAAAGTCCTGCACCAGGCCTACCTCGCTGTCAAATTGCAGCACCGCGGCAAGGTCTTTCTTCTCGCGCAGCGTGGCCCTCAGGAACTCGACGGCTGCTTTTTGCTCAAAGAGCAATTCGTCCTTCACGCTGCCGCTGGTGTCGACCAGCACGGCAATCGTGAGCGATCTGGCGGTGTCACCGGTCTCGTAGTGGAAAAACTCGAGATTCTGAAGAACTCCGTCTTCGTAGACATCAAAGTCCTGAATGGCCAGATCCTTGACATATTCACCGCTCTTGTTCCTGACCGTGGCCAGGACATTGACGACGTCCACCTCGGCACGAATCACGGCTGCCTGATTGGGATCATCCTGGGCCCGCACCACAACGCCCCCCAGGCCAAGAGCGGTCATGAGGATCGCAGTGCCAAGCAGCCCCGGGGCTGCTAAAGGTCTCAGAGTCTCTCGCGTCGTCTCGATGTCTAGTCCTTTCGTTGCACTAGCCTGGAGTCGCCTGGTACCACAATCAGTTCAGTAACGATCGACCGAGAGACATCGTTGCGTAGCCAGAAACGTGTAGACGGCAGCCACTCCCAGATAAATCAGATCGAAAAGAAGCCCCTGCTGACCCATGAGCGTTACACCGAGATTCAATATGAAGGCCGGGGTCAGACTGTACACTGCAATCGTAAAGCATTCCTGATAGCTGAGCTTGGCTCCGAGTCGCGCGGCTGCGGAAGCCGCGCAGAACATGAGCAGCAAAGCCTGCATGCTCCTCACCGTGACCACGAAGATCCATTGTACGAGAAAAGCAACGGGAAAGAAGAAAAAGCTGAGCCAGCGTCCCCAGTCTCTCCACTGTTCCGGACCGCCGAGCAGGGTCATGAACGGGGCAACATCACGCCAGTCCCAAGTTCCCGAGGCGCCTTCCACGAACAGCGAGAACTCCTCTCTCTGGAAAACAGCAGCCGGCGGCTCAAGCTCCTCCAGCAGCTCATGGTCCTGGCTGTCGGTGTAAACGAAGGTAATAATCTGTTCGCCGAAATAGCGGCGCACGAGAGGCTGCTCGCCTTCGACCTGGAGCTCCCCCTGCTGGATAGAAATGGCCGGCAGATTGTAGCTTGCCCAGTGCACAAAATCTTTGATTTTCGGAACTTGTACCCAGGTTGCGACGACCGCGAAGGCCAGTGCAACCAGGACACTCAGGAAAAGCAGATAGAGGAAAGTGACGGCCAGCGGTTGTCTGAAGATCAAGCGGTAGAAGTCGAACTCGGTAACCGCCAGATGAGCCTGCCTCACGAAGACAAGGGGAGCTCTCGAGATCGAATTCATTCCTTGCTCTTCCCCCTTTTCGAGCACGAGCGGGGGTGTGCGGACCGGCTTAACGCCTCACAACCGGGCCAGCGTTCGAACCACGGACGGTTAGCACTCAGTCCGCGCTGTAATAAAGAATTCGGTTGCAGGCGTCGCAAGTTGCGATACGGGCGGCAATCTTGACTTCTGCAATTATCTGCGGCCTCAAGACCACATTGCATGCCTGGCAGGAACCGTCAATGATCTGAGCCAGGACGTGACCTCCCCGTGCGGTTGATATGCGACGATATCGAGCCAGAAGGGAGGACGGCATCGAACCGATCAAGTTCTCCCGCTTTCCGTCCAGCTCGACACTCTGGTTTTCCGCCCGGGACGAAAACGACTCGACCTCCGTCTTTTTCTGTCGAATAGCGGCATCCTTTTCGTTGACCTGGTTCTCTAGAGCTCGGGCCCCAACGAGATGTTCTTCCATCGCCAGCATCAATTCGAGTATCCGATCTTCCCTTTCACTGATCCGCTGTTCGATCGTCTCAATCTCTCGGAGTACAGCCTGGTACTCCTTGTTGGTTTTGACCTCCATCAACTGGGTTCTGTATTTGGAGAGCTGCTCCTGCAAGGATCCAACTTCACCCTCTGTACGACGCTGTGCCTGCCGCTGATCCTCGACGCTCTGGTTGGCCTGCTCGAGGGCACTCTGGTTTTCATCCAGGTCCATGTCGAAACCTGAAATCTGATCAGGAATCCGGCCAAGATGCTCCTGCAGCTCTTTGAGCTGAAAGTCCAGCGCCTGCAGATCCTGGAGCAACCCTAACTCCTGCTGCACTGTCAATTCTGTTTCCATCCGTTTCTCTAGCAGCCCGGGGTGAAAGACCCGCGGGCCGCGCTGCGGCTTTTACCAGGGACTGACCTGATCCGTGGTGGGCCCAGTAGGACTCGAACCTACGACCATCTGATTATGAGTCAGGTGCTCTAACCATCTGAGCTATGGGCCCACGTACTTCTCCAACTGCCAAGCCGAAATTCGTGGTCCAGCAGCCCCCCCCAAAAAAAAGCGCCCCTTCCGGGACGCCTTGTGTTCAACGACCTTCCATGCCAGTGTTCTCGAGGAAGGCCTTGAGCTTCCGACTCCGGGAAGGATGCCGCAGCTTGCGCAGCGCCTTCGCCTCTATCTGGCGAATCCGCTCCCGAGTTACGGAGAATCTCTGGCCCACCTCCTCCAGAGTGTGTTCACTCCCGTCGCCAATACCGAAACGCATTCGGATCACCTGTTCTTCCCGGTCGGTCAGAGTCTGCAGAACGGCTGCCGTCTGTTCCTTGAGATTGATATTGATCACAGCATCGGAAGGAGAGACAACCCCCCGATCCTCGATAAAGTCTCCGAGATGACTGTCTTCTTCTTCTCCGATGGGCGTCTCCAGTGAAATCGGTTCCTGGGCAATCTTCAGGATCTTGCGCACCTTGTTCACCTGGATGTCCATCTTTTCGGCGATCTCTTCTGAGGTTGGCTCCCGACCGTGCTCCTGCACGAGAGCTCGTGACGTCCTGATCAACTTGTTGATCGTCTCGATCATGTGTACCGGAATTCGGATGGTCCGTGCCTGGTCGGCGATGGCACGGGTGATCGCCTGTCGGATCCACCAGGTCGCGTAGGTCGAGAACTTATAGCCCCGACGGTACTCGAACTTGTCCACGGCCTTCATCAGGCCGATATTTCCCTCCTGAATCAGATCCAGAAACTGGAGTCCCCGATTCGTGTACTTCTTGGCAATGGAAACAACCAGCCTCAGGTTGGCTTCTACCAGTTCCTTCTTGGCAATATCAGCTTCGAGTTCGCCGTGCTTGATCGTGGCCAGCGTTCTCTTCAGCTCAGTTGCGCTGGCCAGAACCTCCTCCTCGATCTCCTTGAATTCTTTCTGAATCTCGCGGCTGCGCAGCTTGATCTTCTTGACTTCGTCCAGTTTGAGCGATGACTCCTGCAGCTTCTTCAGACGCTTTTGTTCGCGCTCGAGGGCTACGATTCTGTCCACCGCATTCTTGACCGCGTTGACCAGCTTTTCGTGCACCGGCGGTGTGAGATTGAGTTTCTGGACGTGGCGGGCGGCAGGGATTCGGTAGCGGGCCAGGTTCGAAAGTAGTTTCTTGTAATTGGAAGTGTCTTTCGTGGCCCTCCGAAGTCTGCGACGAATCCTTGTCGCTTCCACTTCCAGCTTCCTGATCTCGTTGATGCGCCTTAGAATCGAGCGACGGCGTCTTTGCAGAAGCTCTTCGGTAATCTCGTCCTCGGGGAAAAGGACGAAGGTCTTGATATTGAGTGTGGCCTCTTTCAGCTGCAGGGCGTATTTTTGAATTTCTGCCACGACCACGGGCGAGCGGGAGAGTGCTTTTAGAACAACCGCTTGTCCTTTTTCGATCCGCTTGGCGATCTCAACTTCGCCTTCCCGTGTCAAGAGAGGAACGGTCCCCATCTCCCGCAGATACATGCGGACCGGATCGTTCGTCTTCTCGAGCGACTCCTCGACAGTTTCAACCCCTCGCCCGTTCTCACCCGCTTTGGGACGAACCTGGTTTTTGGCGGCGTCGAACTGCTGCTCGGAGTCAATCACTTCGATACCGGCATCGCCGAAAAGTTCGAAAATGGCATCCAGCTCCTCAGCCGACTGAATATCGTCCGGCAAGGCATCGTTAACCTCGTCATAGAGAAGGTAGCCCTTCTCTTTTCCCAGGACGAGCAGCTCCTTCAAGCCTTCGTACTTATCTTCAAGTGACAAACTGATTTCTCTCCATTGCTGTTTGGATAACCGATTAGTTTAAAGTGGGTGGTCTCACCAGATCAAGCCGGCTCATCGCTCTGATCCAATTGGATCCGCTCACGCTCGATACCCTGCAACTCTTCCAGCAACTGGTCGATCAGAGGCGAAGAAGGGTCGCTCTCTTCCTCCGTCCTGATCAGCCTTCGAATCCGGCGCTTTTTCTGGTCCAGTTGCAGTTTCCCCAGGCTGCGAATGCTTTCCAAGACAATCGCCTCGTCTTCGGTCTCGAGCAATGAGTTCAGACTCAGCGTCTCGAGAAGATCCACGTCCGTCTCGTCCTCCAGAGCGTCTCGGAGACTAAGGATGTGGGGTTGGCCATTTAGTTCCCATAATTCCAGTACTTTCTCGACGAGCCTCTGGGTGGCCAGACCTTTGACCAGATCGAAGTCCATCCCTGGCTTCAGGCGGGGGCCCAGCTTCGGGTCCAGCAGGGCACGGAGTAGCAGGGCTTCAGCAGGAAGGACTTCGGCGCGGCCTACAACCTGGTGATCGGGCCCGGGCTTCTTCCTGCGCCGAAAGCGCCGCACCTGCTGCAGAACCAGGTCGGGGGCAACCTGCAGTCGAGACGCCACTCTGGAGACGTACTCAGACCTTTCGATCCGATTCTCGATCCGCTTGAGCAGAGGACTGACCTGATCGACAATCTCCTGTTTTCCGCGCGGACCGAAGGCATCTCGATGTTGTGAGATGCATCTGTCGAGAACAAAGTCGATGGCGGGGAGAGAGCGCACCAGCTCCTTACGGTATGCTTCGGCCCCATGCTCGTTAATGAAGGTGTCGGGATCAGACTGCTCCGGGAGCCGCACCACATTCACCCTGAGCCCGCCCCCCATGAGCAGGTCCAGACAGCGTTGGGCCGCCCTTAAACCAGCATCGTCCGAATCGTAGCTAAGGATAACCTGGCGAGTGTAGCGGCGCAGCAGCTTGACCTGGTCCCCGGTGAGACTTGTCCCCAGCGAAGCCACTATATTGCGAAACCCCGCCTGAAAAGGGATGATACAGTCGAAATATCCCTCGACCAGAATCACGCAGTCGCGGCGTCGAATCTCCTGCCGGGACAGGTCCAGAGCAAAGACGTGAAGGCTCTTCTTGTAGAGCACTGTGTCGGGAGAGTTCAGATACTTGGGGAAGGCCTGGCCCAGAGCTCGACCTCCGAAGGCAATCACACGGCCCGTGGCGTCTCTGATCGGGATAGTAATGCGTTCCCGGAAGTTATCGTAGGGCTGCCCTCCCTCACTCTCCCGGATCAGGCCGCACTTGAGCGCCAGCGACTCCGGCAGGGCCTTTTGTTTCAGCAGCCGCAGCAGTCGATTGCCGGGTGGCGCATACCCCAGCCCGAACCTCTCAATGGTCTCGTCTGAAATTTTTCTCTGCATCAGATAGCTGCCGGCCTGGGGACTCGCCTTCAGAGTATCCCGGAAATGTGTCTGAGCCGTTTCCATAAGAGACAGAAGACGACTGTTGTCCCGGGCCTGGGCGGACATCCCCGGCTCCTGGGAAGGAAGCGGGATTCCCTGCCGCTCGGCCAGATACTTGACCGCCTCTGGAAAATCCAGGTTCTCGATGTGCCGAACGAAATCGATCACATCTCCGCCCACCTGGCACCCGAAGCACTTGAAGATCTGCTTGCTCTCACTGACGTTGAAGGAAGGAGTCTTCTCGTTGTGGAAGGGACAGAGGCCGATCTGGTTCTGACCGCTCTTTCTCAGGCGGACATACCCGCCCACAACCTCTCCGATGTTGTTGCTGCCACGGATTTGATCGATGTAGGACTCGTCAAAACCCATCAGGGGTCACCGGAGGGCTACCATAGTTGCTCCCCCCTCGGCATGAAAGCGACTGACCTGAGGGTGCCCGCTGAGAAAGCCCTCCAGCGCCTTCTGAAGACGGCCGGTTCCAAACCCGTGGACCAGCCTGACTTCTACAACTCCGGAGACAAAAGCTCGATCGAGGAACTTGTCGGCAATCCGGATCGCCTCTTCCGCTCTCTTGCCGATCAGGTTTAACTCCCGGCTCGTGTCCTCGACTATCTGCATCGTGATCTGGGGCCTTGCCTCGACGGCTCCGCGCTCGGAGCTGACAGGCTCGAGCTGGGCCAGTTTGATCCTCAGTCGCTTTCCTTCGATGTCGACGCTCGCCTCTTCATGATCGATCCGGGTGATTCGTCCCCTCCGCCTCAATCCGGGGGCCCACACGTCCGCCCCAACCCTCAACGCTTCGGATGCTGAGACCGCCTTCTGTTCTTGGTGAGACTCCCTGCGCACCTGTTCTCGAAACACCTCCCTCAGCCGCCCTCTCTGACGCTCCGCTTCCTTCCTCAACCGGGCATTCCCCATCTTATCCTGGAACCCTCGAATAATCCGCCGGGACTCGGTTCGGAACTCCTTTTCCAACTCGTCTAGTCTGGCCTCGAGCCGGCGGCGGCTCCTGCCCCTGAGGTTCTCTCTCTCCTGATCCAACTCCAGTTTGCGTTGCCGGAACTTCTCCTTCGCCGTCTCAATCTGTTGTTGCCGTACACCCAGATCCTGACTTTGCTTGCGCAGCAGGGCCAGGTAGTCCTCTACCTGTTGCCGGGTGCTCGAGAGCTGTTCACGGGCTGCTCCCAAAAGTTTCTCCGGGAACCCCAATTGCGCGGCAATTTCAAAGGCACTGCTGGTCCCCGGCTGCCCGAATGCAAGGTGAAAGCTGGGAGCCAGGGTTTCGCTGTCCAGCCCAACGCTTGCGTTGACAGCACCCTTTCGGGTGGCGGCAAACTCCTTGATTCGGTCCAGGTGGGTAGTGACGACTACCCGGGCATTGCGGCTCAACTCCTCCATGAGGACAACCGCCAGAGCCGTTCCAAAGGCTGGATCGGTACCGCTGCCTATCTCATCCAGCAGCACCAGGGACGGCGGCTCTACCTTCTGCAGGATTTCGGCTGCCCGTAAGAGGTGCGCGGAAAAAGTGCTCAACTGGCGATCGATGGATTGGTGGTCTCCGATATCGGCAAAAATCCCCCGGCACAAGGGAAACTCGGCTCGAGCGGCCGGGACCGGGAGACCGGCCTGGGCAAGACAGGAAAACAGGCCTATGGTCTTGAGAGAGACCGTCTTCCCGCCCGTGTTCGGGCCGCTGATCACGAGAATCCGTTCTTCCCCGGAAAGACAGATCGTAACCGGCACAACGCTCGCTTCCGAAACCTCGAGCAGGGGATGTCTGGCCTCTTCGAGCCGCAAGCCTCCGTCCTCCCTGAAGACAGGGAGACAACAGTTGTGCCGGTTCCAGAACTCCCTGGCGGCCTGACAGGCATCGAGCAGCGCGAGTTGGTCAACCACGAGAGCAAGCTCCGCCAGGTGAGTGCCGGCACTGTCGGTGAGGCGAGCCAGCACTCTTCTCGTCACCTGGATTTCGCGGATCTCACTCTGGACCAGTCGATTATTGAGGTCGACGGCTTCGAGAGGCTCCAGGAACACGGTGGCACCCGACCCGCTGGATCCGTGCACCACCCCGGGAACCCGATTCTGAGCCTCGGAGCGCACTGGAATCACCATACGCTCGTTCCTTCGCGTCACGTAAGGCTCACTGATCAGGTACCTGGCCTGCTTTCCAGTCAAATAGCCGTCCAGGCATTTTTGCACCCGGCGACGATGTGCCTTGACTTTCTTGCGGATGGCGGCCAGCTCCCGGTCGGCCGCATCCCGGATGTGACCCGTGTCGTCAATGGCGGTTTCGATCTCGTGGGAAAGGCCGGCGAGCGGCTGTGACGAACAGGCCAGAGCAGAGAGGCCCTTCTTTTCATGCTTGTGGAAAGCCTCGGACAGTCGGGAGCTGAGCTTCAGGCTTCTTCCCAACCCCAGCAGTCTTTCGGGGTCGAGGATCGTGCCGGGGAGGGAAAGCTGAGCGACAATATCATCCAGCCCCTCGGCGACGCTCAGGTCAAAGCCGGATCCTTCCCCGTGAAGCTGGATCAGTTCCTCAATGATCCGAAGTCTTTCGAGCGCCGTTCCTGAATCACCGGAAGGGCGCATCTCTTCGATGCTGCGGCGGCCGGCCGAAGTCTGCGCGAGGTTCTGCAGAAGCTCCAGAACCTTCCGGAACCCAACCAGCTTCAGCGTCTCGGAGTCCATGGAATCACCGATTCGGCGAAGACCCTGGTCGATTGATCAAACTGGCGACAAAGCCCGCTCCGAAGCCATTGTCGATGTTCGCTACCGTCACGTTTGGTGAGCAGCTGTTGAGCATTCCCAGCAAGGCGCTCAGACCTCCAAAGGCGGCTCCGTAGCCCACGCTCGTGGGCACCGCAATAACCGGGCACTCGACCAGGCCCCCGACCACACTGGGAAGAGCTCCCTCCATTCCCGCCACCACCACGATCGCCGCACAGTTGCTCATGGCCTCTCTAACGCTCAGCAGGCGATGGAGACCAGCGACTCCGCAGTCATAGCTGGTCCATACGTCATTGCCCATGACCCGGGCAGTGACGGCCGCCTCCTCAGCCACCGGGATGTCTGCCGTTCCGGCTGATACGACTCCAATCGTTCCGACTCCTTTGATGCTCTTGTCGCGATGAACAGCGATGACTCGAGAGTCCGGAAACTGGCGGGCCTCACTGCAGAGCTCCTGGACAGCCGGGAACACGTCATCCGCCGCTGCCGTGATCAGGAGGTTCTCGCTGCGCTCCAGAATACTGGCCGCGATGGCCAGTATCTGCTCCCTCGTTTTCCCCCGCCCGAAAATCACTTCAGCAAACCCCTGGCGCAGGGTTCGATGGTGGTCGACCTTGGCGAATTCGAGATTCTGAAAAGGAAGGTCCTTCAGGAAGTGAAGCAGCTCGTCCTCAGAAATCGTGCCGTCCTTGAACTGCCTCAGCACCTCAGGGAGTGTATTCGTCACCGTCTGTATGGTAACCGCTTAGCCGTTTCCGGGAGAAGTTGAATAGAGGGACCTATGACTCCCGCCGCTGGTCTTCCAGAACCGCCTTCCGGCTCAACCGAATCTTGTTTTGCGGATCGATGTCCAGAACCTTGACCAGGATCTTGTCCCCTCGCTTGACTTCTGTGTGGATGTCTTGAATCCGCCGGTCCGCTACCTGAGAAATGTGGAGGAGACCCTCGGTCCCCGGCAGGATCTCGATAAAGGCGCCGAAATCCAAAACTTTGACCACCTTGCCGAGATACGTCTTTCCTATTTCAGCACTGGCCGTGAGTTCCTTTATGTAGTCGATGGCGCCCTGTGCAGATACCTCATCGGAGGAGAAGATCTGCACGGTGCCGTCGTCCTCAATGTCGATCTTGACTCCATACTCCTCGACGATCCCGCGGATGATTTTGCCTCCCGGGCCGATCACCCCTCCAATCTTGTCGGGATTGATCTGCAAGGTCAGGATCCGCGGAGCGTATGCGGACAGACCCGAACGAGGCTGCTCGATCGTGGACGCCATGGATTCCAGAATAGAGAGCCGCCCCTGGCGTGCCTGCTGGAGTGCCTCGGACATGATTTCCCGGTTGACCCCTGCAATCTTAATGTCCATCTGAAGAGCCGTGATTCCACTGGCGGTGCCGGCCACCTTGAAATCCATGTCTCCGTAGTGGTCTTCGGCTCCTGCGATGTCCGAGAGAATCGCGTATTGGTCCCCGTCTTTGACGAGACCCATCGCAATTCCAGCCACCGGCGCCTTGACCGGTACTCCGGCGTCCTGGAGAGCCATACTTCCTCCGCACACAGTCGCCATGGAAGATGACCCGTTCGACTCCAGAATGTCTGAAACTACCCGAACCGTGTAAGGGAACTCGGTCTGATCCGGAAGAATCGGAGTGAGAGCCCGCTCTGCCAGAACGCCATGTCCGATCTCACGCCGGCCGGGACCTCTCAGAAAACGCACTTCGCCCACACTGAAGGGCGGAAAGTTATAGTGCAGCATGAAGGTCTTCTTGAAGTCACCGGTCAAACCGTCCACCCTCTGGACGTCTTCCCCGGTCCCCAGGGTAACGGTGGCAAGCGCCTGGGTTTCCCCCCTCGTAAACAGGGCTGACCCATGAGCCCGGGCCAGAAGGCCGGCCTCGGTAGTGATCGATCGAATCTGGTCGAAGGAGCGACCGTCGGGCCGCTCCTGGCGGTCCAGGATCTGATGGCGAAACACCCGCTCCTTGACCGCGCTGAAAATCTGCGCTGCCTCTTTACGCTTTTCTTCGTCTTCTTCTGGATAGGCGTCAACGATGGCCTGCTTGCACGTCTTGAGCTGGGCCTCGCTGGCCAGCTTGCCCTCCGTGCCGGCCACCTTCAGTGCTTCCAGAATCGAGGCCGTGTGCTTGTCGGATATCTCCCGCTCCATTTCCGTGTCGATCTCACTCACCTCGAACTGCCACTTCTCTTTGCCCGCCTTGGCCGCCAGATCGCGGATAGCCTGGATGATGCGACGGATTTCCTGGTGGCCGAACTCGAGAGCCTCTACGATTTTTTCCTCTGGCACCTCTCGGGCTGCCGCCTCGACCATCAATACGGCTTCCTCACGAGCAGCCATGATCAGGTTCAGGTCGCTGTTTTCGAGTTCGTCGAAAGTCGGGTTGACAACCAGTTCCCCGTCAACGATTCCAACCCTGACGGACGCGATCGGGACATCGAATGGTATATCGCTGCAATACAGAGCGGCAGAAGACCCGATCATAGCCAGGATGTCGGGATTGATCTCGGGCTCGGCCGATAGAACCAGGGCAATCACTTGAGTCTCATATCTGAAGCCCTTGGGAAACAGAGGTCTTACGGGCCGGTCAATCAGTCGACTGGTGAGCGTCTCTTTTTCGGTCGGGCGGCCCTCTCTCTTGAAGAACCCGCCAGGGATCTTACCTGCCGCATAGGTATACTCGCGGTACTCGCACGTCAGCGGTAGAAAGGGAAGGTCTTTGGGCTCCTTCTGCGCACAGGCGGTGACCAGGACCGCCGTATCCCCGTACCTTACCACCACGGCTCCGTCGGCCTGTCTTGCGATGCGTCCGGATTCAATCGTCAGATCTCGTTCGCCCAGCGTCAATTTTATTTTTTGTTCGTCTGTCATTTTTTTAGTTTTTCCCGTGGTGTAATTGAAGGAATCAGCCCAGAACCCTGAGAGAACCCGGAAGAGGCTGGATTCGGGTCAGGAAACCCGGGAGGGAGGGCTTGCTACTTGTTACTTTCGGAGTCCCAACCGGCCGATTAATTCCTTGTACCGAGCGAAATCCTTCCTCTTCAAATAGTCGAGGAGGCGCCGGCGTTGGCCGACCATCTTGAGAAGACCACGTCTGGAATGGTGATCGTGTTTGTGAGTCTTCAGATGGTCGGTCAGATAGCTGATTCGCTCGCTGAGGATTGCGACCTGCACTTCCGGGGATCCAGTGTCCGAGCCGTGCAGCTGATAACTATTTATAATGTTGTCTTTACGTTCTCTGTTGAGAGCCATTCTTTTCCGCTACTTCGTCAAACTTGGCAATTTAACAAAAAACCCGCTTCCTTCTCAAGCCTTTGGGTGGGAGGATCGGTAGATTCGCACAAGTTCATCGATAGAAAGATGGGTGTATTGCTGGGTCGTGGAGAGGTTTTCGTGGCCCAGGAGTTCCTGGATGCTCCTCAGGTCCGCGCCATTATTGAGCAAGTGCGTCGCAAAACTGTGGCGCAATAGATGAGGATGGGCTGATAGGGCCAGAGAACTCTGTCCCACATAGCCCTTCAGGATGCGCTGCACCGATCGGGTGCTCAGCCGACCGCCTCTCATGTTCACGAAGAGTGCCTCCTCTAATCGGGCGGAGCGCCCTTTGGACACGATTTCGTTGCGCACCGGCAAGTAACGCCGCAAAGACTCTGAAGCAGGCCGTCCAAAAGGCACAATTCTCTCCTTCCTGCCTTTGCCACGGACCCTGAGCAGGCCTTCCTCGAGACTTGCGCTCCCCAGATCGAGAGCGACCAGCTCACCGACTCGGATCCCGGTACCATAGAGAACCTCCAGAATTGCCGAGTCCCTGTTTCCTCGGGTCGTGTTCAGATCCGGAAGAGCCAGCAGTTCCTCGATCTGATGTACTGAGAGGAAGTGGGGGATGCGTTTCGGCTGCCTGGGCGTGGCCACCAGCTGAGCCGGATTCGACTTCAACTCACCGCGTTGGTGCAGGAAGCGAAAAAAGGACCGAAGGCTTGCCAGTTTTCGGGCGAGCGAACGCTTCTGATTCCCCTTCCCAACCAGATGGCCGAGAAACTCTCGAATCGAGATGTGGTCCAGCGCGCCCAGGTCGATCGGCCGCGATCTGCCGGCTTTCAGATACTTCGCGAACTCGTCGAGATCACGCCGGTAGTTTTTCCAAGTGTGGGGAGAATAGTTCCTTTCGTAGCGCAGGTAAGCCAGGAACGCGTCGACCTGTTCCTTCACGAAGGAACCTTGATCTTGTAGGCCTTGAGCTTCCGATGCAAGTGTGTTCGCTCCATACCGATTGCCGCAGCCGTTCGGGAAATGTTCCCGGCATTTTCCTTCAATCGCGCCTCGAGATACGCCTTCTCAAATTCTGTCCTGGCGGCCTGCCAGTCGGAGACACCGGCCCGCCGGGGGCGGTCGGCCTGAAGAACCGCCCGAGGCAGATGGGTCACTTCGACCCGGTCCGCAGGCTCCATGATCACCAGGCGCTCCACGACATTCCTCAGTTCTCGCACGTTGCCGGGCCATCGGTACGCCTGAAGGCGCTTGAGAACCGGCGGCGTCAGGCTTTTCGGCGGTCTGCCATTCTGGCGGCAAAAGTGCTCCAGAAAGTGCTGGGCCAGAACTTCGACGTCTTCCTTGCGCTCCCGCAGGGGAGGGACCTCGAAGGGGATGACGTTGAGACGGAAGAAAAGATCCTCTCGGAACCTTCCTTTTGAAATCTCGTGCTCGAGATTCTTGTTGGTGGCGGCGATGACCCTGACGTCTACCTCTACCGCCGCGTCGCTCCCGATCGGATGGAATCGCAGTTCGTCCAGAACACGCAGCAGCTTGGCCTGGGTCTTCAGACTCATGTCTCCGACCTCATCCAGAAACAGCGTTCCCTTGTGAGCCAGTTCCAGTTTTCCCTTGCGATTCTCGGTAGCGCCCGTAAAGGCTCCCTTCACGCAGCCGAAGAGCTCACTCTCGATCAGATCTTCCGGGATGGCAGCGCAGTTGACGTCTTCGAAGGGCTGGTTGCCCCGGTTGCTACCCAGGTGGAGGAGGCGGGCGACAAGCTCCTTTCCGGTGCCGTTCTCCCCATAGATCAAGATGCGGGCTTCCGTGGGGGCCGCGAACCCGATCTGCTGTCGCAGGGCCTGCATGGGAACCGAGTTGCCGATCATGACGGTCTGCCGGCCCAGCAGATCGCGCAGGTTCCGATTGGCAGCCTCCAGATGCTGCTGCTTCAGCGCATGCTCCAGGACCAGTAGGATTTTTTCAGCCGAGAGTGGCTTTTCTATGAAGTCGAAGGCTCCCAGCTTGGTGGCTTTGACAGCGGTCCTGATGGTGCCGTGACCGGAGATCATGATCACGTACTGGTGCTGCCGCCGGGTCATGATCTCCTCCAGCACCTCCAGCCCATCCCGGCCGGGGAGCCAGACATCCAGCAATGTGATGTCAACGGACGTCTCCTCCAGCAGTTCCAGACACTCCCCGCCGGAACCTGCCGTCTGAACTTCATATCCGGAGTCTTCCAGCACCCCCCGCAACGACCGCTGGACGTTTACTTCGTCGTCGACGATCAGGACGCTGGCTTTCACGACACACCTCGGACTTCTTCGTCCCGAGAGAGCTGGTGAACCGGGATCTCGATTCGGAACTTCATGCCCCTGGGTTGATTGGGCTCGGCTCGGACGTACCCGCTGTGGTCATTGACGATCTGCTGAACAATGGCCAGGCCAAGACCGGTGCCCTTCGTCTTTTTAGAAAAGTACGGGAAGAAGAGATTCTCGTAATCTTCCACAGCGACGCCTGCTCCATTGTCGGCGAATTCAACGGTGACGGACTCACTGGCGGGCTTGAAGCGAGTGGCGATAGTCAGGGTTCGCTCGTACTCGCAGTCAGCCAGGGCATCGAGCGAGTTATCGATCAGGTTTACGAACACCCGGCGCATCTGCTCCGGATCGACCATGACCATGCTGATTCGGGGATCAAAGTTCTTGCGAATCTGGACCGAACTCATCGAACCGTCATAGATTTCGAGGGTCTGTTCAATGAGTTGATGGAGGCCGGTCTCGGTGGGCTTGCTGATAGGCAGCCTGGCAAATCTGGAAAACTCCTCGACCAGGACCTTGAGCGCCTGCGCCTCGGCGGTAATGATACCCACGGAATCCTGAAGCACTCCTCCGAATTCCGACAGCGCCGCCGGATTTGAACGGTCCAGGGTTGTGAAACGGCTGCTCACACGTGCGGCCGAGAGCTGGATCGGCGTCAGCGGGTTCTTGATTTCGTGGGCAAGTCGTCGTGCCACTTCCTGCCAGGCGGCAAACTTCTCAGCTCGAATCAGCTCGGTCAGCTCATCCAGCACGACCAGGAATTCCTCTCGACTCCCTGTCGTCTGAGGATTAGCCGTGACCGTGGCGGCAATATAGACCTGCTGGTCTGCCCGGCTGAGTACGATTTCGCGGCGATAGGAGTCGTAGAGCCTGGCTCGCTGTTTCATTTTCGCAAAATGCTGATAGATGTTCCGTCCCCCGACCTTCTTCAGGGGCTGGCCGACAACTTCCTCCCGCCGCGACTTGAGAATGCGGAGTGCGGCCTGGTTGACCGTTTGCACGATATCGTCCTGGTCCACGCTCATCACTCCGGTGCCGATATTCTGAAGAATCCGTTCGATATAGTTCCGACCTTCGGCCAGCTCCTTATTGGTGTGCACCAGTTCATCATTGGCCTTCTCCAGTTCGCGGCGACTCTCTCGGATCTCCGTCGCCATGCGGTTGAAGGAATCGACAAGCACTCCCAACTCGTCGGCGGCCGCTACCTTGACCCGATAGTCGAGGTTTCCGTCTGACAACTGATGGGCTCCGGTGGCCAGAGCCTCCAGAGGAACCGTGATCTTGCGCGCGATATAAGTGCCCAGCCACACGAAGCCGCAGATCATCGCCAGTGTGGTCACAGCGAGTATCAGGATGTAATTGACCTGAAGTTGCCGCAATGAGCTTTTCAGTGCGTTGAACGTTACACGAGCCTTCACCGCCTCCAACGTGTTGAACTCGACACTGGCCGGCACGATGTGCTGAGCCAGAAGGGCTCCCGTGATCGCCCCCGCCCCATCTCGAATCGGCCGGGCAGCCAGTACCAGGTCGATATCGGCGCGGTTCACTTCGTTGCCCCGCCGGCGGTGGTACGGGCTCTCGCCCCTGAGTGCCTGTTCGAGAGCCGGGGACACATCCTCCGACCTCCAGTTCCGCGACCACACCTGCTCCTTCTCAAGAGAATAAATCGCCAACCCCTCGAGACTGAGCGGGAGTTGCGCGTCGCCACCCTGCTCTTGCAGCCTCAGGTGCTCGGGATCGACTGAAGCCGCGACCTGCCTCAACGATTCGTGTACCAGACGACGGTTCTGCTCGTAGAACGTGTCGACCACGGCCTCTGCCGACTCCAGGAGCTGCTCGGAAGGCGATGTGAACCAGAGCTGAAGATTACTGTTGATCAGGCCAAAGGCCAGGAAGGACATCAAGACTGCAGGGAAAAGCGAGAAAAGCGTAAAGGTAATGATCAGCTTGGTCTTGATGCGCCGACCGGGTTTCTTCGAGCGGTACTCGAAGTAAATCCGGGTCAAGTCCCGGGCCAGGATGAAGCAGAGAATCAGGAACAGAAGGAAGTTGACCGCCCAGATAAACGCCCAGAGGTTGATGTTGGCGACGAAGGCTGTATTGCCCACGGAGCTGGGATTGAGAAAGGTCACGCTGACAATGAAGGCGATAACCAGGGTCGCCAGGCCGGCTGAGGTCCAATAGATTTTTTGAAGCAGCGTTTTTCGAGTCATCCTGCAAATCGGTTGCTGCCCGACCAGCGTGCTGGGTCGTGTCTGGAACCGGTCTCCCTGAGACTTCGCTGACGGAGTGTTGCTAGGACTCTGACCGGTCGTGTATTTTAGCACTTTCATGCTTTCAGCTAATCCTCACCATGTAAAAGAGGACAGATAGAGGCTGACCCCGCAACCGGGACCATCGCAGCCAAGGGCTGTTCAAGCCGGGATCACAAGTCCGGTCTGCCGGGAAGCGGAGCATTGGAGAAGCCTCGAAAGGGAATTTCATGTTGCGAATCGGAATCGACACAGGCGGGACCTTTACCGACTTTGTGGTCGTCAATGGCACGCAGATATCCGTCTTTAAAGTTCCCTCCACGCCGGATCGGCCATCCCAGGCAGTCCTGGCGGGGTTGCGCAGGATCGAGGGAGAGCACACCCTGATTCAACACGGGACGACGGTTGGAACCAACGCTCTCCTGGAGCGCAAAGGGGGGAAAACGCTGCTGCTCACCAACCAGGGCTTTGAGGATATCCTCGAGATCGGTCGTCAGAATCGACCCCAACTGTACAACCTGGCCGCGTCCAGGCCAGAGCCTCTGGTGGAGCCGAGCCATCGAATCGGGGTTAAGGAACGGACTTCATGGAGCGGTCGGGAACTCGTCACACTGGAACAAAAAAGCCTGGACTGGCTGCGCGGCAAGGTGGAACAGATCGACCCGGACACCATTGCAGTCGTACTTCTTTACAGCTATCTCAACCCGGGTCCAGAAACGAGAATCGCTGAAGCCCTCGAGTCTACGGGAAAGCCCGTGTCACTCTCGCACAAGGTACTTCCGGAGTTCCGGGAGTTCGAACGAACATCGGCCACCGTGATCAATGCCTATCTCACTCCGATCATTTCTTCCTATCTGGGCGAGCTTGAAAACAGTAAAGAACTCGAGGGCAAGAAGCTCACAGTCATGCAGTCCAGTGGCGGCACGATTTCAGCCGGCCGAGCCGTGGAGGAGCCGATTCGCACAATTCTGTCGGGACCGGCAGCGGGAGTGGTCGGTGCTTTCGAGGTGGCCCGGCGAGCCGGGTTCGACAGCGCCATTACGTTCGACATGGGGGGCACGTCAACCGATGTTTGCCTGTGCGACGGCGGAATCGCGACCACCAGGGAAGCGACCGTTGCGGGCTTTTCAGTACCGATGCCAATGATCGATATGATCTCGGTCGGCGCCGGCGGCGGTTCCATAGCCTTCGTGGACAGCGGGGGAATCCTCAAGGTCGGACCCGAGAGCGCAGGGGCAAAGCCCGGACCGAGGTGCTACGGAACCGGCGAGGCCGTGACCGTGACCGATGCCAACCTGTATCTCGGTTTGCTCGAGCCTGACTGGTTTCTGGGGGGCGATTTCCCCCTCCAGCCGGATCGGGTCGGAGAGGGACTGGAGGAACTGGCCTCCCGGCTCACCGAGGTTTCCGGCTCTGAATGGAGTCCCAGGACCGTTGCCCGGGGCATACGGTCGATCGTAGAAGCCCAGATGGAACAGGCTATCCGAGTCGCTTCATTGGAGAAGGGGTACGATACCCGTGACTTCACGCTGGTGAGTTTTGGGGGAGCGGGTGGTCTGCATGTTTGCAATCTGGCCCGCGCGCTCCTGGTTCCGCGGGTGATCGTCCCGGTTAATCCGGGAACCAGTTCGGCGTTGGGAACCGTGCAGAGCGGCGTCCGACGAGACGCCTCGGTCACGATCCTGGCTAATTCCGAAGATGCCGAGATCGAGCAACGGATCGAGTCCACTTTCGAGCAGTTGGAGCAAAAGGTGCTGGAAGATCTCGAGGAGGAGGGACTTGGCCGTGACCAGATGACTCTCCAGCGCTCCGTGGATGTTCGCTACCCCGGGCAGTCTTTCGAACTGAACGTCGTCTTCGACAACGATTTCAAAACGCGCTTTCACGAGGCGCACCTGCGGCAATACGGCTATTCCAGTCCCGGGCTCCCGCTCGAGATCGTCACCCTGCGAGTCTCCGGCCAGGGAGAGTCCCCCGCCCTTGACTTCGAGAGTCGGGACCTGGAGTCGGAAACACCTTCCAAGGAGGTACTGCTGCAGGAAAAGCGAGTTCAACTCGAAGATGCTTCTCCGCCCGCCTCCTTCTACATCCGATCCAAGCTGAGCCCGGGAAACAGGATTGATGGACCGGCGATAGTTCTCGAGTACAGCTCCACCCTGCTGATTCCTGCCGACTTCAGCGCGCGGGTAGACCGCTGGTCCAATCTCATTGTCGAACCCCGTCAGGTGGATTGACAGAACGGTAGAGCGTCAGCTCACCGTTTTTTCCCTCACCCCTCCCGGGCGAAGACGATCTGGTAGAGGACCACTCCGGCTGCCACGGACAGGTTTAAAGACTCGACTCGACCCAGCATCGGGAGCCCGACCCGAAAATCGCAAAGCTTTCGCACGGAAGGTCGCAGGCCCCGGTGCTCGCCGCCCACGACCAGCACCAGGCGTATCCCCAGGTCGACTCCATCGAGGCTCTCCTCCCCCTTCAGGTCTAATCCAAGAACCCAGAAGCCTGCCTTTTTCAGGGCTCCAAGCGCTCTTCCGGAGTTGGCAACCCGCACGATCGGAAGGTGCAAAGCAGCTCCGGCACTGGTCTCCACGACGGTGGGCGTGAGACCACACGATCTTCTATCCGGAAGGACGACCGCATCGACACCCGTAGCCTCAGCAGTGCGCAGCAGAGCCCCCAGATTTCGCGGATCTTCCACGCCGTCGGCCAAGAGAACCAGGCGGGACTCGAGCACCTGACCCAGTGGAACCATGTCCACCTCTCCCAGACGGGCTACCACTTTGTGGGCCCCGGGCGAACCGGCCCGGCGCGAGAGGATCCGGGCGGTTTCGAACTGGACAGGTATGCCCTGGCTTCGGGCCAGATCGAGCACAGCCTGAAAGCGCTTTCCCCTGCCGCCTCGCACCGCCCACACGCGTTCTACTCTTGCGCCGGAAGACCTCAGAGCTTCCGTAACCGCGTGAATACCGCTCACCATCATGACAGGAACGACTGGAGGTGGCTGATGCGCTCGCCAATCCCGGGAATGGGACGCCTCAAGCCCAGCTGACTTCCATCCTCGATCAAGGGAACAATTGCTTTTAGATCCGGTCCGGAGGCTTTCCCGGTCAGGGCCAGGCGAACCGGATGGAAAAGCGCCTTGCCTTTAACCTCGAGAGTGTCCCTGATCCCGGCCAGGATGGACTCGAAGAGTTCGGCGGTTAAAGGACCTTCGCCCCTGGTCTGCTTTTCCAGTTCGAGCAAGACCCTGCGTGCGTCGCCCGGTGTGCGCAGCAAAACCGTTTCCTCGGCGGTCAGGTCGCGCTCCGGACAAAAATCAAAGATGACTCCCGCCGCATCAACAATGTCTTCCGCCTTGTTCAGATACTTCTTCAGGCCCTCAACCAGAGCTTCGAGCCACTTCTGCTCGGCAGGGGCAACAGGCAGTGTGATCCAGTTTCGGGATACCAGATGGGGGAGGGCCAACTCAACCAGCGGGCCTGGCATCAGCCTCCCCAGGTACTGGCGGTTCAACCACTTGAGCTTGTCTTCGTCAAAGATCGCCGGAGCCTTGTTGACTCGATTCAGACGAAACTGAGTGACCAGTTCCGACGGCTCCAGAAGCTCGGCTCCATCCTCTTTCGGACTCCATCCCAGGAGCGCCAGATAATTGACAACGGCCTCCGGCACGTAGCCCCGGCGGCGAAACTCCTGAACCGACATGGCGCCGTGACGCTTGCTCAGCTTCGACCCATCCGGCGCACGAATAGTCGAAAGGTGGGCAAAGAGGGGTGGTTTCTCCCTGAGCGCCTCGTAGATCAGGAGCTGTCTGTGCGTATTGGAAATATGCCCTTCCCCCCGAATGACATGGCTGACCTTCATCAGTACGTCGTCTACCACCACTGCAAAGTTGTATTGAGCTGATCCGTCGGAGCGCAGGAGGACGAAGTCCCCGACCTCGCGGCAATCGATGGCCAATTCCCCAAAGACCAGATCGGAAAAGGCAACCTCGCCGCTTCGCACCTTGAATCTCAACACGGCCGGTTCTCCCGCGGCGACTCGTTGCGCCGACTTCCCGGGGTCCAGATCACGGCAGGTTCCCGGGTAACGGGGCGACTGATCGCGGGCGAGTTGCTCCCGCCGGCTCTCCTCCAGGGTCTGTTGCGAACAAAAACAGTAGTAGGATTGCCCGGCGCCGACAAGTTCCCGGGCGACGCGACGGTAGATCGCAAGGCGCTCAGTCTGGCGGTACGGTCCGTTCGGTCCCCCGACATCCGCACCCTCGTCCCAGGTCAGGCCGAGCCAGCGCAGATCGCGCTCGAGCTCGACCTGGAACTGCTCGTCGGAGCGTTCCACATCGGTATCTTCAATCCGGAGAATCAGGGCTCCACCGCTCTGCCTGGCAAAGAGCCAGTTAAACAGTGCGGTGCGCACGTTACCCAGATGGAGAAGGCCCGTCGGACTGGGAGCAAAGCGAACTCGCACGGACATTGGCGGATTATACAACGCCGCTGGCCGCCGCCCGGTTCGACTTGCCGGCCAGCTTCCTGATATTGTGCCCATCGCTTGTCAGGATCTCCTCATGGCTCGAGTCATTGCACTTTTTCCGTGCCTCTTTCTGGGGGGCGTCGCAGCGATTTTGGAGCCTTCGGAGCCTTCGGAGCCTTCGCGAGCATCCCCGACTCGCCGTCTCTACCTCACTGTCAAGGACACTCGGGGAGAACCCGTCATAGGATTGACTGCGGAGGACCTCACCCTTTCGGAAAATGGAATCCCAACGCCGATCCTGGATTTGAAGGAGTCCCCGCTGGAAGTGTCCGCGAATCCCGCCCAACTACGGCGCCTGTTTATCGTCTATTTCGATGAGGCTCTCAGTGCCAGAGAGATCTTTCGCGCCCGGCGCCGGCTGCTAGACGCCGTTTCGCAGATTCGTCCCCACGACGCCCTGGCTGTTTATCGCTCAGGAAGGTTGTCCGGATTCAGAAGTCGTCGCGCCCGGGTTCGGAATCTGATTCGTTACTTCGGTGTCAATCTCTTCGTCGGCCTTCCCCTCGGGTCGTCCTATTTCCCCTCACCGCACGCGGTGCGCCCCGATTTCTTCACTGCAGAGACGATGCGCGTGTTGCCGGCTTCGATCGAGTTTGGTCCGCTCTATGCTGACGGAGCGGTGGGCGATCTCTGGACGGTACTGGGAGCACTTCGTGACCTTCCGGGGCACAAGGTCCTGATCTATGTGGGGGCCGGGTTACCCCGCAACGACTCGCCCCTGTATATGGACAAGGACACGGCCGCCCGGCAATTTGCCGACGCCGGAGTCGCTCTCTACGTGGTGCCCCCCGGCGACCCCGAAGACATTTGCCCAGCACTCCAGTCGCTGATTAGGGCTACCGGTGGAGATCTAATAAGAGATACCGAACTTCTTCGCCCCGCCCTGGCCCGATCGCTGGACCAGAGCGCCTCGTATTACTGCGCCTCTTTTCGATCCAGCCTTCCGCTGGATGGTCAATTCAGGACGATTGCGGTCCTGGCCCGGGCGCCAGGGCTGCACATCAGCCATGCCGAGGGGTACTTCTCGACGGTTGCCGCCGCTCATGCCGTTATCGGAAAGACCTTTCTTACAGTCCTCGAGGACCCGAACAGGTACTCGGACTTCCCTTTCTCAGTGGCTGTGAAACGCCTCTCCGAGCCCCACCCCGGCGGGACCGAGCACCTTGAGATGAAACTGACCCTGCCGCTGGAGCGGCTGGGGATGCGACGCACAAACCAGGGCTCAGAGGGCTTCCTCTCACAGTCCCTCCACATGCTGGTCCTGGCTCTGGACGAGAAAGAACGAACCGCCGGCGCCTGGACAAGGCAGTATCAGATCCGCTACCGTCCCTCGCCGCTCGGCTCAGCGGTGGGGCGTCACGGACAACTGGAGGCGATGCTGGACGTCGATCCCCATGCGATTCACGCCCTCCGAGTCATCCTGATCAGCGGTTTCAACCGACAGATTTCGACTATCTTGAAGAAGCGAAAGAGCCGTCTCGAGCGGTGGGAGATCGGGTAAAATCGTCACTCTTCTCGTTTACTTTGGAATCATTGGGTTTGTTGGTGCTGAAGCCAGGCTCTCCTGGCTGGCCCTTTCAGCGGAGCAGCGCCCTTCTCAGTGATAAGAGAAAAGGGTGCGGGCTCTGCTTTTATGAACTGTTCGAGTCCCGACTCGAGACCCCTGACTTGCTGAACCATAAGTTGACGCCCTTCATCTAACGAGTCTACAATGCAGCCGCAAACGCAACCATGAGGGTCTTCGTGCTGGGACAGTTTCGCCGAGTTTCGACGGTTATTGTATTTTCCGCGCTTCTCCTGGTTTCCCTTCCCGGTCTGTGGGCCAGCTCTGCAGGCCATTTGGCTGGAGTGGTGCGCGACCAGGACGGGAACCTGCGTCCTGGCCTCCTCATCAGCCTTGTTGAGCTGGTTTCGCAAAACGCAATCCCCCTCTTGACCACCACCGATGAGGTCGGTCAGATCTTTGTCAGGAATGTAACTCCCGGATCCTATCAACTCCGGGTCAGGAGTTCTCTCTACCGGGGGCCTTTTGACCGACTGGTGGAGATCCGTCCCGGCGAAACTGCGGTTGTCAGTCTGGTCGTCCACGAAATCCTGGGATTGGGATACGACGGGGCGGGCGCCACCGGAGTGGCGAGCCTGCTGCGGGGATCGGGAAATCGTCGGCTTATATTCCGGGGACTCGACGAAGACAAGGACCCCGAGGGCGTGGCCAGGCCCTTCTTCGAAGACGCCGTCTTCGAAGTCTATACCAGCGCCGGATTGGGAGGGGACCGACTGGTGTTCCCGGGTGGTGCTTCTCACGGCACGACGAGCAATTTCGGAGCCCGCGATCAACTTCCAGACGGAACTGAGTACATCTTCGCCGGCCAATTCAACTCCGGGAATGACAGCCTCTTCCGTATCAAGAACTGGCTGAACTACGATCTCGGTCAGCACCACGAGGTTCGGCTGCTCATGGGGTACGGTAGAGTTGCCTTTACCGAGCCCGGGCTCGCCCTGCTCGACAACCCGTCTCTGATTGCCGGTGACGACCGGTACCTGAAAGCGACAGGCACGACTAAAATTCTGACACTGGGATTCGAGGATCGCTGGCAGGTCGGCTCCGGGCTGTCGGTCATGTGGGGCGCGGAAATGAACCAGGTGCGCAGGCGGTTCAGCGAATATTTCGTGAGTCCGAATGCAGCAATCACCTACGATGCGACCAAGTCGACCTCGTTTCAAGTATCCGTTTCGTCGAAACGCGACACGCTCAGCAACAGTGTCTCCCTGCCGGGCGGCGAGCGGGTCCAACTCAACGACTCCATCCACTTCTCCAAGATCCAGGATCAGGTCAGGGTTGGGACAGCCCGCCACTACGAGGCCAGCATCTCCCACCAGCTTTCAGCCCGCAGCAAGGTCCAGGTCGCGGCTTTTGATTCCCGCCTCCTGGGAACCGCTCCCCATGTACTCGGGCGATTCTCCGGTAGAGCCGATGTTGAACTCCTGGACCTCAATGCCCCGCGCTCCCAGACGAAGGGATATCGGCTGACCTTCGACCATCGCCTCCGCGACAATGTCCGGGTCGCCCTCTCGTATATCCGGGGAAGCGCTCCCAGCCTTGATTCGCTCAGCGGCCAGCACGTCTTCGTCGATGCCTCGGCGCTGAGTTCGTTCTTTCGTCAGCGCGGGTTTCACGCCCTCGCGGCCGAGCTGGAAACTTACATCCCCCAGTCGGAAACCAAGGTTACAGCCGTTCTCAGAGCGGTTCCCTCGGGAAATCCCATCACATCCGTTGATCCTCTGGGAGACATCTACGAAACGCCCAACCGCAGCATCAACTTGTTCATCAGGCAACTCGTGCCCGTGCCCGTAGGCCTCGTCAGATTCCTCGGCCTCGACTTTCTGAAGGAATATCGGCTGGAAGCCCTGCTCGATATTCGCAATCTTCTGAACGAGAACCTGGGCATGTTGCCGGGTTCGACAGACAATCTCATCCTGGTCCAGCAGCCAAGAAGCTTGCGGGGCGGGCTGGCTGTGAGCTTTTAACAGTCCCCCGGCTCGCCATCACCCCTCCCTATCCGAGAAAAGACGAGAGCTTCGTGCCTTTTGGATCCTCTCCAAAGAAATGAACCATGATCCAATATAATGGATTGTGATGTCCGGCAGCCACCTCCCAAACAAACGCTTACGGAGCGTCTATGTCATTTAAATGGAGCGCTTTAGATGGCTCTTGGAGGAGAGGATATCGGCTGGCATCCATCTTGCACTTGGACAAGACCGGGCGAAATGTGCCCACATGTCCTCAAAAGACTTTGAGAGATTGAGATGTCTTCGTCGCGACTCAAGTCGGTGCTGGTTCTGGTGCTTTCGGGAAGTGCCCTGTACCTCGGCGTGCTCAACCTCGTGGACAGAAGTCGATGGCAGCAGGCCTCAGACGGAGTGGAGTGGAGTGAGTCGCTCCGTGGAGTTGAAGTCGCGGGCTTCACATCCCAGTCGCTGGCCACCGGCGGTGTCGTGCTCAGGACCGGCGACCTGCTGCTCGGAATCAATGGTATTCCCATCGGCAACCTGGGCGATCTGGTCGAAGTCCACGCACTCCTGGCTCAGGGACTGCCCGACCGAACTCCGGCGACCTATCTGATCCGACATAAAGATGGCAGTGAGGAGAGCCTTGCCGTTTCACTGGTTGGCACGAACGTTCTCACGCGCACGAATGTTCTTCTGGCCATCGTAGCCTGTGGGTTTCTGTTGGCGGGTTTGCTCATTTTTGGGCGCGGTTGGAAGACGGCAGGGGCCTTTCATTTTTATCTTTTCAGCCTGGTGGCGTTCGTTTTCCTTTTCTATCGCCATTCCGGGCGGGCCGACTTCTTCGATCTGCTGATCTACTGGGTGGACGTAACGGCGTTCCTCTTGCTGCCGCCGCTGTTTGTTCACTATTGCTGCCGTTTTCCGCGCTCCCTGAACTGGCTGGTCAGGCGGCCCTCGGCAGCAACGCTGCTGTACATTCCCGGGTTCTTTTTGCTGATGACCTTTGCCCTCTGGTTTGCCAACTGGCTGGCCATCCTGGGGTTTCCCAGAAGTCCGTACCTCCTGGCTTTTTTCGACAAACTCCACCTTCTACACTTTTCCGCGTTCCTGGTACTGGGCGCCTGCGTGCTGGTGCTGCGACGTCATGGCGCAGATACCGTAGAGAAACAGCAGCTCAAATGGATCGCCCTGGGGACTCTCGCCGCTATTTTTCCCCTGCTGGCAGCCTATGCCATACCTTTCCTGGCAGGCTGGCCCATTCAACCCTGGATGGAGGCGTCCGTTCTGTCGCTGCTCTTCATCCCCCTGGCCTTCGGCTACGCCATCACACGATACCGCCTGATGGACGTGGACTTCTTCTTCAAGCAGAGTCTGGCCTATCTGCTTTCGAGCTCTGCACTGGTCGTGCTTTACGTCGGACTGACTCTTCTGATCGGAAGGGCGGCCGAGGGAATGGCGGGGGAATCCAGGTTCGTGGTCTTTGCCTCTGCAGCCTTGATCGTTGCCTTTCTTTTCGCTCCGCTCAAGAACCGGGTTCAGGAACAGATCGATCGTTATTTCTACAAAGACCGCTATGACTATCGGCAGTCCTTTGCAGATTTTGGACGAGCCCTGGGCTCTCATGTGGATCTGCCCGTACTGGTCGAGAAGCTCTCCCGGCGTCTTCGCCGCACGCTGGACGTGAATCCGGTCGAAGTCTTCTTGACGCGTGCCGAGTCCGCTTCCCACACGTATTCCTTCCGGCGTTTCACCGCTGACTCGGAGGCCCACTTGGGCAGCCTCTCTCTCCAACTGACCAGCCAGAACCTGCGCCGCCTGGACTTCGCGGCCGACGCTCTACTCCGACAGAGTGAGGCTTTTCCTGCTGAAACAGTGGAAACGGTGCAAGCTCTGGGCCTTCGCTACGTGCTGGCGTTGCGAAACGGCGACCGCGTGATTGGGCTGCTTTGCTTCGGCCCGGGACGGGACGGGAGGCTTCTCGACAGTCCCGACCTGCACCTGCTTCGCACTCTTGCCGACTATGCCGCAATTGCCCTCGATAATGCTCTGCTTTACCGGTCTCTGGAAGCGAATGCATCCGAACTGAGTGAACTCAAGGTCTACTACGAGAATGTAGTGGAGAGCATTACCGTCGGAGTTTGCGTTGTCGACCCCGAAGGTCGGATTACCACCTGGAACAGCTCGTTGGAAAGACTCTACGGCATGGCGGCTGATCAGACGGTAGGCAGGAAAATCCAGACCATTTTCCCGACAAGCTTCATTCAGACCTTACGGCGGTTTACCGGCGAAGAAGGATGGACAGTCCGAGAAACCCGGCGATTGACGAAGATTCATCTCGAGTGCGCCAGCGAGGAAACGCGGCTGGTCAGCGTGATTACCGCACCTTTCGTTTCCAGCAACAATACCAACACAGGGACCCTGCTCGTCATCGATGACGTCACCAGGAGGGCTCAGCTGGAGAACCAGTTGCTCCAGGCTGAGAAACTCAGTTCTATCGGTCTGTTCGCCGCAGGAGTCGCTCACGAAGTGAATACGCCGCTTGCCGGTATCTCCAGCTACACTCAGATGTTGCTGGAGGAGACCGACCAGGACAATCCCCGCAGGGAGTTGCTGGAGAAGATCGAGAAACAGAGTTTCCGGGCCTCGGAGATCATCAAGAATCTCCTCAACTTCGCCCGCATCAGCGGCAGTGACTTCCAGGAAGTCAACGTCAACCTGCTGATGCTGGAAACCCTGGCCCTACTCGACCACTCCCTCAAGACGGCCGGGATTGAAGTTAAGCTTGATCTGGATCCGGGCCTGCCCAATACACTCGGAAACGGGGGACGGTTGCAGCAGGTTTTCATGAATCTGTTCCTGAACGCCAGAGACGCGATGCCGAAAGGGGGAAAGATGGCAGTCCTCTCAGCCCAGAGAGACTCCCATCTGATCATTGAGATCCGCGATACCGGAGCCGGTATCTCTGCCGATGCGATCAAGAAAATCTACGATCCTTTCTTTACCACCAAGACCATGGGTAAAGGAACGGGTCTGGGACTTTCAGTGAGCTACGGCATCATCCAGGAACACTCCGGCAGGATCATGGTAGAGAGTCGTGAAGGGAACGGCACAACCTTCACGATTCAGCTTCCCGTCAAACGGCTCCACTGAAGACGACTGCTATGACACCACCAGCCTCAGTCCTCGTCATTGACGACGAAGAGATCATCCGCGAGGTCATCGGCCGACTCCTGCGCCGTGAAGGTTACGAGGTCAAAACCGTCGGGAGTGGAGAGGAAGGACTGGAAGTCGCCAGGAATGAGCCGTGCGATCTGGTTCTACTGGACCTGATGCTGCCCGGCATGGGAGGACTGGAGGTCCTCTCCGAGTTCGTCGAGAAGCATCCCCAGGCTGTCGTCATCATGGTGACCGCCTACGCCTCCATTGAAACCGCTGTTTCCGCCACCAAGAGAGGGGCATTCGACTTCATCACCAAGCCGTTCAAGAACGACGAACTGCTGCTCGTGATCAAGAACGGGCTCGAGAAACAGCAACTTCTCAAGGAGAACCTGCAACTCAAGAAGACTCTCCGCACTCAGGCCGGTTTTCAGAACATCATCGGCAAGAGTGAAAAGATGCGGCTGCTCTTCGAACTGGTTTCACAGGTCGGACCTCGTAAGAGCACGGTGCTGATTACTGGCGAAAGTGGAACGGGAAAAGAGCTGATCGCCAAGGCGCTTCACAATTGCAGCAGCCGGGCCAACGGTCCCTTCCTGGCGGTCAATAGCGGCACAATCCCCTTCGATCTCCTGGAAAGCGAACTGTTCGGACATGTCCGGGGGGCCTTTACGGGAGCAACGAGCAGCAAAAAGGGACTGTTCGAGGCCGCCCACGGAGGCACCGTTTTTCTGGACGAAGTCGGAAATCTCCCGCTGGAGACCCAGGCCAAGCTCCTGCGAGTCATCCAGGAAAGAGAGTTTCGACGTGTAGGCGGGCTCGAAACCGTCAAGGTGGATGTCCGAATCATAGCTGCTACGAACGTCGATCTTCGCTCGGCCATGCAGAACGGGGGATTCCGCGAGGATCTCTACTACCGGCTCAGCGTCATCGGGCTGTCTCTCCCTCCTCTGCGAGAGCGCAAGGACGACATCCCTCTTCTGGCCGAGCACTTCATCAGTCGGTTCTGCAAAGAAAACCAATCGCCCCTCTGTGCGCTGGACCCGGGAGCGCTGCGTATCCTGATGGAATACGATTGGCCCGGAAACGTGAGAGAACTCGAAAACGTCATGGAACGGGCCGTCGTTCTGGTGCCGGAGGAGAAGATTATCCGGGAGGAGCTCTTCCCCCGGGAGGTCCTGGAATCGACCTCCATGAGTATGAGGAGGCTCGACCTGGGTACGAACGGGACATCCCTCAAAGACCTGGTCCTGGAATTTGAGAAAAACCTGATCACGACGGCTCTGAACAAGACCGAGTGGAATCAAAAAAAGGCGGCTGTCCTGCTGAGAGTCAATCCGACAACTCTGAATGAAAAGCTAAAGAGAATGAAGATCAAAGGGCCCCGAGACGGGTAGCCCTCTGACGGCAATAATCACCCCCCCTCTGCGGAATCCCTTTTCTTCCAAACTTTAGACGGGTTCCTGCGTCTCTGAATTCGATAGCGGGATGAATCACTGGTGGAGGTAGCGAAGCAAAGGAAGACGAGTCCTGACAGGGAGCGTCGTCAATTGACTTGTTTGGCCACAGGTGGCTATATTGGCTGTTTTCGGTACTGACACTTTCAAACATCCTAACAGTCTAAGGACATATGTATAGAACCTTTTCGGAGGAGTCATAAAGTGGTGTTGTTAATCGGACAAGTGTGGCAATACATCGTCCAGGGGGGAACCATGATGATCCCCCTTGTCATTTGTTCTGTCCTGGGAATCATCTTCATCATCGAGAGAGCCATTACCTACTACCGCATCAAGGGAGACACAGCGGAAATCTTCTCTGAAGTCCTTGCCTCGATCAGGGAGTCCGATCTGCGCAACTCGATCGAAGTGTGCGAGGAGTATGATCATCCGGTCGCCACTACATTGAAGTCGGGGCTTTTGCGGTACGGGAAGTCCCATGAAGAAATCGAAAAAGCCATGGAGAGTGTCGCCCTCCACGAAGTTTCCAAGCTGGAGCGAGGACTGTGGATCCTTGCGACCCTTGCAAACGTCGCCCCCCTCTTCGGTTTTCTGGGCACGGTGGTAGGAATGATTTCCGCCTTCAGCGCCCTTGCAGAGGTAGGCCTGGGGCAGCCGCAGGCAGTGGCTGCCGGGATCTCGCAGGCATTGATCACGACCGCAACGGGTCTGATCATCGCCTTGCCCGTGCAAACCGCCTACAACTACTTCACCAACAAAGTCTCCAACTATTCGCTGGATATGGAAACAAGCGCTTCGATGCTACTGGAGACTTTCAGTGAGGCTGAAAGACAGAGCACGACTCAGTCCTTTCAGTCGGCTTGAGGAATCGAGTGGTCATCCATGCGATATAGAGTCCATCGGATCGCTCCCATGGTGCCCACGGCTTCGATGGCGGACATCGCCTTCCTGCTGATCATTTTCTTCATGCTGACCACTTCCTTCTCTCCCGAGCGGACCAACGTTGCCCTCCCGGCCTCCGTAATCCAGACCAAGGTTACTGAAGGGGCGGCCATCGTCGCGATCAGGGACACCGGCGAGTTGTGGTTTACAGACGGTGAGCAGGAATCCCAACCTATGAATTCGGCCGCTCAGATCGGCGAGATGGCGGCGGCCATCGTCCAGCAGGCTCCGACCAAGGAGTTTCTCGTCAAGGCCGACCGAGACGTTCCATTCCAGGCCGTGGACGAGGTCCTCGAGGCTTTGCGCAACAATGAGGTCCGCAATATTGGCCTACTCACCCGACTCCGGACGCAGGAGAAGAACTAATGGCGTTCCGGAAACTGCGGCCTCGACGACCGACTGAAATACCGACTTCCTCGATGGCGGATATCGCCTTCCTCCTCATCATTTTCTTCATGTTGACAGCTGTATTTACTTCCAACCGGGGCCTGCAGTTTCAATACCCGGAAGACGACCCCAACGACCCCGATGTGCAACCCGAGGAGGCGATCCACATCAAGATAGAAGGAGACGGTCAGTTTCAGGTGGACAAGAACCCGACCGGTTCCCTGGCAGAGATTGGTGGTTACGTTCAAGCGAAAATGGAAAAGAGTCCCGAAAAGCCTGTCATCATCGAGTCGCTTCCCGAGGTGCCCTATTACGTGATGATCGACGTGTTCGACCTCCTCAAGCAACTGGAAGTCAAGAACATCGCCGTCCCGACCAAGAGTGAGAGGGAACGGTGGAGGGCCTTCTTCAGATGAGCGCCAGGGGAAAAGCCTGGCAGATCGTTCCAACCACGGTCCTGCTGTTTGCTTTTCTGGGAGCAGGTTGGGGTCTGGCCCAGGGCGACTACCGGAAGGGACTCTCTTACTTCAAGCAGGGACAGTATCGTCAGGCCATAGACGAATTCGAGCCGCTGGTCAGCGAACATCCGGACTACGAAAGCGGCCATCGGATTCTGGGCTTGTCCTATCTGAAGCTGAAACAATACGAGCGCGCCATCTCGGAACTCCGAGCAGCTCTCCGCCTCAAGCAGGACGCCGTTGAGACCTATCTTGGTCTGGCCCAGGCCTACTACAACTCGCGGCGCTTCAGGGAGGTGATCCCCACCCTGAACCAGGCCGTTCCCCACGCAAAATCACCCAGGACTCGATATGATCTGCTCCGGTTGCGAGGCAGCGCGGCCTACAACCTCCACCAGTACGAGCGGGCAGTCTCAGACCTTGAAAAGGCTGGGGAGATCCAGAGGGGGAGCACCAGTGACCTGCTCCAGTTGGGTCTCGCCCACTATTATCTGCAGAATCTCGAACCGGCAGAGCGACATCTCCGCCAGGTGCTGAACCGTGACCCCGATCAGGCCGAGGCCGGCCGCTTCCTGCTAATAATCGGCTACCAGAAGGGTATCCGGCACATCGAGGACGGGCTCTATGCCGAAGCGGCTCAGGCCATCTCACCCTATACCGCGAAGTTCCCTGAAGACGCCGAGGCCTGGTTCAACCTGGGCCTGGCCCATCTCTTCGCAGAGAACCTCAAGGCCGCCGAACAGGCTTTCCTGAAAAACACGGAGCTCACGCCCGAGGGCAGCGGGAAGAGTTTCGACCGGCTGGGCTACATCTACGAGAAAAAGAGTCAATACGAGAGGGCTCTGAAACATTACCAGAAGGCCGCTGAATTGACCGGAAGCAGCGAGGCTCAATCCAGCGTCGATCGAATCAGACGTCGTCTCGCCCGGACCGGTTAACAGGGCGGAAAGAAAAGGGACAGTCTACTGGCCTTGGGGCTGCGGACGTTTAAATCCCCCCGGACAAAGCCCCAAGGCCAGTAGACTGTCCCTTTTTCCCCCTTATTTACTTGATGTTTAGCGCCGCGCGGGAATCTTGACAGGTCAGGAAAATACGGTCAACATGGCCCGCCATGACTCTGGCGGAGCGGATCATGGAGCGGGCGAAAGAGAATCCCCGGCGAATTATTTTTCCCGAGGGATCCGATGCCCGAATCGTGCAGGCAGCGCATCAGATGTCGCACTCGGGAGTGGTGGAGCCGGTCCTGGTGGGCCGGCCCTCTGATATTGAAGCCGAGGCCCGGAAGCTGGGGATCGAAGTCAGCTGGGAAATTCTCGATCCTTCCAACTCACCGCTCCTGGAAGACCTGGCTGCCCTTCTTTACGAACGAAGACGCGCCCGCGGAATGAGCTACCGGGAAGCCTTGAAACGGGTTGAAGATCCCCTCTACTTCGCCGCCATCCTGGTCGCCCGGGGGGAATTTGACGGGTGTGTGGCGGGCGCGGTTTCTACCACCGAAGCCACCGTGAGGTCGGCCTTATACTGCGTGGGCCTGCAGGCCGAGGCCTCCGTGCTGTCAAGCGTTTTCATCATGGTGCTGCCGGACCCCACCTGGGGAGAGAGCGGCGCTCTTGTGTACGCGGACTGTGCGGTCGTCCCGGAACCGTCAGCGGCGCAACTTGCGGAGATTGCGATCGCCTCGGCGGCCAGTACCCGACTCTATCTGGAAGTGGAACCCAGGATTGCCCTGCTCTCCTTCTCGACCTCGGGCAGCGCGTCCCACCCGGCGGTGGACCGGGTTATCGAAGCGGTCAAGACGGCCAGAGCCCGGGCCCCGCACTTGAGAATCGACGGCGAACTCCAGATTGACGCCGCACTGGTCCCGGAGGTGGCGGCGAAAAAGGCCCCCGACAGCCGCTTGCAGGGTCAAGCGAATACGCTCATCTTTCCCAACCTGGATGCAGGAAACATCGCCTACAAGCTCACGCAACAACTGGCCGGCGCCAGAGCGATCGGACCGATCCTGCAGGGTTTGAGACAACCGGTGAACGACTTGAGTCGGGGTTGTTCTGTGGAGGATGTGGTTCTGGTGGCCGCTCTGACTGCCATTCAAGCTCAGTCCGCAATGGGAAAAGACCGATGAGGTTGACCTGGGAGAGTACACGGGAGGTGCACAAATAGTGCCAGAGATTCGTGCCATTGTTTCCAGAGAAATTCTTGACTCCAGAGGCAATCCGACCGTCGAAGCTGAAGTTCTCACGGCAAGTGGCGGGTGGGGCAGAGCCGCGGTTCCCTCCGGAGCCTCCACCGGAAAACACGAAGCTCTAGAGGTGAGAGACCGGCAAGACTCGCGCTATCTGGGCAAGGGCGTCCAGGCTGCGGTTTCGAACATAGAGCAGGTGATTGCACCCGAGCTGATCGGCTGCAGCGTCACCGAGCAGGCCGACCTGGACCAGCTCATGATCGACCTGGATGGGACCGATTCAAAGGAGAAGCTTGGAGCCAATGCGATCCTGGCCGTTTCACTTGCCTGCGCGCGCGCAGCGGCCAGCTACCTCGAAATCCCCCTGTATCAGTACCTCGACGGGATGCATGCCCACCAGATACCCCTGCCCATGATGAACATCCTTAACGGAGGGGCTCACGCCGACAACAGTGTCGATATCCAGGAGTTCATGGTGCTCCCGGTGGGCGCGTCGAGTTTTAGCGAAACCCTGCGCATGGGAGTGGAGATCTTTCATCATCTGGGCCGGTCCTTGAAAGATAGAGGACTGTCCACCTCGGTTGGTGATGAGGGGGGGTATGCACCCAACCTGGATTCGGATGAGCAGGCGCTGGAAGTCATCATAGAATCCATCGAGAAGGCCGGTTATCGGGCCGGCCGGGATGTCCTTCTGGCGCTGGACGTGGCCGCTACTGAACTGTGGGATGAGACCTCACAAAGCTACCGGTTCAGAAAGTCCCACCGTGCGGACATGAGTGCAAGTGAACTCATCGACCTCTACTCCCAGTGGTGCTCTCGCTACCCGATCTGTTCTATTGAAGACGGTCTTTCGGAAGACGACTGGGAAGGATGGCAGGTCCTCACGGAGCAACTCGGGTCGGCCGTTCAGCTGGTTGGGGACGACCTCTTCGTTACCAATCCCGCCCGGCTGCGCCGGGGAATCGACCAGAGAGCCGGTAACTCCATTCTGGTCAAGCTCAATCAGATCGGGACTCTGACCGAAACTCTGAAGACAATTGAGATGGCGAAGCAGCACGATTTCACCACCGTCATTTCTCACCGGTCCGGGGAGACGGAAGACACTTTCATCGCTGACCTGGCAGTCGGCTGCGCGGCGACTCTGATCAAAACCGGTTCCGGCAGCCGAACGGATCGGATCTCCAAGTACAACCAGTTGCTGCGGATCGAAGAAGAACTGGGATCGGCGGCCACGCTTGCTCCCGCTCCGGGTGTGCTTTCCGGTAGGACGCAATGAGCCCGGAGGAATCGGAGATTGCACCGCATCTCAGTGTGGTCATCCCGACCTGGAACGGCCTCCACCTGCTGCAGGAGAATCTTCCCTCCATCCTGACTGCTCTCGAGCGATTCGAGAGTCGGTTGGGCAGGTCCTGGGAACTCATCATCGTGGACGACGCAAGTCGCGACGCGACAGCGAAATGGGTCGAAGAGCAATACCCCTGGGCCCGTTTGATCCGACGACCTGAAAACGGGGGATTCTCAAAAGCCTGCAACACCGGATTTGAGGCCTGCCGGGGACAGGTGGTGGCACTGCTCAACAACGACCTGCAGCCGGAAGCCGAGTATTTCGTTCACCTCTATCCCCACTTCAAAGACGACGCGGTCTTTGCGGTCACTGCCCGGGTTTTCGAATGGGACTCTCTCATCTTCGCCGCGGGTGGGCGCGTCGGTCGCTTTCGCAGGGGGTTGTGGGGAATGCATTTCAACTACGACGTGCAGGAGCGATCTTCGCAGGAGTGGATCGAACAACACCGTCTGTTGTCCGCCTGCGCGATTGGCGGCTTTGCCGGCTACTCCAGGAGCAAGCTGGAACGGGTGGGAGGCTTCAACGAACTTCTTTCGCCCTTTTACTGGGAAGACATCGATCTCTCTTACAGGGGATGGAAACGGGGCTGGGAAGTGCACTACGAACCTCGCAGTAGAGCGCGCCACCAAATCAGCTCGACCATCCACTCGAATTACACCACCAGCTTCGTGGAGATGATTTCCCTGAGAAACCGGCTGCTCTCTCACTGGATCAATCTTCATTCCCCGTCCTACCTGCTGAGGCACCTGTGCCTGCTGGTCGCCCTCCTGGCCACGCGCTTTCTGGTGCTGGATCTTGGCTTTTACCGGGCCTTTTTCGGAGCACTCAAGCGGCTGGGTCCGGCCCTCGTCTGTAGAAGGATCGAAAAAACCGAGGCCAAGAGATCGGATGTGGAACTCTCTGAGCTCCTGGAGGGCTTCTGCCGGGCTGCGCCAATCCAGATCTTCCGGAACCAGGAGGAAGTGATTCGGGCCCACGCTGGAGCTGCTGCGGATCCGTTGCACGGCGGCAGTGGATCATCGATTTGAGACAACTCTCCGTTGCGATCATCACCTGGAACGAGGAGAAGAAGATCGGGCGGGCTCTTGCCAGCGTTGCAGGTCTCGCCGATGAAATCGTCGTTGTTGACTCCTTCAGCACCGACGGAACCGAAGGTATCTGCAGGCGCTACACGGACCGATTTCTGAGCGCCGAATGGCAGGGCTACCGAACACAAAAACAGTTTGCTCTCGAGCATGCCCGCCATGAATGGGTGCTCAGCCTCGATGCTGATGAGGCCCTCAGTAACGAGTTGATCCTGGAACTGGAAACCTGGAAGCGACTTCCTGAAACCGGGATCGACGGTCACTTGCTGCCCCGCCTGACCTTCTTCATGGGACGTTGGATCAGACACACCAGCTGGCATCCCGACCGGCAACTGCGTCTCTTCCGAAAGTCCAGGGGCAAATGGGTCGGTGGTCGTGTCCATGAATCCGTGCAGGTGACCGGGCACGTGACTCCCCTGCAACACGCGATTGAGCACTACACTTACTCAGACACGGGCGAATACCTGTCTCAACTGCAGAACTTCTCGAGCCTGGCTGCAGCTGACTACTTCGACGCGGGTCGCAAATCCAACCTGCTCCACCTCGTCTTTTATCCCCTCGCCGAGTTCTGGAGAAATTATCTTCTGCGGCGCGGTTTTCAAGATGGAGTTCCGGGGCTGGTGGTCTCCATACTTTCTTCGATATCGGTATTTTTTAGATTCTTGAAGCTGTGGGAACTCCAAAACCAAACGGAAACCGGGAACACGTCAAGCCAGACCTGAAGCTCCTTTTCGTTGACACGGAGACAGTCTGGCGAGGGGGACAGGAACAGATCTGCTCCCTGATCTCCGGCATGCTGAAACGGGGCCACCGGGCCTGGCTGGCAGCGCCCCGCAGCTCGCCTCTGGCCGACCGGGCCTCTGCCTCAGGAGCCGTTCTCCTGCCCTTGCGACAGCGCTTTGAGCTGAGCCCCCTGAGTATCTGGCGCCTCTTCCGATTCATGCGCGGGCAGCGCTTCGACATCGTCCACTTCAACAGTCAACGTACCCTTCTGGCCGGGGGACTGGCTGCCAGGCTGTCCGGTGCCCCGCCTTTTCTGGTCTGCTCCCGACGTGTCAATTTCCCCCTTCGCACCCGCTTCAGCCACTTGAAGTTCAACCTCTTCATGGACCGGGTCGTAACGGTTTCGGCGAGCATCCGGGACACGTTAATGGAGAATGGGGTCGATCCCTTCCTGCTTCAGGTGATTTACGAAGGAAGGGACCTCGAAAGCATCGATGCCATGCCGGATCCCACCGAAGCCTTCGGTGAAAGCCGACCAGTGATCGGTATCGTTGCCCACTTGAGTGAAGAAAAAGGACATAGCACCCTGATCAGGGCGATCGCCCTCCTGCTAAACACTCACCCTGGTTTGACCCTTCTGATCGTTGGAGAAGGCCGCCTCAGGAATCGCCTGCAGCAGCTCGTCAAGAGATTGGGAGTGACCGAAAGCGTTCGCTTTCTGGGTTTTCGGGAGGACGCCGATTCGGTGATGAGGTGTTTCGACATTTTCTGTCTCCCCTCACTCTGCGAGGGGCTCGGCTCTGTGATCCTCGCAGCCATGGCCAACCGCCTGCCCATCGTCTCCTGTGCGGTAGGGGGTATCCCGGAGCTGGTCATTGACCGGGAAACAGGGCTGCTGGTGCCCCCCGGGGATCCACAGCGGCTGGCTCAGGCTCTCCAGGAACTCCTGGAGTCCCCCGGCCTGCGGCAGCGCATGGGGGAATCCGGGCGTCAAAGAGTCGAGGCCCGCTTCACCCTGAAAAAAAATATACGAGACACCGAGCAGTTATACTGGAAATTGCTCGGCAAACTTCCGATCAAGTAAGATGCTCCATTTTCGAGAGCGAAGGAATTGAAAGGAATCATTCTGGCCGGCGGTCTGGGAACCCGACTCTACCCGCTGACCCGGGTCACGAACAAACACCTCCTGCCCGTCTACGACAGGCCCATGATTTACTACCCGCTTGAGACTCTGGTGGAGGCGGGGATCCAGGACATCATGATCGTGACCGGTGGCAACAATGCCGGGGACTTCCTGCGTCTTCTCCGCAACGGGCAGGGTTTTGGCCTTCGTCATCTTCACTACGCCTACCAGGAAGGAGAGGGGGGAATCGCCGATGCATTGTCCCTCGCAGAGCATTTTGCCGACGGGGACCTCGTCTGTGTCATTCTGGGTGACAACCTGCTGGAGAAGTCGATTCGGCCCCAGGTCGATCTGTTTCGCGAACAGAGCAAAGGGGCCAGGATTCTTCTCAAGGAAGTGCCCGATCCGGAGAGATTCGGGGTTCCGGTTCTGGAAGGTGACCGGGTTGTGGAGATCCGTGAAAAGCCCGATACCGCACCCTCCGCCTACGCCGTGACAGGCGTTTACCTGTACGACCAGAGAGTGTTCGAGATCATCAACAAGCTGAATCCCTCAGAACGGGGAGAACTGGAAATTACCGACGTCAACAACCAGTACATCGAGTGGGAAGAGATGACCTACGACATCCTGGAGGGGTGGTGGACGGACGCGGGCACGGTTGAGTCGCTGTTGCGGGCCGCGAATCTGGCAGCCGGCAGGCCCCCGGAACGCGGAGGGATAACTCTCCCGGCACAATCGGAAGATCGCTGAGACGGCCGGAAAGGTGACCAGGCAATGAGGTTAATCGTTACCGGTGGTGCAGGCTTCATCGGGTCCGATTTTATCAGGTACGTTCTCCAGGCCCGTCCCGATTATCGGGTTGTGAACTTCGACGCCCTCACCTATGCTGGAAACCTCGAGAATCTGGCCCAGGTGGCCGACAACCCCCGCTATCAGTTCGTCCGTGGTGACATCGCTGATCCCGAGCACGTCAGGGCGCTGCTCGAAGCGGGTGCGGATGCCATCATCAACTTCGCTGCCGAGTCTCACGTCGACCGCAGCATTATGGATGCAACCAGATTCGTAACCACCAATGTGATCGGGACCCAGGTCCTGCTCGAGGCCGCCCGGAAGTCTGCTGGTCTCCGCTTTATCCAGATCTCCACAGATGAGGTCTACGGGAGTCTGGGCGCCACGGGACGATTCACGGAAACCAGCCCCCTGGCTCCCAACAGCCCTTACGCAGCCAGCAAAGCCTCGGCGGATCTTCTGGCCCGGGCTTATCGAAGAACCTACGGACTGGACATCGTCGTCACCCGCTGCTGCAACAACTTTGGTCCCTGTCAGTTCCCCGAGAAGCTCATTCCTGTGATGACCCTGAACGCGATCAGGGATCGAAAACTCCCGCTGTATGGAGACGGTCTGCACAGGCGGGACTGGATTCATGTTCTCGACCACTCAAGGGCAATTCTGGCCGTCCTGGAACAGGGCCAGGCGGGGGCCGTCTACAATATCGGTGCCGATCACGAGGAGACCAATCGCGATCTGGTTCACAGGATTCTCGGGATCCTGGACAAGCCGGTTGAGTTGATCGAGTCGGTTCGCGATCGCCCCGGACACGACCGTCGTTACGCAGTCGACGCCTCCCGACTGCGGAATGAACTCGGCTGGAGCCCGGTCGTCACATTTGAACAGGGCCTGAGGGAGACCGTCGAGTGGTACCAGCAGAACCGACCGTGGGTTGATCACGTCAGGACAGGAGAATACCTGGACTACTACCGCCAAATGTACGGTGAGAGAGAAAAGACTCTGGACGAACTCTGATTCGTCGACTGACCCTATGCGAATTGCTATCATCGGCGCCCAGGGGATGCTGGGCCAGGAGTTGACATCCGTTTTCTCGGGCCGCCACGAAGTGTTTGCCCTGTCCAGAAAAGACCTGGATGTCACGGTAGAATCCCAGGTCGAGAAGCGTCTGCGAGAAATCGCACCCGAATGGATCCTTCACGCTGCTGCATTTACTCAGGTCGACGATGCAGAAACCAGTAGAGCGAAGGCCCTCGAGATTAATGCTCACGGTGCGCGCAATGTTGCCCTTGCGGCTGACGAATGCGGGTCTTGCATCCTTTACTACAGCACCGACTACGTGTTTTCCGGACTGGGCACGACTCCCTATCGGGAGGATGATCCAACCGATCCGGTGAATTACTATGGTTTCTCAAAACTCGAGGGTGAAAGGCTGGTTCGATCCCTCTGCCCGGCAAGCCTGATCATTCGGACGAGCTGGTTGTATGGAAGGGGCGGAGAACATTTCGTGGGTGCGATCGCTGAGGCAGCGAAGAACAAGCGCCGGCTGGAAGTCGTCGAAGACCAGCGGGGCAAACCGACCTGGACGACGGACCTGGCGGGGATGAGCTGCAGGCTGGTCGAAAGCCGGGAAACAGGGACCTACCACGTTACGAACTCCGGGGACTGCAGCTGGTTTGAGTTTGCCCGTGCCATCGTCTCCGCTCTCAGCCTGCCCTGCGAGATCCTTCCGGTCAGCACTGCCAGGTACCCCAGGCCAGCCAAGAGGCCACGCTACTCGGTTCTGGACAACTACGGCTTGCGGAGGGACGGGTACGGAGAGCTGCAATCCTGGAGCGAGGCCCTCGAGGCCTTTCTGAGGTCATCCTGATGGGAGACCAGCTCATCGCCAGAAACAAAAAGGCCTATCACGACTATCACGTCATGGATGAAGTCGAGACTGGTATTGTACTGCTCGGTACCGAGGTCAAAGCATTACGGGAGCACCGGGTCAACCTCAAGGACAGTTTTGCCCGGATCAAAAACGGAGAAGTGTGGCTGGAAAACTGTCACATTGCCGCCTACAGGCACGGAAACCGGGAGAACCACGAGCCCAGAAGGCGACGCAAATTACTTCTTCACCGCCGGGAAATCAATAAACTCTGGGGAAAAGTCAATCTCAAGGGACTTACCCTGGTTCCCCTTGCCCTGTACTTCAAGAACGGCAAGGCCAAGGTCAAACTGGCTGTGGCAAAAGGCAAAAGGACCTACGACAAACGCGAAGCCAAGCGCAGGAAAATCATAGATCGTGAAATCGATGCGCAACTGCGCAGGAGATGAACACCCATGAACGTGCAGCTCGTTCGTTCCAGTTGGTCGACCGTTGAATGTGATGCCCTTTTCGTCCCTCTCTTCAAAGAGGATCTGAACAATGGGACGCTTCTGAGCGAAATCGATCTTGCTCTTGACGGCGTGCTGACGGAAGTCAAGGAAAGTGGCGAACTGACGGGTTCCCGGGGTGAGACGATCACCTTTTATAGACCCGGGAAGTTGAAATGCCGGAGGTTGGTGCTGGTTGGTGCGGGCAGAGAATCCGGTTACAACTCGGCTTCGATCCGTTCAATCCTGATGAGGGCCGTGATCAGAACCCGGGCTTCCGCGTTGCGGACTATCGCCGTCTACCGCAGGAGCCTCGAAAAGATGCCGGTTGCCGCCAGAGCTGCCGTGGAAGGCTTGATCCTGGGATCCTGGAACGGAGCGGAGTACAAAACGGTCAGCCAACCAAGGAGAAGGCTCGAGAAGGTGCTGCTGGTCTTCGATGGCCAACCGCTGGACGACTCCTTCCTGAGGGAGGTGGGGCGCCGGGCCGAGGTCATGGCCGGCGCGACCAACCTGGCGCGCGGGTGGGCCAACGAGCCCGGAAATATAGTGAGCCCCCGACAACTCGGAGCGCGCGCCCGAGAGCTGGCTGAGAGAACAGGACTCGAAGTAGAGATCTGGGACGAGAAGAAAATCGAGAAGGCGGGGATGAATTCGATTCTGGCCGTGGCAAAGGGGAGTGACGAGCCCGCCCGGCTGATTGTCCTGCGCCACTGGGGGGCTCCCGATCCCGACTCACCCCCGGCAGTTCTGGTTGGCAAGGGAGTGACTTTCGACAGTGGCGGCATATCCATCAAGGCTGCGCAGAATATGGAAGAGATGAAATCGGACAAGGCTGGCGCCTGCGCCGTTCTGGCAGCCATGCAGGCGATTGCCCAGCTGGAGATTGCGCACAACGTGGTTGGAATCGTGGCCGCGGCCGAGAACCTGCCCAGTGGACGTGCTCAGAGGCCCGGAGACGTCATCCGTTCCTTGAGCGGCAGGACCATTGAGGTCATCAACACAGATGCAGAGGGTCGTCTGCTGCTGGCCGACGCCCTCCACTACGCCCGCCAGTTCAAGCCGGCATTCGTGGTAGACATCGCGACCCTGACGGGGGCCTGTGTCATCGCCCTGGGAAAGCTCCGGGCCGGTGTGTTCAGCAACGACCCGTCCCTGTGCAACGCCCTTTTCGAAGCAGCCGATCGGGCAGGGGAGCTGATCTGGCAGCTGCCACTCGATGACGAGTACGGCAACGAGCTGAAAAGCGACATCGCCGACATTCGCAACGTCGGTGAACGATGGGGTGGGGCCGTTTCAGCCGCCAAGTTTCTCGAGGGATTTGCTGAGGGTACCCGCTGGTGCCACATCGACATGGCCGGCGTCGCCCGGTACCCCGACGATGACATCGTCAAGGGAGCCACCGGCTTTGGTGTACGGACCCTGGTCGAACTGGTGTCAGACGCCTCTGCATATGAGCGTTAGTGGGGCTCTCTCAAGCCCGGTCCAAAGTTTAAGGTTCAAAAGTCGGTTGAGGGTTGAAAGTTGAAAGTTGAAGGTTAAAGGTTCCTGGCGGTAGACACGGATATGCAAGTTCCAGAACACATCCGACACTACCTGAACAGCCGGCTGCGCGACATGATCGAACTGCTCAGGCAGCTGGTTTCGGCAGAGACGCCGACGCTCGCCCCCGCTAATCAGGACAAAGCCTTCGGCTACTTGAAGACGGCCCTCAAGGAGGCCGGCTACCAGGTCACCCGGGTTCCAGGTCGGAAGTCGGGCGGGATGCTCCTGGCCCGGCCGCGGGTACGAACCCGATCCCTGCCCCTGCAGCTTCTCCTGGGTCATACCGACACGGTCTGGCCCACCGGAACGCTCGACAGCATGGCATTTCGAGAAGATGGGAACCGGGTGAGTGGACCCGGCATTTTCGACATGAAAGCAGGTCTGGTACAGATGGTCTTCGCGCTGAAGGCTCTGGCTCACCTTGATCTGACGCCTCCCGTGACCCCCATCGTTTTCGTAAATTCAGACGAAGAAACCGGCAGCCGCGATTCTGAGTCGTGGATACGCCGCCTGGCCGGCCGCAGTAACCGGGTCTTTGTGCTGGAGCCGGCCCTGGGCAGGGAAGGTCGGCTCAAGACCATCCGCAGAGGCGTCGGGCAGTTCAAAATCACCCTGACGGGGCGGGCGGCCCACGCCGGACTCGAACCGGAAGCCGGGGCCAGCGCCATAGTGGAACTCTCCCACGTCATCCAGAAACTGGCTGCCCTCAATTCGCCCCGGCGGGGGATCAGCGTCAACGTGGGACTGGTCCGCGGCGGCAGCCGCGCCAACGTCGTGGCCTCCGAGAGCTACGCAGCGGTGGACGTGCGGGTTTTGCGCCGCCGGGACATCCCGACCATCCATCAGGCCGTTTACGATCTGCGCCCGGAAACGCCCGGTGTCGAGCTCGAGATCAAGGGTGAGGTCAGTCGGCCTCCACTGGAGGACACTCCCCGCAATAGATTTCTCTGGGAAATGGCTCGAGCCGCCGCCGCCGACCTGGGCTTCGAACTGGGAGAATCAACCGCCGGAGGTGCATCGGACGGGAATACCACGAGCCTCTTCACGGCGACTCTTGACGGCCTGGGAGCGGTTGGCGGTGGCGCCCATGCGGAACACGAGTTTGTCTTCGCCGACCGGCTTACCGAGCGGGCTGCGCTGCTGGCCCTTTTGCTCCTGCAACCTGCGCTCCCAGCGTCGATCCTGGAGCAGGATTCTCCACCATGACCGGCCCCCTCCAGTCAGCAGCACAATTCGCCCGACTGGAACGCTATCGATCGGAACTCAAGGTTGTGGGACAAGAGGCTGATCACCTGAACCGCAGCCGGTTGCTCCTCACGGTGAGCAGGTTTGAAGCTTTCCGCAGTTCCTTTTTCTCCTGGGATGAGGAACTGGACTCCACCCGGGTCGAGCGGACCTTACTCTGTATCCTGGACTGGAGCAAGGCGCCGGCTTCGCTCACCGCAGAGGACTTGCTCGAGCTCCATGCCGCGGTGGCCGCCTGTTCGAGTCCGGAGCCCTGGCGACGGGACCAGGCTCGGCCTCTGTTCGGACGCCATCCGACCCTCGCCCCCGAACTGGTGACGAGGGCTCTTCGTCGCTTCGTCGGGTGGGTCGGAAGCGAGGGCTTCGGTGAGATCCACCCGGTCGAACAGTCCACTGTGTGCCAGCTCCGGCTGCTCGAGATTTGCCCTTTCTCCGAACTCAGCCACACTGTTTCGGTTGTCTTCTCTTACTACTTTCTGGTGGCGGCCGGTTATCTTCTGCCCAGCTTTGAGGACGCCGACGCAAAGCGCTACCGGGCGGCCATGCTGGAGGGCCTTGACTTCTCGACTTCCAGCCTGGTGGAGCTTCACCTGGAGGCGTGCCTGCGTTCCTATGAGCAGCTGGAGAATTTTTCGCCGGATTCCTAACCTTTCGGAACAGTCGGTCGCGCTCCGGCCAGGCGGCTCCCCCAGCGAAAAGCCGATTCCATGCTCCCGGGGTCGGCGCAACCCTGCCCTGCGATATCAAACCCGGTTCCATGACAGGGTGAGGTTCGTACCACAGGCAGGCCCAGAGTGACATTGGCGGCTGATCGAAAGGCCAGAAGCTTGAGAGGTATCAGTGCCTGATCGTGGTATAGCGCGACAATACCGTCGAACTCCCCCTCGGCGACCCGCTGAAAGATGGTGTCGGGGGAAAACGGTCCGGCAAAACACGCGCTCGTCGAGCCGCGGCGCAGCCGGAGCACAGCGGGCTCGATGATCGCCTCTTCCTCGGCACCGAACTGCCCCGACTCGGATGCGTGTGGATTCAGTCCCGCAACCGCGATTCGAGGATTCTGCACTCCGATTCCCCGGAGGGCGCCAAGCAATAATTCTCCACAGCGCTCGATCTCTTCGCAGGACAACTGATCCGGCACATCGCGCAGAGGCACATGCACCGTGACGAGGACAAGCTTCAAGGGCTCCGACAGAAACGCCATGGCGGGAGCATTTCCCGGAAAGTGGGAGGCAACGTATTCGGTCTGCCCGGGAAATTCGAATCCCGCCATCCGGGCCGCCTCTTTGTGAATCGGCGCAGTGACCAGCAATCCCGCGTCTCTCTCCTTCATCTCCTGCAGGGCCATCTCCAGGCAGGCCATGGCGAAATGCCCCGCACTGCGGGAAATGACTCCCCAGCGCGGCGGGTACGGGAACGCGCCGGGGACAGAGAAACGGATGGGCGGCAGGCTTCCCAGGTTCAACTCCCGGGACAATTTTTCCAGGTAATCAGGATCTCCCACAACCCGAACACGTGCCAGGCTGGCGGAATCGAGGGAGGAGAGCGTTCTCAAGAGGACCTCGGGCCCCACGCCGTGTGGATCGCCCATGGTCACGATAATGGGGCCGTCCGAATCCACTGCTCCTCCATCGTGGGAATCCGTTGCAATTCTTGCGGGCGCGACGTCGCCCGCTTGGAGATGTCACCGGTGGGGGGACTTGCCGGACCGCCCATCCGCCTTGCAGAGGTACTTGATGGAATGCTTGGGCACCAACAGATTGGGCGCCCCTTCCCGATTCACCTTGATACAGTCTCGATCGTACCATTCGATGATGCCGCGGATCTCTTCGCCGTCCAGCAGTCTGATGATCATCGGGGTCCTGGCCGTCATCTGCTTGAGATAATAATACTGCTCGGCATTCGTCTGCTCCGGCGGTACTCTCTTGCGCTGGGCACTGGCGTAATCGGCAGGCACCTGGTCTCTTAAATCGGTTAAAGAGGGACGGATTAGCTTTCTATTGACCATTTGGCTCAACCTTTTTCTTGAACACTTTCACCAGCCTGATGATCAATTCAAACAAAAGACATTCGAAGAGAGATTGCATTGAAACCGACTGGCTTGTTGTCGAAGGACGTTGAGTTATTCTAGCGAAAAAATGACTTCTTTGACAAGATACCAGGCTTGCAATAGGCTTGATCGGAGGATGCGAGTGTGTGTGTGCCTGCTGATCTCCCTGATCCAGTTCGGCTTTGCCTCCACCCTACAGGATAGCCAACCCCCTATCAAGAAGCCGGTCCTGATTCGGGCCGATCGTACCACTGACCGCGAAGGCGAAGTCGAGGTCATTCATCCGGACCCGGTCGAAGCGAACCGGAACATCAGGGTCGGCGACTTTTACTTCAAGCGCAAAAACTACAAAGCGGCCCGAGAGCGCTACCGGGATGCCGTCAAGTATTCTCCGAGGCGGCCGAACCCATATGCAAAGCTGATCCGAGTCCTGGAGCGCATGGAGGAGTTCGAGGAAGCCGTGGAAGTGTGCCGGCAGTTCATTGAAACCAACCCGCAGGCTTCTCAGGTCAAGGACTTCGAGTCGCGCATCAAGAAGCTGGAGACGAAGGTTTCCGAAGACCCCGATCCCTGACCGGCACGTTCTCAAAGTTCCAACAGCACTTGAGGCGTCCACACATGCCGGACAGCCTGGTGGGATTCATTCCCAATTGTTGCGCTTTTACCGTCTTGACGGTTACGGAACGCAGTTCCTTCAGAAACTTGGCTGAACAGTTCTCACCCGTGCCACAGGCGCCCAGACCTCCTACCAGACGCGCTTCATCTCGCGCTCCGATCTGACGCATTTCGATGCGAGTTCTCAACTCACGAGCCAGGTCCTGGACCAGCTGGCGAAAGTCCACCCGTTGATTGGCTGTGAAGTAAAAGACGACGCGACTCCCGTCAAATATGTATTCGACCTCTGAGAGCTTCATGGCCAATTGGCGAACCCGGATTCGCTTGCGGCAGAATCGACGTGCCCTTTCCTCCCGAAAAGCCTTCTTCTCATAAAGGTACAAATCGCGGTCGGTGGCCTTGCGGAGAGCCTTGTTTATCCTGGAACTCTGGAAATTGGCCTGCTCCACCGTCCGGCCCCGCAGGACGGTGCCCAGCTCTGCTCCGCGATCCGTACTCACGATGCACCGATCGCCTACTCTGAGGCCCAGTTGGGCGGCAACGAATTCGCCAACCCGTTTACTTTCCTTGAACCGTACGGTCACCAGATCCAGCATGCTCGATTTTCAACCAGACTGTCTCAAAACACATTAATGGATTGACGTAAGCCTCCACATCGGCTGTGGCCTCATGAATAGAGTAAAGAAAAGACTCGATCCATGACAACTCCAGGCCCGAAGCCAGTCGTTTCAGTTTCTCGGCGTGGTCGATATTCGTGAGGCGCTCAGGTGTCTCGACCACCAGGTAGTACAGGTCTTCAACGACTCTTTGAAGAAGTAACAGAAGCTCCAGAGCCCTCTCACGGTTTCTGAGATCAACTCCCAATCCCGAAGATTCAACCACGGCAAACACAGAGCTGAATTGCGGACGCTCCAACCACTTCTCCAGCAAGTCCACCAATCGGTCCCGATCCGTCCTTAACTGTTCGAGATCCAGGGACAAAGCCGAACCGATGCTTCCATCGGACAGGGCTGCCCGGAGGTCCGGATCCACAGCCGCGGTCCGTTCCGTCAGGCAGTGTGTGACTTCATCGCGACGCAGGCGACCGAAGGAAAAGAGCTGGCACCTGGATAGAATCGTGGGAAGAAGACTCTGGGGGAAGGGCGTCACCAGCACAATTCTGGTGGTCGGTGAAGGCTCTTCAAGTGTCTTGAGCATCGAGTTTGCCGCTGCTTCGTTCAACTTGTGAGCATCATCCACGATGAAGACACGGAGGGCCCCTTGATAGGGGCGAAACTGGGCCTCACGCACCAGTTCGCGGACCACGTCGATGGGAATCACCCTGGCATTGGGCCGCTTCTTCTTTGACTTGAGAAACGCCTCGATCCACCCGAAATCAAAAAGAAGGACGTCAGGGTGGTTGCCGGCACCGACTTTCAGGCAGGAAGGACACAGACCGCACAGGTCGCCGTTGTTCCCGGCCTCGCAATGCGCAAGCGCCGCCAGCGAAACGGCCAGGGTGGCTTTTCCGACTCCTGCCGGTCCGGCAAAAATGGAAGAGGGAGGCAAGGCGTTCTTGCGCAATAACTCGACCAGATTCCGGTTTCCGACGAAGTCGGAGAATCGCACCGGGCCGGATGTACCGGTCATCGTCGTCCTTTCTCCAGGATGCCGGATCTCTCAAGCCCGCTGAGGACCCGACCCCGGACTTCCAGCTCCGTTCCCGAACCGTCAACGCGGACAAACCGGGCAGGTTCTCTCTGCACGAGAACCAGGTAACCTTCCCTCACCCTTCGATGGAATTCCAGCTCCTCGGCCTCGAAGCGCCCCAGGACATTTTCTCCTTCGTCTGTGTTGCGGCGCCGGGCCCGCTCCAGCCCCACCTCCACATCCACGTCGATCAGAATGGTCACATCCGGCACTCGAATGTCGAGATCGCGTGCCAGGGCGTCGATCCTGGCCAGCCCCAGACCCCGGGCATGACCCTGATAGGCGAGCGTCGCGTCGTGATACCGATCGCTGATCACCCACTCCCCTCTTTCCAGAGCAGGGATCACCACCTGGTTCAAGTGCTGGCAGCGGTCGGCCAGGTAAAGAAGCAGCTCGGCAACCGGCTCTCTTTCGATCCCGTCATCGCGGAGCAGTATGCTCCTCAGGGACTGTCCGAATGCAGTTCCGCCGGGTTCCCGGGTCAGCACGTGGGGAATGGCACGGGCGGCCAGCTCCTTGCTCAGCAACCGCGCCTGAACCGACTTGCCGCACCCTTCGATCCCCTCCAAAGTGATCATCTGCGCAGGAGTCAACGGCTACGAGATTAACTCAACACGAATACAGGTTCCACCTGGCGGGCCGATACCAGATCACGCACGCTCGGGCTCCGGTGGACTGCTGACGCGCTAAGGGACGCAGCAGCGGACGTCTTGACATTTTTGCCGAAGATCAGGATCCGATCGCCGAGCGGCGGCGCGAAGAAGTGCAGAGCCGTCATCCAGATCAGGTCGAAAACACACCCTCAATACGGCATTTGTCTTCCTGGAGGGGCTGTTGCCGATGGCGAGACAACCGACTATCCGCCATTTCTCACCGATGGGACCTGAAAAGGCCGCCCTGTTTGGTATAAAGCGTTTTGAATGAAAGACTTCAAAGCCAAACGGAGGCGGCCCTTATGAGAACAGAGTGTAAACAAGCCAGGTTCGAATTCCACGGACTATTTCAACGCAAAGTGAAGGCGCGGTTCGACGGCGGGAAGATCACCTCCGATGCAGGGGTGCTGCTGTTGCGAGAGGTCGAGAGGGGGACGGGTCTGATCGCCGGACTGGCTGAGTGTTTCAGGGATCACCGGGATCCGCGGTTGATCGAACACACGGTCGAGGAGTTGTTGGGGCAGCGCATCTACGGACTCTGTCTGGGGTACGAGGATCTGAACGATCATGATCAGTTGCGCACCGATCCGATGCTGGCGGTGGCGGTGAATAAGGCCGATCCGTTGGGGGAGAGGCGGCGGCAGGCCTCAGATCGGGGGAAGGCGCTGGCGGGCAGGTGTACGCTGAACCGGTTGGAGTTGACCGGCGCCGAGGTCGATGAGCAGGAGCGGTACAAGAAGATCGCGATGGACCCGGACCGGATCGACGGCTGGATGGTGGATGCCTTCGTGGAGTCCCACGAATCGGCGCCCGAGGAGATGGTGCTGGATCTGGATGCGACCGACGACCCGATCCATGGCCAGCAGGAAGGCCGGTTCTTTCACGGTTACTACCGCCACTACTGTTATCTCCCGCTGTACATCTTCTCGGGGGAGCATCTGCTGTGCGCCCGGTTGCGGTGTTCCAATATCGATGGGGCCGCGGGATCGGTGGAGGAACTGGAACGGATCGTCGGCCGGATTCGGCAGAGCTGGCCGGAGGTCTCGATCGTCATCCGGGCCGACTCGGGCTTTTGCCGGGATGACTTGCTCCGCTGGTGTGAAGACCATCACGTGGATTACGTGATGGGGTTGGCCAACAATGATCGGCTCAAGTCAGAGAGCGCCGAAGCGATGACTCAGGCCGAAGCCGAGTTCAACGCCACCGGGCGACCGGCGCGGGTGTTCAAGGATTTCCGCTACCGGACTCGCCACAGTTAGACCTCGGAGCGACGCGTCGTCGGCAAGGCCGAGTTCCTGGACAAAGGCGCCAATCCCCGATTCGTCGTCACCTCCCTGTCGCCGGAACGCCTGGGGGCCCGCGCGCTCTACGAAGACTTCTACTGTGCGCGGGGCGACATGGAGAACCGCATAAAAGAACAGCAGTTGGGTCTGTTCGCCGACCGGACCAGCGCGGCAACGATGCGCGCCAATCAACTCCGGCTGTATCTGTCCTCCGCCGCCTACATGCTCATGTACGCCTTGCGTCGTCTCGGACTGAAGCAGACCCCCCTGGCTCGCGCTCAGTGTCAGACGATTCGCTTGAAGCTCCTCAAGATCGGCGCCCAGGTCCGCCTCACGGTCCGCCACGTCTGGATCTCCATGTCGGAAGCCTATCCCTACAGCGAGGTCTTCGCTGCCGTCGTTCGAAACCTCCAGGCCATTCCTCTGCGCTGCTGAGGTCTGTCCCGATCAAACGCCCCCAAAAACGAAATCGTTCCATCGCTCAGGCCGAGCTCTGCCTGAATACATTCCGTCACGCTCTTCCGAACCCGAAAAACGCTTCATTCACGACCATCCACACCACCGCATCACTCGACCTGGACCGGATCGATAGCGAAACTCTCAGAAAACCGTTCCGGCCTGCCAAAATCACCTTCATTTCCAAATCGGTGATCTATGCGGGCTATTCCCCCTACCCCGGATTATGCAAGAACCGTAGTTCGGTGTTGAAAAACGACTCGAGAAGTGGCCCAACTCGGAAGCGGGCAGGTGTGACAGGCGGATTTGCGAAGAATATGGGTTGGCGAGGCGTCTGAGTGGTTTGGGGAGTGAATTTCAGACAGATCTGGGCCTGGATGAGTGTCGGAAGCGGTTTTTCGGGGGAGCTGGGAAAAGCTAACTGGAGTTGAGGCGACTCAAGACGAGGTGGAAGAGGGGTTGTTCGGGAAAGGCTGAGGAAAGATGGACCCAGATGCGTCGAGTGGTTTGTCGGATCCGGGCCCCAATCTTGAGGACCCGACGACGTAAGGTTTCGATTTCGAGCTTGTGCCAGGGGGTTCCGTGAAGATAGTCGCGCAGGCGAACGAACATCTGGTAAGCCAGTGCATGCAGGAGGAGTCGAAACTGATTGGCCAGGAATCGATGACAGCTGAGTCGGTCCATGCTCAGATGATTCTTGAAGGCCTTGATGAAGTTCTCGGTCTGCCCTCGGTTTGTGTAGTGGTCATAAAGTGATTGGGAGCAGAGATCGTCCCGGTTGGTAACTACAAAGCGACGATTGATCCCACGCTGATCGACCTCCACTTTGACAATGACGCGACGGGATCGATCCCAGCTGTGGGCTCGATAAAGAAACTCGTCAAACTGACGCTGTTTTTCCTCCAGCTCAAGGAACCTTTCCCGAGTCGAATCCAGCAGGGGCTCGACCACTCGCTGCAGGCGAGGGTTTCGGCTTAACCCGATGACATATTGGAGTTTATTCTCTTCACATTCACAGAACTCGTAGAGCCGAGGCGTGGCAAAGCCGCTGTCGGCCCGAATCTCAATCTCGACATCCGTCCCCACTGCTTGTCGGATGGCCTCCACGACTCGCTTCAGAATGGGCACGATGTGAGAGGCAGCCCCCTTGTTGCCAGGTCTCAACACGGCACAGACCAGGTCTCCCGTGTCGGCATCGAAGATCAGCAAAGGATGCAAAATGTGGTTTCGGTAATACCCGTGGTAGAAGGAGAACTCCTGTTGGCCGTGAGTGTGGTCGTCGGTACTGTCCAGATCCAGGATGCTCTTGCTGGGACGTCTCTTCTTCAGGGAGCGCACATAACGGCCTAGCAGCCACCGGCTCAGACGCATCAGATCCTTCTTGGTGACGGAGTTCTCCAGGCGGGAGAAAGTCGGCTGGGTGGCCAAATCGGGATCGCTCTCTGGCAACTGATCACAGACTGTCTTGAGCATCGGATCCGAGCGCAGCGTATCGGCGTCGTTACAGTCTTCGTAGCCGGCCACGATCTGCAAGACTCGTTGTCGGATCAACTTCAACAGGTCATGACGAATGTAGCGTTGGTCTCGACTTTCCGAAATACAGGAACTGAAGCCCTCGCACAATCGATGTTGACGATCCAGCGATCCAAACAACAACCATCCTGCGTCGGAAGTGAGGCTCCCCCCATCAAAACGAGCCGTGATGTTTCTGTGGCTATGAAATGGCAGGGTATTCTGGCAGACTGTTTTTGACATTGCCGTAGCTCCTGTTTAGGGTCTTTGTTTCTCTAAACCCTTTTATATCAGAGAGCTACGGCCTTTTTTCTGGGCCCACATCTCACTTGAATTTAGATCTCTTGCATAATCCGGGTTAGGTAAATCTTGAGGTGGAGTGCAAGGCCTCGTATCCTGCGGGCCATGAGAGCGATTCGTTGCCTGTTCCAGCTTATCCGCGGGACAATCTCTGATCTCAGGCAAGCTGCCGGGATTCAAGCAACAGCCACTACAGCTAGAGGAGGGCAGAGTCCGTGGGTTTCACTTTTTCACTCGGTAATCCGTTTAACCTGCCCCGCCGCCCCCACCGCCGCTGGCACCGCTGCTCGGACCGCCTCCGGAGGAGACCCCCGAGGCAGAACTCATAGAAGAGCTGATCGATCGCACCATGCTTCCCAGACCGGTTGGGGTTACCGAGTCGGAACCGCCAGCCGCGACGAACCAGGGCACCACGGCCGGCTGCCCTCCCTCCTGGAGCGGGAGACGGTCGAGCTCTTTGTTCAGTCCCAGGGCCGTGGCTGCGACGACCACGCGATCCACGTTCTCCAGGTTGAATGAGCCGGAGCGGGTCGCCTTTGCTCGGCTCCGGATGAAGCTCTTCAAGCTCTTCCAGGTGAGGTACCACTTTTGTCCTTGAGGGGTTCTCCTCCTCAACGTTGCAGTCAAGGCTGCCTGCAGGCCCCCTCCGATGATTGCGGGAACACCTGCCGGGCTTCCGCTCATCGCACAGACGATTCCGCCTGCGATAACGAGCAGAACCCCGGCTGCCAGATTCATTACGATCACCCCAACGGGCCAGCCTTCATAGATACCCAGCTCTTGGCCCCGGCGCTTGACCTGCCTTACCCAGTCCCGGAACCACTTGCGGAAGGTCGACCGATTCTTTCTTGCCGTCTTCACCAGGTCGGACATCTTGAACTCACTGGTGTGACCCGCCTGTTGCAGGCAGAACTGCAGAAGGTCCTTCTCAAAAGCCTTGATATCATCATCAGGTTGGCCCGGCCTCACCACAAAGCTGTAGTCAAGCTTCTTCTTACTTCCGAACCAGCCTTGCTTTCGAATCTTCTCCTCGCGGATCGTCAGGTTGCCGCGGCTGGCAAGATCGACCAGGACACTCGCTATGCTGCGAGGGCCGACTCTTCCATACAGAATGTACTCAGCGAATACGGGGGAGTGGTTCCTCGGGATTTCTCCGGGTACGGGTGAAAAGTTGATCTCGGGTGCCCGGCCATACTGGATGTAAAAGAGAAACCAGACACCCAGCCCCAGAAATCCCAGAGCGACCATCCATGGGAAAAGCCGGGCAGCCATCCGGGCTCGTTCCTCCCGTTCCTTAGTCTCCCGCTGAATTCGTTCCTGGAGCTCCAGCTCCCAGCCGCTCGCCTCAGCCACGATCCGATCCAGGGCTGCAACACCCGATGTCTGAGCCAGATCGGGCACCAGTCTGGGCGAAAAGACCATGCGGACCTCCCAGCTGGATCGGCTGGGATGATTCTCAACCACTCCTCCGATTGATCCGTCACCGGGATTCAGGGAACGAGTGTGACGCGGACCCCGCCACCAGGCTCGTGTCTCCACATCGGCGGGAGAGCTCTCGGAAACAAACTCGATCCTTGCTTCGATGTGCCTGAAAGGACGGCTCCAGTCCGACCCCACGAAAGCCCACCAGAGCTCCGCCGTGTCCGGATGCTTTCGAACGGCTCCACTCAGGGTGTAGTCGATGTGAAAGGTCCGCTGTTCATTACGGGCCCGGAAATTCCATCGAATCTCGACACCGCTGCCGGATCGCCTCACTTGGTATGTGCCCGGTTCCCGGCTGGAAGACGCGACCAAAGAGTGCCGAGCATCCAGGAGTCTGATCTCGGAAATCGATTCTCCGGGCTTTAACGGGATGGTCCGAAAGGCATAACTGAAACGACCATCAAAATCGTAGGTGATGCCTTCACTGACCGTGACCCTTCCATCCGGCTGAATTTCGGCGCGAATCCGAAAGTCGTCGAGGTCGTACCTCTTAGCCGCCAGGTACGGACATGACAGCATAAGGTAAATGGCGAAAAAGGCGAGGACAACACTTCGTCTGAGCATGACTCTGTACCTGCGTATTCTATTACTGGCTCGAAAGCTGTCCTATTCACGTGTGGTTCCCATTCATTCGGTCCACTTTGGAAAGATCCAACTTGAATGGCCCGGAGGCTCACCGGGTTCGGCCACAACTGATTCCAAGGTTGTCCGCTACCCATAGGCGGAACCCACTCGGTCTCCAGTATCGGGACACGTTCCAAATGCCCTCCATCTTGGCCTGAGTGAGCTGGAGTGAGTTTCCCGCGGGCACACTTACGGGCACAACCCCCCTCTCAAGGCCAAGTTTCGAGACTTGAACGCTGAATGCCCTCAAGGGGAGAAGAGCCCCGTCGGACGCGGGTTTCAGGTGTGGTGCCCAGGGTGGGACTCGAACCCACACGGGCCTAAGGCCCCCAGGATTTTAAGTCCTGTGCGTCTACCAATTCCGCCACCCGGGCACGGGAATCCAAATAATTTTCTATCAATAGCTTAGCAAAATCAAAAGGATACCCCTTGTCGACTGGACCGCCTTCAGATGAGGGCTTGGTCCCTTTTGGCCCCTTTTTCGATTCGCCCTGTCTCGAACCCTTCCGTCGCCTTCCTCAGACGCCTCGTCGGGCCAAAAAAAGCCCGAAAGAGACGACTGGCTCTCGTCATCGATGCTGGGAATTTCATCCGAACACCGGATTCTCGGCAAGGTTACGCTGCGCTACTCCCTATCCCCGGATTCAGTTGCAAACCGCGGGTAATAGAAACCGTCTGGATCAGGCTCAGGGAACACAAAGCGGTCGAAGACAAAGCCCAGCCCGAGGTAGCCGACAATGAAGGCTGCTGCCGCGACCAACGGTCTCCTCATCGCTCCTTTTTCGTCGCCGCCGCAGTCAGCCCTTCCGGTGTGGGGAAGCCCCGGTTGGAACCGTTACAGGCTGGAGGTTCGAAACCGCCTTAGACCAGAGCTTTACGGATCTTGCGCTTGAGACCCCGGATCTCTCTCCGGATCCGCTTGAGCTCTCTCGAGTTCTTGGACTCCAGGGCGCCCTGCCGGTCGACCTTCAGCTTTCGGATGTCGGCTTTGATCTTTGCCTTGTTGATCCCCACCGCCTCGTGGTGCTCGTGTGGATCGATGCTCAAGGCCTGACACACAGCCAGCAGAAGGTGCTCCTTGTTCAACTGCGTATAGCCCTGCACGGCTTCATGTTCCAGCCCGGCCGCCACCTCGCGCAGCTCGGCGACCGTCATTTCGTGTAGATCTTGATAAGTGTGTTCCATAGAATCCCGTTACCTTGTCCTTGCCTCTCCGAAAAAGCCACTTTGATCGTTCCAGCTTCAATGGAATTATAACCACCTTGTCGTCTCTCTTTCCTGGTTGAGCGCTGAAAGTTGGAAGGGGAAGAGTTGCATGTTACAGTTCAAGGGGCTGGCGGGTGACCAATAGAGGAAATAATGATGACGATCGATCTGTCGCTGCGTGAACACCTCGAAAAACTGCTGACCGGCCGTCATGCTCACGTTCAGTTCGACGAAGCGGTCCGGGGAGTTCCTTTCGACCTCCAGGGAATCCGACCGGAAGGCGCGGAGCACACCCCGTGGGAGGTCCTGGAGCACCTGCGCATCGCCCAGTGGGACATTCTGGAGTTCAGCCGCGACTCGAAGCATGTCTCACCCAGGTTCCCCCGGGGATACTGGCCCGAGAGCCCGGCTCCTCCCGACGGACAGGCCTGGGATCTTGGCTGCGACGAGTTCGAGTCTGACCTGTTGCAGATGGTCGGCCTTGTCCGCGATGCGGGGCAGGATCTGGTCGCGCCCATCTCCCATGGAAGGGGCCAGACTCTTCTCCGGGAAGCCCTGCTGCTGGCCGACCACAATGCCTATCACCTGGGCGAGATGGTCCTGCTCAGAAGAATGTTGGGGTGCTGGGGCGAAGTCTCGCCGGTGGAGGTTTGACGCTCGCTCGGGCTCGCTTGGTTACCGGTTACCGATTACCGGTTACTTGTGACTGGTTGAAAGTTGAAGGTTGAACGAGAGAATCTTGGACAGGGATCCGGGGCCCGACATTTGTCCCTGGTCCTGAAGCTTTCTTTGCTGGCAACCGTGGCCGCTTGCGGTCCGGGGAGCCGGGACCTTCACCACGACTGGCCGGTCTACAAGGCGGACGCTGCCTCGACCAGCTACTCGCCTCTCGACCAGATCAATCGATCCAATGTCAAGCAGCTACAGGTCGCCTGGACCTTCCAGTCAGGCGACGAAGAGCTTTACACGATTGAGTGCAATCCCATCGTCGTCAATGGAGTCCTGTATCTGACCTCGCCAATGGTGCGAGTCTTTGCCCTTGATGCCGGGACCGGGCACACGCTCTGGCGTTTCGACCCCTACTCCCACGGAGTAGCCGGCGAACTTCCGCGCTGGAAGCATGTCAATCGAGGCCTTGTGTACTGGACAGACGGCGCCGAGTCGAGAATCTTTTTTACGTTCGACTACCACCTGTACGCCCTCAATGCCCGTAATGGATCGCTCATCCAATCCTTCGGGCGCCAGGGGATGATCGACCTGCGGGGAGGACTTGATCGAGAATCGGAGGAGCTGCTCGTGCAGGCCACGTCACCCGGGGTCATCTTTGAGGATCTTCTGATCCTGGGGTCTACCGTGGGAGATGGCGTAGAACCCACAGCCCCGGGGCACATCAGGGCCTACGACGTTCGCACTGGAGAGCGAGAGTGGATCTTTCACACCATCCCGCATCCCGGCGAGTCGGGCCACGACACCTGGCCCGCCGGGTCCTGGAAGACGGCCGGGGGCGTCAACGCCTGGGGCGGCCTTAGCCTGGACGGGGAGCGCGGCCTGGTCTTCATCGCCACCGGATCGCCAAGCTACGACCACTACGGAGGCGAGCGGAAAGGCAAGAATCTCTTCTCCGATTCGGTAGTGGCGCTAAAGGCTGCAACGGGAGAGCGAGTCTGGCATTTCCAGACCGTGCACCACGATCTGTGGGACTTTGATCTCCCCTGCCCTCCCAGCCTGGTCAGGGTGACGCATGACGGAAAGCAGATCGACGCCGTTGCCCAGGTCACCAAGATGGGACACCTGTTTCTTCTGGACAGGGACACCGGCCGGTCGCTTTTTCCGGTTGAAGAGCGGCCGGTCCCGCAGAGCCAACTTGACGGCGAAGAGAGCTGGCCCACCCAGCCTTTTCCGCTGCGGCCCCCGGCCTACGCGCGGCAGGGCTTCGATGAGGGCGAGATCACCGACCTGACACCCGGGGCAACGGCCTTTGTCCACGAGAACTACCTCAAAAAATACGGCCCTTCTCGACTCTTCGACCCCCCCGGCCTGGAGGGGAGCATCGCGTTTCCCCAGTTCAACGGGGGCACCGACTGGGGTGGAGCCGCAGTGGATCCTGAGAGCGGGTTACTTTACGTCAACGCCAGCAACGAACCTGAGATGATCGTCATGCGCTCTGCCCCGGAGGGGGCCTCCCATGCCATACGATTCCTGGCCACCGGGCACCTCGAGGTTTTCGATCAGGAGGGCTTTCCGATTTCGAGACGCCCCTGGGGGACCTTGAATGCAATCGACTTGAACCGGGGCGAAATCGTCTGGCAGGTACCGCTCGGGACCTACCCGGAGTTGGAAAAACAGGGCTACCCGGACACCGGGACGTTCAACATTGGGGGCCCGCTCGTCACGGGTGGCGGACTGGTCTTCATCGGGGCCACCCGGGACGCCAGGTTTCGTGCCTTCGACAAGGAAACCGGAGACAAGCTGTGGGAGTTCCAACTGGAGGCCGGGGCCTACGCCTCGCCCAGCACGTATATGGTCGACGGCCGCCAGTTCATTGTGGTTGCGGCAGGAGGCGGCGGAAAGCCGGGGACGCCCCCGGGAGACCTCTATGTGGCCTTCGGGCTGTCCGAAGGGCGATAGAAGGTTCCCGCAGGAGGTTACCGGTTGACGGCCGTAGGGGCCGGTCTTGTGCCGGCCCGTTTGGCGGGCGACCACCAGGGTCGCCCCTACAAACCCGAGACTCGGAATAATCAGACCTTCGGCAGTTTCCAGGGCGCCCGGTACTTGCGGCCGACCAGGGATTCAGCTCGTTCGTCGCCCCCGATCTTCTCCTCAACCGGGTCCCAGGAGACGTAGCTGTTCAATCGGACGGCGATGTTGGCCAGGTGGCAGGCATTGACGGACCGGTGGCCAGTTTCCACATCGGCGACGGGTTTCTCGCGCGAACGGACACAATCCAGAAAATTGACGACATGATCAGATACGTAGCCCTGGGAACCCTTGCGGCGGGGAATGCCCTGCATCCGATACTCACGGGGCTTAAAGCCAATGGAGTCGGTTTCGGAGTGAACCTCCCAGCCGGCCCGATCGACCACCAGAATTCCGTTGTTTCCGTGAAACTCAACCCCGTGTTCGCGCTCCCAGGGCCCGATTCCACAACCGATCTGGTGTTCCCAGGTCAGTGAAAAGGACGGGAACTTCACCACGGATGTCTGAGTGTCGGGGGTCTCCAAGATGTCGTCTGGATACCCGTACTTACCGCCCACGGCCATGGCACCAATCGGGTCTTCCTGCATGGCCCACATTCCAACATCGACCATGTGGGCGCCCCAGTCCGTCATGAGACCGCCGGAATAGTCCCAGAACCAGCGAAAACTGAAGTGGAACCTGGCCGGGTTAAAAGGCCGCCTGGCCGCCGGTCCCAGCCAGAGGTCATAGTCAACCGAGGCCGGGGGATCGGTATCCTCCGGATTCCCAAGGGCACCCTTCCAGTCGAGGAAGGCCCAGGCCCGCACGCTACGGATCGTCCCCAGCTGGCCGGACTGAACGAATTCCACGGCTTCCCGGTAGTGCTCTGAACTCCGCTGCTGCGTCCCGACCTGGACCACGCGTTCGTACTTTTGCGCGGCGTCGACCATGGCCCGACCTTCTTCAATCGACGTGGCAAGCGGCTTTTCACAGTACACATCTTTTCCCGCCTGGCAGGCCATGATGGTGGGAAGGGCGTGCCAGTGGTCGGGGGTTGCTACGATCACCACATCCAGGTCGTCCCGGTCCAGAAGTCGGCGGAAGTCCTGATAGGTGTCGGGTGGGTGGGCGCGTTGCTCTGAAACGATCCCGGAAACCTCCCCGGAATGCTTGGTGTCGACGTCCGCCAGGGCCGGGCATTCCACCTCATCCAGGCTCAGAAAATCCTTCAGAAGTGAGCGGCCCCTGCCTCCGCAGCCGATCACACCGATGTGGATCTTGTCGTTCGCCGATCCACCCCGACCTCCGGTAAGGACGGAGGCTGCACTAGTTGTACCTGCCGCAGTGACCGCTGCTCCGGAAGCGGCCGTTGCGGAACTGATGAAGCTGCGCCGGTTGACCTTCGTCATTTCATTCACCTCCCCGTTTTGGATTTCGGGATTCCACACTATACCAGAAGCAAAAAACAGAACGCCGCGGCGAACGTAGGGGCCGGCCTTGTGCCGGCCCGTTGGGCGGGCGACCACCAGGGTCGTCCCGACGAATCATGCCCTGGCACCCGGAACACGAAATCCCAGGGCCCGGCAGGTATGTGCCAGATGGTGGTCGGGAGTGAGATCCACGGCGAAACTCGAGAACTCGCGGTGCACGCGGGCACGCCTCAGTTGATGGAATCGTTCGATTCGCTCCAACCTGGGGAAGGGAGCCAGCCCCCGTAGCATTCGATCGTCCTCTTCGATGTCGTAGGCCTGCCGTACCAGGCCGTAAAGCTGTTCCTCCAGCTCGGCGTTGCCGGCCGGGGGCCGGATTCTGCCGGGTTGAGGCAGTTGTGGGGGGGACCAGCGGGGCTCCACGTCCAGGTGCCGACAGCAGGACCGGTACACCGTGTCGGCGCCTCGCACTCGTGCCTCGATCGTCTGGCCGGCCACATGAGCCGTCCCGATCTCAACCCGTTCCAGCAGCTCAATGTCGATCTTCGGCTCGTTTTCCCAGACGTCCAGAACCGCCTTCAGGCGACCGCTCTCGAGTTCTGACCCCAGAGCCGCATTGTCAACGACCGGCCCCCGGCAGGAGTTGATCAGGATGGTCCCCGTTCGAAGACGGCCCAGGCGATTGTTGTCAAACAGGTGCAGAGTTCGGTCCCGGCCTGTGGGGTTGAGAGGTACGTGCAGGGTGAGAAGGTCGACGTCCATGAGTTCGTCCAGGGGAAGGGACTCGAACTCGGGCTCCAGGCGGGCCCGGGGCGGATCGTTGAGAAGGACCTGCAGCCCCAGTGCCCGTGCGGCCCGGGCCACGCGGCTCCCGATCCGGCCCACCCCCACGACCCCGAGAGTGAGGTCACTCAGGCGGCGGCCTTCGCGTACGGCGAGCAACAGAATCGCCGCCATGACATACTCTTTGACCGACTCGGAATTACAAGCAGGCGCATGGGCGAACTCGATCCCGTTCCTGCTCAAATAGTCGAAATCCACGTGATCCGTCCCCACGGTCGGACAGCCCAGAAAGCGGGGTGTGCAAAGGGCCAAGAGTGCACCATCGATTTTCAGATCCGACCTCATGATCAGAATGTCGACGTCCCTGGTCAGCTCAGGGTCCAGTGGCAGCTGGAAGAGCGTCACCTCGCCAAGCTGAGCATAGGCCTCGGCAGCGTAATTGACCCTGGAGTCAGCGAGAATCCTCATCAGTCCCCATTCTAGAACCAGGGCATGTTGATTGAGTACTCTCCGCCGCGCCTATTTCGTCGGATTCGTGTTCGATAGAATGGAGAAAAGGATCTCCATGAAACGCAAACTGTTGTTGTTGTCGCTGTGTATCTTGTTTTCCATGGAAGCGGGAGGGCGGCTGCCGACCGGGGAGATTCGAGGCGTGTGGCGTTCTCTTCCGCCCGTGTCGACCTCGCGGCAGGAAGTGGGTATCGCCGAGCTCGACGGAATAGTTTATGTGATCGGGGGACTGGTCACGGGAGCGGCTTCGACGGCTCTGGAAGCTTTTGACACCGAGTCCGGCGAATGGGTCAGTCTGGCGGCTCTTCCGGAAGCTCTGCATCACGTTGCCGCAGCTGAAGCGGGAGGGAGAATCTTCTCGATCGGAGGCTTTCTCGGTTTCACCTTCAACCCCGTCGACACGCTTCTGGAATACGATCCGGTTTCGGATCAATGGGCTGCCCGGACCCCGTTGCCCATGGCCCGGGGAGCTCTTGCTGCGGCGACCATCGAAGGCAAGATCTACGCCGTTGGAGGGGATGGGCCGGGAGGACCTTTCGGCCAGTTCGCGGTGTATGAGCCTGGAACCGGTATCTGGACCGAGCTGCCTCCCCTTCCGACTCCCCGGGAGCACTTGGCCGCGGCCGCCATAGGAACGAGCCTCTACGTGATCGGTGGACGAACCTCTGTCCCCCCTCCCCTCCACAACGTTGCGACCCTGGAGGTTTTCGATACGATCGAAGGCACGTGGAAAACCCGCACCCCCATGCCCACGGCGCGCTCCGGCCTGGCGGCTGCTTCCCATGGCGGACTGCTCTTCGTCCTGGGGGGAGAGATACAGGGAGTTTTCGACGAAAACGAAGTCTACGATCCCGCTACCGACACCTGGTTCGACCAGATCCCCATGCCGGTGCCGCGCCACGGAATCGGAGCGGCGGTCGTGGGGAACCGGATCATCATCCCGGGAGGGGCGACGCGTCAGGGGTTCAATCACACTGATGTGGCCGACGAGTTCCTGGTCCTGGACCGGGCGGTGGCCATGGCCCAGTTCGCCGACGGCCCCGGCGTCGATTCTGAAGTCAGCGCCACCAACGACACCGACAGCGAAGCAACGGCACTTCTGGAATGGTATGACAGCCAGGGTAACGTGCTGGAGAGCAGCTTGACCGGGCCTGGAGGGGAGGAGCGCCTCGTGGAACTGCAGTCCCATCAATCCGTTCGCTGGCAGACCGACGGCTCGCAGCCGGCGGGGGCAGGTGAAACGCAGGTCGGCTGGGCCCTGCTTTTCTCCGACCAGCCCCTGCTCGGAAACATTATTTTCTCGGGATCTTTCGGGTTTGCAGGGGTCCTGGGGGGGGAGCCGGGGAAGAGCTTCGTGGCCCGTGTGCAACGATCGGAAAGCCAGAACTCCGGCGTTGCGCTGGGGAATGCCAGCCGCTTTCCCGCCACCGTGACCCTCCGCCTTCTGGATGCGGACGGGGTCGAGGTCGCCAAGACGGACGTCCAGCTTCAACCTTTCGGGCACCGGGCGCTCTTTCTGGACGAGCTTTTTCCGGAGCTGGAGATCCCTTCGTTCTTTGGGGTCCTGGAGGGAAGCAGCGATCAGTTGACCGCTGTGATGGCGATTCTGCAACGCGGCACCACCCAGCTGGCAACTCTCCCGGCCAGGATCAACCCGTGAAATCGCAGTGTAGGAGGGCCCCCCGTGGTCCGATCAAATGTGTTCGTATGGGCGGGCCTGGTGCCGGCCCGCCCACCGGGCGACCACCAGGGTCGCCCCTACCTGATCCGATCAGATCGTAGCGGCTCCTCCTCTTTGCCACCGTCCAGTAGCTGCGCCAGCACTTCAACCGGGTGGAGGGCCGTGCGGCCCGTGAAGTGTCGGATCTGGGAGCGGCAGCTGAACCCGGGAGCCACGATCAGACAGTCCTCGGGAGCCTCCCGGACAGCCGGGAAGAGCTTCAGCGAACCAATCTTCTCCGAGATCTCATAGTGCTCCTTCTCGTAGCCGAAAGCCCCCGCCATCCCACAGCAACCCGCATCCAGGATGGTCAGCCTGGATGCTTTCATCAGGTCGAGCATCCGGGATGAAGGCTCCATTCCGAGCAGAGACTTCTGCTGGCAGTGGCCGTGGTACATCACTTCTCCGGGTCCTTCTGTGATTTGCTCCCCCAGTCTGGACCGGACTTCCGGCTCCTCCAGAAACTCTTCTAGACTCAGGCATCGATCGGTCACGTGCCGGCAGGCGTCCTCATCATCCAGCAAGTCGGGGTAATCATCTCTCAGGGTCGAGAGACAGGAAGGTTCCAGAACGATGACCGGGGAGTCAGGCGCAGTCTCCGCGAGCGAATCGATCAGGCTACCGGCATTTGCGCTCACCGACTCCAGAGCGCCACTGGAGATGGCTGGCCGGCCGCAACAGCCGGCTGAAAAGAGGCGTACCCGGTATCCGAGGCTCTCGAGCACCGCCACTGCGGCCCTGCCGATCTGGGGTTCATGAAAGTTGGTGAACGTATCGGCAAAAAGTGTGATTGGCTCTCCCTCAGCCCCCGGGGGCCTGGAGTGAAACCAGGAAGCCAGCGTCTGGTCCGCGTAGCGGGGGAGAGGGCGGCGCCGGTCGAATCCGGCCAGCCATTCCAGGAAAAACCGCGACAACGGATTGGCCACCGCCAGGTTACTCAGCCAGGAGATCTTCGAGGCCAGCTGTGCGGTACGCCTCGTACCTGCAATCAAACGCTTGCCCAGGGGCCAACCGTTTTTGCGATAGTAATGCGACAGGAACTCGGCCTTGACGCGAGCCATGTCAACGTTGGAGGGGCACTCGGATTTGCAGGCCTTGCACTCCAGGCACAGATCCATCACTTCGTAAAGTCGCCGGCCGGTCAGCGCGTCGGGACCCAGCTGGCCGCTCATCGCCATGCGCAGGGCATTGGCCCGGCCGCGCGTCGAGTGTTCCTCGTCTCGGGTGGCCATGTAGGAGGGGCACATCGTCCCCACCAGGGTTTTGCGACAGTGTCCTACCCCGGTGCACATCTCTACGGCCCGGTCAAACCCCATGTCTTTGCGGAAATGGAAGTGGGTGTCGGGTATGGTCGTTTTGTAATCCGGATGAATCCGCAGATCCTCCCGAATGTCATGGGACTCGACGACCTTGCCCGGATTCATGACGCCCAGGGGATCGAAGGCCTGCTTGATCCGTCGAAAAGCTTCGTAAAGCTCGTCTCCGAAAAACTCCCGGTTCTTGAAGCTGCGAACCAGTCCGTCACCGTGCTCGCCGCTCCAGAAGCCGCCGTACTTCACGACCCTCTCAAAAGTCCGGTCGGAGATTTTCTTCAGAATTTCGACGTCTTCGGCCTGCTTCAGGTTGAGGATAGGCCGAACGTGGATGACCCCGACGCTGGCATGAGCGTACATGGCGACGGGTCGTTCCAGCTCCCTGCAGATGTCCAGGACTTCCTGGATGTAGGGGCTCAAGTGCTCGACCGGGATGCAGGCATCTTCGATGAAAGGCAGGGGTTTGGCGTCGCCTTTCATCCCCAGCATCAGGCCCAGAGCACTTTTTCTCACCCCCCACACGATGTCTTGCGCTTCCGGGGTCCGGGCTTCGTGCAGATGGTAGTAAAGGGAACCGAGTTCTCGGTCGGCTTCCATGCGCTGGAACAGATCCTGTATCTTGGCCTCGGTCGCGCCGCTGAACTCCACCATCAAAACCGCTTCCGGATCACCGGATATGAAGTGTTTGACCAGACGGGAGGCTTCCGGGTTGGACCTGGACAACCGCAGCCCGTACTCATCGATGATCTCCACCGCGGTGGGACGATACCGGAGTATGAACCGCACCGCGTCAATCGCCTGGGCAAGCCGCTTGAAGTGCAGGACCGCGACCATTCGGACGGCCGGGATCTCTTCAAGATTGACTTTGGCGCCCGTCGTGAAAGCCAGGGTCCCTTCCGAGCCCGCCACAAGTTTGGCCAGGTTGAAGTGGTTTTCGTCCAGAAGGGAGTCGACGGTGTAGCCGCCCGACCGCCGGGGCAGATCCGGGAACTTTTCCTGAATGAGGCCCCGGTGGCGGCGCACGACGTCGCGAACCGTTCGGTAGATCTCCCCTTCACGATCGTCCTGAGCGCACTTTGACTCCAGCTCTGTGGCGTTGAGCTCCCGAAGGTGAAGCTCCTCACCGGTCGAGAGCAGGATGTCCATTTCCAGCACGTGCTCGACGGTCCTGCCGTAACGAACCGAGCGCACACCCGCAGAGTTGTTGCCCAGCATCCCTCCCACCGTCGCCCGGCTGGAGGTCGCGACATCGGGAGCAAAGAAAAGGCCCGAAGGGGCCAGTTCGTGATTCAGATTGTCCAGCACGATCCCGGGCTCAATACGGGCCCAGCGCTGTTCGCGATTCAACTCCACGAGTCGGTTGAAATGCTTGGAATCGTCGATCACCAGGCCGCGCGTTACGGTCTGTCCGGCCAGGCTGGTTCCGCCTCCCCTGGGCAGAATCGGGACGCGATACTTGGCTGCCGTCCGCACGGCCTGCAGGATGTCCGACTTGCCGGCGGGAAGGAGAACTCCCAGAGGAGTCTGCTGGTAAAGACTGGCATCGGTGCTGAAAAGAAGCCTCGACATGTCGTCCCAGAGCAGCTCTCCCTGGACCTTGCGCTGCAGCTCGTCTCGGAGTCGTTCTACAGGAACATCAGGCATTTGCGGGCACACTTTAGCGTGTCTGGGTCCTCGATTCCAGGCTCAAACAAGCCCGATCGATGAGTTTGTTATTTCCAGGTCACTTCCATGGCGAAGAAATGATCGAACACCTTTCGCGTCGGATTGTTGCGCTCGTCCGACTCAGGACTGCGAATGAAAAAGTCCAGCTGCTGGGTGGCGGGATCCACCGCCCCGGCCGAACCCTTCCTGTCGAGGAGTGGATAGTGGACCTCGAGGGTCTGACGGTCACGCATCCCCTGGGTCACCATGAAATGGATTTCATAATCTTGATACAGCGGCTCACCGTTTAGGGTGGCATGGCCATAGCCCCAGCCAGCGATGTAAAGAAGCGATTTAGGCCAGTTGGTATCCCCACAGCCCGAGTCTCCGTGTTCGAACAGGTAAGCGGCGATGCCTCCATCCTGGCAGGGACTGAACTCGTGAAAGCGATCTGTTTCAATGACATATGGCCCTTCCGGCAGTTCCAGCCTGGCAGCAAAGGTGCCCGTGTTCCGGATCTCGTCCACGTTGATCTCGATGCTTCCCTCGACCGGAAACACCCGGACGGCCTGGTTGTCGATGTGATCCCAACCGGGAGGGTCGTCCAGGCGCCCAACCTGGTACACCCTGTCGGCGCTGAGTGTGAAGCGTCCTGAATAGAGCTGGTGCTGTTCAGGTGTGTAGATACCCATGGAGGTGCCGGGTTGGGATCTGGGCCCGGCCGGAAGTGGTTCCTCCGGCGGCGTGTGGCCGCAGGATCCCATACTGATCACCAGAACGGGGGTCAGCAGGACCTGTTTCGGATGGACTCGCATTCGACTTCTCTCCTCTTATCCCGGCGAGCCATTCTCGTAAGTGATTGTCACAGTGGAGATCGAACCCGTCTCGACGACCACTTCCTGTTGCCGGCGTCCAAAATACTCGTGCCAGGCATTGACCTTGTAGGTGCCCGGTGGGACATGGTCGATTCGAAAGTCGCCGCTTTCGGTTGAGACAGCATGAAACGGGTGGTCGTCCACTCTCACGTAGGCCTGCATCCAGCCGTGCAGGTCACACTTCACGATATACCAGCCGGGGCGTTCCAGGCGACGGACAAACTTCGACTGGTTCGGGCCCAGAGCCACGTTCAGGTTGAACAGGCCGTAAAAATGGACTGTATGGGTAATGGCGTCGCTGTTCGTAGTCTCCACCTCGCTTCCTGCGGTCAGGACGGCAACGTGCGGCTCGAACTGGCAATCCCGGTTGTCCAGGACCAGCCGGGAGGTTGGTGAAGTGTAACCTTCCGGCAGGACGACGTCCCCGAGGCTGATCACGACATTCCGGACTCCTCGATCCGGGGAAATGAGGACGTTGTGCAGCGACTGAGTCGTGCCGCACAGGTGGGGATCGGTCGTGTTCAGAACCCGTGTTGACCGCGGAATCTCTGCACCCTGAAACACCACCCGGCCTTCGATCGCACCGGTGTATCCGGATGTCCGGCTGGGGACCGAAAGAGTATCATCAGCGCTCTCGTCAGCGTCCTTTTTTACAGGGGGACTTTCCCCGCAACAGGCCAGGTTCAAGCACAGGACCAGAGCCAGAATTACAGAGACGTTTTTCATTGTTGCCCGCTCTCCCAGGTTCAGGATGCGGGGTCCAGGTTACTGGAACGGAGCGTATCTTTGCACTTGTTGGAGGTTTTTGAAACCAGAATTCCCGATTGGATATAATGAAGTACTGCAGGGCGGCGTACCCAAGTGGTTAAGGGAGAGGTCTGCAAAACCTTCATTCGGCGGTTCGAATCCGCCCGCCGCCTCCAACTCCCTCTCTAAGTTGTTGAAAATCCAGGATGTTACGGGGGCGAGATTTAGCCGGTTTTTCGGTGGGCGGGGATTCGGGTGGTGTGCCTCCTTTCTGCCGCCTCTGCCGCCCATCCGGCCGGCCGTGATCAGTTCGATTCTCCAGTGCCTCCCTGGCCCTGGCCACGGCAAACTCGGGCGAGAAATGCGCGTAGTATTTCTCGGTGGTTTTGATCGAAGAATGCCCGAGCTGGGTCTGAGCCACATGCAGCGGCTGGCCGCTTTCTGCCATCACGATACCGGCTTCCCTCCGGAAATCCTTCAGCTGGATCCCCTCGAGTCCGGCTTTGTGGCGGGCACGGGAGAAGGTCTCGTTGATCTGACGGTAACGGGTTGCGGTTTTGGGGTTCCAGAAAACGAAAGGGCAACCCGGAAGTTCCGGTACTGCCAAAATCGCCTCCACCGCCCTGGTAGTCAGGGCCACCAGGGCATTGTCACCGGCCTTTCTGAGGTTGAAGACAGCCGTCTGATTCTTCAGATCAAGCTGATCCCGGCGCAGGGCCAGGGCTTCGGACGGGCGGCAGCCCGTCTCCCAGATGAAGGTGACAATGTGACGGACCGGAAACGGAAGGCGTCCGCGGATCTTTCGGTACTGCCTCTGGTTAACGCGCGGCCGTTCGGCTCGCATTTCCTTCAGCATCCTGATCCTGACCACGGGATTTACCCTCAGGGCCCCGTCGTCGACCGCAAACTCGTACATGTGCCGAAGCACGGTCAGATCGCGATTGACGGTGGCGGGTTTGACATTCTGTTTGATCCGCCAGGCCACGAACCGGTGCACGTCACTCATCCGGATATCTCCAAGGGTTCTTTCCCCTAGAAACTCCAGGATGTGCTTGAGGCTGGTCCGTTTTCTCGCGCAGCTGCTCGCCCGATTGTGAACCTGGCAGTAGACCTCCAGATAGTGCTCGGAGAATTCCGCCAGGGTCCACGTGGCCCTGGCACCGTAAAGCAGCTCGTCGCGTAGTTCCCGCCAGGTACCCATTAGAACAGCCGCCTGAATCCGGCCATCCCGATCCCTGGCTATCGCTTGATTGGGCATCTGTCTTCGAAACCGCTTTCCGTCAGGCCATTTTCGGTCGACCACGATGACCTTCCTGCCATTTCTGTTTGTATCTTTCCGGCCGCTCATATGGCGCCTCCTTTCTTCCTGCGCCCGGTTCCTGCAAGTCGCCTCACATTATCGTCTCCCTGGTGGAAGAGAGGCAAGGAGGCCAGGTAGCTGTCGAGGTCCCGAAGCAGGAAAATCCGATCGCCGTTCACGTCCCGGCGGACCTGTACTAGACCCAGATCGCTTCTTTTTCGAAGCGTGTTGGGGCAGATTCCCAGATATCTCGCAGCCGGTCCCGTCCTGAAGGCAGCCTGTTCAGGTACTTCAACGATCCGGATTTCCTTCATCCCCTCGCCCTTCCTTTGTTCTCTCCGGAGACGAGATACTCAAGATCAGCCTCCAGGATGGTAGCGATGGAATTCCTCCCAGGGTGGCGCTTGACAGCTATCAGACCGGCCTTTTCAAGGCGGATCAGGGCGCGATAGACAGAGTGTCGGTCGACGCCGAAGTCCCGTGCCACGGACTGCCTGAACCTGACTCTGGAGGATCTGTTCAGCCCCGAGAGAAATCGGATGATGACGGCCACGTGAAGAGCTTTTCCAGGCAGGCAGGCAGCCGCAGCCAGCCAGCCAAGAGGCACAGGGCCCTTGAGGAATCTGACGGTCATTCTCCTTCGCACACCTGTATTTACCTTTCCTTTTACAGGGACGAGCTGATCTTCCGAAAGTCGGACCCTGTCAAGGTTGATTCCGGAACCCATATCTGTCCTCTCTAATCAGATAGATAAAGAAGATGGGGCGGGTGGGCGCTGACGCCCGGGTACCTGTAGCAGTTCACTACACCCGGGACCTTTCTTCTTGAACCCGGAAATGATCTCCTGGGCCAGCCCCCACATCTCCCTCCCGCGCGGGTCGTCATACCGATCAGGATGGCGGAACTCGCGGACATCCGTCCGCAGTCTGAAACCTCCCAGAACAAGCTCACTGGCCTCCCCCATGGCGGATGTCGCGACCCGTACGGCCTCACTCAGTCCCCCGACAGCCGCCTCGATCAGGATCGCGTCATGCACCGGAGCACAGACGCGGATTCCACGCTCGGTGGCCAGGCAGCAGGCCAGTCTGAGCATCTCGGCGCCGTTGGCCTGCATCGGGAAATTGCGGAGAAATCGGGGATTCACTTCCCCAGCCACGTGGATCGTCCATCCGAAAACGGTCCACAGACGACCGGTCAGCATCGCGTGGTCCACTGCAGCATCGGACCAGGACCAGAATCGGGGATAGGTACGCCGGTGGGTCGCCAGGAGATTTCGTGCTTCAAGCTCCGACTGGTTGATTCTCTCCGCCAGCGATTTGGCCTCCATCCCGTACTGAACGGCCAGGACACAGGCTTTAAACAGGTTGCGCTGCAGCGGGTGGCTCTTGCTCGTTGCATTTTCCGGCACAGCGCCACCCTGCTTTGCAAAAGACAGATATGGATCTCTCGATCGATAGGCTTCCATCATCTGGGAATCCCGGGACAACGCGGCCGCGATCCCGAATTCCTGTTGGGAGAAGTCGAGATAAGCGAGGGCCTGCCCCCCATCGGGTCGGATTAAACTCCGGAGCCAGACAGATGGCCCGAATATGAACCGCGTGTTGCTGGGCTGGTTCCTGCCGGTTCGAGACCGAAAAGGCGAGAGAAGACAGCGGTTACGGCGATCGCTCCCTACACTCAGATCCAGAAGACGCATCCGGGAAAGGGCCCCACGCACTTCTCTGAGAACAGCGATTTCGGGATCGCTTCGGGCCCTTTCCCGGAAGGTGTCGTCGTCCAGGGCCAAATTCCCGGAAGGAAGGGTAGGCCAGGACCTCCCCGTCTGAATGAGCCATCGTTCGAAGAGTGCTCTTCTAAAGGTCCGGCCCTCGAAAACGGGACATATGCAGTTGACCTTGTCAATGAGGTGGTTTTTGATGTCCGGCCAGTAGTGCCGTAGCGCCGATAGGGCCTCAGTGTCGATGGGAACACCGCATTGTTCCATTCGTGCGACAGCCTTCATGTACCGACCGCGAAGAAGGGCACGGAGCAGATCGATCTGCGGAAGCATACGCCGGAGCAGCTTCCCCAGAGAGACAACATCTGATCTGCAGTAGCCCAGAAGTGCTTCTTGCTCATCACACGTCCACGGCCCACCTCTTATGACCAGCGCCCTCATGGATTCCTTTTCGGCCGCATCCATACTATCCAGCCCGAAAAACACAAGGGCGCCCAGAAGGCCATAGCCACAGGGGACCGGACGACCATTGGCGTAATTGCGGAACTCTGCATAAAGATCCAGCACATTTACTGGATGTGACCAGCCCAGAGCCAGGTGACAGCCGAGTTCTGCCGGGCAGTAATAGGCGACGAGAAGCGAATCCGGACCGACTGAGTATGGCGGTGTCTTCCTTCCCCGAAGCTCATCCTCCCATAACTGGATTTCGCGGCCGCTGCAGATCTCGATCCCCACCAGACAGACAGGCCGTGGCTGTTCCCCCGGTGGCGCCGTGAACTCGAAATCAACGCACCAGATTTCCCGGAATCCCGAAACACTCAGCGACATCAGATCTCGCCTTTCAGACTCCGCAGTGCAGGATGCTCCAGCGATCGAATAAACTTCTCCCGGAAGGCGATTTCAAGAAGCTCTTTGAAAGACAGGTCAGGCCATTCGGGTTCGGGCAGTTTCCCGGTAGCGAGGAAGATCTCGTAAGCTCCGAGTGACATATTGGCGCCAACACGGAGCCACGATGTCATCGCTTCGTGCGCGGCCTCCTGAGCCGACCGATGCCATTCCAGTTGTCTCCCCGAGCTGTCGGGCAGCCGGACCGGCCAGAGAAAGACCACACCCTGTCTGGTGATAGCAGTATAGAGAGCGGTCGCAACGATCTCCCCAGAAAGCTCAGACCGGAGCCCTCGATCCACGAGGTATGTTTCCCTCTCTTCTTTCAGTTCCAAGATAGCGGTTTCCAGCCGATAGGATTCCTCCGGATGAACTCGGACGAACGACTGACGATTCGGCTTGCGAACCGGGACCGTAACCAGTTTCTTCTTTACGCCCACGAGGTCTCCAAAATCCTGTGTTAGCCTCAATGACTCGATATCCAGGCCGATATCCTGGTTGCTGTCGGATGCGGCTGCTGCATGCTCGACGGCCTGTGGCTTCATGGGGTGATTTTGCTTTTCCTTTTTCTTCATAAATTCCTCCGGCCCATCGGCCCATTTCCTACCTCTGGTTAATCAAACAGCGAAAGCTGCGTTCCGCCCCGATTTGCCCGGTATGCACTCCAGGCTTCCGATACCTCACGGTTCATTCTCTCGACTTGTGTTGCAGGGAGCGGAAGGTCACGGTCGAAAACTAGATCCACCTCCCCGTTGGCTTTCTGCATCACAGCCACCGATAGCACCTCTTGCGGACTGCTGATCAGGTAGACAGTGATGAGGGCCCGGATCTGGGGATGGTCAACCAATCGGATATCCGTTGTGGCAACCATCTCTGCAATCGTGTTTCGGTTCATTTCCGTCCCTCCGTTGTTTCGATTACTCAGTCCGGATCGAACCCCAGAACCTGCGCTACCTTCATCAAGCCCGCGTCACCGGGGGCGGTCAGGACGCCGCTGAAGAGTTTGGACAGGTATTCGGGTCGATTCCGGCTTTTTGTGCGATTCGATCTTGCGGCAACTCGTTGAGCTTGAGCGCCGCCAAGAACTTGTGGAAACTTTCATTTTTTCGAAGATCCAATAGAGCTCCCCCCAAACAAAAAAAACCCGCCGACCCACACGGTTGGTGTGAATTGACAGGTCCCTCAGCGAATCACTTTAGATTAATGGACTGACGTTTTTTCCCGTAAGGGCGTGGGGGTTCGAGTCCCCCCTTTCGCACCAAAATTCCGTAAGTAACTAAAAATAAATGATTCTTGTTCCTCAATATCGGAGGTTTGCTAACGGCTTGCTAACAGACTCCTCAAGGAAGGACGCGTGCGAGACGAAGAAACGGAAGGGCACTTCTCCAGAGAAACGGTATCTAACCCGGATTATGCAAGAGATCTGAATCCGAGTGAGATTTGGGCCCAGAAAAAAGGCCGTAGCTCTCTGATATAAAAGGGTTTAGAGAAACACAAGACCCTAAACAGGAGCTACGGCAATGTCAAAAACAGTCTGCCAGAATACCCTGCCATTTCATAGCCACAGAAACATCACGGCTCGTTTTGATGGGGGGAGCCTCACTTCCGACGCAGGATGGTTGTTGTTTGGATCGCTGGATCGTCAACATCGATTGTGCGAGGGCTTCAGTTCCTGTATTTCGGAAAGTCGAGACCAACGCTACATTCGTCATGACCTGTTGAAGTTGATCCGACAACGAGTCTTGCAGATCGTGGCCGGCTACGAAGACTGTAACGACGCCGATACGCTGCGCTCGGATCCGATGCTCAAGACAGTCTGTGATCAGTTGCCAGAGAGCGATCCCGATTTGGCCACCCAGCCGACTTTCTCCCGCCTGGAGAACTCCGTCACCAAGAAGGATCTGATGCGTCTGAGCCGGTGGCTGCTAGGCCGTTATGTGCGCTCCCTGAAGAAGAGACGTCCCAGCAAGATCATCCTGGATCTGGACAGTACCGACGACCACACTCACGGCCAACAGGAGTTCTCCTTCTACCACGGGTATTACCGAAACCACATTTTGCATCCTTTGCTGATCTTCGATGCCGACACGGGAGACCTGGTCTGTGCCGTGTTGAGACCTGGCAACAAGGGGGCTGCCTCTCACATCGTGCCCATTCTGAAGCGAGTCGTGGAGGCCATCCGACAAGCAGTGGGGACGGATGTCGAGATTGAGATTCGGGCCGACAGCGGCTTTGCCACGCCTCGGCTCTACGAGTTCTGTGAATGTGAAGAGAATAAACTCCAATATGTCATCGGGTTAAGCCGAAACCCTCGCCTGCAGCGAGTGGTCGAGCCCCTGCTGGATTCGACTCGGGAAAGGTTCCTTGAGCTGGAGGAAAAACAGCGTCAGTTTGACGAGTTTCTTTATCGAGCCCACAGCTGGGATCGATCCCGTCGCGTCATTGTCAAAGTGGAGGTCGATCAGCGTGGGATCAATCGTCGCTTTGTGGTCACCAACCGGGACGATCTCTGCTCCCAATCACTTTATGACCACTACACAAACCGAGGGCAGACCGAGAACTTCATCAAGGCCTTCAAGAATCATCTGAGCATGGACCGACTCAGCTGTCATCGATTCCTGGCCAATCAGTTTCGACTCCTCCTGCATGCACTGGCTTACCAGATGTTCGTTCGCCTGCGCGACTATCTTCACGGAACCCCCCTGGCACACGCTCGAAATCGAAACCTTACGTCGTCGGGTCCTCAAGATTGGGGCCCGGATCCGACAAACCACTCGACGCATCTGGGTCCATCTTTCCTCAGCCTTTCCCGAACAACCCCTCTTCCACCTCGTCTTGAGTCGCCTGAACTCCAGTTAGCTTTTCCCAGCTCCCCCGAAAAACCGCTTCCGACACTCATCCAGGCCCAGATCTGTCTGAAATTCACTCCCCAAACCACTCAAACGCCTCGCCAACCCATATCCTTCGCAAATCCGCCTGTCACAACTGCCCGCTTCCGAGTTGGGCCACTTCTCGAGCCTTTTTTCAACAGCGGATTACGCTTCTTGCATAATCCGGGCTAAACGGGTGAGGAGCAATGCTACGCCATTTTCTCAGTAGGGTAAGGGGAAGGGGGCTATCTTCCGATCACGCTTGCGACGCCCTGTGCTCACCCGCTCCCGGCCCTTTCATCCGCGAGTCAGCCGAACGGGTTCAGAGGGGCAGTCCCTGGCATCGTCTACGGGCTAGAAAACTCTCTTTTGCGGAATCCAGACCGGCCCAAAAAGACGGAGACTGGGAGAGCCCTCCAAGGAAAAAGCGTAGTTGCGCGGGCGAGGAACAGTTCTCCACCGAACACTTCCTCAGTGGTTGTCAGGCCCTTCCCTAAAGAGAACAACCAGTGCTGTCAGATGAAAACCTTGTTCGCCTTGTTTGAGGTCTGCCGGGAGGGATTAGGAGTCTGGAACCAACGTCTCCGGGTAGGTCGCCTTCCAGCAGCAACCTTTCGAGCACTTCGTAGAATTCTCTACAACTATGCTCCCCCACCCGGTATTGGCTTTATCTTTGGCGTAATACAGGACCCGTCCCGTCGGTGATCGAAGTAGCGCAACGAGATCAGAGCTGCCCGGTTTGCGTTTTGGTCCCATTAACGCAGCGAACAGTGCTTTTGGAGCCGCCGGTTTGTCGAACAGCTCTGGAAGATCGAGACCGATGAGGAAATGCGCCAGAAAGCCTATGATGACCATAACCGGACGATAGGGTGTCGAGTTGTCCGAAGGTGACCGAGGCATCCAACCAAACGCAGGAATCGCTCTTGATTCACGAGACTTCTCAGTGAAGTACTTGTGTTTCTTGAATATACCGTCGGGTGCACAGATTGCATCAGGCATCGGTATGGTCGGGCCCACCAACGCTGCATCATAAGGGTCCAAATCTCTTCGGTGGTAGCGGTAGTGCAATATCTCGGCTATTTGATCCCAGAGACCCTCCCATCCCGGGCCGAGGAGCACCAAGGCAGTCCAGCATTTTCTGCCCGCTCTACGCGCAGTCGAGATTGACGCATCTAATCGGTCGAGGTCCGTGATGAGCTTTCGCTTAAGATTGCTCCACTTGGTCCCGCCGGAGTGCGTGATCTCTAGATGAGCCTTCAAGGGTTCATTCGGAGGAGTGCATAGTGCCTGGAGGGTGAAGTCTTCATGCACTGCTACTGCATCCGCTTGCCGCTCACCGTAGAAGCCGGGGACGAGACTCCATCCCGGCAAAAAACTTGAAATCAGCTTTCTGAGGGCATGCTCGGCAAGACTCTTAGCAGAGTCAGGATGCTGTGTCATTTTGAGTTCTTCTAGGTTTCTCGAAAGATCACGTAACCGCTCGTCAACCGAATCCATGAGGGGCTGTTCATCCGCGTGGGCTTGACAAGTTCTTGTGTTAAATCGAGCGTATGGGGTGCTGTGGTCGTCCCTCCAACTCCAGCAACGAACTGTGGGGTCGAGCAGTACGTTCAGTGTCAATTATTTTCCGCCGTGGTGCCCAATTTAAGAATCGAACCCGAGGTCGGCACTTGCCTCTAACCGAGTCCACTTTCTATGTTAGGACTGCGAGCGCATTTTGGGTAGCCTGCAACCCTGGAATCAGCTAGCGGAGCCCATGGAGTAGGTCGGTAACGTAGCAGGGAGAAAAAAGCATATTTCCTTGGCCGAGAAACAGTTCTCCACCATTTTCATGAGGCCTCCGGGGTAAGGGGCCCCAATCTGGCCCGACGCTTCCTCAGTGTTTTTCGGGGCCTTTCTGAAGAGGACAGCCAGTCAGAAAAGCTTTGTTCGTCTTTGTTGCAGTCAGCCGAGACCGACACTTTACGGATCCAATATACCCAGCCAGGCAACCGGATCCAGTCTTCCAACGGAGTCTGAAGTCACCTGAGGTTCATGTCAGGGCAGAATGTGACGGACTCGTCGCACTTTGCTGCATGCTATGGTCGGCAATCCTCGCTTCAAACGCTGAGGGGCTAGCCCGCATAGATCACCGATAGGACCTCAAAAGGCCGCCCTGTTTGGTATAAAGCGTTTTGAATGAAAGACTTCAAAGCCAAACGGAGGCGGCCCTTATGAGAACAGAGTGTAAACAAGCCAGGTTCGAATTTCACGGACTATTTCAACGCAAAGTGAAGGCGCGGTTCGACGGCGGGAAGATCACCTCCGATGCAGGGGTGCTGCTGTTGCGAGAGGTCGAGAGGGGGACGGGTCTGATCGCCGGACTGGCTGAGTGTTTCAGGGATCACCGGGATCCGCGGTTGATCGAACACACGGTCGAGGAGTTGTTGGGGCAGCGCATCTACGGACTCTGTCTGGGGTACGAGGATCTGAACGATCATGATCAGTTGCGCACCGATCCGATGCTGGCGGTGGCGGTGAATAAGGCCGATCCGTTGGGGGAGAGGCGGCGGCAGGCCTCAGATCGGGGGAAGGCGCTGGCGGGCAGGTGTACGCTGAACCGGTTGGAGTTGACCGGCGCCGAGGTCGATGAGCAGGAGCGGTACAAGAAGATCGCGATGGACCCGGACCGGATCGACGGCTGGATGGTGGATGCCTTCGTGGAGTCCCACGAATCGGCGCCCGAGGAGATGGTGCTGGATCTGGATGCGACCGACGACCCGATCCATGGCCAGCAGGAAGGCCGGTTCTTTCACGGTTACTACCGCCACTACTGTTATCTCCCGCTGTACATCTTCTCGGGGGAGCATCTGCTGTGCGCCCGGTTGCGGTGTTCCAATATCGATGGGGCCGCGGGATCGGTGGAGGAACTGGAACGGATCGTCGGCCGGATTCGGCAGAGCTGGCCGGAGGTCTCGATCGTCATCCGGGCCGACTCGGGCTTTTGCCGGGATGACTTGCTCCGCTGGTGTGAAGACCATCACGTGGATTACGTGATGGGGTTGGCCAACAATGATCGGCTCAAGTCAGAGAGCGCCGAAGCGATGACTCAGGCCGAAGCCGAGTTCAACGCCACCGGGCGACCGGCGCGGGTGTTCAAGGATTTCCGCTACCGGACTCGCCACAGTTGGACCTCGGAGCGACGCGTCGTCGGCAAGGCCGAGTTCCTGGACAAAGGCGCCAATCCCCGATTCGTCGTCACCTCCCTGTCGCCGGAACGCCTGGGGGCCCGCGCGCTCTACGAAGACTTCTACTGTGCGCGGGGCGACATGGAGAACCGCATAAAAGAACAGCAGTTGGGTCTGTTCGCCGACCGGACCAGCGCGGCAACGATGCGCGCCAATCAACTCCGGCTGTATCTGTCCTCCGCCGCCTACATGCTCATGCACGCCTTGCGTCGTCTCGGACTGAAGCAGACCCCCCTGGCTCGCGCTCAGTGTCAGACGATTCGCTTGAAGCTCCTCAAGATCGGCGCCCAAGTCCGCCTCACGGTCCGCCACGTCTGGATCTCCATGTCGGAAGCCTATCCCTACAGCGAGGTCTTCGCTGCCGTCGTTCGAAACCTCCAGGCCATTCCTCTACGCTGCTGAGGTCTGTCCCGATCAAACGCCCCCAAAAACGAAATCGTTCCATCGCTCAGGCCGAGCTCTGCCTGAATACATTCCGTCACGCTCTTCCGAACCCGAAAAACGCTCCATTCACGACCATCCACACCACCGCATCACTCGACCTGGACCGGATCGATAGCGAAACTCTCAGAAAACCGTTCCGGCCTGCCAAAATCACCTTCATTTCCAAATCGGTGATCTATGCGGGCTAGAATCACAGTGCTCCGGAACCTGAACTGCTGATGCAGATTTGGGAGGGCAGCAGCTTGGCCGGAACTCCCAATCAAACAGTTCTAATGGCTATCCATTTGGTTGACGCAGGCAAGGGAGACCGCCATCAATCAGATTCTGCTGATGCTCCCAACGCGGTCAGCCGGATCGTCTGCACGGTCGTCGGAAGTCCCAATACGCGAAAACAACGTTGAGGAAATCGAATCGAGCCAGTGCCATTTCCTGCCTCCTTAAGTCCTTGATATAAAGCAAGTTATCTCACTCTACGCATGCTATAATTCTCCTTGCAGAAGAGCCGATTTCGTTTCGGCATCTTCTGGTCTTGTTTGGCCCAGAGGCGTGATCGTTGAGGTTTCGGATGGCGGGTAAGAAGGGAAGGTCGGGGCCTCCCCCCGGCAATCTGAATGCCGCCAAGAGTGTCCTTCCTGCGCTGACGCGACTGCGCCAGGGAAAGCCGCTGCCTCCGGGAATGGGCAGGGTGTTGGCCCTGGCCAACCGCGAGACGGAGGAGCTGGTCACCGACAAGGGCGGCTGGGGAAACATGAGCGGAGCCGAACGGTTGATGCTCTCCAACTGGAAGTCGGCCCGGAAGGCGGAACTGTTGATCTGGCGCGAGCTGCTGGAAAGGGGCGCGGAGCTTGGTGAAGGAGGACGGCTCCTGGGACCTGCAGCCTGGAGCCCAGCGCCTGGCCCCGTTTCTGTCGGCCCAGCGGGCCGCCCTGCTGGCACTGGGTTTGACGAGAACGGAAAGGCCGGTGGATCTGCGAGAATACTTTGCCACCAGGGCTGAGGACCAGCCTTAGAGGTCCCGCCGCAAGAGGGTTTTCCTTGGACATTATCGACTTCATCCGCGACCCACAGCTGATCGGCGGGAAACTCTCCCCATACCAGGAGACGGCCCTTCGTCTGCTCTACGGCTTGCCTTTAAGCGTCGACCAGAAAGAAATCGCCAGGCGGGCTCTGGACCGCGACGAGTTGCCCCGGCGGGAGTTCTCGGAAGCGACTTTCATTTGCGGTCGGCGCTCGGGCAAGTCCGACCGACTGGCCGCTAACATTGCGGTCTTTGAAGCGGTCACTGGTGACCACGAGAAGCAGCTAGCCCCCGGGGAGCGTGGCCATATAGTCTTGATCGCCCAGGACAAGCGGGCTGCCAGAGTACTGTACCGATATATTCTTGCAAAATTCGAGAACTCGCCTCTTCTGTCGCAGCTCTTACACGATGTCCGCAAGGAAGAGATTGACCTGACGAACCAGCTCACGATGAGCATTTTCCCTTGCTCCTTTCGGGCCACCCGCGGGTTCTCAATCCCGGTTGCAATCCTCGATGAGGTAGCTTTCTTCCGGGTTGAGGGTGTGAACGTGGACCGGGAGGTGATCAACGCGATTCGACCCGCCCAGGCCACATTTCCACGTTCAAAGCTCATCAAGATCTCAAGCCCCTACGCAAAGCAGGGAGACATCTATTCCGACTTTGCAAGCAGACACGACAGACCCGATCTTCTCTGCTTCAAGGCACCGTCCTGGGAGATGAATCCAACGATCCGAGAAGAATTCCTGAAGACCGAACAGGAGCGGGACCCGGAATACTTCGATCGGGAGTATGGAGCTGATTTCACTAACACAGTCTCGTCCGTTTTTAGCAGGGAGGCAGTGGCATGCTGTGTTGTAAGCGGCCGCTACGAACTTCCCTGGCGGTCGGGATTCCAATACCACGCCGGGATTGACCCTGCCGGGGGTGGACCTGACGAGTTCGCACTTTCGATCTGTCACAAAGAAGGCGAGTTGATCGTTCAGGATGTTGTCCGAGGCTGGAAGAGCCGCCGACCCCAGGATGTGGTTGCTGAAGCTGCTGCGCTTGTGAAAGCCTATCGGATTGACCAAGTCTGGGGGGACAGGTACAGCGGTGAATGGGTGAGACAGTCTTTCAGAGACCAGGGCCTTGTTTACGAAGTCTCTGGGTTAACTGCAAGCGACGCTTTCCTGGAACTCCTGCCGGTAATCAACCAGGGAGCTATTGAACTGTTGGACGACCGTAAACACTCCAACCAACTCATCGCCTTAGAGCGGAAAAGGGGGCCGGTTGGAAAAGACCGGCTGTCACATCCTCCGGGAGGCCATGATGATCGAGCCAATGCGCTCGCCCTTGCGGCCTTTCAGGCCAGGAAGGTTCGCGAGGAAGTGCATTGCTGGTGAGCCCGGAGCCCTTTGTCTTACAGGTTCAGGTTGCGGATCACCTTGTTGGCATCATCCTCGGTAAATCCCACATAGGCGAGTGTTACCGACTGCGAGGAATGGTTGAGCATCCATTGGAGTAGGGGCAGGCTCACGCCTGCCTTGAGTGCGTGATATCCGAAGGTCTTCCTGAGTGTATGGGTCCCAATTCGATCCGTTATTCCAACGTCCTTTGCGGCAGAAGACAGAACCCGGTGAGCCTGCTGTCTGGTAATGGACTTGTTGTCTCCCTCCCGGGACTTGAAAAGGAAATCCTCCCGCCGGGCTTCCCTTTCTCCGAGATAGCGCCGAAGCGCCTTTCGAACGCTCTGGTTGATCTCGAATTTCTTCGACTTTCCAGTCTTCTTTTCCCTGATCTCCAAGAAGCTCCTGAGCTGCCCTCTATATCCCTATGACATTGCCGACACGAAGCGACAGGAGGTCTGATACCCGAAGGGCGGAGTTGATGCCGAGGGTGAACAAAAGCAAATCACGAGGATTTCCGGAAAGGACTTTCTTGATGGCTTCGATCTTTGCTCTGTCTCGAACCGGTTCGACGAAGTTCACGAATCTATTTTACTTAACATGTTCTCTGAAAACAATATGTAATACCAGAAGAAACGCTACAGAATCAGCCGCTGTTGCGATCGACAGTAAATGATTGACCAGAAAGGGGTTGGCAGATCGCCCAGAAGTCAATGCTACACAATATCGTTGTGTAACATTCCCCCCTGAGGCTATTTATCAGCAGTGAGGAGATGTAAGCCGCGTAGGGATCACAATCCAGCCTGTGTATGGTTTCTAGTGCTCTGCTCAGGAGAAGACTATGACCGCTCGAGAGTCCTTTTTTCGCGTTCATGATCGGGACGCCTACATCGAAATCAACATCTCGGGGGAGGGTTCGCTGGTCGGGGACCTGGCTTCGAGTCGAGAATTCTGGCAACTTGTGGAGCAGCTCGACAACCGCTCGGTTGTCCTCTTCCGTATCGACGAAGGTGCCCTGGCTCCGGAGCGGCTGGATCAGTTTTGGAAGGAAGCAGCAGCCGGGGACCTTGGGCCAGCTACCCGTTACAGAGCGCCTTGAAGCCGTGCGCTCAGTCGGTTAGATACTCACCTGCATCGGGTGGTCAGCCAGGCGGGCGTCGACGCCCGCCGGACGAAGATCTACGCGTTCTGTACTGATCATCATCGCTGACTTTCAGCGGAAACCACTCTATTTCAACAGTTTGAGGGAACCTTCCGTCCAGACCCAATTTTATGGCATGCGTTGTGCTTTGGATAGAAGTAGGAGATTATGGCTCGGCCTTCTCCGGTTTCGGAGCGGGTCTCACCTTTCAGTTTTGAGGCGGGTCAGCGAACGTTTGACCCATTGGAGGTTAGCGTGAACCAACGACTGATGATCGTGACGATATTTGGGGGGCTCTTAATCCAGGCTGTCCTGGGGCAAGAATGGACGCCGGACAGGGGCCAGCTGGTCGAACAGCCGAAACCCTATCCCGCATAGATCACCGATTTGGAAATGAAGGTGATTTTGGCAGGCCGGAACGGTTTTCTGAGAGTTTCGCTATCGATCCGGTCCAGGTCGAGTGATGCGGTGGTGTGGAGGGTCGTGAATGGAGCGTTTTTCGGGTTCGGAAGAGCGTGACGGAATGCATTCAGGCAGAGCTCGGCCTGAGCGATGGAACGATTTCGTTTTTGGGGGCGTTTGATCGGGACAGACCTCAGCAGCGCAGAGGAATGGCCTGGAGGTTTCGAACGACGGCAGCGAAGACCTCGCTGTAGGGATAGGCTTCCGACATGGAGATCCAGACGTGGCGGACCGTGAGGCGGACCTGGGCGCCGATCTTGAGGAGCTTCAAGCGAATCGTCTGACACTGAGCGCGAGCCAGGGGGGTCTGCTTCAGTCCGAGACGACGCAAGGCGTGCATGAGCATGTAGGCGGCGGAGGACAGATACAGCCGGAGTTGATTGGCGCGCATCGTTGCCGCGCTGGTCCGGTCGGCGAACAGATCCAACTGCTGTTCTTTTATGCGGTTCTCCATGTCGCCCCGCGCACAGTAGAAGTCTTCGTAGAGCGCGCGGGCCCCCAGGCGTTCCGGCGACAGGGAGGTGACGACGAATCGGGGATTGGCGCCTTTGTCCAGGAACTCGGCCTTGCCGACGACGCGTCGCTCCGAGGTCCAACTGTGGCGAGTCCGGTAGCGGAAATCCTTGAACACCCGCGCCGGTCGCCCGGTGGCGTTGAACTCGGCTTCGGCCTGAGTCATCGCTTCGGCGCTCTCTGACTTGAGCCGATCATTGTTGGCCAACCCCATCACGTAATCCACGTGATGGTCTTCACACCAGCGGAGCAAGTCATCCCGGCAAAAGCCCGAGTCGGCCCGGATGACGATCGAGACCTCCGGCCAGCTCTGCCGAATCCGGCCGACGATCCGTTCCAGTTCCTCCACCGATCCCGCGGCCCCATCGATATTGGAACACCGCAACCGGGCGCACAGCAGATGCTCCCCCGAGAAGATGTACAGCGGGAGATAACAGTAGTGGCGGTAGTAACCGTGAAAGAACCGGCCTTCCTGCTGGCCATGGATCGGGTCGTCGGTCGCATCCAGATCCAGCACCATCTCCTCGGGCGCCGATTCGTGGGACTCCACGAAGGCATCCACCATCCAGCCGTCGATCCGGTCCGGGTCCATCGCGATCTTCTTGTACCGCTCCTGCTCATCGACCTCGGCGCCGGTCAACTCCAACCGGTTCAGCGTACACCTGCCCGCCAGCGCCTTCCCCCGATCTGAGGCCTGCCGCCGCCTCTCCCCCAACGGATCGGCCTTATTCACCGCCACCGCCAGCATCGGATCGGTGCGCAACTGATCATGATCGTTCAGATCCTCGTACCCCAGACAGAGTCCGTAGATGCGCTGCCCCAACAACTCCTCGACCGTGTGTTCGATCAACCGCGGATCCCGGTGATCCCTGAAACACTCAGCCAGTCCGGCGATCAGACCCGTCCCCCTCTCGACCTCTCGCAACAGCAGCACCCCTGCATCGGAGGTGATCTTCCCGCCGTCGAACCGCGCCTTCACTTTGCGTTGAAATAGTCCGTGAAATTCGAACCTGACTTGTTTACACTCTGTTCTCATAAGGGCCGCCTCCGTTTGCGTGTGAAAATGTTCATTCAAAACGCTTTATACCAAACAGGGCGGCGTTTTCAGGTCCCATCGGTGAGAAATGGCGGCTATTCCCCATACGTCGACCAACACTTCCCCCAGCGGGTGTTCTTCGGCGATACCCACTTCCACTCCTCGCTTTCTGTGGACAGCGGCTTGATCGGAAACAAGCTCGACCTGGACCAGGCCTTCCGGTTCGCCCGTGGCGAGGAGATCGTCACCAGCACCGGCCAGCGGGCACAACTGATCCGACCGCTGGATTTCCTGGTGGTCTCGGACCACGCGGAGTACCTCGGTATCTCCGATCTCCTGAACACCGCAAACTCCGAATTGCTCGCAACCGACGTGGGCCGGGAGTGGTATGAAGCCATGCAGACGGGCGGGGACGCCGCCTGGCAGGCCGCGGTACGGCTGGTCGACGACTTCCAAAAGGGGACACCGCGATTCCGGGACGCCAAGCTCGAGCGCTCCGTCTGGGAGCGGGTCATCGACATTGCGTCCGAATACAACCAGCCCGGCGCCTTCACTGCTTTCAACGGATACGAATACAGTTCGACCGCCAACGGCAACAACCTGCACCGGGTCGTGGTCTTTCGGGACGGGCCCGATCGGGTGAAGCAGGTGCTGCCCTTCTCCGGGTTCGACAGCCCGGATCCCGAGGGTCTCTGGGCTTTCATGGCCGCATACGAGGAGAAGACCGGCGGCGGGGTCCTGGCGATCCCCCACAACCCCAACGTCAGCAACGGCGTCATGTTCGCGGAGACCGTCAACGGTCAGGCCATGACCCGAGACTACGCCGAGTGCCGCGCTCGCTGGGAACCTCTGCTCGAAGTCACCCAGATGAAGGGCGACAGCGAGGCGCATCCCTTGCTTTCGCCGGAAGACGAGTTCGCGAACTTCGAGAACTGGGACCGATCCAATATCAACGGGGACCCCAAGGAAGACTGGATGCTGCAGTACGAATACGCCCGGTCGGCGCTCCGGGTGGGGATCCGACTGGAGCAGAAGCTCGGAGCCAATCCTTTCAAGTTCGGGATGATCGGAAGCTCCGATACCCACACCTCGATGTCCGCCACCCGCGAGGAGAACTACTTCGGCAAGCTCCCTCATCTCGAGCCCACCGCCGAAAGGTTCGAGGAGGTGATGCTGCGCAGCACCGAGGACAACTCACCTGTGGTGTACTCCTGGCAGATGAGCGCCTCGGGGCTGGCCGCCGTGTGGGCGCGGGAGAACACCCGCGAAGTGATCTTCGACGCCATGGCCCGGAAGGAGGTCTACGCAACCAGCGGTACCCGCATGACCGTGCGGGTCTTCGCCGGCTGGGATTTCCAGCCCGAAGAGGTTCAGCGACCCGATTTTGCCGCTCAAGGCTATCGCCGCGGGGTCCCGATGGGAGGAGATCTCACGAGCGCGCCTGCGGATGCGGCGCCGACCTTCATGGTCCGGACGCTTCGCGACCCGGACGGCGCCAATCTCGATCGGATCCAGATCATCAAGGGGTGGCTGAGCGCCGATGGCGAGACGCGAGAGCGCATCTACGACGTCGCGGTCTCCGACGGCCGCAAGATCGGCGGAGACGGTCGCTGCAAGACCCCGGTGGGAAATACGGTGGACCTCGCGGACGCGAGCTACACCAACTCCATCGGCGATGCGCTGCTCATGGGCTACTGGAAGGACCCGGACTTCGATCCACGACAGCGTTCGTTCTATTACGTTCGGGTGATCGAGATTCCGACACCGCGCTGGACGGCCTACGACGCCAAGCGCTTCGGGATCACGATGCCGGACAAGGTTCCGATGACGGTCACGGATCGCGCCTACACCTCACCCATCTGGTACACGCCATGAAGGGAAAATGCAAATCGGAATTTCACGATGATCGCGCTTGCAGCGAGTATCGATTTTTCGATTTCCGCCTTGGGGGCGTTGTAGTCAGAAAGGAACGGTGAACATACATGAAACGTACGGGAGGTGTAGCAGTTGTTGTCGCAGTCTTAGCTTTGTTTTCCGAGGTCGGATACGCCCAGGGTCGTTCCGACCGAGAGTGGCAGAACAACGTTGTCTTTTATGGATTGGCCGCCTCCATCTCTGGAGACGCCCGCTTGGGGCCCATAGAGCAACCGGTTGATGTCAGCTTCGGCGATATTCTCGACAATCTGCAAATGGGTTTCATGGGCGCTTATCGAGTCAACAATGAGCGCTTCAGCGTTACCGCGGATCTGATCTATCTGGCACTTGGGAACTCGAAAGACACCCGTCTGATTAGCCGTGCCGATCTTGACATGCTTGTCTTCGACGTGACGGCGGGCTATCGTTTCTCACCTGTTGCCGAGGTTTTCGGCGGCCTCAGGGTCTCAGACTTCAGCACCAAGATCGGGCGGAGAGATCCACTGCTGCCCCTGCCCAACGCCCTTACAGAGTTTGAAGGCTCCGAAACGATGACCCCATCTTCGGTGCTCGTGTCTTCGTCCCCCTGGACCAGAAGCAAAAGTGGTGGCTCCAGGCCAGGGGCGACATTGGAGGCTTCGGCGCCTCAATGGATTTCACCTGGCAGGCCTTGGCCAATGTCGGATTCAAACCAGCGGAATGGATTTCCATCTGGGGCGGGTTTCGTGCGCTCGGTCACGACTTCGATGATGTGGGTGAGCAGGAGAGATTTGGCATGGATATCACCTATTACGGTCCCGAGTTCGGACTCGGATTTCACTTCTGAGGCATCTCGAATCAATCGTAGGAGTGCTGCGAGCCAATAGTGCACTCAAAACGGAGCAAGTTTCGAAATCCCTAACGGGACGAAAAAGGGATTGTCATATCGAATATCCCGTTCCGTTCGGGAAGGTGGCCAACTGATTCGCGTCGAGGGTGTTCTCGATCGAGACGGAGCCGCTGCTCTCCGGCGGGAGTACTATTCGGCTGAAACTACCGTACTGCTTAACCTGTCCGACCTGAGAGGAGCAGACCTCAACGGGATAGAGGTACTTCAGTCACTGGCCGCTGACGGTGCAGGACTAACGGGTGCATCACCATACGTTCTGCTGTTGCTCGAGGAACGTCAGCAGTGAATCGGATGTCTCTCATGCAAGGGAGCGATTCTTCGATTGATGTACCTGGCTCTGAATTGAATCAGGGTTTTGGTGAGTTGGAGCAGGCAGCGGAACACTCGGCAACTGCATCTGGGAAATCGCACCAAGCCCAAGACACGCCGCGCTCAAGACAAGTTCGGCCTGGCCGGTGCGACGGACAGCCATACCTCCCTGGCGACAGCCGAGGAGGAGAACTTTTTCGGTAAGCACTCGGGCGCCGAGCCCAGCCCGGATCGCATGGACCATCCTTTCATGGCGAAGAAGGATGGCACGGTGGTAGTGCCGGGTTGGGGTGTGGTCGCCTGGGGGGCCGTTTGGGCCACCGAAAACACGCGTGAGGCGCTTTTCGACGCGATGCAACGCAAGGAGGTTTATGCCACCACCGGAAGCCGTATCGCGGTGCGCTTCTTCGGCGGCTGGAACTACACCGACGATGACCTCAAGAGCCGCAGCCCGGCTTTCCAGGGCTACCGCAAGGGCGCACCCATGGGGGGGTGGCGCCCTGGCGGACATCGCTGCGGGGAGGAGCCGGTTTTCCCTCGCACCCAGTTTCAACATCGACTTTGTAGAACATGAACGGTTCTATGTGTCCGGGGTCTCTTTCGGTCTCGGGCTATAGAGGCAATCGACCTTTCAAGACTTGGCTTTTCTAATGCTGCCTGGTACAAAGATCTACCGATGGAATTGCCAAGGCAAGTTGGGCAATTCAACAAATCCAAAGCGTAAGAGGAACAGAATAGTCATGAACCGAAAACTTTTTTCTCCAAGTCGGCACACGTTGCCGCGGCGGCGATCATTTGGACTCTGGTGGTCGGTAGCCATGCTCAGGGTCAGGGCAAGATCGCTTCTCGGCTGGCCGAAAACGCCAAGCGCCTTCGAAGCTACAGCTGGACCATGCGAACCGAGGTAATGGTGGACGGCCGGTCGATGAGTACTAGTGTTGAGATGACTCGCTACGACATCGATGGATCACTACAAACAACGCCGCTGGGGGGATCGGGCGAACTCACGGAGGATGTTCTACAGCTGGTTGACGGGGTAGCTCGCCTGGCTCTGTCTTATGCTCAGCCCGACCCCACTAAGTTCGACCGCTTTTTCCAGCAGAAAGCTTCTGTATGGGAGGGCCAGGGGGCAGACGCAGGAACCATTCGTGTGGAAGGGCAAGGATATCTACAGCTGGGTGACAAGATCGAAATCCGGGGACGCAATCAGAGAGCCGAAACCCTGGAGGTGAGATCCTCTTACGCCGGGACTCCCTTGATGGTGGAAGCCGAGTATCGCGCTTTACCCAACGACGGGCCTCGCTTCGTGGCCCGTCTGGTGGCCCAGCACCCTCGGACCGGTCTGGAACTCAAGATAGAGAACTTCGATCATCAGTACAATGCTGCAGTCGCGGCTTCCGATGTAATGGTGCTGCCCCTGGGAACCCAATTGAAGGTTAGGCTGGCCCAGCCCCTGCACTCCGGAAAGAACAAAACGGGGCAGTCTTTTGAAGCGATTCTGGATGAGAACATTGTCATCAAGAGCCGCACGGTGCTGACACGTGGCACCCGGATCACGGGTACGCTGGTCGAAGTCAAGGGCTCAGGTCGCGTGAAGGGTCGAGCCAAGATGTCGCTGGTGCTGGCTTCCATGCAGGTCGGTTCTGAAAAGGTTGCTATCGAAACCAACATGCTCACTTTTGAAGCGGAGGGTACCAAGGGTCGGGACGCCCGGCGCATCGGAGGGGCAACCGGAATCGCCACTGGTATCGGAGCCATCGCCGGCGGTGGCAGTGGCGCGGCAAAGGGAGCAGCGATAGGCGCCGCTGTGGGTGTCGGGGCCACTGTTCTCACCAAAGGAACGCAAGTCCAGTTCGAAGCAGAACAGCTCATCAGCTTCGACCTGACCAAAGAAGTGCAACTGGGGGGCTAGCGCGTCCGAATTCTCAAATGAGGAATGCTGGAATGATCGCAATTAAAAAGAAAGACATGAACCCTCCTTTGCGTTGCATCGACATTGCGCGCCTATCGCTGCTCGCCCTCACCCTCCCGGTTCTCCTTCTTTCTGGATGCACGGCGGCTCAACCGTCACCGGCGGATTCAGCCTGGGTGCCCACACCTCTCGACAGCGAGGTGTCTCCTTCATCCGACGGACGAGAAGTCATCCGGCGGATGATCGAGTTTACGGCTGCGCAGCAGGAGCTCGCGGCCGAGGCCTTTGTGACCTATCAGGCCGTGCAGGACTCGGGACAAAAGCTCCACTTCGACCTGCTGCAACGTATAGCGCTCCGGCGACCCGACAAGCTCGTCTGGAAAACACTTCGGGACGACTCTTCCGTCGACACGGCGTGGTTCTCGAACGGACGTTTTACCCTGCACAAACTGACGGCCAATTTGTGGGCCCAGGTCGAAGCGCCGGACAGCGTTTCGGATCTGATCACCTTTCTTGATGAAGAGTACGCCGTGAACGCTCCGTTTCGCGACTTGCTTGGGGGCAAGGCTGAAGAATTGTGGCTTTCAGACGAAATCACTTCGGTCGTCTACGTGGGTGAAGCCTGGGTGGAAGGAGCCTGGAGCGAACACGTTGCTGTAAGAAAGCCGGGTTTTGACTTCGAAATCTGGGTGCGAAAGGGGTCTGAACCCTTCCTGTCCAAGCTGACCATCGCGTTCATCGATGCCCCTGGACAGCCGGTTTACTCGGCCCGGTTCCGCAAATGGGAGACAAGGATTCCCGACGACACTGTTTTTGAATTCGAACCGCCGCCTGGTTCGGAACGGATCGAGGCCGTGCCGGTCAGTCGATGATGAGGAGAGACCTATGAAGCCGCCGTCTGTACGTAGACACTTCTCCGTCTTGATGATCGTTCTAATACTGACTCCGGCCCTTTTCGAGTCGGGAAGGCTGTTTGCACAACGCAGAGGGGGGCGCAGTCCGAATACCAACGCCGGCGTGAACCGGTCCAGCCCGGCCCGGTCCGGTTCGACCAGCCGGGCATCCCAGTCGAATCGCTCGGCCAGCCCCAGTGCATCCAACCGCTCTGCCACCTCGAATCGGCCGTCGAGTACCAGCCGCCCGAATACTAGCCGCCCGAATACTAGTGCTGCCCGCCCGGCTACTCGCCCGGCTACTCGTCCCGCCACTCGCCCGGGGGCCCCAAATCGCAACGTTGCGCGGCGCACCACGGCGCGAAGGACGACCGCCACCCGCGCGCGCGCCCGGACGAGGTACCGCACAGGGGCCGCCTATCGCTCCACACGGTACCGGGCTGCTGGCTGGCGGCATCACGCCTACTGGCACCACCGGAGCTGGTATCGGAGTTATTGGGTCGGAAGGGCGATCATCAGAACGACTGCCTTCGTCTTGATCGCCACCGCGCCGAAGACCACGACCTACACGGTGAGTTCGACGACTTACTACCATCAGAACCCCTGGTACCGCCGGGTGATGTATGAGGGAGAAGAAGGCGGACTGCCGACGCCTGCACCGGTAAGCTTCAAAACCGATGAATTGCATCCAGGAGCCGAGATCGTGGATTTCGAGGGGACCACTTACTACTACCACGAGGCTGCGTTCTACACGGAGGCCCCGGGTGGTGGATACGTGGTAGTCGAATCTCCGGTTGGAGCCGAAGTGAGTTCCATCCCTGAGAATGCGGTTCCGGATGAGGAGTCGGAATCCGGCCTGTATATTTTCGACAACGCCTACTTCACCAAGGATGTCAACGATTCAGGCCAGACGATCTATCGCGTCGAGCCGCAGCCGCCTGAGGAAGAAATGGATCAGATGCCGTCCGATGCGGTGACCTTCGTCGCTGACGGTGAGACGTACTACTACGTCAACTACAACTTCTACGTCGAGTATGCGGAAGGCGGTAGGACAGGGTTCGTCAACGGAGAGCCGGAAATCGGCGCCCAGCTGGACGCTTTGCCGGCGGAAGTGACGGAGATCGAAGAGAATGGCAAGACCTACTATCAGTTCGACACCATCTTCTTCGAGCCAGTCGAAGACGAGAGCGGCAATCCGTTTTACGAGGTAGTTGGGAGTCCCGACGGAGCTGAGGCTATCGAACTCGAGACGGACTAGCCGGGTCGAGGAACTCGTGCTCCTAACCTTCCTTCAGAGCCCAGAGCTACCTGAAGAAGTTTGACCAGAAGGGAAATCAGTCTCTCGAGGAGGCCAACTTTGGTGGTTTTTGCCCTCGGATCGACTGGATCACCCGTGGTTCCGGCGTCGCAGGGGGCGTCCGCTACTGGAAGCCTGATGCCCTGGGATCGATCGACCACCAAGCGGCGAGGGCAACGGCGCCCATAGCGGTGACGCCTGCAATGGAGCTCATATGAGCATCGGTATTCGCCCTGACATCGACCGAGGTGAACGTCCTGCCATCGTACCAGTGCTGCTGCCAGCCACGTTCAACGCTCAGTGTTTCGCTTCGCAGCCGGTTGGGACGGCGCACATAAACTCGAATCTGCTTGTGGCGATGCAGTTTCTGGCCGGTTGAGAGGATGTCCTCTTCTTCGACCTCACCCTCGAACGTGAACTGTTGCCGGCTCTTGAGATAGTCGCCCATCCCGCGCAGAATATCGAGCCCACGTTCGTCCATCGGTTCCCTGGTTGAGGCTTCCTGAGCGACTGTCCCGCATAGATCACCGATTTGGAAATGAAGGTGATTTTGGCAGGCCGGAACGGTTTTCTGAGAGTTTCGCTATCGATCCGGTCCAGGTCGAGTGATGCGGTGGTGTGGATGGTCGTGAATGGAGCGTTTTTCGGGTTCGGAAGAGCGTGACGGAATGTATTCAGGCAGAGCTCGGCCTGAGCGATGGAACGATTTCGTTTTTGGGGGCGTTTGATCGGGACAGACCTCAGCAGCGCAGAGGAATGGCCTGGAGGTTTCGAACGACGGCAGCGAAGACCTCGCTGTAGGGATAGGCTTCCGACATGGAGATCCAGACGTGGCGGACCGTGAGGCGGACTTGGGCGCCGATCTTGAGGAGCTTCAAGCGAATCGTCTGACACTGAGCGCGAGCCAGGGGGGTCTGCTTCAGTCCGAGACGACGCAAGGCGTGCATGAGCATGTAGGCGGCGGAGGACAGATACAGCCGGAGTTGATTGGCGCGCATCGTTGCCGCGCTGGTCCGGTCGGCGAACAGACCCAACTGCTGTTCTTTTATGCGGTTCTCCATGTCGCCCCGCGCACAGTAGAAGTCTTCGTAGAGCGCGCGGGCCCCCAGGCGTTCCGGCGACAGGGAGGTGACGACGAATCGGGGATTGGCGCCTTTGTCCAGGAACTCGGCCTTGCCGACGACGCGTCGCTCCGAGGTCCAACTGTGGCGAGTCCGGTAGCGGAAATCCTTGAACACCCGCGCCGGTCGCCCGGTGGCGTTGAACTCGGCTTCGGCCTGAGTCATCGCTTCGGCGCTCTCTGACTTGAGCCGATCATTGTTGGCCAACCCCATCACGTAATCCACGTGATGGTCTTCACACCAGCGGAGCAAGTCATCCCGGCAAAAGCCCGAGTCGGCCCGGATGACGATCGAGACCTCCGGCCAGCTCTGCCGAATCCGGCCGACGATCCGTTCCAGTTCCTCCACCGATCCCGCGGCCCCATCGATATTGGAACACCGCAACCGGGCGCACAGCAGATGCTCCCCCGAGAAGATGTACAGCGGGAGATAACAGTAGTGGCGGTAGTAACCGTGAAAGAACCGGCCTTCCTGCTGGCCATGGATCGGGTCGTCGGTCGCATCCAGATCCAGCACCATCTCCTCGGGCGCCGATTCGTGGGACTCCACGAAGGCATCCACCATCCAGCCGTCGATCCGGTCCGGGTCCATCGCGATCTTCTTGTACCGCTCCTGCTCATCGACCTCGGCGCCGGTCAACTCCAACCGGTTCAGCGTACACCTGCCCGCCAGCGCCTTCCCCCGATCTGAGGCCTGCCGCCGCCTCTCCCCCAACGGATCGGCCTTATTCACCGCCACCGCCAGCATCGGATCGGTGCGCAACTGATCATGATCGTTCAGATCCTCGTACCCCAGACAGAGTCCGTAGATGCGCTGCCCCAACAACTCCTCGACCGTGTGTTCGATCAACCGCGGATCCCGGTGATCCCTGAAACACTCAGCCAGTCCGGCGATCAGACCCGTCCCCCTCTCGACCTCTCGCAACAGCAGCACCCCTGCATCGGAGGTGATCTTCCCGCCGTCGAACCGCGCCTTCACTTTGCGTTGAAATAGTCCGTGAAATTCGAACCTGGCTTGTTTACACTCTGTTCTCATAAGGGCCGCCTCCGTTTGCGTGTGAAAACGTTCATTCAAAACGCTTTATACCAAACAGGGCGGCCTTTTCAGGTCCCATCGGTGAGAAATGGCGGCTAGTGCCTTGCGTTTGCTGAGGGGGAGTTGCTTGATGCGGGCGGCCTCAGGTGGCAATGTTTCACCGGGCGAATAGTACTCGCCGTTATCGTGCTGGCCTTTCAGGAAAATTGCCTGATCTTCGACCTTTATGGCCAACTAATCGATGCGGTCCACCATTTTCCTGGCGGTTTGGTTCCAGATCTCGTCACCTGTCAACTCGTAGTAGAGGGCCAACACCCCCAGCATCCGCCCGGTATAGGTGGCCAGATAGGCATACTGATCCTCCTCCTCGCCCTGAACCGAAGATCCTCGACGGGTGGTTGGGTCCCAGGGCCTTCCCGTGGTGGGGACGTAGATCAGACCGTCCGGACCGACCGAATGCAAGATAACCTCGGCCCATCTCCTGTCAACCTGAAGATTCTGGGTACTGCCGCTCATGATGCGCATCAGCGGCAAGGCCTCCATGAATTTGGGCCAGCAGTTGCCTCCGTTCTGAGCCAGATAGCCACGCGCAGGAATCAGGTCGCCGACCGGTCCCAGGTAGGGCTCGTAGTCAGCCCGAGGACAGGTCATTTCGGTCATGGCATTGATGGTGAGGCGGGCTCTTTCCTCCAGATTACACGTATCGGGCACCAGAGCCTGGTAATAACGGCCTCGAATCTCCGGAACTTTTGCCGCAGGGATTTCCTTACGAATGTAGTTAATGGGAGGAATTTCATGCCAGGCCAACTCTTGAGACGGATCGGGGGCCTCAGTGAAAGCCGTGTCCGGCACGGCAATGGGGTCCACCGCTTTCCGGGCGGTGTCCCGGCAAGCCACACTGCAAGTCAGGGGAGTCAAGCTGAGGAGGACCAGCAGCCCACGGGCTGCAGGGCCGGGGATGTGTAGGCTGGTACGCATGGACCCTCGGTGAACAACTATACATTGAAATCTGCCAGCGTATTCGAATCGCCTGAAACTGGAAGAATCGTACCTGGGAAGGGTTCAATCCAAGCGGATAGGTAACGCCCTGAGACCGCGAAATGCAATGTCATGCTGCCACTCAAACGAATCGGCGGCCAGGCGCATTCGGGGAAAGCGCGAGAGCAGCGCGGACAAAGCGATGGGGCCTTCAATACGCGCCAGAGGAGCGCCCAGACAGAAATGAATCCCCTTGCCAAAGGAAACGTGACGGTTCTCAGCTCGCGTGATATCAAGCCGATTCGGTTCGGGGAAAGCGGCCGGGTCGCGGTTGGCTGCCCCCAGCATCACGGAAACCAGATCGCCTTCTCGAATCTGCTTTCCACCCATCTCCATCGTTTCCGATGCTCTCCTCAGCTGACGTTGGAGGGGACTGTCGTAGCGCAGAAACTCTTCGATCGCGCCCGCCATCAAACTCGGATCGTCCCTCAACATCTGGAACTGGCCAGGGTGCTGAAGCAGGGCGAAGAGTCCGTTCCCGATCAAGTGAGTGGTTGTCTCGTGGCCGGCCACCAGAAGCGTGACAGAGGTTGACAGCAGCTCCGCCAGGCTCAACCTGTCGCCTTGCTCTTCCGCGGCAACAAGAACGCTCAACATGTCTGACCGCGGGTTTTTTCGGCGATCAGCAACCAGGCTGGAGAAGTATTCCCTCAATTCAACCAGGCTTTGCCGGGCCCGGTCGGCAGCTTCGACTGTGAGGGGGCTGACCGCTGTCAGTTCGATGATGCCGTCCGACCATCTCTTGAACTCTTCTCGATCTTTTGCGGGTAGCCCCAGGATGTCGCAGATGACAATGGTCGGCAACGGGTATGCGAAATCTCGAATGACGTCCATCTTCTCGGACTTCTCGACTGTGTCCAGCAGTTCGTTCACGATGGCCTCAGCCCGTGAACGCATGCTCTCCACTGCGCGCGGCGTAAACGCCTTGTTTACCAGCGTTCTGACTCGGGTGTGATCGGGAGGATCGGAGTGAATCAGCCCTCCGGAGAAGTGGTGATAAAGCGGCCGCATCCTCTCCCGATCCTTTTCCGGTAACTGGTCCAGAATAGTAGCAATGCGGCCCGAGTTGATCAGGCGCTGATGATTGAGCAGGGCCCAGGTGACATCGTCGTAGCGGGTCAGGATCCAGCTGCCAAGCCTGTCGCTCCAGTGGACGGGATCTTCACTACGCAACTCGTCGTAGAAGGGATAGGGAGATGCAAAAAACTCGGGCGACAGCCACTCACCGGCGGATGTAGGTACCATTTCTGAGATGATGTAACGGGACGGCAGAGCGTAAGCTCACCCACAGAACGGTAGAGCGTAAGCTCACCGTTGACGGCCGGCTTACGCCGTGCCGTTCTGTTCGGTGGGCTCACGCCTCACCGTTCTGTTCTTCCTAATCCTTGGCTCAAGTTCAAAGATGCGCCCCTTACACCTAACTCAGTACAGGGCGATGGCTCGGCCCGGCCCGCCGTGGCCGCCCCGGATCCTGGGAGCGGCGAAAAGAAAATAGGCTTTAGGCGGTACGGCTCCCACGTTGGTCAAGTACTCCACGCCCACCATTCCGCGGCTGCCCAGAGCCCAGTAGGTCATGAGTGCGCTCTTGGGGTCGGCACCTCCCAGCGTCGGCCCGTCGGTGGCGACACAGCGGATTCCCTTGTCCGCCAGATAGAGGATGGTTTCCGGTCCGGGTGCCGGCCACCCTTCGCGTTTTCCGTTGAGTGGTTCCACCAGACAGGCACGGTCCTGGGGAAAGGGTTGCAGGTAGGTGTCGCTATATCCGCTCTGGAAGATCACGATGCTTCCCGCTTCCAGATCCCCGTTTTGCTGCTCGTACCTCTTGACGTCGTCCGCGCTGATCACCGGGGAAGCCGGCCAGCTGGACTCGCTTGTCGAGCCGATCAAGTGCTTCACATCAATGACCCGGGCCCACCCGCTGGTCTGGGAAAGCGGCACCTGTTCGGTGGTCACATTGCTGGTGCCCCGCCGGCCGTAGTCCTGCTCGTATTCAACCAGCCACTCCCGAACCTCCGGGGCATAGCTGCTGTTGTCAAATCCGGCCGCGGGCAGAGCATAAACTGGCGGCACGAGGTGTGTTCCAGTGTGGCTGTCAAAGGCCCGCTGATGCTGCGGCGGGTCCAAGGGAAGAGGAAGCACATGCTGAAAGTAAGGATAGCGAGAATTGCCGGATCCAGGTCCCGGCCACCACACCGGCAGCTTCTCGCTAAGTTGTACGGACAGATCGATGACTCTTTTCTGTCGAGCCGCCTGAATCAACCATTTCGACAAGGGGCTCCCGACCACGGCGAAGGCACGGATCTCGGCGCCAATTCCGCCTCCGTGCTTGGGAGGGAGGTGGGCGTAAAAGGCCCCGGTGGCGGGGATGTCCCCGAGACCTATCAACCCTTCCGCCCAGTTCATTTCATACTTCAGCCCTGCAGAATGAGTTCGGGCGGCCAGATTCGGACCCAACGGTGCCACAGCCGGCGGCCGCAGCGGTCCCATGCTGGGGCCGTCGGTCCCGGAGATCCTGACACCCCGACTTCCCACGTAGTCCATCGTATCCGGGTCCGGGGCGGGCCAGGCCGGTGCTCTCTGATCTACTGGATCCGCCACGAAACGGCGCCCTGCCGGCAGCGGCGCATAATATCGGTCGCTGTAACCACTTCGGAACAGGACCACGTCGCCCGGACCCAGCGGCCTGTGTTCCTTCTCCCAGGAAAGGATGTGCTCCTTGAGAATCAGAGGGCTGTGGCCATTCGGGGCGTCGTCCAGCAGCCGGCTCACGTCAATGACGCAGGCTTCGCCCGTGAAGTTCCAGATCGGCACTCGCTCGGGGGTGATTTCGGCTGTCCGGCCGGGAAGCGGACCATGAGCCGGAGAGTCGAACTGGGTGCAGGTGTTCTCGTCCAGGGTAATGATGTCGCTGTTGTAAGGGCTGGCCGGACCGATCTTCAGGTAGTGGTTGATGTGAAAGGGCGGGAACAGCTGGGGCCAGTTGCAGGGGAATCCAGATGCCACCAGCAGGGACAGGTCCACGAACCGGGCTTCGTCCGGAGGTGGGGGAGGCGCCTCGCCCCCGGCGCTGGAGAAGGTCAGGGGGGCCAGTCCAAGGATCAGTGTACAGAGCGCTGTGTTTCTGAGAGGTATTTCCACGGTGTGCAATCATAGCGGATCCGATTCCCGTTTTCACCGGGCCGGCAATCCTCGGGACTCTCGCCACGGGCTGCTACCCGTCCTCCTCCCCAGAAATCGAAACCCCCAGCGATTCTGCCAGGTCGACGACCTGCTGCCACAGCTCATCCGGGATCGGAATCCCTTCCCGCAGTCGCTCGGCACGTGTCCTCAGCTCCGGATCTCCGGGGATGAGAACCTCCTCGAAACCCGGTGCGGGGGGCACGGCACGCACCCGTCCTTGCAGCCGGTCGGCACGCTCGGCGTAGTCGGGGAAGGCCTGGAACAGGTCAGCTCTGAAGACAATCATGCTGGCGCCGGAATGACTGAAATAAAGTCCTCCTCGACCGTCCCGGGCGAATCGGGAAGCTCCCGTAAAGACGCGAGCCAACCACTCTGTCGTCATCAGCAGGGCGTAGCCCTTGTGGTCTCCAAAGGGCAACTGCCCGCCTCCCTCCAGAACGTCGTCTGCGTTGGCGGTTGGATTACCGTCCTTGTCGACGATCCAGCCCAGCGGCACTTCCTGCTTGGAACGCTGGGCATTGATAATCTTGACACCCGATGAGGCAGCGGTTGCGAAATCGAAGAGCATCCGAGGGCCCTCGCCAGCCGGAAAACCCATTGCCATGGGATTGGTCCCCAGGACGGCGGTGCGACCTCCGTGAGGGACAACGACCGGCCTCTTTTCAGCGAAGCCGCCTGCGCAGATCATCGAGATCATCTTCTCGGAGGCAGCCATTTCTGCATATTCTCCGACCCGCCCGATATGGTGGCTCTCGACCAGACCGACCAGCGCCATGCCGTGCTCGGCCGCCTTAGCGATAGCCTGCTCCATGGCAAACTTTGCCGCCACCTGCCCAAAGGTCCAGTTTCCTCTGACGAGAGCGCTGGTGGCTGTTTCCTGCACGATCTCGGGCCGGGCCGCCGGAGCCAGTTCGCCGGCCTGGATGGCGGCAATGTAGCCCGGCAACTGCCAGACCCCATGCGTGTCGACCCCGCTCAGGTTGGCCGTGATCAGATGTTCAGCCACCACTCTGGCGTTTTGCTGGTCGGTCTTCGCGGCCACCAGCATCCAGATTACCAGGTTTTTTAGCTCATCAGCGCTTTTCGTCATTCTTTGCACCTCCAGAATTCTTAACGGTACAATTCTAATGGCTGCTGCTGGAAATTACACAGGTCCGGCAGTCGGCGGCGAAAGTCGCGCGCGGCCGCAGTCCAGGAGCTCAGCTGGCTGGCTGCTGACGGAACCGCGATCAGCCCTGAAACCGAGGTGAGGTATGAAAAGACTGGCTTTCACGGCACTGGTTGTCGCATTCGGAGTTGGAGTCGCTGCTCTTGGAGGAAAGAAGTTCTGGGAGCAGAAGGAGTACTCAGACTGGAGCAGGAAAGAAATCAGGAACATGCTGGCAAAATCTCCCTGGGCGCGGGCTGTGAACATCTACCCGGGGAGTACGCCTGCGCCTCGTCTCAATACTGAGGGTGGAGGCAGCCTGGGCGGGCCGCCCACTCAAGGCCCCACGGCACCGGGTAGCACCTCACCCGGGGCGTCCCCCGGGGGGTTCCCCGGTGCAGCTGGAGGTGGCGCCGGCCAAGGCTCTTCTACGAGCATCCTGATGACGATCCGCTGGTGCAGCGCTTTGCCGATCAGACAGGCTCTGGCGGCGCACCGCTACGGGAGTGAGGCGCAGCAGGATGAGGATCTGCAGCGTGAGGCAACCCACTACTCAATCGGTCTCACCGGGGCGACCGCGGCTTTGTTCAGTGACGGCTCTGAAGCCGAGCCCGATTCGGATCCGTGGGAGGCTCTTACCGAGCGGCTCAAGGCGGAGTCCAGCTTGAAAGTCTCGGGTCGCGAGCCGATCCAGCCGGTCGAGATCGAGCTGCGCAAAGTTCCCGATCTGGATGTCGGGGATGCGCAGGAAGTGGCGGAGCAGCACGAGATTCTGGTGCTGTTTCCCCGCAGCCTTGCCATCTCACTCCAGGACAAGCAGGTTGAGTTTGTGACGAGGGTGGCCCGGCAGAAGGTCAAGAAGAAGTTCAAGTTGAAGGACATGGTCTACAAGGGGGAGCTGGAACTGTAGGAGGAAGACCCTCCGTGGTCAGAAACAGAACGGCGCGGCGTGAGCCGGCCGTCAACGGTGAGCTTACGCTCTACCGTTCTGTAGTGAGCTCACGCTCTACCGTTCTGTCGATCGCCGCATGGAAGCGGCTCCTACATTTTGCTATCCTGCAACATCCCCAGTGTAGGAGGACCCTCTGTGGTCCGATCGGATCGCCGCATGGAAGCGGCTCCCACACTGTGCGCTGAAAGAATCGGAAGGCAAATCTTTGACAGGAAAGGAACACCAATGCAAAACGCTGGAAAGTTGAGAGAGAAGTGGCGCCGGGGGGAGGTTCCCGTGGGCAGCGGGATCAGCTTCGCGGATCCTGCCATATCTGAGGCAATGGCCAACGTCCTTGACTTCGTGTTTATCGACATGGAGCACAATGCGCTATCGCTGGAGACTGTTCAGAGCCACATCATGGCGGCCCAGGGGACCGACGCTGCAGCCCTGGTCCGGGTTCCCTGGAACGATCCGGTGTTGATCAAGCCGGTCCTGGACATTGGAGCGGACGGGATTGTGATCCCCCTGATTCGTACCGCCGAGGATGCGAAGCGGGCCGTAGAGGCCTGTATGTATCCACCGGACGGGGTGCGGGGTTTCGGCCCGCGGCGGCCCCTCAAGTACGGGCTGATCCAGGATATCGACTATTGCCGGAAGGCCAACGAGTCGATCCTCGTCATCCCTCAGATCGAGCACATTGATGCGGTCAACAACCTGGATGAGATTCTGGCGGTTCCACGCCTGGACGCGGTGCTCATCGGGCCCAATGATCTTTCGGGATCCATGGGTCTGCTGGGGCAGACCACCCACCCCGACGTGGTTGCGGCGATTGAGACAACGGTGCAAAAGTGCCGCCAGGCAGGGGTCTACGTCAGCATCGGTCTGGCCAACGATCCCGATCTGCTCATCAAGTGGATCGACAAGGGGATCCAGTGGGTGCAGGCCGGAGTTGACTGGGCCCTGCTGATGAACAGCGTTGTGACCGTCTCGACGCGGGTCAGAGAACACGTTCAAAGTATGGGTTCTGCTCCCGCGGACGAATGAAAGATAGCGTTCTCCCGGCTCCCCCCGCAGCCCTGATTTCCCGAAATCCGCTCCAGTGGGTGCGCGTCTTCGGCCCCGGGGCCGTCATGGCCTCCGTGACCATCGGCAGCGGCGAACTGGTCTTCCCCTCCCGGGGTGGCTCGATCTTCGGATACCGGCTGCTGTGGGTTTTTCTGGTGGTGGGCTTCCTCAAATGGGTGCTGGCCTATTCCAGCATCCGCCACATGGTACTGAGTGGGTCCCATCCTCTGGAGAGGTGGATTTCCCTTCCGGGGCCCCGCGGCTGGCTGCACCTGTTCCTGCTGTTATGCGCCGTGTTCACGATGCCGCTGACCTATGCTTTCCTGCTGGGCATCCTGGGAACCGCCTGCAGCTGGATCTTTACGGTCGGCGACTACTATTTCTGGGCTTCGATCTGCGTGGCCGCAGCCGTAGTCCTCCTTCTGGTCGGGGGCTATGGTTTTCTCGAGAAAGCTCAGACCGTGATCCTGGGGGTGATGCTGGGCTGCATCCTGATCGCCGTTTTCTATCTCCGGCCCGACTGGATCGCCATTGCCAAAGGCCTGGTGCCGCAACCGCTGTCCTATGCCGACTGGTTATTTACGACGCTGCCCGAGATGAGGGATCGCTCCATCTGGGTGGAGGTCCTAGTTTATGTGTCGGTGATCGGCGGGACTGCCCCAGACTATTTTGCCTACACGTCCTTCCTGCGGGAGAAAGGGTGGGGACGAAGCCGGCTGGGGCCGGCCAGCAAAGAACAACTCGAGCTGATGGCAGATCCGGGTAATCGTGCCCCCAGGGTTTGGCTCCGCGCCCCGCTGGTCGACAGCGCGGTGAGTTTCGTCGCGGTGGTCGTGATCTCCTGCGCCTTTTGCATTCTCGGAACCGTCGTCCTGAGACCTGAGCACCTGGTCCCGGAAGGAATCAACCTCTTGAACTACCAGGGTGCCTTCCTGACCTCTCTGTCTCCCTGGCTGCTACCCCTCTATCAGGTGGGCGTTTTTATGGCGTTCTTCGGCAGTATCTATGCCGGGCCCGAGATCTATTACCGGATCATCTACGAGATTCTTCATGCCGTGCCGCGCTGGCGGGGGCGTGTCCCGAAAGGCAAACTGAGGGGCGCGGTTTACGGATTGAGTCTGGGCGGCGGACTGTTGACCCTGTGGCTGACCAGGATGTATCCGGGGATCGAACCCCTGGACCTGTACACACCCGTGGCGATTTTCACAGGCTTCCTGTTGACCAGTCTCTATACGCTGGCCAACCCGTGGACGGATTGGCGCTTTCTTCCCGTGGGACTACGAATGCCCGGGTGGCTGGCCGGTGCCAACATCTTCGCGGCGGCGGTTTTCCTGGTGGGGGGTCTGAAGGCGCTCTGGGACTATGGACAAGTGAGTGCCTGTCTGACCGTGGCCGTGCCCCTGGCAGCCTGTGCCCTGCTGGTTGTCCCGCTTCGTTTTCTGTTTGAGGACCAGACGCCGGGCGCGCCGGGCGTGAATCAGAGCCCCCGGCGGAAGCCGGGGGAAGGGATTTGAACAATTCCGGATCGGTTCCTTCCGCAGCCGGCTCTGAACGGCTCGCCGATCGTGGGGCAGCCTACCAGTCCACGGTCCGGTCAGCCACGAAGCGCTCGATGGTTTTGAAACGGGTCTGGTCCTCTCGGTAGTGCTCGCGCTGGTACTGAGGGTAGTTCTGACCCGGGGGATCGATGTTGACGACGACGTTGCCCTTGCGGACCAGAGTGTAGTCACGACCCTCGACCTGAATCCTGTTGATCCGTTCGGCAATGGGGAAGGTCAGCGTCACCTTGTCGCGGGGCTCAACCGGTCCCACCACGGCGTAACGGCCCTTCCAGTACAGGGATCGCTCTTTCCCGTTGACCTGGCAGCCTGCCTCGGTGGCCTTGACCCACTCGGGAATCCGGATCCTGAGATCGGTAGCCTTCTTGATCAGAACATCCACCCGACCCTGGTAGGGGACGTGGCTGTTCACATCCGCCCAGGGAGAGGCCCGGTTGAGCAGCAGGTTCACCTTCAGCTTGCCGTCCCGATGCGTGAGAATATTCTCCCACACGTAGTAAATGGCCCGGGTGCCGTTGCCGGTACAGCAGTGCATGATGCTTCGGCTTTCGTGCCCCTGCCAGTCATTGACCGAGGGCCACCCTGCAAAACCACCCACACTCCTGGCAACGACGTCGTCCGTGGTCACCCCCGGATCTCCAATCTGAATGGGGTCGGAAGCGATGAGGGTTTTCGTCTCTTTCTGAACGGGCCTGTCTTGGACCATTTTCTCCACCCAGTCGGAACGGGTCAGCTGACCTTCGGCAAACTGGTTGCGCGTCCAGCGGTCGACGTCGTCCCAGTAGTCTCCGGCCCCGGCTTCGATCAGCTTCAATGACATGGCGATCATGTCCGCCACGCCGCAGATCTCCGAGTAGTTGTATTCCTCGGGATTGATCCACTCCGCCACGTAACCCACCAGGGGTTCCATGTTGGCCGTCCCGAATTCATAGCCCTTCTTCACGAACTGGACCATCTCCCAGTTTTTTGCGGCAATGCCGTACTCCAGCATCCCCAGCATGGGATAGAGATGACCGTGAAAGTGCATGCCGATGCCCGTGAAGTGACCGTCTGCCTCGAACATCCCTCCGTGGTAGCGGGTGTAGCGGGCCAGCTTGCCCGAGAGGCTCAGCGCCGGTTCGTAGCCCGTAGACCGGTAGAACTGGGCCAGTCCCATGGCGATCCAGCCGAAGGGCATGTTGGTCCAGGGATCGATGCCCTTCTGGTCCACTCCCGGGTCCGAGACCTCGTTGACGCCGAAGGTTCCCTTGGTGAAATAGGCATAGTCATCGCGGTGGATGGCCTGGCGGGTCAGCCCGTCGACCATCTTCTTCCCCACCTCTTTCCAGCGCTCATCCCCGGTCAACTGGTAGTAGATACCCAGTGCCCCCAGCAGCCGGCCATTGGCGTAGGGCTCCGTGTAGTGATCTCCTGCCGGAAAGGAAGAGAACTGGGACGCGGGAAAGCCCTTGGTCGCCCAGGGCCGACCCACCCGTGGGTAGTAGAGCAGCCCGTCGGGACCCTGCATCTGCACCAGCACCTCCATCAGGCGCTGCTCCACGTGCAGGTCCTGGTGGCTGCCGCTGGCCAGGCGCACCAGGGGCAAAGCTTCGTAGAACTTGATCTGCACGTGGTCATTGAAGTCGTTGTACATGTAGGGCGGGTTGTTGCCGAGCACCAGAGCCCAGTACAGTTCGTAGTCCGCCTCCCGATTGGTAGGACCGGTCAGTCCGTTGACTGCCAGTCGGGCCCGGTCGGCCAGGTCCAGGGTGTCCGGGACTGAAGCCTGATAACGCTCACCCTGGTAGCCCGGCAGCTCGACGTCCGGGACGACGGGGTTGATGTATTTGATCTCCTTGCTGCGCTTCGGCTCCTTGCGGCCAAACAGGGGGGCGGGGAGTGCCAGCCATCCTGCCAATCCGATCAATAGCGCTGGTTTAAGTACCGTGCGTAAACTCTGCTTCATTTCATTTCTCCCTGTGCGAGGCGCATGCCGCTTGCTTTGTTTCAAGTTCCACGTTTCAGGTTCCGGGAACTTTCAACCTTTAACCTTCTTCAGTCTTGGTCCAGGAAAAGCACAAAGTCCCTTCGAGTCTGCTCTCCCTTCTTCCCGTTCTGCAGAAACGCAAAACGAATCTCTTTGTTCCCCGAATCGGCCGATTCATAAACTCTCATGGTGGTTTTCCAATCGCGGGGTTCATACTCGTACTGGGCCTGGCCGGTCTTACTGTAGTGGCGTTCCTCATCGGTTCCAATCGGTTGGGCGGTGGAGCGGAGAAAAAGCGTTCCCACGACTGGTATCGTCCACTTCTGGGCCGCCTCCTCGCGGTGCGGCCGCCCATTGACGACGGCGATGATTTTTTCCTCTCTCAGGAAGGCCAGAGAATGATGCTCCTTCTCAAAACGTAGCTCCAGGTCATAACTCCCCTTTTCGAGCAGGATCCCTTCTCCGGTGTAGAGATCCATGGGAAGATGCAGCTGGCTGACATAGGAAACTGTTTTCTGGCCCACGACGGGTGCAGTGAGCAAAGCGGTAAGCAGCAGCAGAAACAAACCTCTCACCAGCATCGTGAAACTCCGGATGCGCTGCTTTCGCCTGGTCGAATGTTGACCCCGGACTGCTTCCGTCGGGAGGGACTACGCCCGCGTGAGTCTCTCCGACAGATCGTTCTGCCCCCCCACGTCGGTCAAACGCATATCGCGACCCTGGGTCAGGTAGGTGAGCCTCGTGTGATCGAGTCCCAGCAGAGACAGGATCGTGGCGTGCAGATCATGCACGTGCACCCGGTCCTCGATGGCCCGGAGTCCCAGTTCGTCCGTTGCTCCAATGACCTTTCCACCGCGGATGCCGCCTCCTGCCATCCAGCAGCTGAAGCCGTGCGGGTTGTGGTCCCTCCCGCCGTCGCCCTGGGCAACGGCCGTGCGGCCGAACTCGCCGATCCACACCACGAGGGTGCTTTCCAGCAGGCCTCACTGTTTCAGATCCGCCAGCAGTCCGGCAATTGGTTTGTCGGTTTTCCCGGCATTGCCGACATGGTTGCTATCGCACTTGGCGTGCCCGTCCCAGTTCCCCTGGTAGAGCTGCACGAAACGCACACCTCGTTCCACCATGCGCCGGGCCAGCAGACAAATTCGCCCAAACTTTTCACTTCGTTCCTCGTCCAACCCGTAAAGGCTTCGGATCGACTTGGGCTCGCCGCCAAGGTCGGTCAATTCGGGGGCCGCTGCCTGCATGCGGAGGGCCAGTTCGTAATTCGAAATGCGGGCGGCCAGACCGCTGTCGTCCTGCCGGGTTTCCAGATGGCGGCGGTTCCACAAATTGAGCTGTTCCAGGATCCGGCGTTGTTTGGCGGGACCGATCTGAGGCGGCGGATCCAGGTTTTGAAAGGCGGATCCCTCGATGTTGGCTCGCGTGGCCTGGTAAACCGCAGGCAAAAACCCCGAGCCGTGCAGGGATTTATCGCTGGCCGTCGTGGTCCCTGCTGCCATCGCGATAAAGCCGGGAAAATGCGCATTCTCGCTTCCCAGCCCGTAAGTGACCCAGGAACCCAGTGTCGGGTGCCCCAGTCGAACCGACCCGCTGAAGAGCAGACTGATGGAGGGACCGTGAATGAGAGAGTCGTGATAGCAGGAGCGGATCACCGCCAGTTCGTCGGCAAGCCCGCCAACGTTCTCAAAAAGATCCGAGATCTCGATTCCGGATTTGCCGTATCTCTTGAACGTTCTGGGCGAACCCATCAACTTCGCTTCATGAGCCTTGACAAATTGCAGGTTCAGGTCCTCGGGCCTGAAGCTGGCCGGCAAATACTGCCCGTCCAGGCGATTCAATTCCGGCTTGGGATCGAAGGTATCCAGGTGCGAAGGCCCACCCTTCATGAACATGAAGATGACGTTTTTTGCCCGGGCCGGGAAGTGGGGTGTCCTGGGAGCCAGAGGGTTGTCGACCGCAGTGCCCTTCAGTGCAGTACCGAAGGCGGCTTTCTCACCGAGCAGGCAACCCAGGGCCAGAGCTCCAAAGCCGAAGCCGGATCTGGCCAGGAACTCCCGCCTGGAACTCGCGGTTTCATGCAGGTTGCAGCATTGGAAATCCAACGGAGAGTCTCCTTTTTTCCCCACTGATGATTTAGTCAATATACACGAACTCGTTCAGGTTGAAGAGGGTCAGGCACAGTTCCGTCAGGGCGGAGGCACGAGCCCTGCCAAGCCCGGCCAGGCCGGGAGAAGTGTCCTGCTCTTCATTCTTCGGTGTTTCCTCACCGGACAGTGCTTCCATGAGTTCGAGAGCCTCGCGCCTTTCATCACGAGAAGGAGGGCGCCCCAGGGCCATGCGCCAGCCCTGGTCCACCCAGGCCGAAGAATTGTCTCCATGTGCCGTCACCAGGCGTTCGGCCAGTTCTCCAGCCTGGCGCAGAACAATTCTGTTGTTGAGGAACCACAGGGCCTGGGGCGCCACCGTGGTCACTTCGCGGGCCGGGCAACTGTTCGACGAGTCGGGACGATCAAATGTCCGGAACATCGGAAATGTGAAACTCCGCCGGGACAAGATGTAGATACCCCGTCGGCTGTGTTCGGCCGGGTCACCCGTGATCGGCCACAGAAAGGTTGCCGGCAGCCCGGCCAACTCGTCCTCCGGTAAGGCCGGGAGCACGGGGCGCCCCCCCATCTTCAGATTGAGCGTACCGGCCACCGCGTGGAGGGCGTCCCACATGGCCTCGGCTTCCAGGCGCCGCCGGTTCATGCGCCAGAGAAGGCGGTTGTCAGGGTCCATTGCGACGTTGTGCTGGTTCGAGTACCGGCTGCTCATGCGGTAGGCACTGGATGCCATGATCAACCGGTGCATGGCCTTGATGTTCCAGCCCTGAGCCACAAACTCGGTCGCCAGCCAATCCAGCAACCGGGGATGAGTGGGCGGTTCTCCCTGGGCACCGTAATCGTTGGGCGTCAGAACGATTCCCTGTCCGAAGTGCCACTGCCACAGGCGATTCACCATCACCCGGGCCGTAAGGGGATGATCCGGGCGGCTCAGCCACAGGGCCAGTTGCCTGCGGGTCTGGAAAGCCCTCGTCCCGACGGGACGCTCTCCATCCATCGGACTTCCGAGGTAATCGAATACAGCAGGGACCGCAGCTGCCACCCTCTCTGTTCTGCTGCCCAGGTTGCCACGATCCAGGACATGCACTTCCGGGATCAGCTCGAGCTGGCGGTGGCCGAGGACGGAAGCCCTGGGCAGGTCATATAATCCGTCGTAGTCCACCGTGTGTGAGAAGTCCTGGTCGGGCAGCTTGAGCAGGGCTTTCCCCATAGCCTCGAAGCGCTTGTCCAGCTCCTCCCGTTCCTCCGGGGTCCTCCGCTCTTCCCAGTTTTCTTCCAGGGACTTGAGCACTTCCACCAGGGGCATGACCAGCTCTTTCTGCTCGGGAGTCCTTTCCTCTTCGGGAAGTTCATAGGCTTCCACGACTTCGGGTGGGAATTCCGACTTGGCCTCCCCGGTGATCCTTTCCTTCACCTTCGCCTCGTACAGCCTGTAAGCCGTTCTCGCCTCGTCGACTGCGATCATGAGAGGGTAGGACTCGTTGCGGTGGAACATTCCCATTTTCGTGACCACCTGGATCTGCATGGGCCGGCTGGCCGCAAAAAAGGCCTGCAGGCGGTAGTAGTCCCGCTGTGAAATAGGGTCGAATTTGTGGGTGTGACAGCGAGCGCAGGCAACGGTCAGGCCCATGAACGCTGCACCCGTCGTGTCGACCCAGTCCGTCAACCGCTCGTGGACCAGCCTGGGGGCGTGAAGGAGAGACTCCACTATTTCAGGCCCGAAGGTATAGAGACCCGTGCCGATTCGGGCTTCCAGATGTTCCAGCTTTTCCGGGGAAATTCCGTAGTATTCGTCGTGAAGATCCAGATTGTCGGGCCACAGCTCATCACCCGCAATCTGCTCCTGCACAAAACGATCATAAGGCTTGTTGTCGTTGAACGACTTGATCACGTAGTCGCGATAGCGCCAGGCGTTGGGGAAGTACTCGTCGGTTTCGTAGCCCCCGCTGTCGGCGTAGCGCACCACGTCCAGCCAGTGTCTGGCCCAGCGCTCTCCATAACGGGGGGACGCCAGCAGGTCGTCGAGGAGCTTTTCGTAGGCGTCGGGAGAAGAGTCTCCCAGAAAGCTGTCGATCTGTTCGGGGGTGGGGGGAAGGCCGGTCAAGTCAAAGGAGGCTCGTCGAATCAGGCTGCGTTTGTCCGTCTCGGGAGCGTGCCCGAGCCCCTTCTCTTCCAGCTTTGCCAGGATAAAGGCGTCTATGGGGTTTCGGAACCAGCCGTCGTTTTTTGTCGCGGGAACGGGAGGCCGTCGAGGGCGGCGCAGCGACCACCAGGTCGGCTCGGGGTCGCCGTGAGAGGCTGCCAGCAGGCCCCAGGGCGCACCTGCGTCAATCCACTCCCGTAGCGCTTTCAGGTCCTCGGAGGGAAGTGGCGGCTTCTCGGGGGGCATTTTCAGCTCCCCGGTGTGAGAGGCTGCCAGAAACAGGAGGCTCTCCTGTGCCTTCCCGGGCACCAGGGCGGGACCCTGCTTGCCGCCCGCCAGCATCGACTCACGATGTCTCAGGTCCAGGCCCGACATCTTCAGCTGCCCGTGGCAGGCAACACATTCGCGCTGGAGGATCCGCCTGGCTGTTTCGCCGAGTTGCTCTGCCGGTTGTGAAGATGCCAACACCGGCAACCAGAGAGGGGAGAGCGTCGCCAGTAAAACCGGTCTAGTCAATGACACCAAGGGCTACATCCTTAGCTCGATTTTAGCAAAAGCGCCGGTATGCCACCGCCGGAAACCTCAGTGTAGGAGGACCCTCCGCGGTCCGAAACAGAACGGCAAGGCGTGAGCCTGCCGTTAACGCTTCACGAGCAACGAGGCCGAAGTAGCGCGCGTGACCAACAAGCGCGTCCCTGCCAAGCCAACACGCGCTTACTTCGTGCGCGCTACTGACTCTCCGGCGAGAGTGCACTACAGAAAAACGGTGAGCTCACGCTCTACCGTTCTGTCGATCGCCACCCCATCAGAACCAGCTCGCTTTGTCGACCACGTTCCTCAGCTCTCTTCCCTCGACAAATCGCTCGATATTGTCCAGCAGGACTTCCAGATGGCGGCCGGCAATGCGGGGCGAGTGTCCCGCCATGTGAGGTGTGATGATTACATTTCCCATCTCCCAGAGTGGATGTCCCGAGGGGAGTGGCTCTGTTTCAAAAACATCCAGCCCGGCTCCTCCGAGTTCACCTGACTTTAAAGCCGCCGTCAGATCCGCCAGGTCCACGATCATGCCGCGGCCGATGTTGATCAGATAAGCAGTCGACTTCATCTGACGGAACTGCGGGCTCCGGAAAAGCTTTTCAGTCTCCGGTGTGTGTGGCGCCGCGATCACCACGAAATCGCTTTCGGCCAGGAGGTCGGGAAGACGCTCCGGCCGCCAAACCGCGGCGACTCCTTGAGGGGCTTCGGTTCGCACAGGATCGACGGCCACCACTCTCATTCCCATCACCAGCCCCCGGCGTGCCACTTCCAAACCGATTCCACCCAGGCCCACGATGCCCAGCACCGTATCTGCAAGGTGCACATGAGCCCGGTCAGCCGGGCCGGTTACAGCCATTCCCGCCGACACGGCAGGGCGTTCGGCATCACCCCCGACCGCTTCCCATCGGCCCTCAAGCTGGTGCCGAATGTAGTGGTGAAAGTTCCGGGCGAAACAGATGATATAGCCAAAAACGTGGTCAGCAATCACGTCGGAGAAAAGCCCCCGCATGTTGCTCAACCGGCAGGGATGCTCTATCAGTTCGGGAAACATGTAGTGCTCGAGGCTGGCTGTAGGCGACTGCACCCAGACCAGCCGGCGGGCCGCGGAAAGCAGGCCTGGAGTGATCTTGCCGAAAAAGGCGTCGGCATCCACGATCTGCTGCAGGGCTTCAGTTTCGCTGGTGGCGTTTCGGACCGACATCGCTTCGGCAGCAGCAGTGATTTTTTCCAGACGCTCAGCTTCGACAGTTGGGTACATAACCAGTTTCAAGATGCGTTCTCCCTTCGAAAAAAGGGGGACAGTCTACTCTGGCCCCTTTTTCTCCTTTTCCTGTCCGAACACGCGTTCCATTTCCTTGCGAAAACGCAGGATCGAGTTCCGGGGATCAATCTTCACGTCCGACCATAAGACGGTCTGGCCTTTGGGAATATCGTTCAAGAGCGGAAGGTTGTTCGAGAGTCCTATCGGCAGCGTGCCCGCTCTGACGGCTTCTGCGGAGGACATGAGCGTCCCATAAACGCAGTAACCCCCTTCCCCATCCAGGACTTCTCCGCTGGAAAGGGGGCGCTTGGCCGTGGCCGCCACGTCTCCCTTGAAGTAGAGGGGAGAGCCGGTGGCCTCACCCCGCAAACCGGCCTTGAGGACGCTGATGCTCAACTCCAGACCGATCAAATGGGCGGGACGGTAGAGAGCCGTGTAGCGGCCCGTGGAGTCGGTGACCATCCCATACTCGCTGAAACAACGCATGACGTATTCATTGGGGGCCTCGAGAGTCACGTAGACTCCCCAGCGCAGGTCGCGGAACACCGGGCTTCCGTCCCGTTCCAGACTGGATATGACCTCCACGGTGCCCGAGTGGGACAACTGACCACCGCTGGCCCGAGGTCGGCAGACCTCCGGGAGGTCATCCACCCCGCAGGGAGGGAAGAACAGGCCCTCGGGTTGAGGCTGCAGACCAGTGGCGTTCGCCACGGCGGCCATTTCAATGGCCGACTTCGTTCCGTCGAGAAAGGAGTTGAACATCTTGGTGTTGAGTCCACCCTCGGCTGCCTGCTCGGCGCTCATGCCGTAGTAATCCCAGACCGTTTCTGAGTTGAAGTGTGATAGACGGGCAGATAGCGTGTCCCCTTGCCGGCACAGACGACATCAAAGCCGGTGGAGCGAGCCCAGTCGACCAGTTCACAGATCAGTGCGGGCTGGTCTCCGTAGGCCAGACTGTAGACCACCCCGGCCTCCCGGGCGCGCCGGGCCAGCAGGGGGCCTGCCAGCACGTCGGCCTCCACATTGACCATCACGACGTGGCGTCCCTCGCGGAAGGCTTTTAGGGCGTGGTCAAGGCCTGCCCCCGGGTCACCCGTCGACTCGACCACTACGTCCAGACCGTCTGCCTGCAGGAGAGATTCAGCGTTGTCGGAGATGAAAGTGGACCCCGAGTCGAGTGCCGCCGTAAAGCTGTCGGCAGCATACTGCTCCTCCGGCCAGTGGGCCCGGCTCAGCGCCAGACGAGCCCGCTCTTCGGACAGGTCGGCTACTCCGAGCACGTGCAGGCCCGGCAGACGTTGGGCCTGGCTCAAGAACATGGTGGCGAACTTGCCGGCTCCAATGACGCCCACTCGAAGTGGATTCCCGGCTTCCGACCGCATCTCCAGTTGTTGAACTAATGAACTTCCCATCAAGATTCCGCTCCCGGTTGCCGATCTCGTGTACCGGCTGGCCGAAGTTCCTCCTATTCGGAAATTGGTGCCAGAGTAGACTGTCCCTTTTTTTAACTTTCCACTAGGGTACGCATGCGGTCCAGGCCGATGCGGGCCACTTCCAGTGGGTCCCGGGCCCAGAGGTCCTCACGGAAGAGTTCCAGGGACAGATAGCGGCGGTAGCCAATGTCCCGGAGGAGTTGTATGTAACGGGCCAGGTCGAGGTGCCCTTCACCCGGCATGACTCGGTCCGGATCGTGCTGCTGGCGGCGCGGCGGGGAAACGGGAGCATCGTTGAAATGACTGATCGCGATCTGACTTTCCTGGAGTCGAGCAATCGCCTCGACCGACCCGCCGCCCCGGAAGACGTGAAACGGATCAAGAATAAGGGTGGCCTGGGAATGGCCTGACCGGGTCACGATCTCCAGGGCATCTTCGATCGTATTGAGCTGTGCTACGAACCCGAGAAACTCCATGGAGGGTTGCACACCCTTTTCGATGCCGATCTCCAGGAGGTCGCGGTAGCGCCCGGCCCCCACTTCGTAGTTGGCCTGACCGGCCGGTGGCGCGGCAATGGCGTAGGGTGCCCCCAGTGCGGCTGCCTGGTCCAACTTTCGCCTGCACTCATCGATCGCCCGGTCGTAATCAGGACCGGTGGAGTCGAACCACCTGGCCAGGTAGATAGTCGTGGGCAGGGCCAGATCGTGGTCGTCCAGCGCCTTTCGCAGATCCCCCAGACTGCCGCCCTTCCCAAGAAAAGAATCGATGTCGTCATGCCACAGCTCAATGGCCCGGTAGCCGGCTTTTCCGGCCACCGCGATCTTTTCGAGAATGGGCGTGGTTTTGATGGTGCTGCCATTCAGGCAATATTGAAAATCGGCCACGGTCGTGAATCCTGGTATCGAGACAACCTCAGGGAACCCCCTTATAGCACAGCTCGTCTTCACCGTCTTTTGGGACAGTACAAAAGGCTCCTGGAGTGCGGAAGTATGACTTCCGCACTGTAAAGCGGCCATCAGAGCCCGCTGCGGGAGTAGCGGGAAGGGAATGTCGCAGGTCGGTTAAGTTTCCCCCCCTGGCTTCCGCCAGGGGCTCTGATTCACCCGGTCACGACCTTTTTAAAAACAACAGGTAGAAGTCATCCTCGTCGCAATAGTGGACGACCTCGAGTGGGATTCCACGGATGAGCCCACCCAGGCGTTCTTGATCGGGAAGAAGATGTGGCGTCCGCCGGGGATCACCGCGCTTCAGTTCGGCGACAAAACGGGAACCCAGCGGATGGCTTATACAGATTCGTGCGCCGGTTCGCAGCCGGCCCGCGACTTTCTGCAAGGTGGCTCGCTGGTCCCAGACATTGCCGAACATGGCGTTGAAGAACACCGCATCGAAACGGCCCAGGCTCTCCGGTAGATCGATGACGTCTCCCAGCCAGAACGTGACCCCGTCATGCTGTTCCCGGGCCTTTGCGAGCATGTTTGCGCTCAGATCGCATCCCACGACCTCGTCGATTCCGTACTGCCGGATGATTGGAATCAGGACGCCCGTGCCGGTGCCCACGTCCAGCACCCGCTCGCCCCTGGCCAGCGCCGCCATGGCTACGATGCGTTCCAGGCGTTCTTCCACCTCCTCCGGTATGGGCACGCAGAAGTTGTCGAGCTCCCCAGCAAAGATCTTCTGCTGGTACCGGTTATGGGTGGAACGGGTCTCTGACGTGCTGTGCACTTATTTCTTGAGCCGCTCGAGAACGCGGCGGGCCTCGCCGGCAAGCGCGAGGTCGTCGCCTGTAACAAGAAGGAACTGGTCGCCTTTGGCGATGCACTCCTCGGCATGCTCGATGCCAAGGCAGCTCCCGCCCATGGCCTTACCGTGCTTGTGACAGGCTTCGCGCACCTTGTCGATAGCTGCCTGGTATCTGGGGTGGTCGAACTCCTGAAAGATGCCGAGCGAGATCGACAAGTCGTTGGGACCCACCACGGGGGCATCGATCCCGTCGACCCCCATGATGTCGTCGATATTGGCGACGGCCTCCTGGGACTCAATAATTGGACTGATGATAATGGCGTCGTAGACAGCCCGAAAATACTCGTTGGCGTCGTTGAAATAGAGACCGGCTCGCCGAGGGCCGTGGCCGCGGATACCCTGGGGAGGATAGCGGCACGCCTCGACGAGACGCCTGGCCTCTTCCCCGCTATTGATGAAGGGACAGACCAGCCCGGGGGACCCATTGTCGAGAAATCGTCGGATCTCGTCGGGATTGAAAATCAGGGGCCGGGCCAGCACGACGGCGTTGGTATACACGCCCGTCTGAAGCATGGCCCGAGTCTGCGGCAAACTTGTCGCTGAGTGCTCGGTGTCAACCAGGAGCCAGTCGTAACCGGCGTTACCGAAGATCTCAACCACTGCCGGGTCGGTCAGTCCCAGCTGCACCCCGAAGCAAACCTCTCCGGCTTTGAGTTTTTCTTTCAACTTGCTGGCCTTTTCAAGTTCTGGAAGCATCGCTTTGGTGTCCTCCCGGTTGTCGCGGTGTCAAGAACAGCACAGAACGGTAGAGCGTGAGCTCACCGTTGAGAAACGGCAGGCTTGCGCCGTGCCGTTCTGTTATTTCGGGGTCAAACATTTCAGCACCTGAGCACAATGCTCGTTGCTCTGAGGCGAAGCCTCGTCTAAGGCATCAGCCAGGGACTGGGCTGCTCCAGATACCCGCGAAAGGAATCCAGAAATCCTGCCGCCGGCGCTCCGTCGACGACCCGATGATCGAAGGTAAGACTCAGCCACATCGTTTCACCAGCTGCGATTTCGTCTCCGATTACCACTGGTTCTCGAACCACACGACCCACTCCCAGAACGGAAGATTGAGGCGGGGAAATGATAGGCGTGAACGAGTCAATCCCATGACCACCCAGATTGGTCACGGTGAAGCCTGCTCCCTGCATCTCTTCTGCGGTCAGGCGCCTCTTGCCGGCGCGTTCCCTTAAATCACGCGTCTTCTGCGGTCAGGCGCCTCTTGCCGGCGCGTTCCCTTAAATCACGCGCCTGAGCCGCAACTTCGCGAAGTGTAAGGGAAGCGACATCCCGAAGCACGGGTGCCATGAGTCCTGCTTCAGTGTCGACAGCGAATGCGATGTCAATCCGCTCGGGAATCACAATACCACCGTCGGTCCATTGTGCGGCCAGCAAGGGGTGCTGCTGGAGCGCGACGGAAACCAACTTCACAATCAGATCCGTGTAACCGGGGACCGGCTCATCAGCCACCCGGGCAGCCGCTTTGAACTGCCGGCGCACATTCACGAGGTTGGTTGCGTCCGCTTTCGTTGTCAACGTAACCGGTGCTGTTGAATGAACACCCGCCATCATGCGCCGGGCGATGGTTTTCCGGACATTCGTGATCGGAACAGTCCGACCTGACCACTTGCCGGCCCCTGGGGACGGACGGGGGGAAGTGCGTCCGTTGGTGCTTCCGGCCGCAGTCCGAATATCGCGCTCGCGGATCCGGCCAGTCTTTCCCGTTCCTCGAATCCCCGTCCAATCGATGCCCAATTCCACAGCAACTCGTCGGGCCCGGGGGCTGATCCTCAGGCGCTTTGAGCCGTCATCGGACAGGTCATCGGCGGCCCCTTGGATATCCTCGGCAAGGATACGCCCGGATGGACCTGATCCTTGGACTTGCGACACGTCCACACCTGTTTCACGGGCCAGACGTCGAGTAGCCGGCCCGGCTCTCCCGGCGGCGGCTGACGCTTCTGTCGCTGCTTCCGCGGGTTGGGCGGGAGGCACTGGAGAACCAGGTTCTCCCGCAAAGGGAGCAGACTCTCCCTCCTCGACCAGATACCCGAGAAGCCGTCCGACCGTGACGGCCTCACCCGGCTGCGGAGCGTTGGGTGCAATGCGCAATATGCCGGAATCGAACGACTCGATTTCCTGAGCCGCTTTATCGCCTTCGATGACAAAGAGCATGTCGCCGGCGTTTACCACCTCGCCCTCTCGTTTCAGCCACTCGGTGAACAAACCTTCCTCCATCGACCAGCCAAGGCGAGGAACGACGATTTCTATAGCCATATCTCTCTACTACTCCGCCATGATCTCTCGAATCGCACCCGCGATCTCCTCGAGCTGAGGCACGATGGCCTTCTCCAGCGGCGGGCTGTACGGCGTCGGGGTGAATGTTCCGCTGAGTCGGCGGATGGGCGCATCCAATTCATCAAAGCCTTCGTCGATGATCCGGGCGGCAATCTCGCCGCCGATACCACAGGGCCCAAAGGTTTCGTCGACGATCAGAAGCCTGCCGGTCTTGCGCACGGATTGCAAGATGGCATCCGTGTCGAGCGGTGAGACCGTTCGCGGGTCAATCAATTCGACGGACACGCCCTCAGCGGCCAGTTCTTCGCTGGCTTGAAGCACATCATGCACCATCTTTGCCAGGGCGACTACCGTAACATCGCTTCCCGCACGAACAGTTCGCGCCTTGCCGAATTCGATCTCGTACTCCTCTTCCGGCACGGGACCTTTTACGGTCAGCAGTTCTCGGTGTTCCAGATAAATAACCGGGTCCTGGCAATTCAGCGCTCGTTTCAACAAACCCTTGGCGTCGTAGGGGCTCGATGGAACGACCACGCGGAATCCGGGAAAGTGGGCAAACATTGGATAATAGTTTCCCGAGTGATGCGTGGCCGCGGAATGACCGATGCCCACGCAACCGCGAAGCAGGACCGGCATCTTGAGCCGCCCACTGCTCATGTACTGCATTTTGGCGATTTGATTGACCAGCTCGCCCATGGAGTCGAGGATGAAATCGGCGAACAGGAAATCGATCACGGGCCGGGTACCCGTCATGGCTGCTCCTCCCGCAAGACCGACAAATCCGCGTTCGCAGATGGGCGTGTCGCAGAGTCGCTCTGCGCCGTAAAGGTCAAAGAGTCCGATGGTGGTTTGAAAGTTACCGCCCCGTTTACCGATACCCTCCCCCATGACAAAGATCTTGTCATTCTTCGCCATCTCCTCGGAAAGGGCCTCGAGCGTAGCCTGCATGTATGTGATGACGCGCGGGTCCTCGTCGACGACCGCTGGTGGATCATTGGCGATGGGACTACCCGGCGGCTCCGCCACCTGGCAATAGACGTGGGTTGCCGCGGTCTGGGGGTCGGGCCAGGGGCTTTCTTCCGCCGCCTGCTGAGCCTCGGCGATGATGCCTTTGATTGCCTGGTCAATAGCGTCGAGCTGTGCGTCATCCGCCGCACCCCCTTCGACCAGCACCTTTCGAAGTCTCTGGATGGGGCAACGGGCTTTCCACTCTTCCACCTCCTCGCGAGTGCGGTAGGTAAAGTCGACCATCCCTTCCGAGTGAGCCCGGGTGCGGTAGGTTTTGCATTCGATCAATGTCGGCCCCTCACCCTGGCGGGCTCGCTGGACGGCTTCACCGGCCACTTCGTAAATGGCCAGCACGTCGTTGCCGTCGATTTCATAGCCGGGCAATCCATAGACCTCTCCACGGCGGCCGACGTCCGGAATACCGCTCGCGTATTGAAACGGCACCTCGGTTGCGAACTGGTTGTTTTCACAAATAAACAGTGCCGGCAGATTCCAGATGCTAGCCATATTCAGGCCTTCATGGAATGCGCCGTTATTGACCGCGCCGTCACCAAAGAAGGCGACCGCGACCTGATCGGTCCCGGTTAACTTAAAGCTGTATCCCCCGCCACAGGCCTGCAGGATGCAGGGGCCGACAATACCGCTGGTTCCCATCAGGCCGATTTCCGGCATGAACAAATGCATGCTGCCACCGCGGCCGTGGGAGCAGCCCGCCACCCGGCCATAGAGCTCGGCAATCAGTTCTCGCGGATGCACTCCCTTCGCCAACGCGTGGCCGTGCCCGCGATGAGTACTAAAAATGACATCGTCGCTCCCCAGATGAGCGCAAACGCCGGTTGCGATCGCTTCTTCGCCGACGTAGGTATGACAGGCCCCGTGAATGAGCCCGCGCTGGTGCGATCTGGCCAGTTGCTCTTCGCACTGCCGGATGAGCTGCATCTGGCGGTACAGGCCAAGCAACCGGGACTCGTCAAGCCCGGGGAGCGCTGGTCCACTTTTCTTACCCTTTGACACTGTTGTTTTCGCCATTGTTTTGGCCCTTTGTTACCAGTCCCGGGTGTAACCAGCGGTCCAGCCGCCGTCCACGGTAAGGACAGTTCCCGTGATATAGCTCGATTCGGGTGCGACCAGAAAGAGCACCGCGTGCGCGATCTCTTCCGTCCGGCCTGGACGCCCCAGCGGAATGTGGGAGAGGAGACTGGCCGCCTGCTCCGTATAGGAACCGTCCTGACCGTAAAACAGCGCTTCGGTGCCCCGGGTAAGCGTAGAGCCTGGAGCGACGGTGTTGACAAGAATGTCCTGCGACGCCAACTCCAGTGCCATCGACCGCGTCAGGTTGACAACGCCCGCTTTGGCTGCGACATAGCCACTTTGTAATCGCACCGGCACGAGACCGGCCATGGAACTAATGTTGACGATGCGGCCACCGGAATTCTTCAGCATGGCCGGGACGGCAGCGCGGCTTGTCACGAATACGCCGGTCAGGTCAACGTTGAGGATCCGTTGCCAATCCTCCAGCGCATATTCGTGAATCGGCACACGGCCACCAAGAGTATTAATACCTGCATTGTTGATCAGGATGTGAAGCTGTCTAAAACGCTCCACAATCTTTTCAACCACACGTTCCATCTGTTTCAAGTTTGAGACATCGCCCTCCAGCGAAAGACACCTCCCGCCGGCCTCGACGACCTCGCTGGCAGCCTGCGCTCCTGCTTCAGGGTCGATATCCACAATGACGACATCTGCACCGTTGTCGGCGAGGGCCTGCACGATGGCGCGTCCGATGCCGTTTGCGCCTCCCGTTACGAGCGCGACCTGTCCCTCTAGATTTACCTTCATAGAATCTTAACTTCCTCCTCTCTTCTCGACCTTACGCCCGGGAGCACCAGGTGTGAACGGCGCTTCCGCCGCCACCCGCTCATCTCGCCGCATCTCTTCACGAATCGCCTCGTTAAGTGCCTCGATCAAGGTGATCTGGCCGGTTTGTGTCGGTGTCACTGCCCGTACCAATCCAGAATTCGGACCTCGACTGCAGCTGAAGTCACGGCTTCTTTGAAAGCGTTCAAGTCAGAACCTCGGTAGTGATAGGGGTAGACAACCCTGGGCTTGAAGGCGTTCACGCACCCGGCAGCTTCCCGGGGCGTCATCGTGTAGGGGAGATTCATGCAAACGAAGGCAATGTCGATGTCAGCGAGCCGCTTCATCTCCGGGGTGCACGCAGTGTCTCCTGAGATGTAGATCCGCTGATCTCCCAGGGTCAGTACATAGCCGTTGCCTCTCCCCCTGGTGTGAAAAAGCTCTCCGGCCCGGGGACCCCGTTTCAGGTTGTACATCGAAACCGCCTCAATCTTGATTCCGAATACATCCGTCTGCTCTCCGTTATTGAGGACTCTCGCCTTCCGGACGGTTTTTTGAACGGCTGCCGGAGCAACAATGATCGCATCGGCCTTGCTTACTTTCGCGATCTGTGCCGGATCCATATGGTCGCCGTGAACATCCGTCACCAGTATGAGGTCCGCAGCAGGTTGCCCCTCATAATCGCCTCGACTCCAGGGGTCGACATGAATGACCTTTTCCTGCCACTTCAGAATCAAAGAGCCGTGAGTAATCGGAACAATTTCCACATCCTTCACAGCGGGAGGTGCTAACAATAGGGTTAGAAGAACCAGCAGAACCATATGTCCTCCTCGAAAAGCATGCCTTCGATGCTTGCCACTTCACGAATCCGGGGAAACAGGGACCGAGAGTATTCACTCCACCGCGATCGCGTTGGTAAACAGATCTTCAAAAAAAGAATTGTCACTCTCTTAATACCACTTCCAGGGAGACGAGTCATGAATTCTAAGCCAGCGGCAGTCGGCAGTCGTTGTTGACTTCCTGGAGTGCGGAAGTTTGACTTCCGCCTTTTAAGGCGGCACTGTGAGTGCCGCACTCCAGGAAATCGAAGAAAGGATGCCGATGATGCCGATTGAACTACAACGACGCGATTTCCTGGAAAAGCTGCTGAGCATGCCTGCTTTAGCAACTGTTGGACAGGTCACCCAAACTTCCTGTCAGAACAATGGCGGCTGGGTCATTGGGGGTGCAGGAATTGCGCGTGTTTTCGAGCCCGATCCCAGAGGATGCCTACGCCTGACTTCCTTGAAGAATGCGGATACCGGTTACGAGTGGGCACTACCGGGCTACTGTGACTTCGCTTATAGCGCCGGGGACGTACACTCCGAAGGACTGGGGCCTGATTCAGGTTTTCTCCTGACAGGCCAGGAAGCGAAAGACTTTGAGAACGGCTCGACTGAACTGCGTCTCGATTTCGAGCACCGGACGCTGTCCTTGAAATTGTCGCTTTTCTACCGCTTTTTCCCGGGTGTGGCCGTTTTCGAACAACGCTGCCGGTTGGAGAACATCGGTAGAGAAATCGTTCCTGAGGTGAGACGTTTCGACCCGGTCTTTTTCCGGATTCGGGGTGCGCTTGCCCATCTCCAGGTCTATAGCATTCGCCGCGATCAGTACTCGCTGGAAAGGCTTCCTATCGCGGAGGAACTGGAAGTTCGCGGCGGTGGCTGGAACATACCGGAACATGCTGGTTTTGTGGCTCTTGAAAACTCCTCGGCCCGTGAAATCCTGTTCCTTGGAATTCAATGGGAACGGGATTGGATCGTGCGTTTTCGGAAGCGGGCCAGGGATGGCCTGGAGGTGAGTGCCGGGCTCATCCATGTTACTCACGATCTCATGCCTGGTGACGTGCTGGAATCCCCTCGCATCCTGACGGGCGTGAGCCACGGGGATCTTGATCGGGCCTGCCGGGTCCTGCACGATTACCTCTCGGGCTACGTGTTTCCTCCCAAACTGCCCGATTTCCCCTGGGTCGCTTACGACATCTGGGGCACCGAAAAAGAAGATGTTGAAGAAATGATCCTGGGAGAAATCGAGTTTGCCGCTGATCTCGGGATTGAGCACTTCTACATTGATGCCAGTTGGTGGGAGGGATCCTCTAAACGCGGCACCGGCGACTGGGGATGTGGCGTGGGGCGTTACCGGGAAGATCGTGAGAAATTCCCGAGGGGTTTGCCCTACATCGCGGATCGGGTTCATGAAAAGGGGATGAAATTTGGTCTCTGGGTCGATCCTGTGGTGGTTGATCAGCGTCTGGTTCCCAATGAAATTCCGCACAAGTGGGTGGGCCAGAAGGATGGCCGGGACAATGTGCTCCGAATCCCTGGCTGGGAGGCCCCCGTAGTTCACATCTGCCTGGGAAACCCTGATGTGGTCGACCACCTCAAGACCAATCTGAGCCGTTTGGTTACCGACTACAAACTCGACTGGCTGAAATGGGACAATTCCGGTCTCCCGGCTCAGCCGACCATTTGTAATCGAGACGATCACGGCCACCAGAGCGGGGATGGAAGCTATGCTGCCCAACGTGGCTATTACGCCGTCTGGGAGCACCTGCACGAGAATCATCCCCGGCTGGTTCTGGAACAGTGCGGTTACGGGAGCCGTCACGACTATGGGCTGGCACCCTATTGCCGGGCCAACTGGCTGAGTGATGCCAGCTATCCGTCAAGGAAAGTCCGGAAAAATGCCTTGGCTGCAAGCTACATTTATCCAAGTTTCTACAATAGTGCCTGGATCGTGCACAGCGATCCCGAAATCCAGGAGCAGAAGGATCCTGCATTGCTGGACACTCTCTTTCGCAGCCGCATGATGGGGCTTTTTGGATTCGGTACCCTCCACGGCAAGCTGTTAACCGAAAGGGTCAGCCTTTACCCCCGGGAAGTTCTGGCAGCGGCGCGACGCAATATCCCTGTTTACAAACGCTATCGTCACCTGCTGAGTGAGGATTGTTATCACCTGACTCCCCCTGCCGGCTCGGCGGAGGCGTGGCAGGTCGTGGAATTTTGTAAACGCGACGGCTCTGAGGCTGCTGTGCTGGCCTTTCGCAATGGCAGTACTCAGGCCGTCTATCGCATACAGTTCAAGGGATTGCGGCCGAAAACAAGCTATCGTGTGAGGAGCGAGAACGATAACACTGAGACCGTCAGCAGTGGAGCAAAGTTGATCAGGGAAGGGGTTGTCGTTGAATTGCCCAAAGCTCGGATGTCAGAACTCTTGATGCTTCACACTCAGGGTTCGCCTGGGGGCTTTGCATGAGCACATTCGGTTATCACGGTCGTATTTTGAAGCTTGATCTCGGCAGGCGCACGCACGAAGTCGAGACTCCCAGTGATAAGTTCTATCGACTCTACCCGGGAGCCGGACTGATCGGGACGCACTACCTGATGGGCGACACACGGGCCGGGGTCGATGCCTTCGATCCCGAGAACGCGCTGACGTTTTCGTCGGGAGTTGTCGGGGGCAACGCCGGTCCGGGCATGGCGCGATAGGTCCCATAATCTTGCTCATCTTGCTCATCTTGCTCCCCCATTTCAGTGCCTGCTACACTCTCTTTGAAAAAAGGGAATTCCGATTCTCTGAACCACTAGAGGCGGTGAAAACCATGGTCCCACGAACGTTGATGCGGCTGGGAGTTTTCGCCTTCGTGTTGGCTGGGGTCGAGGCAGCCCTGGCTGCCGCTTTGGGCCAGGCGCTAGCTGGATCGGCCAACTTTGGGGCTGGGTCCCCGATCGCGACGCCCGCCGAGACGCTAGGGAAGAGTAGAACTGAGCCGCAAGAACACAAGCCCCCCGTGCTGCACGCGTTGCCCGAGTTTTCGTTAACCGATCAGCTCTCCCAGCCCTTCGGGACCCACCAGCTGCTGGGGAAGGCCTGGATCGCGAATTTTATTTTCACGCGCGGCGGCTTCGCTGCCTCCCAGAGTGCTGCACTGGCAGACCTTCAAAAGCAACTCAAAATGCGTCCCGGCTGGAGCGATATCCGTCTCATCACCTTCACTCTCGACCCCGAGCACGACACGCCGGAGGTCTTGCACAAGCATGCAGCTGAGGCGGGAGCGGAGGAGAAGCGATGGAGGTTCCTGACCGGCTCGCGTGAACAGCTATGGCAACTGAGCGAACAGGGCTTTCAGTTATCGGTCGGAGGGGATGCGGGCGATCCGGACACGATCACCCACAGCCGGAAACTCGTGCTGGTCGATCCGCAGGGGCACGTCCGTGGATTCTACGACGGAGAGTCAGAGGAACAACGAGAAGCCCTGAAACGAGACGTCTTGACTACCCTTCAAGAGCGCTTTTTGTGGCAGGATTTCCCGTGGCTGGAAAGGCGTCAACAGGCTCAGATGGCGGCCGCCCATCAAATGAACGTCGTCCACGACTTCTCGTTCACAGATCGCGTTCAGGAATCCGGCATCACCTTCCGCAACCGAATCGTCGACGATGCGGGACGCTCCTTTACTCTCGCCCATTACGACCACGGAAACGGGATTGCCATTGCCGATGTCGACGGGGACGGCCGGTACGATATCTACTTTGTTACCCAGGTGGGTGGCAATGAGCTGTGGAGGAACCTTGGGGGAGGCCGGTTCGAGAACATCACCGCCCGGGCCCGGGTTGCTGTAAGGGAGCGCATCGGCGTGACCGCGTCCTTTGCCGATATCGACAATGATGGCGACTCAGACCTGTATGTCACCACGGTCCGAGGTGGCAACGTCTTGTTTGAGAACGACGGTACGGGAGTCTTCACGGACATCAGCGCCGATTCCGGCGTGGGGTACAAGGGCCATTCATCCACAGCAGTCTTCTTCGACTACAATCGCGACGGGCGGCTGGACCTTTTTTTGGTGAACGTGGGTATCTATACGACAGACCAAGTCGCCACAGTGGTCGATGACTCGTTTACCAAGCCCGACAGGGCGCAGTATTCCTACTATCGTTCCACTCCCGATGCGTTCGACCGACATAGACAACCTTGGCTGTCGGAGCCCAGCGTCCTCTTTGAGAACCAGGGTGGCAACCGATTCATTGACGTGACGGAGCGAGCCGGGTTGATCGATGTCAGCTGGTCCGGCGACGCGAGTCCTCTCGATGCCAACAACGACGGCTGGCCCGATTTGTACCTGGCCAACATGCAAGGCCACGACCAGTATTACGAGAATGTTGAAGGCCGGCATTTTGTGAAAAAGAGTCGCCAACTCTTTCCCGCTACCCCATGGGGAACCATGGGCATAAAGGTTTTCGACTTTGATAACGACGGGCACCTGGACCTCTATCTCACCGACATGCACACCGACATGTGGAAGCATCTGGATCCCTTCAGCGAGAAGGACAAGATCCCCTTCCCGGAGGAGATCGCTGATCGGGACATGCTGGCCACGGACCGGAACCATGTCTGGGGCAACGCGCTTTTTCGCAATCAGGGGGACGGTACTTTCAAAGAGATGTCCGATCAGTTCAACGCCGAGAACTACTGGCCCTGGGGACTGAGTGTCGGCGACTTGAACGCCGATGGATTCGAAGATGCGTTCATTACTTCGTGTATGAACTATGGGTACCGGTACGGGATCAACAGCCTGCTGCTTAACGACCGGGGGGGGGAGTTCGTGGACAGCGAGTTCATTGTGGGTGTTGAGCCGCGCCGGGGTGGTCGAACCATCACCCCCTGGTTTGAACTGGACGCGGTCCTTGCCGACAAGGACCATGAACTGGTCAAGAAGGTCAGGTCTCGGGGCGCCAGGGTCACCCGCGTCGTGGCCTGGGGAGCTCTGGGTTCTCGTTCCTCAGTGATTTTCGATCTGGATAACGATGGGGACCTGGACATCGTGACTAACGATTTCAATTCCGAGCCCATGGTGCTGGTCAGTAACCTGGCGGATCGCAAGCCGATTCATTTCCTGAAAATTCATCTCACCGGTACGAACTCGAACCGCGACGGGCTCGGTGCTCGCGTCACGGTGCGAGCCGGGTCCTCCACCTACACAAAGGTTCACGACGGCCAGTCCGGATACCTCTCGCAGAGTCTCTACCCGCTGTACTTCGGGCTTGGCGATGCAGAGAGCGCGGATCAGGTTGAGGTGCTTTGGCCGTCAGGAAAGAAGCAGGTTCTTCCGGGACCTGTAGCGGCCGGTTCCGTATTGAACGTGGCAGAGCCCTAGCCGCCATTTCTCACCGATAGGACCTGAAAAGGCCGCCCTGTTTGGTATAAAGCGTTTTGAATGAACGTTTTCACACGCAAACGGAGGCGGCCCTTATGAGAACAGAGTGTAAACAAGCCAGGTTCGAATTTCACGGACTATTTCAACGCAAAGTGAAGGCGCGGTTCGACGGCGGGAAGATCACCTCCGATGCAGGGGTGCTGCTGTTGCGAGAGGTCGAGAGGGGGACGGGTCTGATCGCCGGACTGGCTGAGTGTTTCAGGGATCACCGGGATCCGCGGTTGATCGAACACACGGTCGAGGAGTTGTTGGGGCAGCGCATCTACGGACTCTGTCTGGGGTACGAGGATCTGAACGATCATGATCAGTTGCGCACCGATCCGATGCTGGCGGTGGCGGTGAATAAGGCCGATCCGTTGGGGGAGAGGCGGCGGCAGGCCTCAGATCGGGGGAAGGCGCTGGCGGGCAGGTGTACGCTGAACCGGTTGGAGTTGACCGGCGCCGAGGTCGATGAGCAGGAGCGGTACAAGAAGATCGCGATGGACCCGGACCGGATCGACGGCTGGATGGTGGATGCCTTCGTGGAGTCCCACGAATCGGCGCCCGAGGAGATGGTGCTGGATCTGGATGCGACCGACGACCCGATCCATGGCCAGCAGGAAGGCCGGTTCTTTCACGGTTACTACCGCCACTACTGTTATCTCCCGCTGTACATCTTCTCGGGGGAGCATCTGCTGTGCGCCCGGTTGCGGTGTTCCAATATCGATGGGGCCGCGGGATCGGTGGAGGAACTGGAACGGATCGTCGGCCGGATTCGGCAGAGCTGGCCGGAGGTCTCGATCGTCATCCGGGCCGACTCGGGCTTTTGCCGGGATGACTTGCTCCGCTGGTGTGAAGACCATCACGTGGATTACGTGATGGGGTTGGCCAACAATGATCGGCTCAAGTCAGAGAGCGCCGAAGCGATGACTCAGGCCGAAGCCGAGTTCAACGCCACCGGGCGACCGGCGCGGGTGTTCAAGGATTTCCGCTACCGGACTCGCCACAGTTGGACCTCGGAGCGACGCGTCGTCGGCAAGGCCGAGTTCCTGGACAAAGGCGCCAATCCCCGATTCGTCGTCACCTCCCTGTCGCCGGAACGCCTGGGGGCCCGCGCGCTCTACGAAGACTTCTACTGTGCGCGGGGCGACATGGAGAACCGCATAAAAGAACAGCAGTTGGGTCTGTTCGCCGACCGGACCAGCGCGGCAACGATGCGCGCCAATCAACTCCGGCTGTATCTGTCCTCCGCCGCCTACATGCTCATGCACGCCTTGCGTCGTCTCGGACTGAAGCAGACCCCCCTGGCTCGCGCTCAGTGTCAGACGATTCGCTTGAAGCTCCTCAAGATCGGCGCCCAGGTCCGCCTCACGGTCCGCCACGTCTGGATCTCCATGTCGGAAGCCTATCCCTACAGCGAGGTCTTCGCTGCCGTCGTTCGAAACCTCCAGGCCATTCCTCTGCGCTGCTGAGGTCTGTCCCGATCAAACGCCCCCAAAAACGAAATCGTTCCATCGCTCAGGCCGAGCTCTGCCTGAATGCATTCCGTCACGCTCTTCCGAACCCGAAAAACGGTTCATTCACGACCATCCACACCACCGCATCACTCGACCTGGACCGGATCGATAGCGAAACTCTCAGAAAACCGTTCCGGCCTGCCAAAATCACCTTCATTTCCAAATCGGTGATCTATGCGGGCTAGTGTACTGTCCGGAAAGTTCTTGTAGTTAATAGTCAGGGTACTTTTCTATCCTTGGGCATGGCAAGACCACATATTCGACTCGATCTACCCCAACAACACAAAGCAATTCTACAGTCCTGGCTGCGGGCCTCCAACACCAAAAGAATCCTCGCCGAGCGAGCCCAGATGATCTTACTGTGCGGGGACGGACTCACAGCAATTGAGGTCTCCCAAAGGCTGTCCAAGCGCCTGGGCAGCATACAGAAGTGGCGAAAGCGCTACCTTGAGGTGGGGCTATCAGGGTTGGAGGATCAGCCCCGTTCGGGTCGACCACGGCGACTATCGCCAGCGAAGGTACGAAAAATTCTCAAGGCCACCGTGCAGACCATCCCCAGGGAATCGACTCATTGGAGCCTGCGCCTCATGGCAGAGTATGCCCAAGTCAGCAAACATCAGGTGACTGAAATCTGGAAAGCCGCAGATCTTAAGCCCCACCGGATTCGCTCTTTCAAGATCAGCAACGATCCTGATTTCGCCGAGAAGGTGATCGACGTGGTGGGCCTGTACATGGACCCGCCCGACAACGCTTTGGTTTTGTCTGTAGACGAAAAAACTCAGATTCAGGCTCTGGACCGAACCCAGCCCATGCTTCAGCTCAAACCCGGGCAGGTCCAACGCAGAACCCACGATTACAAACGCCACGGGACGGCCAGTCTGTTTGCCGCCTTCGACGTGGCCACCGGTGAAGTAATGGGCCGAATCACGAAACGGCATCGGGCCATAGAGTTTTTAGCCTTCTTACGTCAGATCGAGCAAGTCGTCCATCCAGATCTGGACGTTCACCTCATTCTCGATAACTCGAGCACTCACAAGACCCAGAAAATCCGAAACTGGTTCCTACGACGCCCACGTTTTCATCTCCACTTTACTCCTACCAGTGCTTCCTGGTTAAACGCTGTCGAAACCTGGTTTTCACAGCTTGAGCGGCGTTCCCTTTACCGCAACTCTTTCACTAGTGTTCAAGAGTTGAGGAACGAAATACGAAGATATATTCGAGTGCATAACCAACACCTGGCCAAGCCCTTTAAGTGGCGGGCCAACGCTACTTCGATCTTAGACAAGGTCGAAAGAGCTCAAAGATCCATCGATCAATGTTAACAACAGGAATTTCTCGGACAGCACACTAGCCACTAAGGTCCAGGAAAACTAGGTCATCCCTCCTACATCTCTTCCCGAATCGTCTCGTTGAGAGCTTCGATCAACGTAAACTGACGGGTCTGTGCCGGCGTCACTGCCCGTACCAGTCCAGAATCCGGACCTCCACTTCCGTCGAGGTCACGGCTTTCTTGAAGGCGTCCAGATCAGAGCCCCGGTAATGGTACGGGTAGACGACCCTGGGCTCGAAGGCGTTCACGCATCCAGCAGCTTCCCGGGGCGTCATCGTGTAGGGGAGATAAGTGCACACGAAAGCAATGTCCATGTCCGTGAGCCGCTCCATCTCCGGGATGCACGCGGTGTCTCCTGAGATGTAGATCCGCTGAGCACCCAGAGTCAGTACGTAGCCGTTGCCTCTCCCCCTGGTGTGATAAAGCTCTCCGGCCCTCGGCCCCCGTTTGAGGTTGTACATGGGCACCGCCTCAATCTTGACTCCCAGTACCTCGGTCTGTTCTCCATTATTGAGGACTCTGGCCTGTCGGAGGGTTTTCTGAACAGCCGCCGGCGCCAGGATGATCGTATCGGCCTTGCTTACCTTCGCGATCTGGTCCGGATCCATGTGGTCGCCGTGAATATCCGTCACCAGAATGAGATCCGCCGCCGGCTGGTTTTCATAATTGCCTCGACCCCAGGGGTCGACATGAATGACTTTTCCCTGCCACTTCAGAATCAAAGTGCCGTGGGTGATCGGAACAATTCCCACGTTCCCCACCGCGGGAGTTATCAACAATAGGCTTAAAAGGGCTGGTAAAAGCATATGTCCTCCTCGCAAAGCTTGTCTTCCACGCTCCCGGCAACCCCCTGCTCCGAGGAAACAGGCTCCACCACCATAAAGTTGGCAGACAGATCCTCAAAAAGTTCCGAGGGTTCAGGCTTCCTCGAAGCGGCGGATAGCCAGCATGCGTCGCTGTAGGGCAAGGGCAAGGGCAAGGGTAGGGCCGACCTTCCTGAGCTCCTGCCCCCAAAAAGAAAAGGGGCCGGCGCAAGGCCGGCCCCTGAAGGTTCATCACCCCTGATCCCGTATCAGAAATGGATGCTGATGTGGAACTGCCCGGATCTCGGCAGGGTGCGGGGGCTCGAACTGTAACGACCAAAACCCGCAGCGTTGGTGACGTCGGTATTCAGTGAGCCCCATTGATGCCGGTTGAACAGATTGAAGGCATCGTACCCAAAGCGGAGGCGGACGTTCTCAGTGAGATGGGTGTCCTTCTGGATCGTGAGATTCTCGCCGAAATAGGAGCAGCCTCGTGTCGCAGGCAAGGTCCTGGTGTCCCCGAAGGTGAACGGTGCAGGAGTGGTAAAGGCATCGGGATTGAGGTATCGGTTACTGGACGAGTTGTTGGGGTCATAAGCGCCGCAGCTGGTGCCCGTCCGGACCGATTGCGACAGATTCCGGACCGGCCAGATGTCTCCCAGGCCTCCGTTGTAGCGGACATTGCTGCTCACATTAATCGGATAGCCGGTGAAATAGTTGTGGGTCATCCCCATAATCCAGCCACTCATGAGCCCCTTCGCTGCACCGCTGCTGTCCGCGCCCCAGCGCTTGCCCGGGCCGAAAGGCAATTCCCAGAGCCAGCTCGCGGCGAAGATCTGGGTGCGATCCTGCCTGTACAGGTACTTGGTGTGCCGGAACTGCGTGTGCTGCACAGGTACGAACGAATGCCCCTGCTGGCTGAAGCCGGCATTGCCAAGGGCCTTGGAGATCGTGTGGTTCACCATGAAAGTCAAGCCTTGGCCGTAGCGCTTCTGTAAAGACATAGCCAGGGCATGATAGGTCAGATCGGAAACGGGGGCGCCGCGGGCCGAGACGTCCAGCATGTGCGGGAAAGGTCGCACCGCCTGGTTCACGGGTCCTGAGAAGCCCTCATAGGGAGAAGTAATTCCGGCAGCAATCGCTTCCGGAGAATCGTGAGGCGCGTTGAGCAGGCTGCCCAGCGACAGGAAACTGGGGTCCATCTGGTTCAACTGCAGTCCATCGTTACTGGGCAGACTGTGTGAGAACTTCCCGTGATAGTTGGCTCGAAAGGCCATACCCCATCCCAGGTCTCGTTCGATACCCGTGTTCACGGTCATCGTATTGCCCGCCTTGATGTCACCCCGGGGGATCTCCTGCACGGAGTTGCCGTTGGCAAAAGAAGGGTCGAGGTCGGGAAGGTCGGGAAGGATGTCTGGAAAACCGTCATCCCAGTTGTAGGCCGGAGTCAGACCGCCGTCCAGGGAGGCCGAGGTGACGTCCAGGGCCCAGCCCAGAAAAGGCACATTGAATCCGCTGGTCATGGCTCCGAAGAGAGGAAAGTACATGAAGCCGCCGCTGGCTCGAAAGACGGTCTTGTCATCCATGGCATAGGCAAACCCCAGCCGAGGCCCGAAGTTGGCCCACAGCGTGGGTGCAATCCGCTTGAACCCGTTCCGACCTGCGCCCTCGCCCCAGAAATGGAGCGCCCCCGGAAGCCCGACGGCGGGGTTCATGGCGGTCTGGTCGAAGGCCCCGATCCGGTCGTAAGTCTCTCCCGTGGGCACGAAGATGTCGTTGCGGATGCCGGCGTTGATGGTCAGCTTGGAGTTGACCCGCCAGGAGTCCTGAAAGTAGAACCCCCAGGCCCCACCATTGTGGCGGAAGTCTCGAAGGCTCCACACTTGGGTGCTGGCGACCTCACCCAGCAACTGGCTGGCGAATCCGTATCCTGTACCCGGGGCGCTCGGAAAAGCTGTCTCGAGGGCGCTGAAGTTGTAAGAACCCTGTCCAAAGAGATCCAAGTTTTGCTTGGAGATGGAGACCAGGTAGGCGGCGCCAAACTTGAAATTGTGCGAGCCCTTGACCCAGGTCACATCCAGGTTGACGGGATTGGTCTGACTGGGGTCAACGAGCGTCTTGAAAATCGGGCCGTACCCGGTGTGTCCCTCTGAGACGGCCGTAAAGGGTCCATTGGGATTGTTGACTCCCGTAATCCCGAAGATGTCCCGGCCGGAGGTGTCGTTGTCCAGACCCTCGGTACCGATCGCTCGTGGTGTCCGGGTCACACCGGTGCGCAGGTTCATCAGTATGTTGGGCCGGATGGTCCAGTAATAACTGAAGCGATAGCGGTATTGCCTCAGGGTGTTTACGTGAAGGCTGGAGATCGCCTCGGTGAAGACCTCAGGATACGTTGACCTGGCTGCCCCCCAGTTTGCTTCGTAGCCAAAGCTAAACTTGTGGTGTCCCGCTTCATCGATCTGATGATCGACCTTCATATAATAGGACTCTTTGTTGACCGGGCGCTTGGTCTGGGTGCCGACCCAGTTGTTGAGAATGCCCGGCTGGTTGGGGAGACCTATGTGCCCCTGGAGATTCTGGGTGATGGTGCTGAAGCGGCTGGAAGGAATCTGATTGTTGGGGAATGGATCTCGGATGAAACCGCCCTGCCCGTCCGAGCGAGTTGTCATGGGGTCATAAACGGCGCCCTCCATGATCGGCCTCCCCATCACATCGGTCCCCAGCTGCTCGCCGGTGAGTAGCTCACTGAAGTCGCCCTGGCGCATCAAGGACGTGGCGACGGTGGCGGTCGACCCGGAGGCGGCTGTCCGGTATTTGTATATGTCGATCCCACCCATGAAAAAGGTGCGGTTTTTCCAGATGGGACCGCCAAGAACAAAGCCGAAATCGTTGTGCCGGAGGACGGCTCTCTCCGCCGCCGCCCAAGGTCTGGCGTTGAGTTTGTCGTTCTGGACATACCAGAAGAGGTCGCCGTGAAAATCATTGGTTCCTGATTTAAAGATCAGGTTGACGGCTACTCCGCTGTCCCAGCCATGCTCGGCAGTCGTGTTGGTGTCGAGTCGGAATTCCTGAACCAGCTCCGGAATCGGCCCGGTGTCATCGCGCGCGTTCTGATGAGTGGAGCTGCTCGCCCTCACCCCGTCAATGTTATAGCTGGATGAAGCATTGGGCGTTCCCTGGATGAAGGCCGTACTCATGGCACCATTCGAGCTCGCCGTATCGGGGTTGAAGGACACACCCGGCATGTAGCGCAGGAAGTCCAGCGCCTCGCGGTTGCCGACGCTGTTGCTCAGGGGCAGGCGGGCAATTTCTTCGGTCACCCGGGCATACCCCGCTTTGTTCGACTGTTTCTCGATAACGGGAAGTGTCGCCGTGACCTCAACGGTATCGGTCACCTGACCGACGGAAAGAGAAGCGTCCACCGTCACGGTCTCACCGGAAACGACGCGGACTGTGCTTTCCAGAGTCCGGAAACCGGCCATCGTCGCCGTGAGCGAATGTTCCCCGACGGCTACGGTATTGAACGTGTAAACGCCCGAATCGCCGGTCAGGGCCGTCCGGTCTTGTCCCGTCGAGAGGCTCGTCAAGGAGATCTCCACACCCGGAACGACACCTCCAGATTCGTCAGTGATCGTGCCGGAAACGGTTCCGACATTCTCCTGAGCGATCAGGGGGAGGGAAAGCAAAAGCGTTAAGAAAATAGCGAGGGAAATCGTTCTCATTTTAATTCTCCGATGAGATGGAAACCCAAGTTACCTAGAAATACGGCTTGAATCCAGCGAAGGGGTATATTCTAAACATCGTTTGAGGTCTAAGCAATAGATATTCCACTCTCACGATAGAAAAACGATTGTGGTGAAAGTTTATCTTTATTTTGCAGCAGTTTAGAGAATGTTCGCCGTGCAGGTTCCAGGAGGGAAGAAGCACATTATTATCCAAGGAATTGGATAATCGCAGGGTATAGTCACAAAAGAATGGATTTTGCGCGAGTGCCCGGTTCTCACTTCAAAATGCAGCAATTCGGGATCCGGGATGTGATCGGGGCCGCTCTCCTGGGCCTGCTTTTGATTCCTGGTTCCACTACGGCCGGTCCTTCGAACGACGCCTTGCCGAGTCTGCGGGATGTGACTCAGCAGGCAGGTTTGAATATCGTCACCACCTGCGGGACTACCGAAAAGAAATTCATTATTGAAGGGAATGGAAGCGGCTGTGCCTGGATCGATTACGACAACGACGGCTGGACCGACCTCTACATCGTCAATGGAATTTCCCACGAGAACCTCTTTGCAGGTGAGGAAAACGCAGCTCGTTCTCCCAACTTCCTGTTTCGCAACCAGCGAGACGGTACCTTCGCCCGGGTCGCCGGGAAGGCGGGCGTCTCCGGAACAGGACTGGGGAACGGGGTCGCTGCCGCGGATTACAACAATGACGGGTTGATCGACCTGTTCGTGACCAATTACGGTCGAGACCTTCTTTACCGGAACAGGGGGAATGGAACCTTTGCCGAAGTCGGTTCGGAGGCCGGTGTGGCCGGGGGCCATGAGTGGAGCACCGGCGCGGCTTTCGGAGACTACGATCGAGACGGGTGGGTCGATCTGTACGTGGCTCGCTATCTCGAGTTCGACGTGGAGGACCCTCCTCTTCGGGGCGAGTTTTGCGGGTACCGCGGGATCCCGGTCATGTGCGGTCCCAGAGGCCTGACCGGATCAGCCGACGTGCTTTATCGCAACAACGGCGATGGAACCTTCGCCGTTGTGACCCTGGCTGCCGGGGTGGCGGACCAGAAGCTGCTCTATGGCTTTTCTCCGATCTTCGAAGATTTCGACAACGACGGTTATCCGGACCTCTTTGTCGCCAACGACGCCGGACCCAACCTCTTCTACCAGAATCAGAAAGACGGCACCTTTCGGGAAGCGGCGCTGTTGCGGGGTGTTGGCTATAACGCCGAGGGAACTCCCCAGGCCGATATGGGGGTAGCCGTCGGCGATGTGGGCGGAGACGGGTTGATGGACCTCTTCACGACCACGTTTTCCGACGAGTACTACGCTTTCTATCGGAATTCCGGGGGCGGAACCTTCGAAGAGGTATCGCAGCAGCTGGGGCTGGCCACGCTGACTCTGCCCTACCTGGGATGGGCGACCTTTTTCCTGGACTTTGATAATGACGGCGCCCTGGACCTGTTTGCTGCCAACGGTCACATCTTCCCCCAGGTAGAGCCCTCCCACGAAACCTACAGGCAGCAGGATTTTCTGTTGCGCGGGGGTGGAGATTTCAGCTTTAGCGAGGTAACGGATCAAGTTGGACTCGACCGGGTCCCGGTCCGGGCGAGCCGGGGAGGAGCCTACTGCGACTACGATAACGACGGGGATCTCGACCTGGTGGTCCTTGCCATTGACGACCCGCCGACGCTGCTGCGCAATGATGGAGGGAATCGGCGGAACTGGATCCAGTTTCTACTCACCGGGAGCCGCAGCAACCGCTCTGCGATTGGCGCTTCCGTGAAGATCGTGGCCGGCTCTAAGACTCAGTTCGGTCGAGTTCGAAGCGGTGGCAGCTTTCTCTCGCAGCACGATCTTCGCCTCCATTTCGGTCTGGCCGGGGCAACCCGCATAGACCGGGTGGAGATCACCTGGCCCGGCGGGGAGAGGCAGATTCTCAAAGATGTCAAGGCGAATCAACTGATACGTGTGACAGAAGGTAAACCGTAGGGGCGACCCTGGTGGTCGCCCGTTGAGCGGGCCGGCACGAGGCCGGCCCCTACTTGTCGGTGATGGAAGCCGGGGTTTTTTCCTCGATTCCCAGCAGTTCCTTGGCCTTCTCCACACAGGCTACGGCGTCGCGGCCGTAACCGTCGGCCTTCATCTCTTTGGCCATTTCCACGGACAGGGCCGCGCCGCCGGCCATCAGCTTGATCTTGTCCCGCAGCCCGGCCTCCTGGAAAGCCTTGTGGTTTCGGCCGATGTTTTCCATGGTCGTGGTCAGCAGGGCGGACATGCCCACGACATTGGCATCGTGCTCCCGGATGGCCTCGATGAACTCTTCGGCTTTGGTGTCCACGCCCAGGTCGTGAACCTCGAATCCGGCTCCCCGCAGCATCATCGTGCAGAGATTCTTTCCGATGTCGTGCAGATCCCCTTTCACCGTGCCCATGATCACGGTACCAAGCGGCTCGATATCGGACGCGGAAAGGATAGGTTCCAGGTGCGTCATGCCGGCCTTCATGGCACGGGCCGCCACCAGGACCTCGGGGACGAAAATGATGTTGTCTCGAAACTTGACGCCGACGACCGACATTCCTCCGATGAGCCCATAATCCAGAATCGTCTCGGCACTCATGCCGCTCTCCAGAGCCTCCCTGGTCAGGCGGTCCACCTCGTGCTGGTTTCCGACAATCACGTCAAAGGCCATTTCTTGAAGAAGGTCACTCGCTTCCTCCAGAACCCCGCGGATGCGGGCACTCTCCTCCGGTTTCGTCACCCACTCCAGCTCTTTGTTCAGACCTTCGTTGACTATTGCCATCTGTGAACTATCTCTTTTGTTGGGTGAATAGCGGTGGTCAGTGTTCGGGTATCGCCGGGGAGCTCAGTGCGGTCAGTGTAGGGCCTTCAATCTTACTGCACTGAAATCGGGTATTTACCATACCTGAAAGTTGCCTCGAGCATGGCAGCATAGTTGTCAATGGGGACATATTCCGGCACGGAATTACCGGAGGAGACGCAATACCCGCCGCCCGGCGCCAGATCACGAATCCGAGTGCGAACCTCGTCATCGACTTCCTCGGGGGTCCCCTTCGTCAGGGTGTACTGCAGATCAATATTGCCTAAAATGGCGATCCGGTCTCCGTACTCGGCCTTTATCTCGTTGATATCGTGGGCCTGCTTTTCGACCGGGTGCCAGCCGTGGATCCCCACGTCAATCAGGTCCTCGATGACCATCGAGATGTCTCCGTCGGTGTGATAGATGAAGGGCTTGTCTGCCGCTCTGGCCATGTCGCACATGGTCCGGTAGCAGGGAAAGGCATACTTCCGGTAGTGATCCGGGTGGACGAGTGGACCGCCCTTGCCGGAGAGATCGTCGGCATGAAAACTCATCCCCACCGAGGGGTGATCCATGGCCACCTGCATGGCCCGTTGCTGCAGGGGTACGATCTTTCCATACATCATTTCGATGAATTCGGGGTCGTCGATGTAGGCCAGCATGAACGTCTCCATGCCCAGCATGAACCAGACCCCGGTAAAGATCTTGCCGATCACGACAGCGATCTTCATGTCGTCCGGGAGTAGCGCCCCCACCTCGTCCAGGACTGAAAAGTCCAGGTCGTCGGGATCGGGCCAGGGATAGGCGTCGAACTCTTCTCTGGTGCTGATGATTCCCTTGTGCATTTCAGCCCAGTGGCGTTCCGTATAGGCCTCGAGGGTGGCCTTCGTGGCCTTTGTCTTGGTCATGGCCTTCGTGGTGATCTCCAGGCCGGTTACCTTGTCGGAATCGCTCGGGGTGTCGTCGACAGCCTGGTAGTTCAGTACAGACAGGGAAACGGGATAGGCGTCGTATCCGGCAGTCCGGTAAAACTGGATCTCGTCTACGTGCCCCTCGAGGGGGCGGCCCATGAACTGCTGCTTGATTTCCGGTTCTATGCCCATCTCGAAAATGGGCACGTAATCCGGCTCCTGGTGAGAGATGGTCGCCTTGACGCGCTCAAAGTCTGTCTTCCGATCACCCTTGGCTGCTATGGCTCGTTCCACGGACTCAGGAATCATGGTCTACCTCCTGCGGCCGCAGATTAACGCTCCGGTTCAAGATCGTCAAGTCTGCCCACCAGAACAATTCCTACCCGCTGCTTCCGCAGCGGGCTCTGATGGGGAGGCTGTTCCAGGCGCATTGGTTTATCATGGCCTGACAAATATTGAATCTGGAGAGACACAACCATGCGTGAAAACAGAGCAAAACGTAAATTAAAAGACGGCGAGGTGGTGACGATCCTGTCGGGTGATGGCGACGCCGACATGATCGATTTTGTGGGACAGCTCGGTGTCGACGGAGTCTGGCTGGAGGGCGAACACGGCGCTCTCGGCTGGGAACAAATCGGCAACCGGTCGCGCGCCTGTGACCTGTGGGGGATGACCTCCGTAACCCGCGTGAACAAGAACGATGAAGGGCTGATCATGCGCACCCTGGACCGGGGGAGCATGGGCGTGGTCGTGCCACACGTCAACAGTCAAGCGGCTGCCGAGCAGGTCGTGCAGGCCGCCAAGTATGCTCCCGTCGGGTTGCGGGGGATGTACGGGGGGCGCCAATCCTACGGCGTTGAGAACTACTATCAGCAGGCCAACGACCACACTCTGGTGGTGGTGCTGATCGAGGAACTGGAAGCGGTCGAGAATCTGGCAGAGATCCTGACCGTCGAGCACATCGACGTCTTTTTCGTGGCCCCTTCGGATCTGGCCCAGACCATGGGCCACGTCGGTAACTATCAGCACCCCGAAGTCCAGGAGACAGTCGACAGGGCTCTGGCTCAGATTGTCGCCGCCGGGAGAAACGCGGGAACGCTGGTTTCCGACGAGACCGTGGAACGATACGTCGCCGCCGGAGTGCGGTTCCTTTTCACCTCCTGGAACCTGTGGGTGGCGAAGGGTGCCCGGGGGTTTCTGGAGAGGGTTCGCTCGGCTGCAGAGTAGCCTCCTGGAACAAGTGCGGCTACTGGGTGAGTCAGAGCCCCTGGCGGAAGCCAGGGGTTTGGGAAACTGAACCGAGCTGCAACATTTCCTACCCGCTGCTCCCGCAGCGGGCTCTGATGCCCCTACTGGATCTGGGCCTTCGTAGTGGGCTGGAACATACATCCCTCCACGAAAATGTCAAAGAAGTCCTCGGTGGTCTCCAGCTCGATGTGCTCGATCTGCTTCGCCGTCTTTTCCATCCACAGGCGCAGGTCCCTGGACAGCAGCATGAGCGTGGCCCCCAACAGAGCTGCGTTGCCAACCTTCACTATCTTTTCCCTCGGAACATCGGGTATGAAGCCGATGGCCCGGGCACTCTCCACGTCGATGTAATTGGCGAACCCCCCGGCCAGATAGACTTTGCTGATCTCTTCAACGGGTACCCCGAAACGGCGAAGCACGATCTGCTGCCCGCAGAAGTTGGCGGCTTTGGCCTGGGCCAGAGCGCTGATGTCCGCTCGTGAAAGAGACATCCCCTGCCCGGGAACGAATTCGAAATCCTCACGATGGTCGGTAAAGACACCCAGCTTGGTCATGGAGCCGGTACGACGAAGCTCGGCCAGCAGATCGATCAGACCGGAGCCGCAGATTCCCAGGGGAGGAGCGTCTCCGATGGTCCGCCATTTCACTTCGCCGTCCTCCAGCTTCACCGACTCGACGGCCCCCGCATAACCGGGCATCCCATAGGTGACCTCTCCTCCCTCGAAGGCCGGACCCGCCGGACAGGACGCCGCCATCATCCGATTCCGGTTGCCCACCACGATCTCGGTGTTGGTGCCCACGTCGATGAGCATGACCTCGCTGTTCTCGCGGTCCATGCCGATCGCCAGAAGGTCTGCCGCCACGTCCGCCCCCACGTGTGAGGCGATCAAAGGGCCGCCGTAGATGTTGGCTTTGGGGAAAACTCTCAGCCCCAGGTCACGGGCCTGCACGTTGAGGGCGGTTGTGTCCCGCTCTCCGCCCAGCATCTCGTGTTCCGTGATCGACTTGTAGGGCTTCTCTCCGATGGACTGGACATCGAAACCGAACAGGATGTCCCGCATCGTCGAGTTGCCCACTACCACGACCTCGTAAATCTGCCTTCTGGGAATTTCGGTGCGTCGGCACATCTCCCGAATCTCGAAGTTCAATCCAGACACGATGGCCTGCTGCAGTTCACCGTGGAACCGGCTTCCGTCGTAGGAAATGCGGTGCATGATGTCGCTTCCACCGAAGCGCTGGGGATTCTCAAAAGAACTGGTGTCCAGCACGTCACCACTCTTCAGGTCGACGACGTTAAACGCGACCGTCGTCGTTCCCAGGTCGACCGCCAGCCCGAAGAGGTTGCCCCGATATCGATCGATCCGCGTCTCGCGATCGTAGACATCGTCGTCGCGGCGTCTGATGAGAGGGTCGACTTTGACCTGGCGATGAGTCGAGTCACTGAGGATCTTGGGCTCCCTCCGCAGCAGGGCGAACTCAACGTCGGCGTCTGCATGCGTCACCCGCGCCTGACAGGCCAGCCGGTAGTTCTCGCGCAGGAAGCTCTCTGTCTCGGTCGGTTCGCAAAGGGCGTCCATCCCCTGCCGGATCTCGACCACGCATTCGTGGCACTCACCGCTGCGTCCACAGGAGGTGGGCACCCGGACCTGCAACTCGTCTGCGTAGTCGAAAATGGTGCGATCGGCGACCAGTTCCAGCTCCTGGTCGTCGTGGCGGATTCGAGACATGGAAAGTTTAGTACTCCCTTCCATAAATATGACGATGTTTGCGGATGGGTCTTGCGAGGTGAGATTGCGAAGAGAGGAGGAGGCGATGCAGTAGCATCGTTGACGACGAACGACAAAGAGATCGCCCGCAACCCCCATCCGCCCGCAGGGTTGGGGCGGGACAGGCCCATCTCTTCGTTGTTCCTCCTCGCCGATGGCCCTGCATCGACTCGTCGTCTCGCCTCGATCTGGTCTCCGTCGCGCTCCCAACAAACATCATCGTATTTATGGAAGGGAGTACTTACTCTACTTCCCAGGCGCTCCGGTAGTCCAACTTGTCGCTGCCGGTGCACAGGGCTGGCTGGTCGCGGCCGTTATCGTAGAGCTGGTAGCGGCAGCCAAAGCGGGCGGTGCAGCGGTCATCCTTGTTCTTGTAGGGACAACGCCACTGGGAAACCTGGTTGGCGGTCTGGCCAATGTCCCGGTAGATCTCCCACAGACGGTCGAGACTTCTCTGCAACTTTTCTTTGTCGGTTTTCACATTGGAAGACATGTGACGACCCCGTCGTTCGGGAATTCAGTACGCCGGCAACGGCACCCGTATTCTATCAGCCCAGAAGCAGCGGGTAGGAATTGTTCTCGTGGACAGACTGGTTTCAGGCCTCCCTGGCTTCCGCCAGGGGCTCTGATCGCTTTCACGGGTGGTCATCAGAGCCCGCTGCGGTGGTCCGGAGTTAGTCCTCGACCGAGGAACCGGCCGTTGCTTCCTGTGGAGGGACAGCAGGCTCGGGTGCAGTTTTATCCGGGATGCCGAGCAGCTGTTTGGCTTTTTCCACGCAGGCGATCGCATCCTTGCCGTAAGCGTCCGCGCCCATATCATCGGCGAACTCCTGGGTCACCGGCGCCCCTCCCACCATGGTCTTGACTCTGCCCTGCAGTCCGGCTTCTTCGAAAGCCTGGATGGTCTTTCCCATATTGGGCATGGTGGTGGTCAGCAGCGCCGACATCCCCACCACGTTGGCGCCATGTTCCATGACGGCGTCGATGAACTCGTCCGGCTTGGTGTCCACTCCCAGGTCCTCAACCGTGAAGCCGGATCCGCGCAGCATCATGATGCATAGATTCTTGCCGATATCGTGAAGGTCGCCTTTGACCGTCCCCATGATGACCGTTCCAAGGGGAGGAATGTCGGAAGCCGAAAGGATGGGCTCCAGGTGCGCCATACCGGCTTTCATGGCCCGGGCTGAAATCAGAACCTCGGGAACGAAAATGATGTTGTCTCGAAACTTGACACCGACCAGGGCCATTCCCGCAATGAGTCCGTCGTCCAGCACCGTGTTCGCCGCAAAGCCCCCGTCGAGAGCCTGCTTGGTCAACCGGTCTACGTCGTGCTGATTGCCTACGATGAGCGCGTAGCTGATGTCCTGCATCAGTGGGTCCGCCTCTTCAAAGGTCGTGCTGATCCGTTTCAGCTCGTTGGGCCGGGTGACATGCACCAGCTCTTTCTTGAGACCTTCATTTACGATCGGCATTCTCTTCTCCTTCGCCTTGCTGCCGGCCTGCAAACTTCATCGGCAGGTGGCCACTGCTTTCCCGAGCCTTCACGCTTCCAGGCGCCCATCCCTCCAGGCCTGTATGTAGTTGACGCAGAATTCGTCCCGGCCCAATAAAACCTCGCGGGCCAGACGGATCCCTTTCGACTCGATGTCCAGATCCAGAATCTCTTCGATGTTGCACTGAACCGGATCAATGATACCGCTGTCGATTCCTGCTTCCAGCCCCAGATGAATGAAGGCCAGGTTGATCAGCTTTCTCTGGGGCAGTCCGAAGGAGACGTTGCTCAGTCCCCCGGTTATATGAACTTCGGAGCCGTAGAGCTCGCGCAACTCGGTGACCGCATCCAGGTAGTGCCGGCCGAAATCGGCCGCCACTGAAATCGGAAAAACCAGGCCGTCGATGTAAACGTCACTCAGCGGAATCCCTCGAGCCTCCACCATATCCATCAGTTGCTTCACGTTGGCGACTCTTTCAGCCGCGTCCGAGGGCATTCCCTCGGCTCCCGCCGCGGTGACGATAATTCTGGCGTTGTATTGCTCGACAAGATCCAGGGTCTGGGGACGCTCCAGGGCGAGAGAGTTCAACATGGGCCGACCGGCCCGGCCATCGTACTGAGCCAGACCCGCCTCGATGATCTCGGCGTTGGAAGAGTCGACGCTGGGGGGAAGAGGAGACACCTCCTGAACCGTCCTGACCAGCCACTCTATCGCCCGCTTCTGGACCTCGACCCGATAGGAGATTTCGTCCACGTTCAAGTCTAGAAAGTGGGCTCCGGAATCGACCTGCCGTCTGACGCCGTAGTGGACGTAGTCCTTCCCCTGCGCCTGCTCGTCGGGGTCGTCGCTGAGCCCCTTGTTCACCGCAATCATGTAGTGCTTGACATGGCCTTGTTCATAGGGCTGAGTCTTTTTGTAGCTCTCGGGAATGGGCATCAAGCGCCTCTCCCCCGACTCGCCGCGGAACATCACGGCTTCCGTCCCATCTTCGAGCGTGGTGACGCGGATCCCCTTCACCAGCACGACCCGAGTGGCGTGGATGTTTTCTCCAATGATCACAAAGTCCCGGGCGGATTCGACGATTCTGGGCATGACGAAGAAAAAGTGAGTACTTAGGAAATCAGTTGGAGTGTTCTTTGCACCAATCTTTGACGGCTTTGGGAATCTCGAGCAGGTTTTCGAGTCGGGTTGCCAGGGGAATGGCACATTCGGGAGCGATCAGATTGACCCCGGCATCCATGCATTCATTGACTGCTTCGCGCACCTCGTCGGGTCCGCGAGCATAGAGCAGTTCGGGATTGTTGAGGTTTCCGACGAGCTGGATTCGCCCGTCCGCGATCTCCATGGCCTTCTTCGGATCGTTCTTGGAGTCGAAATGGAAGCAGGCCATCCCCGTCTGGGCGATGAAGTCCAGCCGGTCGAGGGTGGCCCCGCAAATGTGCAGGATCAGCGGGCAGTGGATCCGCTCGACCATTTCCTTATGGAGTTCCAGCAGAAACTTCCGGTAGTACTCTCCGCTCACCAGATCTCCGGTGGCGTGATCCGGAAAGGTCAGGGCATCGGCCCCCGCTTCAATCTGTGCATTGGAAAAGAGAACCGAGATTTCCTTGAGACGATCCAGGCACTGCATGGTCCGGCCGGGATCATCGATACTCATGAGCAGAAACTGCTCGACTCCGAAGACATGGTAGGCCAGGGTCCAGGGCCCCATCGCCTTTCCAATAATGGCCGCTTCGTCACCGTGCTCCTTCTTTAAAATGGACAGAGATTCGAGTACGCAGCGGTTGTCGGGGTGGGTGAGAAAGTCGCTGGGGATTTGAACGTCGTCCGGTCCTTCCCAGATGGGCTTGTACATACGCACGGTGGGCCAGTTGTCCTTGACTTCCCATTGCATCTCACAACCCAGGGCCGAGGACTCCTGAATGATGGTGAAGACAGGCATGATGCTGTCAAAGCCCAGTTCGGTGTAGCCTGTCGCGGCCAGTCTGGCATTCAACTCGGGGTTCCGGCAGGCGTCCGGAAAGGGAGCCCCGACGAGATCCATCAGCTCCACGGTGGCAACATTGGTGGGATTGGATATGGGTGGTCGGTCGACCGGTTTGCCGGCCAGGGCATTCAGCACCCGGTCTCGAGGTTTCATTGTTTCAAGGAAAGCCATAGGAGTTACTCCTCAAAGATTGGCATCGTGGCGAACCAGCCCAGCCAATGATCACATTGGTGAAAATCCCGCCGTTCCGGTCGTCAATTGTCCTCGTAGAGCCGACTCTTCCAGCATCGTTTCCACCGCGCTGATGTTGCGCGAATAGGGGAGCAGAAGCCTCAGCAATTCATCGTGGCGTTGTCCGCATTCAAAGGCAACGGTGTTTTCCTCTACTTTTTCCATTTCGCCGTAACGGACAAAGCCGGCCTGGACGGCCGGAAGTCGCCAGGAGATCTTGTCCGGATCGCCCTCAGCCGAGATCCGATAAACCCAGCGCTCATCCTGCGCACTTCCCTCGACGTTGAGAGTCAGGTCGGTTTTAGTGTCCTGTATCGACAGGGGACCGTCAGGATGGCTGTAATCGGGAGCCTTTTCGACCGCTTGAGCCAGCAGGAATTTGAGGGGTCTGGTGTGCAGGGAGTCGCAAGAGGGTCGTGCCTGGTCGTTGGTATCCTCGACGGCCACAAGGCCGCCCAGATTCACCAGCTGATCTCGAATTCGTCGGATCCGCTCTTTCACACCGTTCTTTCGGCTGTAGGTCCAGACCGTCAAAACGTCGTTTTTCATATAAAGTCCCACGGTAATGTCTTCGAAGTGCGGGTCCATCGAAATCAACTCCAGGCACTTCCCGTAGCGCTCGACGACCTCAACCACCCGAAGCCCGTGCTCCGCTCCTGGTTCGACCATAAGGCTTTCCTCCACTGGATCAGCCTGCGCGCGAATCTCCGCTATTCGGAAATCCATTCATCCGCGGCTCCCGGATAGGGTTTGCGCGCCCCCGTGTTCTGCAGGTTCCGAATCCGCCTTACAAAGTCGTCCGGGAAACCTTGATTGTAACGATCGGCCAGCCTGACGGCCGCTTCGGCTGCCGTACCCTCCACTGTAAAGTGCTCTCCCCAGGCCCATCCATCCAGATAGCCGTCCGAATCAAAGCTTCCATCCAGCATGGCAACCTGGTCGATCCCTTCCTGAAAACGGCCGGCAAGCGGCTGTGACACCTGCCCGTCATCGTCTTCGGTCTGGACCTGGGCAGGAATCTCCTTCCAGTAAAGCACGCGCGCCTTCGTACTTCCTTTCATGAACAGGTGGGTCATACTACATGAATTCCGGTCTGGATTCCAAGCGACTCGAGTCCCGGAAGCCGCTCGAAAAAATGGTGGGACTTCACATTTCCTGGCGAACTGGCGGATAATCTCAGCTCTTTGAGAATAGCGAGGTGAAGGATGAGCTTTAGACTGGACGGACGTGTCGCTGTAGTGACGGGAGCAGCCACGGGCATTGGTGAAGCCACGGCCCGGAGAATGGCCGATTACGGGGCCAGGGTCTGCATCGTGGACATTGATCCCGAGGCTGCCTCGGAAGCCGGTGCTCGACTGTCCTCGGCGGGACACGAGTTTCACATCATTACCGCTGATGTCTCCGTCCCGGAAGATGCCGGGAGAATGGTTTCAGAAGCCCTGGAGCGATTCGGCCAGATCGACATTCTGGTGAACAACGCCGGAATCGCCGGGCGCAGCGCCCCTTTGTGGGAGCAGACGGATGAGGACTGGGGGCGGATCGTAGGCATCAATCTGAACGGAGTATTTTATTGTTGCCGTGCCGTTGTCCCGCACATGCGGGAACGAGGAGACGGGCGCATCGTCAATGTGGCCTCGATTGCCGGGAAGGAAGGGAATCCCCTGGCATCTCCCTATTCGACGACCAAAGCCGCCGTCATCGGACTCACCAAGGCGCTGGCCAAGGAAGTTGTGGCTGAGAACCTCCGCGTGAATTGTGTCGCGCCCGCCGTGATTCAGACCCGGATCCTGGCTCAAATGAGTCAGGAGCACATCGACTACATGGTGAGTAAGATTCCCCTGGGCCGAGTGGGAACCCCCGAAGAGGTGGCCGCGGTCATCCACTTCCTGGCCTCCGACGATTCCAGTTTCGTGACCGGTCAGTGCTACGACGTCAGCGGGGGAAGAGCCACCTACTAGCCCGCACAGATCACCGATGGGACCTCAAAAGGCCGCCCTGTTTGGTATAAAGCGTTTTGAATGAAAGACTTCAAAGCCAAACGGAGGCGGCCCTTATGAGAACAGAGTGTAAACAAGCCAGGTTCGAATTTCACGGACTATTTCAACGCAAAGTGAAGGCGCGGTTCGACGGCGGGAAGATCACCTCCGATGCAGGGGTGCTGCTGTTGCGAGAGGTCGAGAGGGGGACGGGTCTGATCGCCGGACTGGCTGAGTGTTTCAGGGATCACCGGGATCCGCGGTTGATCGAACACACGGTCGAGGAGTTGTTGGGGCAGCGCATCTACGGACTCTGTCTGGGGTACGAGGATCTGAACGATCATGATCAGTTGCGCACCGATCCGATGCTGGCGGTGGCGGTGAATAAGGCCGATCCGTTGGGGGAGAGGCGGCGGCAGGCCTCAGATCGGGGGAAGGCGCTGGCGGGCAGGTGTACGCTGAACCGGTTGGAGTTGACCGGCGCCGAGGTCGATGAGCAGGAGCGGTACAAGAAGATCGCGATGGACCCGGACCGGATCGACGGCTGGATGGTGGATGCCTTCGTGGAGTCCCACGAATCGGCGCCCGAGGAGATGGTGCTGGATCTGGATGCGACCGACGACCCGATCCATGGCCAGCAGGAAGGCCGGTTCTTTCACGGTTACTACCGCCACTACTGTTATCTCCCGCTGTACATCTTCTCGGGGGAGCATCTGCTGTGCGCCCGGTTGCGGTGTTCCAATATCGATGGGGCCGCGGGATCGGTGGAGGAACTGGAACGGATCGTCGGCCGGATTCGGCAGAGCTGGCCGGAGGTCTCGATCGTCATCCGGGCCGACTCGGGCTTTTGCCGGGATGACTTGCTCCGCTGGTGTGAAGACCATCACGTGGATTACGTGATGGGGTTGGCCAACAATGATCGGCTCAAGTCAGAGAGCGCCGAAGCGATGACTCAGGCCGAAGCCGAGTTCAACGCCACCGGGCGACCGGCGCGGGTGTTCAAGGATTTCCGCTACCGGACTCGCCACAGTTGGACCTCGGAGCGACGCGTCGTCGGCAAGGCCGAGTTCCTGGACAAAGGCGCCAATCCCCGATTCGTCGTCACCTCCCTGTCGCCGGAACGCCTGGGGGCCCGCGCGCTCTACGAAGACTTCTACTGTGCGCGGGGCGACATGGAGAACCGCATAAAAGAACAGCAGTTGGGTCTGTTCGCCGACCGGACCAGCGCGGCAACGATGCGCGCCAATCAACTCCGGCTGTATCTGTCCTCCGCCGCCTACATGCTCATGCACGCCTTGCGTCGTCTCGGACTGAAGCAGACCCCCCTGGCTCGCGCTCAGTGTCAGACGATTCGCTTGAAGCTCCTCAAGATCGGCGCCCAGGTCCGCCTCACGGTCCGCCACGTCTGGATCTCCATGTCGGAAGCCTATCCCTACAGCGAGGTCTTCGCTGCCGTCGTTCGAAACCTCCAGGCCATTCCTCTGCGCTGCTGAGGTCTGTCCCGATCAAACGCCCCCAAAAACGAAATCGTTCCATCGCTCAGGCCGAGCTCTGCCTGAATGCATTCCGTCACGCTCTTCCGAACCCGAAAAACGGTTCATTCACGACCATCCACACCACCGCATCACTCGACCTGGACCGGATCGATAGCGAAACTCTCAGAAAACCGTTCCGGCCTGCCAAAATCACCTTCATTTCCAAATCGGTGATCTATGCGGGATAGCGGCCCGCGGGACTTTCACCACGGGCTGCTGGAGCGCGCTGGAGCACGGTCGTGAGCTTACTCCGCTTCCCCGGTTGAGGAAACGAAGCGGCGCGACAATAAGCCGGCCTCCTCGATAATCTGTGCCACCAGTTCCTCCTGGCGGTAGGCCATGACATGAACACCCGACACACCCGGGATCTCGCTCACCTGTTGAATGATTTCGACACAGATATTTCGGCCTTCGTTACGCTGACTATCGGCCGGGACTGACTTCAAACGCTGGATGATCGGGTCGGGGATGACGACACCGGGGACATTGTTTCTGATCCATTCCGCGGCCCCTGCCGATCGCAAAGGTCCGACGCCCACCAGAATAAAGACCTGTTCATCAACTCCCAGGTCGCGAACCGCGGCCATGAAGGTCTCCAGTCGGGGCACATCGAAACAGTACTGGGTCTGGATGAAATCGGCACCTGCCTCGACCTTCTTCTGTAACCTCAGGGGGCGGAAGTCAAAGGGCGGAACGAAAGGATTGGCGGCGGCTCCCAGAAACAAGGAGGGCGGTGTTTCCAGTTTCCGGCCACTCAAGAAGCGAGCTTCGTCGCGCAGGATCCGGGCCGTTCTGAGCAGGGTCATCGAGTCCAGGTCGAAAACCGGCCGGGCGTCGGGCTGGTCGCCGACCTGCACACCGTCGCCGGTCAGGCACAGTACATTCCGTACGCCCAGCGCTGCGGCCCCCAGCAGGTCGCCCTGAATGGCGATTCGATTCCGGTCCCGGCAGGAAACCTGCAGAACGGGCTCATACCCCGCCTGGGTCAGGAGGGAGCAGACTCCAACGCTGGACATGTGAACATGGGCTCCCGAGGCGTCGGTGGCGTTGATGGCGTCACAGACGGAAGCCAGCACCAGGGCCCGATCGTAGACCTCGTTGGGATCCGCCGTATCGGGAGGGTTCAACTCGGCCGTGACGGCGAAGCGACCCGACCGCAATACGTGCTCCAGACGCGAGCCGGCTCGCATTGGGGTCTGCACCATCATTCCCACCCGGGCGGCGGGTCGACCCTGCCCGCAAAATCGTTCACCCAGGCCGACGTCCCTTCGAGTTGACGATTGAGTGGCGGCAGTACCTTGAGAATCTCCTGACCGTGGGCCGGCATCCGCTTGGACCGCTCCCAGGCCTGGACCCAGACGCAGGGCATGTCGGGAATGATCTCGCAGTGTCCGTTGGGCCGCACTCCCCCGCAGGGACCGTTGCGCAGGTTCTTGGGGCAGGTCATCGGGCAGGTCATTCCTGTCACGTGCAACACACACTGACCGCACATGCGGCAGTCGAACACGAGTCCCTTAGTGACTCTTTCGGTACGAATCAGGAAGGATTCGATCCAGCCTCCCGGCTTCAGCCAGGAGCGAAACGGGTGGAGCAGATTGCGGGTGGCGGAATAGACCAGCTCGAGAAGATGAGGATGCTGCTGTAGGATTCCCACTGTTTGCTTAGTACTCCCTTCCATAAATATGATGATGTTTGCGGATGGGTCTTGCGAGGTGAGATTGCGAAGAGAGGAGGAGGCGATGCAGTAGCATCGTTGACGACGAACGACAAAGAGATCGCCCGCACCCCCCATCCGCCCGCAGGGTTGGGGCGGGACGGGCCCATCTCTTCGTTGTTCCTCCTCGCCGATGTCCCTGCATCGACTCGTCGTCTCGCCTCAATCTGGTCTCCGTCGCGCTCCCAACAAACATCATCGTATTTATGGAAGTGAGTACCCAGCCTCTCCGGAGTCCTGGTCTCGACGGACCGCTAAACAATCACGTTGCGAGGCGTCCCGGCGAAAAAAGCCCGAATGTTCTCCGCGGTTTCATCCACTAACTTCTGTCGAGCCTGGCGTGCGGACCAGGCGCAGTGGGGCGTAATGATGATGTTCTTAGCGCCCAGCAGGACATTGCCGTCAACCGGGGGCTCCGAAGTCAGGACGTCAAATCCTGCCCCGGCAATCCGACCGCTGTTCAGGGCCGCGGCCAGGGCTTCCTCATCCACGATCCCGCCCCGCGCCGTATTGATAATCATGGCCGTGGTTTTCATTCTGTTCAAAACGTCCGCGTCAATCAGGTTGCGCGTCTGATCGGTCAGGGGGCTGTGCACCGTCAGGATGTCCGACTCCCGAAAAATGGTTTCAAGATCGGTGTTGGTGTAGTCGGACCCCTGGATCTCGACGATGTCGAAGGCCAGAACCTTCATGCCGAAGCCCTCGGCAATCCGTGCCACTCCCCGGCCGATAGTACCGAAGCCAATGATCCCAATGGTCAGCCCCGTGAGCTCGAAGGCCGGGTAGTTCAGCAGGTTGAACGAACTCGATCTGGCCCACTCTCCCGCCATGACGTCGGCGTGATACAGGTGAGCTTTGGTGGCCAGATTGAGAATCAGGGCAAAAGTGTGCTGAGGGACAGTGTTCTCGGCATAGCCGGCTACGTTACAGACCGTGACCCCATTTGCCTGGGCAGCCCCCAGGTCGACGTTATCGTATCCCGTTGCGATTTCAGCGATCAGCTGCAGGGAATCCAATGACTCGATGACCCGGGGTGTCATCCTGACCTTGTTAGGGATCACGACTTCGGCGCCGGCGGCTCTTTCAATCATCTCGTCCTCAGACGAGTGGTCGTAACCGGTATAGTCTCCCAGTTCTCGGAGCACCGAAAAGTCGACGTCGCTGTCGAGGCCGATGGTTGATTCGTCCGGAAAAACGATCTTCATGACCCTTGACCCCCTTCGAGCATTGTCTTCTTGTTGCAGATCTGGCACAGCTTACAGCATTTGGATCATTCCGGATGGGATCCCGCGGAAAACAATCAGGATCTCCGGAGTGCGGGTGCCCTCAGGGCTTGTCGGTTTCCTGGTGGGACGACTCGACCAGGACGACCGACGAGCCTGCATCTTCAGGGAGGTCGGCAAGACCGCCCAGCTTGAAGCCGTCCCGGACCTTGCCTTTGACCAGAACTCGGGCTCCGTTCCTGGGGAGCTCCCCGTCTGAGACGATCCAGAGTTGACCGGTTCCGTCATCGAGTTGATAGGCCCCGCGCCCCACCGCTGCATAGCTCTCGAGGACGTCGCCTTATTTCGAAAGCCTCACCATCACTTCTGGAATTTCACGGAGCCTTTATACCACAAGGGCTGCCGGCAGCCCGCCCGACTGCCACTACGGACGGGAGTACTAAGGACAGTGACGGAAATTAACTTGCCGTCTTCTGGGTTTTGTTGTTTGTTTCGGTGGCATGAAGCGCAACGTGGAATTGGAAGCCAGCATCGTCGCGAAGTATACGGCAGTTTCGCCCGTGTTGGATGAGCGCAGTCGCCGCCGGTGGGCGGCCGCCGAGTCTCTGTCCATCGGCTATGGCGGGGATGCGCTGGTGTCGTCGGCCACGGGTCTGGCCCGGGAGACGATTCGGAAGGGTCGCCGGGAGATCTCGCAAGGCGAAGCGCCGACAGACCGGGTACGGCGTCCGGGTGCCGGACGGCCCCGTCTCGAACAGAGCCAGCCCGGTCTGCTGGCGGCACTGGAAGGTCTGGTGGACCCGCTGACACGCGGAGACCCGACCTCGCCGCTACGCTGGACATGCAAGAGTCGGGCGAAGCTGGCCGCGGTGCTGGCACAACAGGGGTGGCGAGTGAGTTCGACCACCGTCGGCCGGATGCTGCATCAACTGGGCTACCGGCTGCAATCGGTCCGCAAGCGTCAGGAGGGAGCGAGCCACCCGGACCGTAACGCGCAGTTCGAGTACATCAACGCGACCGCGGACGCGTTTTTGGCCGACGGGCAGCCGGTGATCTCGGTCGACACAAAGAAGAAGGAGATGGTCGGGAACTTCAAGAACGGCGGGCGGGAATGGCAGCCGAAGGGGACGCCGGCGGCGGTGTTGGTCCATGATTTCCCAAGCGACGCGGAGGGCAATGCGATTCCGTACGGTGTCTACGACATGGCGCGCAACGAAGCCTGGGTGAGCGTGGGATGGGACCATGACACACCGATGTTCGCGGTGGCGTCGATTCGCCACTGGTGGCACCAGATGGGCTGCGGCGCCTACCCCGATGCCACAGCCCTGTTCATCACGGCCGATTCGGGCGGGAGCAACGGATATCGGTATCGCGCCTGGAAGCATGAGCTCCAACAGTTGGCCGACGAGACCGGACTGACCATCCAGGGGAGCCATTTTCCACCCGGCACCAGCAAGTGGAACAAGATCGAGCACCGGCTCTTCTGTCACATCACGGCGAACTGGCGCGGTACCCCGCTGACGACGTATGAGACTATCGTCGACCGTATCGGGAACACCCGGACGGCGACCGGGCTCCGGGTCCTGGCCGAACTCGACGCCGGTCAGTATCCCACGGGAGTCAAGGTGACCCAGGAACAGATGGACGCAATCGCGCTGGTCCGCGATGCGTTCCATGGGGAATGGAATTACAAACTGTTACCCCGATCAAGTTGACAGCTTTATATCGATCACTGTCCTAAGTTTCCGCCCAGACTTCCGTTTCAAAGGCCAGGAGTTCCGTACCGGCGGCCTGCCAGGCCTCCTTTCCGAGGCCGGCCTTGAGGCACAGATTGCCTAGAAATTCCTCCCGGTCCCAACCGTACTGCACGGCCACCTGGGGTAGCAGCAGTCCTTTTTTCCCTTCGCGTGCGATCATCAGACCGTGTTGCCCGACCCGGATTTGCTCGGGTCGGATCGGAAGCAGCGGTGTGAGAGCGCTGATCTCGATCTGGAGATCCGGAAGTTCAGCGCTGGTGACGGCCGGAAAACGCGGATCCCGAGTAGCCGCGGCAACGGCCATGCCGGTCACCGATTCAAGCAGAGGGCGCCGGGCCTGGAATTCTCCCAGGCATCCCCGGAGTGCGCCCGTGCCCCGGGTGTGGAGGCTGACGAATACACCTCGCTGCTCCAGGAGAAATTTCGATTCCGTTTCCGGGGACGGGATCTCGCCGCGGGTCAGGTACGCCGCAATGGCTTCTCGGGCCAGGCGAAGCAGCTCATTCCGATCCATCTCCGACAGTGGCGCCGCCGGCACCTTCGATTCGAAACGCTCTCGGTCCATTGCCCCTTCGTCCTGATGGCCTGTCATGTTGGCCTCCGTTTTCTCGAGCTATTCGAGTATTTAAGTCCGATTGAGGTCCTTAATCAACCAGACTTGCCCAGGCCAGGTGAAACAGGATGTGACAGTTCTTCCCTGTAAACTGAAGCATAATGTCCAGGGGCAACTGTATTCAAAGGGTCTTCTCCGCTCGGAAGGCGCCTCGAAGGACCCTGCTTTCGATGGCTATCGGAGTGGGACTGATATCGATCGATTCCGGCACCCTTGTCGGGGAGGATCAGCCGTCTCTGAACATCCGGGATCTGTACAGCCCCGTCAACAAGAAGAGGGCTGTGCGGCCGTCCACCAAGTATATCGTCCTGCACACGACCGAAGGTCGGGAGGAGGGATCGCTCAAGAAGATTCGCCGGCTGGGCGAAGCGCACTATTTCGTAGGTCTGGACGGCAGGGTCTACCGGATCATCCACCGGACAAGAATCGCGACTCATGCGGGAAGGAGCTACTGGGACGGCGAGAAGAAGATCGATGAACATTCAATCGGCATAGAAGTCACCGGCTATCATAACCGCGACATCACCCTGCAACAGTATGCGGCACTGGCGGAGCTGCTGCGCCAGCTTCGATCACTCTACAACGTTTCCGATAACCGCATTCTGACTCATTCGATGGTCGCTTACGGACGTCCCAACCGCTTTCATCGCTACAACCATCGTGGCCGGAAGCGTTGCGCGATGATCTTCGCCAGAGCCGATGTGCGGGAACGACTGGGAGTTTCGGACAAGCCCTTTGAGGATCCGGAGGTGAAGGCGGGACGGCTTCGCGTTGCCGACCCGGAGCTGCACCACTTTCTGTACGCAGCCACCCCCGCAAGTCAACCCGTCCATTCAAATGTGATCGCCCGGGGATGGTCGGCCTGGACCATCGCGCGGGAGGAGTACGACAGCTCGGGGACTCTTTACCACTTCCCCGATGGAAAGACGCTCAGGGGCGACGAGATCGCGAACTGGGACCAGATTCCGGCCGGCACCCGGGTCGAGATCAGGCAGCCTGCCCCCACTGTGAAGTTCGAAGGCTTCGTGGAAATCAGCCAGGAGGCCAGGGGTGCCCGGGAAGTCGTGGGTGATGTCTTTGCTGAAGATACGACGATCTATTTTCTTCCCGGCGGCTCGGTTCGCACCGGCGAAGACATCCAGGAAGATGCCGAGAGCCGTTCGCTACTGGAAAAATTGCCCCCGGGCACCCGGATCCTGGTCGGCTATGTGTACGGGGGACACATTACAAGCGGTCGGTTGCCCTGCCAGATCGCCGGAAGCAAGTGGAATTACCCCTCCACCTTTTATCGCCTTCCGGACGGACAGATCGTAAGCGGCGAGGAAATTGACCAGCACCGGATCCCCCACAACACGCTGGTCTTCTACCAGAGCTGAGCGCTGCCAGGCTGCCTCACGAGTGGGACGTCAACCAGGACCGTAGGGGCGACCCTGGTGGTCGCCCGCTAACCGGGCCGGCACGAGACCGGCCCCTACGACATTACCTGACCGGTCTGGATTCGTAGAGGCGACCCTACCAACCGCCAACCGATCAGTTCCCCTCCAACGGTGTCACCGTGAGCGTCGTGAACTCTCCCGGCCGTGCCCCCAGTTCTACGGCCACCGCGGCAATTCGACCGTCCTGTGCAACGGCCAGCAGGGATCCCGTGAAGGGCGACTGGAGTCCTTCGAAGAGTTGAGTGATGAACAGGGCCCGGTGTCCAAGAGGAGGAAGCTCCAGGAGGTCTTCGGCTCCTTCAATGGGATCTCCGGCAGCATCCAGCAGGCTCACCTCGACCGTGACCGCATCCCCCAAAGGGTTCAGGAAAGCGATTCCCGTATCGATACCTCCCTGGTTTCTGACTGGAACGATGAAGCCGCGCATAGAGGGACTGGCCGGTACGCCGGCGATTCCAATCCCCGGGATCTCGAAGCGAATGGTGCCTCCAAGCCGCTCGTTGGCGCTGATCACAGCGGAGCCGACGGCGGGTTCGGTGCCCGTTGTCAGAACGCTGACCCGGCCTAGCCGCCATTTCTCACCGATAGGACCTGAAAAGGCCGCCCTGTTTGGTATAAAGCGTTTTGAATGAAAGACTTCAAAGCCAAACGGAGGCGGCCCTTATGAGAACAGGGTGTAAACAAGCCAGGTTCGAATTTCACCAACTATTTCAACGCAAAGTGAAGGCGCGGTTCGACGGCGGGAAGATCACCTCCGATGCAGGGGTGCTGCTGTTGCGAGAGGTCGAGAGGGGGACGGGTCTGATCGCCGGACTAGCTGAGTGTTTCAGGGATCACCGGGATCCGCGGTTGATCGAACACACGGTCGAGGAGTTGTTGGGGCAGCGCATCTACGGACTCTGTCTGGGGTACGAGGATCTGAACGATCATGATCAGTTGCGCACCGATCCGATGCTGGCGGTGGCGGTGAATAAGGCCGATCCGTTGGGGGAGAGGCGGCGGCAGGCCTCAGATCGGGGGAAGGCGCTGGCGGGCAGGTGTACGCTGAACCGGTTGGAGTTGACCGGCGCCGAGGTCGATGAGCAGGAGCGGTACAAGAAGATCGCGATGGACCCGGACCGGATCGACGGCTGGATGGTGGATGCCTTCGTGGAGTCCCACGAATCGGCGCCCGAGGAGATGGTGCTGGATCTGGATGCGACCGACGACCCGATCCATGGCCAGCAGGAAGGCCGGTTCTTTCACGGTTACTACCGCCACTACTGTTATCTCCCGCTGTACATCTTCTCGGGGGAGCATCTGCTGTGCGCCCGGTTGCGGTGTTCCAATATCGATGGGGCCGCGGGATCGGTGGAGGAACTGGAACGGATCGTCGGCCGGATTCGGCAGAGCTGGCCGGAGGTCTCGATCGTCATCCGGGCCGACTCGGGCTTTTGCCGGGATGACTTGCTCCGCTGGTGTGAAGACCATCACGTGGATTACGTGATGGGGTTGGCCAACAATGATCGGCTCAAGTCAGAGAGCGCCGAAGCGATGACTCAGGCCGAAGCCGAGTTCAACGCCACCGGGCGACCGGCGCGGGTGTTCAAGGATTTCCGCTACCGGACTCGCCACAGTTGGACCTCGGAGCGACGCGTCGTCGGCAAGGCCGAGTTCCTGGACAAAGGCGCCAATCCCCGATTCGTCGTCACCTCCCTGTCGCCGGAACGCCTGGGGGCCCGCGCGCTCTACGAAGACTTCTACTGTGCGCGGGGCGACATGGAGAACCGCATAAAAGAACAGCAGTTGGGTCTGTTCGCCGACCGGACCAGCGCGGCAACGATGCGCGCCAATCAACTCCGGCTGTATCTGTCCTCCGCCGCCTACATGCTCATGCACGCCTTGCGTCGTCTCGGACTGAAGCAGACCCCCCTGGCTCGCGCTCAGTGTCAGACGATTCGCTTGAAGCTCCTCAAGATCGGCGCCCAAGGTCCGCCTCACGGTCCGCCACGTCTGGATCTCCATGTCGGAAGCCTATCCCTACAGCGAGGTCTTCGCTGCCGTCGTTCGAAACCTCCAGGCCATTCCTCTGCGCTGCTGAGGTCTGTCCCGATCAAACGCCCCCAAAAACGAAATCGTTCCATCGCTCCGGCCGAGCTCTGCCTGAATACATTCCGTCACGCTCTTCCGAACCCGAAAAACGCTCCATTTACGACCATCCACACCACCGCATCACTCGACCTGGACCGGATCGATAGCGAAACTCTCAGACCACCGTTCCGGCCTGCCAAAATCACCTTCATTTCCAAATCGGTGATCTATGCGGGCTAGCCCGGATTATGCAAGAGATCTAAATTCAAGTGAGATGTGGGCCCAGAAAAAAGGCCGTAGCTCTCTGATATAAAAGGGTTTAGAGAAACAAAGACCCTAAACAGGAGCTACGGCAATGTCAAAAACAGTCTGCCAGAATACCCTGCCATTTCATAGCCACAGAAACATCACGGCTCGTTTTGATGGGGGGAGCCTCACTTCCGACGCAGGATGGTTGTTGTTTGGATCGCTGGATCGTCAACATCGATTGTGCGAGGGCTTCAGTTCCTGTATTTCGGAAAGTCGAGACCAACGCTACATTCGTCATGACCTGTTGAAGTTGATCCGACAACGAGTCTTGCAGATCGTGGCCGGCTACGAAGACTGTAACGACGCCGATACGCTGCGCTCGGATCCGATGCTCAAGACAGTCTGTGATCAGTTGCCAGAGAGCGATCCCGATTTGGCCACCCAGCCGACTTTCTCCCGCCTGGAGAACTCCGTCACCAAGAAGGATCTGATGCGTCTGAGCCGGTGGCTGCTAGGCCGTTATGTGCGCTCCCTGAAGAAGAGACGTCCCAGCAAGATCATCCTGGATCTGGACAGTACCGACGACCACACTCACGGCCAACAGGAGTTCTCCTTCTACCACGGGTATTACCGAAACCACATTTTGCATCCTTGGCTGATCTTCGATGCCGACACGGGAGACCTGGTCTGTGCCGTGTTGAGACCTGGCAACAAGGGGGCTGCCTCTCACATCGTGCCCATTCTGAAGCGAGTCGTGGAGGCCATCCGACAAGCAGTGGGGACGGATGTCGAGATTGAGATTCGGGCCGACAGCGGCTTTGCCACGCCTCGGCTCTACGAGTTCTGTGAATGTGAAGAGAATAAACTCCAATATGTCATCGGGTTAAGCCGAAACCCTCGCCTGCAGCGAGTGGTCGAGCCCCTGCTGGATTCGACTCGGGAAAGGTTCCTTGAGCTGGAGGAAAAACAGCGTCAGTTTGACGAGTTTCTTTATCGAGCCCACAGCTGGGATCGATCCCGTCGCGTCATTGTCAAAGTGGAGGTCGATCAGCGTGGGATCAATCGTCGCTTTGTAGTTACCAACCGGGACGATCTCTGCTCCCAATCACTTTATGACCACTACACAAACCGAGGGCAGACCGAGAACTTCATCAAGGCCTTCAAGAATCATCTGAGCATGGACCGACTCAGCTGTCATCGATTCCTGGCCAATCAGTTTCGACTCCTCCTGCATGCACTGGCTTACCAGATGTTCGTTCGCCTGCGCGACTATCTTCACGGAACCCCCTGGCACAAGCTCGAAATCGAAACCTTACGTCGTCGGGTCCTCAAGATTGGGGCCCGGATCCGACAAACCACTCGACGCATCTGGGTCCATCTTTCCTCAGCCTTTCCCGAACAACCCCTCTTCCACCTCGTCTTGAGTCGCCTCAACTCCAGTTAGCTTTTCCCAGCTCCCCCGAAAAACCGCTTCCGACACTCATCCAGGCCCAGATCTGTCTGAAATTCACTCCCCAAACCACTCAGACGCCTCGCCAACCCATATTCTTCGCAAATCCGCCTGTCACACCTGCCCGCTTCCGAGTTGGGCCACTTCTCGAGTCGTTTTTCAACACCGAACTACGGTTCTTGCATAATCCGGGCTAGGGCCTGTAGGGAAGAATTGCTCCACTTGTTTTTTCCAGCCGGCCAGGTTCAGGTATTGCCGGTCGGTTAACCACTCCTCGTGTATCTCTGCAAGCACAGCCGAGATGAGCCGCAGCGCCGATGCTTCGTGGGGAAAGATTCCCACCACCCGGGTTCGTCTCCGGATCTCCCGGTGCAGTCTCTCCAGTCCGTTGATGGTTCGGATCCTTCGCCACCAGCTCCTCGGACAATCAAACACTGTCAGCCCTTCATCCAGGTTGTCTTCCAGCCAGCTCACGAACTCCGGTGCAATCTTTTCGAACTTCTTGACGACTTCACCCTTGAGCTCCTCGGCATCCTCTCGAGACGGGGCATCGAAAATGTCCCGCATGGCCTGGGCGATGCGGGGCTTGTCCTCTTTGCGGCGAGCATATTGTTGGGCGTTTTTACTCAGGTGAAACTGACAACGGTTCCAGGGCACCGACGGATAAACTGCCCGCCTGGCCGCCTTCAGTCCTTCGTGATCGTCACTGACAAACAGCTCGACCCCTCTCAGTCCACGCTTGTGCAGATCTCCCAGAAACCCTCGCCAATGCACCTCCGCTTCACTGATCCTGGCGCTCAGACCCAACACCTCCCGCGGTCCCGAAACGATTGACTCCGATGGCTTTCAGGATCGCCACGTCCTGCACCCTGCCGCCTCTTCGAACCTTCTCGTAGTGGGCATCCAGATACACGATCGGATACTCTCCCAGCTCCCGGCTTCGAAACTCTTCCAGCTCTTCGTCCAGCATCCCCGCCACTCTCGAGACCTGGGTGGCCGAGATCTCCAACCCACACAGCTGCTCCGTGATCTCGGTGACTTTCCTCGTCGAGACTCCCATCACATACATCTCGGCAATGGCCAGCTTCAGGGCCTTCTCCGAACGGCAGCCCCTCTCCAGCGACTTGGGATAAAACCTCAACCCACGCACCTGTGGAATCTCCAAGTGCAGCTCTCCCACTCGAGTCTGAATCCGCTTGCCTTTGAATCCGTTGTGATAGCCTCGCCGACTGGCTGTTCTCTCGTACGCTTCCGCTCCCAGAAACTCGCTTCTTTCCAACTGCATCGCCACGTTGAACAACTTCTCCAGGATTCCTCGAAAGGCTTCTGTTCCTTCCTCGATCAACTCCGCCGGATCTCCCGTGGTACTCTCTTTTCCAGATCTGGGTTCATTTGATTCTCCTTGCCAGACTCGCGTTTCTGTTTTTGGAGAAATCCTGCCCCAGACCTCTGATCCTTTTAGCTCACCTTCCTCAAATTACAGAAAGAACGGTACACCCCTTTCAGCTGGCGGTGGATTCGACGACGATAATCGGGGTTCTCAATCCACCTTAGGGTCCCACTCTGGGATGGGTGAACCCCCTCGCCTTTAGGCGAAGCCTTCAGGAGGCTTGGGGGTACACTGCGGAGGTGTCTGAGTATCGGAAAAGTTCGCATGCAGTGTATCGGCTGAGATATCACTTTGTGTTCATCACCAAGTACCGCAAGCCGGCTCTGCGAGGAGAGATCGGGCAAGAGGTGCGGGATCTGACGCGAGAGATTTGCCGATCGTTGGATATCGAGATCGTGAAGGGGCATGTGCGACCCGATCATGTGCATTTGTTGTTGGATGTGCCGCCGAGATTGGCGCCGAGCCGAGTGATGCAGGCGATCAAAGGGAAAACGTCGCATCATCTACTGCAAGATCACCGCAAGTTGCGCAAGGAGTTTTGGGGACGACATCTTTGGGCACGAGGGTACTTCGTGGCGACGACTGGGAATGTGAGCGATACGATGGTTGCAGAGTATATAGAAACCCAAGATGTCGAGACCCGAGACGACGATTTTCGGGTCACTGAGTAGTCAGCCTGCGAGCGAAGCGAGGTCTTTAGGCGACTTCAGTCGCATGTCGAATCCACCGCCTTCAGGCGGTGGAGAGTGGGACCCTTCTCAAGATGAACTGGGTCTTGACGAGGCGCCCGAGATCGCGGAGGGCTCGGGACAAGACGTTCTCTCTTGCGCCAGCCTGGAGCTTCGAAATCAGGAGCGATGCGGTCATCCAACCCAACTTGAGTGAGCCGGCCACCCGGAGGAGTTCGTCCCAGTTGTCGAGTAGGGTCTTGCTCCGAACCAATCCCTTCAGCAGAACCGCGACCCCTTCTTTCCGCGGAGGAGCATCGAGACGATACAAGCGCTGAGCGCCCAAGTCCCGGATGCGCGGGGTGAAAGAGAACCTTTGGAGCATCGTGCTCAAGGGCCCGTTCGACAAGCCAAGCTTCGAGTTCTTCCAAGTCCCGTGACCGGAGCATCGAGAAGCCGAGGTGTTCCCGAACCTCGGTGAAGTGCTGTGAAGCGCGTCTGCTCGCGTCGAGCGTAGGATTGAATCTCGTCCGGGCTGACCTCGAGCTGGTCCGCGACAAAGCAGGCGGCGGATCGCGGAGCTGCGCTCAAATTGCGCGGAACGAAGCCGAGGTAGCGAAGTGCACAAAGCTGAAGCGCGAGCCCCAAGCGGTTTGCTGCCCCCCGCCGGATGGCGACGAGGTCTCGGTCGGCACCCGTCAGCGTGAATGCTCTGATCAGGTCATCGCCCGGGATTTCCTCGGGAAAGCTGGCCAACCTAGCCAACTCAGTCTCTGAGAAAATAGATGCAACGCACTGATGTCTCTTCCGATTGGAGCCGAGGGTTTCCGAGTCTTAGTTTAAGATACCGATTGTGAGACCACCTAAGGCACGGATTTCGCTCCCTTCTCAGGTGTCACAGAAACGGTCGTTTTGGAGACGCCAGTGCTGATCGGCTACGCGCGGATATCGAAGGCGGACGGTTCCCAGAGCCTCGACCTGCAGAGGGATGCTCTGCGCGAGGCCGGCGTCAGCGACGACGCGCTCTACCAGGACCAAGCGTCCGGAGAGCGTGAGGACCGCCCGGGGCTCGCCGCCTTCCTCAAGGCGGCGCGGCCGGGAGACGTGATCGTCGTCTGGAGGCTCGATCGCCTCGGTCGCAATCTCCGCCATCTCGTCAACCTGGTGCAAGACCTCAACGACAGGGACATCGGGATCCGGGTGCTCGCCGGCCAAGGGGCCAGCATCGACACGACGACCCCCAGCGGAAAGTTGGTCTTCGCGCTCTTCGCGGCTTTGGCGGAATTCGAACGAGAGCTGATCCGGGAACGGACCTACCGCTACGTAGCGCCGGATGGTTCCTTGAGAAACCGAGGGAGAGACAGGTCCTGGCTCGCTAGGCGGTCCCAAGAGCGGCCCTTAACGTGCGATTCTGCTCCGTTACTGTCGGAACCCCAACACATCCCGATGACCTGCTAGCGTGCCTGCTTCTTTGAATTTGAGGGTGTGTTCGAGGGTGGCCGAATCGGCATACTCCCCGAGCCCGGTCCCATTGGAGGATGACCGCGCTCGATCCGGGTGAATCTCGCGGGTGGCTGAAGTCAGTTAAGACCATCAGTTGGGAATGCGGAGGACCGTGCCCGGGTAGATCCGGTTGCTGGTCAGGCCGTTCGCGGCCACTAGGGCCTCCACCGAGGTGCCAGTCCGGCGGGCGATGCGCACCAGCGCGTCGCCGCGTTGCACCACGTAGCTGCGGCGACGGGACTGCAGCCTTTGGACATACTGCTCATACTGAATGGGGAATACCGCCACGTGATAGTGCGCTGGGCTCCGTTCCCGCGTGGCTTCCAACACGCCGGCGGCCTCCAGGGAGAGCAGCACCCGGTTCAACCAGTCGCGGCACTGCTGGGTGCGGGGCACCCGCAAATCGACCGCCATACCCGTGGGGTGCACCGATCGGCCGTGCGCGTTGCCAGGCTGTTCGTCAACGGGCCGCGTCAGGCTGGTCACGGTGAGCGTTTCGCCGCATGTTGAGCGGAACTGCCGCGACAGCCTCTCGATAAACAGCCGGACGGCCGGGCGGGCATAGGGATAGGACACCTCATGCAGGAGGTAATCGCTGTTGCCTTCGAGCGGGACGATGAGATTGGACGCCACGAAACGTCTGATGCGGGCCGCGCTTTCCATGAACGTGAAGTCGTGGGTCCGCGCCTGCCGGTGCTGGCGGTTCATGGAAGGCGGCGAACCACCCAAGCTCTGAGCGTCAGTTCGAACAGCGACGAGAAGAACGAGGGCCGTCGCCAAGGCCGGTACAAGCTTCATCCAACTCACGGCACTTTTTAGCATACAACACGTGACAAGCGGCTCGTCGATTGACAATCCGACTCCGACTGTCACGCCACACTGTCTAAGGACACCCATGATCCGCAAGAAATGGACCGACGGCCAGCCGGTGCTCTCAGTCGAAACCAAGGATGAATTTCACAAGGCCCTGCCGCTGGGTCTTCTCATTGAAGTAAGCCCCGAGATTGCGGAAGGGATCGGTTTGATGGCTGAGGACGTGGGCACCCTGGAAGAGATTATCGCAGCGCGGAACGACTGACCTGCCCCCACGAGTGGTACCACCCACTAAGGTAGACCCGGGACCAACTGAAGTCCACCCCAAGGGATAGAGGCTGGTTGAGTAGGCCGGGGGAGTCTCACCCCCAGCCCCTCCAAGAACCGGACGTGAACCTCTCAGCTCATCCGGCTCCTATCACTCAAGCCACAAAATGGCTTTGCTACTTTCAAGGGCTCCTCCTGCCTAGCAGTTGGCCGCTTGTCTGTAGCCGAGTGACCAAGCCCCTTCGCTCCGCTGCCATTACGACAGCCTCATCGCTACTACGAGCTTGTCCGCCCCTGGGCAACGCTTCGATACTGTCGGCCTCGCAGGTTCTCTGCTTGTGCCTTTCTCTTAGCATCGTTGCTCCAGGTTCCCGCAGTTCAACATGAGAGCCCAGATCAAGCTCACGCCACCTCTATGCCGGGTGCCACCTGGCCAGTAGACAGGTTTCCGCCAGATTCGTCCCGGGGCAACATCAACTCCCCGGTTTCGACACCATCTCGTCCTTTCGGCACTTGAACGGTGGTTCACTTGTGTTCGTCTTCCTGATCCACACCTGATGCTTCTAGAGCACCTTTTCCGTAACGCTCACGACCGCGGCTTTTGACCACAGCCACTTACGGTGGTTTGCAACCTGCTCCTGCAAGCCGGTTGCGGGAGGCCTACTCCCATCTCTCACGCCGCTTGCTGCGGCACACTGATGTCTGTGACCTGGGGAGTTCGGCCCCCGTCGCTGGCGACCGATAGGTCAAAGCGCTGTGAGGCCGTCGCTCACCTTCAAGGACCAACTGGGGTCATCTCACGAAACGGAAGAAATCGTGCGCTAAGAACCATCACGGATGTCCGCACGAACCACGTAAACACGGCCAACATCCCAGCGAATGCTCTGTCCAGTTGAGGCACACCCTAGCCTGGCGTCAGGGACGGGGCGCTGAGGCGTCAGAATAGAGTTCTCATTTGGATTGATGGACACATCCCGTCCAGGGTTATAAAGTTCTTCCTGACAGATTGGATTCAGCAGGGACGCCTTGCTCGGTCAGCGCATCGGCTATGTCCGGGTG